>NZ_BAAHBR010000015.1:77247-95539 GCF_054776575.1 Spirosoma humi
CCCGCCTATCGGGAAATCGAATCGTGCTACCATTCTGCACGATTGGTGGTATGATAACCGGCTGTTCGAGGAAACGCATGGGGCTAAAGAAGCCCGGCGGCTGGCCGATCTGGAGCTATATCATCGGCTGGAGGAGATCGAACCCAAAAAGAAGATCCGGAATTTATGCATGTTCCTGGCATGCCGGTGGTTCGGCAAGCCGTGGTGGGATAATTGATTTCATTCAATTGAAAAAGGGTCTGACAGAGAAGCAGCCCCTTTTTTTATGTCCTTTTGGTTTGGTTCACCCGGCTTCACCTTCGTATCGTTTTAAACCGCTATACGGGCAATGTACCAAAATCTTCTCGGCGCATGGGCAATCTCTGAATTACACAGCCGCGCCATCCGGGCTGCGCTGGAGACCAATCAATTCCGGCCCTACCTGGCAGGGTGCCCCGACGTTCCGTCCGGTGCTCTGGCCGCATCCGGATTCACCTATGAGAGCTACTTTTCCGACCGCCTGAGCATGGGTGCCAAGAGCGACGTGGTCGTGATTCCCGTAACCGGTACCATGAGCCGGGGCTACTCCTACGACAATTATTTTTCGAACACATTCCTGATCAGTTTGCTGGGCAGTATTGCCGAGTTCGACTCCAAAAAGGGTGTTATTCTGGATTACAATTCGGGGGGTGGTACCGTCGACTCGACCGATGAGTTCGCGGCTGCCGTGGCGGCATTCAGCCAGGTTAAGCCGATCGTTTCGCTGGTCAGTTGCTGCGGCAGTGCTGCCCTGTGGTCGGCTTCACCCTCGAACGAGATCATCATGCGCACCGGCCCGACCGCTCAGATCGGCTCGATCGGGACCATGTTCATCTACAACAACTACGCCAAGGCCCTGGAGCAGGCCGGTAACGCGGTCGAGATCTTCCGCTCGACGGGTTCGGTCGATAAGGCGAAGTTGAACGGCATCGAGCCGCTTGACGAAGCTACCCGGGCCGACATCCAGCGCAGTCTGGACGTTTCCAACAAAGCCTTCAAAGGGGCCGTCCGGGCGGGGCGGGGCAGCAATATCAAATCCGAGGAGATTTTCACCGGCAAGATGTACGGCGCTCAGGACGCCATCAAACTGGGTCTGGCCGATCGCACCGGTGACCTCAATAGTGCTTATCAACGAGTTATTCAATTATCTAAAAACTATGCTTAAAAACACAGTAACCGGTAGTATCCTGGCGAAACTTTTGCCAGCAACCGTAGCCAAGCACTTCCTGGAGAACGCTTCTCAGGATGAAGTCAATAAGGCCGAACAGGAAGCGGCCGTCCTTCATCAGCAAATGCAGTCAGGTGTTGAAACGACCCCGCCTGCTCCAGCAACACCAGTTGCGGCCGTACCAGCAGCTCCTGCCACACCAGCAGCACCGGTTACAGGGCCAACAGCCGCCGAGCTGACATCGCAACTAACGGCCATGTCGACCCGGGCCACGACGGCCGAGAGCCAGGTGGCCAGCCTGACCACGCAGTTAGCCACGTCCAATCAGGATCTGGCTCGCTATAAAGCCTGGCACGATAAGCACAAGACCCTGGCCACGGCACTGCCGGCAGCGGATGCTTTGAACAAGGACGATCAGCAGGATGCCAATCTGTCGACGGCTTCATCGAGCGCTTTAGCTCAGTTTCGTAAAGTCAGAGGGATCGCCTAAGCCAGGCCGCTAAAGCCCACTTTTTTCAACCGTATCACTTTCCTCTTTTTTTCTACTTATGCCAACGCCAATTATTGATTTTACAAACTTCGGGAACGACCTGCTGCGTACCGTCGAGAATTCGGGCGGCAACATCGTCGTCACCAATGCGGTGATGGACGGGGTGGCTGCTCTCCGGAATGATTTTACCACCGAGCTGACCCGTGACCGGGCGCTGCTGTTGTCGGCCGAGTTTATCGACGCCTTCAAAGCGGCCTCCCAGACGTTCACTGGTCAACAGGCAATGGTGCTGCGGCCCCGTTACGCCGAGTTCACCCAGGGCGATATCGACCTGGAGATTACCTTCGACGATATCCAGAAAGCGTACCGTTCGTACCTGGGCTGGATCGTGGAGCCTACCCGCACCGAGGCCGACGTGCGCGAGAACCCATTCGAGCTGTTCTTTATCCGGAAGATCATCTCGACGCACTTCCAGTTTGTGCGTATGAAAACGGCCTGGAAAGGGGTGTATAACCCGACGCCGGTGGGTGCTGAAAACATCGCCGATGGTCTGCTGAAGAAAACGGCTACTGGCCGCGCCACCGGTGGCGATATCAAAGCCAGCCACGTCTTTACGTCGGCCCCAATCACGATCAACAATGCCTACGACCAGGTGAACGGAGTGGCGGACCTGATCAAGACCACCCGGCCGGATCTGCTGAGCATTCCGCTCAACTATTACATCGCGCAGGTCGATTACGATCTGTACCGCAAAAACCGACGTACCCTCTTCAAAGAGCACGTTGGACCGGCCGATCAGCCAAAAACCCTGGATGACTATTCGAACATCACGTTCGTGATCGATCCAGGTCTGGCCGGTAAGAGCACGAAAGTGATCACGCCGAAAGAGAACCTGAAGTTCATTGCCAACGAGGCTCCTGGCGCGTACTCGATCAACATCGTCAAGCAGGTGAAGAGCTGGCAGATCAGCATCCGGGTATCGGTTGGTTTCGACTATGCCAGCCCTGAGCTGATGTTCCTGAACGACGCCGTTTAACCGTAGCGGAATCAACGCATTGTATTCCCGGCAGCGGCCGGTCGGCAGCTGCCACTTCCTTCCTTTTTTCAAACGTTTAGACAGTTAATTAAATGAAAGTTTCCAAGATGTTGCTGGGCCTGTCCCTTGTGATGTTGAGTGCCCTGGTCGCTGTGCAGACCAATAACGTATTGGCCGGTGTGGCCGTTATTCCGGCCCTGACCTACGGGGTGCAGTACACGACGGGTTATTCCCTGTTTTCCGGATCGGGTTTGGCCTTCGGTGCGCTGACGGCCGTGCAGAAGCCCGCGCAGGGCGTAGCCAACCCGGGCGGTGGTCGGCGTTTGTTTTTGGCCCCAGTAGATGGCATAACGGCCGAATGGCCGAAACTAGCCGATATCGTTGCAGGCAAAACAAGCGTAGCCCCCACGATGACTGCAGCCGTGGTCGGCCCCCCCGCTATTCCGGCCGGTGCATTTATCGAAGTGGCCGTTTCGGACAACAGTTTAAAAATTGACGGTTCGTTGAAAGGTGCCACCGGTTATCAGAGCTGGGAGCAGAGCCTGGAGGTAAAAATTGCGGGCTTTACGGCGGCTCAGTGTGACGCCATCCTAAAGCTGCTTAACCAAGAGGTTGTGGCCGTGGTCATCCTGACGGATGGTCAGCGTATTGTACTGGGCTCTAACTTTTTGGGTCTGCAATTCGAGATCATGCACACGACCGGCGCGAAGGGCTCCGATCGGCGTGAGTGGACACTGAAAGCCAAGCAGGACGGCTACATGTTCAACTACCCAATCCTGGCCGATACGGTCACGATCCCGGGCATCGCTTAATCTATCCATCACCTGGCTCCTGCCCCACTCGCTGGGACAGGAGCTTTTTTTCTGAATTACCATGGCAACTAAACCAACCCGCACCGTACAGGTGCTCTGCGATGAGAACACACAATTCGGCATTGGATCGGACACGATCCGGGTCGGCGATCTTACCCTGGAGCAGGCTGAGCTGGTAGCTACTCAGCACCCTGGCCAGTATGTGGCCATCATCGAAAAAAAAACCGACGACATCGCTCAACAGTAGCACCGGCGTCTAAACCAACCGAACAATGAGTACAATTTCACAACTCAGAGGGGCCAGAGACCTGGCGAAACTCAATCACAGCTCGTACGATAGCGAACAAACACTGGACATTCTGGAGGCAGCCGAAGCGGCTCTGGCAGCGGCTGAAGCGGCTGAATTAACGGAAGAAAGTAAACCGGTAAAGGAGGCCCTAAAGACACCGACTCCGGCCGCACCGGCGAAGCCAGCGACCAAACAGGCACCCGTTAACCCAAAGCCAGCGACGCCCGCTGCTGCACCGGTAGCACCCGTTACTCCAGCCCCGGCACCGGTGGCTCCTGCTACGCCTGCCCCCCAGGAAGGTGACAACCAGGACGAGACGACGGTCGAGAACCAGGACGACCAGACGGAAAAAAAAAGCGAGGAATAGTCGCTGACGGCTTAACTGACGAACAGAAAGAGCAGCTCTTGCTGGAGGCCGACAGGCTGAACAGCAGGGCTGCTCTTTTGTCTAACAGCCTGGCTGATTTTGCCGAAGATGACGTAGCCGGTCGACTGAAAGTCGTCGACGAGCTGAAACAGATCCGGGAGCTGTGGAAAGATGCTCAGTACGAACGGCACACCGGAAAAAAGCGACGGGAAACCAAAGCACCGAAGCCAACCCGGATCGACGGCAATCTGAACGAGGCCGAAATCAAACTGGAGTTGGCCCGGATCCGCACCAACATTTCCAAAGCCCAGACCAAACTGGCCGAGCGGCCCGATCATAAGAAAGCCTACGAATGGCAGGCCGATCTGGAGCGCCTGCAGAGCCTGAAGCTGGCTTACGAAGCTGAACTGAGCCAATAACCTAAAAAATGAAGAAGGCCCAGAATTGATGGCCACCGTGGCGCGGGCTTTTCCTGGAACCCCTATTTTTTACGATCGTGAGACAGCATAACAAATACCTAATTAAAGTCCAGGAGGAGCTGAGCATCTACCAACGCTACCTGCTGGATCCAACGCTTGACCTGACGAACACCCAGGCCGAGAATTTTGAGAAAATCGAGTCGGTACGTGCCTGGCTGCGCGATGGCTTTTCCGATGGCCAGGTGTTGGCCCGTATCAAACGCGTTTATCGGCTCCAGGAGCGCCGGGGCCGTGAACTGCTTGCCATGGCGTACGCGACGTTTGCCGAGCTGAGCATGAGCCGGGAAAAAGACGGCATCAAAGCCGTTTACGCTGAAATGTTCCGGCAGGGCGCAAAAAAAGCCGCTGAGATGGGCGATTACAAAGCCCAGGCCATGATGCTGAAGGAAGCGGCCAAAATCGACGGCGCTTACAACAACCAGAAAGAGATCGACGTCGAATCGAAGAAAAAACCGACCAAGGTGACGATCAAGATCCGGAACTACAACGCGGGTGCAGCAGCTGTGCAGTCGCCCGGCGATCCGACACCCAAAATTGAAGACGTAACTCATGAAGTCATCCCCTGAAGAACAAGAAAACCAGGACGAGATCGAACTGGAGGTCAACGAAAAACAGGGGCTTTTCCTGGACGCGGTCATTTCTCGCCATTTCAAGATGGCGGGCCTGGTGGGTGGCCGGGGATCAGGCAAGTCGGTCTCCCTGGCCGATCTGCTCAAAATTGCGGCTGAAGAACTACCCAAAGGCAAATGTGGCTGGGGCGTAAAAACCGTAGCCAAAGCCAAGTCGAAGCTCACCTCGGGACTAAAATCGCGCTGGCGTAAAGGGTGGAATTGCCATGAATATGACTGGAAAACCGGCACCGGTGAATACGTGCTCTGGCGAGAGCCACCACCTAGTTTCGATCGGGCCTACGAAGCCCCCGATAACTGGGAGAATTGCATCAGCTTCGCCAATGGTTTTGTCATCGAGCTGGAAGGCTTCAAAATGGCGAGTGAAGAAAACCGGGGCGCTAACTTCGATATGTACGTGGTGGACGAAGGTCTTAATTTCAAGAAAGCCTGGTTAACCGTGGTTTTGCCCACGCTTCGGGCAAATCCGGGAAAATTTGACTCTTGCCTGCACCACTCCTTTTTCGTGTTTTCCTCTCCACCCTGGACGCCTGACGGTCAGTGGATGTATGAAATTGAGGCCAATGCCAAAAAAGAGCCGGATCAATATTTCTACATGGAAATCCGGACGCTCGACAATCAGGCTTTTTTACCAGGTGATTATATACCTGGGCTAAAGAAGATTCTGACCAAGATGGTCTTCGAAGTAGAGGTCGAGGGCAAGCGGATCAGTAAGCTGCCTAAGACGTACTACCCATCGATGACCCGTGAGCGACACGTGCTGGAGGACCACGAGGAAGACGAGATGCTCATGCTGGAGGGTAATCTTTTTTACAACCCTAAGCAGGAGCTGGTGGCCAGTATGGATTTTAACGCGCACTTTACCAGCGCGACCTTATGGCAGGAGGACCAAACCTACGGCCGTCTGGTGGATGATGTATTTGTGAAAGAGGCCAGGGAAGATAACACGATGGCTCAGGCATGGGCCACCCTTTTTGTCGAGCGCTTTTCCAGGCATGTCAAAAAAAGGGTGCTTCTCACCGGAGACCGCAATGGTCAGAATAAAAGTGCGGGTTCTACCAGGACCATGTATGAGCAGGTGTACGACATACTGGATGCAGCAGGCTGGGATGTACTACTGGCACCACTCACCTACAACCCACTACATGTGACCAGGCACAATGACATCAACAAGGTGCTGGGTGAAGGTGATGACGAGATGTTCAAGGTACGCATCGATGGAGTGCGGGCCAAGGCCACCGTGGTGTCGATGGAGAACAGCCCCATCAAACAGAGCTACGAGAAAGACAAATCAAGTGAGTCGGATAAGGATACAGATCAGGAGCTGGCCACCCACTTATCGGATACGGTCGACTACTACATTATCCGTCGGATGAAAACCGGTGTTGCCCGGGCCAATGAAGACTTCGAGATCGAATTCTGGTAAGTGTCCGGTCGCATTTGAACGATCATCGAGCCAACGCGCAGCGAGACAAACCCAGTGATGCCAGGCGACGAAAACTCGTTGGTGTTACTGGGTTTTGGCTTTCAGCTATTCGCCATTTCCAAAAATGGAAATTTCCAAAATGCTAAAGGGCGGGGTCAATCGAGAAAAAGGCGCCAAAAAACAGCTATTTCATTTAAGCAATGCATTCTATATCAACCTTTTAGGTCAAATTTAATAGCCAAAACACTGCAACTTTTATTTTCCTTATCTAACACCTCACATCTCCCTGACAATCAAAAGATTATTTATAATATCTACAATCTAGGGGAATTCGTTTGTTCGTATTGATTGAATTATCGAATTTTGAGATTGACATATATATTAGAATAAAGAGCTTATGAGCAACGATAGATTAATAATCTCAAACATTCTGGATCAACAAATAAGAGACATAGGCTCAGATATGACTGAAGCCAAATTTTTTGAATTTTATTGTGCATTACAGATATTGAAAGATTATGATCTTTCTTATGATGAGATAATATCTGGAGTAATTGGTTCAGGCAATGATGGAGGAATAGACTCTTTACATATTTTCCTAAATGGTGAATTGATACAAGAGGATACAGTAGTAGAGAGCTTATCAAAGAGAAAGAAAAACTCAATTATTGTAAACTTAATTCAAGCTAAAAAAGCAAATGGTTTTAAAGAAGAAGTTATTAATAAGTTTATTAGTTCAACAGATGAGCTATTTAACTTGTCAATTCCTTTAGAAAGACTATCACCAGTTTATAGTAACGAATTAATTACATTAATAGGAAAATTTAGAGAAGTATATAAAGCTGTAATTACTACATATCCTGACATAAGTTTTAATATATCATATGCATCCTTAGGGGAAGAAATTCATCCTAATACTCACAGGAAAGTTGATAGATTACGAGAAGTAATAATTAATCACTTTGACAATGCAAAATTCAAATTTGACTTCATCGGAGCCAGAGAACTTCTACAAATAGCTCGTAGAGAACCGACTTCTAATTTCGAACTTGAGTTTGTTGAAAATCCTATTTCGACGGAAAATGGAAGCTACGTATGTTTAGTACCAATAAAAAGTTATTATAATTTTTTTGTAGACGAGAACAGTATTATAATAAAAAGAATATTTGATTCAAATGTGCGTGACTATCAAGGAAATGTTAAAGTTAATAAAGCTATTCAAGAAACTTTACAGAATCCGGGAAATGAAGATTTTTGGTTCTTAAATAATGGAGTTACAATTGTCTGTCCAAAAGCATCAGCAACTGGCAAAAGGCTTCTTATTGAAGATCCACAGATTGTAAATGGCTTACAAACTTCGTACGAGATCTATTCATACTTTAGAAATTTAAAGTTTGATAATAATGATCAAAGGAGAGTCCTTGTTAGGGTTATTGTAGAGCAGGATGCAGGAAGTAGAGATAACATTGTTAGAGCAACCAATAGTCAAACTTCTATACCCGAAACGTCATTAAGAGCGGCTGATAAAGTTCAGCGAGATATTGAAGATTTTCTTTTGCATAATGATTTTTATTACGAGAGAAGAAAAAATTATTACAAAAACAATGGAAAACCTGTATCTAGGATAATTAGTATTTCATACATGTCGCAAGCCGTCATTTCTATCTTATTGCAAAAACCAGATTATGCTCGTGCTAGACCATCAACTCTTATTAATCAAGACCAAGAATATACGACCATATTTAATGAAAGATATCCTGTTCAATTATATCTTTCATGCATAAATATTATGAGATTTATTGAAGAGACATTGAAGAGTTTTGTAGATGATATTCTTTTGTCAAGAAAAGATATAAATAATATTAAATTCCATGTTGCTATGGTTACAGTAATGCATCAGGCAAAAAACACTGAAAATGTTAAAGTTGAGGACATACTACTCATTGATACCAGCCAATTAGATAGGAATGAAATACAACAACATTTATTCAAGGTTTTACATATTTATATGGACCTTGGGGGAACCGATCAGGTTTCAAAGGGCCCTATTTTCACACAAACGCTATTATACACATATAGGAAACCTTTATATACAAAAAAATAATTAATTCCATTCTGAATTATTATACACATTCCTGTGCTTCAAATACTTATATACAGTAGTTCTGGAGATGCCCAGCTTCTCACCAATTAATTTGATGGCGTGGCCATCCTTGTAGAGTGACTCAGTTAGCCGGGCAAGTTTAAGCGCTTCATCGCTCAGGCCCACTGGCTTTCCACCGGTGCGGCCCTTCAGCTTAGCCGCTGCTAGCCCAGCCATAGTACGCTCCCGAGTTTGCGCGCGTTCGAATTCAGCCAGGCTACAGAAGATGTGAAAAATCAATTTTCCGGCCGGTGTGCTGGTGTCGATCTGGTCATTTATGCTGCAAAACGTGACTTTTTTGTCAGCAAAGTGATTCACTAACTCGATTAAATGAGCCAAATTACGGCCCAATCGGTCCAATTTCCAGACCATTACTTCGTCACCCGGCCGCAGTTGCTGCAACATTTTGTCAAGTTCCGTACGATTCCTACTGGATCCCGATACTTTTTCCTGAAATACCAGATCACAACCCTGTTTTTTAAGAGCATTAAGCTGTAAATCTAGATTTTGATCAATTGTCGAGACACGTGCGTAACCTATTTTCATTTTTATTTAAACATAAATTACTTTTAATTACTCAATTAATTGCTCGATCGTAATCAAGCGAAGAAATCTCACTCATTTCTTCAGTAACTTCCGCGTATGAATTTAGATAATTGAATTTATCAATATCTATCTTATTGTTAGGATTCAACTTAAAGGCACTATAGCTAACAGTAAAATGTATTGGTGTTACTTCGCCAGTTATATGGTCTTGAATTTGTGCGTACTCAATTGGGTCAACGAAAAAGAAATAGTAATCTGTTTTGAAATTAAAATTAAATTCAATATTTACTGGTAACCATATATCCCCAATATTTGCTGGAGCTCTCACGCCAAAGTATGGCTTCTTAATAAGATCAATTTTATTCTCTTTCAATATTTTATTTATATGTTCACGTAAAGTTTCTGAAGTTTTACCGTCATCAAAACTTACCCTTGTGAAGCTTTTAACATCACGATTCTGGTGTATATAGTGCTGAAAATGAGTTGGTATTCCAGGAAAGTTGATAGCTATATCTACATCTACAGGTCTACTTTTTTTATACAATATCGGTATTTGAACTTTTATTGACCATTTAGGATGATTAATATCCTGAACTGTATAAAGATCTATTCTTTTACTTTTTGCATACCGCCGAATTGAGTTAGCGAATCCAGCAGAACATATTAAAAAGCCTTTAGTTGCTCCCACGTCCTCTATAACAGATGAGAATTCACCAACTTTAATGATGTCTGCCTTTCTAGTATAATCTTTACATTGAATTAGATACAGAATTTCAATACTATTAATAAACCCTCTGATTGTCACATCGATTTGTCGTTGAATACCACTAATTTTTCCAACAATCTTTTCGTCTAATGTCACTTTGAAATCAGGGAAAGCAATCTTCATTTTATCATATATGAACTTTTCATACTCTTTACCAGGTGCCATATTAATATGCGTTTATTAGCTATTTTTTAGTTGTTTAAATACTGGCGCATCCTATTCTCATTCAGATATGTAGGAAAGGTTTAATAGTTGTGATTTTGCTTCAACTGTTCACTTGGTATGTCCTTAAACTCATCTCTAACAGATACCAAGTGACATAGAAAACAATACCGGCTATCATGAACTTAAATTGCAGTTGAGAAAATTTAGCTGCTTCATCAAATAAATCATTAACAAGCCTCCTTGCTGTAAGCTCATATTCCGGATTTCTACCATCTGTTAGTGAAATTCCAATGTCTCCACGCTTTGGTTTTTCATATCCTTCGAAATATTCTTCCAAGCCGATATCAACCTGGAGCGATTCCATTTTCTTAGTGACATGCCTGCAACCAAAGAAGAAGCTCAGCCCCCATGCTAAAATAGCTAACCCCAACGGTAGCAAGGCCCATTCAAAGCATCTACCATCCGTTTTCTGAATAGTAAATACAATCGCGGATCCAGCTGCCGTTAGTAAAAAGTAGGTATACTTTTCCTGTGCTGTTTGAAACTGCTTGTAAGACTCTGGTTTAGCCATTGTGATTACGATTGGTAATGTTCAGCATAACGGTCGGTATAGTGAACACAAAGATAACTAATCCGAACCGGGCAAATAGTGTCCAGAATACTTGTTCAGTATTGTGTGTCCAGTTGTACCCGTTATTCTGAACACACCGACACAAAAAAGCCCGGAATTGCTCCGGGCTATTCTTATTGATGTTGATGGACTGTCAACTGGCTAGTTGGGAATCAAGGTCACTTTCGCCAACCGTTCGGCCAGTTGGTGAATAGCTTTCTGAACCTTGGCGACCTGGTCGGCCGAAGCCGTTTTAAATCCAGATGCGTACTGCCGAAGCAACGTTTCGTTAATGCCTGCCAGCTTGGCAATGCGATTGATCTTGAGTTCACCAAACAAGGCGAAGAACGAGGTCAGATCATACTCAACCTCGTAAGTGATCTTGTACGCATCGACGCCATTCCACTCGGCATAATTAATGCCTTCGTGAGCGATAAAATCAGCAACCAACGCTTTCAGATTGTCGATTACTTCCTGTTCGGAATTGCCAACCGTCGTCAACAAAAAATGGCCGGGCGATTGTATGCTGCCACCGATCTCATCTGTATCATCTTTTTCGATTACAACTTTTAAAATGTTCATTGTAGGTAATTGGTTTGTGTACTACCATAGGATATATTACTAATCATGTAGAAAAGCCCCGAAGCGCAGAGCTTATTTCAGCCCCGCCTGCTTCAAGAGTTTGTTCAAGAGACCCGGTTTGATGTCCTGTTTACCGTGGTCAGGAACCGTAATGATCTCTCGAAAGGCAGGGTTTTTAAATATCCGGTGGCTTCCCGTCTGCCTTTGTTCTTCCCAGCCCGTAGCCTCGAGCTTCCTGATTAGTTCACGTGCTGTCATGTCTCATTGTCTATTCGCTTAACAATTCAAAGGTATCTTTTTCGTTACCTGTTTGCAAATTTTTAGGTAACTTTTTCAATACTTTTTTTTCGATAATACAATCAGACATGCTCGTCGTGCTTGAGAACTAAGAGCTTAGCATGTTATCCAAGCAGCTATTTGTATTTTTACAAATATTTTTCGCAAATGGTGTTTTATTGAATAAGATCAACTATTTTTGATTTGTAAAATTACAAATTAATACGGTCATGGCAGAGTACGACGATATTTTTAACGAAGAAGACCGACTATTTCTTGAGAGGGCACTTACAAACTCAGGAGAAGATTTAAAGGAGTTGTTTGAGAAACGGCTTGTTGAGCTGGGTATAAATCAAACCTTGGCCTTATCAATCTTGGATATTGAGAGCAGGGCTTTGACTGGAATACTAGATGGTACCCAAAAAAGGTTAGATTTTCTAGCTCTACTTCGATTTGCCCGTTTTTTGGAAAAGCCTGTTGATGATGTTGTGAGCCTGCTTTTTGATAAACTTATGGTTAACTATGGTGAAGAGTTGGAAGATTATAAAATAAGAGAATTTATAGTCAACAACTTTGATCTTAACGCTTTATATAAGATTGGCTTTCTTACTAGTACTACTGACTATAAGTATATAAACGAAAGAATTATTTCTTATTTTGGTTATAAGTCAATTTTTGAATACAAAAACGAAAAATTTGATGCTGCACTAAGCAGTAGCGTAAAGCGCAAACCAAAAGACAAACTGACGAAAAATTTTTGGCTAAAGTCAGCTAGGAAAAATGTGCTGAAAATAAACAATTACTTTGATTATGATAGGGCTAAGCTCTTTGAGTACATACCTAAGCTCAAATGGCACTCTATGAACGAAGAAAAAGGACTTTATCAGACAATCAGAGATCTATTTAAACTCGGTGTAACAGTAATCTTCGAACCATATATTGAAGGTATCTATGTGAGAGGCGCAACTTTTGCCGTAAATGATAAGCCTGCAATTGTACTGACAAACTACACAAATTATTATCCATCACTATGGTTCGCCTTGATGCACGAAATTCATCATGTATTGTACGATTGGGAATCTATACAAGCTGATTCGTATCATATATCAGGCGCTCTTGATTTATTTTCTAAGGAAGAGGTTGATGCAGATGACTTTGCCCGCAATTGTCTAGTCCCAACAGAAATGATGAAGGATGTTGTGCCATACATAGGCAGTTCGACTTATGTGAAGGAGTTCGCTAAAGCCAACTACATCCATCCTAGCATAATTTATATTTTCTATTGCTGGGATAACCAGGAAACTGATAAGAGAGTATGGGGGCGGTTCACTGATCAAATCCCAAACGTGAGCAAAGCTATTAGTGCTTTGAACGGAAATCCGTGGCAGAATCGAAAATCGATAAATGAGATCACTCAGCAACGTCAGGAGGAGGTTTTTAAAGGATTATAATATGTCAACGCCAGAGAATTCAGATAATCACAATAGGGTGAATAAGACCAAAGTAGGAAAACTAAGTCCAGAAGAAGAAAAGCGACTGCTTTATTCCAATATTCAAAACTTTGTTCACGTACAGGGTACGGATGAAGAACTTGACAGGAAAAAGGAAAAGTCTATTCTAGTAGAGTACAAACGACATAACCAGAAGAGTGATAACCCAATGATTGGGGATGTTAAACCACATGTAGTTACTTTTCCCAAACCATTTTATATATCATTGCTCAGGTTGTTAGGTTTACCTCATGATGACGAAAGCCTAAAAAGAAAGCCGAGAATTCTAGCTCGAATTACAAACCAAGTTATCTATTTGCGTTTCCCAGAGGGAACGCTTAAAGAATTGCAAAGTCGTAATCCAGTGACTGCTGAAGGATACCGATTATTAAAACATTTTCAGCTTCTTTCCGACAAAGGCGAAGAGCATTTAAAGGAGTTTATTGAGAATGTAATTGAAGTAGCTAAGGATTGTACATCATACTCACAATTTTACCAACGGTTGCGAAAAAAAATGGGCAGATCGTGGCAAATAAATGCATTTGAGGAGTATAATTAATCCTGATCATCAGGCATTTATTGCCGATCAGTACACCTTATTCCGGTGTAATACTAGACGGCACAAGCATCAACAAAGAACTATATTAGTTTGTTACTAGCCCTCCCAGGCGGCAAAGAACTGCTCGCCCGAGAGGGTTTTATTTTGAGAATAGTCGGACATGTCAGGCTGATAGTTGATGAATCAAATCACCTAGAACATACGTCTGAGTCAATGGATCACTGTAGTTGATAACGGCCTGGTCTAGCTTGTTTAGAAACAGTTGTTGCCATTCACCAAGGTAAGTGCCTGGCATATCCTGATGCAGGGATTTGGCCACCGGCAGGGGGATCGACATCCAGTACGTTTTGTTGTCCGGACGAGACATCCAGAGCAGGAACCGGTAGGAATTCCATTTAGCCAGGTACTGAGCCATGACCAGCATGTTTACCGACTGCTTTTGAAGGGGTAGCTGCCGATGGCCTTCGGTAGCCTGACGCATGAAAAAGATCATGGCCGCAAATTCCTGGGGGGTAATTTTCAAGCGTAGCATGGGCTAGCGGTTGGATTTGTGTTTACCGAATAGCGACTGGAGCGACGCCTGGGCCTGCATAGCTTCTTCGTGGGCCTCAGCGGTGGGGGCGGTATGAATGGCGTGGGCTATTTCGGCGGAGTTGTCGGTGATGAAGAGTTCGGGTTGAAAATCGACGTGCTTGAAGTACCAGGTCTCCATGCACTTGGCCGAATATTTCGGGATAAGTACTTTACAAAAATTAAGCAGCTCTTCTTTGGAGGTGAAATTGTACTTGCTGTGGTCGAGTTCAACGAAGTAAACCGGCTGTCGAACGTTTCGCCGTCGGTCCTCGATGGGTGGCAGCTGGCCAGTGGTCAGGAACATCGTGTAATAGTCATCCAGGAAGTTCATGATCGGCTCGGTTTCCTTGACCCAGCCGTAGGCTACATATTCCCGTGGGTGTAACTCGATCAGTTTGGTGTGCAGTGCTTTGGGTAAGCCGCGCGTCTGCTCGTAAATGACAATGGCGTCACAGCGCGACAAATAGGGCAACACGGGGTTAACGAGCTTCTTGTACAACAATTCCAGCTTATTGGTATTCTCGAAGCCCTTGCCTTTACTGTATCCATCCATTAGGGGCACTTTGTTGCCCTGGTAGCCGGGCGTCAGGTACAGCTCCCATCGGAAGGTCGAATTCATTGGATCGGACTCAAATTTGGTGCCCGAATAGTTGGCTTTGCGGGGGTAAGTCGCTGGTTGGTTCATGGTCAAAAGTTTGGGGGTTATGAGAGCACCGCAGCCGCGGACGGTCGCCGATACGTCGGACCGTACCTAGTGCGAAATGGGGCAATTGGGGAGGAGTTGGGCCGTCGATGAGACCGGCCTCATTTAAAAATTTTTTTTCGCCCTAACATGTACCTGTTAACCTGACAACAAGGCTGAATAACACGTAGTGACCTCAGACTAACCCGATTAACTTTTTATATAGCTCTACCCTAACCGAATAACTGCGCATTCGGAGCTAAAAAAATTGATTTGAAAAGGACATAGTTTTTTTGGTCAACGGCTGAGTTATTTTTTTCAGCGGTATAGCAGGTACGGGATGCGCGTGGGCATTCACAAGGCTGATTTGCAACTCAGCTTTGGCATCCGGGAACGGTATGTTGGTCTGGCCTACTTAAGGCGGCACATAATGAGGGCAGGCGATTTGTTGCCGCATAATCGTGGAGTCGATGGCTGAAGCCATTCAGTTATTCGCTAAGGCGTCCAAAAATTCCAAATGGGTTCAAATAAGCCGGTAGCAAAGCCACCGGCCTGTCCCATTCTCAACCCTTGTAACCTTCGACATGCAGGGCCTTCCTGCATTGGGGCGAGGACCGGTTTCGAACCGGCCACCTCAGGTTTATGACCGAGCTTGCGATCAAGACCTGCGCTCTACCAACTGAGCTACCTCGCCAAGTCTACCGGGCCAGATTCCAGCCCGGTAGAGCCGATTCTATCCACACCATTACTCCCTTGCGGGAGTACCAAAGAGCATCAGATGCCCTCAAGTTTCTTTATAAAATGTCCATGCCCAGGTCCAATGCGTCGAAGGATAACCCAGCCATTTAGGCATGCATATCAATTCGACTAATCTCTCGGCTAAAGGTGCCATATGACCGTTTTTTGCTAGATTTGCACCTCTGCAATCCAGTCGGAAAGCAGTATAGATATTTGTTACTTACAGCCCGTCATCAGGGATGACGGGCTGTTTTCATTCAGGCCGTTGCCCCGTTGTAGCGGCCCCGGTTCAGATTTACATTGGCCGCTATACGCTGATATTCTTTAGCAGCCCAGGCATTGGCCCGGTTCAGGAAATCCATCACCTCCTGCTCCGTAAAGCCAGCAATATGTCGGCGAACATCATCTGCCGAATCACCTGGTATCCACTCGTCGAAACGCATCATTTTATCGACGAACACGCTGGCCACGATCAACCATATGTCATCTTCCTCGATGCGCTCCAGCAGCACCTGCGTTTCGTTGATGATGATAATCCGAAAGTCCATAGCCTTGCCGAATGTGCCGGGGCCGTTTGACCCGTAAGCTGTTAAGTGTAAGCGTTACTGAGCCAACGATAATGGTAAATAACAAGCCCCAGAATAGCCAGTGGGCGTGGGTGAAGGCAAATAGCTCAATCTCTTTCATAGCGGTAACTTGATCAGGTTCGATGGGTCCAGCAGCGAAAACACAAACCGGTTATAAGCACTGGCCCTTTCAAAGTCTTCAATATCACGGGCTCTTACGAAGTAGTAGCCAGCGTACCTAGCCAGTAGGGCGCATTCCGGATATGTAAAGGCGACACTCGCCAGACCCGTTTGGGGCTTACGAAACAGTGACGCTTCCATCTCCAGTAATTCGAACAGGGTAAAGGGGATCGGACGCCAGCCTTTGGCCTTGGCATTAATATCCAGTTCGAGTTGAGTTTTTACGAACGTGATGCCATCCGGATCGGGCAAAACAGACACCGTAAGCGGTTCGAATAGGCATACCTCTGTCTTTGACAGGGCCACTTTCGAGGGCTGTTTCTTGAAGAATGAGAGAAATTTAAACATCGGATTTTCAGTATAGATATATGAAAAAAATAGGGGGTCCGCCCCTGCGGTAATACGCTACAAAGACTTTTGAACCTGACCCAAAAGGGAGTCAATGAGATTGATCATTTGACAGAAGTTGTAATACCAAAATAATGAGCCGTTTCCGGCATTACTTTCAGAAAGATATCGCGCAGGGGAGCTTTGGCCATTTTTAGATCATGTCCCTCTTTACTGGCTACTACTAACCAATGACGAAACAGGTCCACCTTCTTTAACTCGAGGATGATTTCATCACGCTTTAACGGCCCAGCATTTTGGTAGGCAGACCACAATTCGTTTTTACCGACTGTTGATTTCTGGACCGTTTGCATAGAAATAGCTTGCTTTTTCAATAGCCAATACACTATTTTGTATCAGTCATTTACATTAATGACAATGCAAGACTAATACAAATGTTAGTTACACGCAAATAAATATTAATATTTTTTTCTATGGAGAAGATTATGGAGAAAATTAAGGATAGGATTGGAGAAAAATCCAGTCCTATAAAGTCCTTAAAATCACTAGCAGAAGCTATTGGTATGTCCGAAGGAGGCTTCTATATGATGTTCAAGAAAGGAACAATGAAGATAAAGACAAAAGAAGCTATTTGTAAAGCTCTCGATGTTAGTCAAACTTATTTTGACGATGATGACTCATATTTAAATGAGCCTAATGAATCTTTCGGCGATGATGTTCTTTCACGTATCACGAAAGAGATGCATGAAATGAGGCAAGTATTTGAAGAAGAGCTTAAAGCTAAAAATTTACAAATAGCAGGACTCCAGCGGATGCTGGAATCTGTACTGGGAAAGTCTGAGGGTGCTATCTCAGAGCCACTTTCTGCCGGATTATCTGGTTTTAATGCGTTACTGAATTCTTACCGGGCAGCGGCCGGATTGGAAGAACTATTTAACCCTAAACCCACGAATAAATCTGGTAGCAAAGTAGGTGGCACCCCTTTCTCGCAAGCCGAGAACGCGCTCAACCTTATATAGTTACGAGATGGAGGTACAATTCCTCTCTCTCTGCAAAGTGACCCTTTTTAATAACCAGGTGCCCGAAACTAGCCGTTTCGGGCTTTTTTTTGCCCTTTTCTGCCGTTTCTGGCCAGTTTTTCTCTTTTGGTAGCAATACTGGTGACGCACACTTTTACTTGGTAGCGCACCTTGTCCATTCCCTCACCTTTTTCTTATCCAAAAAAGTATGCGTTCCCTTGTTTTAAATATAACTATCCGAAGAGACACCCACGAGTAAAATTCATACCGGTTAATCAACATAGCTTCATTTATGGTCATCAAATAGTCCACACCGCGCTGTACCAAATTTTTTC
>NZ_BAAHBR010000015.1:95604-224260 GCF_054776575.1 Spirosoma humi
AATGAAAATTGTCAAACGTATGGAAATTAGCTTCTGGCGTCGCAAAAGCAGGCAGAAGGACAAAATTCAAATTTACTGCCGAGTCACGGTTGGGGGTGACCGGGTGGATGTAGGCAGTACCGGCATTACGGCCTGGCACGATCACTGGGACGGTAAGCAAATCACCAATCAGGATCCGGAAGCTTTTTTCAAAAATGAACAGATTGGTATCATGAGGGACCAGCTCCGGGCCATCTTTAATGATCTGTTCCGACGAAAAGAAAAGATAACCGCTGCCAAAATCAGGCGTATATTTCTTAGCGGTAGCGAATGCGTTTCCCTCCTTTCAGCCTTCGAGATGTATCTGATTGACAGTGCCCATGATCCGGAGCGAAATCTAAAGAAGTCCAGCATAACCGTTTACGATAATGTGCGAAAAAAACTAGTCGACTTCCTGATCAGCGAAAATTCACTGGATTTATTAGTAGAAGATTTCGATTTAACCTGGGTAAAAAAGTACCGACGCTGGATGAAGCAGTTTCCTCTCGATGGCGAGCAGATTGGCCACGCTGACTCTTACGTCGTTAAACACACTCAAACCATTAAGAATGTGGTAACCTGGGCAAAGCTGAAAAAGATAGCTGATAGTAATCCACTTGACGGAATGCGCATTAAAAATGCTGAATATGACGATCCAGTTTTTTTGAGCGAGAATCAATTTGAGACATTGCGATCGCACAAGTTTGATAACATTCATCTTCAGCAGGCTGCTGACATTTTTGTCATTTTATGCCGCTCTGGCTTCCACTATGGGGACTTGAAGGATTTTGTTCAAAAAAACAAAACGGCTGTCCGGAAAGGCATCGACGGTGAAACTTGGCTAATAAAGGATCGGATTAAAACTGAGGTATCGATCAGAGTGCCCCAGTTTGACGAAGTGAAAACAATCATCGACAAATACGGTGGTTGGGAAAAGCTACCACTAACTTCCCTGACCAAATTTAATGCCTGGCTAAAAGTGATAGCCGCAAAGCTGGACCTACCCGAAGACCTCTCCAGCAAAGCCGGTCGTAAGACATTTACCGACTGGTGTTATAACACGTTGCTGCTAAGCACCGACTCGGTAAAAGTAGTACTAGGCCGCAAAACGGATAAAGGACTTGAAGTCTATGGCCGTCCAGACGAGCGTCGGGTGATTGGCGAAATGGAACAAAGCAAAGTACTTCAAAAGCGTAAAAAAAATTAAATTATTAGAGGATTAATATTAAATAGTATTAATCCTCTATCAATTGCCTTTGCAAAGATGGCAAATCAGACTCTAGTTTAACCTGGTAGTATACACTCATAAACGATAACCAAGACCCATAATTTAGTGATACTTGTTCAAGGTCCCTTTCTATTTTATAATTATCCTCTGCAAGTCTTTCCTGAATCTGACTAGGATGTATCTCTTTTAAAAACACACTAAACATCCATTGCTGGTATTTCAATTTGGATAAAGCATCTGACCACTTTGAGTAAGCTTCTTTATTTTCTATTAACACTGGGTTAGTCAATTCCTTTTCCATTACGTTAATAACATCTTGTACCCATGTATTAGTACCGTCAAAATTTTTCCTATGATCTGCAAAATGGTTACTGTAACCAAGAATTATTAATCTATTTATAGATTTCCCCAACTCAATTAAATCATTGTATTTCTTTAAAGTAATCTGCCTTTTTTGAATCGAGAATTGTCTTTCAGATATAATAAGCTCATTTCTACTTATCCTTTCTTGACGTGAGTTTAATTCAATGTCATCTGTTCTTTTTTGACTAGCTATTTTCAACTGTAGCTTATTTAATGCTAGTTGATTAGCTGCCAAAGAGCTATCATTATGATATTTTATTGAAGATTCGACCGAATTTACGCTATCTTTTTCCGCTTGTTTTTTTGCTGTTTCTATACTTAGATTAATTTGCCATTTTGCCAACCAAATTTGAACAACTATGGCCCCTATTGCTATTACGGACGCTGGTATGGTTGCTTGAACTGAAGCTTTTTCGTACCACTTTTGTGCCATTATTTTATTATTATATCTTAGATATTTCTAAATTTTAACAAATAGCTATTCATCAAGTAAAGTCTACCCCATATCTAAAGCGAATTGCTCGACTCCAATTTTCACCCCTTTTGCCCTGAGATATTTGTAAAGAGTACGCTTGCTGCCAATGTTGAGCATTGTGCAGATTTTTTGCACAGTATTGCCACTTTCATACAGAGTTTTGGCCGCAGCTGCCTTAATATCTGCTTCTTTAGATAGCCCGGCTTTGCGGCCACCCACCCGGCCGCGAGCACGAGCCGCTGCCAATCCTGCGTTGGTTCGCTCCCGGATCAGGTTTCGCTCAAATTCAGCCATTGCCGCAAAGAAGGTAAAAAACAATCTACCTGAAGCCGTTTCCGTGTCGATATTTTCCATGATGCTTTTGAAAACGACTCCCTTTTTTTCAAATGTGTTGACCAGATCAATCAGATCACTTGTCGAACGGCCTAGCCGGTCCAGCCGCCAGACAATAAGTGTATCGCCCTGACGAAGATGTTCGATCAACTTGTTTAATTCTGGACGATCTTTGGTCGTACCGGTAAATTTTTCGGAGTAGATGCGTTCACAGCCCGCCTTGGTGAGTGCGTCGGTTTGCAGGTGTAAATTCTGGTCTGTGGTAGACACACGACCGTAGCCAATAATCATGCGAACGGTATAGTTAAAGGGTACAAATCCCAATTTAGTATACTTTGATTAGGTAAACAACAATTGTATACCGCTTTCCGGGAAAATATGGACAAGGTTTTCCAGATAAGCGTGGTATCCGATAGGAACCGTTTTTGGATACTGCCATTAAGCTTATATCCGGGCTAAACTTACTTCAGTCGGAATAGCTTGGTATAGGGCAAAGAGAAACAATATCATCTAATTAGCTTTGATGAATTGGGGGTTTAGGTAGCAGATTAGAGGCATTCTGCCCACCGAAAGGAAAGTCAGCGACTTGTTCCGGGTTGAACGGATAACTGTAGAATAAGGATAGCGAAGAACGCTTACCGATTTATTGAGTGAGCGGTCATTTGTAGGCAACAAAGCAGGGCTGTTTAGAGGACCCCCATGAAGTTGTTCGATCCACTGTTCATCACAACCCCAAATGAATTTCAGACCGGGTGTTCAGTTTAGTGTACCAGTTGTTAGAAAGCGGTTGCTATGAATGACAATTATGACAAACTTCAAGCAAGATTTAGGTATAACCGATTTTGATAAGGAAGGGCATTTTCCGACAATTCGATTGATTTGACTGTTTACTAATTTGGTTTAACTATTTAAACTCATAATGTATATGCTAGACGGGTTAAAAGGTAAGCAGATTAAAGATGCCGGGAAATCAAGGTTCAATACCAAGAAGCCGGAAGATAATACTGGTAAAAAAGAAACTAAGCCGAAAGGAGGAGGATTTTTTAGTTTTTTCAAAAAAAAGAGCAGTGTTGTTGAGAAGGGACAACACATGCATGATATAGCAAATCGGAGAAACGGCGGGAGAGATAATGCGGCTAAACCCCTCCAAGAAATTGTCTCAGAAATGTTAGAATTTATCAGAGACGACAAACTTGCTGAGACAACTCATTTGTTTAATGAGTTGAAATTTAGCGAAGTACCAACCACTTTAGATCAGCTGGAGGCTTATGCGGAAAAGGCAAATGATCTTTATGCCTTTGTCGACTATAAGCTCACAGATGAAAGTGAGGACGGAGTTGAGTACCGGAACAACCTTAACAAATGGCGTGGGGAACTTACAACTGCCATTTATACGCTAAGAGATCATCTGATTCAAAATGATGAGGAAAGTATCTTGCGGTATGGTCTAGTAAATCAGTATCGAAATTTACACCCAGACAGCCCAGTTCCCTCCTTAATTACGGAGCAACAAAAGCAATTGGGTGTTATTGTGTTTGGTGGAACTGTTCCTAACGACTGCGGAAAATTTGCCAGTAGGCTTCTTGGTGAATTAGAGGTAGCACCTATGGCAAAATTATGGAATGAGATACAACGTGGGCAATTAGATGATAATCAAATAAGAATTGCTCTTCAGGATTTAATAGATTCTGGACCAAGTAAGGATACATTATTCTATATCTCGGATGCTAAATTCGGATATGGTCACCATGCGAAAACGTCTTTTGGCGCTTCTGGTGGAAAAATCTATTCACTTGAAGCGCACGTGGGTAAACCATTCTTATTAGCTCCGGAGCTTCGTGAATATGATTCACAACATAGTTATTTAGAAATGGACGATGCCTATATTGACCATCGGTCTCAGGCGGGGCCAACTGCTAATTACGGCAAAATGGATATAGCCAACATGGATATGTCAGAAGTACTGGAATTGATAAAAAAAGCCTCTTTGAGAAAACCTGACGTGTACCTGGGCAGGCATTAACCTTATTTTTAAAATATTAATTTTATTGGATGATGGCCTTTAGCTGGTAATCACCTCCTCGGCAAACGTTTATACCTCCTTAACGTATTCATCTGACAAAACTTGGTCATTGTTCTTCCCGGCTTAAAATTTTGGCTAGAGAAACGCGTCGACCTTGGGAATTTTCAGGGCGAGTTGGCCAATAGCGAATGATCCGACTACGGCTACTGGGGCTACGAAGATGAGTTTCAATAAGGGATCCAGGGGTACCTCGGCTAACAACAGGGATAAACCGATAATGGCCAGTGGATGGAGAACGTAGGTCGCGTAAGCACTTCGAGCGAGCTTGTCCAGAAACGCATTCTTTGTATCCCAATGGTATTTACCGTAGCTCAACAAGGCCAGGCTAAGGGATAGACCCGTTAGCTGCTCCCAGAGGCACAAGGCCAGGGATTGTCCGTTCCAGCCGCCACTAAAGTTGCCAAGAGGCAGTTGTAGTTTAGTCGTTACCACAAACAACAACGGGAATCCGGCCCCAACCAGAACCAAAGCTAACCAGCCAAACCGCTTTCCTTCCCGGAGTGTTAATTGATCGAGCCAGGTATTCTGGTGAGCCAGTACACCCGCAGCGAACAGGGCTATATACTGCGGAAAGTAAGCAAGCTGAAAACCCAGTCCAGGCACTACCCAGCCAACCGGGAAAACCAATCGAACCAGAAAACTAACCAGCCCAATGGTCGTGGCAAATAAGAGAATACCGCTCAGTGGGGGGAGTTTGACGGTATACTGGAGCGAGAAACGCTGCCGAAGAACCACGTAGATCAGGGTAAATACCAGCAAAGCCGCCGTAAACCATAGCACGCCCGGATCGATCCAGTCGTCGTAACCCAATAGAAATTGCCAGAAGGTGGCCCGTTGATGCTGCCCGTAGCGGTAAACCAGAAAGTTCATGATTGGCGAGAGCACAAAGGAGTAAAATACGATCGGAATACCCAGCCGCTTGAGTCGATCCTGCACAAACCAGGTGGCTCCTTTGCGCTGGTAAGCGGGTTCGATAAAGTAAGCCGAGAGCAAAAAGAAAAGCCCCATGAAAAACGATTGGTTGGTGGCCACAAACAGCGTCAGACCAAACTTAGCCGCTACTTGGGTAGTGGATTGGCGATAATACCAGCCACCGGGAGCCCCATAGGTAATGCTAACGTGGTGCAGAATGACCAGTATGGTTAACAGTACCCTGATGTGATCGATATAGCGAATTTTTGGTTGGGCGCTACTGACCAGCGGGGAAAAGACAGCGGTTGGCATGGCGGCTATTTAAGAGCGATTCACAAGATTAGACAAAAAGTGATAAAGATAAACAACTGCTTTGACCAGGATATGGCTGATGGATTAGTCGGCCTTCAGCTTGGTCGTTGTAGGCGTCATCATACCCTAATCTGCCACCGTCAATTTAGAAAAATTATAAATAATGTAAATTTCTATTTGGAATGAATATAAACAAGGAGTACGTTTGTAGCGTATTAAGCAGTCATAAACTGTTTTACTCGTCGTACCGCTGGCGAAATCAGACCTTATATCGGTCGCCTGCCCAGGCATAAAATCAGGTAATTATGAACAACTGGATAAAAAATCCCCTACTGGTTGCCCGTACCCGACAGGGCGAAGTCGTATTACATACTGATGCCGAATTCAGGTATGCCATGCGTTTTGGCACCTTACACCGACTGTTAACCGCTGAGCAATTCCACCTGATTCATAACTCCACGCTTAGCGTCGGCCTGGATGAGCTATCTACACAACCCAGCCGACTGGATAAAGAAACGTCTTCGCCCAAAGCGATCATGATTTCCTTATTTGGCCTGCTGAACCGCGGTGAACTTCTGGAGCTGAAAAACCTGATGGGCAAAGCCGCGCTGATGGTGACGTGCTTATCGAGAGCTCAGCATTCCGTTAACTGATCCGGCGACCAACCCCATGCGGCCTGTTCTTCAGACGACCATCTGAGACCAGGCCTATGCTGAAAATTGACCGCCTACGGGCACTGAACTCAATAAACTGACTTTCCTAAATCCGTTAACCATTATGACAACTGACGCCTACGCTGACCTGACCAACAATGAACCAGACCAACGAAATACTCTATCGAAGTTGTTACGGGCAGTCTACCATTTGCCGGAACAGTGGCGGGTTAAGGATTGATTTTGGCGATATGCTGCTTTGGGTTTGTCACGAGCGGCTCCGGCAGTTGGCCCGCAAGGTAAACCAGTTGGTGAACGTATCGGAGCGAACCCATGACAGGGCATTGTCGCAACCATTTCTACTGTGCCCACCGGGTTCTGATGGAGCTATGTATGCGTTCTCGTTCGATGAATTACTCGACTTGCAGGCGTTGGTGAATGGCTCACTGGCAATGACGGACTTACATGATTTCCTGCGCGACAATCAACTCCAGGTTCGTGATTGATGAATGCACATCAATAGACTATAGAAGCCGGTGACGGCTGATTCACATATTTAGAGACGACCGCTTATCTAAGATAGATCGTGCTGTAATTACATTTACGTATATAGTAAACCGTTAATTGAAAACCAGTACGCGTGAGGCTAACATTAGTCCTCACTCTTCCTACCGTACTGAAACCAGGTGCTTTGATTAATGATGGAAAAAAAGGCTGTATCGACTGATGAACGAGCCGCTGACCCCAGCGAATGGAAAGAACGGCTAACGAGCTATTGTCAGGATACAGGCTACTGGCCGTCGTCCCAGCGGACTGCGGTGGCTATGGCACTTAGCGACCAAGCTGGCTACACAGACGCCGATACATTGTGGTTGTCTATGCGCGAACAGCGTATTCAGGTTAGTAGAGCCACTGTTTACAAGGCCCTGATCTGGCTGGTTGAGGCCGGTTTTGTTTATAAGAAGATGGACAAAGTGGACGGACACCAAACGGCCTTGTATGCAATCCGCTGACCTTTTATAACCTTTTCAGGAATAGAAGAAGCTCTAGTCAGCAGCTCTCGATAGAAGAGCATTCGTAGAAATAAACCCTATTATTCAGAAAAATTCTAAATAACGATTGTAAACAACACCTACTTCCCTACATTTGCAAACTATTAATAATTTGTCTAAATAAAAATTACACTCGTTTCGGCGTTTTTGCATTGACAATCAGGCGTCGACATCGATGACTACTTCTTTTTATTCTGTCAGGCGTTCATACGAACGGCAGGTGCAATAGACAACATTGAGCCCACTGGCTTCCCACGATTCTGCTCTGGTTACTATGAAAAAGACATGTACCTATTTGCTTTGTACAGTTCACCTTATGCTCCTGCTCACGCATACCACGACGCTTTGGGCGCAACAAGCTGTGGGTAGCGTAGAGGGAACAATTTTGCTGGCCGATGGAACACCCGGCGCCTTTGCCACGGTGCAGATCAAAGGCCTGAAGAAAGCCACCCTGGCCAATGGAAACGGCCAGTTCAGCATAGTCGATATTCCAGTAGGTAAACACGAAATAACCCTGTCAATGGTTGGCTACACTTCCGTTAGTCAATCCATTCAGGTTGACACTAATAAACCAGCCACCATGACCATTCGCCTGAAAGCCGCCAGTAACGCACTCGA
Organism: Spirosoma humi; assembly: GCF_054776575.1. Lineage (NCBI taxonomy): Bacteria > Pseudomonadati > Bacteroidota > Cytophagia > Cytophagales > Cytophagaceae > Spirosoma > Spirosoma humi. The sequence goes on from NZ_BAAHBR010000015.1 coordinate 103,652, forward strand.
TGAAGTGGTCGTGACGGGGCAGTATGAACCTCAATCGATTAAAAAATCGGTGTATCAGGTACGGGTGATCAACAGCGAGCGCATTCGTTTACGGGGTGCCCTAAACGTAATGGGCGTGCTCAATAACGAACTGGGTTTCCGGTTTTCCAATGACCTTACGCTGGGAACAACCGATGTCCAGCTCATGGGGATGTCGGGGCGCAATGTGAAAATTCTGCTGGACGGTTTGCCCATGGTTGACCGGGGTGATACGCGGGAAAGTCTGAACCAGATCGACATAAACAGCATCGAACGCATTGAAATTGTGGAGGGGCCGATGTCCGTTTCGTACGGCTCGGATGCGCTGGCAGGCGTCATCAACATTATCACCAAAAAACCGGGTGCCGAACGCCTTGGGGTTACAGCCCGAATTCAGGAAGAAACAGCGGGCACCGACTATACGGTGCTGACCAAACAGGGCGTTCATCTACAAAATGTAGGCGCTACCTGGCAAAAAAAAGGCTGGAATGTATCGGCGGGCGTGACCAATAACACGTTCGGCGGCTGGCAGGGCCAATCAGAAGGACGCGTAAACGACTGGTTGCCTAAAGATCAACTGTTTGGCCACGGCAAATTTGGCTATCGGTCAGCAACGGCAAACATTTATTATCGCCTGGATGCCCTGAAAGAAAACCTGCTTAGTCAAGGCCCTGAAAATGTAAATACGAATCAGGCGCGTGATCAGAAATACATGACCAATCGCTACGTGCATCAGTTGCAGGGCGACTGGAAGTTGAACAACCGATTGCAGTTTACCGGGCAGGCTTCTTACACGGATTACCAGCGCCGGACGCAAACGACGATTCTGGATTTAAACACCGGCTTACGTACGCTGTCGCTCGGAACGGGCGAACAGGATGTCTCGACATTTACCAGCCAGACGTACCGGGCAACGGCCCAATACACCGTTTCTCCGGTTTTTTCGCTGCAACCCGGCATCGACATCAACCTGGACGGAGCTGCGGGTGCCCGGATTTCGGGGTCACCGACCATCAGCGATTACGCGTTTTTCGTTTCGTCGACCATTAGTCCAACGGCTCGCATCAACATTCGGCCGGGTTTACGGTTCATCAGGAATTCGGTGTACGATGCGCCCCCGGTTATTCCTTCCCTCAATACCAAATTTGCGCTGAGCAGCACGCTGGATCTTCGGTTAGCCTACGCCCGTGGGTTTCGCTCACCGGCTCTCCGCGAACTATATTTCAACTTTTTCGATGCCAGCCACTCGATTCGCGGCAATCCTGCCCTGAAAGCCGAAACCTCCAACAGTTTCAACGGCTCATTAGCCTGGCAGAAAAGCTCGAAATTCAGATCGACACTCGGTTTTTTCTACAATGATTTCAACAATCTGATTGCCTACGGTGTCGATCCGACCAACCCAAGTATCTCGATGACCATTAACATCGATCGATTTAAAACGACGGGGGCTACCCTGGAAAACATTTTCACCTGGAAAGACCTGCAGGTTACCGTCGGTCTCTCCTACATTGGGCGCTACAATAATCTGCTTGCCGACACCACCGCCTACGGGTCGTTGCCTACGTTCATGTGGTCGCCGGAGGTGAATACGAACCTCACGTATAACCTGAAAAAAATCGGCACGAAGCTGAGCGTTTTCTATAAATACACGGGTCGGCGACCAAGCTATACGGCGACCGCAACGGCCGACAATCAGGTATCGGCCACGTTGACCGAGATCGCAGCGTTTCACTGGGCGGATGCCACCCTCACCAAAACCCTCAGCAAGTACCTGACCCTCAACACAGGCGTCAAAAACCTGCTCAATGTTACCCGTCTGGCCAATACCTCTACCGATACGGGTAGCGCCCATAGTACGGGCGGTCCAGTACCCTATAGCTACGGGCGCTCTTACTTTCTGGGACTCAGTTTTCAATGGTATAAAAACTAGGGCCTACAGGGTTTATGAACCCCCTCACCAACAAACCCCATCACTGTCTTTTAATCCTGTCAATTGTCAATAATCCCATGAAAAAAGTTTTCATCATCATGTTCGCGCTGGCGGTAAGTACATTAAATGCCTGTAAAGAATCCGATCCGCCACTCCCGGATAATCTGGTGCAGTTTGAAAGCGCGGAGCAGGGGCTGGATGCGACGACCAAAGAAGCGACCATCAAACTCAAATTATCAAGGGCCGTTGATGCTGCCACGCCCGTAACCCTGCAAGTGACCCCTAGCGGGATTTCCAGCGGCACCCAGTTTACGACGACGCCCGCCATCACGGGGAATACCTTGTCCCTGACCGTTCCAGCGGGTGCTAGCGAAACTTCGTTTAAACTGACCAAAGCGGATAATCTTTTCCTGGCCGGGACGGAAACCGTTGCGTTCGCCATTGCATCGGCGGGCAGCCCGGTTCTGGTTGGAACGACAAAACAGCTTACGGTTAAATTCACGTCTATTGTTTCAACGGGCACCACTCTGACGCTGGATGGTGGAACGGGTGGCTCCAGTGCCATCAATGCGGTATTTGTCGATCTGAGCAATAACGCCCAAAGTTCCGTGAAGCGGTCGAGCTGGGATTTAGGCTTCTATTCGGGCGCTGATTTCCGGGTTATCCTCAACAATATGACGGGGGCGGCAGCCATTGCCCTGGCCAAAAATGATCTAACCCAGGTGACGGCGGCCGATACAATCGGGCTTGTCTTGAGTACCAGTGATTTTAATCCGGCCGGGTTGAAATTGATAGACGATGTATCGGGTGATCTGACAAAAACGGTAATTCCAGCCATCTCAGCTACCGACGCAGACAACAAAGTGTACATTATCAACCGGGGCACGGGCGGCTCAACCCCGGCCAGAGGCTGGATGAAAATCAGGGTATTGCGCAATGGCACGACCGGCTACACGCTTCAGTATGCCGGCATTAAAGAAACGACGTTCAAGACCGTTTCGATTACCAAAGACGCTGCCTACAATTTCAACTATGTGTCGTTCGATACGGGAGCGGCCATTGCCGTTGAACCAGCCAAAGCCCGGTGGGATATCGAATGGACCGGTGGCATTTACCTGACCAGCGATGGCACCAACAACATTCCGTATTATTTCTCCGATCAGGTGTATATCAACTTCCTGGCCGGTGTGACGGCGGCAGAAGTGCTGACCAGCGCGGTTACCTACGATGCATACGTCGAAAGCAACATTGCCACCACAACCTTCAAAAGCGACCGCTCCGTCATCGGCTCAAACTGGCGGGCAACGACCGGTACCGTTGGTGTAAAAACAGATCGGTTCTATGTCATAAAGGATGCTTCCGGAACTGTGTATAAACTGAAGTTCCTCAGCTTCACGTCCAATGATGGCGGTACCCGCGGATACCCAAAATTCGAATTCAAGCTGGTTAAACAAGGCAGCTAACCCGTTGTTATACAGGTCGTTTAACGACGAAACGGCCTGTACCCTGAACATTCTGTAACTCTGAAATCTCCATGACTAAATCATTTCTGCTTATATCGGGTCTTCTCTGCCTTTTGTGGTCCCTTATTGTTGGTAGCTCACCGGCGCTTGCGACTCGGCCGCCTAAAGATGAGCCCGTTCGCATTGTGTCGCTCGATGGCACGGTCAGTGAAATTCTGTGCGACCTTGGCCTGCAATCGCACCTGATCGGCGTGGATGTCACAAGTACGTACCCCGAGTCGCTGAAGAGTCTGCCGAAAGTGGGCCACAACCGTAGCATTTCGGCCGAAGGGGTCATTTCACTGAAACCAACCCTGGTGCTGACGACCCAGAATGCAGGGACAAAGCCGGAAGTGATCGACCAGATCAAAGCCGCTGGCATCAAGGTTATTTCCTTCCAGCAGGAATACAGCGTTGCCGGGGCAAAAAAGCTTATTCAGGACGTAGCCACCACCTGCCAGGTTGGTTCCAAAGCCAACCCGATTATCAAGAAGCTGGACGCTGATCTGGCCCAGGTCCGGAAAGCGGTCAACAGACCGAAAGTACTGTTCATCTACGCTCGGGGAACGGGTACCATGATGGTATCGGGCCGGGGGACGCAGGTCGCCAAAATGATCGAACTGGCCGGGGGCGTCAATGCCACGCCTGATTTCGAGAATTACAAGCCCCTCACGGCCGAAGCTCTGGTAACGGCCAATCCCGATGTGATCCTGCTGTTCGACAGTGGCCTTACCAGTCTGGGGGGTGCGGATGGGCTATTGAAAGTGCAGGGCGTTGCCCAGACGAATGCCGGTAAAAATGGCTGGATCATCGATATGGATGGCCACTTACTGAGCGGATTTTCACCCCGATTAGGAAAAGCCTTACAGGAACTAGCTCAGAAACTTACCCTGAAACCGAAAGCGTAATGAGCCTGACCAGCACCGCGATCAACTCGCCGGAAACCCTGCGACCAATCCAGAAATCCGTCCTTAGAACAACCCCTAATCCGTGGTTGCTTCCCGCGCTGGTGGCTGTGCTAGCGGTAACGATTATCCTGTCGGTTGGCGTGGGTGCCGTGCGGGTAACACCCTACGAAATCGGCCTCATTCTCCGCAAAATGATTGGTGAGTCGGTGGAAGTCGACGGGACAAAGGAAGCCATTCTGCTGGTGATTCGGTTGCCACGCGTCTGCCTGGCCGTGCTGATTGGTGCCGGACTGGCCATTTCAGGAGCCGCTATTCAGGGTCTATTCCGGAATCCCCTCGCCGACCCGGGGTTGATCGGCATTTCGGCAGGCGCATCACTGGCTGCCGTCACGATGATTGTGCTGGAAGTAAACTTCTTCCAAACCCTCACGGGCATCCTGGGAATGTATGCCTTGTCGGTGGTGGCCTTTGCGGGTGCCTGCGTAACGGCTTTCTTCGTGTATCGAATTGCGCGCATGGCCGGAAAAGACCTCATTACAACGATGTTGCTAACGGGCATCGCCATTAACGCCCTGTCCGGGGCGTTGACCGGCATTATGACGTATCTGGCCACGGATGAGCAACTTCGCAACATTACGTTCTGGAGTCTGGGTAGTCTGGGGGGCGCCAGCTGGACATCCGTTTTGGGCATTTTACCCTTTACGGTAGTGGCTTTGGCGGGCATCCCCCGGTTGGCAAAATCGCTGAATCTGCTGGCGCTGGGCGAAAGTCAGGCCAGTATGCTCGGCGTAAATTTGACCAGTGTCAAGCGGCAGGTTATTGTTTTTGCTACGATGGCCGTGGGTACGTCGGTAGCCGTGGCGGGCATCATTGGCTTTGTTGGATTGGTGATTCCGCACCTGATTCGGATGGGCGTTGGGTCCGATCATCGCCGTGTGCTGACGGGCTCGGCCCTGGGCGGAGCCATTGTCCTCACCCTGGCCGATTCGCTCGCCCGTACACTGGTCGCGCCTGCCGAACTGCCCATTGGCATCCTGACCGCTTTGGTCGGGACACCCGTTTTCTTATGGATTCTATTTCGGGAGAGAAGCCGAAAAGTAGCCTGACCCACCCTCACGACTCAATTCATCTACCGATTATGCTAGAGGTCAACAACCTGTCCTACCGTATTCAGAATCGAAAATTGCTCGATGGCGTTTCGTTCCAGGCCAGACCAGGCGAATTGCTGGCCATCGTTGGTGCTAACGGAGCCGGCAAATCGACGCTGCTCAAGTTGTGCACCCGCGAGCTGACCGCTTCGGACGGCGAGATCCGGCTATGTAACCAGGCTATCAATGCCTATTCAGCCAAAGATCTTTCTCTGTTTCGGGCCGTTCTACCGCAGCAAAATTCGGTTGTCTTTCCCTTTCTGGTCAGTGAGTTGGTGCTCATGGGCCGGTATCCTCACTTCGAATTTCACCCATCGGAACACGATTATTGCATTGCCGAGATGGCCCTCAAAAAAGTGGGCATGTGGCCATTTGCCTCCCGCATTTTTACCACCTTATCGGGTGGCGAACAACAACGGGTACAGCTGGCGCGGGTGCTGGCACAAATCTGGGATGTGGAACAGGGCATCCTGTTTCTAGATGAACCGACCACAGGCCTCGACTTGCTGCATCAGCACCAGATGCTGGAACTAGCCCGCGAGTTTACCCGGAAAGGCTTTTGCGTGGTTGTCATTTTGCACGACCTGAACCTGGCCGCTCAGTATGCCGATCAGATCGTGATGCTGCGGGAAGGCCAGGTCGAAGCCGCCGGAACGCCCCGGGATGTTATGACGGCAGCCACCATTCTGCGCGTATTCAAGTTGAACGTATGGCTCATGGAACACCCCGAAATGAACTGCCCCATGATCGTTCCTCAACATCATCAATTTACGGATAGTCAACAATAATAGTAACGTAACAATATACCATGATTACAACACAAAGCCTCCACGAGCGCTGGACCGCGTTCAAGCTGGAAAACCCAAAAACCAGAATCCGCGATGCGGCAAAACAACTGGGCGTAAGCGAAGCTGAATTACTGGAAACGCAGGTTGGCGAATCGGTGCTGCGACTGGAAGGTGACTTTCGGGATCTGCTGAAAGAGGTATCAACGCTGGGCTATGTTATGGCGCTAACCCGCAACGACAGCATCGTGCATGAGCGTAAGGGCGTATACGAAAAAGTATCGTTCAAGGATCAGACAGGGCTGGTACTGGGTCCCGATATCGACCTGCGGTTGTTTATGTCGCGCTGGCATTTTGGGTTTGCCGTAAACGAAAATGACCGAAAGAGCCTTCAGTTCTTTGACCTTGATGGGTCCGCCGTCCACAAAATATACCTGACGGACAAATCGGACGAAACGGCGTATGATCTGTTGGTAAAAAAATACCTGGCTACCGATCAGACAACCCCAATCGTTACACTACCCTACCCCGAAAAAGCAGCCGGTATCCCCGACGAAGACATTGATGTTCAGGGGTTCCAGGCTGCCTGGTTAGCCATGCAGGATACGCATGAGTTCTTCGGCCTTTTGCGCAGCTATAAACTCGAACGCGAACAGGGCCTTCGGCTGGCACCGAACGGATACGCCCAGTTGATTTCAGCCGACCAGCTCAAAACGATCTTTGAGACGGTGGCCGAACGGGCACTACCCATTATGATTTTTGCCTCAAGCGCTGGCTGTATCCAGATTCATACCGGGCCGGTCAAGAAGTTGGTCACCATGGGCCCCTGGTATAATGTGCTGGACCCTGAATTTAATATGCATTTGCGTTTAGATCAGGTGCATCACATCTGGGTAACCCGCAAACCAACGAAAGACGGCATTGTGACGGGCATCGATTTATTCGACCAGCAAGGCAATAGCATTGCGTTACTATTTGGCAAGCGTAAGCCGGGTGTTCCTGAATTGAAAGAGTGGCAGGTAGCTGTAAACGAAGTAGTTGGAGTACAATAACCAATTGTAACTGGAAAAAGGGGCGGGCGCAGATCAGAGCATAGCGATTGCGCCCCACCGTCTTTCTGACAGCCCGCTCACTCTCCGGCTTTTAAGTTGCGTCAACGTTCTGTAAACGTATCAATCCATATTGTCAACCATGTCGCACAGTCATCACTTTCATACCATCGCGGAAAGCGAACAAGGGTATGTCGGCATCTGCGAAGTGTGCCGCACCGTTAACATAGCCTTTCAAAATTCTCTGTTTTGTCTGGCCATCAGTCAGTTCAACGCATTCAATGAGATGGTGTTCGAGCGGGTAGCGATGCGTCCCGTTTCGACCACTCATGGGAAGGATTTTCTCTTACCGACGCCCATGCCAAATTATTTCCTGCTCTTTTCCCATGTGGAACTAGATCAGTTTTGTGCGCTGTTGTCTGAAGCAGCTCCCGTTATGGAAGCTGAGCGTATTCTGGCTACGAATCGCCAGACGTAATGCACCACCCTGGTACTCATGAGAGCAAGCTATTTATTTCTTCTGACGATGGCACTGGCTTGCCAAGGCGGCCATCGTCATGAACCTTCCCAATCCACCGCCGTTCGTGATTTGCTCATTGACCGGGTCTTCTGGAAACCACTGTCCACAAACGGTCACCCGGATACGTTGGTCAATCAGCACACATTTACCATTACAAACACCTCCGCTCAGCATAGCTACAGCCAGATACAAATTCGCTTCAACTACTACGATGCCCAATACCACCGCATCGACTCAGCGAAGTACGTTGTTGCTCAGCCGATAGAGCCCCGATCAGCGGTCACGATACGTGAGGTGCGGATAGGGAAAGTCAATCCGGCAACCAAGTCATCAACCGTAACGGTTGAACGGGCCGAGGCAGAGTAACGCTGATTGAGCGTACCACGACTTCTCATTTCTCCTTAATCTAAATCCGAGAGAACGCCCATCCCGCTCATCGGGAAATTTCTCATTCAGCCTCTTTATAGTAAATTAGATTTGTTTAGGTTCCTCCTACAGGTTGACAAATGTTAAGCTTTGTATCAGACTTGACACCTCTTTTGTCTGAACCAACGCTATTACCCATAAGCAATAGTACTCATCATAAAAACAGGCTACACTGAGTTGGCATTAATGTTCCTACTGGTTATTTTAATGTGGATATCAGCAATTTGCCTCCTTTCAGCATTATCTTTACGGCCCTATTGTATAGTTAGCCAATGAAGAAAATTATATACTATATAAAGTATTTATGCTCATCCGCATACCATTTATTTCTTACAGGTAAAAAAGGACTCGACGAATTTCAGGATGATTTATAAGTGATCGCCAGTGTTAACGAACTGACTGCTGAAGATACGACCAGTACTTACAGCAAAAGGCGGCTCAAGGGTCTGACGTTTCAGGGTGTGACCAAACGCGTCACGACCCCGATCGGACAACAGGAAATCAGCGTATGCAAGCGGGCGTTTCACCAGGCAGCCTGGCCGAGAAAGCATTGTTTGGACAATACGGCCCGGATATCGGCGGAACAAGCCCATTGACACTAAGCGTCGTTAGTCAACACAGGCAGAAAACGTATTCTGGTGGTTACTAGTCGTAACGGCCACCAGAATACGTTTCAGAATTTGGTAACGTATGTATGCTGAACAACGACAGACAACCCTTTCTGACTGTATTAGTTTACACATAGATGTTACAGACGGGTGCGTTTGTTAAACGGATGTCGGAAAGCTTACTACTTCCCACCAATAGCGCCGGAGCGTCTGAAAACAGGTTACCCACTTGTGGTAGGTCGTTGGTTTGGTAATATAGGACGCGATATTTAGCGAATAAGCCTCGGTAATATCTTCCACTCGGTCAGAATGGCTCATGATAACCACAGGTATCAGCTGGTGTCGGGGATGGGCTTTTATTTTTCCCAGTAAGTCCAGTCCATCTTTCCGGGTAGGCAAATACGGTTCCATCAGGATCAGGCGGGGAACAGAACGACTATCCGCTGTACACTCATCCAGAAAGGACAATACCTGAAGCGGGTGATTTTTCCAGATAGGTTCAACTTCCGGAAAGGATTGAGCCAGGGCTGCCCGAATAATAAGCCACTGATCAGGGTTACTTTCTACAACTAAAACTGGAGTCCGGCGAACTTTCCGGAGCTTGGGTGCAATCGTCATAGCCATGTACAAGTAGTTTTTAGTGATCGTTATTGAGGATAGAAATTGATCGCCGTTTAATATACTGATCTAAATATCAGCCCATTGCACTGAATACACCCGCTGCGCCAAACGGCCGGCTACTGCCGTTGATGCGAACAGCCTGTCTGTATCAACAGCACCGAAGCCAGTGAAACTTTAATGCCGTTTACTTATTTACGCGCTGAGTTTGTTCCCAATGTTCAACCGCTTCATAACCTGCCCGTTTGTAGCGAGCGAAAAGCTGGGCGAAATCCAGTTGGGGATGGATGTGACGAGGAGTGGGAACTGGCCGCTGAGAAAATAGGCTCCCCGACATTTCCTCCTGCTGCCTGTGGTCGGGGGAGGCCGAACCAAGGCCCAAATCGGACAGATGTTTCATGCACTATCAAATTAGACAACCCTATTCTTATGACTATAAATGCTGATCTTGCGAATGGAAAGTGTCTGGTGAATAAAAGTATTTGTACAAGTCTACGCAATGATTTTGCAATAAACCATTAAGCTATCCATCATTAAATAGTTACCATAAAACACCGTTTTTGACGTTCTATTTAACAACAGAAACTAATTTATTAAAAAAGCAAACACATCTATTGATATAATTAAATGCTAAAATCAATAGGGTATACAATAATATACTTTATTGATTTTTTTTAAAACTAGTTATCTACTTTTGCATAATATTAGAAAATATTTAATAATTTTAATAAATGCACTAAAAGATAGCTTAAATTAGGCCATACTGACTATTTGTAAATTCTTGACAGTCAACAACTTTAGCCTTTACCTAATTATAGAATATACAGCATAAATTTTTGTAAAAACGGTGAGTTTATTTCCCACAAATGAGTCTGCTATTTAACAAATTCACTCATTCTGTAAAACTCGAATGCTAACATGGTTTCTCTTTTTTGGCATAGTGTTTGCACAAGCGTAGTTAATTATACTAACCAAGCTTTTTAGCCATGAAAATCCGTATTATTGTAACAACCAGCTTAACGACAACTGACCTTCAGAACCTAGCAGCCTGGTCTATTCTATTGTCTACATCCGCTCTCTTCTGGTATGGCGTTGTCAAGCTGCTGTAATATGTGGTTCTAAATCATACTCGGCTGTAGGGTAGTCATGCCTTAAGCTTTATCCTTAACAAAGCTGCCCGTTAGAAACTCACTTGGTTTCTAACGGGCAGCTTTGTTAAGGACTCCGAATCTAGATACGCTTTACTCGTACTATACTGTTAACTTCTGAATGTTTTTATAGCTAATTGCAATGGACTCCAAAGGCGGCAGTTTGCATACATCCTGTTCCACAAAGTAATGCGTCATGCCCGACGTTTTCTTCGCGTCGAAAATACGCTGGAAGTCGATCGAACCCGTCCCAACGGGGGCAAAAGCACGTTCGGCCGTTTTTTCCATGTCTTTCACGTGCCAGAGCGGGAAACGTCCGGGATGCTTTTTAAACAGAGCGACGGGATCCTGATTCGCCATAGTTGCCCAGTACAGATCCAGCTCGAGTTTCACCAGATTCTTATCGGTGCCATTTAGCAACACGTCATAGGGCATTTTACCGTCCATTTCCTTGAATTCAAAGTCGTGGTTATGGTAACAAAACTGAATACCAGCCGATTTGCACACCTCTGCCGACTTATTGAACAGGTCGGCAAACTGTTTGTAGTCATCCAGTTTGGTTCGTTCGTTTGGAAACAGGTAGGCGCATACCATGTACTTCTGACCAATGGCAGCCGCGTCATCAACCGCCCGTTTCCAGTCATTTGTCAGGGTACCTTTCATGTTCGGCATCGTTTTGCCGGTCGTGTAATGGCCACTTGGTACCGTCATGCCTAACTCTTTGATCAACGCAGCAAATTCTTTGGGCGTTTTGCCGAAAAATTTGCCATCGGAATACCCATAAGGCTCTACTTCTTTGTAGCCAATTTCAGCTACTTTCCGCAGCGTGCCTTCAGGGTCTTTCGCCATCAGGTCGCGCAGGGTATACAACTGCAGGCCCACTTTTTTAGCCGATGCCGCAAACGCATTCAGTTGGGGCAATAAAGCCGCCGACGTAGCTAGAGCGCCCAATTTGAGGAACTGCTGGCGGGTAATTTTAGAAGACTGATTCATACGATAGTGAAAATGAGTAAGAAAACGAGCATCGCACCCGTGCGTTTTGTTCGTAAAGGTACAGAAGCATCCGAACCAGTAGTCATACTGATAGCAGCCCCTATACCAGGCCCTGTTTCATGGCTTTCACGGCATAATCGGCGGCACGGGCGGTGAGGGCCATGTATGTCAGTGACGGATTTTGTGTCGATGTGGACGTCATGCAGGCACCATCGGTTACGAATACGTTTTTAACGGCATGCAATTGGTTCCATTTATTGAGCATAGAGGTTTTAGGGTCGCGTCCCATCCGAACACCACCCATCTCGTGAATGTCGAGGCCAGGGCTGGCGTGACTATCCCGAACGCGGATGTTTTTAAAGCCCGCTTCGGTAAACATCTCGGTCAGTTGCTCCTGGTAATCCTTCACCATTTTATCGTCATTGTCGTCGTAGGCAATGGAAATTTTAAGTTGCGGAATACCGAACGGATCCTTCTTCGCGGAATCGAGTGCCAGGTAATTGCTTTCTTTCGGTATCGTCTCGCCCATCATATGAGAGCCTACATACCAGCCACCCAGTTTAGGGTTCAGCAGGCTTTCTTTCAAGTCGGCTCCCACCCCACTTTGGTCAGACCGCGAGCCACGTCCGGCCGAAAAACCAGCCGCGTATCCCCTCAGAAAGCCCATTTCCTGTTTGTGTACATTTCGGAAACGGGGAATATATGGACTGTTGGGACGGCGTCCGTCGGTCGTCGACTCGAGGTTGCCGTCGTACTCCGCCGATACACCCGCCCGATAGTTGTGAAACGCTGCGTATTTACCCAGCACACCACTGTCATTACCCAGACCGTTCGGGAAGCGGTGCGATGTTGAATTCAGCAGGACCAGGTTGGAGTTCAGCGCAGCTGCGTTCAGGAAAATAATACGGGCGTAGTATTCCGTCATTTGCTTCGTGTTGGCATCCACGACCCGCACACCCGTAGCCCGGCCTTTCTTTTCATCATAAATGATGGAATGAACGACCGAGTTAGGCCGAAGCGTCATTTTACCCGATTTGGCCGCCCAGGGAATGGTAGACGAGTTACTGCTGAAATACCCACCGAAGGGACAACCCCGCTCGCAAATTGTCCGGTGCTGACACTGTGCCCGGCCCTGTTGAAAATGAATGGGCTTGGCCTGACTGATGTGGGCTGCCCGACCCATGATCACGTGCCGATCGTTATACTTACCCGCTACTTTTTGCTGAAAATGTTTTTCGACACAGTTCCATTCATGAGGAGGCAAAAACTCACCATCGGGCAGGGTAGCCAGCCCGTCTTTGTTTCCCGAAATACCCGCAAATTTTTCTACATAGCTATACCAGGGAGCAATGTCGGCATATCTGATTGGCCAGTCCACGGCAAAGCCATCGCGGGCAGGGCCGTCGAAATCAAAATCGCTCCACCGCTGGGTTTGCCGCGCCCACATCAGGGATTTACCGCCCACCTGATAGCCCCGTATCCAGTCGAAGGGTTTTTCCTGGATATACGGATGCTCGGCATCTTTGACGAAAAACTGCTCCGTGCCTTCATAAAAAGCATAGCATTTACTGATGATGGGGTTCGCTTCCCGCACGTCCCGCTTAAGCTGGTTACGGTGTTCAAACTCCCAGGGCTGCATGTTGGTAGTTGGGTAATCGGTTACGTGCCGAACATCGCGCCCCCGTTCCAGAACGAGTGTCCGAAGGCCTTTCCCCGTCAATTCTTTAGCGGCCCAGCCACCGCTGATGCCCGATCCAATAACAATAGCGTCGTATGTGTTGAGCGCCTGAGCGTCTATATTCAGGTATGACATTTATCGAGTGGGTTTTATTCGTTGTGGCCACGGATCACCGCCGACCAAACACCTATTTTGGTTGAGAAGTGGTCTTAGCTTTGACAGGAACGCAGCCATAATAATGGCCAGGAATGAATTGGTAATGCGTCAGATTGGTCATAACATATTCCGATGTCAGGTAGCCCCGAATGGTCAGGTTCTTCACCAGCGCATAGAAGTCTTTCTGGGCTGTATCGGTCGATTTCGACAATTCCGTCAGCAGGGCCGTGCGCTGTGCGGTATTTCCTTCGGCAAACGGCTTGCTGAAGGATGCCTTAGCCAGGCCATCGAGTGAATCAAGGCCCTTCTGAAAGTTTTCCTGAGTGGCTTTATCATAACAGTCGGCCACCATTTTCTGCACAAACTGGTGCACATGCAGGGCTTTGGCACCCGGTGTGTCGGTAACCGGAATAATGGTTTCGACCAGCTCGGCTAGTTGCTCGGCCTGACCCACAGAAAGAATTTGTCGGGTCGACTGGACCGTATCGGTTGACCAGCCGTTGGCCCAGGCTGGCAGGCTGATCAGCCCACCAAGAGCCCCAGCCATTGTTTTTAACGCATTACGTCTTTCCACTGGAATGTTACGTCAACTGAATTTATATACTGATGACTGGCGGTCAGGTGCGTGGCGAAGTGATATTCAGGAAATTACTCAACTGATAAACAAATCAGTAAAACCTGAAGAATCGCCAAAAGCCGAACGCTACAAATCGTCAGGGTTTATTATGTCAAAGATACAAAATAAACCCTGACGATTTATAGAATATGCCCGTTCATCGCTACACTTTTAAACGAATCAACCCTTTTCCAATTTATTAACTTACTCTATAGAAAATATTGATTAAATGACGATTAAATCCTCACTTTCTCATCTTCGCCTGCAACATTTAGCGTTTGATGAGCGTAAAATAGGTAGGTAAGTCACTTTCTGCTTACCCAATCTATTTATGATACAACACGTTGTGAACAAGGCCAGACGGGCTACTATGAATCCGTTTTTTACCCAAAAATCGTCGTTGCCGTGGTTAGTGATGGCTGGGTTTATTTTGTCGCTATCCTCCTGTAAAAAAACGACAGATGATGTTAGCCCCCAGTCCGGGACGACATCAACGACCAGTGAAAATGCAACGGTCAACGATTGGATTTTGAGCAGAATGCGGGAAGCCTATTACTGGAACGACAAGATCCCGGCCAATCCGGATACGACGCTGACGCCCGATTTATTTTTCGACTCGCTCCTAAATAAGTTTGACGCCACCACCAATCCAACAGGCGACCGTTTCTCATGGATCGAGAACGACGCGACCTCGCTGAAAGCCGAATTAAGCGGCCAGTCGGTGACAACGGGAATGGACTACAACCTTTACCTGCGGGCAACGGGATCAACGGGTGTCATTGCTCAGGTGCTGTATGTGCTGCCCGGCTCTCCGGCTCAGAAAGCAGGCTTGAAGCGGGGGGATATCATCTCTAAAGTGAATGGCCAGTTGCTCAACACAACAAATTACTCGGATCTGTTATCGACGGGCAACACCTATACCTTTGGTCTGGCAACCGTTGACGGGTCAACACTGGTCGATTCCGATCAGACAAGGAACGTAACGGCTACGGTATTTCAGGAGAATCCGGTTTTTCTTGATTCTATCTATACAATTGGTACCAAGAAAGTCGGCTATTTTGTGTATAATCAGTTTGTGCCGGGTGCCAATGGCAGCAATGCCAAGGAATATGATGCCCAGATGGATGCCGTATTCAGCAACTTCAAGGCCCAGGGCGTCAATGAACTCGTACTGGACCTACGCTACAATCCCGGCGGCTACACGTCCTCATCGGCGAATCTGGCCAGTTTGATTGGCAAAGGCATCAGTTCCAGTCAGCTTTATTTCCGTGAAGAGTGGAACAAGACGATTACGCCAATACTTCTGAATGACCCAGATTACGGTCCAAGCTTTTTCATTCAGAACTTTCTTGATAAGTCGCAGAATATAGGTAGCAACCTCTCCCGGGTATTCGTCCTGACAACCGACCATACAGCTTCGGCCAGCGAGCTGATCATCAATGGACTTCGTCCCTACATGCCCGTAACGACCATAGGGACAACCACGTACGGTAAAAATGTAGGATCGACCACCATTTACGACGAAACGGGCAAGATCAAGTGGGGTCTGCAGCCCATCGTGTTCAAGTCGTATAACAGCGCGGGACAATCGGATTACTCGACTGGCTTTACGCCCACGGTCGAGGTCGAGGAACCCATCAACCTGTTGCCCCTGGGCGACGTTAACGAGCCACTCCTCAACGAAGCACTGTACCAGATTTCGGGCAATGTTGCCAGTGGCCGTCGGGCAGCGGCCGTACGGAACCCACTTATACAACTGGGGTCTTCTCTCCAGAAAAAGGCTGGCGGTCAATCCATGATCCGTACGCTGAAGAACTTAAAGTTATAAGTTGCTTTTTCGATGTTCATTCCAACGACGACAACACGAAGCGGGTCTTTGTGTTGTCGTCGTTTTCGTTCGGCAGCAACCTTTTCAGGAATATGGCAATAATTAAGAATTTTTATGAGATGGGTACGTTGGTATGTAAGACTGGTTTGACGTAATTTTGTGTGACGAATTTGACCACTCCATCACCCAGGTTCGCTCAAAGCCGACTTGCGGGTGACTCCCAAAGACTTCTTTATGGGTTGACTCTTCCCGGTCGGGATGTCAAAATCGTCGTTTTTAACTCAAATTGGTATAACTTTACGTTTTAGTTCGTTCGTTTACGCTCTTTTTCATGATTCATTTACCATTCCGATTATTCTCGGCAACTAATTCCCAGCCGCAATCCGTAGCTTCCGAGACCTCGTTCTCTTCTGCAACTAAGAAAACCAAAAATCAGCAGCGCATCAACTGGGCACTCGGTGTGGTGGCCATTGGCTGGGCTGGTTTGCTGGTGGGCTGTAATAGTTCATCTACGGTATCTGTACTGGGCGACTGGACAAAAAAGTCTGCATTTGAAGGCGTAAGTCGTTCGGGTGCTTCCAGCTTCGTTATTAATAATATTGCGTACATGGGTACTGGCCGTAACGCCAGCAATGAACGTTTACAGGATTTCTGGGCCTATGATCCCGCCAAGAATGCCTGGACACAAAAAGCCAATTATGGGGGTGTTGCTCGCTACTCGGGTATCGGCTTTGCCGTGGGCAACAAAGGCTATATCGGTACGGGCATCAATGTCAACAGCGATAAGCTGAAAGATTTCTGGGCCTACGACCCAACGGCCAATACCTGGACCAAAGTAGCTGATTTTGGTGGCACTGCCCGTTATGGTGCGCTGTCGTTTTCGATTGGCAACAAAGGTTATGTTGGGACAGGTAATGATGGTAACTATCTGAAAGACATGTGGGCTTTTGATCCAGCGGCCAACGCCTGGACTAAAGTAGCCAGCTATGGTGGAGAGAAACGCGTCAGTGGCGTAGCGTTCGTTATTGACGGAAAGGCTTATGCGGGCACAGGAAATAATAATAATACAGCCCAAAGAGACTGGTATGTCTACGATCCAGCAACGGATGTATGGACGCAGAAACTTGATTTCCTGACGGACCAGGCCGTACAGCGCAGTAACGCCGTTGCGTTCACGATCAACGGGAAAGGCTATGTGACCCTTGGTGATGCAAACACGGCGGTATGGCAGTACAATCCTGCTGATGATACTTGGACAACCCTGGGTTCCTTTGAAGGTGCCGCCCGTAATTATGCCGTTGGCTTTGCTATTGGCAATAAAGGCTACGTAACGACAGGACTGAACGGTACGACTCCGTTTGATGATTTGTGGGATTTCGATCCAACCGTAGAGCAGGTGTTGTAAGGTGCATCATGCGACGTTAAACACCAGTCAACCGTCAGGAATGAATCTGATGCGCAAGGGATTGATTATTGTTTTGCTGATACTAGCCATCCTCACAGGCTGGCTCATTTACCAGCGGCAAAATCACTACCAAGTTCAGGCTTTCGCGACAAAAGGCGGCTGGGGTTACTCAATACTAAACAACGGAAAACCATTCATTTATCAGCCTACAATTCCAGGTCAGCCCGGAATTGTAGGCTTTGCTTCCGAAGCAGAAGCCCAGCGGGTTGGTGAACGGGTGGTTGAGAAAATACAACGGGAGAAGGCCCTGCCTACCCTGACGAATGACGAACTACGCCAGTTAGGTGTAAAAATTCCCTGAATTATTTGCTTATGCGTACTCTCTGGTACGCCGGTTTGCTTTGGCTGGCCGGTATAGTGCTATTTGCTTGCCAATCGGGTGACCTCAACGTGGGACAGTCTGTTATCAATCCGCAGCAATTGCAGATTCAATCGGTTGACTCGATGACGGTGAAGACTTCGACGGTAATGCGGACGGACTCGTTCGTCACATCAGGACCTACGATCGCCGATATGGTTGTGGGTCAATGGAAAGATACATACACCGGGCTGCAAACGGCGCAGGCTTTTGCAGCCATCGACTACCCGTCGAATTCGTTAGTTTCCCAGACTAACTTTCAATTAGATTCTTTAGTGTTGGAACTCGGTTATTCGTTTACGTATGGTGACACAACGTCAACGTTCGATCTAGAGGTTTACCAGCTTAACAGACCCCTTCAATCTCAGTTTTACTACAACACCAGCACCGTTGCCTACGCTGCGAAGCCACTGGTGAAGCAGTCGTTCAGACCGAACCAGTATAGTAACACACGGTTAGTACAGATTCGTTTACCGGCGGAACTTGCCCAGACCTTATTCGAGAAAATCAGTAGCGGTGAAATCGCTGACAATACCACTCTGAACGATTTTCTGCCTGGATTTTCACTTCTAGGCAAATCAACGTCGAATACCTTTCTTGGCTTTACTACCAGTGCCTCTGTAAGTGGCATTCGTATGTATTACCATGATACGGATATCAACAGAACGCCATCGAATCTTTTATTTTCGATCTCGTCGCTGCACTTTACCAATCTAAAAAATGACCGGTCCGGTACAATTTTAAGCGCGTTGAAAAACCGGTCGGATATGGTTGCCAGCGATCTTACAGATAAAACCACGGTTGTGTCACTTGGTGCTGGGATTCAGACCCGTATCGAATTTCCGTATTTGAACGACTTTTTTAGACCAGCGACTTTTGCCGATATTAACCGGGCACTTTTGGTCATTAGCCCTGTTCGTCGCGATTTACGCGACAATATGAACCCTCCTGCGAGTCTACAGCTTTATCAAACCAACAATTTGAATGAAATAGTTGCTACGGTTCCGGGGGGAGCAGTAGGAACTGACCCGGCTGGAGCAAATTACTCTGCAAATCCCGAAGCAATTTTATTGACCGATAGCTACACCATTGATTTAACCTACTATATCGGTCAAATTATCAAGAAAAAAGCGTTAAGCCAACCGTTGATTTTAACGGTTCCAACATCCTCCGGTTTTAATACTCTTCTTCCTTATATTCAACGGGTGACGCTTGGTGATCAGCTCCGCCCGAATGACCAGATGAAATTACAACTGTTTATAACGTCGGGTTCGTAGGTAAACGATGATAATGCAAAAACGAAGCGGGACCTGATTAGACAATCAGATCCCGCTTCGTTTTTGCACCAATTAACCTTTGGTTTATAAACCCGTCAGCGTATAAACAGCACCTTTTTGCGTCGTGAAGGATGTTACATACCCTATATCGGTTTTAGTTGACGTTGTTTTAACCCCCTGTATGCGTATGGGGCGGCTGGTTCTCACGTTGCAGGGCTTTCCAGAGGTAGACTTAATCGTAGCCGTAGCTAACCGGTGGTTTCTCCAGTTCATATCCACCTCAAATCCGCCACGCGCTTTCAGACCTTTTACTTGGCCATCTTTCCAGACATCGGGTAGCGCAGCCAGTAAATGAATGTCACTTAAGTGGCTCTGAATCAGCATTTCGGCCATACCTGCGGTCCCGCCAAAATTACCATCGATCTGAAAGGGAGGATGGGCATCGAAAAAGTTGGGGTATGTACCACCCCCACCCTTACTGCCGTAATTGGTTTTGGTTTCGCGGGTAAACCGTAACAACTCCCGCAGTAATTTGTATGCATGGTTCCCATCGAGCAGCCGGGCCCAGAAATTAATTTTCCAGGCCCGGCTCCAACCCGTTCCGGCATCACCCCGAAGTTCCAGCGTCTTTTTGGCAGCGGCTGAAAAGTCGGGGGTTGTGATGGGCGAAATTTGTCGGCCGGGGTGCAATCCAAACAGGTGAGATACGTGTCTGTGTTGTGGATCGACATCTTCCCAATCCTTACTCCACTCCTGAAGATTACCCTTATGACCAATGTGCAACGGGTAAAATTTCTTCCGTTTCTCCATGAGCAACGTTCTGAATTCGGCATCGGTATTCAGAACAGTCGAGGCATCGATCAGGTTGGTGAACAGGTCCCACATGATCGACATATCCATGGTTGTGGCTACCGAAATGGAGGCTGGCTGACCTTTCGAGTCGATAAAATCATTTTCCGGCGATACAGATGGCGATACCACCAAATACCCATCTTTGTCTTCGACAAGCCAATCCAGGTAAAACTGGGCGGCTCCTTTCATCAGAGGATAGGCCGTTTCACGCAGGAAATTTTTATCATCCGTAAACCGATAGTGCTCCCAGAGATGCTGGCTCAACCAACCGGCTCCCTGGTTCCAGTTTGCCCACTTTGGATCACCCTGCCCCCGGTCGCCGACGGGATTGGCGATCGCCCAGATGTCGGTGTTGTGGTGCGCTACCCAACCCTTCATGTTATAAAACTCCTTGGCCGTCAAAGCGCCCGTTTTGGCCAGCTGCCCAATAAAACCCAACAAAGGCCGATGCAACTCCGAAAGATTGGTGACCTCGACCGGCCAGTAATTCATTTGGGTATTAATATTGATCGTATAGTTAGAACTCCACGGAGCGCGTAGCTCCTTGTTCCAGATTCCCTGTAGGTTGGCGGGCACATTTGGTACACGGGAACTGGAAATCAGCAAATAACGCCCGTACTGGCAATAAAGCGTTTCGACTCCGGGGTCATATGCCCCTTCGCTGTATCCCTGCAAACGCTGGTCGGAGGGCAGTACAGCATTGGCATTTCTGGTCGTTGTATCAGTTACCTGAAGCGAGAACCGGTTGAAATAGGCCTGATAATCGGCCATATGCCGGGCGAGCAGCGTCTGATAATCACGCTTGTTGGCTTGCCGGATGATGTCATCGGCGAGCTTGTTCTCATCTTTCCCGTCCTTATCAGGGCACTTGTCATACCCATTGAAACTGGTCGTTGCTGCCACCAGCAGCAAAACTTCCGTTGCCTTTCGAACATGGATGCCCACGCTATCGGTGTGGACACTGCCCCCTTTGTTGAGCGCTTTCAGGCGTACCTGAAAGCGCATGCCTTTACAGCCGTCGGCATCCTCGTAAATAATTGGCTGCCGGTCTTTTGAATTATAATAATTAGGGTCAACCTGGGCCGGGGCTTTGCCCTTCATCAGCAACTCACCATTTGTGCCCGTAGTATTCTGAAAGCGCAACGGGCTTTTGGTCGATGCATCGAACGTAAGCTGGCCAGGTTTACTGGCTGTCAGCCGGATAACCAGCACACCATCGGGAGCCGAAGCGAATACTTCCCGTTTATACGCTACGCCATTCACAGTAAATCGGGTGGTGGCCACGGCCTTCTGGATATCCAGATCCCGATAGTAACTCGTCGATTTTGCGCCATTAAAATTCTGTTTCAACGACAAATCGCCCAGCGGCATGTACGACTGGGTATAAAGCCCCTGCATGTGTTTCACCAGATCAACGGCCTGCTTGTAATCCTCCCTAGCCAGCGCTTCACGAACTTTTGGCAAATACGAAGGTGATTCTGGATTGACAGTTCCGTTTACCGGGCCACCCGACCAGAGCGTACTCTCGTTGAGCTGGATTAATTCATTGTCAACATTTCCAAATACCATCCCCCCTATACGTCCGTTGCCAACAGGCAAAGCTTCAGTCCAGGCGGCTGCCGGCTGATTGTACCAGAGCTTAAGATTTGATTGAGCAAACAGAGATGGCGAAAGAAACAGAAAGAAAAATAACCAGTGATTTGGCCTCATGTCAGGATAATGAATGTTAAACAGGACTAAACTAGCGCTTCAATATAGCCAGTCAGTCCGTAAAGAAGCAGACATCCTTGATTTTACCCTGAAAGACGTGAAGAGTTTTTGTAAAAAAGGGAACAACTAATCTGTTTTTTGATCATAAGTGATCCTTCGCCTGGAATACGGTGATTCAACCTGATGCCTACGCATCAGGTAAGAAATGCACAAATTCATCCACATCAATACGTGGAGTTGACTGGCTAGTGATTAAATCTTACCATGAAAATAAGACCCACTGCCAGCCATCTGGCGGCATCGGACTTGGCAAGCAAAATTTGTTCGTAAAAACTAGTTGTTAACCAGCTAGAACAGGATTGTAGCGAGACCAAAAGCAAATAAAGCTGAAAGGACAAGGATACCCGTCCAGGCAAGGGTGTTAATTGGATCAAGCGAGATGGAGCGAAACCGTTTCATATCAGTGCAAATTAAAAGCAGTATAGTTCAATAAACGAAAAATAAGCCCGTTTAGGTTTGTTCAAATGAATAAATTTTGTTTTAAGTAAGAAAGGCCCCCTAAACCAGTGGCTTATTGATAACCCTTTCGGCCAAATGAACTGTTTTGACTGGTGGTGATTCAAAAAGTAACGCACGTACTTATTTCTTGTGCTGAAGCTAAAATGAAGCGCCTAATGCTGTTTTGTTGGGGGATAAATAAGAAATTTACGGCATGAAAAACGTATTCATAGCGCTGTTTGCCGTTTGTTTGTTACAAGCCTGCGGACAAAAAGAAAGTAAACAGGAGAACACCACCCAAGCGGCTCAGGCTTCTGTCGATTCCACGTCAACTCCCCCATCGCCCAAAACAGACAACTGTCAGTCGGTAACAAAAGCGGATAAACTGGGCAAAGCGGATGTTTATCAGGAGTCGGCGAAAGCGTTGACCGTTTCGATAACGGTCAATCAGGATACCAGTTCCATGCGGGTAGCAGACGGGTGCTATTTCAACAATACGGTAACGATTCAGGCAACGAAGAAAACAGGGACTCAGGTGTTCAAGCGAACGCTGCTAAAAGATGACTTGCTGTATTTTACCAAAAATGACAAGCCCGTTGAACAGGCCATTCTCCAGAGCGTTACCTACAAGCCCACCTTCAACGGACAGCGGTACATAACTATTTCGATGCGCCTTGTTGAGCCTGAAAGCAGAAAAACGTCCGATTACCTGGTGACGATGAACTACTTTGGCGAAATTATTAAAGTAAGGTAAACCGGCTAAATCAAAACGGAATTGAACCCGGAGCGGTTATTCTTTCTATGGTACGATCATCGCTAGGTTCGCTACTGGCCCGCGTCGGGCTCGATTGGTTTATTTTGGCTCTACTGGGCATGATCGGGCTAGCCAAGGTGTGGCCCGGTCCCGGCATTCAGGAAGGCCCCTTGTCCCTATCGTCTCTGGCTGGTTACGGAGTTTCGTTAATCTTTTTCTTCTACGGGCTGCGCCTGAATTTCGATGACCTGAAGGCTGGTTTAAGGAATTATCGGCTGCATCTGGTCATCCATATAACCACGTTTATTATTTTTCCGGCGGTAGTACTGGCGGCTCGCTCGTTACTCATCACCCCCGATACTGAACTCCTCTGGCTGGGCATTTTTTACGTGGCAGCCCTGCCCTCCACCGTGTCGTCGTCGGTGGTGATGGTCTCCATTGCGAATGGCAACATACCGGCAGCCATTTTCAACGCGAGCATTTCCAGCCTGATCGGCGTATTCATCACACCCCTCTGGATGAGTTTTCTGCTTTCCAGCTCGAACGGACACTATGACCTGACCAGTGTTATCGGCAAACTAACGCTACAAGTCATTGTACCGGTCGTGTTGGGGCTTTTGCTGAACCGTAAGCTGGGCTGGTTTGCCGAACGGTACAAGGCGTATTTGCGCTACTTTGATCAATTTACCATTCTGCTCATTGTCTATACTGCCTTTTGTGAGTCGTTTTCGCTTAATTTATTTGCCAGCTATTCACCGGCGGATCTGGTAGAACTGGCGGGCATGATGCTGGCTTTGTTTTTTCTTATCTATGGATTCATTCATGCCCTTAGCCGTCTGCTGAAATTTAGTCGTGAAGATCGGATCACAGCCCTGTTTTGTGGATCCAAGAAATCACTGGTACAGGGAAGCGTCATGGCGAATGTCTTGTTTCCGGGATCGGTTGCGGGGGTCGTCCTACTACCCATTATGATGTATCACGCGCTTCAACTTATTGTGGCCAGCATTCTGGCCCAATCTATGGCGCATCGGCAGTTGGAAAAAGAAAAGGCCATTCGGCCGTAAATTGAGGCTATTCGGGAAGTAAAACCGGGCACTCAGCAACATGCCTCGACTCCTCCATTAAACGCAGCTCTGCGATTTGTCTCTAACGATCAAGTAACACATAAAAACAACCAACGGATCATGAAAAAGACAATCGCAGCCGCCCTTACTTTATTCACCCTCGCTTCGGGTGCTACCTTCGCTCAAGGCGTTTATTCAAGACCTTTTGAGAATCGTCCGGTGCCCGTGCAAGGCGCTCAGTACAACAACGACCGGCTCCAGGACGAATTAAAAATCGATCGTATCGATGCCATTGTCGGCTTGAGCCGTCGCCAGGAAAAGCAGCTTCGCAAAATCGAAAATAACTACGACCAGCTCATGGCCCGCAGCCGTATGACGCCCGATGGCTACCGTCAGCTTCAGCTGCGCAAACGTCAGGATATGCTGGCCGTGTTAAACTCCGCACAACGTGACCGTTTATTCGCCGTTCAGCAATCCAATCGCTACAACAACCGCCCTACTCCCTACGGCCGCAGAGGCTAGGGTTAATTAGCTTTCCAACTGACCTTGACGGGCTCCTTCCGGTTGCGAGAATCAACCGGGGGAGCCCGTTTAATGCGATGACATCAGATCCGGACTTCCCCGGCCGGGCGTTATTTCCAGGCCGTACGCACGCGGCTGCATCGGCTTTTTTGATGTACAGATTCTTCGGATGACATGTGCCTTTACATTAAGGTTTTGTTACGGCCAAACTCAACAGACTTCTTTGCGGTTATCACTAAGTCATTACTGATTTAGTTTTGCCCGAACAGAGCCTTATTTCCGAGCCACAAACCCCGGTGCCGCTCCTCACACGTGCCCAATTTGGCCTTGATTTTAGTTGGGGAACGGCCACAGCAGCTTACCAGATCGAAGGCGCAGTCGACCGTGACGGACGAGGGCCATCCATCTGGGATACGTTTAGCCACCAGAAAGGAAAAATCAAAACCGGCGAACATGGCGATACAGCCTGCGAATTCTATGACCGCTATGCGTCGGATCTGAAGCTCCACAAAGAACTGGGGTTCGACGCCTTTCGGTTTTCGCTGTCCTGGTCCCGCATTCTGCCCGAAGGCACTGGTCCACGCCACGGCGGTCGTATCAATCCGTTGGGAATCACATTCTATAACCAGCTCATCGACAATTGTCTCGCTCTTGGCATTACACCTTGGATTACACTGTATCACTGGGACTTACCGCAGGCGCTCGAAAACAAAGGGGGCTGGCCTAACCGCCAGATTGTGGATTGGTTCGGCGATTTTGTGGATGTCGCCACGAAAGCATTCGGGCATAAAGTCAAGCACTGGATAATTCTGAATGAGCCACTGGCCTCGTCCATTTTGGGGTACTTCACGGGGCAGCATGCCCCCGGACGGCGTAGTTTTCGAAACCTCTTACCCGCCATTCACCACACCGCGCTGGCACAGGCCGAAGGAGGCCGGATTGTCCGGCAAAACGTATCCGATGCCCAGGTAGGCACTACGTTTTCCTGCTCGCCCATTGACCCGTTTACCCCCCGCGATCAACCTGCAGCTACCCGTGTGGATGCCCTGCTGAACCGGCTGTACATTGAACCATCCCTTGGCTTAGGCTATCCCGTCAATGAACTTCCATTTCTGGGTGGCATTGCCAAAAAAGTTGCTAAACCCGGTGATTTTGACCGACTGGCGTTTGATTTCGACTTCATCGGTTTACAACACTATTTTCGGGCCGTTGTCGAACAATCGTACTTTATGCCTTACCTATGGGCTAAAGATGTGTCGCCCTTACGGCGCAATGTCCAGACCATTACCGAAATGGGCTGGGAGGTATATCCAGAAAGTATGTATCGGATTATCAAACAGTTCAGTCAGTACAAGGGCGTCAAAAAAATCTACATTACTGAAAGTGGAGCCGCTTTTTACGATACCGTAGAAAAGGGACAGGTCAAGGACACAGCTCGGGTCGACTACCACCAGAACTACATCCGGGAAGTATTGCGGGCCAAGCAGGAGGGCATCCCGGTTGCGGGCTACTTCGCCTGGACATTCCTGGATAATTTCGAATGGGCCGAGGGCTATCGCCCCCGCTTCGGGCTAGTGTATGTTGACTTTCGGACGCAACAGCGAATCGTCAAAGCATCGGGGCGCTGGTTTCAACAATTCCTGGCAAACACTCATCCTCTTGCTGTGGGTTAATGCTAGGAACTAGTGAAACACGGTTGACATTCATTGCGTTGCGCAAACTTTGCATGGCCTGCTTAAAGCCACAATCGCGCGGGCAATCAAGTTTAAATCCCGGCGTCGCTAAGAAGCAGACCCGTTTCACCAACGATGCAACCGTTATTCACCGAAACCCAGGGTGACTGCCATTAATTTGGCCATCGAGATTGACTGACCTTACCGGCCAGGCCTTTTGCCCGATTCGGTTCGATCTAAACCAGAGCGAACCTCATTTGAGGCTGCTCACCAGATTTTGAACCATCTCGGTGATGAAGGCACTCGTGTGCGGCCCAAACCGATTCATATCCCGGATATCGTATGGACTTTGGGGATCGTAATAATAGCTATCCGGGACGATTTGGCCGATCATCCCGCCATTATAGCTCGTGATTACCAGGTTGTTCCGTTCGCCGGTGGGCGTCGCTTGCAGCGCTAATGCCAACGCTGATGAAAAGGCACCCGGGTTGCCAACAAAAACGGTTTTGCCGATGCGTAGCGCCTTCATATCCGCACCATAATCACCATAAATTGCCTTCACAAGCCAGGGTTTTAACCGCCAGCTTTTACTGATCCGTACCTGTGGATCACTTTGGATAAGCGGTACCGTTTGGGCCACGAGTACGCTATCTGTATGGAGTGGCAGGCTTTTCAGCACGGGGGTAACGCGTGCCAGCAGGCTATCGGCCTGCCCGGCAGGAGCAGTCGTATTCGGCGGATCGACCCCACCAGCTAAATAGAGCAAAAAGCTTCCGGTACTTTTCTCCAGTTGGGTCGCCAGTAGACTGCCAGCGGTACGCTGCGTAGAGGAATCGGTCAGATCGGCAAAAAGTTGTGGCGCATTGGTCGAGAAAATAATAGCCGACTCGCCGGATCCTTTCTGTATTTTCAGGAAATGGGCGTTCTCAGCCTGTGCATAACCCGTTTGCACAACGGCACTATTCTTCTGAGCAGTCGCAACAGCTTGCAGTATCGCTTTTGTGAGGTTGTCGACTACCATTTCATCATAGTCACCCAAACTCTTTCTGCTCATGTAGTCGTTGGCCCACCCGCCCAGATTCTGGTGCGAATTCGTCGCGCCCAGGTATACATTTTTCCAGTCGAAGCCAAGTTTGGGTAGGCGTTTCTGCAACTCAATGGCTACCAACGGTGGCATCATCAACAGATCAATGCTAATAAGCGCAGCTTTGGTCGTTCCGTTATCGAACACGATAGCCCGTGTGAAAATCGAGTCGGCTGGCGATAGCCCTGTCTGAGCCGATTTCGTTGTCGAAAAAGCCGCGTTCAGACTCGCCTTCGCCCACCCGGCGTTGATAGCGTGCTGTGGCGGTGGACTCGATACAATCCAGGCGAAACGCTGCCGGGTGAAGCGATAGAACAACGCATTTTTGTAGCTGGTCTTGTCAACCAGAGCAATGCTGAACGCGAGCCCGTTAATGATAACGAGCGCCAGCACGAAGGCGATCAGGCGGTATTTGGACTTCATTGGCCATGCCCGGTTCGCTAGCTCATTCGCTATAGGGCAGCTAAAAGTAGAATTGATCAGAACTACACAGCCCATGCAGACTACCCGTTGTCAAGCAGTCTGCATGGACCCCAATTTATTCAGCAACCGGATATCCCTTATCGAGCCAGTCGGTCTTGAGGTTTTTGGCCAGATTCAACAATTTGTGGTTCTTGAAACCCAGTTCATTCAATTTCGTAAACGCCGGACGGACGTTCGGACAATTTTTGAATGGGCAGCAACCGCAATAAATCACGATGGACCGGTCTTTCGGTTCTTTACTTAACAATTTCTCCAGTTTCGCCAGATTTTCGGCTTCGCTACCCGGTCCAATACCCACCGACCCTTTAATGGTAGCGGCTGGCCCGATACTAATAATGAGAGGCTTCTCTGCTGATGGATCATTAATTACCTGGGCTAAATCAGCGGGTTCCAGTAATTGATCTGGGCTCCAGGGCTCCGCTTTTTTCCAGCCAGCCTGGCCAATCAAGATAGCGAGCAGCAGGGCTACCAGAGCGAGGGGGAAAACGTTTTTTGTCGGTTTCATCATGAGTGTATCAACGCGATGCGCGTCTGTTGTACGTGTTCAACTAAGGTAGGCCAAAAATACGTGAAATGCCGACCAATCAGGTCATAGTATCGTTCCAAATCCAGAATAGCGGTCTCTAGTCCTGACGGGAAAGCTGTCCGGCGCGAAACCCCTTTGAGCGACCGATCAACCCCTTCGATAAACTGGTAGCTGGTCAGCCAGTCCTGCCGTATCATATAATCGGCCATGCGGGCCGCGTCTGACGACAAACGCATTTCATTGTCCAGCAGGGTCTGATAAAAATACCGGATGAAGTCAGGCAGGGATTCGCCCGTTAACAACTCAAAGTTGAGCGCCAGAAAATGGTCAAAAAAGATGTCTACGGCTGCACCGGCGTATTTATGACAGCGCGGATGCAGAAGATCCCGAACAAGGGCTACGTCCGGATGGGCATCCGTAAACGAGTCGATGGCGCGGTGTATACGAACGCCCATAACCTCTTCGGGTGACAGGTGATGGCGAGGATTGGCCGGATCTCCTTTTATAAAATCGCCGATAAAATTTCCTATGAGTATGCCCGTGTTTCGATTCGACAGATAGCCATGCGCCAGTATATTCATGCCGTCTTTTTAGCTACTGATGGCTCAGATGCCAGCGCGACGCCCTCCGATGGCACATACCGCTCAACCAGAACCCCAAACCGACGGAGAAAATCGACGCCTTCATCGGACGCAATCCCCTTGTATTCAGCGTATGAATTGAGAAATACGACCCGGGCAATCTTCATACTGTAAATAATTCGGGCGCAGGCAATACAGGGCGACAACGTTACGTAAATCGTTGACCCTTCGATTTCGGAACCGTTTTTTGCAGCATACAGAATGGCATTTTGTTCGGCATGGAGCGCCAGTGAGCACGAGCCTTTCGAATCGCGCGGACAGCCCACGTCCGGAAATTCCTCGTCGCAGTTGTGCGTCCCGGCGGGGGGACCATTGTACCCAATTGAAATGATTCGGGTATCACGGGCCAGCACAGCCCCAACCTGCGCTTTGATGCAGTGTGACCGCCTGGCCAGATTAACGGCCAGCTCCATGAAAATATCGTCGAACCTGGGCTTGGCTGCGGGTCCGCTCTCACGATTTAGTTTGGGCGCATTCGCCTGAATGGCGTCGGGGTTAGTACTTGTTACGGTTGTGTCGGTGGTTGGTACCATTTGGTAAAGATCAGTCTAAAAAAATCGTTCACCACGAAATCTGCGTTTTAAGTCGCCAAACTTCAGGGTGAACGAGTTGCTATTGAACCAGGATACGCAGACGCCCCTACCGTTTTTTTCTGCCCGAATAGTTTCCCGAAGCGGTCGTTTTACCCGTGTTTCCTGGTTTACTGCCCAGCAGTCGTTCAACCAGGTCGGGCCGATTGAGTTTGTTCAGCCGGCTCCGGATCCAGTCTTTGTATTCGGGCTTGTACCAGAAGAAATAACGATTCTGTGCCTGCTTTTCGTCACGTGTTTTGGCCGTTTTAACAGGCTTCAACGTATATGGATGAACACCAGAATAGTAAATCACTTCGGCCACGGTCATGGGTGTTGGCGTAAAATCCTGCACCTGCTCCAGTTGAAAACCAAGGTCTTTGGTCTCGGCGGCCAGATTGGCCATATCCTGCTCCTCGCAGCCGGGGTGCGAGGAGATGAAATACGGAATCAGGGGTTGCCTGAGGTTGTGTTTTTCCTGAATCTGGTCGTACTTCTTCTTGAACAATTTGAAATACTTGAAGGAGGGCTTCCGCATGACCCGCAATGTGTCGTCGGCGGTGTGCTCAGGGGCCACTTTCAGGCGACCCGACACGTGGCGCGTAACAAGCTGCTCCATGTATTCGTCGTGGTTACCGTCGTCGTTATTTTTATTAAAATCATCGACCAGCAAATCATACCGCACCCCGGAGCCAACAAATGCTTTTTTAATAGACGGGTTTGCATCGACCTTGCGGTACAACTCCGTTAAGGGCTTGTGCGATGTGTCAAGGTTGGAGCAAATAACCGGGTGAATACAACTCGGACTCTGGCAACGGGCACAGATCGATTCGTCTTTGCCCTTCATCTTGTACATGTTCGCCGACGGGCCTCCCAGATCGGAAATGTAGCCCTTGAACTCAGGATGCTTCGTAATTTCGTCCACCTCTTTCAGCACGGATTTCTCACTCCGCGAGGCAATGAATTTACCCTGGTGCGCCGAGATGGTACAGAAACTGCAACCGCCAAAGCAACCCCGATGCATATTCACCGAGAATTTAATCATGTCGTAGGCCGGAATCGGACCACGCTTTTTGTATTTCGGGTGGGGTAAGCGCGTGTACGGCAAATCGAATGACTTGTCGATCTCGGCTTCCTCCATCGTTTTGAAGGGCGGATTGATGACCAGTACCTGATTGCCTACCTCCTGGGTAATGCGGTTGGCCTGCCATTTATTCGACTCGACCTCTACAATTTTGAAGTTGGCCGCATACTTGATCTTATCTTTCAGGCAGGTCTCATGACTCGCCAGTTCAACGGTGCTCCAGTCGTTGTAGTCGCCCAGTTGAGCGCTCGCGTCATGCATAAACGCCACCTGGTTGATGTTCCGCATAGACGAGAAGGGTACACCCTGGCGCGTCAGTCTCAGGATCTCGCGCAGGGGCTGTTCACCCATACCATACACCAGCATATCGGCCCCGGCATCAACCAGTATAGACGGCATCAGCTTATCCTGCCAGTAATCATAATGCGTTACCCGGCGCAGAGAAGCCTCAATACCACCCAGGAGCACCGGCACATCCGGATACAGTTCTTTCAGAATCTTAGAGTAGACCGTCGTCGCATAGTCGGGGCGGAAGCCCGCTTCGCCACCGGGGGTGTACGAATCGTTGGAGCGCAGCCGTTTGTTGGCGGTGTAGTGGTTCACCATGGAATCCATACAGCCTGCCGTAACCCCAAAGAAATATTTAGGCTTACCGAATTTCTTAAAATCCCGCAGATCATCTTTCCAGTTGGGCTGTGCAACAACCGCCACCCGAAAGCCTTCGCTCTCCATGATGCGGCCAATCACAGCGGTTCCGAAAGCCGGGTGGTCTACATAGGCATCGCCTGAAACCAGCACGATGTCTACTTCGTCCCAACCTCTTTTTTCGACCTCCTTCATCGTTAGAGGTAACCAATCTGTAATGGGTCTTTCAATCATGAGTCTATGTTATTATCTACCTGAAAAACATCGAAATTACGAAATAATTCACGGAATGAACATGAATCGTTTAGTCTGAACGCATTCGCGACGGAATGTTCAGCCATTTTGATCAATTTCGTCCTGACCAACTCATAACATCATCCCGATGCCTTTACTAAAAGCAGCTATCATTGGTGGCGGCCACATTGCCGATACAAATCACATTCCAGCCCTTCAGCAACTAGCCGACCGGGTTGAGCTTGTCGCCGTTTGCGGTCGCGATCTAGCGAAAGCCCGCGCGCTGGCCGATAAACACGGCATTGCTCATGCCTTCGACAGCACCCGTTCGCTGTATGAGCAGTGTGCGCCGGATATCGTGGTCATTTGCACGCCCAACAACCTGCATTTTACTCAAACGATGGAAGCGCTGGCGCATAACTGCCACGTTTTCTGCGAGAAGCCCCCCGCTATTTCGGCTCAACAGGCGCGGGATATGGCGAATCTGGCCGCTCAGCAAGGCTTAACACTGGCCTATAACTTTCAGCTTCGGCAAACAAGTGAATGGGAATTGCTGATGCGTTGCCGGGCTGATGGATTACTCGGCGACATTTACCATATCAAGGCTCAATTTCTCCGTCGGCGGGGGATTCCGGGCTGGGGCTCTTTTACCAACAAAGCCATGCAGGGCGGAGGAGCGTTACTGGATCTTGGCGTTCACGTTCTTGATCTGGCTTTGTATGTCCTGGGTTACCCAACGCCAGACCGGGTGCTGGGGCATACCTATGACCTAATCGGCAAAGCGGGCGGCAAAGGGCTAATGGGTAGCTGGGACCCAAATGCGTTTGAGGTTGAAGATGCCGCCACGGCCTACCTTTCGTTTCCGAACAACATATCGATCATGCTGTCGGCGTCTTTTGCCCTGAACACCCAGGCTGACAAGGATCGAAATCTGGAAATTTTCGGCAGCAAGGGTGGCATTAAGCTCTTCCCCTTTTCGCTGCATACCGAGATAGCCGGGGAGTTAGCAGATGTTCAATTTCCGTATCTGGAGGAAGCGGATATCCAGCTCAAAAATACAATTGCGTTTCTGGATGCCTGCGACGGGAAACCATCTACGGTTTGCACCGCCGAACAGGGTGCTATGTTGCAGGCCATCGTTGAGCGAATTTATCAGTCTGCCGAGAAAGCGTGACGCTGTTTTACCTCAAAAAAAAGCATTAAAGGGACGTACCTATAAATTAGGTCTCTTGGCCTTTTGGGATTTCATCCCCCAACCCCCTGAAGGGGCTTAAGTTGAGAATAGTCGAGCAAAGCCCCCTTCAGGGGGTTGGGGGGTGAAATTCTCACAAACACAGAAGCACAAAGAATGGAGAAACTTCCCTCATTCTTTGTGCTTCTAATTTATACGTACGCTTTCGCGATCAGACCAGCGCCTTAGTCGAACGCAGCCATGCTGGCTTAGTCGTTGTGACGCGGGCTTTCAGCTCATTCAGCATGGCGTAGAGACCATAATAGGTTCGGTTTACGTACAGCCCATCCTGCGATCCACGGGCAACTTTAGAGTTTTTCAATTCGTCAACGTTGGCCAATCCTTCGGCAAAGGCATACACCCGACTGAAATAGGCATCATCCCCAAAATCAAAGGAGTCGACGGCAAATGGTTCGGCCAGCATCCGGGTCATCTGCTTGAACAACTCGGAGAAGAAGGCCCGTTCTTTAGGCGAATCTTCGTCTGTAAGGAACTCGAGGTTTTCGAAAATCTCTTCGGTTAACTGATCGTCGTCTATGGTATCCGGATTGACCAGTCGGAAATAATTGTCGTAATAAAAATCAGGAATGACCTTTACACAACCGAAATCGATTACACCCATGGTCCCATCGGCCCGCATCAGAAAATTACCCGGATGCGGGTCGGCATGAACCTGGCGCAGGATGTGAATTTGAAAATCATAGAAATCCCAAAGCGCCTGCCCGATCTTGTCCCGAACTTGCTGCGACGGGTTCGTTTTCATGAACTCCTTCAGGTGCATCCCGTCGAGCCAGTCCATGGTCAGAATACGCTTTGACGAGAATTCGGGATAGTATTTGGGAAACACCAGACCCGGAATATGGGCACAGGCCTCTGAAATCTCGATCGACCGCTTCAGCTCCAGTTCATAATCAGTCTCCTCCAGCAGTTTCGACTCTACTTCGCCCATGTACCGGTCTATATCCCGTTCGTTCAGGTTCAAGAGCCGAACGGCGAGCGGCTTGGCAATTTTCAAGTCCGAACTGACGGCATCGGCCACACCTGGGTACTGGACTTTAACGGCGAGTTTTTTTCCATCCTTCCAGGCCTGGTGTACCTGCCCGATGCTGGCGGCATTGACGGCTTCGACGCTAAATTTATCGAACAGTTGCGTGGGCGTTTTGCCAAAATACATCTTGAATGTCTTGACGACCAATGGCCCCGATAGCGGTGGTGCCGAATACTGCGCCATCGTGAACTTGTCGGAATAGGCCACGGGTAGCAGACCGCGGTCCATACTCAGCATCTGGGCCATCTTCAGGGCCGACCCTTTCAGCTCACTCAGGGCATCATAGATGTCGGCCGCATTGTCCTTGTGCAACTCTTCCTTCGACAAACCGGGGTCGAGCAGTTTTTTACTATAATGTTTTATATAGTTACCACCAACCTTTACCCCAGCTTTCATGAATTGACTGGCACGCGCAACCTTACTCGTCGGAACGGATGTCTGGATCTTCATACTATGGAAAGAGTGAACGAATGAACGAGCGAAAGAGTGAATGCATCCGGCAGGTAACTACTCTTTCGCTCGTTCATTCGTTCACTCATTTATTTTGGTACATAAACTTGGCAAAGTCGAACAGGGTATCCAATGGCGAGCGGCCAATGAGATCGAATGCGGTGTTGACTGATTTTTCAATAGCGGAGTCAGTTTTCTCGAAATTCTTGCTAACGTCGCGTACCCAGAAATCGAGCAGGTAAAGTGTTTGCCCCCAGAGGGCATCCGGGTAACGGTCGGTTACAAACGGACGGGGTTCAACTTCCTTACTCTCCCGACCTTCGGCCAGCAGATCGCGGGCGTAATCGAAGAACTCGTCTTTGAAGGGGTTTAGAATAGGAATTTTGGGCGTCAGGCTCCGAAGGCCTTTCCCCCTGCTCTGATCCTTCAACCGACCAAAGCTATAAACGACAAAACTGCGCTGCGCTTTGAGTAACTCGATCCAGGTATAATAGAAGGCCAGCAGCTTTTCCCGAACGGAATAACTTTGATAGGTTTCGTCGGCTTCTACGGTTGTTTGGGCATCCTTAAAGAAAGCTAGCCAGATATCGGCTTCAATCGCGTCGAACGACGTATACTGGGTATAAAAGTCAGCCTCGGCGATTTTTAGCTTCTTGGCAAACTGAAAAACGGAGGTAGGTTGTTTGCCATGTTCGAGTACGTACTCCGTATACGCTTTGCGGATTTTTTCTAGCATTTCCATACAAAAGAACAACGGCCCGTTCACAAAAAAAGTTTAGTGGTTTTCTGCATCTGAAAGCCCGATAACTTCCTGTATTTTTGCCAGACTTTACCGAAGAAATCAATCGGTACGCGGACGCTAATTCATTAATTTTCTGTACCTGTCATGAATAAATTAACAATGTGGTTGTGTTGCCTGGCGCTGTTTATCAGCCTGCATAGCTTTGGTCAGTATGGTGGATATGGGGGTGGTTATGGTCGAGGCATGGGCGGTCGTGGTATGGGCCAAAGCATGCCCAGTAGTCCACCAAGAGCTTCGGTACCCAATATTGCCGGCGACATGGCCCAGAAGGAAACCAAATGGCTGAAAGAAAATCTTGAGCTAACGAAAGAGCAGGCTAAATCCGTCAAACAACTTAACAACGAATATGCCAGTCAGCAGCAGGATGCCATTAAAGACATCATCGGCACGGGCGGTGGCCGCCCCTCTCCGGAAGTAATCAAGCAGGTGCGCGACGTAATGCTGATGTTTAATGAAGAAAAGGAAGAGAAACTGAAGCCGATTCTGACCCCGGAGCAATGGTCGCTTTACCAATCCAAAAAAGAGGCCATGCAAAAGGATATTGGTGGCTGGCGGCCGGCGGCCCCCAAGAAAGACTCAACGAGCCGGGCGGCTAACTGAACGCCCAGTTAGTGAGCCAGTTGATTGTTTTCTCATTAAATACCCCAATTTTATAACTAACTAATAAGTCTAAGGATCAAGTTATTACGTAAGTGCTGGGATATACCAAATTTTAATTTATCCAGCTTATGAAACGCTTATCCACGTTCCTCTTTTTATTCTGTCTTTGGTGTTCGATTGGGCTAGCGCAACCAGCCCAAAGCACTACCCAGGCCATCCGATACATTAAGTTAGCCAACACCCTTCGTGCGGTCGAAAAATCGGATGAGGCCATTAGCCTGATCAAACGGGCGATACCGGCCGTTCAGAAAACCAATTTCTATTGGGAAGCCGTTGCCAACGAGCTGCTGGGTCTGTCGTACATGGATTTGCGGGACAGCACAACGGCCATCAGCTATCTGGAGAAAGCCCGCGCCCAGTACCTTAAGCTCAAATACGTGGCCAGTGCCTGGGGCGTAAATGAGGTCGTTCGGAATCTGTCCAATAAGAATCTGTATGCCGGGATTCAAATTGGCACGTCGACGATTAAACTGGCGATTCTCAAAACGAGGTACGAGACCGATTTCTACGAAAAAGAAATCAAATCGACGGTCAATATAGCCAACCCATCGGCTACGTTTTTTGCCGATGCTTCCGGTGGTTACCGTCCTACTCAGGATGCCCTGAAAGTTTGTCTGGACTCGATTCAACGCTATAACATCCCCAACGAACGGGTATTTATCGTGCTCAGTAACGACGTTCGGGAAGAACTGGCCAGAAATCCGCAGAACAGAAAGAAGATTTACGATCAATTGTCGCGGGTACTGCCAACCAGCACCTTGAAAATAGATACCTCGCTCACCGCCAATCGAGAGGCCGAACTATTTACGATCGGTGCTATTCCCCGCAAAGTTTGGCCAACAACGTCTGCCCTGAACATAGGCAACAACAGTACCTTGGGTGGGTACTTCGAACAGGCTGCCGGATCCGCCAGCAAAACGTTTCATGGCATCGATGTTCCCATCGGCCTCAACTCGCTCGTTGGCCAGATCGACAACAAGCAGTCGATGAGCCTGGATGCCTATAAAAAGGAAGCGCAACGGGTTATCAAAACGATTGCCGACCGTGAGCTGGCACCCCGTCTGAACACCAGGCATCAAGGGTTACAGAACCGCAGAACTGTGGGTGTGGGGGGCGACATCGTGTGGGCACTTATCACGTACCTGCATCCGGAGAAAGCGGGCATAACGGCCGTGGCGGTCACGCTGGACGATGTGGAACGCTTCAAACGACTGGCCTTGACCGATTACCGCGACTTAACGAAGCCTAATCTGAGCGGTATCGCCAATCCGGAGATCAAAGCCCAGGCAGAGAGCGACATAAGCACCATTCAGAATCAACTTACTGAAAAACAACTTATTGCCGGGGCTTTATGGCTGGACTCCATCCTGAAAACATACTCGGCCATGCCTGGCGAACCGAAGCGATTTGTCTTCGTCCGAAATGCTGATGTAGGTTGGGTAACCGGCAAGTTTTTGGAAACGATCAACTTCGAGTACGAATCAACCATAGCCAAAGGGGCCCTGTATACTCGGTAGAAGAAGCCCTACGGAACGTAATTGATCAGGCCGTTAGCAAAAGTTGATCTTTTGCTAACGGCCTTACTTATATCCGGATAACCGGCCTATGTTTATCACCGCAGCTCCGCGACGTATGCGCCCATCTGCCGTACCGAATAGCAGGCAATTTTTCGTTCTTTTGCTTCTGCCAAAAGCCGGTCGGTCAACGGAGTTTTGTTTGAATCATCGAAAATAATATGCCTGGCTACGACGCGCCCGGTGAGTTGACTCCAGTCTTGCAGCGCATTTCGGCGCACGATAAGGTAATCCACCGCAGCCGGTAACCGCCACCGATTTCGCCCATTCAGCTTGTTGACCAGCAACAGCGTTTTCCCCTGCCAGACCCACAAACTATAGTCCGGGGTTTGGTAGTACCCAGGGATCGTACTGCGTGAATCAGAAGCGCTGCTTTTTCGGCTGACATGGGCAATATTCAGGGCCGAAACGCCCCATTTCCCAAAGGTATTTTTAAGGTAAAAATCGAATGAACGCGTATCCGTCTGATCAAGATCCGTTACCAACTGGCTTCTATGGCCATCTGTCAGACTTACCGCCGTTCGGTGTGGAAGAAAATGGACGGCCAGCCGTTGCTGATGGGCTTGCTGATAATCGCCCCACAGGGTCACTCCGGCCAGCAACAAAGCAGCAACACAGGAAACCCACAGATACAATCGGTTACGCGTTAGCAGCAAAGCCACCCCACTAAAAATGATTACATAAATCAGCACCGTTGCCGTTGGCGAAAGCCAGAGACCGTCCCAGGCCGCCCCAGGTAGCTGGCCCATTTGTGTAACCGCATAATTGAGCATCCAGGCCACCTTATGCAGCAGCCAGCCCAAGACATCACTCAGGTAAGGAATCCAGCTACACAGTAACGTCGCCATCGCTAATGGCAACAGCATTTCGGACAGCACAATTACGATTGGATTCGCCAGAAGGAAATACGTGGGAAACTGGTGAAAATAATAAACGCCCAACGGAAAGGTAATTAATTGGGCAACCAGGGCTACGGCCGTTAATTCCCAGAGTCGGTTTGCCCACGTATAGCGAAAGGTCAGAGATTGGTAAAGTGACGATTGCCACGCCTGAATACCGCCCACGGCCAGGTAAGACAATTGAAATCCTGCCGAAAACAGGGCATAGGGGTCAAAGCAAAGAATGAAAAAAGCCGACGCTCCCAGCGTATTGGCCAACTGCTGCTGACGTCCCGTCGCGCTGGCGACAATGAGCATCGAAAACATGGCTGCCGACCGTAGTACGGGGGGCGAAAAGCCCGTAACGAGGGCGTAGAACCACAACATGCTTAACTGCAGAAAAGCCATCAGCAGTTTACCCCGTGGCCGCTTGATGAGGAAGCTTATTAAGTAGGTCAGTACCGCAAACAGAATGCCGACATGAAGCCCCGACACCGATAAAATATGCACGGCACCCGCAGCCGAGTACGCCCGGTACAACTCCGTGTCCAGATCGTCGCGCACACCCAGGATCATGGCGTTGACAAGACCGTATTCAGCCTTACTCCCAACCTGATGCGTAAAAACGCTGTCAGCCCACCGATTTACGATCGTGGCCAGGTTGGTTATTCGGCTGGGCGGGTCAACACCCAAAACCGTTCGCTGGTAGGTTCGCAGGTATTGCTGATGGTAAATATTCCGGTAGCTGAGATATCGTTTGTAGTCAAACTCGCCGGGATTTAACGGCGGATCTATAGGCCGGGGCGCTCCCGATACCAACCAGACTTCGCCATAACGAGGCATGGCTTGCTGGATCGACGTTCCGTTTGCCTTGTCGACATAAACGATTACCCGGCCACTGAGGGGTTGCCACCGATTGTTCCAGTTTCCGCGCCGGATGGCTAATTCAACCCGCACCGTTTTGGCTCGCTCTTCGGGCTGAGCAGCAATAACGCCTTCGTAGGCCCTGAGCGTATCGGTAAGATGAACGATATCGGTCGGCTGATTGCTCGCCGTATGCTGGTAGGTAATGGCCCAGCCGAGCGCCACAAGCATTAACAAACCGCCCGCACCGGAGGTAATCTGTATCGGCTTAACGCGCTTACCAGCTTGCTGGTACATCCCCCACCCAAGCAGACAAATTCCCAGGAAAAAGGCTATCAGCGGAAGCAGTGACCCATTGGGAAGTTGCTCGTACAGCACGATCCCCGCAATCAGGGCACCGGCATAGCGAACAAAAGGGTTACCTTTCATTCTTTGGCGTAGGCGGAGCCAGGCAATACCATTTTATAATGCTGTATACCAGCCTCTTCGAACATCGGTCCGACCGGAACGAAGCCAAAACCGGCGTAGAGCGGCATGGCGGTTACCTGCGCGTGCAGGTAAATTCGTTCGATAGGCTCGGGTTGCTGGCTGAACACACTGTCTAAAACTGTCTT
Source organism: Spirosoma humi (assembly GCF_054776575.1). NCBI lineage: Bacteria > Pseudomonadati > Bacteroidota > Cytophagia > Cytophagales > Cytophagaceae > Spirosoma > Spirosoma humi. The sequence goes on from NZ_BAAHBR010000015.1 coordinate 143,143, forward strand.
CACCAACGCCTTCCCGACGCCTAGGCCCCGAAAGTCGGCGAGTACGGCAAAGCGTTCCAGCTTCACGCCGTTCGATGTCCGGCGCCAGCGGGCCGTGCCGCAGGGTGTGCCATCGGCACGAGCCAGAAAATGAGTACTAGTCTCTTCAAATTCATCGTATTCCTCCCGCGCATCGACATGCTGTTCCTCGACAAACACTTGACGACGGATGGCAAAGGCCGATTGTAGATCTGCGGGATTGGAAATAGGTAGAACGGTAATCATAGAATGAACTGGTTAACCTGAATTACTGAACCAGCAAGCGTTTACTGGCTACTTCGCTGCCGGTTTTAACCCGAACAATATATATGCCCGTCGCTAATCCCTGTACGGAAAGGTTGACACGGGTGCTGGGGGAGTTCGTGTACGAATAGGTTCGCATCTGACGCCCGGTTGCATCGAACAGATCGACACTAAACGTTTGAAACCCTTTTAGCTGCACGTCGACAGACGGGTCCGTTGTTGTTGGGTTTGGATACAGATTCACCGTAAGTGCTTCCGTTTCGGTCAGGGGCGAGGCTACCGACTTGAGCAACTGTGCCCGGCGAGGGCTCAATGTCATGACCAGGCGCATACGGGACACCTGACCGGCCGTAAACAGATTCATGCAGGCGTCGGGCCAGTAGTTCATGTAATCTTCGACCAGATCACGGGTTTGCTGCCCGTTGAAGCAGGTCGAATACGTCTGCGTACAGGTAAGCAGCCTGGACACATCCGACCGGTCTTCGGTGGGTGGCGTATCCGCTACGTAATCTTCGGCGCACCCATTTCCATCGCCCCAGGTATGAATCAGACCCAGCCAATGGCCAATCTCGTGCGTGGCCGTGCGCCCCAGCGCGTACAGCGATGAGGAGCTGACCGTTCCGATGCGTTTCCCAAAATAACGATAATCGATTATGGTGCCATCCGTAAATTCGTTTGACGATGTCGGAAGCCCTTTCAAGGTGTCTGCTGCCGTTGGAAATTGCGTATAGCCAATGTACGTATCCACTTTAGTAACCCAGATGTTCAGATACCGATTGCTGGGCCAATACGCAATTTGGGAGAGCAATACATCGTCGTTGAACACATTGAACGACGATTTCTGCGCGTAATAGTGGCGGGTAATGCCGTTGGTCGCCTTTCCTTCGGGATCCGTTGTCGCCAGATAAAATTCGATATGCGCGTCGGCCCCTATTGGGCTGGTATTGAAGCCATTGGTCCCTTCTTTCCGGCGATAATCCTCGTTCAGAACCTGAATCTGGGAAATGATCTGCTCGTCTGAAATGTTTACGTTGTTGGCTCCGCCAATGGTATTCGTCGCGTTACTATGCACCACGTGTACCACGACCGGTATGCGGTAGACGGTTTGGTCGTCCGCTTGCCTGAGCGACTGTTTTTTCGCGTCAGCCTGTTGAATCAGGCGATTTAGTTTATTGAGTTCATCCAGGCGGCCGGGGTCACGTTGTTGTAAAATGCGTTCATGGTCGACCACCCCACAACGATTAGTCAGTTCCTCCTGGATAGGTTGTGCCCAGCCTGATGAGACAAGTAAAGACAAAATCAGACCGGCCAGCCAACGCCAGCCGGTCTGATTCACCACGGTCAGGTTACTATTGACCTGCTTTTTCATACGCTGTAATAATTTCGCGAACGAGACGGTGCCGGACAACATCGCGGCCATCCAGTTCTACGAAAGAGATCCCTTTGATGTTTTTCAAAATATCGACGGACTCGATCAACCCGGATTTTTGCCGGTTGGGCAGGTCAATCTGCGAACGGTCACCGGTAATGATTGCCTTCGACGTTGGGCCCATCCGGGTCAGAAACATTTTCATCTGCATCGGAGTCGTGTTTTGCGCTTCATCCAGCAGAATAAACGCATTGTTCAGCGTCCGGCCCCGCATGTAAGCCAGGGGCGCAATCTCAATGATTCGATTTTCGGTATAAAACTTCAGTTTCTCAGCCGGAATCATATCATCGAGCGCGTCATAGATCGGGCGCAGATAAGGATCGATTTTCTCTTTCAGATCGCCCGGCAAAAAGCCAAGATTCTCCCCTGCCTCCACGGCTGGCCGGGTTATAATGATCTTCTTAACTTCTTTATTTTTCAACGCCCGCACGGCAATAGCAACGGCCGTGTAGGTTTTTCCGGTACCAGCCGGTCCAATGGCAAACACCAGATCGTATTTTTCGGCGGCTTCAACGAGCCGTTTCTGATTGTCCGTCTTCGCCCGAACCACGACCCCGCGTGTTCCATAAACCAGTACCTCGTCATCATCGGGCGGCACGGGTGGGGCCATTCCGGTCCCACTGATGGGCAGCCCACTATGACTAAGGTAGCTCTGGACATTTTCGTGGGTGATTTTCCCGTATCTCTGATAATGTTCCATCAGCGAGTCCAGAATATCACTGATGCGGCTGATTTCGGGCGTAGTGCCCTTAATACGAATCTCGTTGCCACGCGAGATAATTTTGCTCATTGGAAAGGCAGCGGCCACTTCTTTAATATTGTGGTTCTCCACGCCCAGGAAGTCGATGAGCGATACATTGTCGAGGGTGATGACTTTTTCGACCAAACGATGAATTACGTTAAAGTGTGATTCCGAAAAGTAAGCGATTTCTTTAGGTGTACAACGCGTTTTATCGAAAATTTATTCATCTGGATCTATTTCTTATTTACCGATATTTTTTTGCACAAAAGGAGTATTTTATACCAGATAATCTCTATCTTGCTGATGTACAGATCACTACTCCACTTCTGTATTATGTACGCTAACCCACCCCGCAACCGTTGCTTAAAAAATCCGTTTTTTTTTCAGCAGGATAGTGTCAACATTACCAGAATGTTACGGCCGTTTTGGCGATTGCCGTGTCTATACGTAAACCAGGACGGGCTTGCCTTGTGGGGGGTAGATTGCGTAAACTTGCACTAAGAGATGGAGAATAACGCACGCCCCAACCAACACCTTCGTAAACCTTCGGCCTTTGCCGGGGGTCGTCAACAGGCCGGAAACCATTGGCTCGATACGGGCCTAGGCAAACTCCCCCCCCAGGCGCTTGATCTCGAAGAAGCCGTTCTGGGGGCGTTGATGATTGAAAAAGATGCCCTGTCATCGGTTGTCGATATTCTTAAACCAGAGACATTTTACAAGGAAGCCCATCAGCGGATTTACCAGGCCATCCTGACCCTGTTCGGAAATTCAGATCCCATCGATTTGCTGACCGTTACGCAGCAATTGCGTAAGACCGGCGAAATCGAGATGGTCGGTGGTGGTGGATTCGTTTCCGAGCTTACCTTTCGGGTCAACTCGGCGGCCAACATCGAGTACCACGCGCGTATTGTGTCGGAACAGGCCCTCAAACGGGCGCTCATCGCCATGTCGTCCACGATTCTACGCGACGCCTACGAGGATACTACGGACGTTTTTGAACTGCTGGACCGCACCGAGCAATCGCTCTTCAAGATTTCGGAATCGAACATCAAGAAGAATTATGCCGACATGAGCACCATTGTCAGGATGGCGCTGAATGAACTCGAAACCAAGAAAAATCAGGAAGGCTTAACCGGAGTTCCATCCGGCTTTACTAACCTCGACCGGGTCACTTCGGGCTGGCAACCAACCGAATTGATCATTCTGGCCGCCAGGCCCGCGATGGGCAAATGCCTTGGCAAAGGAACTAAAGTGGTTATGTTCGATGGATCGCTACGCAAGGTGGAAGACGTGCGTGAAGGCGATCTGTTGATGGGTGATGACTCGACTCCCCGACGAGTACTGAGCATTGCTCGTGGTCAGGAGCGGATGTACTGGATAAGGCAGAATAAAGGCATTGATTACCGGGTCAACGAAAGCCACATTCTTTCGCTTAAGCGAAGTCGCAACGAAGGGGGGCATACCAAGGGGGACGTTCTGAATATTACCGTTCGAGATTATTTAACTAAGTCGAACAAGTTTAAAACGAACTATAAAGGCTACAAAGTTGCGGTTGATTTCCCGGAGCAAAGCGTACCACTCGACCCCTACTTTGTGGGGCTGTGGCTGGGAGATGGCCATTCCTACAGTTCCCGTATCACGAATACCGACACTGAGGTTATAGATTATCTGCAAACTTACGCAGACAGTCTTGGTCTTAAAATGGTTACGTACCAGCAAACTAACCGGACCAATAATTATGGAATTACATCCGGTCAGCGTGGTGGTGATCAGTCAGGACGGAATCCCGTATTTAATGTACAGGCTGAATTACGGGGCCTATCCGTTATTGAAAGCAAACATATTCCCCGTAAATACCTGATCAACTCAACCGAAAACCGGCTGAAGCTTTTAGCCGGCCTCATTGACAGTGACGGTCACTATCAGGAAGAGTTTAACTGCTACGAGATTACGCAGAAGAATAAAGAGCTTGCCGAACAACTGAAGTATCTGTGCGACACGTTAGGATTTCGTTGCTCGCTTAAGGAGAAACAGGGCACTATTGCTAAATTAGGCTATGTTTCGACGGTTTACCGACTTCGTATTTTCGGCAACCTTGATTCAATTCCCGTGCGTATTGAACGGAAGAAAGCTCGGGCATTAAGAGCGCGAGCTGACTGGCGGGTCACTGGCATTTCGGTTGAGTACGATAAAGTCGACGATTATTACGGCTTCTCTATTGACGGAAATCGGTTGTTCCTTCTCGAAGACATGACCGTTACACATAATACCGCTTTTGTCGTTAGTGCCCTGCGAAATGCGGCTGTCGATCATGGAAAACCCGTCGCGATTTTCTCGCTTGAGATGTCGTCGGTCCAGTTGGTCAATCGTCTTATCTCGGCCGAAGCGGAAATTGATTCGGAGAAAATCAGAAAAGGAACGCTGGCCCCGCACGAATGGACGCAATTGCACCACAAAATTCAGCGGCTGACCGAAGCGCCTATTTTCATCGACGATACCCCTGCCCTGTCCATTCTGGAACTCCGGGCCAAGTGCCGACGGTTGAAAGCCCAGCACGATATTCAGATGGTCGTGATTGACTACCTCCAGTTGATGTCGGGTGATACATCCGGTGGTCGGGGCGGTAACCGTGAACAGGAAATCGCGTCGATTTCGCGGGCGCTCAAGAACCTGGCGAAAGAACTAAATGTGCCGGTCATTGCCCTTTCGCAGTTGAGCCGGGCGGTGGAAACCCGTGGGGGCGACAAGAAACCGCAACTATCTGACCTTCGGGAATCGGGATCCATCGAGCAGGATGCCGACATGGTTTGCTTCCTGTATCGCCCTGAATATTACAACATTACAGCCGACGAAAACGGAAACTCGACGGTTGGTATCGGGGAAGTAATCATTGCTAAAAACCGGAGTGGCTCCCTGGATACGGTGCAGCTTAAATTTATTGGTAAGTTCACCAAGTTCTGTGACCTCGATTCGTATTTCGAGCCCGTACAAGCGCAGGGTTTTGCACCGGAGGTCAATGGATTAAGTAGCTTCGAAACGCCCCCATCGGCGGGTAGCGTCTTCAAGAGTAAGGCCAATACGATGTCGAATTTCGGTAACGCCGATCCGAGTCAGGAGACACCATTTTAAACTAAGGCGGACCACCCCGCTCCTGTCCGTATAGCTTTTGGCTAACCAAGGTCAGTTTATGGCTATAGGTGCGGGATCGGGATGGTCCGTGTTCCTTAAAAGTTAGGCTTCAGCAGGTATTTGTTGTAGAACTCGTCGATCACTTTGACGGCCTCCGTCGGTGTATCGACAATGCTGATGAGCTTCATATCCTCCGCGTTGATGTTTTGTTCCTCACCAAGCATGACGTTGGTTATCCAGTCGATCAGTCCCTGCCAGTAGGTTCTGCCGACGAGCACAATCGGGAAACGGGCAATCTTACGGGTCTGAATCAGGGTGATGGCTTCAAACAATTCATCGAGGGTTCCCATACCTCCGGGCATAACGACAAACCCTTGGGCGTACTTAACAAACATGACTTTGCGGACGAAGAAAAAATCGAAGTTGATGCTCTTGTCGGGGTCGATGTAAATGTTGCTATGCTGTTCAAAGGGCAATTTAATATTCAGCCCCACCGATTTACCACCCTGCTCGAAGGCCCCTTTGTTACCGGCCTCCATAATACCGGGTCCTCCCCCCGTGATGACACCATAGCCATGCCGAACTAACTTAGCCGCTATTTCTTCGGTCATTTTGTAATACGGGCTATCCGGTTTGGTTCGGGCCGAGCCGAAAATGGATACACAGGGCCCTATTTTTGCCAGCTTGTCAAATCCTTCCACAAACTCGGCCATTACTTTAAAAATGACCCATGAGTCGGCGGTTTTTATTTCGTTCCAGTCATGATCCTGAAAAGCCTCTTTGATGCGTTGTTCGTCGGGCGTCAGCAGTAACTCGTCGCGCTTGGGTAAGTCATTGGCAATGCGTTCGGTACTCTGCGTTTCAGAGCGGTGAACATTTTCTTTTGTTTCTTCCATGTACGTACTAAAAAAAGCAGTGGGCGCGAAACGTACCCACTAGGCTATTGAATAAAATTTCATTAATCTGTTTACAATTTTGCCGACAGCCATACCAACAAAATTTATTACAAATGGGAATCAATTAACGCCTGATTTCCGGGAAACGTTTCATCGCCGGACGGGCATGTTTTCCTAGGTACGTACCTCCTTATACGTACTTAAGACCGCATCCGGATAAAGTTGAATCCAAACAAAAAGGCCCGGAATTCCGGGCCATTACAGGTTTCTATCGTCGTCTCCAGCTTTTTATAACCGTCGGCTTTCCAAAAAGTTTTCGATCCGGTCCAGCGCGACCGTCAATTCATCAACCGTTGGCAGGCAAACGATTCGGAAGTGGTCATTATGGATGTAGTTGAACCCATTACCGGCCACAACAAGTACTTTCTGTTCAATAAGCAGATTAAGCACAAAATCATCGTCATTAGCCAGCCGAAATTGTGTCAGATCAATTTTGGGAAAGATGTAAAGTGCCCCTTTCGGTTTCACGCAGGTGATGCCCGGAATAGCGGTCATGCGTTCGTAAGCCAGCATCATTTGCTTATGTAGGCGTCCCATTGGCATCACTAAGTCATTGATACTCTGATAACCGCCCAGCGCCGTCTGGATTGCATATTGGGTAGGCACATTGGCGCAAAGCCGCATGCTGGCCAGCAGGGTCAGGCCCTCTATATACGATTTGGCCCGCTGGCGGGCACCACTCAGAATCATCCAGCCGCCCCGAAAACCTGCCGCCCGGTAGTTTTTCGACAAACCGCCCATGGTGATACAGAGGGTGTCATTAATCATTTTGGCTATCGGGTAATGAACATGCTCATTGTACAGGATCCGGTCATAGATTTCATCAGCAAAGACAATGAGTTTATGGCGTTCGGCCAGTCGGGCAAGCCCTTCCAGTACGGTTTTATCATATACGGCACCGGTTGGGTTGTTGGGGTTGATCACAACAATAGCCCGCGTCCGGGGCGTGATTTTCCGCTCCAGATCAGCCAGATCGGGATTCCAGTCGGCCGCTTCGTCGCAGATATAATGTACCGGCTTACCGCCACAAAAAGCTACCGAAGCCGTCCAGAGCGGATAATCGGGGGAGGGCACCAGCACTTCATCGCCTTCATTGAGCAAGGCCTGCATCGAAAGCATGATCAGCTCGCTCACCCCGTTGCCGATGTAAATATCGTTGATGGCAATGCCCGGCAAGCCAATGTTCTGCGTGTGGTGCATGACGGCTTTTCGCGCGGCAAACAACCCACGGGAATCCGAATAGCCCTGCGCATTTCGAATATTCAGAATGATATCATGAACAATTTCGTCGGGAGCGTCGAAGCCAAACGTGGCCGGATTCCCAATGTTCAGGCTGATGATTTTGTATCCCTGACTTTCCAGTTCGAGGGATTTCTCATAAATCGGTCCCCGAATGTCATATTTAAGGTGCGTAAGCCTATCGCTTTTCAGTATTTCCATACCCGGTAATTCCATCCCGCAAAAGTACGGAAAGTAGCTAAAGAAATGAGTACGGGTAGTGGTTTATGGCAATCAGCCAGCCCTAGCGACGGACTGCCATAAACCACTACCCCGTACTCATCATTTTTCGACAGGGCTGAGCGCCGACTCAGCCGAGTTGCTGATGAAGGCTACCCGTTTGCTATCCGGCGACCAGGATGGCGTGTTGATTGTCCCCTGCCCGCCATAGATGTACGCCAGCACTTTGGGCTGGCCGGTGCCTGATATAGGCAGCATGCGCAGGTAGACGTGCTTATAGAAGGGATGATCATCCGCCTTTACTTCTTCTTTCAGGAACGATATGAACAGCAGCCATTTGCCATCCGGCGAGATGTGCGGAAACCAGTCGTTAAATTCGCCATTTGTAATTACCTGCTGGTCAGTACCATCAGCCTTCATTCGGTAAATTTGCATGGTTCCCGTCCGGGCAGAGTTGAAATAAATGTATTTCCCGTCGGGCGTATACTCCGGGCCATCATCAAGGCCTTTCGCTTCGGTTAGTCGCACCTCAGGGCCACCGGCAGCGGGTACGGCATAAATGTCGAATTCGTTGTTCCGCTGCCCCGTAAAAATCAGCGTTTTCTTATCCGGCGACCAGCCATGCAGGTACGATGGTCCCTTGGGTGTAATCTGTTTGGGTGCCCCCCCCGTTGTCGGAACGGTATAAATAATCGACCCGCCCAGTTCTTTCACACCACTACTCAGGCCAAGCATTTTTCCATCGAACGACAGCACATGGTCATTGTTGTTATTTTTTACATCGCCCGTATTCAGGACCGACGGCTTGCGGCTGGCCAGATTAAAGGTATACATCAGCCCATCGCTGTTGTACAACAACGTTTTACCGTCCGGCGTCCAGTTCGGAGCCTGCAACGACCTGGGTGAATTGAAAATCACCTGCCGATTTCCGCTGGCTACATCCAGAATTTCGAGGTTGCTTCCCAGGTATTGCTTATACGGCACCAGCTCGTCAGAGGCCGGAACGCTGATGCGCACGTCCCGGAAAACGCCCCGCTCAAGCACATCTTTATTGTGCGACCCAATGAATAACCCAACATACACCTCATCGCCAAGCGGCAGGTCGGTAACCTGTTCGGTTACAAACGGTTCGCCAAACTTGGCCACGCGCATGGTATAGGTATTGCCTTTCCGTTCCAGCTGGATCACGTCGGCCCCGGTTAGTTTCGAGCGTACTTCTTCGGTATTTCCTCCTTCGGTCCGTCTGAATTGCAGAGACGTCAGCCCATCGCCATGTTCAACCGCGTTGATGTGAGGTGATTTCCCGTCGAGACTACTTCGAACCATCCAGCCTACTTTTCGGTGCGGATCGACGCCCTTACCCACCAGGACCGCGCGTGTGTAGAGTAAAAAATCGCCTTTCATGCGCTTCCACATATAATGGAACTCGTCATGATCAAACCAAACATTGTAGCCCGACCCGGAAAGGGCATAGGTGCGCGTCTGGGGATTATAGGCGGCTGAACCCGATTTGAGAACAGCCCCAATGTCGCCGTGGCCGTCGAATAGGCCAAGATTGGCTTTCTGAGCCACCACCGGCAGGTTGGTCGTCAGGGATAAGCTGGTCAAGCAGGCCAGCAGCGTTCGTTTCAAGTTTTTCATCAAGGTTTATAATCTACTTACAATCAAGTTAGTATCCCTTTTTGACTGGCTACTACCTACGAAAGAGCAGATGGAAACATTCTACCGATCGGGAGCTATAAAATTGTCTAGTCTATTATTTTTTGACGACAGCTGTAGGCTCAAGACTGGTCCGAAAAATCGTTTTTTGCTAGCTTACCCGCCAAAATTTGCGATCAGCATCCATCACGCATTATGTCAACTTTTACCCTAACCAACTCTAGTCAATGAACCCGTTTTCCCTTTTGAGCCGTCTTACCCTGTTTATCAGCGTTTTTGTTATTGCCCATCCCCATGGCCATGCGCAGACCAAAGCCCCTCAAAAAACATACATGTATCTGATCTACCATAAGTTGTCTCCCGGCCTTACCATTCAGGATGCGCTTCCTGTAGAGCGTGAATGGAAAAAGATAAATCAGGCCGCCGTTGATGAAGGAAAGCTGGAAGGCTGGTACATGACCGTCAAACAGTTTACATCGAATCCGAATCAGACCGAGTACGACTACGTCACCCGAATTATTACCCATGAGATGGCCATTAAAGGGGCATCACCCGAGGCTATGGCCCGGCTTTATGGGGATAGTGTGAAGACGAAAATGGCCGACCTGCAACGACGGGACCGGGCAACAGCGCCGGTGGTGAAAACCGAAATCTGGGAAATAACGGAGGGCACGTTTTCTCCAAAATTTGCGCCCGACGGCACCCAATTTATGGTTGTTGATCGGATTCGTCGCCGGAATCCGGGGGCCGATTATGACGGGCTTGTTGGTCAGCTAAAGAAGCTAAGCGAAGAACGGATCAAACGAGGTAACCTGCTCGGGTGGGATTTTTCGGCGTTAGTAATTCCGAATGGTAGTGAAAAGGGCTACGAATTTAGTGTGGCGCACTACGTTACCAGTCTGGGCGCCATCGCCAATCCGGTCCTGGCGGATACCGCAACGCCCATCCTCTCCGCGCAGGCCCATAAGCAACTCCGCCAACAAACGGCGCAGGTATTCGATGTCACCCGGCAGGAAGTATACCGATTTATGGAGTATACCACAAAGCCCGCCAACTAACAATTAGGCGTTAAAGAGGGAGTCCGAGGATCAGAAATTGTTTAGGAATTTCTTGTTTTACCAGGACAATCATTTATTCAACGTTTCAAATGGAAGTTAAGAACGAAGATTTACACGGGAATGCTCCCGATTCGTCGCCTGTGGCGCTGTTGATTATCGACATGATCAATGATCTGGAGTTTCCGGGGGGAGACGAACTCCTCGAACCCGCCAGCCGCGTTGCCGATGCCATTGCCCGGCTAAAGAAAAAGGCGCAGGCCGAGCAAATTCCGGTTATTTATGCCAATGATAATTTTGGGCGCTGGCGGTCAAACTTTAACGACGTGATCAAGCACGTCCTGACCGACGGGGTTCGGGGTCAGCGTTTGGCGACTGTGCTTAAACCTGGCCCGGACGATTATTTTGTGCTCAAGCCCAAAAATTCTGCCTTTTATGAGACGACGCTTGATATGCTGCTGACCTATCTGGGCGTAAAACACTTAATTTTGACGGGTGTCAGCACTGATTCTTGTGTACTCTTTTCGGCAAACGATGCTTTTATGCGTGACTTGAAACTTACCATTCCGGCCGACTGTGTGGCCGCCATCAAAGCAACCCATACGCACGATGCCCTGGCGTACATGAAACGGGTGCTCCGGGCCGATACAACGCCATCCACGCAGCTCAACCTGGCCGACATGCTTCAGGAGTTGTCTGATGCGCCCTGACTTCCCCATTTTTCACTACCTAACTACTTTCTGATGAAACAGCTTTGTCTGTCACTGCTTCTTTGTTTTTTGATTTCTTTTACCGCCAATGCGGCCCCGGGCGATACGCACATCACAATTGAAACCCAACAGACGGCCCTTGTCATTCGGGTCGATAAAGACCAGATTCCTACCCTGGTTCACCTGGGGCCAAAACTGCGTAATTCGGCCGAATACGCGGCCATTCCCGCCAACGGTAAGCGCGGTGAAGATTATACTGGCATTTACAATTCGATTTACACCCCCGCCGGTAGCCGGAATTTACTGGAACCCGCCATACAGGTGACCCATGCCGACGGAAACCCGTCTCTCGATCTTAAGTATGTCCGGCACGAAACACAATCCATTGCCGATGGGGTTGTACTGACCAAGGTTTTCCTGAAAGATCCTCAGTACCCGTTTGAGGTAACGTTGTTTTACAAAGCGTATCAGAAAGAAGATGTCATTGAGCAGTGGAGTTCAATTCGGCATACGGAAAAGAAACCCGTCACGCTCCATAAATATGCATCGGCGAACCTCTACATCCCGGCCCAGACTTATTACCTGACGCATTTCCACGGCGACTGGGCCCATGAAATGAACCCCAGCGAAATACCCCTGACCGAGGGCCTAAAAATCCTGGACTCCAAGCTCGGTACGCGCGCCGATTTATTTCAGCCGCCCTCCTTTCTAGTCGCACTCAACCAGCCCGCCGATGAAAATCAGGGCGAAGTCATTGCCGGAACGCTTTCGTGGTCGGGGAATTTCCAGCTGGCTTTTGAAGTCGATCCGCTCCACAACTTACGGATTATTCCGGGTATCAATCCCTATGCTTCGGCGTATTCCTTGGCGCCCAATACCGAGTTTAAAACGCCCGCTTTTTTGTTCACGTATTCCAATCAGGGCAAGGGTGGAGCCAGCCGCAGTCTGCACCGCTGGGCGCGCAAGCACCGGATTCCACAGGGCGAAGGCAATCGCTTAACCCTCCTGAATAACTGGGAAGCCACCTATTTCGACTTCAACGAAGAAAAGCTGTCGGCTCTTTTTAAGGACGGCAAAAAGCTGGGTGTCGATCTATTTTTACTGGATGATGGCTGGTTTGGCAACAAATACCCGCGTAACAATGATAAAACAAGCCTGGGCGACTGGCAGGAAAACGCAAAAAAACTTCCCCACGGCCTCGGCTATCTGGTGAAAGAGGCCGAGAGCGCCGGGATCAAATTTGGCATCTGGCTCGAACCCGAAATGGTTAGCCCGAAAAGCGAACTGTACGAAAAACACCCCGACTGGGTCATCAAATTGCCCAATCGGTCGGAGTATTACTTCCGGAATCAGCTGGTGCTGGATTTGTCTAACCCGAAAGTTCAGGATTTCGTCTACAGCGTGGTTAACGACCTGATGGTCAAGAACCCAACCCTGGGCTACATCAAGTGGGACTGTAACGCGGTAATTTACAACGCCTATTCAGCCACGATCCAAAATCAGTCGAATCTCTACGTCGATTATGTGCAGGGGCTTTATAAGGTCCTGGAACGGGTGCGGGCCAAGTACCCCACCCTACCGATGATGCTTTGCTCGGGGGGCGGTGGCCGCGTGGATTACGGTGCCCTGAACTACTTTACCGAATTCTGGCCCAGCGACAATACCGACCCCCTCGAACGGGTTTTCATTCAGTGGAATGACTCGTATTTCTTCCCGTCCATCGCCACCTGCAACCACATCACCGACTGGGGCAAACAACCCATCAAGTTCAAAACGGATGTTGCCATGATGGGGAAAATGGGATATGATATTGTCGTCAGCAAGTTAACCGAGCCCGAACTGGCGTTTAGTCAGGAAGCCCTGAAGACGTATGACCGCCTTAAGGATGTAATCTGGAAGGGGGATCTGTTTCGGCTGGCGTCGCCGTATACCAATGATGTGGCCTCAGCCATGTACGTCAATGAAGCGAAGGATCGGGCCGTCTGGTTCACGTATCTGGTCAAGGATCGCTATAAAGCCGGCAGTGTGGCACCCATTAAACTAAGTGGACTTGACCCGGCTAAATCGTACCGGATTCAGGAACTGAATGTGTATCCGGGAACGACTTCGGCCATCAACAAAAATACCACAACTTATTCAGGCAACTACCTGATGACCATCGGTTTCAATCCGCAGGTAGATACCCGCCGAACCAGCGTTGTGCTGGAACTGACCGAATCGAAATAATAGTAGACGTCTCACAAAGAAAGGCCAGCGTCGTGCGATGCTGGCCTTTCTTTGTGAAGGTAACCTTGAGTAATGTAGAGTGGTGTCAGTTAAGAAACTGACACCACTCCTATCACAGGGGTTCTTTACTTCGATGAGGCAGCAGTAGCCTTTTTCGCTGAAGCCTGGTAACTGATTTTGAAAAGTGTACCGTTCAGATCGTCACTAACGTACAAGGACCCATCGGGGCCTTGCGCCAGGCCACAGGGCCGGTGCTGAACCGGACCCGTGGGTTTCACCAGATCCGTACCGGCAAAATTATCGGCAAAGATTTCCCAGGGACCCGACGGTTTGCCATTTTTAAAAGGCACGAACCCAATCAGATATCCCTTATGAATCTCCTGCGACTGGGCATGAAAGGCAATAAAGGCCCCATTCCGATACCGCTCCGGGAAGGCCGTCCCGGTATAAAACAGAAGCGCATTGGGTCCCATATGCGCCGGGAAGGCGGCCGTGGGATTGATTGTTTTAGCCGTTCCTGTTTTCTTGCCGTCACCCCCATACTCGGGGGCCAGAATCTTCTTTTTCTGAAAGTGGTCGTAATACACGTAGGGCCAGCCAGCATCATCGCCCTGGTGCAGCTCATACATTGTTTCGGCTGGCAGCTCAGCGCTTTGTTTCGGCGTGTAGTATTGCGGATAAAAATCATCGAACTTACCCCGGCCGTGTTGCGTGACAAATAGGGAGTTGGTCTTGCTGTTCCAATCCAGCCCGACAACGTTTTTCAACCCGGTCGCATAGCGAACGCCACTGGAAAAGGGTTGATCGGGTACATTCGCTTTAAATTTCCAGATGCCCGCGGCCGAATCCAGCAGTGGGCAGGGCATCATCCCTTTGCCGGTGCCCGCTACGCGGCAGGCGTCGTTGTCCGACGCGATGTTGACATAAATATTCCCCTGATGATCTACGGCAATGGACTTCGACTTGTCGCGGTCTTTTTCCCGCAATCCAGACACTAGTTTTTCGGGTTGATCCGGATTGATGACTTCCTGATTCTCGTTCAGCTTGTACCGATAGATGCTGCTGTTCGATGACGTATACAGATACCCATCCCGGATAAAAATCCCCGTTCCGGGATAATCACCGAAACCGACGCGCTCATCGGCCACGCCATCCTTATTCGTGTCGCGCAAACGGTATATGCCTTTGCCCTCTTTCAATTTGGCAAGTTTCACGTAAATGTCGCCCGTTTTGCTGACGACAATGTGGCGGGCGGAGCCCAGGTCCTCAGCAACGATGCTGGCCGAAAAGCCCGAAGGCAGTTTAACTTCCGCCGGAGTAATACTTGATTTGATAACACGGGCCGGTTTAAGGGGCGGAACAGGCCGGGCGTTTCCCCAGGCCGTACTCATCAAAAATAGAGAGGTAATAAGGCAGGTAGTCGAAAAAAAAGGGTTGTTCATGGATTGAGGTAATGGTTCTTAACAGCGTACAGCACTATCGTTAATCAAAGCAGGAAGCTCGCCCGGTCTAACTGTCAGATTAAAAATAATGATTCAGGATAACTACCCCGAAACGCCTGTACACCGCTACTGGACCGGCTTGACCGAATACCCTTTCTTACGAAGCAGATTGACAACGCCCTTTTCGTTGCTCAAATGACCGGCACCAAAGGCAAAAAAGGTAGGCTTTTCTTTGGCGGCTTTTTCAATGACCGGAATCCAGTTGGCGTTGCGCTCCCCGAGCAGACTGTCCTCAAATTCGGCCATATCACCAAACTTGCTGTTTTTCATCAAGGCCGTTAGTTTGGTCATATCGCTGGCTTTGTAGGCGGCCAGTAAATCGGCAAATTCTTTTTTTGCTTCGTCGGGCATTTTCGCCATGTCGACCAGCCCTTTCAGTTGCTCCTGCATCGGAATCTTGTCCAGGGCCGCCAACTGGGCATCAACACTTTCCAGACCGAGCACTTCTTTCTTTTCTTTGGCGGCCATCTCGGCAAACGTCATATCGTAAGAAGCTGGCTGACAGGGCAGCAACGTCATGTACATGAGCGACAACAGGCCGATGGGTTTCAACATGCCCACCTGCGCCAGGCCCATATTCATTTTCTGCTTCAGGTATGTATCCAGCACGCTATAATCGTCGGGCGAGAGAAGGTCTTTGATGGTTTTGCCGCCAGTCATGATCATGGCTTTCTGCATACTTGCCATCAGGCCCGGATCGTCCAGATCCAGCTCCAGGTACACCTGGCTGGCCTCCCCAATGGCCTTTTTCATGGCATCGGTAATGGTTAGATCCGTTGGGCAAACGAGGTGAAACGTTCCGTAGAGATACGACGGCTTCGCCAGTCCGGGGCCGGTCACTTCGTAAAGAAGCGCCTTGTCCTGATCTTTCTGTGCGTTTACGGAGGTCGTTGCCAAACCAGCCAGCAGAAAGCCAGCTACCAACGCAAGTAGTTTATTCTTCATCCTGATTTTAGTCATGTCAGACGGTTGATCAAGCAAATCTATTCGTTTTACCCCATGACTGCGCAGAAAAGTAAACCCGACTCGTCGGATACGCAAGCCTTCAGGCATAAGATTCGCATCGTTACGGCGGCTTCGCTGTTCGATGGCCACGACGCGGCTATCAACCTCATGCGTCGGCTTATGCAGGCATCGGGTGCCGAAGTGATTCACCTGGGGCACAACCGCTCGGTGGCGGAGATCGTGGATTGTGCCATTCAGGAAGATGTACAGGGTATTGCCGTGACCAGCTACCAGGGGGGGCATCTTGAATTTTTCAAGTACATGCACGACCTGCTCCACGAACGCGGGGCGGGACATATCAAAATCTTTGGGGGCGGGGGCGGCACGATCCTGCCCATCGAAATCGAGGAATTACACGCCTACGGCATTGCCCGTATTTACTCGCCCGACGATGGCCGATCCATGGGTTTACAGGGCATGATCGACCATTTGCTGCGGCAATGCGACGTCGATTTACCCCCTACGAAGGACCGTACTCAACTGGCGCGGCTGATCACGACGGCCGAAAATCACCCGGACGATTACGTTCCACGGCCGCAGGCTACCGAATCGCCTAAGGTTCTCGGAATCACGGGCACAGGGGGCGCCGGAAAATCGTCGTTGATCGACGAACTGGTGCTCCGTTTCCTGCGAACGTATCCCGATAAAACGCTGGCCATCATTTCCGTCGATCCATCCAAGCGGAAAACGGGTGGTGCACTGCTCGGCGACCGGATTCGGATGAACGCGATCCACTCACCCCGGGTGTATATGCGGTCGCTGGCTACCCGACAGTCGAATCTGGCATTGAGTCGCCATGTGCAGGACGCCATCGATGTGTGTAAAGCGGTTCCGTTCGATCTGATTATCGTTGAAACCTCCGGCATTGGGCAATCGGACACTGAAATCACGGAACATGCCGATAAGACACTCTACGTGATGACGGCCGACTATGGTGCCGCCACGCAGCTGGAGAAAATCGATATGCTCGATTTCGCCGATGTGATCGCCATCAATAAATTTGACAAACGGGGTTCGCTGGATGCCCTGCGCGACGTTCGGAAGCAGTACCGGCGTAACCATAACCTGTGGGATGCCCCGAACGAAGCATTGCCGATTCTGGGCACCATCGCGTCGCAGTTCAACGATGCCGGTATGAACAGGCTCTTCGCTAAGCTGATGTCCATCCTTGACGTCCCGTTTACGGCAGCAGCCTCGGCGACAGCGCATTCAGGCCACCTCAACGCTGAAACTCCCCAGGCCATTATTCCACCGGAGCGGGTGCGGTATCTGGCTGAGATTGTCGAGGAAAGCCGCCGGTACGATGCCTTTGTGCAGGAACAGACAAGCCTGGCCCGCAACCTGTATCAGTTGGATGGAACGCGTAAACTGCTTAACGATGGCCCGTTGCAGGACTCGCTGTACACTATTTACACCGAACTCGAGGCCCGGCTGCACCCCGACTGCCGGACCCTGGTCCAGCAATGGCCCGCGATGCAGCAACGGTACATCGCCGAGTTTTATGCGTTTACCGTGCGCGACAAAGTCATTCGGCAACCCTTGTATTCCGAAACACTTTCGCACCTGAAAATACCCAAAGTAAGCCTGCCGAAATACCACGACTGGGGTGACATTCTGCGCTGGTTACTAACCGAAAACGTGCCGGGCGAATTTCCGTACGCTGCGGGTGTGTTTCCCCTCAAACGCGATGGCGAAGACCCCACGCGCATGTTTGCGGGCGAAGGTGGCCCCGAACGCACCAACCGCCGGTTCCACTACGTCTCGAACGGGCTTCCCGCCAAACGATTGTCTACGGCCTTCGACTCCGTGACGCTGTACGGCGAAGATCCCGCCCTGCGACCCGATATTTTTGGCAAAGTCGGCAATTCAGGGGTGAGCATTTGTACCCTCGACGATGCCAAGAAACTCTACTCCGGTTTCGACCTCTGCGATCCGGCGACGTCCGTTTCCATGACGATCAATGGTCCGGCCCCGATGCTACTCGGCTTTTTCCTCAATGCGGCCATTGATCAGCAGTGTGAGAAATGGTTGAAGGCGAACCCCAACCCAACCCAACCCTTGAAAAAAGGAGAGGGGGGCACAACTGACGAGACCTTACCCCGCTCCTGCTTTTCAGGGGAGGGGCCGGGGGTGGGGTCAAGGTACAACGGCCCCCTCCCCGACGGGAACAACGGACTTGGTCTGATGCTGCTTGGCACCACGGGCGACAAGGTGTTGCCCCAGGAGGTATATGAGCAAATCAAAGCGGATACGCTCCGGAAAGTGCGCGGAACCGTGCAGGCTGATATTCTGAAAGAAGATCAGGCACAAAACACCTGCATTTTTTCGACGGAGTTTGCCCTGAAAATGATGGGCGACATTCAACAGTATTTTACCGACAACCGGATTCAGAATTTTTACTCCGTTTCGATTTCGGGCTATCATATTGCCGAGGCCGGGGCTAATCCGGTTACGCAACTGGCGTTCACACTGTCCAATGGCTTTACGTTTGTCGAATACTACCTCAGCCGGGGCATGCACATCGATGACTTCGCGCCCAACCTGTCGTTCTTTTTCTCGAACGGAATGGACCCCGAATACACGGTACTGGGGCGGGTGGCCCGCCGAATCTGGGCCAAGGCGATGCGCCATAAATACAAGGCTAACGACCGGTCCCAGAAGCTGAAATACCATATTCAGACATCGGGGCGAAGTTTGCACGCGCAGGAAATTGGCTTCAACGATATTCGCACCACCTTACAGGCCCTACTGGCGGTTTACGATAACTGTAACTCCTTGCATACCAACGCCTACGATGAAGCCATAACTACGCCAACCGAAGAATCCGTCCGGCGGGCCATGGCGATTCAGCTGATTATCAACCGCGAGTTTGGATTGACCAAAAACGAGAATCCATTACAGGGTTCGTTTGTCGTTGAGGAACTGACCGATCTGGTTGAGGAGGCTGTCTACCAGGAATTCCTGTCGCTCAACGAACGCGGGGGCGTGCTGGGCGCGATGGAGCGCATGTACCAGCGCAGCAAAATTCAGGAAGAGTCGATGCATTACGAAACGTTGAAACACGACGGTGACCTCCCCCTGGTGGGCGTCAATACATTTCTGGACCCGGCTGGTTCGCCAACCGTCGTCCCGGCAGCCGTGATCCGCTCCACCGACGACGAAAAGCGGTATGCCGTTGACGCGTGTCAGCAGTTTCAGGCGCACAACCAAGTTGAGGCCGAACGGGCGCTGACCAGGTTACAGGCTGCGGCCCTGGCCAACGAGAACGTGTTCGAGTCGTTGATGGAAGCCACCAAAGTCTGTTCGCTGGGGCAACTCTCGAATGCGCTTTATGCCGTGGGCGGTCGTTACCGTAGAAATATGTAAGTTTAGCCAGCCCATAGACGTTAAACCCCAGGCTACCCATCACCCGCCATCATAGACATGACCATCCGCTTCTGCTCCCTCCTTTTCCTGTTGCTGGCAGGCTTTCTGCCTATGGCCTGTCAGAAAAAGAAACCGGCATCGACTGCCGACACAACGACACCAGCCATCGCTTCCCTTACGAAAACAACCTATACCCTGGGCGATACCATTCGGCTTCAGCTCAGTCAACCGGTCGTACGCCCGAAGGTCACGATCGATGCGGAGGAGTCACCTGTTTTTGAGCAGACGGCCAGGACAATTGCTGTTGGGTATGCCGGTGGCAAAACGGGGCTGCATCAGATTATTGTGAGTGGCGTTACGTCTGGCAGTGTCTCCTTTGCCGATACGCTCAGCCTGGAGATGTGGTCGGACATTGTCCCCGAGAACATCACGTATTCGGTACTTAACACCTATCCGCACCAGGAAACCAGTTTCACGCAGGGTCTGGAGTTTTACAAGGGTGTTTTGTACGAAAGTACGGGTCTGAATGGGCAGTCCAACCTCATGCAGGTCGACGTAAAGACCGGCGCTATTCGAAAATCAGTCCCCCTGGCAAACCAGTATTTTGGCGAAGGCATCACGATTGTGAACGATAAAATTTACCAGTTGACCTGGACATCAGGAGTCTGTTTCCGGTATAACCTGGATTTCCGTCTGGACAAGACGTTTACCTACCATACGCAGGGCTGGGGCCTGACCCACCGCGATACAACCCTCATCTTAAGCGACGGCTCCAACAAACTATTTTTCCTTTCGCCCGAGTTTCAGCCCCTAGGTGAGCTGAACGTGTATGACAACAAGGGGCCAGTCAGGAATTTGAATGAACTGGAGTACGTCGATGGCTATGTTTTCGCCAACGTCTGGCAAACGAACCGCATCGTACAGATCGACCTAAAAACAGGGAAAGTTGTCGGAACGCTCAACATGGAATCTATTCTACCGCCAACCGTTAACACCAACGAAAACGTGCTGAACGGCATCGCCTTTCAACCAGCTGAAAATGCCTTTTATGTCACCGGCAAAAAATGGCCGACTTTAGTCAAACTACGGTTAAAGCCACTCTCTAAAAACGTGGTTGCTTCTCGGTGAAGTGGGCTATTGGCGTTATTAAATGAAATTAACTATAAAACATCTTTTACATGAAACCGATCCTTGCTTTACTGCTTTTGAGTTGGACACTTATAAGTTGTGCTACTACTCGCGTTTCCTCTGCTGACAACAGTACCATTGATAATAGTCAAGCGGCAAACGATACTTCTCTTACAATCTTTTTGTTAGAAAGAGACATTCCTGTGGAAATCGAGCGGTTGGGTGTAGTTACTATTTCCGTCGGTCAGGCTACTGTCGATAAAGTTGTGAAGGAAAAGCTCAAGCTGAAATGTAAGGAGCTGGGTGCCAATGGTGCCTACCGAATTTCAGACGGTTTTTACCCGAATGCGGGGATGATTCCCTATTTAGTCTTTAAGTACAAGCGATAGCGGCTATCGGACATAGCCTTGGCGTTTAACCAGGTTGATCAGCTGTTTTGAGTTTATTGACGTAGCTTATTGTTCCTGATTTCTTTATCCTACTACTTTACATCCTTAATTGAGTAAAACAGTCGGCAGGTGCTGGCAAAATCAACGTTCGTTATGAATCAACCGCAAACCGAAAAAGAAAAAGTAAACAAGCAAATCGCGTACTACGATGATCTGGTGGCCACCTACATTGGCGTCATTGAGGGGCTTAACGAGCATGGATCAACCGATGAAGCTAAGGTCCTGATCGGCCTGGCAAATGAAAGTATCCAGCATTGTCAGGACAAACGGGCCATCTTAGTCAGCCACTTGCATACACTTTCTGAGTAAATAGGATTGGCGAAACAGGTCTACTTTTTTAGATTGGCCAGATAAAAAAGCCAATAGTCTTCAAAAGGCTGTTGGCTTTTTTATTTGCAGCACGTAAAAAGCTTGGATTAGCCAGATACAGAGTGTGGCCAGTGTATGTACTCCCTGTATTTTTGTTACGGTCGAACCTTATGGCTTTTATGATTGAGAAAGCTGATAGCGAAACATGAAAGATAAACCAGAATTAACCGGAATGGCTTCGTTTAAACACTTATTAGATCGGGACGAAAAGGGTGAATCAAAGAGTAAAGAGGAGCGCGAGTGGTTCGAAGCTCAGAAGAAAGCAAGCTTGAAGTATAGAGGTCAAATTGTGAGTGGCGGTCAAAGCAGGGATCATTTATATGGTTCACTGGAACGAAAAAGTAACGAATTAATTTAAAAGCCTGTATGTACATCGCAATAGCCACACACCTTACGTATCTATACTAAATTTTTATGACGAAGATCGAAAGAGAAGAATACATACTGTCGTTGGATGAAGAACTTCTCAATGGGGGAATTATACTGTCCGAATGTACCGTTTTTATGACAAAGGATGCTGAAATTGCCTTTTGCAATGGGGCTAACCTTTCGTGTATCTTAGCTTGCCAGGCGGCTATAGAATCTCACTTGAGATTTGATCATTTCATGAACAATGATACAAGACGGTGGGGCTTTTTTCAACTTATAAATGATTCTTCACTAGATGAAGAGTTAAAGATGAGATTACATAGATTAAGAGCATATAGAAATAAGTGGGTGCATATAAATGACCCTCATGATGACTACGATTTATTAATAAACTCTACTTTATACGAAGATGAAATAATGAATATGGCAAAAGAATCAATTCGTACTATGCTAGAAACACTTTACAATAATCCACTCATTTAGTCAATTTTAGATTTTTTATACTTTTTATAAATATTCAAAAACTTGCTTCTTGAAAAATATTTGAATGTTTGAGGGGGCGAAAAATTAGGCTCGACTCCTTTAATTTCACTTAAACGAATTGACTCCTTAAATAGACAAACATCTTTCATGCGTATACCAATAGATCTATTAGAATCTTTGTAATAGTCCCAAAATTGATCTTCTGTTATTCCTAGTTGAGTTGAGTATTTCTCCCAAACACAATTAGGTGATAAATCGAGTATCTCACTAATTCTACACATGCCTACTATTGCCTTCACAGGTTTGGTACAATAAACAATTATGATATCGTTTAACCTAGCATCAGGTTTACACTTCCGGAGTTCAATAGTTTTTTTGCCATTAAATATTTGCTCAACAAATTCAGGCTTGATAGAAAGAAGGATAAGCTGATTCATATAAATTATGATTTGCCACAAAGATATATCTTATGAAAGAATTCATTGCTAATTTTTAAGGGAGATACAAAGGAATGACCTTGACCTAACAAACTCTTTAGATAAATTAGCTTCACAGGTTTTTTAAAAAGCTCAGTATCACTAAACTTTAGCACTTTTATTTTATTAAAAGCGTCTCCCTTTGCTGTAGACAGTATATCTCTCCATTCATAAGTACCATACTTCTTAAACCTGTTATATGCTTTTTTTGCACTATCAATGACTACTTCATCTAGATATGAGCATGCAGTGATTGCTTTACTACGATGTGGAAATTTTTCATCATAGCTAACGTACCATAATATTCTACCAACTGCTTTTTCACCCCCAGGAGCAGGACTTCTGTAGTAAGCATTTTCTCGGTTCCAACTTATTTCTGGTCTGGAACCATATATAGTACTATCTGCAAGAAAATGTTCAAACAGTTGACTTGCCCAGTACGCTTTTATGGGAACGATGTAAGTGGGAATATCAAGTTCTTTAAACTTGACTGGATATAAAGCTCGCTCAATCGTATAAAGCATGTCTGCTTTAGACAGGGTATCACTAGCAAGTTCATATTTATTTAGGATCGTGTTTAGTTCTGCATGAAGCTCTACAGACGTACACACATTGTGTATATCATACACTGATAACAAACCGGGCAATGCTATCTTAATCCATATTTGACTTTTCAAAAAAAAGCCAAACTCTAGTAATTGTGTCGTTATCTCTTCTGAAAGAAATTTATCAGTGATTTGAATAATTTGTATTTTATTGTTTACAGCGAGCCTTATTATATTAGATAGCAATTGTTTAATAAGCGTACTTGACAGGTCGCCCTTTACCCGAATAAGACGAACGTCAATCAATTCCGCTGTCTGGGTATATCCCCAAAATGCAATGGGCTTTCCATTTGGGTCTTTAACAGTATTAATTATACTATTTTTAACATCACTAGCTATCGAATATACTAACTTCTTTAACTCAGCTTTTTTCTCACTTTCTTTATGGTAGATAAAATATTCTGTCAGCTCTTCTAACTCACTTGATAGGGCCTTACCTTCTTCATGGCGCGCACCCGCCAAACGAGATGGATGATATTGAGATTCATTTAATATCTTATCTAAATGTAAAATAAACTCTGCTGGACGGTACACACTGATTTTATATTTTTCATACAATTCATCACTTTTATCAAGTATCCCATTATCTAGAGTTAGAAAAAATTCAGTATTAGCAGCAATACATTCGGCAATTTGTCTACGATCAGATCGATCATTTTGAGAATACCCCCTAATTATATCTCTTAGGTCCTCTTCTTTCTTACGTATAGTGATTACGTCTGCTTCTATCCGAGTTAGTTTTGACAATACATTTCTTGATCTCAAGACATCTTGCCAATTCTCATTTCTATTTATTTCATTATTGGTTTCAGATGCGTAGAAATAACGCACTTCTGCGCTTATCCAATCTGCAAATAATGCTTTAACTTCTAGTGTTTCAGCAGTATAAGGTGTATCTTCAAATTCAGAAATATCACTATACTTTATTATAATATTCGTATCTAAACTTACAGAAAGTTCTTTCTGATTTATGCTGTAATATGTGTCATTAAATAAGTTACGATTCCCGAAACTGTAATACCATTTTACAAGCTGCCTTTCTTGCTGACTTTTACTTGATTGATAACTGACTACCTTAAATCCGTATCTTTCCCAAAATTTCGTTGCTTCTTTGTAGTCTCTCCTACAACTTAGTACAATTCCATCAAGTGAGCGTTCATACTTAGCTCTAACAAAGTTAATTAAAGCTTCTGATACGCCCCTTCTGCGATAAGGTTTATCTACGCATAGATGAACTATAGTAATCTTATGAGTCTTTGTGCCAATTCTAAATAAAATGTATCCCCACAAGTCATCACCTTCCGTTGCAACTGCAATCAATCCTTTTTTCGCGTGATCTTGGAAGCCACCCTCTGGCATGAATCCTAGGGTTTTTGAATACTTAATTCCAAGAGTAACAACTTTGTCAATAATAGAATCCTCTTTACTGATAAATCTACATATCATACAGTCAAGTGATAGAAGTGGATAGTCTATAGAAAAGCAGTTCCACTATCTTTTTATAATGACTAACATACCACCATTTACAAAAAACCCCGAAATTGACTCAATTTCGGGGTTTTCAGGTTTTTTGTGGAGACGGAGAGATTCGAACTATAAACCACACTGTGGCAAAAATGGCTTATTTGAGCTATAAAGGCATTTTCCATTAGATCAGAGCTTGCCATTCTGGGATATTCTTTGCCATTTTCTTGCCATTATTTTTTGCCTAAAAATCGGCGTCAGCTTTCGCCATTGATTTCTTTAAATCAACTACCCAAAGCTTGATATCCGCATCGACACGCTCCTTGATGTCGTTCCATTCCCGCTTCGACGGACGCCCCATCATGCCGACTTTTTGCACAACTGGTTACGGGAGTATGTAATTTAGGTGATTAACGTACTGCTTCTCTTACTTTTTCAATTACTTTCCATACATAGAGAATGTCTTCTCCGTGTACATCAATATGGCCATATTTGTCATTGTCAGACCAAAGTCTCAAGGTGCCATTTGTATTCAGGGTATTAGTCTTTATCCGTTTGACAACGAACCGGTTACCCGCATATAGCACCGCGTAGACCCCGCCAGATTCATATTTGATGTCATTTTTTTGAACCGCTTCAGCCAGCACCAACGCGCCCCCTTTTATTTCAGGCTCCATGCTATCGCCTGCAATCTCAATAATCAAATGCCTCTCACTAATAGCAATAATGGGCAGAAATACGGGGTAACTCTCTTCGATCCAGTTCAACGTAAAATTATCGTAAGTCATTAAGGGTATGCCCGCCTGGGCACGTGCGGATAGATAGGGCACTTGCACATAAAATTCAGAGATATTAGGTCTGACAGAAGCAATGTTTCCTTCGGCAAAAAAGCCTGCTTCCTTCTCTGTTTCGCTTGAAGTTTTGCCACCTAATAGTGTATCGACAGTTACGCCCAACTCCGCAGCTAATTGGGTCAATCGACTATTGTCAGGGCGAGAGCTACCATTAATCCATTGATTTACAGATGATGGTTTAACGCCCATTCTTTCGGCCAAATCCTTCTGTTTCAGCTTCCTGTCCTTCAAGAGTTGCTTAATCATGCTTGGCAAATTGTCCACGATAAAGAAATTTATTAGCCATTGCTTGTTTTTAAATTAAGCAATGGCTTATTTAGCACTACCAAAATTAGCACTGCTAATTTTGGTAGTGCTAATATACGGCTCAAAGGCGAACAATAATCAGGCGTTATTGATGGATTTACAGATGGTCAGAAAGGCATTACAACCGGCTTCTGCTGCACAGGAATGGCGAGAGAAAATGCACATAGCTCGTAAAAGCTTGCCTGAAGAAATTGGGCAACAGGATGTCATCAATTGGGTAGTCTCTAAAAACCCTGAATTAGACCGTCTGACCTACGCTACCCGCTGGCGAAATGCCTGGCTGGGGCGGGTAGCTGACCCAGAATTTACCCGGTTGGTGGAAGAATCTGTCAAGTTTTTTAAGCAGCAACAGGCCGAAAAAACGAACCGGCTCAAGAGACAGAATTTGAAGAAAGCAAAATAAGGATGTTCAACTAAATCAATTCAGACTATGACCCTCGACGCAATTGTTGACCGCTACCAGAATGGTACGCTGGCCGATGAACCTGATCTGGTGCTACTGGATGCCCAAAACAAAGTTGCCCTTTGGGAAGCCTGGCGACTGGAAAACCCTGACGCTTCACCCAGTGCCGTTCCGAAAGCTTCAGTGCTTCACACGATATCGGTCTTTATAGAGAAGACCACTAATAACCGCTACGGTTGCAACGATTAAACGTGCCACGTCGGCCATTAAACCAATACAAGGATGTTCAAACTATTTCGAGTCTACAAGCCCACTTTTCGCCCAGTAATGCCCTTACTGAACAATTTTCAGCCCTTTGTCATCGCTATGCCCGCGGGCCTACATCCGATGCTTAAAAGCCGAATTTTCTCGGCTCTGCTCTGTGATCTGTGGGGAAACACGCCAACTTATAGCCTAAGCGCCCAGGAGTTTAGTGATCTGGATTCATGGATGAACGCTGGTAATCCGGACGAAGCTCATACCCTGATTGAAGGGCACAACGTGGTAATCGATGGACGTGAGCTGAGCCTATTGAAACGCTTCCTGATTACTGAATTAAAGTTGGCTCGTGTCGAAAAGAATGCCTGTTACTGGCAGATGCTGGCTGAATTGCAGCTATCACTCGTCCAGCCTGTTCACTTGGTGGAACTGTCCTTTTTACGGGAATAGCATGGCTCCAGCTTTGGAATCGCGTCGGTCGATCGGCCGACGCTCCACTTTCATCCATCTTATTTATGATGACTTTTTGGTCCCGACTCCTATGGGGCGTGCTATTCTGGCTGTTTTATCTGGCCGTAATTATTTGCCCCAACGCTATTGAATCGATGTATCGTAGCGTGGTTCCTAACCCTAATGACCGTTACGACAATGAGTGATAACCGTACCGACGGACAGCGCCTGAGTAACTACCTGTTTAGCTTTTTTAAGGGCGGCATCAAGATCAAGAAGCCTACATCGACGGTGACCCTGGCTGATGTGGTGGCTATGATCAGTGGCCCAACTTATGAGATGGCCACGCGTGAACTGCGCAACTTTGAACCCGATATTCAGAAGTTGATTAAAGGCGATCTGGACTATGTAACGTTTTCGGGTTCGTTTTCGCCTACTCGCCTGGTAGCGAACCTGAAACAGCATTCGGGGTTGATTTGCCTGGACTTCGATCATGTGTCCAATATGTTCGAAACAAGGCTCCAGCTGCAAGCCGATCCGCACACGTTGCTGCTCTTTACCTCGCCTACCGGCACCGGCCTAAAAATGGTTGTCGAAGTGCCTGGCCTGGTTGATGAGCCAGAACGCCACAAGGGTTTCTTTGCTGATATCGCCATTTACCTCCGGCAAAATTATGGCCTGGATGTTGACGCCAGTGGCTCTGACGTAAGCCGGGCTTGCTTTCTGCCCCATGATGGCTCCGTATTCGTTAATGAGCAGGCTGAGAGCTACATGTACAGGGGCCTTGCTCTGGAGGAACACCAACAGGCGAAGAAGCCCAAAACTGAACACCAGGTCGTAAAAGATGCCGATGACGTATATCGTCACGTTCTGGCCGTGGTCGAGCGAATTGAAGCAGCCAAAGTCAACATAACCGACGATGAATACCATAACAATGTGGCTCATACAGGTTGGTTGATGCTCGCTTTTTGCATGAGCACCTTGGGTGAAAACGGGCGGGATCTCTTTCACCGAATTAGCCAGATCAGTGAGAAATACGATTCGGCTAAAACCGATGAAAAGTTTAACGAAGCCGTCGCCAAATGCCGGTTCACCACTCCCTGGAAATTCTTTGATATCGCAAAAAAGCATGGCATCGATGTATCAAAGCCCGGTTCAAAGAAGAAGGAAAAACTGGCTAAAAAGGAAACGGTTAAAGCGGCTGATGCCCCAGTTGTCAGCCAGGATGATAAGGACAGCAGTGAGGTGGCAACCGTTAAAAAGGCGGATAAAGAAGAACGGGTTTTCGAATCTGTTCAATACCGGAGCAACGGAAGTATTTGGATTTACGGCGCGAAGAACTGGATATGTGTCGCGGAGAATTTTCAAATTTTCGTCAAGTACTGTACCGAAGACGAGAACGAGGAAAAGACCTGGATTCTGGAAATAGTGGTACGTGGCCGGAAGGAGCCTATCTATATTGAGATTACCCACGACGAATTTTGCTCGGCCACCAAGCTAAAGAACAAGATGGCCAGCCACCGGCTGGCACTAAAGCTAACCGATACGTACCTGGGCGAATTGTGGCAACATCTGTTCAAGATGAATTTCCCGCAGGCTCAGAAGGTAACCCGGCTGGGGTATCATACCGACTCGGGTGTTTTCTTCTTCGCCAACAAAGCCGTGAATGGCGAGGTGCTGGAGCCGGACGAGTTCGGGATTGTAACCGCAAAAATGGCCGATGGTACCGAACTATGTTTGTCGATGCCAGTGGTTAAAAAGAAGCGCCAACACCTGTTTACGCTCAAGCCAGGTGAGATGACCTTTAATGATTGGTTCGGCTATTTGGTGAAGGTGCATAAATACAACAACGCCATCATTCCCGCCTGTTTTTACCTGATGTCGCTGTTTCGTGACCTGATCGTTAAGCACACCAGTGCCAGCCCGATCCTGTATCTGAAGGGGGGTGCATCCTCCGGTAAAAGCTCCATTGCCCGTTCAATCTGTCGGTTATTCAATCTCCATGAAGCCGTGGCCAACCTGAAAAACAAGAATACCGAAGCCGGGTTGGTTCGGGTCATGTCGCAGACAAGCAACAGCGTGATCTGGATGGATGAGCACAGTAACGACTTTCCTTTTGAGGGTTTGCTCCAATCCGCTTATGATGATAATGGCTACATCAAAGCCGAAGAGAACAGTTCAAGCGGGGTCGATACGGTTGATATCTACAGCGCCCTGGCCCTGACGAGTAACTACATTCCAGAGAATCCGATCTTCTTTTCCCGATGTGTTTTTGTGCCCATTGTAGAGCAACAGAAGACCGATGAGCAGGTCGAAGCCTTCGCCCGGTTTAGGGATGTTGAGCAGGACGGTCTCAGTTGCGTAACGCTCGAAATGCTGGCTCACAGGCCGCTGATTGCCCAGGGTATCAAACAGGCTTACGATGACCTATATAATGCCCTGAAGGAAGCCGTTCGGCATGAAAAACCCGTTGAACGTCTAATCTCCAATATGGCGCGGGTGCTGTGCATTCCGTATATTCTTCAAGTGTTCGGCAAAATCCAGCTTCATTTCGATGCGACGGCCGACGACGACATTCTGAATGAATTTGTCCAGATCGGAAGTGATGCCATTTTAAGGCAGCATCAAATCCAATCGGAGAAAACGGCCCTGTCGGAATTCTTCGAATTGATGCAGAATCAGTATGAGCAGGGAGGCATTCAGGAAGATGTGCATTTCCGCTTCGAGGGTGACTTGGTTTTTCTTCGCTTCCCTTCGCTTTATACAATTTATGCCCAACGCTACCGGCAGACGTTTTGGAAGGCTCCCGCTGACCGCGACACGCTCAAACAGGAGATGATTGCCTTCGAGGGCGCATCTGACCCCGACAAGTTTTTCAAAAACATCCGCTTCATGCCCGGCGAAGGTGACGATGCCAACGGCCACACGCGCTCCGTATCTGGTTCATGCGCAATGTCTTATAGCAAGCTCGCTGATGCATTTGGGATAGATTGGAGAGGACGACGACTAGAAAAGGCAGAACGCTAATCTCAAAAAAAAGGAGGAAAAACAGTACCACGCTACCACAGAGCGGGCAAAGGATGTAATAAGTAATTAAGTAATAAATAGTTGAGTATAATAAATCTGTGGTAGAGCTGTGGTAAATGTGTGGTAAAGCTGTGGTAGCGTGGTATTTGTAATAATGTCTACCACAAAAATACCACAGACAAAGGCCCTCAAATCTCTAAAAGTCAATCAGTTAACTTTTTGTGGTGGTGTGGTAGAAATACACTGCCCATTTTTTCAGAAAAAACGATGAAAAATGAAGTAGCAACTGTGGTGCATCCCTTAAAAGTACAAACTACAGCAAAGCCTGTTGGGGTGTTCCGTTGGCAGAAATACGTGGATGGAAATGGTCAGTTGTGGGTTGTTACCTGCCTGTTCGGTCACTTCCCCAGTGGTCGATACGGAGCCAATGTGGAGCTACTGAATGTCGATGCAGAAAGCACTGTCGATGTGACCAGGGCAGAGTTCGACGAGTGGGTACGCCAAGGCAATTTGAAGCGGGTAGACACCCCAATTTTACTCTGAGTTCAATTTTTTTCACTTTTTTATTTTCAATTCCAATGGCAAACGAATTAACAGTAACTGGCAAATTTTTAGGCGCAAAAGCAACCGAATCTTTAGGACAAAATAACTTTCTTGTCCGTAAATTGTACGTCGATTTAACCGACAATCCGGACTTCCCAAATACCCCAGAATTGCAATTGACGGGTGATAAAGTTAACCTGGTCGATAATTTGGTTAAAGGTCAACTGATTCAGGTAAAGTTTCGGCTCGATGGTCGGAAAGTTAAGACCAGAGACGATAAGGAAATGGTGATCACTAATCTAAGAGTGTATAAGATTGATGTGGTTACCACGCAATCGGCAGCAGTGGCGGCTCCCCAGGCTCAGGCACCGGCCCGGCAAACACCAGCTCCCGCACCGGCTATGTCTGGACCGGGCCAGTACATGAATCAGAGCAATGAAGAAAGCAACGATCTGCCGTTCTAATGCCGATAGATCGGAAGAAGTACCATAAAAAATGGAACCTGATCAGTTATCTGATCAGGTTCCGTAGGGCCAAAAACCGCTGTGAGGTTTGCGGCCTCCAGAACTACCGGGTCGGCTATTGGGAGAATGGCAAGTTTTGGCCGCCCGAAAACGATGATCCGCCCGAATCAGGATTTGCCTCGCATAAGGAAGCTAAGGAATGGGCCGAAGCTTATAATGAGAAGATCGGTTGGGACTATCCTTTTGAAACGAAAAAGGTCTGGATGATCATTCTGACGGTTGCTCACCTCGATCACGATGAGCAGAACAACCGGTTCGGGAATTTGAAAGCGATGTGCCAGGTATGCCATTTGACGCACGATCGGAAGGATAACGCAAAGAGACGAATGTATGGGCCAACAGGCCGACACCACAACCAACTTAGACTTTTATGACCGCCTTCGAGAAAGATAAAACTGTTGAATTCCTGCTTACGCAGCTGACGTTCATGCTCATGGCGCAATCGCCCATAAAGGATGGAATTCGCATGGCCGCCAAAAAACATGAGGCTCAGCTGAAGAAGCTCCTGAAGCCGGAAGAGTATGAACCAATCATTACCATGCGCAATACAGTAGCGCAGCTGGTACGGTTTCTGGCCGAGTGCAAAACTCCGGAAGCACTGGAGCAGGCCCACGATTACATCAAGGATTTGAACGAGGGGAAGGTCTTGATTGCGGTTACGGATGGTTCGTCGCCTGGAGCGGGCTACTCCGAAGTAGGCAAGTCCTATTTGGCGAATGAATCGTAGGCAATCTTTGTTAAACGTAACGCCCATGTTGGCACATGGGCGTTACAATGGGCATTTGGAAGGTTACTCTGTGGCGCATTAAATATAGGTAATCTTACTCACTTTGACCGCATGTTAAAAACACGTATACCGATTAGAGAAACACACGTACGTCAATTTGTTGTTGCACGGTACGGAAACAACACCAACATCATTGATATGACCAAAAAATCAATGTTGGGCGTGTTGGCTGAATTAGCTTGCGAAAAGGTGGGGTTTCGCCATGTATTGCCCAAAGTAGAGGTTGATGATGCGACCTCGATTACGCTGCTTTATCCCGATTCGTTAAAGAACCACTTCATTCACCCCGGCAAGCTGGACCTAGTGGCGAAGCTCTTGAATTATCTCTTTACCCAGGCATTTTTAGAGTGCATGGAAGTCTCGTTAATGCTCGGCATCAGCGATTACGAAGGGGTAACCATCTTTATGGACCGCTACGGCATTACTGAAGAAATGGTGTCGGCTGACACGCTCCGGAAGAAATGGCGCGATCACCAGCGGTATATGGCGAAAAAGATGACCACCATGCTCCAGGCCGCCTAACGTGGCCCGGCCTGAAAAATTTAAAAATAAAGTTGGGGCGGTTGTTCACCTGTTTTTGGGGGGTACTCACCAATTTTTACTACTTGTTCGTTCGTTCGTAACTTTATTCACGGCTTAAACCTAGCCCCATTCATCAGAAAGGCCCCTTTTCGGACGAAAAGGGGCCTTTTTTGCGTCCTACCATTTAGCCTGGCAAAGCCCCTACTTTGCCCTATGAACCCACTCGACCGTATTGCTACGATTCCTGCACTACCGAATCAGAACGGCGCGGCAAATGTTCCGGGTCTCCGTCGCCTTTGGCTGATTGAGACCCGGCATTTGCTGGGGCTCAATGATCCGCTGACGGTGCCCAACGCCTTGCAATTAGGCTGGCTACTATCGTCCACTGGCTTACAGCTGTGCGAAGATGCTGTTCTGCAATCGCTGAAGTTCCCTTCCGATCGGGGCGATTACAACCAGAAGGCCAAGGTATCAGTACAAGGGGTGTCTTATGAGCAGGTTATATTGCTCAACGTGCCGAATGACCATCCGGCCACGGCGCTGGTGATGCAACGCATGACCAAACGAAAATGGGTTGCTATTTATCAGGATGCCAATGGGAACCGGAAGCTGATCGGGACAGCCAAACAGCCGCTCCGATTTCTGGCGCAGTATGACGTGTCTCCCAGTGGGTATCAGTTCAGTTGGGTCGGCGAAACTCGCCAGCCCGCTTATTTCTTTACCGACGGCGGCTTGCTCGATACGGCGGGTGCTGACGCGGATTTCTCCTACGGTTTTTCTTACGATTTTTATTCATAACGATTTATGGCATTGGACGGAACGTCGATCAAGAATGATATCGACAATGATTTAGCGAACAAAGGTTATAGAGGTGTTCGGGTTACCGGTGTAATTACGGCCCTTAAACGGGTTATTGACTGGGTTACTGGGGCGGTTAATGGAAACCTCTCTACCTGGCTCCGGATAGGCGACAACCAGCCGGGCGGGGCCAACACGGATAATGTTTACCACATGGGTAAGCTCGTCGTGGGGACTACCGTCGATGATGGCAGCGGGGCCGTACTCCAAGCACCAAACGCCAACTTTGCCACGCTCAATGGCCTACCCGCCGGACGGGCGCAAACTATTACATCGGTGGCCGAAACAAGTTTACCCGCTACCCGGTACTACCCGTTTGCCGAGCTGGCCGCGCCCACGGGTGGCACATTCGACTTTTTGACCGTGGAAATGGTTTGTAAGCCCTGGGACTCTACAGCCGGGGAGCCGCAAATTATCAAAGCGTACTTTGCCAACCGGGGCGGGTTCACTTATTATTACACCGTCACGGGGGGAACTATTGGCGCGGGCCTGGTGGCCGTTCGGCATCCGGACAACCGGATTTTATTTTATGCCTATGCCGACAATGGGTTTAAATTAATTTCGGTCAAGGTGATGGATATGGCACAGGCCACTATTTACCCAACCTTTGGCGCTCCCCTTTCCGGTATACCAGCCAATACGACGCTGGTTTTCAATTCGACACAACCGGTTAACTATCCGCCTAAAATGGAGCTGGGCAAGAGTTTAACGTCTTTCCCCTTGCCCAACTCGGACGGTTTTTACCCGGTACCATTTACCACGCCAGGGGTGGCAAAGCTGACCATCGGGGGCAACTATTCGGCGGGAAGCTCGGAGGTATCGCTAATGAACGCCAACACCCTAGGCGGGGGCTTTTCATTCTGGCAGCAGCTTACGGCCAGTACAAAGCGGTTGCTGGCCAGCCTGAACGGGAACGGATGGCTGGGCTTAGGTACGCTGCTGCCATCGGAACGGCTCCACGTCGATGGCAATATTTTTATGAATGGCGTTCTAAAGTTTCCGGCCACGATCCTGGCTAAAAAGATCAATCTGTACGAAAACGGGTCTAACAATGACCACCAGTTTTACGGATTCGGCATTTTAGCCAGCACCCTCAAATACCAGGTAAACAGTTCAGCCGATCGTCACGCGTTTTATGCGGGTCAGGATCCGGCCACCAGTAAGCACCTGATGACCATTAAAGGGGATGGCACCACCGGCATCGGCACCGAGACACCCACGGCAGCACTACACGTAAAGGGCTCGACTGGCTACCAGCAGTTAAAGCTGGAAACCAGCTACGTACCCACCGGGCCAACGGATCCGAACGGCGAAGCGGGGACCGTATGCTGGGGCGAAGATTATTTTTATTGGAAAACGTCAACCAATCCCCACCGGTGGCGAAGAGCCGCCAGTTCGGGTTGGTAATCATTTTAACTATTCATCTGTACGCCAATGGCTCCAATCGAAAAAGTGATCAGTACTGAGGTGGTGACGGGCTTCAACCGCCTGGCTCTTCACGAAAATTTTGTCATTCTGGCCGACCTGAACATGGTCCAGCAGATTCGGGTAGTTACGCTCGACTCGACCGGCGTTCCGATTCTGGAACGTATAGAGACGGACGACAGCCTGACGGCCGCTCAGAAACAGGCCGCGCGCACTCGGTACCAGGATCAGATCGTAACCAAAAACACGACGGGTGCCTTTGTTGACCCTAAAACCGGTACTGTCGTGGCTGAAGGGACGGTTGGAGCGGTGGACCAGCGCCAGTTTTTCCAGAACATTACGCTGGGCGATCTCAAGAAAATGGGTTTGCCTATAACCGATAAGACACCCATTGCCACGCTGATCTACGCGCTGATCGGCAACGCGATCGGGGATATTGACCAACGGGGCGACCTGTAATTCACCAACCTAATGCTACCAATTTCTTCCGCTTACGCGGCAACGGCCAACATCGAGCGGGTACGCCGGGACACGAGTAAAATCGGCTTTCTGTTCGCGCTTCCGGACGGCTCGCCGATGACGGCCGTATCGGCACAGAGCTTTGAACTATCGTTTGCGGACGAGTCAGGTTTGGCCGTTATCACGTTGCCGCTGGTATCGACCCTGGCCAATCGGCTAGAGGTTATTCTGAACGATGCTGCCAAGGATAAGTTGTACAAGAATAAGTACACCTACAGCCTGTATAATGTTAGCCTGGCCCGAACTGAAGTTGTTGGTGTTTTCTCGTGGGTAAAAGGCCAGGCATCGGCAATGGGTGTTTTTACCGCACCCGATTTTAAGGTTGTTTACAACTCGATTACTGACGGTATCGTCATTGATGGTTTGGTTGTGACGGACAATACCGCGCCTGTCGTTATTGCGGCCAGGGAAGCGGTATTTTCGGCAAAAGCAGCGATTGATGCTGTTCAGGTCGACGTAACGCAGAAGGCCACACAAACAGAAACGAAGGCTACCATTGCCGTCAATTCAGCCAATACGGCCAGCACGAAGGCCGGGGAAGCGTTGGCCTCGGCCAATTCAGCTGCTGGTTCAGCCAGCTCAGCCAGCACGAAGGCCGGCGAAGCACTGACGTCGGCTAATGCAGCCGCTGGCTCGGCCAGCACCGCCAGCACAAAAGCAGGCGAAGCGCAGACGTCGGCCAATGCAGCTGCTGGCTCAGCATTCATCGCCAGCACGAAGGCGGGGGAAGCGCTTGCGTCGGCCAATGCTGCATCCGGATCAGCCGGTACTGCCGGCACAAAGGCAGGGGAAGCCGCTGGTTCAGCCAGCACAGCCAGCATGAAGGCTGGCGAAGCGCTTACGTCGGCTAATGCAGCCGCCGACTCGGCCAGCACGGCCAGCACCAAAGCAGGCGATGCCCTATCGTCGGCCAATGCAGCGGCCAGCAGTGCAACGGCCGCCAGCACAGCCCGGGATGCTGCTATTGCGGCTGTACCCAACCGGGTCGTAACGGCTAGTGCAGCAACAACCTATACGATTGATCTGGCTCCGGCTGACAATACCTTTCTGATTTTGACCCTGACGGCCAACACGACCCTGACGATTCAAAACGCCGGGCCTGGCAAGTGTTTGTATATCGACTGCATTCAGGGCGGGGCGGGTAGTTTCGTGCTGACCTTTCCCCCGGCTGTGGCCTTTCCGGGCGGGGCCTCGGTGGACTGGAATACGGTAGCGGGGAAGTGCAATACCTTCTCGCTCATGGCGCGCAGCAACTCAGTGATCAACGCTACTTACGCCAAAATGTGATGATACGGAGCAGCCAACAGAGTGCCCAGTTCAGCCCATCGCTGAACCTGGATTTTCGGTCTGGGGTGATGCCTGCGGGCCTGACGTTTATTCGCAACAGTATCGCCACCCGGTTCAACTCGGCCGGTGTGCTGGAGACCGTTGCCGCCCAAACGCCCCGGTTCGATTACGACCCGGTAACGGGCCAACTACGGGGCCTGTTGATCGAGGAGGCCCGGACAAACAGTTGTCTCTATTCGGAACAATTGGACCAGGCCACCTGGGGGAAAAGCCTGTTGACGGTGATGGCCGATGCCACCCCCGCACCATCGGGGGGTACCTCCGCCGAATTGATCGTACCAACCGCCACCGTGGGTCACCATTACCCCTCGCCGGGGGGGCTGAGTTTTGTGTCGGGGAATACCTACACGCTGTCGATCTTCGTTAAGCCAGCCGGGTATACTGTCGTCAGCCTTCAGACGATCAATACGGTCTTTGGTAACTACCTGGAAAATCGCTTTTCGCTGACGGGGGCCGGTGCCGTGCTGTTCACGGGGGCCGGTTGTACCAATACGATCACGCCCTATCCCAATGGCTGGTACCGGGTCAGTATGACCGCCACGGCCACGGCTACGCTTACCTCGGGTGGTTATTTTCTGATCATCCGAAACGGCAATAACACCGGCACCTTCGCCGGAGACGGCACGTCGGGCATGTATTTCTGGGGTGCTCAATTCGAGCAAGGCGCTTTCGCTACCAGCTACATACCCACCACGACGGCAGCGGTGACCAGACAGGCCGATGTGTGCCGGTGGACGGGCATTGCCAACCTGTTTAATGCCACTGACGAAGGGACGCTGTACGTTGACTTTACCCGAGCGGCAATCCGGGGTATCAGTACGGGTAGTGAGGGATTTATGTCCATCAACCAGGGGGCCAATTCGATGTCGATTGTTTTCGAGTGCGGCAATGCAGCCCCCCAACTGCACCGGATGACCGTCAATGTCGGCGGTGTTGGTACAGCCTGTAATGTTTCAGCGGGGGCGACGGCCAATACCGGTTACAAGCTGGCCGGGGCTTATAAGCTCAATGATTTAGTGGTTGCCTCCAATACAAGTTTATCCCCGCCAGTGTCTTCCGTGAACATACCCACGGGTTTGCTCAAGCTGGACGTTGGGTCGAATAACGGTAGTTTCGTGATGAATGGCTGGGTTCGCCAGGTCAAGTACTACCCGCGCCGTGTTCCTAATTCGTTCCTTCAATCCCTCACTGCTTAACGATGTTCATTCCTAGTACTTTCGAGGATTTCCGCGCGATCTGGCCGCGCCTGAGCAAAGACCAGAAGGAAGCCTACACCGTCGATGGCCCCGTCCGGCGCATCATCAACGCAACCAACAACCAGGAGGTACTGGGGTCCAACTACTCGCTGCCGACCAATCAGACCAACGTGCGATCGGTGTACATTTTCGGGCCGCGCGATCTACCAGAGTTTGTGCTTGGTTCGGCCAATGAGGTTGAATGGCAGCGGGTCGAGAACATCGATCCTACCCACACCGCCCAGGTGTTGGGGTATGGGATGCAGGTCGAGCCGCGCATTGTGGCAGCCCTGATGGCCGTCAACGAGGGCGTTATGCCCCAGATTTTACCACCTTCTCCTGTTGAATAGCGATGACACCTATCCTGGTTACGTATTTAGAAGATAATGTAAAGTCGGATCGCTGGCGGCTGGAGCGGTCGATTACGTATGAAACAAATTCGGGGAAAGTAACGGTACCACGCGGTTACGTGACCGATTTTGCCAGCGTCCCCATGCTGTTATGGGGTATTTTTCCGCCTATCGGGAAGTCGAATCGTGCCACCATTCTGCACGATTGGTGGTATGATAACCGGCTGTTTGAGGAAACGCTTGGGGCTAAAGAAGCCCGTCGGCTGGCCGATCTGGAGCTATATCATCGACTTCAGGAGATTGAGCCGGATAAGAAGATCCGGAATTTATGCATGTTCCTGGCATGCCGGTGGTTCGGCAAGCCGTGGTGGGATAATTAGGGTGAGTTTTGAAAGCCTGTTACCATCAGTAACAGGCTTTTTTGTGTCCTATTAACTGGCATTTGGCAGGGGGATGTTTGTAGCATCTTAATCCCGACAAGCACCCAATGACCGGTTTTTCTTTTGCAGGACAATGGTACATCGAGCCAGGCTATGCCCAGCGCATGGCCGATCTGATTCGCCCCCGGCTCGAAGCGGGGAAAGACCCGATTCCTGCTAATCTGTTTAGTCAGAAATCGGACCTGGCAGCCATTACGGCTCAGTTGAATGATGGGTATGAGCAGCGGGTAGCCAGTTATTTCCGCCAAACTAACGGGGTTGCGATCGTACCCATTGACGGAGCCATGAGCCGAAACGGTGAACTCTGCTCCTATGGCAACGAAATCATTATGGGTTGGCTGGATATCCTAAGCCGTGATCCGCAGACCAAAGCCATTGTTTTAAAAGTCAATTCGCCTGGTGGCACCGTCGATTCGACGCGTGCCTTTGCCGATCAGATCAGGGCGATTCGAAACATAAAGCCAGTCATCGGCTGGACGCCTTTCGCGGCTTCAGCGGCCTACTATGTGCTGAGCCAGTGCACCGAAATTATGGTGGAAGATCAGCTGGTTGGTGGCGTGGGATCCATTGGTGTTTTGATGGTGCTGGCAGATCAGTCGAAGGCTCTGGAAAAACAGGGCATTAAGGTCGATATCATTCGGGCGGATGGCAGTCAGCACAAGGCGCTGATTAACGGCGTGGAGCCGGTTTCGGATGAAACGATGGCCGAACTCAAGGCTACGCTGAACGCGTGCCGGGCTGAGTTTGTGGGCTACGTTCGCCGGGGCCGGGCTGGTAAGCTGACCTCTCAGGAGGTGTTTACCGGGAAAATGTACAATGCCAAAGAAGCGGTTAGGCTGGGCCTGGCTGACCGCACCGGTTCTCTATCTCAGGCCCTTCAACGCGCAGTGCAACTTTCAAAATAACCGGTATGCCGGACCATATGCTTAAACCAACCCAAACACTGGGGGCCGCAGTAGCCGCCCTGTTTCCGACTAGCGAGAAAGCTATTTCGGAAAAACTCACGCAGGAGGAGTTCAACGCCTTTGCGACTGAAACGCAGGAAGTCCAGAACCGGCTCGATGCGCAAGCCGATGGTAACCAGGCCGTGGCGAATGATCTAGCCCAGGCCCAAACGGATTTGGCAACGGCTCAGGCTGCATTGACTACAGCCCAGACGGAATTGGCAACAGCCAACACGTCGCTGGCTACCGCTAACCAGACGATTGCCACCCTGACGCCAAAGGCTACAGCCTGGGATGCGCATAAGGCGGCTTTGAATCAGTCGGGTATGTCGGGTGATTCGACCAACGGTAAGCCAGCTAACGAAGCTCCCAAAGAAAACGCTCGTGAGGCTAAAATGCGCGAAATGAAAACTAAGCATCCGCGCATGATGGAAGGCATTGAGGTAGCCGCCGACGAATAACCGC
This sequence comes from Spirosoma humi, assembly GCF_054776575.1. Lineage (NCBI taxonomy): Bacteria > Pseudomonadati > Bacteroidota > Cytophagia > Cytophagales > Cytophagaceae > Spirosoma > Spirosoma humi. The sequence continues at coordinate 183,262 of NZ_BAAHBR010000015.1, forward strand.
TACCCAAAACGAGGCTTACTTTTTTCACAACTGTTTAATTTTTTTATCATTCATGGCAAGTATTAATTTGAGTGCCCTGGCATCGGCCCTAAAATCGAACATTGCTGACTACTCTATGATTTATCAGGAGCGGTTGGCCAATGGCTTTGATATCAAAAGCGATAGCCTGTTCACGGTGATCCCTACGGTGGATCAGGTGCCCCTGGTACGGGATTCGACTGGTTCGATTTTGCAGCCAGGTCGTAAGGGTACGACCAACTTCACCAACAACTTCCTGACGTTGAATAACCGGATGGGTATTCTTCGTCCGTTTAAGGTGGACCTTCAACTGGATGAAGTGACGCTTTATGCGTGGTCTAAACTGTATGGTGGTATCCGGAAGGCTACTGATCCGAAGGATATCTACAGCTTTGCGGCTATGGATTACTACATGAGCCGCATCATGAAGCGCATGGGTAAAGACTTCCTGGGTACGGTCTGGAGTGGCGTATATAACGCAACGGGTACGAGCCCACTTGACATTGCCGATGGTCTATCGCTGTTGCTCACCCAGGGCTACGCGACGTCGGGCACCGGTTTTGTGGGCGACATTCCAGCGGGCAATATGATTACGGCAGTTGCGACCATCGACGCATCGAACGTGCTGAGCGAGATTAACAAACTGGTGTTGAAACTGGCCGCGAATACCGATTTGGATAAATCGGAACCCGCTCAACTTTGCCTGGACCCAACGACGTTTGTCTACCTGACAAATGCTGTTAGCTCCGCCCTGTCGAACGGTCAGGCCATTGTCACGTACACGAATGGGGAGTATCGCCTGGCGGCTTACCCAAATACGAGAATCGTTGCCAAGAACTGGCTGACAGTGGTTGGTAAGATGATTTGGACGCTGGAAGGCAACTTCGTGGTGATCACGCCGGAGGTGCCAGAAACGACGGATGCCGGGTCTATTCAAATTGAGCAGTCGGCTCGTAATATCAACATCTTCCTGGATGGTGAAATTGGGCTTAACTACATCGACGGTCGGTATATCTACCTGAACTCGAAGTAACCGGATTCCCCGTACTGGAGAACGTGGCCTGGCAAGGATGTTCGCTTTGATCTGCTTCACTTTCAACTATTCTTACTTACAATGAAAAGTTTTCGAGTTATTGGTTCGCTCCTAATGGGGTTATTCCTGCTGGCCAGCGTGGTGGCACCAGCCGAAGTGCATGCGTTAGTGCCGCCTTCGTTACAGGATTTCGTGTTCGGCACCGGCACCGTAACGGTGGGTATGGCAACGGTCAGTCTATCGAACATGAGCCGGAAGGAACGGCAGAAGGCCAACCTGGGCGGTATTGCCAAACTATACCTCATGGCTGCATCGGACTTTACGGCTGACTGGCCAGCGCAGACCGATGTTACGGCGGGCGCGATTGCGGGGCCAACCATTCCCGTAGCCGCTGGAAAAACGTGGGCCGTTGTGACGTTTGATATTGGCACCTGCCGGGTTAAGTCGGACCGTAAAGGTAAACTGGGTTACCAGAACGTTGGGGTATCGGGTGAGTGCAAAATGGCCGGCTACGACGCGACTCAAATTACGGCTCTGGACAAAACTTTCAACGAAGGTGGCGTAGCCATTGTGGTTTACAAGGACGGTACACGGGTTGTTTATGGCTCCTCGAATGAACCCCTCGAATTTGAAGACTCGACGGATTCGGGCGCGAAGGCGGATGATGCCCTGTCGATTGACTTCAAGTTCAAAGGTGACGGCTACGCATTCCACCCACCAACCCTGGCGGCAGCGGTAACGGTGGCGCTGGCGGTCTAAGCTATTGACCCAATAGCAACTAAACATGGCCTCTCTCAATCGAGAGGGGCCTTTTTTTCTCCTTATGAAATCGCGCAAAATGAAATACCAGATCAAAGCAGCCTACCTCGGCAAAGTAAAGCTGGAGAATGGCAATGGCTCGTTTCCACTGGATGAAAACACCCCTCAGGGCGTGTTGGCTCAGTTGTATGATACGGTGCTTGGCAAAGAATTTATCGAACCCGTAGCGGCTCCCGTAGCCGAGACACAAACGAAGTAATCGTGGGTAAAATTGACCAAAAGAAAATAGTGGGGGCACTCAAGCAGCTTGAGAATGCCGCCAAAGCGGGGATAAAAGCGCTGAACGAAGCAACCGACAATAGCCTGGCCGACTCAATCTATGCTGAATTTCCGTTGCAGAGTGTCGGGATGATCGGCAACCTGCTTCAGAAACTTTCTGACGAGGCCACGATGCTGGCCACCTACGAAGGGCTGACCGAGGAACAGATTGCCGAGAAGAAAGCCGTTGAAGAAGCCGCCGAACTGGAGCAACTACAGCAGCTGAATCAGGAACGCCTGGCTGAATTGACTACCCCAAAACCAGAGCCAGTACCTGAGCCAGAAAAAGAACTGACCGATGATACGGAAACGGTTTAACAGTTAATCCCTAAAAAATCGGCCCTACACCAACAAGGAGGTAGGGCCGATTTTTAATATATTTGTTTTGTAAATACTTATTTTCCAGGCACCCAGCCTGTTTATATATGGCAATCCCTGCTCCTGCCCGCTTCACCGATCTTCGTCAGCATCTGCATGATGCGGGCATCGACTCGGCCTACCTCAGTTTAACACTGGAGCAATACTTAGACAAGGCTGAGAATATGCCCCAACAGGATTGGTTTCTTGACCCGATGGAAGATCACCAGGCGTGGGCGTTCCGGGAAGCGATTAACGAGTTCAGGGCGATGACTCAGGAAAAGGAAGATGTGGGCAATAAGGATTAGTTGAATGCAAGCCCTACTGAGCAGTTATTAGTTAAGCACGAAGTAAAAATAGATTTATCTCCGTTTCTAAATATAACTTCTAAGAAATCTCCATTCGCATTAAACTTAAGTCCATTCAAATTCATATTTAATCTGTCAACTATTAATCCATCAGGAGGAACAACGTCTAGTTTTAAGTGTATTAAACGTCCTCTCTCTCTTATAACCATAGAAGTACCTGTTACTTCAACGTCCCAATTGGAAGAATAAGCTTTCCATTCATTTTCAATAATTTCAAGTGAAAGCTTTCCTTTCGAGTCACAGAATGTACCAGAGAATCTAAATGGAGCACCGACTTCTTCGGGTTTTTCAATTTTAAACAGTGGTTTCCCATCAACTTCGATTGGTGTTGGACAGTTGGTTAGCATTACCCCACCAAACCTTAAAAAAGGATGTCCATTTCCAACATCAAAAAATTCATGGCTAAACCCTTTTCTTTTGCAAAACGGATCAAGCATGGCAGCTTTTACCCTTTCTTTAGACCAATACTTTCTCGTTACTTTTCCATGGCATTGGCAGCATAAGAGAGTTATTTTCGTTGGGTCGTGTTCCTTTGCTTCGTGAAACTCTGGATCGACATGTTCATACTCGTAAATACCTAAACCGCAAATTACACATCCAAAGCCACAATCCTGACGTACAGCCCGTTTAACAGGTAAAGGTATGCTTCTATCCAAGCCGTATTTATTCTTTTGTTCCATAAACCGCTTTTACTTAGATAACACATTATATCTTGAATATGTCCTATTAAAAACGACTTAGTGCCGTTTTTTTTGTATCCATGAATCTTGAGACACAAATAAGTCAGCAACAGGCCAGCATCAGAATGCTCGAAATGTTCGTAAAGGCCGGACGCTGCACCACAGGTGAGTTAGCCCAGGCAAAGCGACGATTGGCCGATCTTCAGGAACAAACGACATTCGTTCCGATTGCACCTCGCACAGAACGAGTAGGCCCTGCATCGGCTCCGGTGCCAGTGGCCACTGGCGAGTCCACGCTGGGCCGCCAGATTGTAGGCGATGAGTATGCTAGTATTCAGGCTGACCTATCAGCCGAAGCCAATGGGCTGAACCGGCAGATGGCCGAATTGAGCAACCAGCTGCACAAGATACCCTCCGATGTTTCCTGTCCCCAACTGACCCGCCAGATTCTTGAGCTGAAGGGAAAGATTGAATTGATCTGGGATAAGAAATATTATCTGGAGCGGAATCACTGTTTGCCCGAAGAACAGTCGACTGTTGAAGCCCCTACCTTGTCGGATGCTGGCGCCTTTGAATTGGCCATCGAGAAACGTAAGCTAATTGATAAGCGCTCGAAGCTCAGACGGAAGCTGATCAACCCCAAAGCGAAGCCTGGTAAGCTACTCGAATGGGAAACCGAACTGACACAGTGTAACCTCAAGATTCAGGAAATTGAGTTTAAACTAAGTTAGCCGTGGCGATGAGGGCAGAACTTGCCACCATTCAACTGTGTTTTGGCCCGGAAGTTGTTTCTTTGAATAAGACGAGTGAGATGAATAAACTCAGACACCCGTTTCAAAAGACCACTAAACTGCCGTTTTAGAATGGATACAAGCGAAGTTACGCTAACTCTAACGTTCAGGATTGAAGTCGATCAGTCCATACTGGAAACGCTTGTTAAAGACCTATCGAACCAGTACCTCCATATGATAGCCGTCGAATTGACAAAAGCGGGCGCGGCTATTGCTGACACATCATATGGAATAAGCTTCGTAGACGATTAATAGTTATTATATATCCCTGACGGCTGGTAATTTTTAATAGAGCCAGCTCTGCACTTGAACCATGCATAGCCTCTGGACGATTCAGTTCGGGGGCTTTTGTTTTATTTATTACTTTTGGAATAAACTAAAAATTGCAATTTGTATGAATGACGAAAAGATTAAGACTGGCAGTGTTGTTAAACTCAAATCGGGTGGCTTACTAATGACGGCAGGTGACTATTTCGACGGCGCCAATATGAGTTGTTATTGGTTTGACAAGAATTTTAACCTTCAAACGCAAGTTCTACCAATTGAAGCACTTGTATTTGTCTCAGATGAAGCTATCACTGATTAGTATAGTAATTAAAACTTACCTAAAAGCCCTAAATAGTAATATTTAGGGCTTTTTTCACTCTTTATAAATACAAGCATATCCTCAAATAGTGAACCCGGCAGTGTAAGCTACCGGGTTCGTGTCCAAAGCAAGGATGTTCAACTCTTAATCAGACAGCTGCAAATGTACGGTAAAACTTGACTACTATAACTCGTCATGGACACATTTCTTTGTTGAGGCACCGTCTCTCCTATTAGGTTGTAGAAGGAGAATTGGAAGGCGTCTGAACACCATGAAAGTGATTAGTAATACCAGTGGGATTAAACAGTAGGATTAAGAAAAAAGTATTTCGCCATTTAAATCAATAAAAGGCCTACTTTCTCATTTTTTTGATGGGGAGAAAATATCCGTACTCTGCATTTTGAGGTGTATTTGCTTTTAACTTTTTAATTTCAATTTCAGCTTCTAAAATATTTCTTTCTACAGACAACCTTATTAAAAATTCTTTTCCAGTATTTGTTAAGAGAAACCTATCTGAATAGGAACTAGATGCTAAATCTTGCGCGACTAAGCCATAATGCTGAATGCGGTCAATGACTTGTTTAGACAAGCTATCATTGCTTTCGTAATATCTTTCAACCTTATAAGAATTCCATACCCAAAATATATGTAGAATTGAAACAATTTCATCACCAAAAATTTCTGCTATTTTAGTAAAACATTCTCTATAGTATTCAGTCGTTTCTTCGATCTTGATCTTTTCTCGATTTAAAGCCCCATACATATCTTCAAATGATATACCATTATACTTTGTACTATCCTTTGGTGATTGTATTAATTGAGCACGTAGTTCAGCATTTTCTTTAGCAAGTCTAGCTATTTCCTGAGCGATGGTTCCGGAGTCTGTAGCTTCGCTACCAGGCACCCATCCAACCAGTTCTGGTCGATCACTGAATTCAGAAAGAGTTGTATGGATAGCAAGCTTAATGTCACGCAAATCGCCCCAAAATTCAACCATACTTCCTGTTGCTAAACTATAAAAATCTTTGTATTTGTGTGGGTTTTCTAATTCGAGAACCTCCTTACCCAATTTATTTACTTTCTGATTTAAACAATCTTCTTTTATGACAATCGAAAAGTATGCTTTACCCTTCTCTAAAGCATACTCATACTCCAATTGGGTGTAGCTTTTCCCACTATCTGGTTCAATACTTCCGTATCGACCACCAAGTAACAGTAAATATGCGTCTGATTCATCGATCCATCTTTTTATAACATCCATCTGAGATTTATCAGTGGCAGCAAACAATTCCATACCAGCAGGTATATGTCCGGCTTTTAAAATAGCTTCAACAGCCGCCTGTCGCTCTTCCTTAAGATCGGTAAATGTTGATGAAACAAATACTTGAAGTTTTCTTTTCTGTGGCATTATTCTTTTATGAAGGTTTCAGATAAATCTATTTTAAATCAAAATTTTGACTTAACTAGTACCCCTTTAATGTATTAAGTTTTTGAAGAGCCAATTTTAAGTAAAAGAATAAATTTACTTTTTTGATTTTGACATTAGAGTTGCCAGTACTTTCAATTTCAGTTATTTTAGCAAGGGGACCAGCTGAATTTAACAATCGGCGACCTATCGAAGTATCATTAAATGTATAATTAAATTTCATCATTGTTTCTGAGTTCGAGTATTCATATTTGTTGTCAGAAGTCCGACCGTGCCTATTCATATCAATATCGATTAATGATATTGCACTACCGAGTAGAGTTGACATTACAAAAGCATAATTCCAAGAATCATCCTTTTTTTCTAGAGGTATAAGTGGTTCTATTTTACTCATTTGAGTAAATACATCTAAAAGAGCATCATTCCCTCCAAAAACAAAGACTAGAAATTTTATTATATTTATTATATCATAGTCGGAATCATTTCTATCTTCTGATTCTATTATATATTTTTTTTCGTACCTATCGAAGCTATAATTAGTAAACATTAATCTTTCTAATTTTCTTATGTTAATTACTTTTGACATTACCATGTTTGAAAGTATAATTGACACTCCAGCTACGAGAAAATTGTTTTCTTTTAAGGAGTAAACATATTTCATAAAATTATCACTCTCTTCCCCTGAAATTGATATAGTCCCTAAAATAGATCTAATATAGCTCGATATAACATCCGCATTATCAAAGTAGAAAACCTCTCTACTGTAAAATTTATCTATATATCCAGAGAAATCCACATCGGTCCCATACTTAGTATGGAAAATTTGTTTAATATTATTGACATCGCATACAAAAATCATTTTATCAAAATTAAATTTATTATTGTCAGATCGTATATCCTGGTGAGCAGCAAATATATTTAGCAAACGAAATATATGCTCAGGGTCAATGCGATCTAAGTCATCTATTACTAAAACAATCTTCTTCTCTTCTTTAATTTTTATTTGCTCGATTAGCTTGCCAATAAGTACACTAATTGCATCTTCTTCATATATAGACCCAACTTTTTGAGTCTGTAGTTTTAGATAATTCAGAATCTTTTTCTTTTCATCTACTGTATTTTCAGTAACGTACTTTTTATAATCTTCATTTATTTTAGTATAGGCATCTAGCAATTTTTCTCCTACTTCCAGTGGCAGTGACTGACCTAATTTATTGGCGATACCAATAAAGTTTTTTATGAATTCTAAAGGCTTATCATGTATATACCATTCTAAGCGACTAAATGCACCTAAAACATCCTTTTCGTAATCTAATGGCTTTGATAGTAGATGGATCAGTATATCGAATTTTATCAATTCAAATACATCTTCATTTGTACTAACAGCATAGTTTATTGGTAAAAGATAAATCACCTCATACTCTACATTCCCTCTAAAGAACTGATCAAGAAAATAAGTTTTACCAGAGCCAAAAGGTCCTGAAATTAATATTCTTTTATTGTGCTTTTCACCTATATGTTTTTCAAATAACTTTCTTGGCTTGTCAACTGGTATGGCTAACTTATATCCCTCTGGCTTCGTAATTTCAGTATTCATGGCGTGGTTTTGACTAGTTGTGATGTATGAGTATCTAACAATTATATGAAAGCATATTTTGTCCTACTGATACTGTTGGTTTACCTATAATATTGTTGTTAATGATATTTATTAAGTAGCTCAAATGGCGATAAGTATAACAGCTGATAAGGCAGTTGACAAATTAGACAAATTTAGAGATCACCTCTTACATCGCTTACCGCTAAAGCCAAGCGAACACGTAACGCTGGACAAGTATCGTAAATGCTTTGCCTGGCGAAGTAAACTGTTCTCCCCGCAACAGGTGGTCAATATGTTGATGCAGGAGTATGGCCTAAAATACTCCCAGGCGTACCAGTTGATGTCCGAATCGACAAAGCTTTATGGCAAGGTCGATGACATTGATCGGGAAGGTACCCGTAAGATTCTGATCGAAAACCTGTACGTGGCCATGTCGCTGGCCGTGAAGGATAGAAACGCAGAAGCGATCATTGCGGCCACTCGTGAAATCGCCAAACTCAGCAAGGTTCACGATGATCAGTCGCCATTGACGGCCGACGAACTGATGCCCGCGCGGGTGGTCAAATACGTGCAGAACAACGTCACGATCAACAACAATAACGGTACTGGCCTGGAGGACTTGCCCATTGAGTAAGGAAGCGATAGTCAGGCTCAATGCCAAGCAGCTGGCGTTCCACCAGCGGGCCACCAGCAACCAGGCTGATTTTAGTAAAGAAGGCCGGGCGTATCAATCCGGCTTTCGGGCGACGTTCCAGGGTGGTCGGGGTTCGGGTAAATCCCGTACCCTGATTCATTTACTGGCTGAGAGTGCGTTCCAACTTCCCAGGGCGAAAGCTGGGCTGGCTGGCCTGACCTACCGTCAGGTTCAGGATATCATTCTTTCGCAAAGCAGTTCTGTGTTTGAAGAGCATGGTTTGCATGAGTACAACGCCAAAACCGGCTTTGGGCATTACGTCATTAACCGTCGTCCGCCGGAGCACTGGAAATCGGCCCTGAACACGGTTCGAACCTACGATAACTGTCTGGTATTCGCCAATGGCTACACTTGCCAGTTCGTGTCGGCCGATCGGGAAGAAACGATTCGGGGGGCCAACTTCGATCAGCTGTTCATTGACGAAAGTGCCACGATAAAAGAGCCGTTTTACAATAAGGTACTCCGTCCGACGGTCAGGGCGAATAAGCACGTCTATAAAGACCCACGCCCAGGGCGGAAAGGCTTTAACCACCCCCTTCATTGGCTGATTGCTGATTTCACGTCCGCACCCTGGCTCCCTCAGGGCAACTGGGTTTATAAGACGGAAGAAATGCAAAAGACCAATGCAGAGAAGTACTTCTTTCTGGAATCGACGGCGTATGATAACCTGGAGTTTTTACCGGGTTCGTTTATTGAAGATCAGCGGGAAGCCTGTGGCGATGAGCTGAGCTTTAATATTGAGATCCTGAATCACCGGCTAACCCGGATCGCCAACGGATTCTACCACGCCCTGGATACCAACCGCCACACCTACAGCCAGGGCTATGGGTATCAGTTCGATGAAGTGTCAAGGCTGTATGTCCATGAGCGCACCGATTACGACCCGAATAAACCCATTGAATCAAGTTGGGATTTTAACGCTGAATTCACCTCGATGATCGTGGCTCAGGACTTCGTTTCGGAGTACCGATTCAATGACGTGCTGTTTGTGAAGACCGCTACCGAGAGCCTTGTAGAGAAGCTATGTGCTGATTTTATCACCAAATACCAGGGCCACAAAAAGAAGGTTATTTACGTGTATGGTGATAATGGGGCCAATAAAAAGGATGCTGGTCGAAATAAGACCTACTTCGGTCTAATTAAGGCAGCCTTCACAAAAGCGGGGTGGACAGTTATTGATAAGGTACAAGAATCGTATCCACCCTACCATGTTCGTTATCGTGTTATCAATAGCCTATTACAAGAAACCAACACGCGTTTGCCTAAGATTCGTATCAATGAGACAACAGGCAAAGCCTTACTGATCTCACTCCAGAACGCGCCCATAGACGGCACAACGTATGAGAAGATCAAGAAGTCAGAGCAAAACAAGAATCTTCCGCAAGAGTTTGCGACTCACCTGTCCGACTGCTTTGATTACATTCTGTTCAAGAAGTATTCCAAGTACGTAGCGGCCAGTGGGCTGGGCAGGTCGGGCGGCATCCACATCGGATAAGCTCAGGAATCAGCATCGACGTCGATGCTGATTTTTTATTTCTCAACTTTTCACGTTTCGGCACCCGCGTCGAAAATGTCATCGGCCACGACCACGACCCGCGCCCCAGGGGTCGGCATATATTCATTTTTCGCGTTTTGGCGATCGCCATTTCGCCATAGCGCGGGCGGTCAACTCTTTGCTCACCGGAGAAATTAGCCCCCCTTGGCGGGCTAATGGATTGATTCTGAATTTCATTCCCTTGCTACTGACCGGAAAAAGCCGAAAAACACCGGCTGGAAAGTTTCGTCCTACCAGCCCCCCCGCAGAAAGACGAACATTGTCGTATCAAACGGGCATCAATGGGCATTTATCTCTCTCAAGTTATCGCGGCTTATCGGGCCAGTGGGCTTAATGGCCACTCGCCTTATTTCGATCTGACGTACCGAAAAGCGGAAGGCGGATTTGGTCGTAAAACCAGCGTTCGCCGGCGGGCAGCGGAAACCGTCGCCAAGAAAGATTTGACCTCGATCAAACAGGAGAACCGGCAGGCCGGAAAACTCCACCTGATTGACCAGAATGACAACCGCTTTGAGTTGCATATCCCGCTACTGGTATCCTTTAACGGCAAAACAATCGACCATCGTTTCTAATGAGTCTTACCCGAGTCGGCACCGCTGCTTTCCTGACGAGCGGCCAACCATCCGCATCTGTTTCGTTCCCTGAGGGCAATCAGGACGCCAATTCTGTCAAGGGTACGGTTAAGAAAAGCGTATCGGCAGATGGCAAATCCTACAATATCTATCCCTGGGGCAAGAACAACCTGTTGCCCAACGAGATGATTGACCTGTATCGCTCCAATGGCGACGTGATGAACCTGGTTCAAACGCGCGCTGACTTCCTGTTTGGGGATGGTGTTGGCTGGTTCAAGCATTCGCTCGATGGGAAAGACCTGGTGATGACGCCTTACATCGACGACAAAATCAAACGCTTTGACGAGCTGAATGATTTGCAGGAACTGGCCAACGGGCAGATGACCTACCTGGTCGAATCGGGCAATGCGTTCGTGAACCACAGCCGGGAAGATGGCAACCTAATCGTGTCGCTCCGGGATAGCCTGACGGTGCGGGCTGCTCTGGCCACGCAGGGCTATGTGGATACGTGGCTTTTGGCTCCTGACTGGAGTCATGTGAAAAAGGCGGTGGCGGTGCCTGCCTGGACGGAGAAAACCAAGATGGCCCCCGAAACGATCGTGCAACTCAAACGCCAGCAAACGGGCCAGTCGTATTACGGCTTTCCCATCTGGTGGGCCGCTGCCGAATGGATTCGGTTGGCCAACCGCGTGCCAACGTTCCACAATAACGGCCTCGATACCGAGTACAATGTCTCGAAGATATGCCGGGTTGCCGAGAATTTCATTGACAAATTCGGTGGGGATACCGACGATAGTAAGGATGCCTTTCGCAAAAAATTCTACGGCCAGGTCGATGAGTTGCTGTTCGGTACCGAAGGCAAACGGAAGGTCATTTTCGACGAGTGCGCGGTGGGCATTGATGGCAAAATGCAGCCTTACATTGAGTTTGAAACGGTCGAATCCAAGCTGACGGGCAAGGAATACACGGAGTTGTATCAGATGGCCGTGACCGCCTTTGCCAATGCGAGTGGTATTCTCTCCGGACTGGCGGGCGTATCCGACGGGAAGATGCTGGGCGGCTCTGGCTCCGAACTGCGCGTGAGTGCCGAATACCAGCAGTTTTACCGTACGCCCCGCGAACGGCAGGTGGTTGGAAGCTACTGGAACCGCACGATTAAGCGTGAATTGGGCCTTCCGGACGACGTTTTCTTTGGCTTCAAGAACATCCTGCTCGAAACGCTCGACAAGGAAAAGAGCGGCTCCAGTAAGAAAAATACGGCCACCGGTAACACGAGTGGAAAAGATACGCAGGAAGACCCCGCTAAACCCACCAAAAAATGATTATCAACACCATTGACAGCCTAAAGCTGTATCTAGGTCGGGCGATCAATGCCGCATCGACGATCGCGTTTATTGAGCCGTATATCCAGTTGGCCGAAGATGAATTTATCCGCAAGGCGATTGGCGACGAGATGATGGACGAGTTGAACACGCAGTTCAATTCCGTTAGTCAGGCGAGCCTGACCGATGCCAACCGGCTCCTGCTCACCAAGCTCCAGCGCGCCCTGGCGTTTTACACCTACGTCAAGTATTTGCCCTATAGCCTGGGCAATGATGGCGATAATGGCTTGCAGGAGCAGTCGACGGATAAATCTCAACCGGTTCGCATGGGTGTTTTGGACAAACGCCAGCGGGAAAGTGCCGACAATGCGTCCACCGCGCTGGAAACAGCCCTGCAATTCCTGGAGCGTAAACGGGCTGATTACCCGACCTGGACCGGTTCAGATGCCTACAAACGGGCCAAAGCGCTGTTCATCTTTTCGGCTACCGAACTAACGGAGCATTTGCCCCAGGCCAATGGCAGCTACACCCTGTTTTTGTCGCTGGTGCCTTACCTGCACATGGCCGAAAGCCAGTCGATCAAACCGCTGATCGGTTCGGAACTGTTCGATGATCTGAAAGCCAAGCGTCTGCTGACGACGCCCCTGGACCCCGTTGACATTCGCCTGATGGAAGCTGTGAGCAAGGCCACGGCCACCAGTGGCTACGCCCGCGCGCTGTATTACCTCAATGTGCAGCAGCTGGCGGGTGGCGGACTACGCCTTCTGTCCGACTTCGATGGCATCTATAACCGGAAGGCCGTTGATCCGGAGCTACTTCAGGATGCCCAGCGCCGGGCCGATACCGAGGCTGATGCTAGTCTGAATGCGCTCAAGACCTACCTGACGACCTACGCCGATCAGTACCCGCTGTACAAAAACAGTGACCGCTACCAGGCTGCGGGCCCCAACGAGTTTCCCGACAATTCTGAATACAAAGGCATCTTCCGGATGCGCTAACCTAAAATTTCCATGAAGTCTAAAAACGAGAAGCCAATGACTGTAAAACAAGAACCGCCCCGTAACTCATTTCGGGAAGTTCATCTGAACAATGAAGCGCCACAAGCTCAACCAACAGCCCCTGATGCTGACACGTTGGTGCAGGAAGTGGATGCCGAAGAAACCGAGCTGAATGCGGTGCTGGAAGGCATTGAGCAACGTAAACAGCAGATCGCTGCCAAGAAAGCCCAGGCTGCTCAGGCGGTCCTGACCGAGAAAATGGAGAAGCGTACCAGTCTGCTCGATGATGCCCATGACTGGCGTGAGATTGCCCAGACCAGCCTCGATCCGATTCGGGCGAAAGATTTTCTCCGGAAGGCGAAAGACGCCGAAATGGAAGCTGCCCAGCTGGGGGTCGAATTGAATCTGAACGAACCAGCCCCCCTAACGCCAGCGACGGGAAAGGCTATACTGGCTCCCCTGTCAACCAATAGAGCCCTCTCGTTGATTGTGGGCCTGTTCGTCGTCTTTCTGGGGCTGACCTGCTTTTTTGGCTCGTCGGTGGCGTCTGATCCCATGAACTCGATGGGGCAGAGTATGATCGCCAATGCCCCCATTCGTGGGCTGCTCTCCTTTACGCTGACCTTCCTGACGTTTCTGGTCGGTGTCTTTTTCCTACGCGTTGCATTCCCTCAATTATATCGTATATGGCACAATCGAATCGATTCCGAGCGTTCGCTGGAAACACTACTCAACGAGTCCCCCGCCTGGGCCGTTTTAGCCTGCTTATTTGGGCTACTCTTTATGTTCATGCAGCTTTTTGCCAGCTTCTACCAGGCTCTGTACGCCTAGACTCGCTGAACAAAAAGCGTATTTGTCTGCTGGAAACGGCCAATAGTCAGGGCTTTGTGCGGGAAAAGTCGAACCGAAACGACCACCCCCAGATAGACGCTTACTTTCGGTCGATCGGCTGGGCGCATCCGGAACGCATTTCTGCGAGTGCCAAGCCCTGGTGTGGGGCTTTTGTGGGGTGGGTATTGAAGCAATGCGGGGTACCCACCCCTAAAGGGTCGAACCTGGCATCGGTGGCCAGCTACAACGCCATGAAGAAACTACGCCTGCCGCCCGGCTCCAATGCGATCGCTGGCGACGTGGTGACCTTCCGGCCCTGGAGCCATGTTGAGTTTGTTTCGCAGTGGCCACTCGACCCGCGCATACGCGTCTTTTTTGCGACCGGTGGCAACACCACCGCAGGGAACAACATGCAGGGTGTGTATACCAACATTCCACGCCCAAAGAATTACGTCCGAAATGTCATCCGCTTTGTCCCCGAATCATGAAGAACCTATCCGTTCCTGCCTGGCTGTTCGCTGTGGCCATCATTGCTCAGCTGGTTCTGGCGGTACTGTGTGCGCATCTGCTGTGGTCCAATCACCAGCCAAAGGGCTGGAGCCTGGATTCGACCCAGTACTACAAGAACCTGGAGGGTCAGGGCAAATTAAATCTACGCTTATATGAACAGTCACAAGCTCACGAAGCCCGGTTACGATCGCTGGATAAAAAGCGTCAGGCTCGCCACCGGCACATTGATTCTCTGTCTGGTGATGCTCTCCAGTCTGAGATCGACCGCCAGTACAATAACCGCCCTGGCCGACAGCAGCCGACGAGTGGGGCCACAGGTACGCCTGCCGGTTCAGGCAATGGACCCCAAGCCGATCCGGTTAACCGAAGCGGGCGCGCGTCAGGTGCTGAAGGACAAAGCCGATCTGATCATGCTGCTCGACGTGGTGAAGTCCCAGGATACGTTACTCGCTCAGCAGAGCCGGGCCATAACTGCCCAGGACAAGACGATTACGCAGTTGAACAACCGGCAACAGGCAAAATCGGACGAGTCGGTGAAAGCCAACGAACGGGCCGAAGCCTACCGGAAGAAGTTGCGCGCAGCGAGGTTGGAGAATTGGGCCGTTCGAATCGCAGCAGCAGCCTACCTAGCGATAAAGTTCAGGCTTATTGGCGGCTGATCCGGAGCAAAGGCTATGTCTACCCTGACGTAGCCTTTGCTATTAGTGCGGTTGAGACTGGTTATTGGTGGACGCCACCACCTGGCTTTAACCTATTTGGGATGAAGAAAAACGGGCGCGGTTTCTATGCGAGTCTATCCGCGGCCAATTACTGCCGGTACAAAAACGAATCGACTAGCCTAGCTGATTACGGAGCCTATGAGCAACAGGTGATCGCTAAATATGACCTGCGCTCCAGGGCGGCTTATCTGGCTCACATCCGTCGGCGTTTCTGTCCTAACCCCGCGTATTCGGGTAAGCTAGATTTGGCCTTTCGTCAATTAAGAAAGCTAACCTAATGTCACAGACCTTAATCAACATCATTACCTCGTTAGCTGGCCAGGCCCTTAGTTTGGGTCTGGCCGCTTTCTTTGGGCAGTATGTCTGGCAGTATGTTCAGGGACTCTTGAAGAAAGTTGATGACCTGGAGCGCCGGGTACATCGCCTGGAGTGTCGGGATGAATTGCGTAAAGAATTAGGTATCGATAAGCCTTGCCCAACCCGACCAGAACCCGATAAACCCCAACCAGCATGAAAACTATTGATTTTGGCCGTCAGACCTACCAGGTAGCGGAAGAATGGAAAGAGCTGACTCCAGAACAGTTCAAACAGCTGATCATGTGCCCCAGGCTCCAGGCCGATGGCTCCTATGAAACGCTCGACAATGAAGCCGCAGCCTGCCGGGTTTGGCTGGGCATGAGTCAGGCGAAATGGGCGAAGCTGGTTTTGTCGCACTGGCAGTGGGGCCAACTGCGGCAGCAATTTAGCTGGCTCTTTAGCACCCGACCCGTTGGCAAACCCCCGATTGATGTATTTGCCCATAAGGGCGTCAATTACCATCTGCCGGCTCCTGACTTTGGCGACACGTCGGCCATTGAAGTGGCCTTTTCCAACATGGCCTTTACCGATTTTGCCCACCCCGACGAACCGGCTCCGGAAGCTCTCGACCGGTTAATTGCTACCCTGTGCCGGCCACGTCGAAAAGACTGGCGGAAGTTCCAGAAATCCAAAGACTGGAATGGCGACGTGCGCGAAGAGTTTACCGAGCAGCGCATGAGCGACCGGGCCAAAGCCCTGGCTGATTTGGATATCCAAACCAAGCTGGTCGTATTGGATTACTTCGAGCGGATGAATAACGAGTTTTTAAGCCAGTACGGTGAGTTGTTCGGTGGGAAGAAAGAACCCCGTTATGGCGATGGCCGTGGCTGGGTGATGCTCATTAAAAACGTGGCCAAAGAGGGACACTTTGGCGATTTCGATAAAGTGTGCAGCACCCCTGCACACCTCCTATTTGCCACCCTGCTCGATGACCTGTTGGATAATCAGGAACGGGCTGAACAAACCAAGCAAGCCCATGAAAATAACTGATCTGATAACGCTCAATGACTTTATTGAGAGCGTGGTAGCCCAAGAATCAGGCATTGATTTCTTTTTGCCCCTGTCCAATGGGGAAAAGGCCGTGGACGAGATTTCGGGCTACTACACCGACCACTATAAAGGCACCACCGCCTTCCTTCAGGTAGCCGAAGCAGGCCGCAAAGATGGGATGATCACGTTTCTGTGTTCGCTGACGGTCGCCAAAAAGCCGGATGGCGCTGGGGCCAGAGCCGGTCTGGAGACCCGAAATCAGACCCTGCTGCTGATGATGGCCCTACTCGGCCGTCTGGACCTGGCCGCTGAAGCCGCTCAGCAGGAAATTGAAGACCAGGGTGATAGCTATGACCTGGTGGTTATGCCGGTAGACCGGATTTTCCCCATTGGAATGCTGGCCAACGTCAATCTGGAAGGGCACTATGTAGATATCGACATTTCCGTTCCTGCCACTCATTTACTTTATCCCTAATGGACGCACTTGCTACCCTTTCGTTTTTACCCCTTCGGTTGTCCCGAAACCAGATTACCTACACCATTGATGCCGCTCCGGACAGCATCAGTTCGCGCGCGGACCTGGTGTATTATCTGTGCATCAAGAAACCCAAAGCACCCGGCTCCGGTGAGTACGAGGAACTGATCACCATCCCCGCGCGGGAATTGCCCAAACGCACCGAATTGGGGGCTGATATCTATCCTGGTGCCTCGTTCGACGTAGCCGTTTTCCTGGATGACTACCTGAGCCGCACCATCCCCGCCCCCGATCAGGAGGGCATTACCGCCTGTACGGGTCAGGTAACGCCCTACCTGGCCAACGTATACGTTAAGAATGCAGGGGTACTGGTGGCCGGCTCGGATAAAACGCTTGCGCTGGAGTACGCCCTGAAGGGATCGCTGAGCGTCGATGAATTTACGGGGTGGAAAGATCAGTTCTTTACGCAGTACCTGGCCACGAGTCGGCAGTTTCTGACCTGGCAACCGGCTGAAAAGTGGGTGGAAACCAACCAACCCGAGTTTCTGTATTACCTGGTCAACTTTACGCCCAAACCGGCTGAACTGTGGTTGCGCGCGGAAGTGACCTATACCGATGGCAGTGCCGAAACCCTGACCCTGTTTAAAATGACCGACGTGTCACAGTATGGGGTTTATAGCATGCCCGTTGGGTTTACATCATCGGGCATCGTCGGCCGCGAAACCATCACCGGCAAACAGGTGATGAGCTACCAGGTGTGGGTGTCGAATGAATCGGCTCAGCGGTTAAGCGAAATCCGGACGTATTGGGTCAATCGAGATTATGAACCGAATACGTGTTTTCTGTTGTTCGCCAACTCGCTCGGCGGCTACGATACCCTGCGGTGTACGGGGGCCAGTGGCCGCACCCTGACCGTGACGGGCACGTCGGCCCAGCGGGTGCTGGCTCCTGACTACCTACCCACGTCGGCCGAACTGTTCAGCCGCGATCGGCGGGGAGCAAAAATCCTGACGGTCAACACCGGGTTGCTCGATGGTGAATTGCTCGACTATTTGAGCGAGTTGACGCTGACCGAAGAAATCTACGTGGCGGTGCAGGAAGGGTTCGTGGCGCTGGTACCCTATGATGCCAGTCTGAACCTGCGGGCCGATGATGAAGATTTGGCCGGCAGGACGCTGGCCTTTCAGTACGCCAAAAGCGAAGTGGGTTATAGTGCCCTGCCTTCGGCTCCTACCGTGGCCAGACGGCCCACGCAGTGGGTACCTGCCAACAATTACTGTCTGATCAACGAGAACGGGGTACGCACCGGCTACATGGCAGCCGCTAAACTGGAGCTTCGCTACTCGGATGACTTTACGTTGGTCAAACCCCGGCGCAGCAAGGCCAACACGCCCGGCACCCTGGGCTACACCGCCCCGGCCCTGTCGGGCGTGTGCAACACGACACCCTTCCTGAACACCCTGATTACCAAATCGGGCTCGTATCGACGGAACAACTGTGGTGCCGATCAGGAGCCAACTACGGCCACCCTGACCATACCAGCCGGGACATATGGTGCCGAAACAGCCGATCAGCTTCAAAGCCGGATTGATAGCGCCCTATCGGTGATGGATACCCAGGAGTATGCCAACCAGTATGGTTCCTGTTTGCTCAATCCGGCCCTGTATGCCTACACGGTACCGGCTAACCGCTGGCACTATCGGAGCAACCTGCCCGCGCGTATTGGCATTGTAACCGCCGATCCGGAGTTTATGGGTAACGACTGGAGTATGCAGGGTAACACCGGTTCGTTTATTTTTCCCCAGGGCAGCAATGACCTGAACTTTCCCTCGGTGGGCTACAACGGTTACCAATGGCGCATCAAATCCTACGGAACGCCTTATCAGGCCGCCCGGATGCGGATTTACGTAAATGGGGTTATGTTCCGCGATTACACCTATAATTTCAACCGGGATGGGTACGATTATCAGTCATTTTTTGGCACTACGCCAAACGGAGCAGACGGCTATGTTCCCATTTCAGCACTGGATAAGATCTACGTTCAACTAACTGATCTGTAATGGCAACGGGCGTACAATTAACCGAACAGCAGTTTGAGAAGATCGCCACCGACGTGGTGGGCGCCATCGTGGCCGAAGCGACCATGGTGATGCAGGCCAAACTACGCCAGGCGGGTTACGTAGTGACCGGGGAACTGCTCGACTCGCTCCGGCAACAGTCGATTGTCGTCGGCCGGGATATGTATGCCGAATTCAGCATTGGTTTTGCCGACTATGGCCGCTTTAAGGATATGAAGCAGCTACTGTATGGCAAGATGCCGCCCATCGACGTGCTGGAGGAGTACGTGAAAGATGTGGGTCTGGATAAATTCGGTCATGTGCCTGGCTACATCAAAGATTCGAAGTGGCGGGTGTACATTCCGGACTCCAGGGCGATCAACCGCATCGCCTGGGGCATCGCCATGAACCGTCTCCGGATGGGCGTTAAACGGGGTGGCACCAAAAATGCTTTTTACAATCCGGTTCGGGGCAAGCTCATTTATGAAACATCGTACAAATTGCTGGAAGCCATGCCTGAACCGATCCTGAAGGCCATAAAGCAGCTTTTTGAGCAATAGACTGGCTCAATGGGGAATAACCTGTTTTATTAATTGTTGCTTGGGAAAACTGGTTACCATGTACTTTTTAGTAATAATTTTCTTTCCATTTCTTATGAAATTAAATGTATACGCTCGGCCACTTTCAAATGGGTGTGTGAATTTCGTCAATGATGAGAAGTCATTTATACCATCAATCGTTACCATTAATTTGTCTTCTGTTGAAACAACTGTCACATCAACAATCGGGTAAAAAAAAGGGATACAATATTTTTCCATAGCGGCTGCATCAATCAGATCAATTCTGGCTGTCCCTATCTCGTTAAATACCTTATCAACAAATTGTGAGTTTAGTTCTGCCATATCGGTCCATGAAAAATCCTCGCCCATTACACCCTGCTGGGTAAGAGTTTTCAGTTTGTCTATCAAAACATTATAGGCTTCTATCTTCAACGTTTGGCCCGCTTCTTTTTCTTTCATGCTAATATTCATGATTGCCCTAAGTTGCAAACCAGTTAATGTCTGATCGTCTATTCTTTCCGGCTGAAAGCTCCATTCTTCTTTCAGACGATGCTCAATAGATTTTAATGATCTATTACCCTGGTTTTGAGTTTGACCGGAAGCGGATGCTGGGTAAGAGTTAGATTCTACTGCTCGCGTTGTGCTGTTGTTCTCATTAACTTCATCAGCAAGGGATTTACTGGGCTTATAAACATCCATTGTGCTACCCGATGTTGGGCCACTACTCTTTGTGTTACCCGAGGTACTACCCGTTGTTGTGCCGCTGCTCATTGTGCTACCCGAGGTACTACCTGTTGTTGTGCCGCTGCTCATTGTGCTACCCGATGTGCTGCCCGTTGTTGTGCCGCTGCTACTCGACTCATTGTCTCTTTTTTTATCATTTCTTTTAACATCACGGCTCTTTGAAGCAGGAGCCGACTCTTTAGTACTTTTCGTGTTAGTAGTAGATGACTTCGTCTGTTTAGTTGCTTTAGAGCTGACACCTGATTTCACTGTTCCAATCTCATATGACCCAGATCCAGTTAGTTGGGCATATAGTTTTGGTGAAATACTCATTAGGGCCACACAGACAATAATAAAATACAAAGTTTTCATGTCATCTTTCGGTAACTGGTCGTGATATTTGAAAAGCAACGAATATGCTTCCTAAGGATAAGGAGGCACCCAAACATAAAATGAATTCTAATTCTATATAAGCCAGTATTCTACTGTTTCCAGGATTTAATGCATACACTCCCTGCGACAAACTATTTGTTAATTCGGTATATATAGTAAACGCATATAACCCCCCTAGCCCAAGGAGGAGTAAGGCCAATAGAAAAGCCATATTGATTGAACGTACCGTTAGCTTGGCGGCATAATCCTTGAAGAAAAACCCTACCAGACCGAATAAACCTGTACCAATTGAAATGACGTATTTATTAAGCTCGATAGTTAAATTGATAGCCATTTCCAGCGGCTTGGGCAACTCGTCGGGGTCTATTCTTGTGTAAGAAACGATAATACTGTCTACCTCCCAGAGTCGAAAAAAAAAGACAAAAAGGGTAATGATACCGATAGCTAATGGCAGGTAAAGTACGGCCTGAGCATACTGATCCAGATTACCTCTGGCCCTCGATAAAAGATTCCTAAATGAGACTATTTTCATTCCCTGTCGTATTAGCTACGGTAAAAATGACCCTAAATTAAAGGCATTGGCGTTTAATTTAATTATTTAAATGAGCACTTTACTTTTCGGTATATAACCACCGGTTTGTCACTTAATTCCTTATTTTACAAACAGTAAAACACAGTCTTTGAGCCAGGGCTTCCGTCCTATCTACTCCCTTCGCGGTTGCTTTTCTTCGCTGCTGGTAAATCACTGCCAGCCAGAACGCTGGTCCGAACTATGCAACTCAAGGAAGAAGCGCTCTTCACGCTCAAATTCGATGGCAAACCCGTTCGCAATGAACTGGGTGAACTCGAACAAAAGCTGAACGAAGTCAAGGAGGCTCAAAAAACAGTTGAGCGGGGTACCCAGGAATGGGCCAACAATAAGGAGGATATTAAACAACTCGAACTCGCCATTAAAAATGTGCGCGAAGAGATGGGCGTATCCGGCATGACGGTCAACCAACTACAGGGCTACTACCGCCAGCTGAACCGGGAAATTCGTGACCTGACGCCTGGTACCGAAGCCTATCAGAAGAAAGCCGCTGAACTGGCCGAAGTAAACACCGTTCTGGCTGAACATCGACAGACCATTCGGGGTGTCAACGAGGAAGTTGAAAAGCAACCCTCGTTGTGGGAACGCGCGAAGGCCACCGCAGCCGGCTACATGGCCAGCTTCGGTGCTACTGAATTGCTGGAACGTGCGTTCAACTTCGTTCAGGATGGCATTCAGAAGGCGCTACAGTTGTCTGATATGATGGGTAGTGTTGCCAAAGCAACCCAGTTGAGCACCGAACAGGTTCAGGGGTTGTCGGAAGAGCTTGATAAAATCGACACCCGTACTACCAAAGAAAGCCTGATGGAGATTGCCCAGATCGGCGGTCAGCTGGGTGTGGCTAACGAGGAATTGTTAGGGTTTGTTCAGTCGACAGATATGGCTGCGGTTGCCCTGGGAGATGAGTTTTCGGGCGGAGCCGAAGAAGCCGCCAGTAAGTTAGGGGGACTCAAAAAACTGTTCAATGAAACGGATGAGCTTAAATATGGCGACGCCATCAACCGCATTGGCTCAGCCATTAATGAGTTAGGGGCTGACGGTTCGGCTACGGGTCCGGTCATTGCCGAGTTCACCGCGCGCATGGGCCAGTTGGGTGACCTAAGTCCCCAGATCACCCAGACAATGGGCCTCGGTGCCGCATTCCAGGAACTTGGTTTGTCGGCCGAGATCAGCGCCGGTGGCCTTTCCAATATTCTGTTGACGGCTGCTAAGGATACCGCTACGTTTGCCCAGCAGTTAGGCTATACCGATGATGAATTCAAGAAGATCATTAATACCGATCCTAACCGGTTTATCCTGGAACTGGCGAACAGCTTAAAAGGTGTGCCTGCTGATCAGTTGGCCACGCGCCTGTATGATTTGGGTATCAAATCGCAGGAATCGATCAAAGTAATGTCGCTGTTGAAGGATCAGACCCAGTTGGTCACCGACAAACAGGAGTTAGCCAATAAAGCTTTTGCCGAAGGCACTAGCTTAGGTGACGAGTTTAACACCATGAATGAAACGG
Organism: Spirosoma humi; assembly: GCF_054776575.1. Lineage (NCBI taxonomy): Bacteria > Pseudomonadati > Bacteroidota > Cytophagia > Cytophagales > Cytophagaceae > Spirosoma > Spirosoma humi. The sequence goes on from NZ_BAAHBR010000015.1 coordinate 206,047, forward strand.
CTGCGGCTCAATACGAGAAGTCGCAGAAATCGTTGGCGTTGATTGCTACCGAAATCGGACAGGGCCTGCTTCCAGCCATTACATTGGGTACGCGTGGGATCGTCACCTTCGTCAACATTATTCGGGCTATTCCCGAATTTGTTAGTGAAAACCGCACAAGTTTTGCCGCCCTGGGAGTTGCCATTCTGGCGATGAATGCCAATCTGGTGGTTGCTACTTACAATAGCATTGCCAGTGCCGCAGCTGAGAAAGCCCGACTCGTGTGGACCAACTCGGCCACCGCAGCTCAGTGGCTCCTGAATGCGGCCATGACCGCCAACCCCATTGCCCTGATCGTAACAGCCGTGGCCCTACTGGTTGCTGGGTTTACGGCTCTGTATAATAATTCCGAAACTGTTCGGGGTGTACTCAATGGCCTATGGGAAGGGATAAAAGTGGGCGTGGGCATCGCTGGAGATATCACATCCGCTATTGTTGACTGGATTCAGAAGGGGCTTGAACCCATGCGCCCGGCACTGGAGACGGCTGGCCGGCTGGCGGGTGCGCTCTGGGATATTTTCGACGAGGGCATTGCGTTTGTCGTGTCGATTCACCAGGCTATTGTCGCATTTGCCTCGAACGGCCTGGCCTTGATTGGAACAGCATTGACGCCCGTTCGGTCGGCCCTGTCCAGCTTCTGGAGCGTGATTGATACGGGTATTACCAAGATTAAGGAGATTGGCTCGACCATCAGTTCATTCCTGCACCTGGACACGTTGGTCAGCAAAACCAAACAGGCCGCTGGTCAGATCGGGGATGCCTTCAATAAAGGCTACGGGGATAAGTTGGCCGAAGGGCAGCCCAAAGTGTTGGCATCGCACCAGAAACTGTTGAATGATAAGAAAACGGCTGAAACCAAAAATGCGGGGGAACTGGTCACCTTAGTGACGGCCAGTGATCAGAAAGCCCTGGATAAAAAGGCCGACCAGGCCAGTAAACACCGGGCTGCTGAACAAAAAAAGGAGGCTGACCATCAAAAGAAACTGGCCGATGATGCGGTAAAGGCCAATAATGAGGCCTTAAAACAGATTGAGACCCTGCGGATTGCCAGCATCAAAGATGACCTGACGCGTACTATTGCCACCATCCGGGCCAAACGTGATTCGGAAGTCGAAGCGATGATGGCCAGCAAGGCCAGTGCTGAAGTGAAAGCCGTCTGGGAAAAGGCACTCAATGAGCAGATGCTCCGGGATATTACCAAGGCTGAAACCGATGCTCGTACAAAAAAAGCAACTGAGGAAGAGAAAGCCCGCGTTGATCGCGAAGCCAGGGAGCGGACTACCAGCAACGCCGTGGCGACCGCCAGTTACGATGCCGCTCACCAGGCATTAGAAAAACAGCTGGCCGACGAAACCCTGAAGAACAGCCAGCGCAAAACGATGGCCATGCAGTTGATCGAACTGGAGCGCACCGAAACGCTCCGGAAGATCAATGATCAGTATACAGCTGAAGTAAATAAACTCAACAAAGAAAAAGCCGATGCTATCCGCACCGCCCAGGAGAAAGGGCAAACCATCGACGGTCTGGAGAATCAGTTTCGCCAACAGTATATGGCTGCCGAGCAGAATCGTCGTACCCACGAAACCGCTGCTGAGAATACCTTTCAAACCGACAAAAAGAACATCGAGAAGACCGCGCTCGATGCCCGGAAGGCAAATCAGCAAGCCTGGTTCGATGCCATTAAGGGGTTGATGAGTGGTGACTTTACCACCTTCACCAACTCTCTGGCTCAGAAACTGGCCGGTGAGAAAAAGCATCTCACCGATTCACAGAAGGCCAACATCGACAAAATTGATAAGGTCGGTAGCTATGCCGTGGCGGGACTTCAGGCCCTATCGAACTTGAGCCAGGCCGCACTCAATAAGGAACTGAGTAATATCGATAAAGAGAAAAAAACGCAGTTAGCCGCCTGGAAAGACAAGTACGACAAAGGGCTGATCAATAAGGACCAATACGAAAAAGGAATTGATTCGATCAATAAAACAGCTGATGCCAAAATGAAAGCCGCCCAGCTGGAGGCCTTCAAACGGCAACAGAAAATCGACATTGCCCTGGCTATTATTAATGGTCTCCAGGCCGCGTTGAAATCGCTGGCCATGCTTGGTTGGCCGTTCGGCTTGATTGCGGCAGCTGGGGCTGCCGTAAGTGCCGGCATTCAGATTGCGGCCATCAAAAGCCAGCAACCGCCCAGCCTGGCCAGTGGTGGTAAAATCCGGAACGCCGGTGTTCCGGACGGCCCTCGCCACGGCTCCAGCTACGGCGATTCTGGCCTGTCGATCACCCGTCGGGATACGGGCGAAGAAGTAGCCGAAATGGAAGGGGGGGAACCGATCATGGTCCTGAGCCGAAACACCTACCGCAATAACCGCGGTATAGTCGACAGTTTGTTGCACTCCAGTTTGCACCGGAATGGAGCACCGGTGATGCGTCAGGGTGGTCTGATGTTCGAGGATGGGGGCGGCTATAATTACCAGGACCACGAAAACAGTGTGTATCGTGGCGATAGCTCGGGTGGGTTTAGTAGCGGCCCGAGCGACGAAACACCACCCGCCGTTGATTCGCCGGGCAGCAGCTGGATGGACGATGCCAACACGGCGGCCACCGAAATGGACAACAGCGACTATCAGGCCGAAATCGACAAAAGCCAGGCCATGATGGAAGCGATCGGCAAAAATACGCTGGCGACGGTAGACGGCATCAAATTGCTCAATGACACCTTATTGTTATTGAAACAACAAGCCGATTTGAACGCGCGGGATCTCGATACCTCCCTGTCAAATTCGTTATTCCGCCTGGTGAATAGTCTGGTTACGAATCTGGATGTCCTTAGGGAAGATAGTGCCGCTGATTCGCTGGCGCTTCGGCAGGTTATCCATGCTGATCTGGTTGATTTAAAGGGCACCATGAAGATTGAATTACCCAGCCTGGGTAAAGACCTGACGGACGAATTTGTTAATCTTCGGCAAGCACTCGCACTGGGTTTGATGACGCTTCGATTCGGCATCAATACGGATGTGACAGCCTTGCAGACCACGACCAAAACCGGTTTTGATGAACTACAGAAATTGACCCACGATGATCTGAAGGCCCTCCAGACCACAACAAAAACGGAAGTCAATGCCCTGCAAAAAGGGATGCATACCGACTCGTTGTCTACGCAGGTACTCATGCATACGGACCTGACCAACTTACAGTTGTCGGTGCATGACGATCTGGAGAACCTGATTTTCCAGCAGGAAAAACAAGCCTACCAGCTAGCCCTGGAAACGAAACTGAATTTTGCCCAGCTTCAGACCATTCTTAAATCTGAGTTGCTAGCCCTCCAGCAAGCTACGCATACGGACCTGACCAACCTCCAGACCATCAGCCAGACGGAACTTCGGACGGTACAGAACATTCTGACGATGAGCAAAAACGAGCAGGGGATGCATACCACCTTACTGCGCATCATTTCGGAAAAGAACCTGAGCGTGAGCCTACAGAATGTAATCAATGTGTGGAATCAAATCGACGTCATTGTCGATAAATCAAACTTCAAGTAATGCTCGATATTCGAATTAATGGGGAGTCGGCTGACCTGGTGTCAGCCACGACCTTAACCTTAGAGCGGTATAATCCGCTGTTTGATTTTGCCGAACTCCAGGGCAGTCGGGTGTACGGGTTCGATTTACCCATCACGCCCACCAACCGCAAGCTGTTCGGATATTTCGACCAGGCCCCCATCGGCTACACTAACCGCAAATACCGGTGTGAAAAATACCTGTTCTCGCAGCTGATCGAGGAAGGCTTTGTGATGATTCAGGAAGTGAAGGACGACGTGTTCAGCCTGTACTACACCCAGGATTTAGGGGAAATATTTGGTGATGCCCAAAAACTTTCCCTGGCTCAGCTGAACCTGGCCACCGACGCGATCGCACCGGTGGCCAGCGCCAACCACCTGACGGATCGGTACTGTTTTCCCACCATCGAGAACGACCAGTTTTACGGCAATCAGGCCGTGGACGGGTTTACGGGGCTGGTCAATCAGTACGTCAGTGGCGCGTATCTGACTAACGCGCGCGTACCCATGCCGTTTTTAAAATGGGTATTCAGCCAGTTTGGGCAGCTGACGGGCTGGAGCTTCGCAGGCAGTTTCTGGCAAGATCCCGATTTAGCCAGGCTGATTCTGTATAATCTGTTTTCGCTGGATGGGTTGACGGCTATTAACAGCAACAATCACCTGCCAAACCTGAGTTTGCCCCAGCTGGTGATGGACCTCCGGCGGCTCTTTAATTTATACATCGAATTCGATGTCCGGCGCAACATCTGCATAATGGATTTTGGCGATGACATACTGGCCAGCAATGACGTGGTGGACTGGACCGACAAGGCCCGGCCAGAAAACCCGAAAGTGCCGGAACTGTCCAACCGCCTGGAGCTTGGCTTTGAACTCGACAACAACGATGGGTTGCTGAAGCCAGTACCGGCTGACCTGGATATCTACACCACCGCCGAAACGCCCCTGAATGAAGGCGGCTCTGTGGTGCCGATCAAGTCACGAGTCAGCACCTTACTGACCAATCCGGTTACGGGCCTGGCCATGACCCAGCAACCGGGGATATCGCCCAACAATAAGGACAACAAAAATGACTCGACGCCAAAGCTGTTGTTCTGGAATGGGGTTCTGAATGGGGTACCCACGGCGACCAACGCCCAGGGTGCGCGCCGGCTGGCGTGGCATGGTACCAACAACCTGGTCGATGCCGAGTATCGGCGCTTCGAGGCCTTTAAGGATGACACGTTTTCGCTGACCAAGATGGTTTATTTAACCCCATCGGATTTAGCGCTTTTCTCATTCCGCAAGAAAGTACACATCAAGGGGGTCAACTACCTGGTCGGCTCGGTGAAAGCGAGTCTGGCTGTAAACCGAAAGATCATTCCGACCGAAGTGGTGTTGTGGCGGGTCTGATCGTGGGAAAGTACAAGAAAATAAACACCCCCCGATTCGACCAAAAAGGTAGGACAATTTCGAGGGGTGTTATATAATGTATTTTGTGTTAAGAAACTATTCCCCGAAACGTTAGCAAAATGCTAAACACCGGCAGGCGGGTGGCCTCCTTGAAAAATACAAGGAGGCCACTTCAAATATTAAAAAAGATATTACCTTGTGGGCCAACTAATCATGCAGAAACCTGAATGAAGATTACTAGTGGTCCATATGAAGTGCTTGAGTCAGGCAGTGTTATAAGTTTTGGAGACGAGACATTAACATTTTATCTCGCCGAAGACTTCATTATTACCTTTAAATTTCTTGAGTCCGATAGAGAGAAACCATTGGTATCCTTCGACATTACCGATCCAGGTGAAATTACAATTCAGTTGGAAAATCTACATCATAAGCAAGGCCTGGGTACAGGCTCTCCGCTTTATATGGGAAAGCTTAACGACAAAGCTCTTTATTTAAGTTTTAGAACTTACAATTACCCTAACCGTAAAAGCGACACAATCTTACATTACACCTTTTATCTTGGGGAGGAGAAGCTAAATGGCTAACGAAATAAATCCCAACTTAAGCAAGAGAAAACCCCTTGAAATATTAGCAGTAGAAAATAAGAATGCGATTGATCTAATCAAAATCGAAACTGGACTACTAGGCAGAATATGGGGTAATTCTAAGAATATACCTCACAATGTAGCAGGTATTGTTATCATCCTTTTGCTTTTGTCAGGGAGTATTTATACATGTGTTATGTACAATGTACCTTCAGATAAGACCAATCTCTCAATCAAAGATTTCTGGTCAATCATATCTCCAATAATCACGTTAGCTTTAGGATATCTCTTCGGAAATAAGTCAGAATCAACCAGTTAAAAGTCCGGAAACTTATGTATCTGGTCCGAATTATCAATCCGGATACCCAGATCGCGCAGGTAAACTATGGTCTGTTTAATATCGGAGTGCCGGCACTGGCGCTTTATCAAGTCAATATCCTGAGTAGCTTCCCAAAGGGCTATTGCTCCAGTATGTTTCCAGCTGTACAGATCGTGACCAGTTCCCTCCAGGCCGATTGCCTTCAGCACTTCGACGTGGCGACGGTAAATGTATTTAGGCCCCAATAGATCAGGCCCTGGCTGATCGTCGTAACTAAAGACGTAGTGAGTTTCCGGAAACTCTCTTATCTTATGATGCTTGATGATCTTTTCAAATACCTGAGGAATCTCAACATATTCGGCATCGTCATTTTTGGCATGCTCAGCCGGCACGAATACGGCTGTTTTTCGGATATCACCAACCTTCATCCGGCGAACCTCTTCACCAGGGCGAAAGAAGGTATAATAAATGAATTGACAGAACAGCATCAACTGGGTGTAACCCTGTTCTTCACAGTATTTACGGAAGGCTTCGCGCTGGCGGTCGCTGAATGCCTTATGCTTGTGGTTGTTCTGTGGTAGCTTATTAGAGTCCTCAAATGGGTTATCCTTGAATTTTTTGGTCTTATCCCGCTTGATGAAGAATTTAAAAAAAGTGATCACCGACCCTCTTGTATTGTTGCGGGTGCGATTACTCAGCTTCTCAATCGTAATCAACTCATCAAGAAATTCCTGAGCATCGACCGGGCTGAACTGAGTCAGTCGGTATTTTTTTTGTTTATGCCTGACCAGATAACGCTTTAACAGCCGAAGTGCGGTGGTATAAGTCTTCAGCGAGTTACCCGACAAAGCCTGCTTAACGAATACCAGGTACTGCTCAATGGCATCAACAATAGCAATGTCATTGGGGGCAGTCACTTTTTCTACAGGTGATACCACTGGCTTTACAGGCTCCTCCGGGTCTACTACATGCCCCTCCTTAAGCAGTTTTTTGACCTCTTTTATAACCTGTTTGGCATCAGCCAACCGGGCCTCGACTGTCTTACCCGAAAGCACGACTCGTTTCCGCTTTATCTTACGATGCTTCTCCGACCAAACGCCATACTCAACAACCCATTGCTTGGCCAGGTCGTTATCGTCCGGCTTCGATAGAAAGGGTTCTTTATAGGGATATTCGGCACTGCTATTGGCGGGCATTCTGAATATTTGATAGATATTTCTTTGCCATTTTCTTGCCATTATTGACCCTATGACAAGAATAAGCCCTGTAAGTACTTGACTTACAGGGCTTTCAAAAGTGGAGACGGAGAGATTCGAACTCTCGTCCAGTCAAGGAACCCGTCGTGCCTTCTACATGCTTAGGTACCCTTAGGATTGTCGGGAATCGGCCCGGTGTGTACCAAACCAAGCTTCATCCGTAGGTGCTTGTGTCTTACTCGGCCGTTAACACCATAAACCGAGCCAGCGCTGCGAGTCGATGCCTCCTGATCCAGCCAGCAGCACGTAGGCCGGGGAGACAATGGCTATTGCTTAATCCTCCGGATTAGGCAGCCATGGCGTAGTTATATTCGCCAGTTATTGTTTTGACGATTTGTTTGGGCGGGAAATACCGTCAACTCCCGGCATGCTTACACGCGACCTCAGCAAGCTGTCAATTCCGGTCGTCCCCAAAACTGAAGCGCTTTCGCGTTTCTGCATTAACCTAACTGGTTTGCCGGTGCTTTGGTTCGCCGGTCAGGCGCATAAATCAGGCTTTTTTTTCGCAGTCTCCCTGAAACTTATCCTGACCAGAATGGTTATAAAGTCAGTGGTATCCTAATTATGCCGATATGGCGATACGTTCATGACGTATACCTCTTTTGAAACCCTCCTGTACCAGCACCTGACGCCCTTTTTCCAACGGCATCAGTTCGTGTTACTGCCCGAAAAACGGCAGTATCGCAAAACCACGGAGGCAGGGTTTCAAAACGTAATGCTTTATACGACGTTCTACGACCACAAGACGCTGCTGGATATTCAGCTTGGCTGCCGGAATAATCAGGTGGAGCAAATTGCCCAGCAGTTCCAGGCCAGTCAGGCGCTGAGCCGTCCGGATGCGAATACCCTTACGGCGTCCATTACCCAGTTCGCTGACTTCGCATCGGTTCGTTTCAGCATTCATTCGGAACAGGAACTTCTGGTGGTCTGCAATCAGATCGAGTACTTCTTCCGCTCCTGCGGCTTCGATTTTCTAACCACTTCCTGTACGATACCTGCCATTGATTTTTTGCTGAATGGGCAGCCTGACCAACCCTGTCCGTACGTATACAACCAGATGCATCGGTGCTATAAGGGGCTCATTACGGCCAGTCTGAACCACAACTGGCGGTTCAATAAGCTGGTCGATACCTACCGCCAGATGTTTATTCAGCAGACGCAAAACCCCTACGAACAAGTCCGCTTCGAGCGCTTAATCGCTTTTCTTCAACACTACTCGGCAAATTAGCCGGAAACCAATTTTCAGGAACGCTTCCGGGTAGCGGCCTTCCCTTGATCGGGCGGGAGACGTCGAACGGAGTGCAGGCCGTAAATTTAGCTTTGCTGTATCTATTTATGGCGTTACCTTTGTTAACCGTATAGCCACTTACCTGATTTTACGGGGTGTCTCTGTATCATGTTCTAAGTCGGACACCTCACATTCGTCAATACAATAACTGCTGATTTCACCATGAAGCCCCTTCAAATTCGTTTAACCACCCTTACTGTCATCGTTCTCGTTACGGCCTTGTTTCGTCTGGTGCCTCACTGGCCGAACTTCACGCCCATTGCGGCTCTGGCTTTGTTCGGCGCAGCCACCTTTGAACGGAAATGGCTGGGGCTGGCTGTTCCTATGGCGGCTATGCTGCTAAGCGACTCGATCATCGGTTTTCACGGGAGCATGGGCGCGGTATATTTCTGTTTTGCACTGACCTGGGTGCTAGGCTTGTGGGCCGTTCGCCACACAGCCCTGCAACGGCCCTCGGCGGGGCGCATTGCTATCGCTTCCATTGCTTCTTCGGTCCTGTTTTTTCTGATCACGAACTTTTCGGTCTGGTACGGTAGTGCGTATTACCCGCAAACGGTTGCCGGTCTGATGGGATGCTACGCGGCTGGACTGGCGTTCTACAACGGTACTAATTTTTTCCTGAATGGACTGGTAGGCGACTTGTTCTTTAGCGGTCTGCTGTTCGGAAGTTACTACCTGCTGCAACAGCGGTTTATGGTTCTTCGGCCCGCACGCCGGTAACATACATAAGCTTAACGCTTTTTAGTGAAGCTGTTTTGGAACCCCTAAATCCCCTGAAGGGGACTTTGTACACTCGTGAGCAAAGTCCCCTTCAGGGGATTTAGGGGGAAAACGGACTGACGAATAGTCCCGGTAATTGCCAAAAGAGTAACCCTAAAACAGTTTCAACATTCCAGTGCCCCGGTTTCGTATAGAAGTCGGGGCACGTTTATTTTCGATATTTCCGGTTGATTAACTCGGCGACAAGACCCGTCCAGCCAGTTTGATGACTGGCACCTACCCCACGCCCATTGTCCCCGTCGAAATATTCATAGAACAGCACATAGTCCCGAAAATAAGGATCCTGGTATTTAGGATGCTGCCCAAAGACCGGGCGTTTTCCGTCGGCATCGAGGGTAAACAGGCTGATGAGTCGGTTGGTTAACTCGTGGGCAACCCGGTCGAGTGTAATCTGCTGACCCGATCCAACCGGGTATTCGACCGTAAAACTGTCGCCAAAATAGTGGTAGAAGCGATCCAGACTTTCGACCAACAGGTAGTTGACAGGCATCCAAACCGGCCCTCGCCAGTTGCTGTTGCCCCCAAACATGCCACTGTCGCTTTCGGCCGGGGTGTATGTCAGCCGGAAGGTGGTGCCCTCCAGGGTAAACTCATACGGGTTGTCCCGGTAAACCTTCGATACCGCCCGAATCCCGTGAGGGCTCAGGAACTCCTGCTCATCCAGCATCTTCGACAGCAGGGCTTTCAGGCGGAACCCGCGCAACAAACTAAGTAATCGTTTTTCGTCGACCCCTTTTTCGGTATAGCGCGAGACCTGGTTATACAAATCCGGACGGTGCCCCTGAAACCAGACCATTCGGCTGACGAATGCCGGATTTGCCTGTAAAAGCTCATCATCCAGCACCTCGACCGCAAACATCGGAATCAGGCCAACCAGCGTTCGAACCCGCATACGTTGCACACTGCCATCGTCCATGCGCAACTGATCGTAGAAGAAGGCATCTTCTTCATCCCAAAGACCAACGTTGCTGTTACCGATGTTGGTAATGGCACCGGCTATGTACAGAAAATGGTCAAAGAACTTGGTTGCCATTTCGTCGTAAACCGAGTCGTGGCGGGCCAGTTCCAGCGCGATGCGCATCATGTTGAGGGCGTACATGGCCATCCAACTCGTGCCGTCGGCCTGCTCCAGATGGCTGTTCCCGGGAAAAATGGTATTCCGATCAAACACACCGATGTTGTCGAGACCTAGAAACCCACCTTCGAAAATGTTGTTCCCGGATTGATCTTTCCGGTTCACCCACCACGTAAAGTTGAGCATCAGTTTGTGAAAGATGCCCCGCAAAAACGTTAAATCCTCTTCCCCCGGCGGCTTGCGCTCCAGTTCCAGATGGTAGATGCGCCAGGCCGCCCATGCCTGCACGGGTGGGTTCACGTCGGAGAAGTTCCACTCGTAGGCGGGTAGTTGCCCGTTCGGATGCATAAACCACTCATTGGTCAGCATCATCAGTTGCTGCTTGGCAAGGCCAGGGTCTATCAATGAGAGAGTTACGCAGTGAAAGGCCCAGTCCCAGGCCGCATACCAGGGGTATTCCCACTTATCGGGCATGGAAATGACCCCGGCATTGATCAACTGGAGCCAGCTATGATTGCGGCCATGCAACCGTTCGGGGGGGGGCGGTGGACTATTCTCATCGCCATCAAGCCAGCGCGACACATCGTAATAATAATACTGCTTACTCCAGAGCATGCCGGCAAACGCCTGCCGTTGTACCAGTCGCTCGTCGGAAGTGGCTTCGCTGGATTGTATCTGTGCGTAGAAATCGTCCGCTTCTTTTTTTCGCTGGTCGAAGATGGCATCGAAACCAACAAACGGCGTCGCCAGACCCGTACCCGTCTGACCCGTTGCTTCGAGCCGGAGCCGAATTATAGCCGATTGGCCGGATTCGACCGTTATGGTATAATGCGCGGCTGCCCTGGTGCCCGTCTGGGCCGGGTTAACCGTATCGGCCCCATACAGTACATGATCGTGGATGCCATCTTTTGGATACCGTGAGCCCGTATGGGTGTTATAAAGACGGGCCGTGTTGGTTTCATTGTCGCAGAACAGCCATTCCGGCTTGCCGTCGGCGTGCAGAATATACCGCCCCAGAGCCGAGTCTTCGACGGATACGGTTTTGTCGGGTTGCAGCACGAGCGACGGCCGGTAGTTGGGTACGCCATCCGAATCATCGCCAAATACCCAGGTGTTGCGAAACCAGAGTGTTGGCAGCACGTGCAACGCGGCCGCTTCTGGTCCGCGATTGTGCACCGTTATCGTCATTAGTATGTCCTGCGGACCCGCTTTGGCATACTCGACAAAGACATCGAAGTAGCGGTCAGCATCGAACAGCCCCGTGTCGAGCAATTCAAACTCGGGGTCCTGTCTACCCCGGCGTCGATTTTCATGGAGAAGCTGTTCGTAGGGGTAAGCTGCCTGCGGGTACTTGTAGAGCATTCGCTGGTAGGCATGCGTTGGGGTGTTGTCCAGGTAATAATAAAGCTCTTTAACATCTTCGCCGTGGTTACCTTCGGCATTGGTCAGCCCGAAATACCGCTCCTTCAGAATCGAATCGTTCCCGTTCCAGAGGGCCAGTGCCAGGCAAAGCTGCTGCTTATCGTCGGAAATACCAGCAATGCCCTCCTCGCCCCAGCGGAAGGTGTAACTGCGGGCCATGTCGTGCGTTGTGTAGTTCCAGGCATCGCCATTCGCGCTGTAATCTTCACGCACGGTCCCCCATTGGCGGTCCGAAACGTAGGGGCCCCACTGCCGCCAGGCAGGATCTTCTAATCGATGGTGTTCGGTAGTCAAGTGCAGTACGATATATGATGTAGGCTACAGGCTATAAGACATAGGGCGTAGGCTGGATGCATTCTGGTAATCCGATTTCCTACGCCATGATCCTGTAGCCCCCCCTTCCTATCCATTTGACGCGAAGCCTTCGAAAACGGTCATGCCACCGTCGATAAAGATACTGGCTCCGGTAATGTAGTCTGATTGATCGGAAGCCAGGAAAACGGCCAAATTACCGATATCGGCAGGCTGACCGATTCGATTGTACGGAATCAACGTCATCAGACTGTTCAGGGCCTGGGGCGTTTCCCAGGCAGACTTGTTGATGGGCGTCTGAATCGCGCCGGGGCAAATGCTGTTCACCCGAATCCGCCGGTCACCGTATTCCTGCGCCAGCGATTGCATCAGCATTTTAACCCCGCCTTTAGACGTAGCGTAGTTAACGTGCCCGCCCCAGGGTATCAGTTCATGGACCGAACTCATGCAGATGATTTTTCCGGTTGCAGCCGACACGTCGGGGCGCGGTCCACGACGCAAAAACTCTCGGATGGCCTCGCGGGCACACAGGAACTGGCCGGTCAGGTTGACGCCAATGACGGTGTTCCACTGGTCCAAGGTCATCTCATGAAATTTCGCATCCCGTTGTAAACCCGCGTTGTTGACCAGAATATCGATTGTGCCATACTGAGCGACAACATCCGCAAAAAATTTGATTACCTGATCTTCCTGCGTCACGTCGCACTGCGCAATGATACCCGTACCGCCCTCGTTCGTAATCTCACTCAACACGGCACTGGCCGCGTCCTTACTGCTTTCGCCCGGATAATTTACAACAACCGTAGCACCGGCAAGGGCTAATGATTTTGCGACTCCTGCACCGATGCCACTGCTGGCTCCGGTAATTACAGCGACCTGTCCTTTCAATACCTGATCCATGAATTTCCTAATAAGTTTAGTCTATAAGCCCCTTTCGCCTGGTTTTGTTAAGACCACTGAATAAGTCATCTCTTCCGGAATTTTCGTAGCAAACGTACGCTAGGACCAGCGGCCATCCAACAAATTAATCAACTGTTAATCCACTAATTATTGTCAGAAAAACCAGGAAGCAGCCACCCCTAAATTTGTACTATTTTTTAGAAATTGGATTTTAACGATACAAACTAGGCCCACAAACGTATAGAGTCCTATAATTTAGAATTATTAGAAAAATACAATTCATACGTAGAAAATAGGGACTTGTTGTACTTTTTCAATAAACGCCCTAATTTGCTCAGAAGGAATATAATTATAAAATGAATGTTTCGTAAAACACTGGTTTTCAGCAATAGCCCTATTGCATTAAATAGCTTTCAGCCCACACCTTTGTCCCGGTAAAACAAAAATTTCAAACCAATGAAAAAATTCCGTTTAGCAGTAGCTGTCCTTTTATCAGCAATGAGTCTGGCAGGCATGGGAGATGCCAAAGCTGACACAGGTTCAGGAATGAGTGGTGTGAAAGTTGAGAAGTCCGAGCAAAAGAAAGTACGCATTTATACACAGCCGGGAGCATCGGTTGACGTGGCGATCATTGACGCCGACGGCAACGTTCTCTATCGGGGATTTATTTCTAAAAATGCCAAACGGGCTACTTCGTTCAACTTGAACAATTTGCCGGATGGTCAGTATTACCTGACAGCCAGCAACAACGCCTGGTGGATGTCTCAGGGCCTGACGATCAAAGCGAACGCGCTCAACGTAGACGAACGCGGCCTGCAGCAAATGGCTGAGCCTACGCTGACGGCTTACGAAAAGAACAAAATTGAAGTAGTTCTGCCTGCCAAAAACATTAACGAAGCCAATGTAGCCATCTACGATGCGCAGAATGTGCTGGTTCAGACCGACACGTTCAAGGGTTCAGTTCGCCGGTTTGATTTGTCGGCTCTTCCAGATGGTGCCTACACATTTGTGGTTGGTCCTAATGAGAAGAAGTTTATTTCTCGCGTTGCCATTCAGCACTAGGGTTTCTGGGGTGTAAACACCTTCGGCTTTTTTAACACACTTTCTCAACAAACGTGTGACTAGTCTTTTCGGACAAGCTAGTCACTGCCCTCTTCCGCCCGCTGCTTTCTTACAGAAGGCAGCGGGCTTTTTTATGTCTCCTACACACTGGGGGCAGGTTCTGAATGAACCGCTTAATTATGAACCGATTACCATTCGTGAGGAACGTTCAGAATAGGTAATTTGTGGAACAATGCGCTGATTCGCGCCTGATGTATATAGGTTATTTATTTACATAAACTCAATTTAAAAAACTTTATAGAATTAATTAGACCCATATATACACTTAGCTACATTTTATACACTTTTTTTACCTAAAAAAAACCCCATACCTCCGGTGGAACTGTATATTTGAGAAATTCTATAAACAGTACACCCATGATACCCATAAATGAAAAACTTAAAGCAATTTTTATTGCGCTCAAAACAACCCCCCATCGGTTTCTAATTGACCATCAATTTAACCGAATGACTATTTACAATATAGTCGGCGGCAGAACGAAACCCGGTTTAGAGATATTAGAGCGAATTTGCGAAGCCGAGCCCAGAATTTCGGCGGAGTATCTGCTTCGGGGCGAAGGACCTCCGTTAAAAGAGTTAGGCAAAGCCAGCTCGGCGAAGAATTCCCGGCGACAACTGCGCGAACGTCAGCTCCACGCGTCGGTCGGCCGGTCGGCGGGCGAAGTTGGTAGAGAATAATAAGTAAGCCAATGTGATTCCTTGTAAAGATACCCCACTCTAACACGGTGGGGTATCTTTTTATCAGGCATCTAAACCACAAACTTAAAGAGCCAGCCCAGTGCTCTTCATGCGCGTAACAGCCAGTTCCTTCATCTTGCTCTCAAAAACAATGTCCAGTTCCTTACCATAGGTGTTGACGGGTGTATAGATCCAGTCGGCATGGGCTTCCCGGCGCGCTTTCGGGTCCTCATAATCCCGGCGGGAATTGGAGAAATGAAAAACAGGCCTCACATCCCAGGTATTGTAGGCTACCCTAAACGCTTCCTCTTCGCTCAATTGCCCTGGATTGAGGGAATGATGGAAATAATCGAAAACAATGGGTATGCCAATGACTTCGTGCAGATGTATCAGATCCTCAACCGCGTACAAGTTTACCCGATCATCATTTTCAATAGTCAGGCGAGCCCGAAGATTCTCGGACAGTAAGCTAAAGTTCTGGGCAAACCGTATTAACGTTGCTGTTTTATCCCCATAAGTTCCGCCAACATGGAAATTGATTTTGTTCCAGTGTGATGGCTTGAGTCCCATCAGGTCAAAAACCTCCGATTGCGTTTCAAGATCCTTTATCGTGTTTTCCAACACCCTCCCCTGGCCGGCCAACTGATTGAATGGGCCCGGATGGGCCGTTAATCGAATAGGCCGACTGCCAATCTCCTCCAGTGTCTCCCGGATGTCGACAAAGTCGGGGAGCTCTGAAAACCGATACTCCGACGACCAGGGAAACAAGTCGGAGGAGATTCGAAACAGGCGAAATCCATTTTCCAGATTCCAGTCAACAATTTTTAACAGATCCTGCACATTTTTCAACGCCAGTTCCGATGCATACGCTACACCTCTCTCGGTGAAGGTCTTCTTGATCATTCCCCGATTGCTGGTAATTTTATCAGCCTGAAGGCTGAGGTTGATACAAGCATATCCGGCGTTCAGTGGTATTGCCTCCATGCTGACTAAACTGAAATGCCCGACCTCCAGTTTAGCTTTTTTTACCGTTTGTTCAAAAGTCGTCTAATTGGGAATAAAAAGGCGGGAAGTGACTTATCTTCAACGGTCAAGTCACACTGTCCTCATTAACTGCTGATTCAGCCAGGAAAGCGTATGGAAGACCTCACCCTTGCCCAAATCAATGATCTTGCGTCCGCTTATTGTGATATGGCCCGTTCGTTGAACGAGTTCCAGGCTGTGCATTGGACCCAATTGACCCATGAACAGCAACTGGACCTGAATGCCTATCAAAACAGCCTGCTGGACCGCGCCCAGGCGATGCAACTACGAACGACCCGCCCTGCGTTCACCAACGCGGATCAGATAACTATTCGCATCCTGGAAGGCACACACAAAGCCAGAGCGAGTCTGCAACAGCTCAACGATCTGCCGGTTGCGATCAACGTCGGGGCTATTACCGTGGCACTTGCCGCTTATGCAGCCCGCGCCAACGCTCGGGGTATTGAGCTGGCCCTGCGCGAGCTGGACGATTTAACCCGGCAGTAAGTAATACTAGTCAATAAAAAACCGCTGGAAAACAGACGCTCTGCTTTCCAGCGGTTTTTTATTGACTAAGATCCGCACTTATAAGATCAATCCTGACGGCGATTTTACTCCCACCAATTCAATGGCAAAGGTTAGATCCTGTCCGGCCAACGGATGATTGGCATCCAGCGTAACATGTGTATCTGTCAACGAACGGATAATAACCGGAATTGGACGCGGGTTACCATCTTCATGCATGTTGAGTGTCGTGCCCACCTCAAGGGGAATATCGGCTGGAATATCTGAACGCTCCAGCGTAAAAATCATATCTTCATTGGCTGGCCCATACGCATCTTCCACGGGGATATTGATGGTTTTCTTTTCCCCCTGGCTCATGCCCGTTATGCCATCATCGAACCCTTTAATAACCTGACCACTGCCAACAGTGAACTCCAGGGGCGATCGGCCTTCTGATGAATCGAATACGGTTCCGTCGCTCAGGGTTCCGGTGTAGTGAACCTGAACGGTATCGCCAGATTTTGCTTGTGCCATATTGTTATGTTGTTTGTGGTAAAAAACGTCGCCATAAAAATACCGGAACTTCCGGCAATGGTTGGACTATACGCTAACTTCTGACGAACTACCGACCAAGGGCAAAAGTTCAAACTTTATACACTGCTCCCGAACGTTCGCCCCTGCCCTTGACAACTGCCTACAGCTCCGCTGACCTGCATCGACAATCGAGTTGACAAAGATTGATCCCGCTTTCGATCTATTTATGAATGGCGATCGCCCACGTTGAGCAAGTGGGGGCAGGTGGACGACTTCAACTCCTTAATGATAAATATTTGCCCTAAATTCTCTTCACAAATCGAAAATATATATTAGAATCTTATATATATTTACAGTAAATCGTACGTAAAACTGTCTTTTCCCAGCATGGAATCATCGGGTAATGAGTTTCTAAGAGGAACTCTAAAAACAATCATTCTTAAATTACTGTCTGAACAGAAACCAGATCCTGCCGGCCAGACCTCTTCCCGGCAGGGCCGTATGTATGGTTATGAGATTACTCAGGCCGTAAAAGAGCGAACACATGGCGAAATAACCTTGACGTTTGGCGCGTTGTACCCCGTTCTGCATAAGCTGGAACAGGAAGGATTGCTGACGACAGAAACGGAGGAAGTAGAAGGACGACTGCGCAAATACTATACATTGACCCCCCAGGGCACCCAGGCTGCGGTGCAGAAGGTATCGGATTTCGAGCGATTTATGGATACCATGCGTGTCTTACTGCGGTTGCCTGTCAATTTAGCCACAAGCCATTAAACAGCTTTTTTCACGAGTATAAACTGGGATAGCGCCATGGAAAAACTCAGCCCTCAACAACTAACGACCTTACATAACCACCTAATTCACAGCGGCTCATCCGATGTGCTGGTTGACGAACTGCTGGATCACCTCGCCTGCGAAGTAGAACGGTATCTCTGGCTGGGACTTCCTTTCGATAAGGCTATGGACGCCGTGCTGGAACAGGCCAATGTAAAAGCGGTACGGCACCTACGCGAAACCTACCAGATTGAGCTTGCCATGACCGACGATCAGTTGAAGCAGGCTAGTCTGGACGATATAATTTTCGAATTCCGTAACAAAGCCTACGGAGCCTACGACTTGCGCCGGGCTTACCCGACGACTTTACGCAACGCCTTTATCATGGCGCTTGGTTTGTGCATGATGCTCATGGCAATAATGGATGGTATCAGTCGCCACGCCTGGTCATACATGAGCCTGAGTGGCGTTGTTTGGCTCACCGGGTTGAGCGGTGTTACGTTTGCCGTCATTAGCTGGTATCTGCAAAGCACACGTCATCAACTATCTATGCGCAGAGGATTACAGTAAACTTGTAAAAAAAATAGTGGCAGCGGTTTTTAGGCTCACCAGTTAAGAATCTGGTGAGCCTAAAAACCGCTGCCACTATTTTA
>NZ_BAAHBR010000015.1:224367-734965 GCF_054776575.1 Spirosoma humi
TCCCTTCGATGGTTTACCGGAAAAAACGTCTACTCCTTCTTCGGCTTCCTGATCGAATGGTATGCAACGTATAGTGGCCTTGGTTGCTTCTTTTATGGCTTCTTCCGTTTCACTCGTTCCATCCCAGTGCGCCAGAATGAAACCACCCTTTTCGAGTTGCTCCTGAAACTGGTCGAACGTATCCACGATAAACGTATTCTCCTGACGGAATGCTTTAGCTTTTGCGTAGATCGTTTCCTGGATATTGTCGAGCAGGTTTTTGATATGCTCGGTCAGGCCATCGAAAGGGACCGTTTCCTTGGTTTTCAGGTCGCGACGAGCAATCTCTACCGTTCCATTTTCTAAATCGCGTCCGCCCATCGCCAGCCGAACCGGTACACCCCGAAGTTCATATTCGGCAAATTTCCAGCCGGGTTTGTTCGCATCGGAGTCGTCGTATTTCACAGAAATACCAGCCTTTCTCAGCTCCTGCACCAACGGTTTGATCTTGGCAGATAGTAACGCCAGTTGTTCGTCGCTCCGGTAAATTGGCACGATAACAACCTGGATTGGCGCCAGTTTCGGAGGCAACACCAGCCCGTCATCGTCGGAATGCGCCATGATGAGGGCCCCCATAAGTCGCGTTGATACCCCCCAGGAAGTACCCCACACGTAGTCCAGCTGGTTTTGTTTATTCAGAAACTGTACCTCGAATGCTTTGGCAAAATTCTGCCCCAAAAAGTGCGAAGTTCCCGCCTGAAGTGCTTTCCCGTCCTGCATCATGGCTTCAATACAAAGCGTATCGTCAGCCCCGGCAAACCGTTCGTTCGCTGTTTTGGTCCCTTTGATAACCGGCAAGGCCATCCATTCTTCGGCAAACTGGGCATAGATGTCGAGCATCTGCCGCGTTTCAAACTGAGCTTCTTCGGAAGTCGCGTGAGCCGTGTGGCCTTCCTGCCATAAGAACTCAGTGGTGCGCAGGAATATTCGGGTGCGCATTTCCCAGCGAACAACGTTGGCCCATTGGTTGATGAGCAACGGCAGATCGCGGTACGACTGAATCCAGTTCTTATACGTACTCCATATCACGGTTTCCGAGGTTGGCCGGACAATGAGTTCCTCTTCGAGTTTGGCCTCGGGATCAACGATTACACCCGAACCATCCTCGGCGTTTTTGAGCCGGTAATGCGTAACCACCGCGCACTCTTTGGCGAATCCCTCAACGTGCGAAGCTTCTTTACTCAAGAAGGATTTGGGAATAAACAGCGGGAAATAGGCATTCTGGTGACCGGTCTCTTTGAACATATCGTCGAGAGCCCGCTGCATTTTTTCCCAGATGGCGAACCCATAGGGCTTGATGACCATACAGCCCCGCACGGCCGAATTTTCGGCCAGATCGGCTTTTTTAATTAGTTCGTTATACCACTCGGAGTAGTTTTCACTACGGGACGGAAGCGCTTTTGCCATGCGTGAATGATCAGAACTGGTCAGGAATGGATGAATAAAACAATGAGTTTGCACCTGGTTCAGCGCGCAATCATTAACTGATTGACACGACCCGCCGATGATGGCTACCTCTGGGTTCTTCTCAACTTTCCTACGACTATTTCTGACTTTATTTTAAATAGAATTAAACCTTTAGTAACAAAATGGAATCTAATGTACAAGAACTTGCAAAGATAGGTTTTTAGTCTATTTTTGTAATCAAACAGGTCATTCCTGTGTTATATATTGAAAGAGTTCTCAATATGAGCCTTTACTACTTCAATTCCCTGGCTAAATGAAAACGCAACCCTTATATCGCTACCTCTCTCTGGCTGCGCTGATGGGCATCTGGAGTTGTAGCTCCAGCAAGCAAACAGCCCAAAATGCGGGAGAGATGGATGATTTGTATGGCAACTCCGGCAATGCCGCCGTTTATACCAGCAACTCATCTGATTATTCCTCCGTTGCTCCCCAGCAATCGCGCCGGCAACAACGTTTATCCCGTAATGCCAACCCGGATTATGTGGATGATCAGCAATACAATTCAACTGGAAGCAACAACACGGACGAGTATTATGCTGACCTGAGTGCCCGCAAGCTCAACCGTGGTCTTTCCCCCGATCCGGGCTGGAATGATACGGGCACAAATGCCTACAACTCAGGTTTTGTCAATGGCTATAATTCAGCTACAGCCTCAGCTTATAGCTGGAACCGCTGGGGATTCAACAATACTGGCTTTTACAGTGGACTAGGGCTTGGCCTGGGCTTGGGTGCATTTGGTGGGTACGGTGGCTACAACAGCTTTGGCATAGGCTTCGGTAGTCCTTTCTACTCGCCTTTTTATGGCAATTCCTTTGCTTATTCGCCATTCGGTTACTCACCTTTCGGCTTTGGTGGATACGATTCCTTCTACAGCCCCTATGGGTACGGTGGCTATGGCGGTTTCGGCAGCCCGTTCTATTCTCCCTTTGGCTATGGTGGATATTACGGAAGCCCTGTTTACGTAAACAACGTATACGTCGCTGGTGCTGATCCCTACCG
Source organism: Spirosoma humi (assembly GCF_054776575.1). Lineage (NCBI taxonomy): Bacteria > Pseudomonadati > Bacteroidota > Cytophagia > Cytophagales > Cytophagaceae > Spirosoma > Spirosoma humi. The sequence goes on from NZ_BAAHBR010000015.1 coordinate 226,873, forward strand.
GAACCGTACCTACAACCGGACAACTGACCGTTCGGCAGGTCGTTTTAGTGCGCCATTTGATAATTCGGCCCGTACCTACAATCCAAACGGTGGTCGTAGTGCCAATACAGGTTCAGCCAGTACAGCAACGCGCAGTAACAGCGACGGGTATTATGCCCGTCCGAGTAACGGTAGCAGCCGGGGCTCTTATTACTACGACAATAGCGCCAGCGGAAACGGCCGGGCGGCAGCCAATAATTCCTCAGCTACAGCGCCAGCCTACAACAGTAACTCAGGTAATGTTTATTATTCACGGCCGCGGGAAAGCAGCCGGGGTAGTTACACACCTTCTACCGGAAACAGTGGTTACAGCGGTGGTGGCCGGAGCAGCTACCAACAAGCTCAGCCAAGCTATCAGCAGCCATCGTATCAAAGCCAGAGCCGGGGTAGTTACCAGCAGGCACAACCCACTTATCAGCAACCTAGCTATAGTGCGCCAAGCCGGAGCTACAGCGCACCAAGCTATGGCGGTGGTGGCGGAGGAGTTTCCTCCGGTGGCGGTGGTGGCCACTCAAGTGGTGGTGGCGGACGTGGTCCGCGCTAGTACGCTAAATTAATTTTTGAAAAAATCCCCGCTAATCAGGACAATTAGCGGGGATTTTCGTTTTGTATTTGTCGTGATGGCTACCTAATTGTCCGCTTCGAATTAAACGTTGAGATCTTGATTCGTTCTAAGGCCTAAAACCTGTAGTACACGCCACCAATCGTATTAAAATCATGAATAAACAGTTCCCCTTATCGGTAGCCCTCGTGCTATTGTCTCCGCTGGCGTTTGGTCAGGGAGCGGCTTTTGACTACGCTGATGATGCGTTTCGCTATTCTGACTTTACCCAATCAGGTACGGCCCGTTTTCGGGCTCTCGGTGGAAATCATGCTGCCCTGGGTGGCGACGCCAGCAATCTATTTGGTAATGCCGCTGGTCTGGCCTTCTATAATCGGTCTGAATTAAGCATTAGCCCCATGTATACATCTGTCAATAACCAGAATTCATTTCTGGGGCAGCAAACGAACAGTACGGGGGGCAAGCTTAGCATTGGCCAATTAAGTCTTGTGTTAGCCGGAAGATCAGACAATAACCGACGCTGGCGCCGGACAGCTTTTGGTATTTCCTATTCCCAATCCGCCAACTTTTACAACTACACCGATGCGCGTGGGTTGAACAACAACCCCAATTCATCGATAGCGCAAACGTATGTTAACGCGGCCAACAACGCCCGATATAGTGAAGCGCAACTATCCGATGCCTTCTTTCCCGGCGACCGCAGCGCTGACTTTAGAGAAGCGGCCGCCTATGGCCTGTTCCTCATTAATCCCACTGATTTAGGAACGAATGGTTCAGGGCCACCTTACACGCGTTTCGATGCGACGAAGCAAAAAGACCAGCGGGCAACGCTTACTCGTTCAGGAGCGCATTCTCAATGGACGATTGCGTATGCCGGTAATCTAGATGACAAATTATACATCGGCGGCTCTATTGCACTGACCCGGTTGAAGTACTCGTCTGAATACATTTTCTTAGAACGGCCTGTGAATGGTGCTGTCTTTGATAACTATGGACAAACAAACACCTTTAACGTTACGGGTAACGGTATAAACGCATCACTTGGCCTGATGTATAAATTGAGTCCGCAATTGCAGGTAGGTGCCACGGTCGTAACGCCAACCTTCAGTAGTGCCAACGAAGTGTTTGGCCAAACGCTGACAGCTGTGGCTAAAAACCCGAATCCAGAGAATTTTACCCTCAAGACCAACAGCGTGGATGTGATCGACCCATCCAATAATTTCGAGTATTCTCTTCAGACACCTTTGCGGGCCTCTGGTGGAGCTACTTATTTTTTAGGTAGTGGCAAAATAGGATTCATCACCGCAACGGCCGAATACGTTGGCTACCAGGGAATGCGGGTTCGTACATCTTCATTCACCAATCAGCAGGACAATACCGATTTCAAAAATGACGTGACTGGCTTCGTTAAGGAGACGTATCAAAATGTCGTGAACGTACGGGCCGGGGCCGAAATTCGGGCGGGCTTGCTTCGGTTAAGGGCGGGTGTTGGCTATTTGCCCAGCGCATATAAAGTCGACCTCGACCGCGTAGCAAAATCGGACCGGGATAAAATTCAGCTATCAGCTGGGCTAGGTATGCGCAATGACCGTTTCTTTGCTGATCTCGCGGGCACATACCTGACCTACAAATCAGGTTTTACACCCTTTGAACTGCCCAGTGCCGTCGATACACCAACCGTTGCAACAAACAATCGGAGCACGAGCATTATGTTATCTGTCGGGGTGTTTTTCTAGAAAATCAAAGCATAACGTAAAAATGGCGTCCCGTGGGGACGCCATTTTTACGTTATAACAATTTACCTATTCGTTGTAGAATCTCATCGCCGGTTGTTTCGCCGGATACAACAACGGTCGCCTGATTATAAATGGGAAATCGCGCGGTGTAGCGTTGTCTCAGGTTAGCCAGCAATTCGGGGTCGCCCGGCCTGTGGAGTGGGCGGTCTTCCTGCGCATGCACGACCATTCGTTTTACCAGAATCTCCACCGGAACATCCAGAAATATGGATATACCGGTAGCGTTGATGTAGGTCATGTTATCATGAAAGCAGGGCATCCCGCCCCCCGTCGACACGACCAGACTCCCCCCCGGCTTGATGGTTCGTAGCACCCGGCGCTCGGCCTCCCGAAAATAGTCTTCGCCCGATTCGGCAAAAATCTCAGCGATTGACCTTCCCTCCTCGCGGGTAATGAGTTTATCGGTATCGACAAAACGATAGTGCAGAGCATCGGCGACTCGCTTACCCAGGGTACTCTTGCCAGATGATGGCATCCCAATCAGGAAGATGTTTTTCATATACTAAAGAGCGAAAGAGTGAGAGAGCGAAAGAGTGAACTGCTGTTGATAGCACCACTCTTTCGCTCTCTCACTCTTTCACTCATTTTACTTTTTCCAGTACTGCAGCCGCGTCCGGCGTTGAATTAAAGTGCCATTTACCCCGAACAGTGCCGTTACTTAGCAACCAGGTTCCCGGATTCGAACGCATGATCGTTTTCAGAACCGTAGCGTCGGCTTTGTAATACGGCACGGTTTCCAACTGGAACTCCTTCCGGAATGCCTTGATTTCGTCGTCGCTGGTTGATGTCAGAATGTACGGCTTTACCGATGATCCCTGTAGGCCTTCTACCAGCGAGCGAATAGCAGGCAGACTACCCGCATCAATATCCTTGATGTTTTTAACAATGATGAAAAGCTTATTACCGGTGAAAGTTTCCTGTGTAAAATCACCTTCGTCATTCCAGATGCGGTAATCGGTAATTTTGGGTTTGGCATTTGGGTTCACCAGAACCATTTCCTTGAACGTATAACTCTGGTCGGCCGGGTATTGCTCAAATTCCGTTGTCTTACCACCCTTTTCCATCAAATACTTGTACCGCAAGGGCTCTGATGGCTTCATTTGAGCTGGAATGCTTTTGCCAACAGCATACGGCAACATATCGATAGGCGGTAAAAACTGAACGGCATAAATACCGAGTCCCAAGGTGAGTACAATCGTTAACCCGACGAGCCAGCCCGTATTGCGGGAACGAAGACGGTTCCGGTGACCGATAATAAACAGAATCAACACCATCAGAACGATGTCTTTCCCAAACGAAGTCCAGGGCTTCAACTTAATGGCATCCCCAAAACAACCGCAGTCGGTCACACGGTCAAAGTAAGCGGAGTAAAACGTCAGGAACGTGAAGAAGGTAATCAGGAAAAACAGGAGCCAAACTGTCACTTTAGGTTTGTAGGATGCCAGTAGCGCCACGCCCAGAATAATTTCGGCAGCGCAAAATAGCACCGACATCGCCAGCGTGAAGGGAACCAGCGCCATGAAAAAGTCGTGCATGAACGGTAGATCCTGCGCGAACACTTCGAAATACTCTTCAAACTTGATCTGTGTACCGACAGGGTCATTGAGTTTGATAAGGCCCGAAAAAATAAAAACGATACCGACCAGAATACGGGCGATACGGGCGGCAATCAACATGGGTGGTGTGCCGGTCTTAACTTTAGGTTGCGAGGTTGTCGGGTTCATAGTATACAGTTCAGAATGACTCGTAATGAAGAATAGCAGGTGGCTTATTCCAAACACAACATTCTTAACGAATCATTCTTAACTCATTTGTCATTTTTATCAAACAAAAAACGGCGTAGTTGATCATATCCATATAATTGGCCTCAACGCCTTCCGAAACTAATGTATTTCCCTGATTGTCCTCAATTTGCTTCGTACGCAGAAGTTTCATCAAGATAATGTCTGTCATGGAACTGACCCGCATATCACGCCAGGCTTCACCATAATCATGATTTTTGGCAAATAACAGATCAATAACCCGGCCAATTTCAGCGTCGTACAGCTTTTCAAGTTCATCCGTCGGAATGTCGTTTCCCACCAGGTTAGCCGTATCGCCCGCCAACTGGATCTGGATCAGCGCCATAACGCAGTAATTGATGATGCCGACAAATTCAGGTTCGATGCCTTCTCCCACGCGGCTGACGCCCGTTTCCTGTAAGGTTCGAATGCGTTGCGCTTTAATGAAGATTTGATCGGTAATGCTTGGCAGACGCAGAATTCGCCAGGCGGTGCCGTAGTCCTGGTTCTTTTTCAAAAATAAATCTTTGCAGCGTTGGATAACCTGCCGATATTCGGATTCAGTATTATGCACGGTTTTCAGTTTATGGTCTTCGGTTTACCTTCACGTATGGGTTCGTTTACCGTGAACCAAAAGCAGTAAACCCGAAACTCATTTTATGCCGAAAGTTACGAAAAAAACGCTGAACTGCCGGGGACGGCTTGTCGATTTGACCCAGCCCGCCGTCATGGGAATTCTGAATATAACCCCCGATTCGTTCTTTGCCGGTAGCCGCGTATCACTTGACAACACCGTTAGAGTGGCCGAGCGCATGCAACAGGAAGGAGCCACGTTTCTGGATATTGGCGGCTACTCGACCCGGCCCGGTGCCGCAGAAGTCAGCCCTGCCGAAGAGGCCGACCGGGTGTTGCCCAGTATTGAGGCCATCCTGGCTGCGTTTCCCGATGCACTGATTTCGATCGATACATTCCGGGCATCGGTGGCGCGGCAGGCAGTGGCAGCGGGGGCAGCTCTGGTCAACGACATTGCGGGGGGAACACTGGACCCAGCTATGTTTGGCACCGTTGCTGAACTGGGTGTTCCGTATGTACTTATGCACACGCGCGGCACGCCCCAAACCATGCAGTCGATGGCGACTTACAGCGATGTAGCCACCGAAGTTATCGACGAACTGGCCATTCGCCTAACCGAACTCCGCTCCTTGGGCCATAAAGATATAATTCTGGACCCCGGATTTGGGTTTGCGAAGACCCCAAGTCAAAATTTTGAACTCCTGCATCATCTGGATGATTTCAGGCTATTTGACGAGCCGATACTGGTTGGTCTCTCGCGTAAAACGACGATCTGGAAAACCTTGAAAATCAAAGCTGAAGATGCCCTGAATGGTACGACCGTCATAAACACGGTAGCTCTTCTGAAAGGGGCCTCTATCCTACGGGTTCATGATGTCCGGGAAGCGGTAGAAGCGGTAGAACTCACTCAGCAATTAACTTTTTTTTAACATTTACTTGCGCTTACAAAAACAAAACCCTACTTTTGCATTCCCAAACGACAAACAGCTGGTTTGTTGAAGCGGGTAACGATCTGGTAGCTCAGCTGGTAGAGCAATACACTTTTAATGTATGGGTCCTGGGTTCGAATCCCAGCCGGATCACAAAAGGCCAAAGCCGCTCACCTGAGCGGCTTTTTTTATGCTCCTCGAACAAGCTTTTTCTACCTGTTTAGGCTTACCGGCTTCGTTCGAAGTACGTCTTACTGCAATCGGCAGAGAGTCGTAAAGCACAAGAAGAATTATATTGTACGCTCGATAGCCAAAGTCGCGCATCAAATCCGGCAAAAGTTCATGTCAAATACAGTACTATAATAGGCCATTTATTGCCATTTAGCGATAATCTGTTCAGAATACAGTTCACAATAATTGATATATTCCAAGAACAATTATAATCAAATTCACAATTAAGACCGTTTACTATTAAATTCCGGCAAAAGCGATTTTTGCCAAATTTTTTTAGTAGTATATTGCATGACTTTGTCACAAACGCCCGTCAGCCCGGCTACCATCTTCTGATTTAATTTATAGTCTGGGCTACCTTTTAATTTAGCTTTTCTCAACAATCGTCCCTGTTTTTTACGATTTTGACAATCAAAATCGAGAAACATTGACCTTACCCAACACTGTTACGACCATGTCTGATCAGGTTGACCAACTGGCGGGACTCTACCGCCCTGAGTTTGAACACGACAATTGCGGTATCGGCTTTGTGGCCCATATCAAAGGCCGCAAGTCTCACAAAATTGTGTCGGATGCTCTCCAGATGCTTCGGCGTATGGAGCACCGGGGTGCCGTAGGTTCCGAGCCAAATTCGGGCGACGGCGCTGGACTGCTTATCCAGATTCCGCATGAATTCTTCATCGATGAAACCCGTAAGCTGGGCGTTCACCTACCTCCTGCCCTCGAATACGGTGTAGGGATGGTGTATTTTCCGAAAGACGTCTGGCTCCGGGAGGAATGCCGGGCGGTACTCAACCGGAAAATGAAAATGCTCGGCCTGGAGCTTCTTTGCTACCGGATCGTACCCGTCAACAACAGTGACCTTGGCAATGGGTCCCGCTCGGCAGAACCCCAGATGGAGCAGGTGTTTATCAGACGCCCGGCCGACATTACCAATCCTGAAGATTTTGAGCGTAAACTTTACATTCTTCGTAACTACAGTACCCGCATCATCAATGAAACGATTGCGGGCGTTGATACCTTTTATTTCTCGTCGCTTTCGTGCCGTACGATTACCTATAAAGGTCAGTTGACGACCCTCCAACTGGAGCCCTACTTCCCGGATCTCCAGAATGAGGAAGTTGTTTCGGCCCTTGGCGTTGTGCACTCGCGCTTCTCGACCAATACATTTCCATCCTGGAAACTGGCCCAGCCTTTCCGGTATATTGCCCACAATGGCGAGATCAATACCGTGCGTGGTAACGTAAACTGGATGAAAGCCGCCGAAGGTCTTCTTGAATCGGCCAAGTTTACGAAAGATGAGATGGACATGCTGTTGCCGATTTGCGATCAGCGCCAGTCCGACTCCGCCAACCTCGACAACGCGATTGAGCTCCTCGTTATGAGTGGCCGGTCATTACCGCACGTGATGATGATGCTTGTTCCCGAAGCCTGGGATGGCAATGATCACATGGACCCCGTTCGGAAGGCGTTTTATGAATTCCACGCAGCGCTTATTGAGCCCTGGGATGGCCCCGCGTCGATATCCTTTACGGACGGTCGCATCGTTGGTGCCACCCTCGACCGGAATGGTCTTCGCCCATCACGTTTCTGGGTAACCAATGACGACATCGTTATTATGGCCTCGGAGGTCGGCGTTCTGGATATCGATCCGGCGAAAGTCGTGTCGAAAGGTCGTCTGCAACCGGGCAAAATGTTCCTGGTCGATATGGAACAGGGCCGGATCGTATCGGACGAAGAAATAAAAGAAGAAATATCGTCCCGCAAGCCGTATCAGGCATGGCTGGATGATAACAAAGTCAGGATTCAGGACTTGGAATCGCCCATACGGACGTATAGTAACTACGACCCGGCCAAGTTACTGCGGATGCAGCAGGCTTTCGGTTTCACGTCAGAAGACCTTCGTATGATCCTGGCTCCCATGGTCGAAACGGGCAAGGAAGCCCTTGGCTCCATGGGGACCGATGTACCGCTGGCGGTGTTATCGGAACAGAGCCAGCACATGAGCCACTACTTCAAGCAGTTGTTTGCCCAGGTGACCAATCCACCGATTGACTCCATCCGGGAACGGTCGATCATGTCGTTGATCTCATTTGTTGGTGCCACGTACAACCTGTTGAGCGAATCACCCAAACATTGCCGTCAGGTCGAACTGGATCAACCCGTACTAACGACGAAAGAGTTTGACAAACTCCGGTTTATCGACAAGCCAAACTTCCAGGCCAAGACCATCAACTGTCTGTTTACGGCCGATGGCGAGGGAAAATCACTGGAGCGCGCCCTTGACCGTATTTGTCGGTATGCCGAAGATGCCATTCAGGATGGGTACTCGATTCTGGTTCTATCAGACCGGGCGATCGACTCCAGCCATGCCCCGATTCCATCCCTGTTGTCTACGTCAGCGATTCACCACTACCTTATCCGTCAGGGATTACGGGGTAAGGTCGGTATTGTCGTCGAAGCGGGTGACGTTTGGGAAACCCACCATGTAGCTACCCTCATTGGGTATGGCGCGTCGGGCGTGAACCCGTATATGGCGTTTGAAACGATTGCCAACATGAAGGAAAAAGGGTTGCTCCAGGTGGATTATGACCTGGACAAACTCTATAAGAATTACATCAAAGCGGTGAACGGCGAATTACTCAAAATCTTCTCGAAGATGGGTATCTCCACGCTGCAATCGTACCAGGGCGCTATGATTTTCGAGTGCCTCGGCTTAAACGAAGACGTGGTTAGCCGGTACTTCACGGGTACGGTGTCGCGCATCGGCGGGATGGGTCTGGATGAGATCGCCCGCGAAATTCTGGTTCGTCACTGCGTGGCTTTCCCGGATATGCCGGTGTCGGCACCCCGGCTGGAAGTGGGCGGTATTTACCAATGGAAGCAGCGGGGCGAAAAACACATCTTCAACCCGGACACCATTCACCTGCTTCAGCAATCGACGCAGAAGAATGACTACTCGATTTTCAAGAAATACTCAAAACTGATCGACGACCAGTCGCAGAAAGCCATTACGCTGCGCGGTCTGCTGAAGTTCAAAAAGGGTGCCTCCGTCCCGCTGGACGAAGTTGAGCCTATCGAAAGCATCTTCAAACGCTTTGCGACGGGTGCCATGTCGTTCGGGTCTATCTCGTGGGAAGCGCACACGACCCTGGCCATTGCCATGAACCGTATTGGTGGTAAAAGCAACTCGGGCGAAGGTGGCGAAGACGAACTGCGGTACACACCCCTGGCCAACGGCGATAGCATGAATTCGGGTATCAAGCAGGTTGCCTCGGGACGCTTTGGTGTTACGAGCTACTACCTCACCAACGCCCGTGAGCTACAGATCAAAATGGCGCAGGGAGCCAAACCCGGCGAAGGTGGTCAGTTACCCGGCTTTAAAGTCGATGACTGGATTGGCCGGACCCGCCACTCCACGCCCGGTGTAGGCTTGATTTCGCCCCCTCCTCACCACGATATTTATTCGATTGAGGATTTAGCGCAGCTTATTTCCGATCTAAAAAATGCAAACCGGGCGGCCCGGATCAGTGTCAAGCTGGTATCGGAAGCAGGCGTTGGCACCATTGCCGCCGGGGTTGCCAAAGCCCACGCCGACCATATTCTGATTTCGGGCCACGACGGCGGTACGGGAGCTTCTCCCCTCTCGTCGATCCGCCACGCGGGTCTGCCCTGGGAACTGGGTCTGGCTGAAGCGCACCAGACACTGGTGCGCAACAAACTACGCGGTCGCGTAACGGTGCAGGCCGATGGGCAAATGCGGACTGGCCGTGATCTGGCCATTGCCGCACTACTTGGAGCCGAAGAATTTGGCGTGGCCACAGCCGCACTGGTGGCTACGGGCTGTATCATGATGCGCAAATGCCATCTGAACACTTGCCCGGTAGGCGTAGCTACGCAGAACAAAGAACTACGGGCGCTCTTTACGGGTAAACCCGAGCATGTAGTTAACATGTTCACGTTCCTGGCCATGGAACTGCGCGAGATTATGGCCGACCTCGGCTTCCGCACGATCAACGAAATGGTTGGTCAGGCACAAATGCTCGAAACGCGCGAAAACCTACCGCACTGGAAGTACAAGAAAGTAAACCTCAACGCGCTCCTGTATAAGGAACCGACTAACCTCGATGTAGCGCTTTACAAACAGGAAGAACAAAATCACTACCTGGACGACGTCCTCGACCGGAAGCTGATTGAAGTGGCGCAACCGGCACTAGCTTCGGCCGAATCGGTTTACGGTGAGTTTACCGTACAAAATATCGACCGGAGCATCGGCACGATGCTGTCCAATGAAATCTCGAAAGTATACGGTGGTCCGGGTTTACCCGACAGCACGATTCATATCAAGCTGCGCGGAACCGCCGGCCAGAGTTTTGGTGCTTTCGCAACTGCCGGCATCAAACTGGAACTGGAAGGCGATGCCAATGACTACTTTGGCAAGGGGCTTTGTGGGGCTCAACTGATCGTGTATCCCGACCGAACAGCGCAGTTCAAACCGGAAGAAAACAGCATCGTTGGTAACGTGACCTTCTACGGAGCTACTTCGGGTGAGGCTTTCATCCGGGGCATGGCGGGCGAACGGTTCTGCGTACGCAACTCCGGGGCTAAAGTCGTGGTTGAAGGCGTGGGTGACCACGGTCTCGAATACATGACGGGGGGTCTGGCCATCATTCTGGGCCAAACGGGCCGCAACTTTGCCGCCGGTATGTCGGGGGGTGTAGCCTATGTTTACGACCAGGACGGCACGTTCGCGTCGAAGGTTAACCCGGAAATGGTTAACCTTGAAAACCTTACGGATGAAGATCAGGGTATCATCCGCGAATACGTCGAGAAGCATTTCCAGTACACAACCAGTAATGTGGCGCTCGCTCTGCTTGAGAATTGGGACGCGCAGATTAGCCGGTTCGTGAAAGTAATGCCCGGCGATTTCAGCAAGGCACTGGCTGGGCGGGGTATTGCGCTGGCCGATCAAATTCGCGACAAAAACATTGTTTATCAGGATATAACGGTTGATGTGACGCACGGGTAACGGCGAAATATTATTATGGGAAAACCTACCGGATTTTTAGAATTTACGCGTGAACTACCCAAAAAGCGCGACCCGCAGCAGCGGATTCATGACTATAAGGAAATTGAGGTTCAGTTCTCGGAACAGGACTCACAGCGGCAGGCCGCGCGTTGTATGGACTGTGGTACCCCGTTCTGTCATAGCGGTTGTCCACTGGGCAATATCATTCCTGAATTCAATGACGCGGTCTATGAACAGAACTGGGCTTATGCCTACGAGATTCTGGCCACGACCAATAACTTCCCGGAATTTACCGGACGCATTTGTCCCGCCCCCTGCGAAGCATCTTGCGTGTTAGGTATTAACAAGCCGCCCGTTGCCATTGAATTCATTGAGAAATCGATTGCCGAAGTGGCCTTTGAGCGCGGCTATGTCACGCCAAAGCCGCCCAAGGAACGGACGGGAAAACAAATCGCGGTTGTAGGCTCCGGTCCTGCCGGGCTGGCCGCGGCTTCTCAGTTGAACAAAGCCGGTCATACCGTAACCGTTTTCGAACGCGCCGATCAGCTTGGAGGCCTATTACGCTACGGTATCCCCGATTTCAAACTGGAGAAATGGACCATCGACCGTCGTTTGGCAGTTATGGAAGCCGAAGGAATCACGTTCAAAACCGGCGTTAATGTTGGCGTACATCTGAAAGCCAACGATTTGCTGGACCAGTTCGACTTGGTTATGCTCACAGGCGGGTCAACCGTGCCGCGTGATTTACCCATTCCCGGTCGCAACCTGAAAGGCATCTACCCGGCTATGGAGTTCCTTAGCCAGCAGAATAAGCGCAATGCCAATCTGCCGGTTGAAGTCGATCACCAGGGTCAGAAATATAGCGATGGCGACTTGCTGGCTACCGGCAAAAACGTTGTCGTTATTGGTGGTGGCGACACGGGTTCCGACTGTGTTGGTACATCGAACCGGCACGGGGCAACCAGCGTGACGCAAATTGAGCTGATGCCAATGCCCCCCAAAGAACGGGCAGAAAACACCCCCTGGCCCAACTGGCCAATGATGCTCCGCACCAGTACCTCCCACGAGGAAGGCTGCGACCGCCATTGGTCAATCAACACAAAAGAATTTATTGGTGATGAGCAGGGTAACCTGAAAGCACTGCGCATTGTCGACCTGACCTGGAAAAACGAAAATGGCCGCATGCAGATGGTCGAATTGCCCGGATCGGAACGTGAAATTCCCTGTGAGTTGGCCTTGCTGGCCGCGGGTTTCCTGCATCCGCAACACGAAGGTCTGCTGGATAACCTTGGTCTGGAATATGACGAGCGGGGTAATGTAAAAGCAACGAATTACCAATCCGTAAGCAACCCTAAAGTGTTTGCCGCTGGCGATATGCGCCGGGGTCAATCGCTGGTGGTGTGGGCAATTTCGGAAGGCCGCGAAGCCGCCCGTGCCGCCGACTGCTACCTGATGGGCGAAACCATGCTTGAAGCCAAAGCCGTTTCGATGATTGCGGTGGAGTAGAACTTAAGCCGTTTCAATCTACAATAATGGCATTGAATAACTAATTCCAAGCCCGGCGTCGTAAGATGCCGGGCTTTTTGTTTGGCTTAACTAATTGCTAATCAACAAAAAGGCAATTACTTCGTTTCCTCCTTAGTGCAGGTATGCAGAAGTCATTCCTTACAAGACAATGAAAATGGAAACGAATGAATCTGATGACAAGTCAATCGATTCTCCCCATGATCTGAGTGCCCAGCGTTTCTATCATGGTACGAAAGCTAATCTGAAACAGGGCGACCTGATCAAACCCGGCTTTCCTTCCAACTATGGTAAGCGAAAGAAGGCGTCCTATATTTATCTGACTGCCACGTTAGATGCTGCGATTTGGGGCGCTGAACTAGCTTTAGGTGAAGGGCCCGGCAGAATTTATACCGTAGAACCGACTGGCCCGATCGAAGACGACCCCAATTTGACGGACAAAAAGTATCCGGGTAATCCAACAAAGTCATACCGCTCCCGAAATCCGCTTCGCGTTACGGGCGAGGTCGTTGATTGGCAAGGGCACTCTCCCGAGTCCCTCAACGCGATGAAGGAGAACCTTGAACGACTTAAACAATTGGGTATCGAGGCAATTGAAGACTAACGCCTAGCTACCAGCCAGTGGTGAACCGAAAAGGCCGACAGCCAGTTCGATCCAAACAAGAACGAGTACCACCAAAATCGCTCCATAGATAGCAATCCGGTAATTCATGCGGTTTACCTTCCTGATCACAAGCTCACCCGTCAGACCCGTGCCGAACAGCAGTATACCAGCCACAATAAAATCGAAAGGACTCCATTTCACCTCATTAGTGAATTGCATCGCAATAAGTGGCACAGACAGTAAAAGTGCTACAGTGAGCAGTATACCGATCAGTCTTCTGTTCTGAGTAAGCATAACCGTTGTTATTTATAGTAAAAAGTTCATGAACCAAATGTACTATAAAGTACTTTGTATTTCAAAGTGAATAGGAGAAAATAATTTTTAAAAGCCCATTTTCCACAAAAAACAACAGAGGTTCTGTAGGTGAAAATCGACTCCCCTATGAGTTACAACGTTACCGGCTCCTCTTTCTCGTCGAAAAACAGGTAGTTCAACAAATCACAGTAAGGTTTTATGATGCGCGAGCCGCGTACGATTTCGTCGGCGAAATTTGGTTTTAGCACCTCTTTATCCGTAAATCGATGTATAAAGAAAAGCTCTTTCCGGCGCAGCAAGTCAATGTCGGGATGGTCGGCGGGGTATCCTTTGGGCGTAGTTTTCATAACCTCCCCTGACGCTTCCGGAAAATACGATTTGAACTCCTCAGCCTCGATGATCGTCTTTAATTCCTCAACGTTATAATCTACCTCCTGCCGGAATTTGGCGAGATTAGCGGGTGTTGGCTGCCACATGCCCGCACCCAGGAACGATTGGTTGCCCGGTTGAATGTGCACGTAGTAGTCGATCCGGCCCGAATGCCGACCACCGGGTCCAATGGCAAACGCCAGATTGGACTTGTAGGGAGCCTTATCTTTTGAGAAGCGAATATCCCGGTTGATCCGAAAAATGCAGTCTTTAACGGCTGTGTTAGCCAAAGGTTCAAACGGACTTAGTCCAGCCAGAACTCGCTCAACTACGCCACAAAGCTCGGTTTTGGCCGCATCGTAGCGAGGGCGGTTAGCCTGAAACCACTCCCGATTGTTATTTTGAACGAGTTCGCGCATGAACTCCAGAGTAGGCGCCGTGAAGGCCGCTTTTGAAGAAGTCTTTGTTGTCATAACCAACCAAAGATACGGAAGATGCCGGAGGGATGTATGGCCCGAAATGAACTATTTAGCTTCGACCCGACCAAGTGGATGAGTACTCTCCAACAGTTGGTGAATCGCAGTAGGCCAGGCGGGGTCGTTCGGGTAAAGAGCGCTTTGTAGATAAGCCCAAGTAAGCCGTTGGACCATCGCTACCCGCTGCGGATTCTCGTCCGTTGTTTCGGTCACTAAATACCCGCTGATTCCGCCTAGCATATGTTCGGCCCCAAATAAACTTACTAACCAGTTAGCCCCAGGGCTCAAATGAAACGCATCGGTAAACCAATCTGGTCCTCGTAGGGTCAGGGGGGAATAGTCCTGGTCGCCGGCCACCACTAGGGTGGGCGTGGTCAATTGCGCATAACTCTGATTAAGGTGATGAAAGTGTTCGGCGCCAAAGGGACTCAAGTCCTCCCCTCCCTGGCCACCAGTACTCAGTAGTATCCCCACTTTAATGCGGGCATCGAGCAGGTCCTCGCCCAGCCGGCCATCCGCCTGGATAACGCGAGTACCCAGGAGTTGGCCGACCGTTTGAGCACCAAATGAATGACCAACGGCGGCAATGCGGGTCAGGTCAAGACGTCCCGTCAAGCTTGGGAAAGCTTCTTCAAGTAAAGCCAGTTGATCAAGAATCTGTTTCATATCGTCTACGCGGTAGCGCCACATAACCTCTTTTCGAGGATCATTCAGATAAGCGCTCACCGCTTCACGATGAGAGGCTTTCGGAGCCGAGCTGAGCGTTCTGGAATCGAGAAAGGTTGGCTGAATGACGACAAAGCCGTGAGCGGCCCAGTAGTTCACCAAGGGCGCGTAGCCGTCTGCTGATGAACCGAAGCCATGGGCAAAGAGAATCACCGGAAGGTGAGAGCCCGTAACCGGGGCAGACACCCGCAGTTTTAAATCGTTGCCCCGTTCCGGGGCGGAGAGGGTAATCGGGTGCAGCGAAAGAACCGGCCTTTGTGGGGTACCCGTTTCATCCTGGATAGGTGTTATTGGCGCACTCATATGTCATCTATTACGGATTCAGTTCAGTGGCAAAGTTCACACCTATCGCTTTACTTTGTACAGTAGTTCCCCAAAGGGAAGTAGTATCCTTGAAGGAAGTGGTTTCGTTAAGTAATGGGAAAACGCATGCACAGGAAAGAGACTTCTTCGGATTGCAAGCCGTATCTACGGGCTATCCAGGATACACAGGATATTTTAGGGGGCAAGTGGAAAGTGATGATTATCGGCAGCCTGGCCTTCAGTAAGAAACGTTATATGGAACTGCACCGGGCCGTGGAAGGAATTGGCTCCAAAATGCTCTCGAAAGAGTTACAAGAACTGGAAGTAAATGGCTTAGTCAAACGGTCAATTTTGGCCACCAGGCCCATCACGGTGGAATACGAGCTCACTGACTACGGGCGTACGCTCCAGCCCGTATTGGACTCACTAGCCAGTTGGGGGCAGGTTCACCGGGCGAAGATTATGAACGAAGTCCCGAGTTTATAAAACCGTCGGCGTTGCTTAGCCTACTGGCTTACTACGTGCGTTTCCACCGCTGCCTGGTCGGCGATGTCTTCGCTGGCGGTTTTCAGGATGATATCGCCGGGTTTCAGCTCACCAAACACCTGCATTTGGCCCGCGCTATCATCGCCTTTCTGAACCGTTACCCGAACCGCTTTGCCCTTCTCTACTTTCTGCACGAATGTGCGGTCCATCGTACTAATCACGGCTGATTTGGGAACGTATAAACTGCCTTCGCCCGACGAACTGACCGGTAGCCGGACCGAGGCAAACATACCCGGTTTTAACTTGCCGCCTTTGTTGGGAAAGTCAATTTCAATCAGTTCGGAGCGCGTTTCGGGGCGCACATTGTTGGAAACACGGTTGATCCGGCCCGTGAATGTCTGGTTGCGAAAGCTACGTACCGAAAACTGCACCGGATTGCCCCGACGAATATCGCCCAGGTAAGCCTCCGGAACGGCGATACGTAACCGGAGCCGATCAAGTTGTTTGATTTTGAGCATCGGTACGCCGTTTTGCCCACCCGGTCCGACAAATGCACCAGGCGACAACCGACGGTCGGTAATGACGCCGGTGAAGGGGGCGGTTATTTTCAGGTAGCTAACCAGCTGCTGCACGGAACTATAGTGGGCGTTGGCCGCGACCACGGCTAAACTATCCGAAATGGCTTTCGTGCGGGAGGTTTCCAGATCGACGGGCGAAATAGCGCCCAGCGTACGGCTGGTTCGTAGCACGCGCAGGAATGTGCCTTTGCTGGCGCCGTAAACGGCTTCGGCCGCTTTTACTTTCGAATAGGCCTCCGTTAGATTGGCGGTCAGTTCGGGGGCTTCCAGTTCCGCCAGCACCTGGCCTTTACGTACCTGATCGCCAATATCGACGTGCAGCGCCTTGACGTAGCTGCTCACGCGGGGATACAGATCGGTTTCGTAATAACTTTCCAGCTCACCCGGCAAGTTCAGTTCTGACGTTGGGCGGGAGGCCGTAACTCGGATGGCTTCGTACCGGATTTCTTCATCCACTGGTGTTTCGGCCATCGCGTTTTTTTCGGCGGACGAATTGCCGCACTGGCTCAACAGAAATCCCATGCCGCTGAGGACCGCTGCGTGTAAATAAGGACGAAGAACAGAATATACAGCCATGATTGATCAGGGTTAATAGGTAAGGGTCGATTCGGATGGTTGGGCAACGGCGTTGCCATCGTAAACCGTACTGGTTGAATCGTCGGGGTCGAGCGAGGGCGAATCGAACGCGGTTTTGCGCTGGACCGCAGCAAATACGACGGGTAAAATCAACAGGGCCGCTACGGTCGAAAAGAGAAGACCACCAATGACGGCCCGGCCCAGCGGGGCGGTTTGTTCGCCCGATTCACCCAGTCCGCTCGCCATTGGAATCATCCCGGCAATCATGGCTAAAGCCGTCATCAGAATGGGCCGTAGTCGGGCGGCACCCGCTACCCGTGCGGCCGCCCGGGCATCCCGGTAGCGGAGTCGCAACGATTCGGCGTTGGTCACCAGCAGCAGCGCATTCGCCACCGATACGCCCACCGACATGATAATGCCCATGTACGATTGCAGATTCAGGGTTTGCCCCGTGATGAGCAACAACGTGAGCGACCCCGCCAGCACAGCCGGGATGCTCACCAGCACCACACTGGCCACCTTGAACGATTGATAATTGGCCGCCAGCAGCAGGAAGATCACCACAATGGCCAGGCCTAACCCAAACTGAAGGCTGCCGAGCGTTTCCTGAAGCAGTTGTGCCAGTCCGCGTAGTTCAACTACCGAGCCTTTCGGCGGGTCGCCAGCCGCTGTGATAGCCGCCTGTACATCCCGCGTGGCCGTGCCTAAATCCTGGTTGTTGATGTTGGCCGATACGGTAATGATCCGTCGGGGACCGATGCGGTCGTATTCACCCGGTACGGTCGTGGGCGTAATAGCCGCTATGTCGCCGAGCGTGGGGCGCAGTTGCCCTTTTACCAGCGGAATCGCCTGAATGTCAGCGACGGACTTCATCTGGTCCTGCTCCAGCTGAATCTGCACCTGATAGGCAAATCCTTTCGACTGGTCGAGCCACAGGTTTTTGGCCGTGAACCGACTCGATGCGGTAGCCGCCACCAGCGACTTGGCTATCTCGTCGGCGCTCAGGCCCAGTTGAGCCGCCCGTTCGCGGTCTATTTTAATTGATACCGTCGGGTAACTCAGCGGTTGATTGATGCGTAAATCGCGCAGGTATGGAATCTCGCGCAGGTGGGTCAACAGGCGGTTGGCGTAGTGCTGGCCTTCGGTAAGGTCTTTCCCACCCACCAGAATTTCGATAGGCGTTTGCGCGCCCTGGCTCATGATTTTGTCGGTCAGGTCGATGGGCTCGAATGACAGCCGGACGTTGGGCATTTTCCCCCGGACCCGCTGGCGAATCTGTTCTTTCAGCGCATCCAGCGACTCAACCTTATAGGTTTCGGCCAGATTAATCTGAAGAACGGCTTCATGCGGCCCGGCATTGAATACGTACAGGGCGCTGGTGCCGTAACTGGAGGGTGTCATCCCCACAAAGGCCGACGAAATCGCAACATTATTGGGACCTACAATGTCGTTAATCTGCTTGATAACCCGCTTAGTGAGTTCTTCAGTCCGTTCGATGCGTAGTCCTTGTGGCCCGACGATCCGTACCTGAAACTGACGCGCGTGATTCTGACGCGGCATCATATCCTGCCCAATTTGGGTAAAACCAACGCCAATCAGCAGCGCGCAAACCAGCGCATACACGCTTATGACCAGTACCCGCCGGGCCATCAGGCTGTCGAGCAGCCGCAGGTAGCCCAGCTTGAATCGTTCGAAACCCGTTACTTTTTCCGGGTGCTTCTCTTCGTACTGCTCCTGCCGGGTTTCTGGCTGATGGGCCAGGTCAGGTAGTACGCTTAATTCGTGCGGACTGGCGTGTTCATGATGTTTCAGCCACCAGTTAGCCACGACCGGCACAAATACCTGCGAGAGGATGTAGGACGCGATAATCGAAAAGCCAACCGACAGCGAAAGGGGCAGGAACATCCCGCGCGGCACCCCGTTCATGAGAAAGGCCGGGGCAAACACCGCCAGAATACACAGCGTAATCAGCAGCAGTGGAAACGACATTTCCTGACAGGCATCCAGAATCGCGCGGGCCTTCGGCTTTCCCATTTCCAGATGCTGGTGAATGTTTTCAATCACCACCGTCGCCTGGTCGACCAGAATCCCGATCGCCAGCGCCAGCCCCGACAGGGTCATGATGTTGATGGTTTGCCCGGTCAGGTTTAAAAGCAAAATAGCACTCAGAATCGATACCGGAATGGTCAGAATCACAATCAGCGAACTGCGCCAGTCTCCCAGAAAAACCAGCACCATCAGGCCCGTCAGAATCGCGCCCAGACCGCCCTCCACCGCCAGACTATGCACCGCCTGCGTGACATAGACCGACTGGTCGAACTCGTAGGTAAGCTTCACATCATCGGGCAACAGTGCCTTCATTTCAGGCAGTTTGGCTTTCAGCGCACCCACAACGCTCATCGTCGACGCATCGGCACTCTTGGTTACGGGAATATAAACCGACCGTTTGCCATTGACCAGCGCGTAACCCACCGTAATGTCGGTCGCATCTTCGACCGACGCTACGTCGCGCAGAAACACGGTGGGCCCTACCCCTTTCCGGAGCGGAATATTCATGAATTCGCTTACCTTGTCGAGTACCGTATTACTGGGGGTCATGACCGTATAGTCACCCATCTGCACGCTGCCGGCGGGCGAAATCTGGTTGTTCTTCACCACTGCCTGCACAATCTCGTCGGGCGTCAGCTCATAGCTGCGCATCCGTTCGGGATTCACGTTCACGACGACGGTCCGTTCGTTGCCACCAAACGGCGACGGAGCCGATGCACCGGGAATTTGGGAGAACAGAGGCCGTATGCGGGTAGAGGCTAAATCCTGCATCTCGCCCAGCGATGCCCGGCGGCTGCTAAACACCAACTGACCCACGGGTAAGCTCGATGCGTCGAACCGGACGACGGTGGGCGGGACGGTACCGGGCGGCAGATAATTCATTACCCGGCTGACCTGATTGGCTACCTCGCCCGATACCTGCGCCATGTTGACATCTTCGTAGAACGTACATTTGACCAGACACAGCCCCTGAATGTTTTTTACTTCCACGTTCTTGATCCCCGATACGTACAGCAACTGATTCTGGTAGCGGGTCGCAATAAAACCTTCCATCTGGGCGGGCGTCATGCCACCGTAAGGCTGCGCAATGTAGATCGTGGGCAAATTCAGCCGGGGGAAAATGTCCACCGGAATCTGGAGCAGCGCCAACACCGCAAACAGCACGATGCCCGCCAGTGCGACGATTACGGTAATGGGTTTGGCTAGAGCAGCTTTGATCATAACGGTTAGCGGGGAAGTTGTTGAAGGAAGGAATCTAAGTCACCAGCCGTGGCGGCCCGTAACAGCAAAGCCCGCCAGACACTGTTGGTGACCAGGGCCTGGTCGACCTCGGCCCGGTTGAGCAGCGCACTCGTTTGGGTGAGCGCCTGGATGTTGTCCAGCCCGGATTCGTACCGCGCCTGCGATTGGATGTAGGCCTGGCTGGCCGCATCCAGTTGAAGCGGAGCTTGCCGGGCGCGAGCCTGCGCCAGTTGTAATTGCAATACCGCATTCTGACTAGCCGCCTGAATGCTCAATGCCTGCTGGTCAAACGCCTGTTGATTGGCGTTGACTCGCTCCCGCTGGCCCGACAGCGCGTACTTGGTACGCCATAAATCAGTTGGTCGCCAGATGGCCGTTACGCCCACGATGTAGTTGTAAGACCGTAGCGGCAGACCAGCTCCCAGCGAGGGATCAATGCGAAAGGTACCGTCGGGCTGGGCCTGCTCGCTGATTCCTGAGCCGCGTCCCTGAAGCGAACCCAGCACCGAAATGGATGGTAAGGCCGAGGCCTTCAACAGGGTTTCGTGCGCCCGGCCCAGATCAATGTTTTTCTGATAAACCCGGAGTTGCGGATGCAGCGCCGGATTGCTTCCTGGCGTTTGCGGCAATTGAGGAAGCTGGTTGTAAAAGACCATCGAATCCAACTGGACGGTGGGATTCGGCTGGCCAATCAATTCAGTAAGTCGGAGTACCTGTTGCTGGGCCAGTTGCTGACTTTCCAATACCTGCAATTGAGCCCGAGCCACTTCGGTGTTGGCCACGGCGCTGTCGATACCGGGTCGGAGGCCGCCTTCGGTACTGGCGCGAATGATCCGTTGTAGCGCCTGCGACCGCTGAAGATTAGCGGTTTGCAAGGCTACCGATTTTTGGGCATTAAGCGCCAGTAAGTAAGCATCGCAAACCCGTACCTGATGGGTAAACAATTCACCTTCGTAGTCGGCCTGAGCCTGCTCTATAGCGAGCCGGGCCTGACTACGCCGGGCCTGCCGACGACCAAACGTAATGGCTTCCCAGTCGACCACCATCGAAAGCCCGCTCGTCCAGGCCGCCTGATTTCTGAACCCATCGGTCCGCACCCCCGAAACGGGCAACAGGAGTCCGCCATTGGATACGTAGGCACCCCGAACCTGATTGGACGTAGCATTGAGTGTCTGCGCCTGAACGCCAGCCTGCGGCAACAACGCCAGGTTCAGCGCTTGCGCATCGGATTCAGCCGCCCGGATATTGGCCAGTTTTCCCCGCAAACTAGGGTAATTGGTGCGGGCCAGCTCCAGCGCTTTGGACAAGGTAAGCGGGTTGGCTACAGTCGATAAGGAAGCACCCGGTTGCGCCAGACCCTGTCTGCCCCAGCCGCCGACGAGTACGAATAAAAGCCCGATGTATCGTTTTTTCAACCTGTGCATGGGATTAGCCTGATGGATAACCCCAAAGCTACGGGTCGGAGATTAGAGCGAAATTAGAGCCATATTAGTTATTATTAGAACGGGTCATGAGTTGCGATACTAGTTAAATTATACAGGCTCTGCGCTAGAGGATAGCCATATGGTAACTTACCGACTATTTTTTCCGACCCCGGTCGCCCTATCCCATAAAGAGAGGACTACTTTCGTCTATAAATAGGAGCGTTTTTACAAGACAGATAGCATTAAACTTATGATGTCTCCCGAAAGGGAGACATCATAAGTTGCCAGTGTTTGCTTTTACTCACTCATATATTGCTCGGGACGCCGACGAAATATCTCCTTGCAACTCCCCGAGCAAAACTTATAATTCCTCCCTTTGTACGTGTATTGTATCGTATCTCTGGCCATAATCTGCATGTGACAGACGGGATCAGCCAATGATCTGGCTGTTTTAAGCTTACCTAGCTTCTTTTGGGGCATTCCAGGAAAAGACGACTTCGACTTGCCAATTATAATGCCCCGGTCAGGTTGCCACTTGTCATACTGCATAATTCGAGTTACCAGTAAAGCCTCATCACGCCCTCTCAGTTTATCGACGACATAAAGAGCCCCGTCGATACCCGCTGAAATACCCGCCGTAGTAAGTAGTTTACCGTCTTCGACAAAACGAGTGTCTCGCACCACCTTGGTTTGTCGATCGAATCGTGACAAGGAATCAAGCACTGCCGCATGACTGGTGATCGTTTTCCCCTTCGTCAAGCCCGCCTTACTAATAATGAAGGCCCCCGTACAAACCGACATACTCACCTGCGTATGCTGATGGACTTGATTGATCCAAGCCAGGACATCTGGATTCTTATACGTGGCTACCACCGGATCAAGGGGAGCTCCCGGAACAACCAGAATATCAGGCTGAGGGGCATTGGTGATCGTATAATCAGGTTTAAAACGTAAGGTATTATTTTTAGTGGTTAGTACACTATCACCGGTTGAAACCAGATAAACCTGGAAATCACGCACGTTACTAAAAACTTCGACGGGTCCCGAAAAATCGAGTAATTCGACTCCGGGATAGACTAAAACGGCAATCTTGACCGGGCCATCCTGGCTTTGTCCTTTACTGAGGGGGCTACCTAGAAGCAGGATTATCCAGGACAGAAGAATCGGGTACGAACGCTGTGAAATCGCGTAAATCATGACTGTTTTTTGATTAGTTGACTTCGCAAAAGTAGCCTCCCCTCATCGCCACGACTTATCCTTTTCGATCATTCACTTGTACATGTGGCCAAACAGCTTTTGAAAAGACGATGGGGCATAACCCGTATGCTTCTTAAAAAAACGGCTGAAGTACTGCTCACTGGTAAACCCTAATTGCCAGGCGATCTCTTTAATTGACCAATCAGCCCAGTACAAAAGTCGCTTGGCTTCTAGAATCTGTCGCTCATTAATGAGTTGTTTAGGCCCTTTTCCCGTAACCAGTTTAGTTGCCGCTTTGAGTTGCTGCTGAGTCACACAAAGTTGATGGGCGTAGGTTTTACTGTCACCAACCGATCGATACTGTTGATTCAAGGCCTGATTAAACCGTTGGTACAATGTAGATGACTGATGTGTAGGGCTCGCCTGGTATTTATGTTTAAGCTGAAGGGCAAGCTGAATGATTATGGTTAATAAATGATTGGCTATATGATTGTTGTTCAGTCGATTATTCGTTCCATGTTCCCGTTCAAGTAATCGAGTGTATTCAGCGATCTGACTAAAATCGTAGTCCGTTAGCGGAAGGGCAGGGACCGTAAAAAGGGATGGCCAATCGGAATTGGTGTCAATGGTAAACCAGTCGGTAAAGCTCAAGCTGGTCATGACCACTTGTTGGTAAGTGTTGTGAGCGTGAACTTGATCCTTACCCAATAGCAACAAGGCAGGCGCTTGCACTTGAATCTGCTGATAGTCCGTGTACAACGTCATTGTGCCTTGAGCTAATACAGATAGCGTGTAAAAGTTGTGAGTATGAGGTATTCCCATGAAGGGCATGGTGAGACTAGCCTTATTAATTTGACGGATAACCAGTCCTGTATGGACCATATCATGCGTCAAATTGAAGGCCGGTATGACAGACGCATTATTCTCTTGAGCCATTACTTATCGATATGTAATCGTGATGGATGACGTACTTGGCAGCCACTTCGTGTTTTTGGAATAAGAACTGTAGAACGTTGAATTTCTTTCCCCGCACTGTGGATGAAAGGGCGATGCTCAGGGGAGCTATGCCATCTCTTGAAACACCCGTTTTTCGAAACAGTAAAAGAAGGAGCAGCCTATATCTTTTCAATTTATTAACCAGTCTTAAAATGCTGTAATAAACATTAGCCCTGTTTGACTTTGTGATACATAGTTATCAGTCGCTAAGCAGGCTGCAAGGGTAAAACGACTTCAGTAATGGTGCCACCACCCGGCCGGGGACGTAGCAGGAGCTTTCCCTGATGCAGCGTAATGATGCGATGGGCCAGCGTCAACCCAATGCCAAACCCACCGATGGACCGCACATTGGAGCCGCGTACCAACGGTAGCAAAATCTGTTCTTCTTCGCCCGGCGTCAGGCCAATGCCCCGGTCTTCAATCCGAATGAGGGCGCGTTCTTCGGTATCCATTTCCAGGCATACCGTAATGGGCTGACCATTCGAATACTTTGCTGCGTTGTCCAGCAGATTCAGCAAGGCCGTTTTGAGGAGGTGCGCATTGCCCAGAACTGTGACGGGCATGGGTTGTTCGAGAACACCGTCACTAAGCTGGACAGACAGGGATTGCCCGGCGCGTTGCTGCCCGAGCGTATCGGCAGCATCGAGAACAATCTCAACCAGTTCGAGCGGCTGGCGATCAAGCTGCGCATCAACGCCATCAATGCGGGCCAGTTGTAACAGCCCATTGGCCAGCGCCGTCAGTTTATCCAGTTCGGTAACGGCCTGGGTCATGCCGCGCTTCAAACTTTCGGCATCGGTATCGTAGAGCAGCGACGTTTCCAGCCAGCCTTTGATGGTCGTCAGCGGGGTGCGTAGTTCGTGGGATGCCTGGGCAATAAATGAGCGCTGGTTCTCGACCAGTTGTTCCTGCCGGGTGAGTAAGTCGTTGAACGCCTGCGCCAGTACGCCTACCTCGTCATGGGCGTTGTCGGGCCGCAGCCGAAAGGGCAACATAGTAGCTACGGGGGTGTTGATCTGATCGATCAGCTTGTTAAGGGGTTTGAGTGCCTGTCGGGAAAAAAAGTAACCCAGTAAACTAACCAGACCGATGGCCACCATATTGCCGACAACAAACAGGTCGCGCAGATTCTTCTGTCGCTGGTAGCCATCCTGATCGTAGGCGGTTGCGATCGCTACATATTCTCGTCCATCCGGCGAAGGCGAAACCCCGGCGTAGGTCAGCGCGACGCCGTCTTTAGGATACGTATGCCCGGAACTTTCGTATTGAAACCGGACGATTCGCTCCCGCCGTACCCGATGCCGAAAAGCGGAATCAGCCACAAAATCGTTGGTAGACTGGCTGGCGTAAATCAGACTGTCGGTGGGCGAATAAACAAACTCAACCTGTTCGGGCATCGACGTAATAACGCTACCCGCTACGGCTCCTCTGAGCGTTAACAACTGCTCCGTCACGCGTGCTTTACGTTCCAGTCGATCTTCGATGGATCGCTGCCGGAAGCTGGCATAGGTGCTGTACACGTAGATCGAGAAAAGGAGCAGAATACTCGCCACCAGCGACGAAAACCACAGGATCAACTTGTGTTTGATCTGCATAATTAACCCCGTAAAACGTATCCCATGCCGACCACCGTGTGCAGCAGTTTGGGGCTGAAGTCTTTATCTATCTTTTTGCGCAGGTAATTGATATAGACCTCGATGACGTTGGTGTTGGTGTCGAAATGCAGGTCCCAAACTTTCTCGGCAATATCGATTCGGCTAACGGTTCGGCCCTTGTTGATCATCAGGTATTCGAGCAGGGCGTATTCGCGGGCCGTCAGCTCAATTCGCTGCCCGGCCCGGAAAACCGAATGCGCCTGGGTATCGAGTTCGAGGTCGACCACGCGCAACACCGTTTTCAGACCCATGTGGTCGCTGTTTCGCCGGGCCAGCGCTTTGATCCGTAGCATCAGCTCGCGAAAATTAAATGGTTTGACCAGATAATCATCGGCACCCGCGCCAAAGCCGCTTTCTTTATCGGGCAAACTATCCAGCGCCGTTAACAGCAGTATTGGCTGCCGAGGGGACTCTTGCTTGATGCGTCGGCACAGGTCAAACCCATTGATATGGGGCAGATTGACATCCAGCACAATAACATCGTAGGTGTTATTATCGGCCAGTCGTTGCCCCATCAGCCCGTCGTAGGCCAGATCGATGTCGTAGCCTTCGCTTTCCACGCCTTTGCGAATAAACGACGCCAGACTCGCTTCATCTTCAACCAGCAATACTTTCATAATAGACAAAAGTAATCTCTTTTAGCCCCTTTACTCGATCTGCTCTGCATTGACAGCATGTCCTCTGACCCCTAAGAGCGCTTTTGGAAAAACGACCGGAGCTTTCTTAACCAATGGGGCCAACGAATGGACGTCTGATGCGATTGATCCGGCACGGCACTAATTTCGCTTCCCAGTTGAATCTGGATGGCCGGCGATTTGCGAACGGTCAGCAACTGGGACCCATACAAACTCCGGTGGCCAGATAATAGAAAACTAATGACGCAGGCCACCGCAGCATAGGGAGCAACGGTCGCCCCGAATAATTCGATGGCCAGAATACTACAGGCGATGGGCGTGTTGGCCGCCCCCGCCAGCAGACTCACGAAGCCAATGGCCGCAAAGGTCGAGCGGTCGGCGCCAACCAGGTCTGCGTAAAAGCTACCCAGGGAAGCTCCAATAAACAAAATGGGCGTAATGACACTGCCACTCCGGCTGATGCTTAGGGTGATAACAGTGAACAGGGCTTTTAGTAAAAAGGTGTACGAAGCAACAGGCTGTCCTTTAATGCAGTTTTCCAGAAGATCAAGACCTAGTCCTAAATAAGCGCGCGAAAACAAAAGGGTCAGCCCAACGAGTACCAGTCCGCCCAGCATGCCCTTCCAGGGCCGCCAGATGGGAATGGCGTTCGTCCAGGCCGTACTGGTCTGCATAGCCCGAATCAACCCATAGGCGCACAAGCCAAAAAGGATACCCCCGCCCAGGAGCTGAAGAAAAAATCCCTGGCCGAATGAAGGAACAAACTGAAGTGGATAATAAAAGAACGTAACGCCCAGTGCTGATGAAATCTGGTAGGCCGTAATCGAAGCGACAAACGCAGGAAGTAGTACATCATAGAGAATAACCCCCACGGCCAGCACTTCAATCCCGAACAGCGCTCCGGCAATTGGGGCACCGAATACACAGGCAAAACCGGCGCAGAAGCCGCACAGGACCATCTTTCGCCGGTCAACGTTGTCTACCCGAAATAGATTGGCGCAAACACTACCCAGACCCGCACCGATTTGCGCACAGGGACTTTCTTTGCCCGCCGAGCCACCCGTGGCCAGAATCAGGATGACATTAACGATCTTGGTGGGTACGAAGCTGCCTTCGATTTTGCCGTAGTTCCGATTGATGGCGGCAATGAGCGCGTCGGTGCCTACGTGCTGCTTCAAGACGAACTGACTGAGCAGGTTCGCGGCAAAAAAACTGAGCGGCAACAGGAAGAAAACGTACTGATAATGATTACTTTGCTCAATCACGTAGTGGATAAAGAGGATAAATGCTGATGCGGCCAATCCGGTCAGACAGCCGATCAGCACCGAGAGGATAACCCACTTAAGAACACTACCAAACAGAACCAGTTCTTCATGAATACGCATGATTCATCAACGAGTAAGGACTCAATCTGTTCACATGGAGAGGTTGTTAACGCGTAGTGGTTTTTCGTCAGGTGGCCATAATCGAGAACAGGTAGAAGAGCGTTTAAAGCTATTTAGACTAGTCTACTAACCAACCCGACAGGTAAACGATGGAAAAACATGACCTAATTACGTTTGGCCTCTACACGTGGCTGGTGCTTGCCGTTGAAGAGGATCGCAGGGCCCTGATCATTACCCAGGATATAGTGGAACTGCGATGGTATCACCACCAATTTGTCAATGTAACGTGGGCAGATTGCGCGTTAAGGCAATACCTTAACCAAGTACTCTACCTTACATTCAGCCCGGAAGAGAGGGCAAAAATCATTCAGATCACGAATAAAAATTTTGACAACCCCTGGTTCAATACAAAAGGGGGGGCAGACACCACCGATCACCTATTCTTACTTAGCCTGGAAGAGGTTTGCCAGTATTTTGGCGATAGCCGGGCAAACCTGAGTACCAAAGGGGGACAAACGTGGTTTATTGACGACGCAAACAACGGTAATCGACAAGCCAGATACGGTACTGACTTGCACGGGTGGCGGCTTCGGTCGCCGGGCTACTACGGTCGCACGGGGGCGAGTATTACCAAAAACGGCCATGTTTATGTCCGTGGCAACGGCGTCTTCGGCAGGCCCCGAGACGGTGGCGGTATTCGTCCCGCTTTATGGTTGCGGCTGGACGATTAGCTCTTGCCGTATAGGTAGCTTAAATACCCCATCTATGGGCAGCAATACGCTGCTTGTCACGTAGGATCTGCATGAATCGGCCTAACAGCCATTCATCAATGTTTTCTTAGTACATTTGGAGAACAACCATTAATGGAATGCATTTTATGACTGGTATCGAAAACTCAATACAGGCCTTCAAAATCTTTTTTCTGGTCCTGGCAGGCATGTTCATGACAGGAATTACCCTGGCACAATCCACCGGCACGGCCATTACGCTAGGTGGTAAAACCATTCATACGGTGGGTAAACTACCTGCGGTGGGCACATCGATTAAAGAGGCCACCTTGACCGGTGTTGATCTGAAGGATAACACGTTAGCTGATTATAAAGGCAAATATGTGATCATGAATATTTTCCCCAGTGTAAACACCGGTGTTTGTTCCAAATCGGTCCGGAAGTTTAATGAGGATGCAGCTGGGCTAAAAAACACCACGGTTCTCTGTATCTCCAAAGACCTACCTTTTGCCCAGAAAGCTTTTTGTGGCGCGGAAGGCATTAAAAACGTGGTAATGCTTTCTGATTTCAGAACTGATTTTGGCCATTCTTACGGGGTACAAATTGCCGACGGCCCCATGAAAGGGCTGTTAAGTCGCGCCGTAATCGTGGTGAACCCCGAAGGGAAAATCGTCTACGAACAACAGGTGCCGGAAATAGGGCAAGAGCCTGATTACGCTGCCGCTCTTGCTGCTATTAAATAGCATTGAATGAGCTTAATGCAGGGAATAAATTGCAGGTATGGCAATGGCCGTTCGTTAATAGCATTCGTAAATAGCCGCTCCTATTCAGTAGGAAGCGGCTATTAGGATGTCAGGCGGATAAGGCTAGCTAAGTAAGGGCGGCTAGGTTAGGGCTCAGGTACGTACCAGAAAGGAATCGTCACCAGTTCATTGGCTTCCTTTTTTCGGGGGTCTTGCAGAGCTACCCGGAGCAGGTTGTGGCCTGTTTTCAGATTGCCCGGTATCAACACCGTTTGCCAGCCACTTTGCTCCTGAACCCCGGTTTTAGTAAATAGCAGGTTAGGCTGGGCATAGGCCGAATCATTAACGGTGATGCAGATCAACTTATTGATCTGCTGGCTGCTCCAGATAGCATATCGCTGTCGACGCACTTGACGCGACAGCGTATCGCTCCAGGCTGGTTCGGCCGCCAGCTGCTTAAGCAGTGTGTCGAGTGCTTTGGGATAGGCAATGAACAAGCGCAGGTAAGGTTCCCGAATGACGTCTGACTGGATGGAAGCCCCGCCAATAAAGGCACCCTCGGGGCGCTGGTTGTCGTAGGCCGTAGGCTCAATGTAGAGACTATCGATACGGGCCGAGTAAAGATGTCGGCGGTTGAAAAGCGACATCCCTCCACTGGTACGTGATATATCGTTGGCGTATTCAAGAAAGAACACCCCAAAAAATACGACGATGAACATCGCTGCCGCCTGAATCAACTTGCCGGGCCGGATATTGGTGTAAAACGTGTTAGTAACATAGGACGTGTGTTTGTACGTACCCAGCATCATCAGTCGCCCTACTTTGGTAAACTGGTAGTTAAGTTGAATGCCCCTGGGCGTCTCTTTCAGCCTCTTTTGACTCAGCAAAATAGACGCTAAGAAGAACAAGGCCATCAGTATGCCTAAGGCAATTTTGACCCCAAACCACACGTTGGGGGGCACGTTAGGTTGAACCACCAGGTAGATCAGTAACCCCATCAGGTAGAATATGGCAACGACCACCAGCAGGAACACGAACTGAAACGCGAGGGCAAATACAATATTGCACCGTTTGTCGAGCCAGAGAATGTAGCGGTCCAGTGGGCCAAACTCGTCGGCCAGGCGTTGCTGGGCATACGGCGTGGAGAAGGGAATACGGTCGTAGTGGATGCCCGAGGGGAAAACAGCCAGCAGACCGACCAGACCCACCCAAAATGCCCGCATTACAAAATTGGCCAGAAAAGCCGCAAACAAGACATGGCAAGTAGCGCGAATCAGGCTGTATACCATCGAGGGCAACATGACCGCTGCCCCCTCCGTGTGGGTCATGTAATTGTAGCGGATGTAGCTGAAGGCCGACTCCAGCAGATCGGGCAATTGCAGGATAGCGAACATGGCCACTCCGGAGATAGCTAATTCGAGGTTCCAGCTCTGAGTGGTTAATTCCCGAAGCTTGTCTTGCTCGTCGGGAGTAAGTTGGGAAGCCGTCGATGGGTTATTATCAGACATGAATGATTGTGTGTACTGCTGGTTATAGGCTACGTTGTAAAATCATCATCTTTATAGTAGCCAAAGTACGAAAACATCAACCGAAATACCCATTAATACGCCGTTTCATTAAACGCCCGACTTATTATAGACACTCTCTCTGGCCGAGCAGTACTTTCAGGCTATGAACCAGCACCTGGCGGATCTGACGACGGGTCGCACCGACACCATCCTGAAACTGGCTGACATTGCCTGTCAGCGCCTGGCGCGTACAGGCGTTGTATCACTCTAGCCTAGCTGAGCAGTAGCCGCCTGGCATTAGGTCAATTGGCCGATTCAAGAAGTGTCTCATCAAAAATGTATTGCTTGAGTCAGCCTTATCTTAATTTTAGGAGCGTTTTCTTGAGGATGGTTAGATATGAATGCAAAGTTGACCCTTGACCTGCCTAAACCGATTGCCCGCTTCCTGGGGAAGGCACGCCTGGTTTCGGATACAGTAGGCGAGTCGCCTTGTCCGGTCTACCGCTTTAAGCGGGGCAACGACGCCTTCTTTCTAAAGATGTGCTCAAGACTTTACTCCCCAACTACCTTCAGCGTACAACGCGAGGCCGATGTGCTGGTCTGGCTGAGTGGGCGGTTGAATGTACCCGAAGTGGTGGCCGTGGCCCAAAGTAGCCAGGGGGAGTTTATGATCACCCGTAGCGTGCCAGGCCAACCTTTGTACCAGCGCATCGACAGTCAACAGGCCGTACTGTCCGTGTTCCAGGAGGCCCTTGCTCAGCTGCAAGCCCTGCCCATCGCCACATGCCCCTTTGAGGCCGGAGCAGCTTTCCGGCTCAAGGAGCTGGAGTACCTGCTGGTCAATGGCTTAGTGGCGTACGAATACGATCTGCATCAATGGCCTGGTGTAGAGGCAGCCAATCCGCCGGAATTTGTAGCGCACCTCTACGCCACGCAGCCTCCTGAGGAGCCGGTATTTGCCCATGGCGATCTGACGGACAGCAACATCTTTGTGGATGCTCAGGACCAGGTGTACTTCATTGATTGGGGTCGTGGTGGGGTGGCCGACCGGTGGATGGACCGCGCTTTTGTCTACCACAACTTGCGAGAGTCGTTTTCTCCATCCCTAGCGACTGCCTTCTTGGCTGGGCTCGGGGAGGCTGATAACCCCCGTAAGCGTGCCTTCTTTGAGCAGTTGGATGAACTATTTTAAAGAACCTGATTGACGTGCTTGGAAAATAATTCTACAAGACTTTTTATAGTAGTGCTTATGAATGATTCGTTGCTTGGCTTAAAGCAGCTTGTTGAGGCAATCCATACGCTTCCGGAACCAGAGTGGGCTGAATTCTCCAACATTTGGCGACCGTTTTCAGCCAAGCGCAAGGAAATTCTGACGACAGCAGGCGAACAGGAAAGCTATCTGTATTTTATTCTGGAGGGCGTACAACGGGTTTATTATTTCGATGAGCAAAATCGGGAAGCGACCCTGGTTTTTTCCTACGGGCCTTCTTTCGGAGGTGTCCTCGATTCGTTTATGCTACAGCGGCCTTCCCGCTATTACTATGAAACGCTTACGCCTTCCCATTTTCTACGGGCCTCCTTCCGGGACCTGGAAGCGGTCATGAAACGTAGCCCGGCGGTAGAAACCATGGTCCGACTGGGTATTACGGGCGCCCTGTCGGGTGTGCTGGAACGGGTAGTGGAACTACAGTGCTATTCATCCGCCGATAAGTTTACCCAACTGCTCCGGCGCAGCCCCCATATCTTACAGCTAGTCCCCCATAAATATTTAGCCAATTACATTGGCGTTGACCCAACCAATTTTAGTAAGCTTATGAATACCATCAGAGCCTGAAATCTTGGTAAATACCAATAATTGGTCAGAAGATGAGGCCCAATTTTGTGCCGTAACTAATGATCACGACTATGCAAAAGCAAATTATCGTTACTCGGGCCGCCCAGGGTTTCATTCTCCTATCCGCCCTGGCCCTGCTGTCCGTTAGCCTTATGGCCTTTTCCAACCCGCAATCGGTAATGGATCTGGTGCAGGTACAGCTCACCAACACTGACGCTTTCAGCTCAATCCGGGGTGTTTACGGGGGCGTAGGGCTTACTTTATTTATCAGTCTATTGTACCTCATGGTCCGGGATATACAGAAAGGGCTGGTTTTTCTGAGTTTACTGTGGGGATTTTATGCGCTGTCGAGAACGATTACGGTATTTGCCGAAGGCCCCCTGGGCGCGTTTGGTCGGCAATGGCTGGTCATTGAGACTCTTTTCTTCCTCATCGCTCTGGCGCTCTTGTATGTAACTAAACAAGCGACGGCTTCGCCGGTAACGCACTACCATGACGTTCATTGACAAGGCGGTCTGGCTAGCTGCCCTCGAACAACAGGTGGATGGTCATATTCAGCAGGCTGTAGAACATTTTCAGAACATGGACGACACCACCCTCAACCAACCGTCCCAGCGTGGTGGGTGGAGTATCGTTCAATGTTTAGATCACCTGAACAGCTACGGACGCTACTATTTACCCCGCTTAAACCATAGCTTGATTACTCAACTGGATAAGCCGGTCACCGATTCGTTTAAAAGCTCCTGGCTGGGCAACTTTTTAACCCGGTTGATGGACCCCAAATCGGGCAAAATGAAGTTCAGGGCCATTAAACGACATCAGCCCAGCGAGGCTTGGTCTGCTCACCAGGTGGTCGCTGACTTTATTGATCAGCAGGAACAACTGCTCTTGCTACTGAAACAGGTGGAGAAAGTGAATATCAACGGCGTTCGGGTACCGCTGTCGATTGCCCCCTGGCTGCACTTGCCCGTAGGCGATATCCTGCAGTTTATGGTCGCTCATACCGAACGGCATGTAGCTCAGGCAAAGCGGAACCTGAATTCGCTTTAACTAGATGATAACACATGTCATAAATTAATGCCCGTTCGACGTTGATCAATCGGTCTGAAATTTCTCGGCACCCGGTCTGGAGGAAAACGGGGTTGCTCTCCAGGCCGGTAAAAGCCATTTTAAAGCCCTATTTTCTGATTTTCAAATGGCCAAGCTAACGAATGCTTCACGCTGGCGAATTCATCTTAATCGGCACAACCAAAGGCCCGCAGGCCCAGGCAGCCCTCCAGTCAATCGATGAGGTTGCCCAGTAAGTAACGGGAAAGGCATCCCCCAAGCCCTAGTTCATGTTTCGACTCTGAGCGAGCATATACGGGATGAGAACGACCAGGTTAAGCGGAATAAAGCAGGCGATGATCAAGAGCAATTGGCGCTCACTCAACTCGTCAATAAAATACCCCAGTATCATAAAACAGAGGCCCAGTAGGGCTAAATAACAGGCCGTATACCGAGTGGCCTTTTCTTTATCGATCACGCGTAGGCCTTCCACCTGGCTCAATAAGTTGACGAGTCTAAACCGCCAGATCACCCCCCCCAGCAGTATGATCAGAATCCCGATGATTATGAGTAGCCAGTCCATACGTAAAGCTGAATGAATCGAAAAGTCCATTCGTTCATTAATGATTTATTATTCGCCCGAATATAGAGGTAAGATAGGTTGTCTGCCAAGCGTTTCCACCTCATATACATGACTTGTTTGCATTTGTAAAAATCTTTTTACCTTTACATACCAAACAGTCGGTATCTACCATGGAAGACTCCAGAATGCATATTCTCCAAACGGCCTTGACGCTGTTCATGGAAAAAAGCTACAAGGCCGTCACCTTTCAGGAGCTGATGGAAAAGACGGGCTTTTCCAAAGGGGCCTTCTTCCATTACTTCAAAAACAAGCAGCAAATCTTTGAAGCAGCCATTGATCTGTATATCGATCAGTTTGCCACCGTTAATTTTACGCAACTTTCCCAAATCAGCCTGCGCCAGTTCCTCGACGACTATTTTCCCCAGGCTAGAAAAGTGCGAGACACGATCTTAACCCCGGAGCTAACGTTTGGAGCTAATCATTACTCATTACTGTTCGAAGCGCTGCGTCTCATTCCTGACATCAAAAGCAAGATCAATTGCCATGAAGATAAAGCGTTAGCCGCCTGGATGGCCATCATCGCAGTCGCCAGAAACAGGGGAGAAATCAAATCCGTATTACCCGATGAGCAGTTGGCCCGTCTTTTTATTGATATGGGTCATGGTAGGATGATTCAGTTGATTACAGCTGATCAGACAGCAGCGCTTGACAAGGAAGTCTTGGCGTCCTGGCATACGATCTACCAGCTAATCAAAGCTTAAATTTTTTTGCCCGATTACATACCGAATGGTCGGTATTTTACTTCTCGTTATGAAAACAAACCCAATAGAATCGAAGAATAGTATCAAGTCCGTGAAGATCGATACGCAGGTACTGATTGTCGGCGCTGGCTTAACGGGGCTCACTTTGGCCTGTGACCTGCTACGACGTGGTGTCCCCTTTCGAATCATTGACAAATCGCCCGTTTATTTTCCCGGCTCACGAGGAAAAGGGTTAACCCCGCGCTCGCTGGAGGTGTTCGATGATTTGGGCCTGATCGATCAACTGATGCCCTATGGCTATTCGCATCCGATCGCCCGGGAGTATGACGGCCCTACCCTGCTTAAGGAGGACGATCTCCATGAAGGGCTTACCACCACACCCAACATTCCTTATTTACCCCTCTGGATTCCTCAATTCCAGATTGAAGCTATCCTACGGCAACAACTGGCAAAAGGCGGTAAGTCGGTCGAATTGGCCACCGAGCTGACCAATATCGAACAAAACGACGGATGGGTTACGGCAACCGTTTTAAAAGATCAGGAATCGAGGCCGATCACCTGTTTGTACCTGGTTGCTGCCGACGGCGGTCGCAGCTTTGTGCGGAAGTTTTTGCACGTCGGCTTTGAGGGTGAAACCCGTGAAGCGATCCGGATACTCGTTGGGGATGTCCATACCGATGCGCTGGACCATGAACATACCCATATGTGGAAGCACCACCCCGACGGTTTTTTAGCACTTACCCCCTTTGCCCAAAGCGACATTTTTCAGATGACCGCCCAGGTAGCTCCTGATTTTGAAGCAACCCCCACCCTGGAACTGTTCCAGCAGATTTTACAGAAGCGGACGGGTATGGCCATAGAGCTGTATGCTCCCACCTGGCTTTCCTCCTTTAAGGTTAATATCCGCATGGTTGACCGCACAATTATTGGGCGCGTCTTGCTTGGCGGGGATGCGGCCCATGTGCATTCGCCCACCGGTGGACAGGGTATGAACACCGGTCTGCAGGACGCTTACAACCTGGGATGGAAACTCGACCTGGTCCTGCGAGGTGCAAACCCCAGCCTGTTGGAATCTTACCAGGAAGAGCGCCTGCCCGTGGCGGCTGCGGTGTTACAGTTAAGTACAAAACTATTGGACAAATTCCAGGGGCTTCAGCGGGCCTTGCCGGGTGATACCGAACGGTTTCAGTTAAGCCTCAACTATAGACACAGCCGCCTGAGTCAACAGGCTACTTCGCTACCCATACCCGTACAGGCGGGTGACCGCGCGCCGGATGCGCCTTTGCAGGATGGAAAAGGCAATCCCATTCGACTATACGATTTGTTTCGGGGACCGCACTGGACGTTGTTGGTCAACGGCGATATAGTTACCGATGAATTGACCAGGCTTCCTGATAGGTATAGCGATATCAAGTTAGTTCGAATAGTGCAATCTGCCAGTTGTCAGCCTGCAGAGGGCTTTGTGGATGCTGAGGGCTATTTTAGTTTAGCCTACGGAAAACAGCCGGGCTTAATGTACTTAGTGCGACCAGATGGTTATCTTGGTTTTATCGGTGAAGCTACTCAGAGTCAGGCCCTGCTAGCCTATGTGGATCGCCTACTGGTACGATGATGCTTCTGCCTGAAAGATGATTTACAATCATCTTTCAGGATGGTATTCTGTTCAACTGTAGCCCGTCTTTTTTGATAATAATTGACAAATTACGGCAGGAGACTTGATTTAATTAGGAATTACATTCACTATGACCCGCTGGTAGCGGGTTAAACTTGGTGTGCCATTGTCGGTAACTTCTAAAACAAAATGCATTGTTTTCACTTCCGTTACCGTTGGCGCTTTAAACGTTACGGCTTTACTTTTGGAATTTTTCAAGATGAGCTGGCTCGCATTGAGTGAACCCACCTCTTTATAGAACAGCCAGTTATAGGTCAATGTGTTGTTGTCGGGGTCAGTGCCAGTACCCGAGAGAACAACTTCGGTCCCTGATTTGACCGTAAGCTGATTTGGATGATCGAGCACCACGGTAGGCGGATGATTGGCCTTGGCATACGATTTAGCGACACACCAATCCATGCGGGCAAAGAAATCATGTTGGAAGGCGTTTCGCCACCGCCAGATCGTTGCCTGATTGCTAGTGTGATAGCTTTGGGTTAGTTCACTGTATACTTCATCGGCGGTATCGGTCCAGATCGGGCGGGTTTCAGGTTCGTACATATACTTTTTATAAGGCGGAATATACCACTCATACCGTCCTCCCCAACTCCCGTAATTGGGGTGTTCAGCATCATTTAACCCGTTGTTGATCAGACCTAAAAAGGAAGGAGTATCGCCTTCCATCAGAACCGCAACCTGTGGGTATTTTTCACCTAGGGGCCCATGATTCCGGCGCACGTGCTGCTCTAAGATCGTAGTGCCAACCAGCGTTGAGTCAGCGCCCAGGAAGCGCCCATGTAACCGGTCGCCAGAAATACCGGTCCAGGTAGCGTAGTGATATTGGCCACCCCCATTTTCTTCAAAGCCTGGACTAACAATGTAAAAAAGGGTGGGAAAGGTTTTCCGAATCCACGGACCCGTATCATCCTGATCGGAAATGGTGTAGACTCTAAGGTTTGCGATCACCTTCGAAACAGTGTTCTCGGGCTGCGTTCGCTGGAGTTTCCAAAGGGCCTGTGCCAGGACGTTGGTGCCGCCCCAGGCCTGAATGAAAAGCGGCCGGTTTTCATTTTTGAGCATGCTCTTCAAGAGCCAATCCGACCCTTCGGAGTCTTTTCCATCGCCCAATCCTTCTTTGCCAAAGACGGGTAACCCTTTTTTGATCACCGAATGCATGTAAGCCTCGGTTGGAAAGCCTTTCTCATGGATTTCCAGATTGTCCCGGACTTTTCCGTAAGCCTGAACGATCTCGTGCAAACGCCATTCGGCGGTTTTGGTTCGCTGCCAGCAGGAGGTGGTGGCGACGATGCCTTCCGTGTCAAATTGATTGGCATAGGTTAGGTATCGAACAAAGGACATGGCATCGTCCGGTTCGTTTTCAATGTCGGTCAGCACAAACACGCGCGGATTTTGGGCCTGCGAAAAATGCCAAAGCAAGGACAACACTATAAAACAACTAATTCTGTTTTTCACTGGAGTAGTTTGGTATTCAGGAAAGTTATAAAGACAACTTAGCTCCCCTTTATAACCTTCCCGGTGTAGCCGCGGGAATGCAGGGAAAGCGGACAAGTACGCTCTTAACCTATAAAGCGATTAATGGACCAAGGCCAAGGAACGGACATTAAGTAACTTCGTTCCTTGGCCTTGGTCCATTAATCACAACTCCTATTCTCTGAGTAGAAGCGCCAACCTACGTCAGCTTCATGCTAGACGGGTCCCACTTGACGATCTGTTTGCTGAAATAACTTTCGTTACAAGCCAATGCCGGAGCAGCCGCTCGAAAGCCAAACTGAGCATCCTCCACCACCGGCTTGTTCAGCCGAATCGCATCAAAAAAGTTGGTAAAGTGATCTAAATGGTCGCTATAGCCCTCAGGTGCTTTGAAGGTAACATCCATTTTAACGGGGCGTTTCCGCTGGTCGGTTGTCCATTTAGCATCATACGCCTGCTGCATTTGCTCCTGCATACTCTTGGAGAAGGTAAACACCGAATCATAGCCACCAAAGCCGGGGGCCTGGGGCAGAATGCTGTGCTTAATACTCAGGTTATTGCCCATCACGTCGATGACACCCTCCGACCCCACTAGCCGGATGACTTCCTGGCCGCCCGTGCCGCTGATAAAGTTCACCTGCAAGGTCAGCTGAAACGCAGCGTGTTCGGGGCTGTCGGGATATTGCATGACCCCCGACATCACATCGGGCAGGTTACGCCCATCCTTCCAATAGCTGAACTGCCCCGTGCTATAAATACTTTGGGGACCTTTGGAGCCCGTGATCAGGTGAGTGCCGCTCAGCAGGTGAATAAATAAGTCGCCCGCTACGCCCGTCCCCACTTCCTTAAAGGCCCGCCACCAGAAAAACTTCTTGGCATCGAAGGGCATTTTGGCCGTCACTTCGATAAAGCGATCCCAGTCGGTCGTCAACGCATCGGCATCGGCCGGAATGGTGTATTCCCAGGCCCCAATCGAGCTTTGTCGGTCGTAGACGGCATTGACCATGTTCAGTTTGCCAATTTCACCGGCCGCCAGTAATTCTTTCGCTTTGGCATACCCAATGCTGCTGACCCGCTGGCTGCCGACCTGCAATACCTTGCCCGCTTTTTTGGCCGCTGCCATGACCGGATAGCCTTCGCTGATTTTATAGACCATTGGTTTCTCGCAGTACACATGCTTGCCTTTGGCCAGTGCATCCTGGGTCATACGGGCGTGCCACACATCGTGGGACGCAATAATGACCGCGTCGATGTCTGAGCGGTCCAGAAGCTCTTTGTAGTTGCGGGTCGTGTACAGCTCAGGCCCAAATTGTTCTTTGGCGTTTTCAAGGCGCCCCGTGTACAAGTCGCAGATACCGGCTAGTTCGACCCCCGGTACTTTCAAAGCGGTACGCAAATCAAAATGACCCTGAACTCCGTAACCGATCACCCCCAATCGGATTTTATCCGTGGACGAAATGGGTTTTTCGTAGTGTAAAATACGCTCTTCCGCTTTAGCCTGGGCTGCTAGTGATGATAAAGGGGAAGACGCAGCGACCAGACTAGTCGCCCCAATCTGTTGTAGAAATCGTCTTCTTGAGGCCCGATTGTCTTTTTTCATGAACGAGGTAATTGAGTAATCAAACGGTTGTTGACCGAATAACTCAGAAAGGCAACTTTTCTACTCTTAGGCCCCGCGAGCTGATGGGACTAAGAGTAGAAAAGTTACCTCCCCTCGAATGCCAAATAGATCATCAGCGCCGTCAACGGAAAAGGTAGCGAATACCTGCGAAAACCCATTACCTTGTTTGATTTGTTACGAGCCCATACATTAAAAGCGTCGCCGTAGGGTGCAGAGTACCTTTTCTAAACACTGGCAGAATCAACCGGACCGCCGAATTGGTTGAGATACTGTAAACCAATGGTAGGACTATAAACATGAACTGATCCATTCACGTCGAAACTGTACACTAATGGAGGACGCCACAATTTCCTGAAACCCTTCTACCTGAGACAATTTGTATATTGGGACTTGTAAGTCACTTTTTTATACAATCTTAAGGCTCATCAAGTATGAAAACTATCAACATAGCTATTGACCTGCGCTCGTTTTTGCTAGGTGTACTCACGCTAGGCGGCCTGCTGACGCTAATCAACTTCAGACCTGCCCACGACAGCCAGCCCGACCCAGCGGTTGTGGATACCCGCCGGTTTCAGGTGGTGACTAGCGATCGACAAACCATCATTCTAGACACAAAAACGGGACGGGTCATTGTCGATCCATTTGGCACCCCCAAACCGAAATGGGTGGTTGGCGATTTTGAGGAACTACAAAAGGGGGAAGGTAAATAGTAAGCCATCCCCTTAACTTCTGAATCTCGTTGAGTGGGCTAATTAACCATTTGTTTTCCATCATTAATCCGCCTGACTCTCAACTCATTGATGGAGTCATTTGAGGAGCGAACGTACAACATGTCAGATACAAGCCATTCACGGCGAGTCGCCATCAACTTTCGTTAATCGTTAAAAAGGCTCCCCAACGAGACGATGTAACGTTTATATAGGTGTTTTTAGCAGACTAGAATCAAGCAAGTGATTTCCCGCGAGAAATCACTTGCCCGGTTTCGATGAACTGATGCATGGGTATTGCCTGCCGTTACAAGCGGTTAGGTACCTGGGAAATAAGCCGTTTTCAGGTACTCCCTCAGCGAAGTGGGCTTTCGGCCCAGCAGGCGCTCGACGGTATCGTGCGTCCCGGCCAGCATGCCGTCTCCGGCGGCCAGGCCCCACTGACCCAGGAAGTTAGCGACCACTTCAGGGAAGCCGGCGGCCACTTTCTGCGCGATGTAGGGCGCCAGCTCGCTGCTTTTGTAAGCGATGGGTCGGCCCGCTAACGCGGAGAGTTCCCGGGCGATATCGGCAAACGAATAGGCCTCGCTTCCCGATAGAGTATACTCCTGGTTGTCATGCCCTTCGCTGGTCAGCAGGGCGGCCGTGGCAGCGGCCAGTTCGGTCCGCTTGACGAAAGCTATCCTGCCTTCTCCCGCCGTGAAAAGGATCTCCTTATCCGGCACCTCACTCCCAATCAGGTACCCCAGGCCTTCAAAATAATAGCCGTTTTTTAGAATGGTGTATAGTAGTCCGGACGCTTTGAGATAGGCTTCAGTAGCCAGGTCGCTTTCAGTGACCTCGGGCATTACAAAAGGTGTGCTGCGCTGGATGCTGGTATAGAAAAGGTGCTTCACCCCGGCCTCCTTAGCCGCGTCGATGACGTTTTGGTGCTGGTGTACCCGGTCGGTAAATGCCACGGCCGAAACCAATAGCAGCTTATCAACGCCCCGAAAGGCATTCACCAGCGCGGGATAGTCAAGGTAGTCAGCTTGCCGCACGTCTACGCCCTGTGCCACCAGATCCGTGGCTTTGCTGGCATCGCGCACCAGGGCAGCGATTTCGGCAGCCGGGGTGGTCGTGAGCAAAAAATCGATGGTTTGGTGGCCCAGCCCACCAGTGGCTCCTGTTACTAGAATCATGGTAAAACGAACTAAAAGCTATATATTTTTACTTGCATTTTGCAAGTTCAAAGATAAGCTAAAATACTTGCCATTTGCAAGTATTTCTGTAAATCATTTTCTACGAAAGAGCTAAACCATCGTTACACCTGCCCTATCAGCCCATCGCTTGACGGATTGGGGGACAAATGAGCCCTGCTCATTTTGCGGTAAGCATGACCTAACGGTATGCTTGCCAGGTCTCGGGTTTGAACAACACGCTACCGTCGGGCTTGATTTGCCAGGCGGTAATCGGGTTAAAATGATAACCGAGTGTTTCACCGCCCCGCGCGTCGATGAGTTGCTTCAACGTAGGCTGACGATATCCCGTTTCGTCGGTTACCCGACTCAAAATTTCTGTTTCGTCGCCGTTCCATTGCCATACGTATCGGAACGCGGTATGCGCTTTATCCAGAATCGGTTCCTGAAGCGTCGCCGGCCCCCACGTTTTACCCGCATCTGTACTTACCTCAACCTGCGCAACCTTGCCTCGGCCACTCCAGGCAATACCCCGAATTTCGACATAGCCTTTTTCAATTTTCTTTGGATACGATGGAAACGTAATGATTGACCGGGCATCAATATCGAAACTGAATTGGCGGAACTTACCTCCCTTTATGGGTTCGGTGTATTTCGATGTTTCTTCGCGTGTCATAAAGGGCTGATCGGACAGTTCGAGCCGACGAAGCCATTTTACGGATGTGTTGCCCTCCCAGCCCGGCAGAAACAACCGAACGGGATAGCCCTGTTCGGGCCGGAGCGCTTCACCGTTCTGGGCGTAGGCAATGATGGCA
This sequence comes from Spirosoma humi, assembly GCF_054776575.1. NCBI lineage: Bacteria > Pseudomonadati > Bacteroidota > Cytophagia > Cytophagales > Cytophagaceae > Spirosoma > Spirosoma humi. The sequence continues at coordinate 269,020 of NZ_BAAHBR010000015.1, forward strand.
TCATCCCACCCCTTTTTGATCGGAATACTACGGGTCAACACGGCCGCATCGGACCCTTCGGCCAGAAACCAACTGGCGTTTGGCTTGACGCCTACTTCGCGAAACAGGGTAGAGAGTTTGACGCCTGTCCATTCACTCTGGCTGGTCAGTCCGCAAATATCCTGTGGCGACATGTTTTCTTTACCCGTACGAAAATTACCCGAACACTCCAGAAAGGCAATTCGGGAAACAGACGGAAAACGCTTTAGCTCAGCCAGCGTGAAGATCAGTGGTTTGTCGACCAGCCCATGAATGAGCAGTTCGTGCTTCGCCGGATCAATGAGGGGCACACCGGCGTGATGGCGTTCGAAATGCAAATCGGAGGGCGTAATGATGCCGTAAAAATCCTGCAAAGGCGACCGCGACGAAATATCGGACGGTTTTTTAACGACTTTTTCAAAGGCTGACCGTGTACCGACTTCACCGGCCAGCGTACCGATTTTCTTGGTTGGATCGTCGGGAATCAACTCCGCTACGGATACACCTTCCTGAATCGTTTTACCCGATGCCGTTTGCACAATGGCGACAGCCGCCGTGGCCGCTCCGCCCAGCATGGCCCGACGAGAAATTTTCCCCTCGAGCTGGTCGAGCTGAATGATTTTCTTCCTCATATTATCTTATAGTCGGTCCGCCCGTGCGGTCGTCCGGCACGAATAGGTTCCGCGCGGGCATAGCAACGTTGGGCAAGGTATGGGCATTCAGGATGGCTGTCTCTTCGATGATGCCATTAGCGCGCAGTAAGTAAGCCGTCAGGTGGTAGACTTCTTCGTTCGTCAGCGAGCCGGGTGCGTTGAATGGCATCGCCCGACGGATGTAATCGAAAACGGTGGTCGCGTAGGGCCAATAGTTACCGATTGTTTTTTCGGGGCGTTTCCGGCTGGTATCGGCCGTACTGACCAGCGAGCCGGATGGCCCTCCTATGCCCCCAACGCCATGACAAGCCGCGCACTTTGTCGCGAAGATTACCTTCCCGGTAGCCGATTTGCCTTCACCGGCCGGGAGGCCTTTGCCATCCGGCCGAACGTCGATGTCGAGTCGGGCAATGTCTGCCTGCGTTGCCGGACGCCCTAACCCAAAGCTGGCTGGCCACGGTAACGTATCCATCTGGTCTGTCGACGTACGTTCTTTTCCATTCACGGGGAAGCAACTTTCCTGAGTCACCAGGAGCAGAGCCACCCACAAACAACTACAATACGGGAGTTTCTTCATCGCTAACGGCCTTGTTATGTTTCACTAACCAGTAATAGATCGGCACGCCAATCAGGGCTATCAGGAGACCGGGCCAGGTATAGGTTGGTTTATAGACGATGAGCAAACTGCAAAAAGCAATACCCATACCGATGTACAACGCAGGCAAAACGGGATAACCAAACGCTTTGTACGACCGTTCGAGGTTAGGTTGTTTTCTGCGGAGAATGAAAATGCCCCAGATGGTGAGGATATAGAACAGGACGACGACAAACGAAATCATATCCAGTAAATCACCGTAGCGACCACTCAGACAAAGTATTGAGGCCACCACCGCCTGAATCCACAGGGCAAATTCCGGTACGGCATGGTTGTTCAACTGCGCCGTTTTCCGAAAAAACAGGCCGTCTTTAGCCATGCTGTAATACACCCGTGCCCCGGATAAAATCAGCCCGTTGTTACAGCCGAATGTTGCAATCAGAATGGTGATGGCAATGACCGCCGTGCCTGCATTACCGAAGATGGCCTGAGCCGCCGTGATGCCCACCCGATCTTTTTCGGCTCCGGCAATGTCGGCCAGCGGCAGTACGGCGGTGAACATCACGTTAAGCGATACATATAAAAGGGTAACGAGCAACGTTCCCAGCAACAAACTCAGGCCAATATTCCGGCGGGGATTTTTGATTTCTCCCGCCACGAACGTTACGTTGTTCCAGGCGTCGTAACTAACAACGGTGCCCGTCAATGCCGCGGCAATGGCCCCTCCCAAAGCGGGTAACCCAACATAGCTCCCAACCGATCCATCCCGATCGAGCGGTTGTAACTGCCAGGCATTGGCCCAGTTGAGGGACCAGATCTCAGGTTTGAGGTGCACCAGTCCAAAAACAATCAGCCCCACTAAGCTCAGTACTTTGGTAGCGGTGAATGTTGTCTGGATGATTTTACCCCCGCGCACGCCCTTCGTATTGATGTAGGTCAGTAGAACGATGATACCGATGGCCAGGACTTGAGCGGGCGATACATGAACGTTTCCGACGGAAAACAGGCTAATGTCTTCGCTGACCTCGGGTATAAAATAAGCCAGAAACTTAAAAAAAGAGACTCCGACGGCCGCAATTGTTCCGGTCTGAATGACCGCGAATAAGCTCCAGCCATAGAGGAATGCCACCAGCGGATTATACGCTTCCTTGAGATAAACGTACTGCCCACCAGCCTTGGGATACATACCGCTGAGTTCGCCGTAGCTGACGGCAGCAATCAGGGTCATGAAGCCGCCAATGAGCCAGACCGCAATGAGCCAACCCGCCGAGCCAACATGGCGTGTAACATCGGCGCTGACGATGAAAATGCCCGAGCCAATCATACCCCCGGCGGCCAATAAGGTCGCGTCGATCAAACCAATTTCCCGTTTCATAACGGCAGCCGACGATCCGGTTGATTCGGATTTTGTTGCTATCGTACTCATGTCAGGAGGGCCGTTGTCAGGGGCGTAACAGGCGTATCAGTCGGAATGCGGTTTTGCACAACCGGCATCGATACGTTGGGCAGTCGGGGCAGCACCAGTTTAGCGAAATAATTGGCTTCCTCGATCAGGGGGAAACCCGAAAAGACAAACGACCGAAAACCCATGTCCATATACCGGTTCAATTTGGCAACGACCTGATCGGCACTACCGACCAATCCGCCACCGCAACCCGAAAACACTTTGCCGATGTGGGTCCAGAGAATATCTTCAACATAGCCTTCTTCATCGGCCGTTTCTCGTAGCTGATCCTGCCGGAGCACACCCAGCGACCGGGAATCTTCTCCCCTGGCCCGTATTTCGAGGCCGCGCTGTTCATCAAATTTCGACATCAGCCGCCGGGCATACGCGCGTGCCTCGGCTTCAGTTTCCCGCACGATCACGTGAATACGCAGGCCGAAATCAATTTTTCGACCATACTGAGCTGCGCGTGCGCTCATATCTTTCATCGTCTCGTACATACTTTCCTCTGATTCAGGCCAGGTCAGAAACACATCGCAATGCTGAGCACACACATCCCGCGATCCACTTGAGGTACCCCCGAAATAAAGCAGTGGGCCTCCGTTTTGCTGATAGGGTTTTACGGGGTCGGTGGGCAGATTAGCCTCGTAATATTTCCCCTTGTAATTGATGCGATCCTGACTCCAGGCTTGTTTCAGGATTTCGATGGTTTCGATACAGCGCTCGTAACGCAAACCCGGATTTTCGCGTAAACCCGGCAAATCAGAATTGATGATGTTCAGAATCAGTCGCCCGGCGAGCATGTGGTCAAGTGACGCCAGCGCCCGGGCGAGCGTTGGTGGGTGCACCTCTCCGGTCCGTATGGCGACTAATAAATTGATTTTTTGGGTAAGCGTGGCCATCCCTGCGGCAAACGTCAGCGGGTCCTGTCCCACCGTATAAGCCGTGGGAAATAGGATTGAACTAAACCCAAGTCGTTCGGCCTCTAGGGCAATGTCTTTGCAATGGGCAAAACTGCTCCGGCGACTGTTGTCCAGCACACCCAGATACTCCGTATCGCCCCCGATGATGTCATCGAACCACGACACTTCAGCGACGCGTTGCGTGGTTCGGATGGCTACCGGGACTATTGTTGATAACGTCATTCGTTTGATTGGGTTAACAAAAAGAGTCGTCGGGAGGAGGGCCATGCCCTTACCCCGGCGACAAGTACTTGATTACCGTTTATAAATTGTGTTGCCTTCTTTGATGGTTTCGAGGATGACCAGGTCTTTGATCCGTTGCGGATCGATGGTTAGGGGATTGTCGGATAAGACAACCAGATCGGCCAGTTTACCCGGCTCGATCGACCCTTTCGTTTTTTCTTCAAAGTATTCATACGCCCCATTGATGGTGATGGTCCGTAATCCTTCGATTGGGCTCAGTCGTTCGTCGGGACCGATAACTTTGCCGGAACGCGACTGGCGACTGACCGATGTCCACAACAAAAACAATTGATTCACCGGCGTAACGGGGAAGTCAGTGTGATTGGTGGCAATGATGCCTTTTTTAAGCGCCGTTTTCAGTGGGCTGGAAAAGAAGGCACGCTTCTCGCCCAGATTCTGCACGTGAACATCCCCCCAGAAAAAGGTATGGTTGGTGAAGCAGGCCGGTAACATCCCCAGCGTTTTGTATTTATCCAACTGATCGGGCCGCACAAACTGGGAGTGAATCACGACCGGACGCCGGTTCGTACTACTGGTTTTCAATTCGCGATTCGCGTTTTCAACGGCCTCGATGTACATGTCGATGGCGGCATCGCCGTTGCAGTGTACAAACACCTGAATGTTGTTTTCAAATCCCTTCTTTACGGCAGCATTGAATTGCTCCTGCGTTGTTACCGGAAAGCCGCGGCAAACCTCGCTGTCACAACCCGGTACCTTGGTTAAATAAGGACGTCCGAAATAAGCGGTTTTCCCCTGCGGTGACCCGTCCGACATAAACTTGAATCCATTCAATTTCAGATGGTTCGTCAGAATACCGTACTTGAAATCAGGATTTCCCAGCACTTTATCAATGATACCATAGGACGGCAATGTTTCGATGTCAATGAGCAGTTCGCCCCGATCAGCCGCTTGTTTCAGCAGTTGCAACGATTCGAAACTGGTGCTGCCATCCTGAGCCGTTGTAATTCCCTGACTGGCGTAAAATAATTGTTGGTCTTTCAGGGTTTTCAATTGATCCTCCAGCGTCGGCTTTCCCTTATTTTGTTTCAGTCTGACACTGTATTGCGCCTTTTCCTGAAGCAGACCAGCGGGTTCGTTCGAGCCATCTTTCCGGACAATAATACCACCTGCCGGATCTTTGGTGGTACTGTCGATCCCAGACGCTTTTAGTGCCGCCGAATTGGCGACCGACATATGGCCCGACACGTGCGTAATGACAACCGGGTTGTTCGGAAAAGCGCCGTCCAGGTCTTCTTTTGTTGGGTGTCTTTTTTCGGCGAGCTGATCCACATCGTACCCGAATCCGCGAATCCATTCGCCGTCGGGTATATTTTTGGCCGCCTTGTATTTCTGGAGTTCCGTCACGATATCCGCGATCGTTTTCACGGGACCTACGGGTGGAGCCGCTACGTTCGCCGTTTGCGTCCATTCTAAACTCATGAAGTGGCTATGTCCATCAATAAGGCCGGGAATCACCGTTTTACCGCCCAGATCAACAACGACTGTGTTGGCATTCTTTAACTTGTTAATATCGTTGACCGAACCAACCGCCAGAATTTTTCCAGCCTTAACAGCGACCGCCTGCGCCGTTGAATTTTTGGCATCAACGGTAATGATCTTACCGTTGATGTAGACTTTATCCGCCGTTTCTTTGACGGGCTTGGCATTGTCACCAGGGCCTTTACCGAAAGCCAGAAAGGGCAACGCTGTCAGGGTGAGTAAGGGGAGTGTTTTATTCATTGCTTGTCGCGCGGACCGCATGGGTGGCCCCAATTCCGTCCGCATGGTTAAGTTGACTCTATTGACTAGGCGAACCTCCTGTCCGCGTTGCCTTATCTAGGTGCTAAGGTGTTGTAGGCTAATTCGTTGCTGGGAACAGCCCATACGTAGTTACTCGCGGTGGGGACTACTTCCGGAGCGGTTCCCGCCGTTCCCGACTTAGCCGGTAAGGGTTGCACACGTCTGAGCAGATCGGGTGTTCTGAAACCTTCGCCAACTAATTCAATGCGCCGTTCAGTCAAAATGGTGTTTACCAAATCGTCTTTTGTGCTGATGCCCGTCGTAAAGGTGTAGGTAGCATCCGATCGGTTTCTGACCGCTTTCAACAGTGCCGTCGCCTTGGTCAGATCGCCGGTCTGCGCAGCTGCTTCGGCGTAATTCAGCAGTACCTCCGCGTAGCGAATCACGGGGATGTAATCTGTGTAGGGAGCAGCGTTTTTGGGGAATTTTCGGACTAACCTTTGCCCCGTCGCGTTGGTCGATATCAGCGTCTTGCGGGCATCCGTTGATGTTGTCGAGGAGAAAACGGGATCGGCCCCAATACCCGCCGTATTCAGGTAAAGAACGGGTGTCAGGTAGTTGGCAGCCAGCGCACTCTGCAATCCGGGGGCTTCAGCCGGATTGATAAACGGCACCGTAAATACGGCCTCATTCCCGATGTATGACCCAGCAAAAACAGTTGCAACGTTGGCTTCTAATCGGTGGGTTAGCGCCCCCGCAACGTATTGATAAGGCGCGCTGGCTGACACTAACTTGGCGGCTTCTGTTACAACGGCGGCATAATCACCTTTTGATAGATAGACCCTGGTTTTCAAAGCAATAGCGGTTGCTTTATGCGCCCTCGATGCATTGAGCAGAGCCGTTGAATAGGCCACCGGAAGGTCCGTTTCAGCTTCGTTCAGATCCTTGATGATCTGCGTGTAGACGTCGGCCACCGAACTAAACGCCAGGTCGTTGTTACTGCTGGACGTTTCGGCTTTCAGTCGCAGGGGGAGGGCAGGACTGGCGCTGTTTTGCGCATAGGGCTTCGCGTAGGTTTGCACGAGGCTCAGATAGCTGAACGCCCGTAAAAATTTTGCTTCAGCAATATACCCTTTCCGAGCTGAATCGGGAATAACGGCTGAGCTGGCCAGATTTTCAATCAACAGGTTCGATGAGTTGATGGTCGTATAGGCAGCACTCCACACGGCATTGACAAAATCGCCCGATGCCGAAATAGACTGGTTCCAGACGTTAGCTCCGGTCGAGTTGTTCCCGTCGTTCTGACTGAATTCATCCCCCCGTTGTTCGTTGAAGACCTGAAAACGCCCCCCGTAGAACGATTGCGTGCTGAATTGAGAATATAGTCCATTAACCTGAGCCAGTACTTTGGCCGGTGTGCTATAGGCCGACTCGTTGGAAATACTGGTAACCGGCACAGCTTCCAGAATATCTTTGTGGCAAGCGGTTAGCCACATCGCGGAGAGCGGTAACATGACTAACGCTTGAGCCGCGTACGTTTTTATTTTATGATAGGTTCGCATATGTATTGCGCTAAGAGAAAGTTGATTGCCCGATCGAGCCTTAGAAACCAATGTTTAAGCCAACGGTGTAGACCGAGGCATTGACGGGTACATTCTGGTCTTTACCCGAGTTGATGGAGTTACCGTTGATGGACACTTCCGGGTCAGAACCGGTGTATTTGGTGATGGTGAAAATATTCGACGCCTGCACGTAGGCCCGCGCCGAGGAAATGAATTTGCTGATGCCAATCTGCTGCACCGGCACACGATACCCGAGCGAGATATTTTTCAACTTAATGAAAGAGCCATCCTCCACGTTGGTCGTGTTGGCCGACGAAAAGCCGCCCGTAAAACTATCCCCCCAGACCAGTTTGGGTACGTCAGTCACCTGGCCGGGCGTCGTCCACCGGTTCAGAATGAACTGACCGTTATTGAAGTAGCGCTGATCGGAAAGGGTAGCCCGCGTGCCATTGTACAGTTTGTTGCCCCCCGAGAAGATGATACCAATGGCCAAATCGAACGGGCCATAAACCAGGTTGTTGTTAAATCCACCGTAATACGTTGGCAGCGAAGGACCCTGCACCCGGCCATCGGCGTAGTTATCAATGACTGGAGCCGTTGCGCCATCCAACGTTGAAAAGCTCTTGGTTACGGCGTTGTATTGAACAACCTGATTATTCCGGTTGACGTACAGTTTGTTGCCATTAGCCGGGTTTATGCCCGCCGTCGGAACGGCGAAAATAGCCCCCACCGACTCCCCTACCCGGGTAATGTTCTGAATGCCAAACGTGCTTAAAACAGTGGGGTAAATATCGCCACCCGTGCCCAAAGACGTGACCTTGTTTTCCAGGGTAGCCACGTTGACGTTGGCATTCCACTGGAATTTTCCTTTGCTGATGATGTTCGCATTGATGGCCAGTTCGATGCCCTGATTGTATAAAGAGCCAACGTTTGCCGCTATCGAATTACCGGGAATGCCTTTCGATGACGGCTGGGGCGCGTTCAGTATCAGACCATCAATGGTGTTTTTATAATAATCTGCCTCCAGCGTAATTCGGTTGTTCCACAGTCCAACATTTAAACCGATGTCAATTTTCTTACTCGTTTCCCAACGCAAATCCGGGTTACCCGCCTGTCCGAAATACAAGCTGGCCACGCCAGCGTAGGTTCCGGAACTAAACTGCGACAGGGACGCGTAATCGTTGAGGCTACTGTTGCCAACAATGCCGTAGCTGGCCCGGACTTTTACATCGCTAAGGGTTTTGGCCAGCGACGAATTTTTGTAAAACGACTCTTCGGACAGATTCCAGCCTACGGAACCTCCGCCAAAGTTTCCCCATTTATTGCCTGCCGCCAGCGCCGACAGACCATCGCGCCGGAAGTTGAAACTGAACAGGTATTTACGCCTGTAATCATAACCAACATTGCTAAAATAAGACAGCAGCCCGTTCTCCGCGTAGACATTCGCGGTGGGCGTAATGGTGGTAAAACCGCCCTGGTAATTGGTGTAAAATGGATCGGCCAATCCAGTTCGGGTAGCGCCCCAGCCATCTACTTTCCGGTAGATTTCCTCGTGTCCAACCAGGATACGAAGGTTGTGATTTTCGTTGAACGTAGTGTTGTACGATAGCGTGTTGGTCCAGTTCGACCGGTAATACGTCGTTGTCGAGTTGGTGGCTGCACCATTGGTGGCAAAGCCGTCGCCACTGTAGGGGTTTCTAAACTCTTTGTTTTCAACAACGTAATTGTCGAGCCCGTAAACGGTTTTCAGCTTCAGGTCTTTCAGCAGTTCAATTTCGGCAAATACACTACCAATCAAGGTGTTATTCGCTGATGTATTCTTGTCCAGATCTAAAATGGTCTGTAGGTTATAGGCATTAAAAACGCCCAGTGCCGAGCTGTTCGGACCGTAGCCAATGTTGCCATTGGCAGGGTTGATGTTGTAAGTGCCATTGGCATTGTAAACGGGAACGTTCGGTGGCAAAATATACGTCATCCGCGCCATGGGCTGCAAGCCTATGTATTGCGTATTAACACTGTTTCCCGATGAGGATGCGACCGAGTTTGGACCAATAGCGCCGGAATTGGGGCCTGCATTGGTCGATTGGCTATACGTCAGATTCGTACCGATGCTTATGGTGCGCGTTAATTTATGCTCCAGGTTAACGCGGGCGTTTTCCCGTTTGAACGTATTGGTCCGAATGATGCCGTTCTGATCGGAATGATTAACCGACAGGAAATAATTAGTGGCCTCATTTGCCCCCGAAACGCTGATCGTGTGGTTCTGCGAAACCCCGGTCTGATAGGCAACATCATACCAATTGGTGCCCACGTCACTGCCATCCGCATTTTTCCCCAGCACAAAACCAGGGGTAAGCCCGGCATTGACCCGCGCTTCGTTCTTGATGGCTACGTACTCCGACGGGCTTAATAATTTTGGCAGGTTGTAGGGCGTACTGAAACTTGCCCATCCGTCGTAGGTCACTTTCGTCCGGCCTTTCTTTCCCTTTTTGGTCGTGATTACGACAACGCCATTGGCGGCTCTGGAGCCATAGATTGCCGTTGCCGACGCATCTTTCAGAACATCGATCGTTTCAATATCCGTTGGATTTATATCCGCCAGTGGGTTATTTCCCACCGAGCCACCCGATGAGCCGGTGAATACCGTAACACCGTCGACAATCATAAGTGGATATACCGACGAGGTAATCGAATTGATACCCCGGATGCGAAACACCGGCGTATTGTTGAGTGCACTACTGGGCTGAACAATATTAACGCCGGCAGCCTGGCCGCCCAATAATTGGTCTAAACTTTGGGCCGGTCGATTTTCCAGTTGGGAAGCCCCAATTTTTGATGCGGAGCCGGTAAATGACTTTTTGCTTTCGCTCGAATAGCCTGTAACAACCACCTCACTGAGTTGACGATTGTCTGTCGTTAAGGTAAGATCAAGTTTGGTTGCATTCGTAATCGTGACTTCCTGATTGGTGAACCCTATGGAGGTGACGACCAGCTTCCGGCTACCCTGGGGGACCTGAATCGAGAATTTTCCGTTGGCATCGGTTTGTGTTCCGACGTTACTACCCTGAATAACGATGTTGGCACCGGGTAAGGGCTCTCCGTTATCGCTCCGAACGGTCCCCTCTATACGCGATCCGGTTAATTGTGCCTGCAACCATCCGCAAGAGAGTAGCCAGACGACTCCTGCAAATAAAAGTTTTTGCATTACTTTGTCTTGGTTATGTGAAAAAAGAGGCCGGTCCGACGCTTCGGTTGCCAGAGCCTAACTGTTAGCCAGCCGGAACGGTCGGTCCGACGCTTCGGTGCCGCCGTTTCGGCTTTTTTGTAAGGTTTTGACCAGTTGCCGCTGGTTCAAAACCTTGATGTAAAAAACTTCACCCAACTAACCGCTGCGTAATGACCAGATAGGCCAAAAGTCCCAACACATTAACCACAAACCCTATCGATTTTATAGTCAATATAATACTGATCAGGGAAGCTGTTTGGCTATATACTGATCAATTGGTGGTTGTACGCTAAGCCAGTAAGATCATCTGACTCTAATGCGGATCAACAGGTTAGCTGACTTAATAATACCCTACAATGTATACCGAGCTACCTTAAAACTGGGCATGTCGATACTCATGCGTGAAAAAGCCGTTCAAACTCAAGTATTCATAGAAGTCCAAAAGCGTCAAATATGATTAGTTATTTTGAAGAATGGGCAAAGGTGAATCAGCGATTTTGCAATTCCAAAGAAAATATAAAAAAATGATTATCAGCCATTTACCCAATAGTCTATCGAGAAATACGGTTATTATACGACAAGTCACAGACTGTTCTAGCTAAAGGATTGATACCCATCGTCAAGTACAGGTATGCTTTACACGAAGTCGTTGCTGGGTAAATTAGTACGGATGTTAAATAAACTCAGTTAACCTTTCATCCGGTAATCATTCGGCGTAACGCCTGCTTTTTGTTTAAATAAACGGGTGAAATGCTGCGGATATTTAAAGCCCAGTTCGTAGGCAATTTCACTCACCGATTTATTCAGGTCAAATACGCGCTCCTTGGCTACATCGATCACTTTCGACTGAATGTAGTCCTGCGCCGATCGGCCGGTTTCTTTCTTCACCAGGTCACCAAAATAGTTGGGTGATAAATGCAGGGCTTCGGCGCAGTAAGCGACGGAAGGCAAGCCTTGAGTCTGCGGTTTATCGGACGAAAAATAGCCTCTCAAAAGGTCTTCAAACCGCTCCAGGATACCTTTGTTCGTATGGTCGCGCGTAATGAACTGGCGGTCGTAAAAACGTATGCAATAATTGAGCAGCAACTCGATGTTTGAGGCAATCAGTCGTTTGCTGTGCTTGTCTATATTTTGATCGAGCTCATACTCGATTTTTGAGAAGCAATCAATCACAATACGCTTCTCTTTTTCCGACAGGTGGAGCGCTTCATTTACATCGTACGAAAAGAAAGAATAATCCGGCATGTACTTGCCCAGCGGAGTGCCGGCCAGCAGGTCGGGATGGAAGAGCAATGCCCAGCCTTTCGGGGCAAACAGGTCAAGGCCGGGTTGCACCCCGATCACCTGTCCGGGCGCAATAAATATCAGACTTCCTTCCTGATAGTCATAGTGACTTCTTCCATAGCGCAACTGGCCATAGTTTAGTTCTTTCAATCCCACCGCGTACAAACCAAAGTTGAACGACCCCGCGGGCACCGGTTGCGCTTTCGAAAGGTCAATCACCGCAACCAGCGGATGTTTGGTCGGTACGCCCCGCATGGTATTGTATTGCGCGATGCTGCCAATTCTGACAATCTCCTCCATACCTTATTCTGTTATCGCTACAAATATCATTACAAACTTACCGGTTCCGGCAAGCCCGGCTGATACCGGCCATCCCAATCGGTAATAGTGGTAGGAAAACCCGTAATCTGTATACAAAACGACTCTCCCTTCCCCCTCAATTTTGCAGTCGAAAACATACATACAACATGAGAACACGACAATTAGGAACCTCAGGATTAAGCGTGTCCGAACTTGGTTTCGGCTGCATGGGATTAAGCCATGGGTATGGTCCGGCAACCAACGAAAACGATGCCATTGCCCTTATTCGAAAAGCGTATGAGTCGGGCATTACGTTCTTTGATACCGCCGAAGTGTATGGACAAGGCGCCAATGAACAGTTGGTAGGAAAAGCCTTGCACGAAGTACGGGATAACGTAATCATCGCGACCAAATTTGGCTTTAACAACGGCAGGAATACAGATGGGTTGAATAGCCGCCCGGAACGCATCCGGCAGGTGGCGGAAAACTCGCTCCGCTATCTGCAAACCGACTATATCGACTTGTTTTATCAACACCGCGTAGACCCGGCTGTGCCTGTTGAGGACGTTGCCGGAACCGTAGGCGAGTTGATTGCCGAAGGCAAAGTAAACTACTTCGGTATGAGCGAAGCCAGCGGGCAAAGTATACGCCGAGCGCATGCGGTGCAACCCGTGGCCGCCCTGCAAAGCGAATACTCTATGTTTTGGCGCGAACCGGAAAAAGAAATCATTCCGTTGCTGGACGAATTAGGCATTGGCTTCGTTCCGTTTAGCCCCTTGGGCAAAGGGTTTTTAACGGGTAAGATGAATGCGGACACTAAATTTGACCCGACCGATTGGCGAAATGTCATGCCTCGTTTTAGCAAAGAAAACCGCGAAGCGAATCAACTCATTGTTGACCTTGTGGTAAAGATTGCAGAAGAACAGAACGCTACCGGAGTGCCAGCCACACCCGCGCAGATTGCCTTGGCCTGGCTGCTGGCCCAGAAGCCGTGGATTGCACCAATTCCCGGAACCACAAAAATGACTCGCTTAGCCGAAAATATAGGCGGTGCAGCCATCACCCTAAGCCAGGATGACCTGGACACCATCAATAAGGCTCTGGACACCATCAGCCTTCAGGGAGAACGTTATCCCGCCAGTTTGGCAGACCTGCAAGGCAGGTAAGCAACTCATAATCAAAGCCATATGCTTATCTGTGGCTTCTACGTAAAATAGGTATATGGTGATGAACGTAACATTAAATAACGGCATCAAAATGCCGCTGCTTGGTTTTGGCACGTACTTGCTAACCGGTTCAGCGTGTGAGCAAGCTGTTCTGCATGCGCTGACTACGGGCTACAGACTGATCGATACAGCTGCGGCCTACCATAATGAGGAATCGGTGGGTAGGGCGATTAAAAAAAGTAGGGTCAGGCGAGAAGAGATTTTTGTGACCACCAAATTTTTGCCAGCGGCTCCCGGCTATGAACAGGCAAAGCGCGCCTTTGACGCATCGCTAAAAAAATTGGGTCTTGACTACATTGATCTATACCTGATTCATCTGCCGCAGGGCGACGTACATGCCTCCTGGACAGCCATGGAAGAATTCTACAAAGAAGGCAAAGTAAGGGCTATCGGCGTCAGTAATTTCAATATGGACCAGGTTCAGGATCTACTGAAGCCGCATCGTGTGGTACCGGCAATCAATCAGGTGGAGACACATCCGTTTTCCCAGAAAACAGACATGCAGCAAGCGTTGAACGATCAGGGAATCCGGCTGGAATCCTGGGCTCCTTTTGCTCAGGGTAAGGCCAACCTTTTTACAAACGAACGTTTAAAAGTGCTTTCAGGCAACTATAATAAGAGCGTTGCCCAGGTGGTTCTACGATGGTTAATTCAACGGGAAATCGTGGTTATTCCGAAATCAGCCAATCCGAAAAGGATAGCTGAAAATTTTAATGTATTTGACTTTGAATTGTCTTCCGATGACATGGCAACTATCAAATCGCTGGATACAGGTAGTGGACTAATTTATCCTGTTTAAAAGACGTTTGAAGCGCGCGCTAAAACGTCGCAAACTTTAGTGTCATTTAGCGATTGTGCACGCTTTTTCGTACGCCCTATTGACTTCACCACAAAAAATTCCAGTTCGAACCAACAAGCATTATTCCTGCGAGGGTGATCCGAGTACTACGTTTACTAGCCTTGAGCAGGTAAATGAGATTGTGTCCGTTTGATTTACTCTTTTCGGGCGATAGCCGTAGGCGGATAACCAAATTCTTTTTTAAAGGCAAAGGAAAAATGCGACAGGTTCTCAAAGCCGGTCTCCAGAAAAACGTCCACCGGCTTTCGGTGTCTGACCGCAATCTGGTAGTGGGCATGCTCCAGGCGCTTTCGGGTTAGCCAGCGACCGGGCGTGGCGTTGAATATTTTTTGAAAATCCTTTTTAAAGGTAGTCAGGCTTCGCCCCGTTAAATAGCCGAACTTTTCCAGCGGCAGGTTGTACATGAAATGCTGCTCCATAAAATCGACCAGATTCACTTTACCCGGTTCATGAAACGAACTGAGCAGTCGCTGCACATGGGGGTGGCAGGCGTCCAGTATGGTCAGGCTTTCAGCGATTTTGATTTCTGCCAAATCCTGGGGCAATTCCTCACGCAGGCTGAAGTAAGGGGTCAATGAACTGACCAGGCTTTCCAGCAACGGATGTTTTTCCAGCGCCAGATGGCCTTTCCATTTGCCTTCGGCCGGATTGTCGGGCCGCGCGGTATAATGTTTTCGCAGCAATGCCTCAGGGAACAACATCGAAATGGAACGGAAGGGCTGATCAGGTTGGGGCAATTTAGCCATCCGGCCCAGTTGATTTCTGGGAATGAGCAGCGTTTCTCCGGGATTAAACGTATACGACTGATCGGCATACGATAAGACCAGCGTTCCCGCTACGACATAGACCAGTGCATGCTGATCCAGCATCAACTCCCGGCTATAATGTTTCTCCTTTTTGCAGGAGACAAAGATTCGGCCTTTTACCTGAGTACCTGGAGAATCCATAACGTGAATAAATTGGTTAATACGTACCCCGAACCATATGCCGGGTAAACGGTGAAGCGGACGACTTCACGCCATTTACCTCAATAGTATCGTTTTTTCGGCAAAGAATCCCTACCAATCCTGATTACCGAACCAGCCCTAACTGGAACAGGCTTTCGGCCGTGGCGATCATCGCTTCCTGGTTGGTTTTGGGTTGCCAACCGAGTAGGCGCGTGGCTTTCTGATGGCTGGCCTCTTTCACCATACCCAAATGCGGCAGAATCAATTTCACCTCTGGATTGACTAAGCCCACGATCCGGAGAATCCAGTTGGGAATTTCCCGTGTGGGCACCTTTGCGGCTCGATCGCCAAATTCAGCTCGCAAACGAGTAGCGATGTCTAACAGCGACAGGGCGTTACCCGATGTGGCCAGAAACCGCTGGTCCTTCGCTTTGGGATGGGTCATGGCCGTAATGTGCAGATCAGCTACGTCCCGAACGTCAACATAAACCGATTTAATTTTTGGAACACCTGTCAACTGGCCGTTCAGCATCTGATTAATGAACCGGATCGAATGGGAATAGTCCGCACCCAAAACCGGCCCTAAAACGCCAACCGGGTTAATCGCCGTCAGCTCGAGGCCTTTCCCCTCGCCATTCACATAGTCCCAGGCGGCTTTTTCGGATAACGTTTTTGATTTCTGGTAGGCCGGAATATCCTTTGTCAAATCCGTCCAGTCTTCTTCCGTGTACGGGGTGGGCTTGTCGGTACCGTAACAGACGGCACCAAATGCCGAGGTCAAAACTACCCGCTCCACTCCCGCTGCTTTGGCGGCACGTAGTACGTGTAATACCCCATTGACCGCCGGTACAATGTACTCGTCTTCGTGCCTGGCATAAAAATTGGGGGTGGGCGAGGCCGGGTGTATGACGTAACGGCAACCGGCTACGGCAGTTGTCCAGGCTGCCTGGTCGGACAGGTCCGCCTGAACAAACGATAGCTGGTCAAAATGGGTGATACCCGCTACCGACAGTAGCTGTTTTACGTCCGGTATACGCTGTAAAGACCGCAGGGACGTTCTTACCCGGTACCCTTTTCGTAAGAGCCCGACAATGCAATGGCTGGCGATGAAACCGGATCCGCCGGTTACCAGAATCTGATCTGCTGGAGTCATAATGGTAAAAAGTTGACACCCAAAGGTAGCGGGCCTGCTAAACGGGCATTTTGCTTTAAAGACGCTTTTACGTTGTTTAAACGTCCGGTTTCCCCCAAGTCATCGACAGGCCGCTACCCTATTCTCTGCGGAGCAGTCCAGCATCTCGCTAGATTTATTCATCCCATTCACTCTAAAAGAAATTTAAAATTGTATTGGTAACATTAGCTTAAGCGTTACCAGATTATGACTTTCTTCAATTTCCTGACAAGTGACATTGCAATAGATTTAGGCACAGCGAATACCTTGATTATTCATAAGGATCGGATTGTGGTGGATGAGCCTTCGATTATTGCCATGGACAGACTTAGTGGCAAAGTGCTGGCCATCGGCCACAAGGCCATGCAAATGCACGAAAAGACGAACGAAAATATTAAAACGATTCGTCCCCTAAAAGATGGCGTTATCGCCGATTTCACGGCCGCCGAGTTAATGATCCGTGGCTTAATTAAACTGCTTGAAAGTAGTGGAAAACTATTTTCACCCTCCCACCGAATGGTCGTCTCGATTCCGTCGGGCATCACAGAGGTGGAAAAGCGGGCCGTCAAAGACTCCTGCGAGCATGCCGGTGCCAAACAGGTCTACATGGTTTTTGAACCCATTGCCGCGGCCATTGGCATCGGCATTGACATTACCCAGCCCAATGGTACCATGATTGTAGACATAGGTGGCGGCACGACCGAGATTGCGGTCATTGCGTTGTCCGGCATTGTTTGCGAGCAATCCATCCGAACAGCCGGGGACGTTTTCACCCGCGATATTGTCGATTACATCCGCCGTGAACACAACCTGTTTATTGGCGAACGGTCGGCCGAACAAATCAAAATGGAGGTGGGCTCGGCGCTTTCCGAACTGGAAAATCCACCGGCCGACTATGAAGTTCGCGGGCGCGACCTGATGACGGGCATCCCGAAAGAAATTAAGGTGACCTACAGCGAAATAGCGTACGCGCTGGAAAAATCAGTATCGAAAATTGAAGAGGCAACGATGAAGGCCCTGGAAATGGCCCCACCCGAACTGTCGGCAGACATTTATACGAATGGTATTCACCTGACCGGTGGGGGCGCGTTGTTGCATGGCCTCGACCAACGGCTTTCGTCAAAGACCAAGCTGCCGGTTCATGTGGCCGAAGACCCGCTTAAAGCCGTCGTGAAAGGCACCGGCGAGGTGATCAAAAACATGGATATGTATCAGTCCGTTCTGATCAGTTAGGTAGTAACCGACCGACACGCACCTCAGGTCAGCTTGACCGGTGGTGGCCTACTGGTTACTACTGCCCGGGCTGACTTGAGGTGCGTGTCGGTTACCGCAACAAACTGGGTATGTTTACCAGCCAGGCAATGAGCAGGGTGAGGAGGAAAACAGCACCCATAAAAATTAATAACCAATCCGGTTTACGGGAGGGTTTTTCTTCGGGTGAGCTACCGGCTCGTTTATGGCCATCTTCCTGCCGAGCCGGATGGGGCGCGAACGAAGCAGGTTGCGCGAAAAGCATTTTTTTATTGGCCATACTACGGCTTGGGTGCTAAAAAAGAGCTGAATAATACAAACTCAAAATTGCAGTAGACTGCTTAGTAACCCCTGATAAATTCCTTAGAATCTACTTAGAAGACAAACTTTGCAGCGGTAGTTGCACGCTAAATATAGTTGATTCCAGGGAAGACACCGTTATCTGCCCGGCATGCAGGTGAATAATTCGCTCGACAAGCGACAGGCCGACGCCATACCCTCTCAGATCGGCGGTTTGCCGACTCCGAAAGAAGGGTTCGAAAAGATAGGGAAGCTCGTTTGCCGGAATGGCCGGGCCGGTATTCTGAATGGTGATCGTCAGGGTATTTTCCTGAACGCTGACCTGTACGAAAGCGTGTCCATTGTCGGAGAATTTACAGGCGTTTTCGATCAGGTTTTTGAGCGCCGTTGTCAACAACGTTTTACTGCCCTGCACAGCCAGCTGTTCCGGGTCTTCGGGTAAGTCACCAAACGCGATCGTTACCTGATAGCGTGGATTGAGGGCCGTCACCTCATCACGAACATCCCAGACAACTTCGTCCATCCGCACAGCTTCTTTCAGTAATTCACTGGCATCGTCCTGATTTACCCGCGACAGTTGCAGCAACTCATGCGTTAGGGTGGCCAGCTCACGTACATCATCGAGCACCGATCGAATCGTTTGCCGGTAAGCCTCGGGCTCCCGGTGGTTTAACAAGCTGACTTCCAGCTGCGAACTTATCTGGGTAAGCGGGTTCTTCAATTCGTGCGACACATTGGCGACAAACAGCCGCTGGGATCGAAACGAATCCGCTACGCGATCCAACAACCGGTTGATGGTCGCCGATAATCGACTCATTTCATCATTATCCTTTTTCACGATCAGTCGTTCATCCCGGTTATTGGGAAATATATCACTGACAATTTGATCGATTTGCTGCATCGGCCGCAGGGCATCCCCGGCAAAAAACCAGCCCGAAAACGCGGTGATGCCAACGATCAGGCAAAAGAGCGCCGTAAAGGCCCAGATGAGCCGCTTTAAAAACTCGTCGCCGTAGACATTCTCGGCACTGGCAACAACAATAAACTGACCGCCAGCCGCCCTGAACTGCGACCCCGATACATAGTATTCAGCCTGCGGAAAGTCTTTTCGCTGGTTTCTCCGGATGGCCTCTAGTACGGAATTGGAGATGGGTAACGAACCGCGTTCGTCGGTTGAGAAAATAACCGAATCCCGACTATCGAAGACGACGATCTTCTGGTTAGGCAACTGATCTTTCCGGATTCGGATCAGTTGTTTGATCAGTTGCGCATCCAGCCGGTGGTGAATCAGCATTTCGCCCGTCGTGTGGGCTTTTCGATTGAGTCGCCGGTAAAAATCCGATGAGATAAAATACCAGCAGAACGCATAGATACTCATAAATGCCAGCAGCAAAATACTGGACACCAGTCCCGTGAACCGTAACGCCAGGCGGTTGCGAATGGTCATTCCTCCTGTAGCATATAACCCATACCGAAGTGGGTATGAATCAGTTTTTTCGTATAGTTTTTATCGATCTTTTTGCGCAGGTAGTTGATGTATACCTCAACGACGTTGGTACCCGTATCGAAGTTCAAATCCCACACCTGCTCGGCAATAGCGGGTTTCGACAGGACGCGCCCCTGGTTGCGCATCAGGAATTCCAGCAGGGCAAACTCGCGCGCCGTCAGGTCAATGGGTTGTCCGTCGCGGGTAACCATCTTGGCATCCAGATTCATTTCAATTCCGCCATATCGCAGGTACTGGGCCGTCATCGTTACCTGGGTACCCCGCTTAGTTAAGGCACGTACCCGCGCCAGGAGTTCGGCAAAGTGAAAGGGTTTGGTCAGGTATTGATCGGCCCCCGCATCGAAGCCCGAAATTTTATCCTCCGTTTCGCCCAGCGCCGTCAGCATCAGGATCGGTGTCACAATGCCTTCGGCCCGAAGCTGCCGACAAAGTTCATAACCATTGAGGCCCGGCAGAATAAGATCGGTAATGATACCCGCGTAGTTATTTTTCATCGCCAGGCGCTTGGCAATTAGCCCATCATACGCAATATCGACTTCGAACTGGCTTTCTTCCAGACCCTGCTGAATCGCCTGAAGCGTCTTTGGCTCGTCTTCAACGACTAGTATTTTCATAGCGTACCCAGTTTAATAAACCCCAAGATGCGGACAAGGCAAAGCAATCGTCAGGCATCCACCAGCACATCGTTCATGCGTTGCAGGAGCGCTTCGACATCCTGCTGACGGGCTAACCGGTAGCGGGCAAACGACATACCCGATCCCACTTTTACCGTATACGCCCAGTTGGGCAACTGCCGGAACATATCCTCATCGGTGGTGTCATCGCCAACACTCACAATGAAATCGTAGGAAGCCTGCTCAACAATTTTGAGCGCTACCGTTCCTTTGCTGTGCTGAGCAGGTTTTACCTCGACCACTTTACTACCCTGAATAACGGTCAGGGGAATCGAGAAGGCCCCCCCCCGCAGCTGGGTGGCTAGTTCAACGGCCATCCCTTCCACATCGTCGGCCTCAGCCATCCGGTAATGCCAGGCAATGGCCGTTTCTTTTTCCTCAATAAATGAGCCGGGGAATCGCTCGACAGCCTCGTTCATCAGGGTCCGAACGGAGTCGACCCAGTCGCTATCCGACAGATCGAGCCGCTCCCAATCCTGATTGGGCTTTTTCAGAAAAGCCCCGTGTTCAGCCACCAGGTAGAGCGGAATGCCGGTAAACGTTTTCTCCAGAAAGGCCCGGTTACGTCCGCTGATGACGACCAGATCACTGCTTTCGGCAATGGTCAGAAAGGCCTCTTTCAGCGCATCCGATGGGCGCGCATCCGCCGGGTCATTGACGAGCGGTGCCAGTGTTCCGTCAAAATCGAACAACAACAACCGCTGGCGAGCCTCGCTAAAGGCAGAAATAAAGGGCTGAATAGGCAAGTCGGTTTCCAGGTCAGTCTGATTGCCCAGCAGGTTATCGAACGCCCGCAGAAAATCATTGCTCCACCGGAAAACATTGTGGTTCTGCAAGTGCATCCGCATACGCACCATGCGCTGCTCCTGCTCCTCGGGTGGCATCGCCAGCCCCTGTTTGATGGCATCGGCCACTTCCTGCGTATCGGTCGGATTAATGATCAGCGCATCAGGTAACTCCTGGGCGGCACCAGCTAACTCGCTCAAAATCAACACCCCCTGCTGATCCTGCCGACTCGCGACAAACTCTTTGCAGACCAGATTCATGCCATCCCGAATGGGAGTGATCAGGGCAATGTCGCAGGCGGTGTACAAGGCCATCAACTCAGTAAACGAGAGCGATGCATAGGAATACACGATGGGACGCCAGCCGATGGTTCCGAAGAGTCCATTGATTCGCCCGACGGTCTCTTCGATCTCCCGCTTGATTTCCTGATAATGCCCGATCTGGTCTCTCGACGGAACCACGGTCATCACAAACGTAACCTTGTCGTGCCAGTCGGGATTCTGGTTCAGAAACCGTTCATATCCCTGCAGCCGGTAGGTGATTCCCTTCGTATAATCGAGCCGGTCCACCGAAAAAATGATCTTATCCTGCCGAAGCAGGGTCTGGTACTGGTCTTTCATGGCGACCACCGCAGCATCCTGTCCACTACTGTTGAACTTGGTAAAATCAACACTGATGGGAAAGTCTTTGACCACCACCGAATGATCGGGCAACACGATGCGGGGTCCGATAATGGGTAGTGCCAGCACATCGGACACGCTTTGCATGAAATGCTGGACGTAATCGGCGGTATGAAAGCCAATGACGTCGGCCCCCAAAATGCCATTCAGCAAGGCCTGCCGCCAGGTACGGGGCAACAGTTTGATGATTTCGTAGGTGGGAAATGGAATATGAAAGAAATAGCCGATGGTGGCCGTCGGTATCGCTTTCCGGACCATATCAGGCAGTAGCATCAACTGAAAATCATGAATCCAGACCAGGTCACCGGGTTCGATCAGAGCCGTCAGTTCTTCCAGAAAACGGGTGTTGGCTTGCTGATAACTATCGAAATCCGTCTCCCGGAACGAGGCAAACGAGGTAAAATAATGAAACAAGGGCCAGATCAGATCATTACTGAATCCCTCATAAAAACCTTTGTGAACGGCTTCGTCCATAAAAACCGGGTGCGCCACAAAGGTTTCATTTTCAAATGCCGACGTCTCAATATGCTGCAATGAGGCATCGGCATGGCCAACCCAGTGAATTTTCGTTGCAGCCCCCTCCTGCTTCTGACCCAACCGTTCAGCCATCGACAGCACGGCCGACACCAGTCCGCCTGAATTCTGGACCAACTCGACTCCCTCATCTGTCTGCTGAAACGTGAACGGTAGTCGATACGAAACGATAAGCAATCGGTTAAATGTATTCATACGATCTGCGCTTACTGAGCGCCCAGTATAAGACAACAAATAAAGCCATATGGAATTAGAGCTGGCTTAAGCAGATCTTAGAAACTGCTTAGAGTACTTACCTATTAGTAAGTAACCAACCTGATGTGTAGTGTCAATCAGGCTATATCGGGTACTATTTAAAGCGGCATTTGTCCAAAGTCTGCCCTTTGCCAACTCATGTCCATCACTTGTGTTACTCTACACTTTATCTAAACCTTCCGTATTGCGCAATGTTTCATCTAAACAGGCTGATTGTGGGTATGGGTAATGCTTAGCTCACCTGTTTCTTAATCCTCAACACGTATGGAAAAAAATAACGCAGCATTGGATGAAAATCTTCGATGGTACAAAGACGCCATTATTTATGAACTACACATCAAAGCCTTCAGCGATGGCAATAGTGATGGAATCGGTGATTTTCAGGGCTTGCTCGGAAAGCTGGATTACTTACAGGAACTAGGCGTTACGGCCATCTGGCTGCTGCCTTTTTACCCATCGCCCCTGCGCGACGATGGATATGATATTGCGGATTACTATACCATTAACCCGTCATACGGGACAATTGAGCAGTTCAAACTTTTTCTGGAAGAGGCTCACCAGCGCAACCTGAAAGTCATTACGGAACTGGTCATCAACCACTCTTCCGACCAGCACCCCTGGTTTCAACGCGCCCGACGGGCCCCCAAGGGATCGCCCGAACGGGATTATTACGTCTGGACCGACGACCCGACCCAGTTCAAAGACGTCCGGATTATCTTTCAGGATTTCGAAACGTCTAACTGGACCTGGGACCCCGAAGCCCAGCAATACTACTGGCACCGCTTCTTCCATCACCAGCCCGACCTGAATTACGACAGCCCACTGGTGCAGAGCGAAGTATTCAAGATGATCGATTACTGGTGCGAACTGGGCGTAGATGGGTTTCGTCTGGATGCCGTTCCGTATCTGTTCGAGCGGGAAGGCACCAATGGTGAGAACCTGCCCGAAACGCATGCTTTCCTTAAAAAACTACGTAAACACATCGACGATCATTTTCCGGGAGTTGTGTTTCTGGCCGAAGCAAACATGTGGCCCGAAGATTCAGCTTCGTACTTTGGTGACGGCGACGAGTGCCACATGAACTACCATTTTCCGGTGATGCCCCGGATGTTCATGGCCCTTCAGATGGAGGACCGGTACCCAATAACCGATATTTTTGACCAGACACCCGCTATTCCGGACAATTGCCAATGGGCTATTTTCCTCAGAAATCACGACGAGCTAACCCTCGAAATGGTGACCGACGAAGAGCGGGATTACATGTACAAAACCTACGCGAAAGACCCCAAAGCTAAAATCAACCTCGGCATTCGGCACCGCCTGGCTCCGCTCATGGGCAACAACCGCAAGAAAGTAGAACTGCTCAATAGTCTGCTGTTTTCGCTGCCCGGTACGCCCGTCATTTATTATGGCGACGAAATCGGGATGGGCGATAACGTTTACCTGGGCGATCGGGATGGAGTTCGTACACCCATGCAGTGGTCACCCGATCGGAACGCGGGCTTCTCGAGCACCAACCCCCAAAAACTCTATTTACCAACTGTTCTTGACCCAGAGTACCATTACGAATCCGTGAATGTCGAAACCCAGCGACGCAACACGTCTTCGCTGTTCTGGTTCATGAAGCGGATGATCAACCTGCGAAAAATGTACAAGGCATTTGGGCGGGGCGATCTGGCTTTTCTGACCGTTGAAAACCCAAAAGTGCTGGCCTTTACCCGGTCGTACGAAAACGAAACGCTGCTGATCGTCATCAACTTATCCAAGTACGCCCAGCCGGCCGAAATAGAGCTAAAAGGATTCAAAGGATACGTGCCGGTCGAGGTATTCAGCAAAAACGCGTTCCCGCCCGTACCGGAGAACGAATCTTATTTCTTTACCCTGGCTTCCCATGATTATCAATGGTTTGCGCTGGAGAAACAGCGGACCGAAGCCATTGACTCGGCTACGCTACCCTCGGTTCGGGTGAAGAGTTGGCCTGAGTTACTGAACAGCCGTACCCGCCAAACGCTGGAAACGGTCGTACTGCCGGATTATTTACCCAAAACAGACTGGTTTAATGGCAAGGACCAGACGCTGCACGAGATAACCATCACGAATCACGCGCCCCTCGCGCTACCGAATGGATCAGCGTATGTGCTGCTGATTGAGGTCAGCTACGAGCGGGGTTTGCCCGAATTATACCAATTGGTGGTTGCTTTCGCCACCGACACGGTCGCAGCCAAACTAAGCGAAAGCTGTCCTGATTCCGTCATGGCGAAGCTGGATATGGGTGATGAGTCAGGGCTTTTGTGCGATGGCCTGTACCTCACGGAGGTGCAGCAGGCTTTTCTTCAGAACATGACGCAGAAACGTTCGGGCAAAGCTGGTCTTCAGTTTCAAAGCGTACCGGCGCTGGACACCTACGTGCTGGAGCATCCGGAAATCAAATCAAAACTGATCCCGAATGGTCCCGGTTATGCGTCGATCAGCTACGACTACAGATTTGTCCTGAAGCTATACCGCAAGCTGGATGTGCTGGTCAACCCCGATACCGAGATGATACGGTTCCTGTCCGAGACGGCCCAGTTCAAATTTGTCCCGGCCTTCTCCGGCTCTGTCGAGATAACAACGCCCGATAACCCGATTATGCTCGGAACCATGCAGGAAATGGTCGACAATCACGGCGACGGCAAAGGGTATGTGCTGGAACGGATCAATAACTTCATTGAGCGAATTCTGGCGCGGGATAAAGAGCAGCTTGATATGGCGCTGGACGCACCCAGGGGTACTTTGACGCAACCGATCGCCTTCGACGACTTGCCGTTTGAAACGCGGGAGCTGATCGGGCAGCGGGCAGCCGAGCAGGCACGCCTATTAGGCATTCGGATTGGGCAGATGCACCAGGCGCTGGCGTCCAGCAAATCGGTGAAAGATTTTGCCCCGGAAGACTTCTCCCTGCACTACCAGCGCTCTCTATTCTCGGGCATGCAGTCGCTGGTTCGGGAAAGTTTCCAACACACCAAAAGTACCTTAAAATCCCTCCCCGACGAGGTCAGACAGGATGTGGAGCAACTCCTGAGCCAAAAGGAGAAGGTGCTGACGACCCTCCGGCGGATCTACACCAAAAAGCTGGATACGACCAAAATCCGCATTCATGGTGATCTGAAACTGGAGAAAATCGTGGTTACCGGCAAAGACATTGCCATCCAGGATTTCGGTGGCGATCCTGCCCGCAGTTACAGCGAACGACGACTGAAACGGTCACCGCTGCGGGATGTAGCCAGCATGATTCATTCCTTTTATTACGTAACGTATGAGGGCTTCCTGAATAACAACCAGGTGCCGGAGGGCGATACAACGTTACGGTTGCTGCCATACGCTGCGCTGTGGGCGCATTACATGAGGGGATTTTTCATCAAATCTTATCTGGAGACGGTTCAGGGAAGTTCATTTGTTCCGGCGGATCCCGCCGAACAGCAAATGATGATCGAAACGTATCTATTAGAGAAAACGATTCCCAGTCTCGCCTACGAGCTGGCTCATCGACCCGACTGGGTGCGTGTTCCGTTGCAGGTGGTCAAGTCGATCATCGACGAATAAAGTAAGGATACCAAACGAAATGGGTCTGATGGGTGCAGGCAAGTTGCCTGCACCCATCAGACCCATTTCGTTCACACGATTAACTTTAATTGCGAATGTACTGATTGGACTAGGAAACCGTTTCTGCTTCCTCAATACGGCGCTCAGCCATCCGTTGCTTTTGCTGAGCTACTTTTATCGGGCTCCCAAAGGCGTAAAACCACTTACTCCGTAATCCTTTCGCCTTTCTTACGTCATGGATAATGTCGGACAACTCGTGGAAATTAATATGAAACGGGTTGGCTTTCTGATCGATATTGGTCGTAATTCCGTAAATGGGGCGCTCTTCTTCAGGCTGGTAGGTATCGAATAGGCGATCCCAAAAAATAAACGTCGCCCCAAAGTTTTTATCGATGTACTTCTCCTGCGAACCATGATGAACACGGTGATTGGAAGGAGTGGCAAATATAAATTCGACCCAGCGGGGCATCTTTTTAATGTACTCTGTGTGCACCCAGAACTGGAAAAGCACCGCCAACTGGCTAACGGTAAAGAAAACAATCGGATGAAAGCCCATTAACGCCACCGGCACAAAAAAGACAGTCTTCAGATTCTGGATCCAGCTTAGCCGAAACGAAACGCTCAGGTTATAATGCTCACCCGAATGATGAACCACGTGCGTTGCCCACCAGAAACGCTGTCCGTGCGAAACCCGGTGAGCCCAGTAACTACAAAAATCGAAGATCAAGTAGCACGGAATCATCGTCCACCACTGTAGTTCCATCCGCCAGGGCAACAGATTGTATAGCCACACAACACCATACAGTAAACCTAGCTTTACACCTGCCCCGACGACCAGCGACCCCAGCCCAACCAACACGGAGCCAACCGTTTCCCATTTATCATAGTAGGGTTTTTCCTGAATATAAGTAACAATCATCTCGATGGCCGTTAGAATGACCATGGCGGGCACAGCCCACAAAATGAGATTAGGAGCGCCCTGTTCTACCGTCCAGAGTTGTTCAATCGGAATCTTGGGTGCCCCAAAAAAGGAATCAGGCATAATCACGAGCATTTAGTCGGTCGTTGAGAAGAGCTCAAAAAACCGGTTTTCAGCTTAAAAAAGGCTTAATCAATTCTTAGAAACTCCTTAGAGATCGCTTAAGCGGCAAGTTACTCATTTACCAACCCCCGGCAATACGGTCAGCAAACTACGGCCCTTGGTCGCCACGGCTTCGCGGAGTTGATTACCGATGATATTTTTGATAATGTCGCCACTGTCACGTTCGCCCCGAACCAGGGCTTTCGTCAACTCGATGGCCTGATCGGTGGTGATTTTGCCCGGCATGGGCGGCTCGTTTTGGTCAACGATCGCATCCACAATGACGGGACCATCGTGCGCCAGCGCCCGGCGAATGATGTCGTCTGCATTCTTCGGATCATCAATCGTAAACCCCGTGGCACCACAGGCCTGCGCGTAGGCAGCGAAGTCGATTGACTGAATATCAACCCCGAACTCCGGATTTCCTTCCAGCACGATCTGTTCCCATTTTATCTGCCCGTAGGAATTATTATGGAAGATGAATACTTTGATCGGCAACTTATACTTGACGGCCGTCGCCATTTCGCCCATCAGCATGGTAAAGCCACCATCGCCCACAAGCGCAACCACCTGCCGACCCGGATAAGCTACTGAAGCGGCAATGGCGTAGGGCAAGCCCGACCCCATGGTCGCCAGCAAACCCGATGTCGAAAACTGCATGGTGCCCCGCATCTGAATATGGCGGGCGGCCCAGGTTGTGTTATTACCACAGTCGCAGGTGACGATGGCGTCATCGTTCAGCAACGGACTCAACACATGCGGCACCACTTGTGGCTTCATGGGTATAGCGCCCTGCGTACCCCGCTCGGTCATCAGCTCGCGCCAGAAAGTCATTCGTTCCTGTGCTTTCTCCAGAAAACTACGATCCTCCTTGCGATCAAGGAGGGGAAGTAAGGCCTGTAGAACCGTTTTTGTATCGCCGATCAGGCCCACATCGACCGGTGTGCGCAACCCGATGTGCGTCGGATCGAGGTCAATTTGAATGGTCTTGGCCTGTCCGGGTTTCGGGTAATATTCCAGATAAGGGAAGTGGGTGCCAACCATGACGAGCGTATCGCACTCTTCCATCGCATCCTGCGAAGGAGCCGTGCCCAACAGCCCTAACCCTCCGGTAGTATACGGATTATCGTCGGGAACGACGCCCTTTCCCAGCAGGGCTTTTAGAATGGGACCCCCTACTGCTTCAGCCAGTTGGATGACCTCGTCGCGGGCATGAAGGGCACCGCGGCCCGCAAAAACAACAACTTTACGGCCAGCGTTGATCAGGTCGGCAGCCCGTTTTAGCTGATCGATGGCGGGGGCAATATCGGTACTTACGCGTAGTACATCCGTATGCCCCTTAACGTTGGGCATCGTTCGCGTGTCATCGCCAGCGGTCCAGTCCTGGAAGTCTTTTGGAAAGGATATGTGCGATACCGTGCGCTGGCCAAGTGCCGTACGGATCGCCTGATCGACCGCATTAACTACGTGGTCAGGGCCCATAATGCGCTCATTGTACGGAGCCAGGTCCAGAAATACTTTCGTCAGATCGACATCCTGCTGGTACATAGAGCCACTGATATCGTGGTATGTATGGCCCGTAATGGCCAAAACCGGCTGACCATCGTATTTAGCGTCGTACAGCCCGTTCAGTAGATGGAGACCACCACAGCCGGAAGTAGCCATACAAACCCCCAGCTTACCGGTGAATTTAGCATACCCTGCCGCCATAAACGCAGCGGCTTCTTCATGGCGAACCTGAATAAACCGAATCTGATCCTGATGCGTACGCAGCGACTCAAAGAGTCCGTTTATGCCATCGCCGGGCAACCCAAAAATAGTATCGACGCCCCACTCGATTAATCGTTCAATTAAAAGATCTCCTCCTGTTTTTGCCATAAGTCAAACAGGCGTTTGTATCTGGTTCACTGCGTAAACGGCCTGCTATAGTCTATAAGCTTCATCCGAACTATATTGTTGGTGTCAACACGGTAGTTTTACGGGAATTATGAGCGTAGGCACTTGAACCAGGTCAGGAAATAAACCTGACCCGTAGCCCAATCAGGTTACTCGTCGGGATTGCAAGGCTCTTACCCATTCGTTGCGTTTACAACGGGGACAAATCTGGTTGACCGCATGGGTACTTAATGCCCCTACATGTCCGCAAAAACTACAACTATATTCACCTGACTGATCAATTTTTGTTGATCGTTTGGCAAACAACTCGGGCAGAATGGGCAACCCTGGCTTTACGTCCGCATCTTCGTAGTAGTAGAGACTGACGTTGCCGCTGCTTTCTACGTACGCTCTTCGCAACTGGCCTAGATGCTCGACCCCGGCCGAACGAAGCTCCATAAAAAACTCATCCTGCCCCAAATCTTCTTTCGCAAACTCGTCGATGGCAAATACCCCTTCGTCAATGATGAGCACGGCTTTTCCTTCTACCCAGTCGGAGAGCTTAACCGACTTTGCGGCCAGTTTCGCTAAAAATCGATAGCTTAAGATGATGATCAGAAAGACCGCTAAGGCAGGCAGCAGACCAACGTCATCGTAAAACATGGGGTCGCCAGCCGCCGAGCCAAGACCAATGATCAGCACGAGCTCAATAACTGATAGCTGTCGGACAGTACGCTTTCCGGTTGCCCGCAACGCCAGAAAAATAACACAAAACATGACCAGCGATCGGCCCAGCACTTCCAGCAAAAACAGAGGGGGTAACTCACCAAATAGAATGCGTTGCCAATCGGTAAGTTTATAAGGGTTCATCGGCCAGACCAGGATTAGAGGGCTAAACCACTCGTCGGCGGATAGACACATCCATGTATACGCCGACAAATGAAATTCGCTACTAAGCCAACCTTCTGCGTGAAAAATAGTTTACTAAGTTCTGTTTTACATAAACGATGAAGGTAGCTGTCCGTGTGGGCATCCGAGGCTATTTGACGTCCGCTGGATAAACTTAACTAGCTTTTTCAATAACAATTCTGGTTGTGTACGTACACAACATTCAGGCTACCACCAAAATAAACACAATGGAAGTAAATGGCCCGATCGTCTTTATTGATGACGATGAAGATGACCAGCTTATCCTCAAGCCTATTTTAGAAGAAATTGCCCCGTTGAGCCCCATTTTATTTTTCAATAATGGACAGCAGGCGATTGATTACCTCAAAACGACCGACCAACGGCCCTTTCTGATTATTTCCGAAGTTAATTTAGCGGGAATGGGTGGACTGGAATTACGCCGACAGATCGAAACCGACACGCAGCTAAAAAAGCGAGCCATTCCCTTCATATTCTTTACCCATCCCGTTTACAAGCATATGGTTGAGGAAGCGTACGATCTGACTATCCAGGGTTTTTTCGAAAAAATGGATAGCATCAGCGAGATACGCATGCAACTACAGGCCATCATCGACTATTGGTCAAAATGCCTGCACCCCAACCGCTTCACGAACGAGGATTAACTCATAAACGAGGGTAATTCTTCGCATCATCATCGAGCACCAGCACCCAGTCCTGCCCATACCCTTGCGTGGGGGGCTTAAACTGTTGTGGTTTCAGGTTCTCAAAATGACCCGCGGACTGGGTTTTACCCGTTCGCGGGTCGAACCAGGTGGCGGTTAAACGTTTTCCGGCAATCTTACCCGCATTTACGGTGAATGGTTTGCCCGTTGCGGCATACACAAAGGCGTAATCGGTTCCGCGGGTAGCCTGAATGCGTTCGGCAGAACTCAGGTTATTTTCAACAATGAGCGACTGATCAGGAACCCGGTCGAGTAGCGGGCGGGCCGTCATCAGATGGCGCACATGCGCCATCTGAGCGGCCCCCGGAAGCTCCATCGCTTCCTGCCAAAAGAAATGGGGCCCGTTGACGGATGGGCGTTTGGCACTATACATCTGCCAGATGTCATGGCAACCGTAGGTATGTCCGTGCGCCCCCGCAAACAGGTCCAGATAAGCGTATAGCCGTACATCGTAGGCGTTGGACGTACCCAAATCGTTGGCGTTGAAACAGACGGGATGGTCCTCGTAAATCGGCTCGGCATCTATCGTTGGTCGGGTGGGTTGGCGATTGTAGGACACGCTGATGTTGTCGTATATGGGTGTAAAGCGACAATGCCCATTCTGGTGCATGTTGAAGTCGAACCAGTCGTCGGCCTGAAACCATTTCGACGCCCCGCCCTCCTGTCCGTTAGGCTGCGGATGGTACGTCATCAGTGCCTTATCGGCTCCCCCAACGCCCTCCTCGATACCGGCAGCCATAGCCCGCCAAATGGCCAGATCCTGTGATCCTTCGCGCGGGTTACGGTCACCACCCAGAATCCAGACAATATTCTCGCGGTTTTTATACCGGTTACCGACGTACCGACCATAGGCGTTGGCATTGGCGACGGTAAAGATTTCGGGACCCTGGCCCCAGGTACTTTTAAAAATTTTATCCCCCCAGGTCGGCAGAAAACCAATTACGATGCCGTACTGGGCCGCTTTATCGATAATGAAATCGACGTGCTTAAAATAGGCTTCATTGGGAGTGGTCGGGTCGTTGTTGAGCAAGGGCGTATCGCCGTAAGGATTGGGTTCTTTAAGGCCATCGAACTCGGCCAGTGCTACTGCCTGCACCACTGTAAAACCCTGTTCTGCCCGGCGTTTAAGGTATTGGTCGGCCTCTTCGCGGTTGAGCCGGTGAAACAGTTCCCAGGCTGTATCGCCCAGCCAGAAAAAGGGAGTCCCATTCTGATGAACCAGATAACGCTTATTGGCTGACACCTTCAGTCGTCCATTGGTAAACGGTTGCTGTGCCATAACGAAGCTCTGCACAAACAGCAATCCGGTCAGCATCATGAGTTTTTTCATGGGAAATTGTTTTAGTTGCGGGTACAACGGGCCGTCGGTATACTTTTCTGCCCGTTGTACCCTATAAACCAAAAAACCCGCCTTAATTACCCATGCCCCTCTTTCTGCAATCCGGCCCCATCCGCGTCCGCTACGAAAACGGTTTTCTACGCTACTTAACGCAGGGCGATAGCGAAATTATTCGGATGATCTATTTTGCCATTCGGGATCATAACTGGCTCACAGCCGCGCTAACCATTACAGATG
This sequence comes from Spirosoma humi, assembly GCF_054776575.1. Classification (NCBI taxonomy): domain Bacteria; kingdom Pseudomonadati; phylum Bacteroidota; class Cytophagia; order Cytophagales; family Cytophagaceae; genus Spirosoma; species Spirosoma humi. The sequence goes on from NZ_BAAHBR010000015.1 coordinate 300,982, forward strand.
AAGTGATTGATCAGCAGGCCGATTTCTTCCACATCCAGTATAACTGGCAGACGAACGACCCGACCATCCAGATGGCGGGGCGTGTCGACATCCAGGGCAACAGACAGGGCGTTATATCGGTCGATTTTTACGGGAAAGCTCTTACTACGTTTCAGCGAAACCGGATTGGCCTCTGCGTGCTGCACCCGATCGAGGGTGTCTTAGGGCAACCGGCGGAACTGACCGCCCCCGACGGAGCGATAACCAGCGGGCATTTCCCCACGACGATCAGCCCCCATCAGCCGTTCCTGAACCTCAAGACGATGCGCTGGCAACCCGCTTCCGGCAGTGTCTGGCAGTTGGATTTCTCGGGCGATGTGTTTGAAACGGAGGATCAGCGCAACTGGACCGACGCTTCGTTTAAAACGTATTCGACTCCGCTTACCCAGCCGTTTCCGGTCACGGTTCAGGCTGAAGACGAGGTTCGTCAGCGCGTGGTATTCAGGCCATCGACACAGGCGTTATCGAACCAGCTAACCGCTTCACCCACGACGAAACCAGATCCGTCCATCGCGGCACCGCAACCGGATCAGTTGCGTATTGGCGTGGGCCAATGGGCGGGTGGTCCACCCCTGACCCCTACCGAAGCGGCTTTACTTCGGCGTTTACACCTGGCGCATCTGCGCACCGATGTGTTCTTTAGCCTTCCCGACTGGCAGGAACGCCTGACAAACGCCGTAGCGGATGCCCGGCAGCTTACGATTCCGCTTGAACTGGCCGTGTTTTTTGGCAACGACCCATCGGCTGAGCTTGCACAATTACGCGCTTTTCTGCCAAGACAGACCGTACCCGTCCGCGCCATGCTCCTCTTCGACGCAGCGACCTTGACAACTTCCGATCAACTTTTACAACGGGTCGTACGGACGGTACGGACGGATTGGCCCGGCGTCTTGATTGGTGGCGGTACCGACGACAATTTCGCCGAACTGAACCGGCATCGGTTTGATTTCAGCCTGGTCGATTTTGTATCTTATTCGATCAATCCGCAGGTTCATGCATACGACGATCTGACGATGACCGAAAACATCGCCGGACAGTCCGAAACGGTGTTTTCGACCCGGTTGTTCAGCGGAAACAAGCCGATTCATGTTTCACCCGTCACCTTACGTCCCCGCTACACAACCCTGGCCGGAGCCGCCACAGAACGTCTGGATGCCCCCGCCGACCCTCGCCAAACCACTCAGTTTGGGGCCGAATGGACGCGTCAGAGCCTTATAGCCCTGGCAAAAGCCGGGGTTTCATCTGTTACTTATTACCAGACCCACGGTCCGGGTGGCTTGGTTAATGGCGACACGATTTATCCGCTTTTCTCGGCTTTCGACGACTACCCGTCCTGACCCCATCCCTGAAAGGTACGATTTTGACCTACGGCATGAACGTTTCAACAAACCAACTTTGAGCGTTTCAACAAAGTTGGCGGGATAACCTGAGCCGACCTTTGTCAAAACAAAAAGCACAGTAAAATGACAAATGTTTGGTTTATTACCGGAAGCTCGCGCGGCCTAGGCCGCAGTTTAACCGAAGCGGTACTGGCAAAAGGCGACAACGTAGCCGCAACGGCCCGCAACCCGAATCAACTGGCGGCTCTCGCTGAAAAGTACCCGAATCAGATTTTACCCATCCAACTGAATGTGACCGACAAAGCACAAATCCGCGCGGCCGTTGAGCAGACCATAGCGCGTTTCGGGCGAATTGATGTCTTGGTCAACAATGCCGGTTTTGGCATCATCGGAGCTGCCGAAGCCTTCACCGACGAACAGGTTCGCAGTCAGTTGGAAACGAATCTCTACGCGCCCATTGACATAACCCGCGCTGTTCTGCCGATCATGCGCCGACAACGCTCCGGGCATATTCTGCAAATCAGTTCCGTGGGCGGTCGGGTTGGCAACGCAGGCCTGACCATGTATCAGGCCGCCAAATTTGGGCTGGGTGGTTTTACGGAAGCCCTTGCCAGCGAAGTGGCCCCCCTTGGCATCCACGTAACCAGTGTAGAGCCGGGCGGCTTTCGAACCGACTGGGCTGGAGACTCCATGACGTATGCAGAGCCCGTTGAAGGTTACGAAAGCACCGTGGATCAACGGGTTAATTACTTTAAAGGGGGTATGTTTGTTCCCATGGGCGACCCCGCCAAGGCTGCCATTGCCATGATCAACCTGGTTGAGCATCCTGAACCACCCGTGCATCTGATCCTGGGCAGTGAAGCGGTAGCCATCCTGAAACAGGCCGATGCCGCCAGAAAAGCGGAGCTGGAGACATGGGAGTCGGTAAGCCTCTCGACCGACCATCAGGATGCCGTTAACTTTCTGGATACGGAACAAGGCCAGTCGATGTTCAAACGGTAAGCTGCCTGCGCACAAACAAAGCAGGCGATTGACGCTCAATCAGCAGGGTTGTAACGAATTCGGGCAACCCTGCTGTTTACCCATTAACTTAACTCACTGACCATGCCTGAGCTGAAGGAAATCAACCGGTTACCCAAAATAGTTTATTCCTGCTATTACACCCGAACCCGCGAGGGCGAACAATTCGTGTCTGAACACGTCTTTAGTTACCAGATTTCCGGTACGCTTGTCGTAAACGATGGCCAGCAGGCGTATACGTTCAACGAAGGCGATTTTCTATTCAGCCGACGCAACCATCTGATTAAATTCGTCAAGCAGCCCCCCGCGAACGGAGAGTACAAGACGCTATCCATCTACCTGGATCAGGAAACGTTGCGTAAATTCAGTCTGGAATACGGTTATACAGCAGAGCCGCATCAGGTCGGGAATTCAATCCTGAGGCTGACACCGCATGCGCTCTACAAGAGCTACATGGACTCCCTGTTGCCTTATTTACAGGCCGGCCAGTCCATTAATGAAAATATCCAGACCCTGAAACTGAACGAAGCGATTCTGATTCTGCTCCAGGCAAATCCGGATTTAAAAAATAGTCTGTTCGACTTTTCGGAACCGGGTAAGCTGGATCTGGAAAGCTTCATGAATAAAAACTTCCATTTCAACGTGGAACTGAAGCGATTCGCTTATTTGACCGGTCGAAGCCTGGCCACATTCAAACGGGATTTTGAAAAGATTTTTCACATGACGCCCAGCCGATGGCTCCAGCAGCGCCGACTTCAGGAAGCACATTACCTTATTAAAGAAAAAGGCAAGGCCCCCTCCGATGTGTATCTGGAGCTTGGCTTCGAAGACCTCTCCCACTTTTCGTTTGCTTTCAAAAAAACGTACGGACTGGCCCCGTCAAAGATTTAGGCTGGGCATGGAGTAACCGTTTGTGAGTTCACTACGTACGCATAAGGCCGTTTCTTATCTGGCCGTATTGACAGGAATAAAAGCCGTCCGAATCGAGCGAAACCAAAATCGGCGAATTACCTTCGTCGGTCGATTGCTGGTTCGTTTCTATGGGTATGGAGAATCAGCGATGCATGACAACCTGACTACCTCTGTAACAATGAAACGAAGCGCATTACCAATCTGGATTCGATTAACGCTGTTTACGCTAGTTACGCTGACAGCCTGCCACCGGCAACTAGCTACCTCAAGCACCTATTATCCGCCGAAAGGCGATAACTGGGCTCACCTTGCTCCCGAAAAAGCAGGCATGGACAAAGCCTTACTCGGTGAGGCTGTCGCCTTCGCCAAAACGCAGGAAACAACCCAGATGGCCCCCGACTTCTCGACCCAGGAAGCGATATTCGGTAAACTCCTTGGCCCCATGCCAACCAGCCGGGCGGCTACCAACGGCATTGTCTTGCGGCATGGGTACATCGTGGCCGAGTGGGGCGACACCCAACGCCCGGACCCTACCTACAGCGTCGCCAAAAGTGTTTTGTCGACGGTTGCAGGCATCACCATCGAGCGGGGCATGATTCCTAATGTGCACGATCCGGTAGCCAACCTGATTCACGATGGCGGCTATGAATCGGCGCAAAATAAAGGCATTACCTGGGAAAATCATCTTCAGCAAACCAGCGAGTGGGAAGGATCGCTTTGGGGTAAAAACAGTGATTTCATTGGTAAAGAAGCGTTTGGGAAAGGCGAACGTAAACCGCGTACGCTTCAGAAGCCCGGCACGTATTACGAATACAATGACGTCCGTATCAACCGAATGGCCCTATCGCTGCTGCGGCTATGGAAAAAGCCACTGCCCGAGGTTGTCCGCGACGAGATCATGAACCCAATCGGTGCGTCGGATAGCTGGCAGTATATTCCGTACCCCAACGCAGTGGCCGATATTGACGGTAAGTCGATGCCATCGGTGAGTGGGGGTACGCGCTGGGGTGGTGGCCTGCGCATCAACGCCCGTGACGAAGCCCGTTTCGGGTATCTTTTTCTGCGCCAGGGTCGCTGGGAAAACCGCCAGATTGTTTCTGCCGACTGGGTGAAGCAGGCCACCACACCCAGCCCGGTTGGCCCCGACTATGGTTACCTGTGGTGGCTGAATACCGGCACCAGCTCTACCGGAAAGAAAGCCTGGCCCGATGCGCCCACAAGCAGTTACGCAGCTATCGGCGCAGGCTCGAACACGATTTGGATCGACCCGGAACACGACATCGTGATTGTCTGGCGCTGGCATAACGGCAGCCCCAACGAACTGATCAAGCGGGTACTGGCGGCCGTGAAAAAGTGATGCAGAATTGGAATGATGTTTGCCCTACTACCGGGCAAACAGTACTTTACCACTTTCTTTAGCTATATGCTTATGCATCTGTGTCGCGTTGCCCTCATTCTATGGTTGTTAGGCTTTGGAAAGGGGTTTGCCCAAACCATTTATCAAGGACCTAAACCCGAGGTTTTAGCTACGGCAGCATCCGAGAAAGCCTTTCTGGCGGACTTCACCACGAAATTTAAACCTGATTTTGACGCGGCCAGTCAGTACGCCAAGCTCAAGACCACCGGTTTGGATGCGTGGGAAATGAGCCTTTTCGACGCGCGCAAAGCCCAGTCTACTTTTTATAAAAGCTATCCCCAGGCCGATCAGTTTTCGAAACCTTTTCGCCAATACGTCGACGCCTGTATCCGCTGGAACTACTGGCATCTATTACTGGCTTATCCGATCCTTCGGGGAGACAGCCAGGCGGCTCAGCCCAACGTGATGTCGCTTCCCTCGGTCATGGTCGAGGAGTTAGCCAACCTACCCGTGAACGACGAAACGGCCCTTCCCGCCGAGCCCTACCAGAATTTCCTATTTTTCTACGTCACGTATATTAATTCTAAAGCCCGGAATTTCGCAAAATACGGCCCGACTGACATTCAAAACAGCCTGATCAACAAAGCCACCGTTGCGCGCCAGCACCTGACGGGCAACGTTTATCAATATGCACTGGCGCGGCTGTTGGTCGAAAACTGTGAACGGGTAACTCCTTCGTCCGCCCGTACCGTGTTCGATTGGCTTAGTAAAACGCCAAACGCTACGGGTTATGTTGCCGTTGCGAAAGCCCGTTGCGGTGACGTGATGGCCCGAAAAGACGAGCCTGTCGTAGTGGCAGCCAAAAAGAAAGCGATAGACCCCAACGCATTTTCCTTTACAAATGAAAAAGGAGAATTGGTGACTCTCGATGAGTTTAAAGGAAAAGTCGTTTACCTCGACGTGTGGGCCAGTTGGTGCGGTCCCTGTCGGGCCGAATTTCCGTTCTCGAAGCAACTTCAGGAACGCCTGACCAAAAAGCAGAAAGAACAAACCGTATTTCTTTACCTGTCTATCGACGATACAGAAGATGCGTGGAAAAAGGCTCTGGCCAGCCTGCAGCTGGCAGGCGAGCAGGGTTTGTCGAAGGGCGGCTGGAAGTCGCGTACGGTGCAGTACTTCGGCATTCAGAGTATACCGCGCTACATCCTGATCAATAAAAATGGCCAGGTCATCGACGCCAATGCCAAACGACCCAGCCAGACCGATGCCGTTCTGGCCGACATTCTTAAATTGATCGCCGACTAATGGAACAGAACTAGATTTTAACCACGGAGGCACAGAGAACACAGAGGTTTTTGGTTGCCTAATCTCTGTGTTCTCTGTGCCTCCGTGGTTAAAATTTTTGGGGTTACTTATTTACGATTTCAACTGCAAATAGAGTTCTTCCACCTGTTTGCGTGCCCAGTCTGTTTTACGCAGGAACGTCAGGCTCGACTTGATGCTGGGGTTACTCGTAAAACAATTGATCCTGATCTTCTGACCCAACGTTGCCCAACCATAGTGGGCCACCAATTCGGTTAGGATCATTTCAAGCGTTTTTCCGTGCAGCGGATTATTAGGCTGTGCATTCATGATACAAAAAACGGCATTATACGGATTACCTGTACGGTTAAATTGCCTCGGCTCCCGGAAATACCCTACCCGGTTTCGCAACCGTTAACCTTCTTTGAGATCGTCACAACATTGGCCGAAGTTTTTAGTTGTTCAGGTATAATTCAGCAAAAGAATTAGCCTACGAAAAAGACCAAATACAAAAGATTTTTTCCGGTATACGCAGCGGGCCTACTATCTTTGATTGCGTTGACCATTCCATTCATCACTACACTCACCGCGCGAGTTGATATTTACTGACTTATATGCCTACTGCTGAACGCGAACGTATCTACGAACGAGCCGACAATAAAGGCTGGAAAAAATGGGGGCCTTATCTGTCCGATCGTGCCTGGGGCACCGTCCGGGAAGATTATAGCCCTTATGGGGATGCCTGGAATTTCGTCAGCCATGACATGGCCCGCTCCCGCGCCTACCGCTGGGGCGAAGAAGGCATTGGCGGTATTTCGGACAACAAAGGGCACATTTGCTTTGCGCTGGCTTTCTGGAACCACAAGGACAACATTCTCAAAGAGCGGCTCTTCGGCCTGAACGGCCCCGAAGGGAATCATGGCGAAGATGTCAAGGAACTGTACTATTATCTGGATAGCACCCCTACGCACTCGTACATGAAAATGCTGTACAAGTATCCGCAGCAGGAGTTCCCTTACAATCGCCTGGTCATCGAATCGACACGAAGAGGGCGGCAGGAACCGGAATTTGAACTGACGGACACCGGCATTTTTGAAAAGGATGAATATTTCGACATATTCATCGAATACGCGAAAGACACCCAGAACGACTGGCTGGTAAAAATTACAGCGCATAATCGCTCAGCCGTTGATGCCCCCCTCACCTTACTGCCCACCATCTGGTTTCGCAATACCTGGTCGTGGGGCTACGAGCAGTACAATGCGCGGCCTATGCTGCATGGCATTGCCAACAACCAGATCGAGGTAAATCACAAGCAGTTAGGAAAATATAAGCTCTACTGCGAAGAGGCCGACGCCTTACTTTTCTGCGACAACGACACCAATTCCGAGCGCTTGTATGGTCGGCCGAACGGGTCGAAGTACACCAAAGACGGCATCAATAACTATATTGTGTCGGGTGGCAAAAAGTCATTTATCAATCCAAACCAGATCGGCACCAAAGCCTCGGCACAATATACCCGCAACGTACCCGCTGGCAAAAGTGTCAGTATCCGGTTGCGGTTCAGCGATCAGACGACCCTGGCCCAGCCCTTCACGGACTTCAATGACATCTGGACCAAACGAATCGATGAAGCGGATGCGTTTTATGCCGATTTACAAAAAAACGTTACCGATCCCGAATTGCTGGCCATTCAGCGGCAGGCCTACGCCGGCATGCTTTGGAGCAAGCAGTTCTACTATTATAATGTCAACGAATGGCTGAAGGGAGACCCGAAAATGCCCGTTCCGTTTCAGGGACGCGTTTATGCGCGGAATGAAAACTGGCGGCATATGTACACGGCCAACATCCTGTCCATGCCCGACAAGTGGGAATACCCCTGGTTTGCGGCCTGGGATCTGGCCTTCCATACCCTGACACTTGCCCGGCTCGACCCCCACTTTGCCAAGCGGCAGCTGGCGGTTATCCTGCGCGAATATTACATGCACCCGAATGGCCAGATTCCGGCTTATGAGTGGAACTTCAGCGATGTAAACCCACCCGTTCATGCCTGGGCAACCTGGAAAGTGTATGAAATCGACAAGGAGCAGAACGGCGTCGGCGACGTAAACTTTCTGGAACGGGTTTTTCACAAGCTGCTGCTGAACTTTACGTGGTGGGTCAACCGGAAAGACGTATCGGGCAACAACATCTTTGGCGGTGGCTTCCTGGGCCTGGATAATATTGGGGTATTCGACCGGAGCCAGCCTCTGCCCATGGGCGGGCGTATCGAACAGGCCGATGGCACCGGCTGGATGGCCATGTACACCCTGAACATGCTGCGGATTGCGTGCGAAATTTCGTTGACCCGTCCTTCCTACCAGGATATGGCCAGTAAGTTTTTCGAGCACTTCCTGCACATTGCCTCGGCCATGAACAACCTCGGGAAGCAGAACATCAGTCTGTGGGACGAAGTTGATCAGTTCTATTATGATGTGCTGCACATGCCCGACCACAATGCGCGGTTGCTGAAAATTCGCTCGATGGTTGGGCTGATTCCCCTGTTCGCGGTCGAAATTCTGGATGAATCGCTGCTGTCGCAGTTGCCGGATTTCAAACGCCGGGTAGAATGGGTGCTCACAAACCGCCCCGATCTGGCCTCGCTGGTGTCGCGCTGGCATGAGCCGGGCAAGGGCGAAACCCACCTGCTGAGCCTGCTGCGCGGGCACCGAATGAAAATGATCCTGAAACGGATGTTCGACGAAACGGAATTCCTGTCTGACTATGGCATTCGTGCGTTGTCGAAATACCACGAAAAAATGCCGTATCAGTTTGAGCTGAACAGCGAAATCTTCCAGGTTCGTTATGTAGCGGCCGAGTCGGAGATGAGCATGTTCGGTGGAAATTCGAACTGGCGCGGACCGATCTGGTTTCCGGTCAATTTTCTGCTCATCGACTCCCTTCTGAAGTTCTACCAGTACTACGGCGACGACTTCGAGATTGAGTACCCCACGAACTCCGGCCACGTAATGAGTGTCAAGCAAGCGACCTTACTCGTTATCGAACGGCTCCTGAACATCTTCCGGCGCGACGAATCGGGGCGGGTAGCGGCCTACGGCGCCGACAAGAAAATGCAGGATGACCCCAACTTCCAGGGCTTGTATCTCTTCTACGAATATTTCAACGGCGACAATGGCATGGGGCTGGGGGCCAGCCACCAAACCGGCTGGACAGGTTTGGTGGCGGACCTGATCGAATACCTCTACAAATACCAGACCCAGCCGCACGAACTGGCCGTAGTGGCCGAGAAATAACGCAAGAAGCCGGACGATGAGTCCGGCTTCTTGCGTTACGGAGTCATCTGACTGAGTATGGCCATACGATGCAGCTCATAGCGCAAGCGCCCCAAATCTGGATACAACAATACGTAATTTGGCTACTGTTTCACATCTGGACTCCCTGACCTTTGTTCCACAAAACAAAAACGGAAAGACAAGTGATGAACACGCTTCTAAAAACGAATTTAGGAACACAGGGTCTTGTAGTGCCCGCCGTTGGCTTAGGGTGCATGGGTATGACACAGATTGCCGGTAGTGATATTTACGGGAAAGCCGATGAAACAGAATCCATCGCTACCATTCACCGATCTCTGGAATTAGGCGGCAATTTCCTGGATACCGCCGATTTGTATGGTCCACTGGCCAACGAACGGTTAATTGCGAAAGCCATTAAGGGAAGCCGGGACAAATACCTTATTGCCACCAAGTTCGGCTTCGAGATAGATGATAACGAACAGCTCACCTGGCAGTTTAACGGCAAACCCGACTACGTAAAGAAAGCCGTCGAACGCTCGCTAAAAAACCTGGGCACCGATTACATCGACCTGTATTACCTGCATCGCCTGGATCCGAATACGCCCATCGAAGATACCGTTGGGGCAATGGCAGACCTGGTTAGTGAAGGCAAAGTGGGATACATAGGACTTTCCGAAGTTTCTTCGGCCACCATCCGGAAAGCGCACCAGATTCATCCATTGTCGGCGGTTCAAACCGAGTACTCTCTGTTTGAACGCAGCGTTGAAGAGGCTGGCATTCTGGATACGCTTCAGGAACTGGGTATCGGCTTTGTAGCGTACTCGCCCCTGGGCAGAGGATTTATTTCGGGCGACAATCGCATTAAAAGCCCGGACGACTTCCCGGCAAATGATTTCAGACGGGGTATCCCCCGCTTTCAGGGTGACTTCTTTTACAAGAACATCGAGCTGGTCAACGAATTGACCCGTTTGGCCAACGAAAAAGACGTGACAACATCCCAGCTAGCCATTGCCTGGGTCATCGCTAAGGGCTTACTGCCGATTCCCGGCACGAAACGGGTCAACTACGTCGAACAGAATATCGCAGCAGCCAGCATCCGCTTAACACCCGAAGAACTCGATCAACTGGAAGCCATCGTTCCGTTAGGGACATCGACCGGCGATCGATACGATGAATCAGGTATGCAATCAATAGATCAATAAACTGGTTATGTAACGTGGACTGCACGAACGGTCCACGTTACGTTCATTCGATGAGAAAAGAACCGACTCAGCCCTACGTTATCACTTCAATTTCTGACCTGCATCGTCTGCTGGCCTTACCTAAACCGGAGCACCCGCTGGTGAGCGTCATCGACATGAGTGATATAAAATGCCATTTTGATGAACACATCAAGAGCATTGTCTACAACTTCTATTCGGTCTGCATCAAGAAAAACTTCACCGGTAAGTTAAAATACGGGCAGAACTATTATGATTTTGATGAAGGCGTAATGACTTTCTTTTCACCCGGCCAAGTCATCTCCACGGTTACGCCCGAGGATATGGCCATGAACGGATGGTGGCTGGTTGTCCATCCCGATTTTATTCAATCGTATGCGTTAGCCAAAAACATCAAAGAGTACGGCTATTTCAGCTACGCCGTCAATGAAGCCTTGCATCTTTCGGATAAGGAAGAGGCCATGATGACGATGCTCATTGAACAGATCGAGCAAGAATACCGATCGACAATCGATCACTACAGTCAGGATGTAATTGTATCGCAGATTGAGCTATTACTCAACTATGCGAATCGCTTTTATAACCGGCAGTTCATTACCAGAAAAAACGCCAGCCATGATTTGCTGACTAAGCTGGAAGGTATCTTGTCCGATTACTTTGACCACGAGCAGGTACAGGAAAAGGGTCTCCCAACGGTTCACTATCTGGCGGAGAAACTGAATGTGTCCCCCACTTACCTGAGTGATCTTTTAAGGAAGCTGACGGGCCAAAGCGCGCAGCAACATATCCATAACAAACTGATTGACAAAGCAAAAGAGATTTTAACAACAACGTCACTGTCGGTCAGTGAAATTGCCTATCAACTCGGTTTCGAATATCCCCAATCCTTCAATAAATTATTCAAGAGCAAAACGAACGTGTCGCCACTTGAATTCCGGCAATCGTTTAACTAAACCGTAACGCGGATCGAACGGACACCCTACTGATACGAAAAACGGGAAGGCCACGTATTGGCCTTCCCGTTTTTAATTGGTGCATACAAATTACAAAAGTAATCCGCTCCGACGCAGCATTGCTTTGGGCGACGGCTCGCGGCCCCGGAATTTCTTGTAGAGTTCCATGGGCTTTTCGCTGCCTCCTTTTTCCAGTACGTTTTTCCGGAAGCTGTCGGCAGCCGCTTTATTGTCCAGACCGCCTTTTTCTTTGAAGAACTCAAAAGCGTCGGCGTCAAGCACTTCGCTCCATTTGTAGCTGTAGTAGCCTGCGGAATAACCACCCGCGAAAATATGCGAGAAGGCTGGACTCACGGCGATTCCGTCAACATGCGGGAACAAATTGGCGACGGAATCGACCCGGCTCTCAACTTGAGAAATGGTCTCGCCGGTGGGTTTCTGGCCGTGATAATACATATCGACCAAACCCAGACGCAACTGACGCAGATTGGCCATGCCCGCCATGAAATTTTGACTGGCGCGAATTTTCTCGATCAGTTCATTCGGAATCACTTCTCCCGTTTGGTAATGCCTAGCGAAGAGTTTCAGCGCTTCCGGATCGTAACACCAGTTTTCCATCACCTGCGAAGGCAGCTCAACGAAATCGCGGGGAACGCTCGTGCCGCTCAGACTTTCGTATTTTCCGTTGGCCAGCATGCCATGCAGACCGTGTCCGAACTCATGGAAAAGCGTCGTAACTTCATAGAACGTCAGTAATGAAGGCTTGGTGTCGGTGGCCGATACCACGGGGCGGGTGAAGTTGCAGACGTTGATGATATGCGGCCGGATGTTCTCGCCGTTCTCAATTTTCTGCCCCTGAATATCATTCATCCAGGCACCACCGCGCTTACCGGCCCGCGGAAAATAATCGCCATAAAAAACAGCCAGAAACTTGCCATCCCTGTCGAACACATCGAAAGTTTTCACCTCTGGGTTATAGACCGGAATATCGGTGCGTTCCTTGAAGGTAACTCCATACAGTTTGTTAGCAACGGTAAAGGCACCGTTCAGCACGTTTTCAAGTTTGAAATACGGCTTCAGGGTCTCGTCGTCAAGATCGTACTTTTCCTTTTTTAGTTTCTCGGCGTAATAGCTGTTATCCCAGGACTGAAGTTTATCCTCCGCAAAGCCGTGGGCTTTCGCATAGGTCGTTAGCTCGGCTAGTTGCCGTTCGGCAGCAGGACGGGCATATGTCACCAGTTCGTCCAGGAAACTTTGTACCTTGTTTCTGGAACCAGCCATGCTTTCTTCCAGTACAAAATCGGCGTGGGTCTGGTAACCCAGCAAATTAGCCCGTTCATAACGCAGCGCAACGATCTTGTTAATAATGGCCGAGTTATCGTTTTTGTCGCCGTGAAAACCGCGACCATTATAAGCCATGAACAGTTTTTTGCGCAGTTCGCGGTTATCGGCATACTGCATGAACGGACCGTAACTTGGTGCCTGTAGGGTGAATACCCAGCCTTCTTTCCCCTTTTGTTTGGCCGTTGCTTTGGCGGCATCACGGGCAAAATCGGGTAAGCCAGCAAGGTCTTTTTCATCCGTCACGACCATTGTGTATTCGTTGGTTTCGTTCAGGACATTCTCGCCAAACTGAAGCGATAGCTGCGACAGTTCTTTATCGATAGCCCGTAACGTTTCTTTCCCTTTTGCGTCCAGGTTAGCGCCATTCCGGGCAAACCGTTTGTACGATTTTTCGAGCAGCATCGCACTTTCGGGATCCAGTTTCAGGCTGACACGTTGGTCGTACACGGCTTTCACCCGCGCAAACAGCTTCTCGTTCAGCGTAATATCGTTCCCGTATTCACTCAGTAACGGCGACGCTTCTTTCACTATTTTCTGAAGATCGGGCGTCGTTTCGGCACCGTTCAGATTGAAGAGCACGGAGGTTACTTTCCCCAGCAAATCACCTGAGCGTTCGAGCGCAACGATGGTGTTTTCGAAGGTTGGGGCAGCGGTATTGGTAACGATGGCATTAACATCTTTGCGGCCCTGCGCCAGTCCATCTTTCAGGGCAGGCAGGTAATCCGCATTTTTAATTTTGTCGAACGGCGCCGTTTGGTGCGGTGTCGTGTACGACGTCAGGAATGGATTCTGGGTCATTTTAGGTTGTTGAAGCGAGGCCGGGGTCTCGAACGGCTGTGCTAGAGCCGATGTAGCGGCTACAGCCAGCAAGACGCCGGTTTGCTTGATTCGTTGATGGCTTAACATACTGGATTGCAAAATGAGTTTCCGACCAACTTACAAAACAATGCCAGAATACGCAACGCTATGTTGCTCCAGCGGTTGTATCAACGGGTGAGTGGAAAACAAAAAACAGCCGCCCAATCTGGCCGGCCGTTTCCAACTCTCCCTTCTTCAATCAATAGCCATAGGGTCTATTATCTGATCCGCGGCTATCTCCATAGCGGCTGTTTCCGTAGCCGCCATTTCCATAACCGCCATTACCCCGCCCCCGACCGGCCATTCGTTCGTAGGGCCGCATGTGCTCGATAACCCGGTCGCGCTGTTGCGAATTGAGAACGGCCATCATATCGATAAACTGCCGTTGCCGTGCCTGCCGGAAGAAATCACGCTGACGGGGATCCCGGACGTTGACATGTTGGGTCTGCTGATTGAAGCGCTCCCGAATCCGGCGAATTTCACGCTCCTGCCGACGGCTCAGATTCAGTTCGCGATCCCACCAATCGAGGTGCCGGTCGAATTGGTAATCATCATAATCGTAGTTGTAATTCGGCTGGCCGTAGCCTTGTTGGGTGGGGTAATTGTTGTTGGGCGAAGGATACCCGTATCGTTGCGCCATGGCGCCGGTCGAGAGCAGGGCAATGAGGGTTGCGGCAGTCAGCAATACTTTTTTCATGGTCGTGTTCCGTTTCAGGTTGTATTTGTCGGTTTGAACAATACACCACCAAATGGTTTAATTTATTCTTCAAATAAATCTAGAATGCTGCCTGAAAAAGGAAATTTTCGACTTTCTTAAAAAACTTAAAGGGGTGATTTGTACCTTGGTTACAATCTTTTACCCAACTAGTCATCCTTTCGTTTTTTCTTCTGTGGTTATCTACAACGCCAAAGATTGGTTTGGTGCACTCCGCCATTTTCAAACCAGTTACGTCATTCGGGTACTCCTACGCCGGGTAGCTTTTGTTGCCGCCTACGGTGCGCTGATCACGCTTGTTGATCAGCACTGGATTGATATCGAAGTACCCATTGACGGGACTTTTTTTTCGCTGTTGGGTATTCTGTTGAGTTTACTGCTTGTCTTCCGAACGAATACCGCTTACGACCGATTCTGGGAAGGGCGTCGGCAATGGGGAATGCTGGTCAATTACAGCCGCAACATGGCGGTGCTGCTGGATTCGCTTTTACCGGACGACGACCGGGCAAATCGAGCCTTTTTTGCGCGTACGCTCGCCAACTTCGCCATTGTCCTGAAAGGCCACTTGCGAACCGGCATTCCAATCGATGAACTGGACGAGATGGAAACGGGTGAGCGGGAAACCTTATTGCAGGCCAAGCATGTTCCGAGTCGGACGGCTGCTCTGCTGATGCGCCGGTTGCAGACATTAAAACGCGAACATGTAATCAGCGAAGGCGATATGATTACGATGCGATCGTATCATCAGGCGCTGCTCGACATCACGGGCTCCTGCGAACGGATCAAGAGCACCCCGATTCCTTTTTCTTACAGCTTCTTTATTAAGTTATTCATCACCCTTTATTTGCTGCTTATGCCGCTTGTGCTGGTTGAAACTTATCAGTATTTCACCATCGTGGCAATTACGTTTGCGGCTTATGCGCTGCTCGGCGTGGAAATGATCGGTGATGAAATAGAAGAACCGTTTGGGATAGATTGCAATGATTTACCGCTCAATCAGATTGCCCAGACCATCCGACGGAACATGCACGAGACCCTCACCGGAGAGGTGTTAGCGATGCCTCCGGCGCAGGTCGAGTATCAAAAAGTGAATTAAGCTAGTACTTGTAATCCGTCAATGGAGCCTGATCTTCCCGTTTGACAATCTGTTCGTACTTCGCCCGGTCGAATTCGCCTTCGTTGTTCGCGATAAAGATAGTAGCGACCGTATTGCCAATGATGTTGGTGATGGAACGGGCCTCGGACATAAACCGATCGACACCCAGCAGCAACGCCAGCCCTTCCACCGGAATGACCTTAATGGCCGTTAACGTGCTGGCCAAAACGATGAAACCACTGCCCGTTACCCCGGCGGCCCCTTTCGACGTCACCATCAGGATGCCGATAATGGTTAGCTCCTGCCCGAGACTAAGGTTAACGCCGAAAACCTGGGCCAGAAATACCGTCGCCATAACCAGGTAAATGGTTGTGCCATCGAGGTTAAACGAATAGCCAGCCGGAACCACCAGTCCCACTACCGACCGGGAACACCCCATCGTTTCCAGCTTATCCATAATCTGCGGCAGCGCCGACTCGGACGACGACGTGCCCAGCACGATCAACAACTCTTCTTTGATAAACTTCAGTACGGTCCACAGACTGATTTTGTAATACCGAAGAATCAGGTTCAGGACAACGAACACAAAGAGGAACATGGAGGCATACACCGTTCCCATGAGTTTAGCCAGCGGCAGTAAGGTACTCAAGCCGTACTTGCCGATGGTGAAGGCCATCCCGCCGAAAGCCCCAATGGGAGCCAGCACCATCACCACACTCAGGATATTAAAAAACACCTTCGATAAGCGTTCGAAGGTGAGAATAAGCGGTTTGCCCGTTTCGCCCATTCGGGTGAGTCCAACGCCAAAGAGAACAGAGAAGACGAGCACCTGCAGTATTTCTCCTTCGGCAAAGGCCTTGACGGCGTTACTCGGCACAATATGAATAAAGAACTCCGTCCAGTCCATTCCTGCTCCCTGTTCAGTGTATTTGCTAACGTCTCCCCCTTTCACGGCTGCCGTTTCCACACCGTCGCCGGGACGAATCAGGTTCGCCAATACCAAGCCGATACCCAGCGCACCCGTTGTGACAATCTCGAAATAAAGTAGTGCCTTTCCCCCTACCCGGCCAACCTTCTTAAGATCGCCCATATTACTGATCCCCAGCACAATGGTCAGAAAAATAATGGGGGCAATGACCATCTTGATCAAATTGATGAAGATGTCGCCAAGAGGTTTTAGTTTCGCGGCCGTTTCAGGGAAAAAATAGCCCGTCAGAATGCCCAGCGTTATGGCGATCAGAACGCGTACGGTGAGGTTATTGAGGAGTTTCATTGGGTGAAAGATACGCTGAAAATGGAGAATGTATACGGGTTGGGGCCGTCATTTCCCGGTATACACGATTCCTGGTGCTCAAACCGTATGCAATTTCAACACCTGCTGTTTCACTTCATGAATGCGGTCGTTGAAGTTCATGCTCAGAAAATCGATGTTAGGAACCAGAATGGCGTCGAGTAATTGCTTCACCGGTTCGTCATGTGGAATGCGTTTACCCGTAGCGACGCTAATGTATTTCGACGTCATCCACAAGACATTTTTGAGGTGAGTCTTGCCATCGTCGGTCATGATGTATTCCGTCACGGTCGTATCTTCACTTACGTAAATCAGCCTCGACAGAATCCGTACCCATTCGCTCACCCGCGCTGGCCGAACGTAGGCAATTTGATGCTGGTACACGACCCAGCTCGTTTTCAGTTCCTGAAATAACTGGCCGGGGTTGAAGTCATACAGCTTAGCGACCTGGTCTTCACGGGCATTGAAGTAGTAGTCGAAATACTTTGCATTATTGAGGTGCTGCAACGGATCGCAGTCCTGAAAGCGAATAATTACCCGCGATTCGGTTTCGGTCGGGTAACTACGATTGGGGTCACGTTTAAACATTTTCTAAACCGGGATTAATCTGACTTTACTAATGTATCTGCTTTTAAACACTCGTCCGTAGGTGAACCCTTACCCTGACGTAAATTCCCCTGAACGGATGCAAGAGACGATTCGGAACCAATGTTAACCAAAAATCATAGAAAACATGTCAATCCCATAAATCCTGTCGGTCTCCCGGGCGGTTCAGACAATTTTCAGCCATATTTACGTTAGTACAAAAAAATCACTATTTACTTACAATCACTGCCTTATGAAACATACGCGTTTTCTGCTGCCTTTACTCTCGCTATTTATTACGCTGACGGCTTTTGCGCCCGCCGATGACTCTGAAGCCGTTGTTGGCACGTGGTTGAATGGCACCAAGAAAGGGCATGTACAAATTTATAAACAGGGAGGTACCTATTTCGGCAAACTCGTCTGGCTGGGTCAGCCAACCGACCCGGCTACCGGAAAGCCCCGAACCGACGAGAAAAACGCTGACGTATCCAAGCGGTCACGTCCTTTAATGAACATGCTCTTAATGTATAACTTTAAGTACGACGGAGGCAATTTATGGAGTGATGGCAAAATTTACAATCCTGAAGACGGTAAAGAATACAATTGCAAAATGACGCTGAAAGACCCGAATACTCTGGAAGTTCGGGGGTATGTGGGCATTTCCCTGTTTGGCAAAACCCAGACCTGGACGCGGATTAAGTAGACTGGTTTCGTTTGCAGTTTTTGGTTGACTGACGCCTACATGGGCAACGCTAACACGCGCGTGCCAGCCAAACACACGACTCACCCCCATTCGTCAAAACAATTTCGTCTCGTCATAGTTCTATTTATGTAATCAAGGTGATTATGTATCATTCAACGCTATAAAAGACTACGATCATGAACGAGACAACCATCAAAGGCGGCTGGAACGAATTAAAAGGTAAAATCAAACAAGCCTATGGCGATTTGACCGACGACGACCTAACCTACACCGAAGGCAAAGAAGACGAAATGTGGGGCAAGATCCAGCAAAAAACAGGAAAAACGAAAGACGAAATCAACAAGTCAATTGCTGATTTATAGACGGTTCCGTCAACAACAGAAAAGCCGAAACGTTAGCGTTTCGGCTTTTCTGTTGTTGACGGGTGCCCCCTGCATCAAATTCCCGGCTCCCAGCCTTTTTCGTACTGGCGTGTCCATAGTTTCATGGCATCAGCATCGCGGATATGACCGTTTTTAGCGTCGACCGCAAACGATTTATTGGTGCGGTAAGCGATGTTCGCCAGATGACAGAGCAGCGTACTTCTGGCCCCTTCCTCGATGGTGGAGTTCTGCTTGGCTTTTCCCCGAACGGCATCGAAGAAATTCATCATGTGGAGCGTCGTCATGTCGCCACCGCCCCCCAGCGCCGTACCCGACTCCGACCCTTTGGCTTTGCTTGTTTTTATGACTTTGCCATCGCGGGCAAAGAGTGTGTATCCATCCCGATCTACATAAACGGTACCGTTGCTGCCGTAAATGATCGTGCCACGGTCACTGCCGTAGGTTTTATGTCCATTACGGCTCTTCCCATCCCACTTGATAATTTTATCACCCGGAAACCGGAACGTTGCGTCCATCGTATCGTAAACAGCCCAGCCATCTTCCGGAAATGACCGTTTGGCAGCCTCTACTGTCACGTATTCGGGAAACTCGACCTGCAACGCCCAGCGGGCTACGTCCAGTTCGTGGGTCGCGTTGTTGCCCGCTTCGGCAGTGCCATATGTCCAACCGTACCAGTGCCAGTTGTAGTCCCAGGTATCGTGCGTGTAGGGTACGCGTGGGGCTGGCCCCTGAAATAAGTCCCAGTCGAGTCCGTCAGGAGCCGGTGCTTTTTTAGGGGCAGGAACTTCACCCCGGGCATTGGCGTAAAAAGCCACCGCCTTATAAGCCTTTCCGATAACACCATTATGGATTTGGCCAATGATATCGATAGATTCCGGCGACGAGCGTTGCTGATTGCCCATCTGGATAATTTTGCCGTATTTTTTCTGGAACTCGACCAGGATTTCACCTTCGCGGGGGTTGTGACTACAGGGTTTTTCGACATACACGTGCTTACCCGCCAGCACGGCCATCCAGGTACCCGGTGCATGCCAATGATCGGGGGTAGCGTTGATCAGCACATCCACGTTCTTATCGGCAATCACCTTCCGAATGTCGTTCTCCAGCTTTGGCGTGTAGGTAATGTGCTTCGAGAATTTCTGCACTGCAGCTTCGCGCTGTTTTTTCATTACATCGCACAGGTACACCAACTCGACGTTGCTTTCTTTTTTGGCAATTGGCTCATAATACGCCGGCAACCGCCGACCAAGCCCGGCAATGGCCACGTTCAGCCGTTCGTTGGCCCCGATGATTTTGGCGTAGCTCTTAGCCGACATCCCGTTTGCCAGTCCACCAACGGTCAGGCCAGCGGTGCCTAAAGCCGCTTTTTTAATAAATTCTCTTCTTGAACTTTCCATGGTATTCAGGTTAATATAATTCGCCAATTATGCTTTTCGTTTGCCCTGTTTTGTAGCATCACAGACGCCTTTGAAGTACCCGACGGATGCGGTCATCGCATCGTCGCCGTATCGCTTGTCGGGCCCGTGTCGAAACAACTTATCATCCATAAAAAACGATGTTCCTTATTTTCTACTGGCAAGAGCCAATTTTCAGGAGACAGGTTCTGGCCAGACAGGGTTCGTATTGTTCGATATTTACCTACCGGATGGGAATCGTATACTTGCCAAGCTCTACCGTTCATCCTAATTTTTGTTAAAGCGCTACAAAAGCCGTTGCTCGCCAATTCCTTTATGCGTAACTATACGGCTAGTTTATTGCCAACCCAACTAACTGTATTTTTATGAAAAATAACCTTACCAAAAGGGGTTTGCTGGCCGCTGCCTGGTTTGCCAGCAGCCTAACGTTCTCTTCGGCACAGGACAACAAAACGGCAGCCCTACCCGAAGGCATTAGCAAAGGCGCATCTGTTGAAGGCATTACCGAGTATAATCTGAAAAATGGGCTGAAAGTCCTGCTCTTTCCTGATCCATCCAAACCCACCATCACGGTCAATATTACCTACCTCGTTGGTTCGCGCCATGAGGGTCTGGGCGAAACCGGTATGGCTCACTTGCTGGAGCACATGGTTTTCAAAGGGTCGACCAAGCACACCAACATCCCCCAGGAACTCACCTCCCACGGCGCCCGCCCGAACGGTACGACCTGGCTCGATCGCACCAATTACTTCGAAACCTTTTCGGCCACCGACGAGAACCTGAAATGGGCACTCGATCTCGAATCTGACCGGATGGTGAACTCGTTCATTAAAAAAGAGGACCTCGCCACCGAGTTCTCTGTTGTTCGGAATGAGTTTGAAATGGGAGAGAACTCCCCGCAGAATGTTCTGAATGAGCGCGTCGTGTCGTCGGCGTACCTCTGGCATAACTACGGCAACTCGACCATCGGCAACCGGACCGATATTGAGAAAGTGCCCATCGAAAACCTTCAGGCGTTTTACAAGAAATTTTACCAGCCCGACAACGCCGTGTTGGTCGTGGCTGGCAAAATCGACGAGCCCAAAACACTGGCCCTGATCAACCAGTATTTCGGTGCCATTCCACGCCCGACACGGGTATTGCAGCCTACCTATAGCCAGGAGCCTACCCAGGACGGCGAACGGATGGTCACTCTCCGGCGCGTAGGCGACACGAAAGTAGTGTCGGCCTTGTACCACATTATGCCCGGCTCTCACCCCGACTACCCAACGATGGACGTGGTGATCGAACTGCTGACCAATGAGCCATCCGGCCGCCTGTATAAAGCCCTGGTCGAGACCAAGAAAGCGTCGCAGCAGTATGGTTATTCATTTACTACCAAAGATCCGGGCTACGTGTATTTCGCAGCAGAAATGCTCAAAGACAAATCGCTTGACGATGCCAAAACGGCATTGCTCTCAACGCTCGACTCCGTTGCCATCAAGACACCATCGAAAGAAGAAATTGACCGCGCCAAGGCCAAACTCCTGAAAGATGTTGAACTGAGTTTTAAAAACGCCGAGCGCGTGGGGCTGGCCATGAGTGAGTACATCGCAACGGGCGACTGGCGGCTGGGATTCCTGTACCGGGATGCCCTCGAAAAAGTAGCCCCCGCCGACGTTAAGCGCGTAGCCAGTTATTACTTCAAGCCTTCCAACCGTACCGTTGGTGTATTTATTCCGGAACAAACCCCCGACCGGGTTGACGTACCGAATGCCCCTGACATTGCGTCCCTGGTGAAAGACTACAAAGGCCGGGCGCTGGTTGCCCAGGGCGAGGCATTTGACCCATCACCGGCTAACATCGACGGCCGGACCCGCCGTTCTGAACAGCCCAACACCATCGAGCTCGCTTTCCTGCCCAAATCAACACGGGGCAACGAAGTAAACGCCCGCATGACCCTGCGGTACGGTGATCAGAAAAGCCTGATGAACAAGAGTGCAATCTCGGTGTTCACGGCCTCAATGCTCGACAAAGGCACGACTACCCGCAGCCGTCAGCAGATTAAAGATGAACTCGACAAACTAAAAGCACAGGTTGGCGTATTCGGCGGTGGCAATCAGGTTAACGTGACCATCAAAACGACCAAAGAAAACCTGCCGGCCGTTATTCGGCTCGTGGGTGATATGCTGAAGCATCCGGCCTTCGACGCCAATGAGTTTGAGAAACTAAAACAGGAACAACTAGCACAGATCGAATCGCAACGCTCGGAACCCCAGTCGCTTGCCTTCACCGCGTTCCAACGGCAAATGAACCCGTATCCGAAAGAAGACGTACGCTATACCTCGACCCCCGACGAAGATGTGGCCGATGTGAAAGCCCTGAAGCTGGATGACCTGAAACAGTTTCATAAGGATTTTTATGGCGCACAGAACGCAACCCTGGCCATCGTTGGCGACTTCGACGAGACGCCCGTTCGGAAAGTAGTGACCGATGAGCTAGGCACCTGGAAAGCGAAAAAGCCGTTTAGCCGCCTGGTTTCGCCTTACAATGACATTAAGCCAACTCCCCAATCGCTGGAGGCCCCCGATAAAGCCAATGCCTTCATGGTTGCCGGGGTCAACCTTCCGCTGCGCGATGATGATCCTGATTATCCAGCCCTTGTTCTTGGCAACTACATGCTCGGTGGCGGCTTCCTGAACTCGCGGCTGGCTGTTCGTATTCGTCAGAAAGAAGGGATCAGCTATGGCGTAGGCTCGCAATTATCGGCCAACCCGCTCGACAAAACGGGTATCTTCATGACCTATGCTATCTACAATCCGGAAAACGCCGAACGGCTGGAAAAAGCTTTCCGCGAAGAAATGGAAAAAGTGGTGAAAGAAGGGTTCACGGCGGACGAAATCAAAGCGGCCCGGTCGGGCTTACTGCAATCCCGGATGGTATCGCGGGCGCAGGATCCATCGCTGGCGAGTACGCTGAACAACTACCTGTACCTGAACCGGACAATGGGTTGGGATGCGGATTTCGAAAAGAAAATGGAAAGCCTGACACCCGAACAAGTTAATGCTGCGATGAAGAAACACATCGACCCATCGAAAATTTCGATTATCAAAGCAGGTGATTTTGCCAAAGCGGCCAAGAAAGCGTCGGAAAAACAACCGGCGTCGTCGGTGAGTGGCGGTAAGAACTAAGCGGAACCGCCAAGGCGGCCCTTCGGGATTAGTTCGATGGACATGATGGATATGATTTTGGCTTTCTCAGAAAGCTTACTATAAATCAGACGAATCAATGAATCATATTAATCCCAAAGGGCCGCCTGGGCGGTTCTTTTTTTAGGCGGATTAACTATAATTATCGTTATTTACCTAAAAAATAAGTTTCAACATGAAAAAAGTAATCCTGGTCTCATTTTTTGGGTTGCTGGCGCTGCAAAGCTGGGCGCAGGACCGTATTGTTTTGTTGCGGGATACAAGCCGGTTACATCTCTCGTTAGCCGAGATGACTAAGAAATACCCCCCAGCTTTCGCTCGTGAAATTGGCGAAAAGGGCGTTTTCGGGCGGCATGGGAAAATGTTCATGGATACTATGCACACTCGTAGTCAGCAATTTTTCAGGTATGTAGAACGAACTAAAAAGCAGTTGCCCCTGACAGGCATTATGCTAAATACCTGGGAGTTTGTCCAGGCTGACGGCACCTATGACCGCATCTTCTGCGAATTTTCAGGCAGGGAACTCACCGACCAGCAGGAAAGCCAGTTTTTACAGTTCGTAGCCCAATGGTACGGCCAGCACCCTTTTCCGCTCAAGACCACATCTGGTTTTCGCTGGCAAAGTATGTCTATTTTAGGCTCTGTGCCGCCAAAACGTGTTGCCCGCACTGGTCCGGGTATACTCAGCACTCTCGAAGCCGCGGAAAAAACCACTCGACCTGACACGGTTACGACGCTGGCGTTTAACCAACTGGGATTGAGTTCGATTCCGGAGGTTGTTTACCGATTTCCCAAATTAGTGGAGTTGGACCTCACCCGCAACAATCTACATGAGCTACCCGCCCGCTTGACTGCCGATATCCGAACCCTGAAACGGCTGAGTATCCTTTACAATGCGATTCCAAATGATAGTGTGTTCTTTACACGAAACAAACACCTGGTATCCCTGAATCTACAGGGCAACAAATTGACCAGCATACCAGCCTCTATCCGGCAGAACCGGCGCCTGGAGAGTCTCTGGATGGGAAATAATCAGTTGTCCGACATTGATGTGAAAACCTTACGTCGGTTACACCGATTGACCGACCTCAATTTATACAGCGCCGGCCTGACTCAGTTACCCAAAACGATTGGGCGTTTAAAACACGTAAAGGTGCTGGATTTATACTATAACAAATTCACCAAACTGCCTAACGAACTGGGTCGCATGAAACGCCTGGAGCAATTGGCCGTGGCGCACAATGATTTGCATGATTTACCGCCATCACTGGCTCGATTACGCCGATTGCAGGTAATTTTCGCGCACCATAATCGAATTAGTCAGCTACCGGCTGAATACAAAAAGCTCCAGCGGCTACGGGTACTCGATCTAGGCTATAACTGGTTTAACGCAGTGCCTGCTGTTTTGGGCTCGCTGTCGGCGCTGGAGGAAGTAGACTTCAATAACAATAATTTACGGGCGTTTCCAACCATGCTGACATCCCTCCGAAACCTGAAAAAAGTCTACCTGGGTAGCAACCCGCTATTCGGCAATGAAGCGATGTCAAGCCCATATGCCCCGCAAATTAAAGCCCTGGAAGCGAATCATACGCAGGTCACCTACTAGTCTGCTTTTAAGACGAAGCGTTGATTTTCTATAACCAATTTCAGATAGTGTAAAAAAGAAACGCGTTGACGGATAGAAACATACGTTGTTGTTGTTAACTCAGCATCCGTCTGTCTGTTGTATGCAAGCCGTTACCTCTCCTGTTTCCACCAAACCAAATCCTGTTACGCTCTGGGCGAACCTAATCTCCGTCTACATTCTTTGGGGGTCGACCTACCTGTTCATTCATTTCATGACCGAACGGATGCCTCCTTTGTATATGGTTTCTGCGCGGTACCTGATCGCTGGCGTCATTCTCTATAGCTACGCCCGCTTTACCGGCACACCGAACCCAACCCTGGCCGAATGGAAGTCGTCGGGTATCATCGGGATATTACTCCTAGCTATTGCAAACGGTTGTCTGTCAGTAGGCATTCAATACATTCCGAGCGGCATGGCCGCGCTGATGGGTGGTCTGCTGCCGGTTTATCTGCTTTCGCTCAACTGGATTTCATTTGGTAAGAAACGGCCTAGTAACCTGGCGCTGGCTGGACTAGCCATTGGCCTTCTCGGTATTTACCTGCTGGTCAAACCCGATAAACTTCAGGGTACGGGTGGGGTCGACGCGAAATTGATTGGCGTGGGCCTGGTGGCGGCAGGCAACTTTGCCTGGGCCATTGGCACGCTGCTTACGCCCCGCCTTACTCTGCCATCAGGCACGATTTCGAGTGGTATTCAGATGATTGTTGGGGGGCTGGTTTTGCTACCGGTCAGTTTAGCGATAGAGCCGGTTGGACTGTTGAGCATTTTCGACGCCCCTCAAAAAGCCATTGGCTCCATGATTTACCTGGTCATTTTCGGCAGCATCATTGGGTTTTCATCCTACTCCTGGCTAGCCCGCAATGCCTCTCCACAGCTTCTGTCTACCTACGCTTTCGTGAACCCTGTTGTGGCTATGTTGTTGGGAACGACTTTCGCCGGAGAGACTTTTTCGAGCCAATCGTTTATCGGAGCCGCCATCGCCCTTATCGGCGTTGTATTGATTACTATCGGGAGAAAATAATGTTGAATGCGTGAATGATAGAATGAGTGAATAAAACTGCGCTATCTATTCACTCATTCTATCGTTCACGCATTCAACATTATTTATTCCGGCGGTGGGCTCACGCTCGTCCAGCCCCCGTCGACAACCAGGCTCTGTCCGGTAATGTGCCGGGATTCGGGCGAAACCAGAAACAAAGCGGCATTGGCGATATCCTCAACGGTTGCTGGCCGACCCATTGGAGTAATCCGCGACCAAATGGGGATGTACGTCGGATCGTCGAGTGTCCGTTCGGTGAGCGTGGCTCCCGGCGCAATTGCGTTTACGGTGATGCCAAGGGGCGAAAAATCAATGACCAACTGTTTGGCCAGCATCTCCAGCCCTGCTTTGGTCATGCTGTACACCGGCAATCCGGGATGCGCCTGATGCCCTACCACCGACGACATAAACAAGACGCTTCCCCCCTTCCCCTGCCTGCGCATTTGGAGTGATGCCGCCTGGGCCAGGAAAAAGCTGCCCCGCAAATTCAGGTTTACGATCTTCGCAAACGAGTCGGGCGTGGTCGTGAAAATGTCGCCAAAAATGGTAATCCCCGCGTTCGCAATAGCAATGTCCAATGAACCGAACAGGCGCACGGCCGTATCGACCATTTCCTGGATAAAAGACACGTCTGATGCGTCGCCTGGAAAAGCGTGGCACGTTCCCCCTTCCTGCCGAATTTGGTCGGTGGCCTGCTGAGCTAACGTTTCGTCATAATCGTTGAGCAATACGGCCGCTCCCTGCTGGGCCAGGGAGCGGGCTATGGCGAAGCCAATACCTTGACCGGCCCCCGTGATTAGTACGCTTTGGTTCTCGAATCTAGTAGGCATACTCAGTGGCTATCCCTTTTCACTTCGCTGCCGGACCCGCCCCGCAGAAAATCAAAATCTGCCCCTTCGTGCGCCTGGGTTACGTGCCGGATGTACAGGTTTACGTACCCCCGGCTATAGCCTAAATCGAGCGGTTTGAAATGCACGAGTCGACCGGCCAGTTCCTGATCCGATACGTGCAGGTGAAGGCTCCGATTATCGACATCTAGCGTAATCAGGTCGCCGTTTTGCACCAGCGCCAGATTGCCGCCCACGGCCGCTTCGGGCGATACGTGCAGCACAACTGTCCCGAAACCGGTGCCGCTCATGCGTCCATCCGAAATGCGAACCATGTCGTGCACACCCTGTTCCAGAATTTTGGCGGGTAGCTGCATGTTCCCGACTTCGGGCATACCCGGATATCCCTTCGGTCCCACGTTTTTTAAGACCAGCACGCAGGTCGGGTCAACATCCAGATTGGGATCGTCGATCCGGGCTTTGTAATCATCGATATTCTCAAATACAACCGCTCGGCCCGTGTGCTGCATCAGGTGGGGCGACGCGGCCGACGGCTTCAATACGGCTCCGTTCGGGCAGAGATTGCCCCGCAGCACCGCTACGCCCGACTCAGGCTTGAAGGGCTGATCGACCGAAGCGATCACCGCCGGGTCGTAGCACTGTGCATCCGCGCAATTGTCGCCGATCGAATGCCCGTTGACGGTTATGGCGTCGTTGTTGAGTACATCCCGCAGTTCGCGGATAACGGCGGGCAGGCCACCGGCATAAAATAAATCCTCTACGAAATGCTCTCCGGAAGGCTGGAGATTTGCCAGCAGTGGGATTTTGGCCGATAGGGTGTCAAAATCATCCAGCGATAAATCGACACCTACCCGTCCGGCAATAGCCGTCAGGTGCAATATGAAGTTGGTCGATCCTCCAAGGGCGGCATTGACCATGATGGCGTTTTCAAACGCTTGCCGAGTTAGAATTTGCGACGGCTTTACGCCCTCTTTTACTAACTCCACCATCCGGACACCCGTCATGTGGGCCAAGACTTTCCGGCGTGAATCGGCAGCAGGGATGGTCGCGTTATCGGGCAGCGACAGGCCCAGCGACTCCACCATAGCCGCCATCGTGCTGGCCGTGCCCATTACGGCACAGTGCCCCTGACTACGGGCCATACTGGCTTCGGCGGCTACGAATTCGGCCTGGCTCATCTCACCCATTTTGTACGATTCGGCAAAACGCCAGAGGTCGCTGGTCCCGATTTTTCGTCCCTGAAAGCGCCCCGCCAGCATCGGTCCGCCCGACACCACCATCGTGGGAATATCCACGCTACACGCGCCCATCACCAGTGAAGGCGTTGTTTTGTCGCAGCCACACATGAGAATGACGCCATCAATCGAATTGCCCCGAATGCTTTCTTCGACATCCATGCTGGCCAGGTTGCGAAAGAGCATGGCCGTAGGCTTGATCTGGCACTCGCCCAGTGACATGACCGGAAACTCCAGCGGAAAACCACCCGCTTCCCAAACGCCCCGCTTGATGGCTTCGGCCAGTTCACGGAAGTGGGCATTGCAGGGCGTCAGCTCCGACCATGTATTGCAAATACCGATAACGGGCTTTCCTTCGAACTCGTGGTGCGGGAAGCCCTGATTTTTCATCCAGGCACGATAAATAAAGCCGTCTTTTCCGGTGCGGCCAAACCAGTCTCGGGAGCGTAATGGCATTTTATTGGACTGTTAACTATTGAGGGTAAAGTGTATCGGTAGTCTTTTTTTACTGTTAAAAACGATCAGGGTTAGCAGATAAATCTATTTCTAACGAATAAACAGGGCGCGCATTTTTCTCTTCACAAAAACGTATAGGTATTCTTGCCAACTAATGTTCTGAGGGTCAGTTTGTTCCGGACGAAGCCGCTTCATACCGGCTTCGTCATATGTACGAAAACTATATAATTTATTGATTATCAAGGCACTGAATCAGTCATACTGTCGTTATAAACCAAGTACCATCCTGAATTGAGTTTTGTTGAAACGAGTTGGATTCCCTTTTTTGATGGCCTTTATTCGCCCGGCCGTCACGGTTGCTGCCAAACTGATTGCCCCGAGCATTGGCTCGTCGGCCATCCCCAACCTCCACCCCTCAAAAACCGGTGCAGTAACCCAGTCTGATGCGACTGCTTTGTTAAATCGCCGATCGGATGTATCGGCCATCAATCACCCCGTTTCGGTCAATTCGCCCGAACTTCCCCTGCTTGATGTCGATTTCTGTGGTGAGTGTTTGCCACTCGATCAGACCGACGTTGTTGATCGCTGGAAACACGTTTTTACGCTCTTCCGTACCCATGCCAGCGACTTGGGTAACCTTCGGCAACGAGCCGATACGTTCTTCCCAATCATTGATCCGATCCTGGAGAAATACGATATACCCGATGATTTCCGGTATATTCCACTGGCCGAAAGTGCCTTGCAGCCCAAAGCCGTCTCGCGGGCCGGAGCTGCCGGATACTGGCAACTGATGCCCGGCACTGCCCGTGCCCTGGGGCTCAAAGTGGGTGGACGCATTGATGAGCGATTCAATGTGCTCAAGGCAACCGAAGCGGCCTGCAAGTATCTACGCACGCTGTATACGCAGCTCGGTTCCTGGTCGTTAGTAGCGGCTGCCTATAATGCGGGGCCGGGTTACATGAAAAACCAACTCAAGCGGGACGACCGTCGGGACTATTACCAGATGAAACTTCCGCGCGAAACCCGTTATTACCTGTACCGGGTTCTGCTGTATAAAGAGGTGATGTCGCGACCTGACGATTACTCGTCGTTTCTGTCTCCTGTTGAACAGACTGCCTACTACCCATTCCCGCGATTTAATTCAGAGCGGTTTGGCTGACAGCAACATACATTAAAAAAAGGATTAACCACAGAGGCACAAAGGCCACGGAGATAAAAAGCCCTCCGTGGCCTTTGTGCCTCTGTGGTTAATCCTTTTTTTAACCGGTCAAATCAGGCGAATCCCTTTCTCTTCAATCATAATTTTTCGCTCCCGGTATAAGGTGCCGATTGCCTTTTTAAATGTTTTTTTGCTCATTTCCAGCGCGGCATAAATCACCTCGGGCGATGTATTGTCCGTTAGGGGCAAAAATCCATTTTCTGCTTTAAGAGTAGCCAGAATCCGGCGGGCATTGGGCTCTACGTTTTCGTAACCAGACCGTTGCAAACTGACATCCACCCGGCTGTCGTCCCGGATATTTTTGATGTAACCGATCAATGGATCGCCGGGACGGACAGTCCGGAAAATCTCATTTGCGTACACCAACCCCCGGTACCGGTTGTTGATGATGACGTTGACGCCGAGGTCCGTTAGCTCATACGCTAACAGTTGCACCTCTTCGCCCAGCACCAAGTCACTGATATCCGGGTCAAGAAAGCGATTTACCTTGCTCGATGCTACCAGCCGATTGGTTGTCTCGTCCAGATACATGAACACGACGTACCAGTTGCCTACTTCCATTGGCCAGGCTTGTTCACGGTGGGGTACCAACAGGTCTTTCTCCAGGCCCCAGTCCAGAAAAGCCCCGGCCGACGTAACCGATACCACCTGCAAGGCGGCAAACTCATTCCGCTGGATAGCAGGCGTTAAGGTCGTGGCAATGGGGCGATCTTCCGAGTCAGTATACACAAACACGTCAATATCGTCGTCAACGGCCAGCGTATCAGGCACGTATTTATTGGGTAGTAATATATCATTACTAAAATCCTGCGATTTCCGGTCAGTCAGGTCGCCCAGAAAGAAGCCAACGCTGGTTTGGCGCAGGGCAGTCAGGGTATTTATTCGTCCAATATCGATCATAATCAGGTAGCCTACCCGCGCAACGACTGGTGAGCGGGGTTGGCACGGGACAAAGGTCGTTTTTTTATACCGACCTTACGCTTCTTTCTATCGACAGATTCTGCAAACGACCAACTCTTTATGGTGTGTCGGGTTACTATTCGGCTATTTTTTCTACTTTTAGTCGATCGTTGGTTGCGGAAATGAGGAGTAACGTCACAATCTCTAACTCAAAATAAACCCTGATCGCCAAAATCAGTTATTAACGTATATCCGACTGGGCATAACCGGTCGGCTTTCCTTCCAGTATTTGAATGCAATCTGATACTACTAAGTCTACGGATCGGCCCGTTGTTACCCGACGGCTCGATTCTTTTTTCCTGAATCTGGCCGATGTGGCCTCGTTTGTCGGTCGTTTCTTCCGGGAAGCGGCTATGCCACCGTACGAATTTAAAGAAGTTATTCGGCAATGCTACGAGGTTGGGTTTCGCTCGTTGCTGTTGATATCAACTACTGGCTTCATTACCGGTATCGTTTTCACAAACCAGTCGCGCCCCTCTCTGTCAGAATTTGGCGCTACGTCCTGGCTACCCTCGCTCATTGCCATTGCCATCGTACGGGCGCTTGGACCACTCGTTACGGCCCTGATTGCGGCTGGCAAGGTGGGATCGAGTATTGGCGCGGAATTAGGCTCGATGAACGTGACGGAACAGATTGACGCGATGGAAGTATCGGGCACCGACCCCTTCAAATTTCTGGTTGTCAGCCGGGTGCTGGCCACGTCGTTCACAATTCCGCTGCTAACGATGTACACCATTTGTGTCGGGCTGCTTGGCGCGTACATTAACGTCAATCAGAATGAACAGACCAGCTTTATATCTTTCATGCAGGAAGTATTCGGCGCGATTACGTACCTCGACATTTTTGCGTCCATTACCAAATCGACGGTATTTGGTTTCACCATCGGGATGGTTGGCTGTTATAAAGGGTACCATTCATCCAAGGGCACCGAGGGTGTTGGAAAAGCCGCCAACTCGTCTGTTGTCACAGCCATGTTTTTAGTATTCATCGAAGAGCTCCTGTCACTACAGATTATTGGCGCGCTGCGAGGGAGTTGACCTAAAGAGCGATGACGTGAACGAGTACTTCTGGATACACCCAGCTCTGTTTCACCGGTCGCTCTTTCGCTTTTTACACTATGACACCATCTACAGAACCAGTTATTGAGATCAAAGGACTGCGCAAATCCTTCGGCGATTTGCACGTGTTGAGGGGAGTTGATCTGGAAGTAAGCCGGGGCGAAAACATTGCCGTACTCGGCCGGTCCGGTACGGGCAAATCCGTATTGATTAAATTAATTATCGGGATGCTCAAACCCGATGCCGGACGTATTATCGTCTTGGGCCAGGATGTCGAAACACTACGGGGTCGGGAGTTAGATGAGTTTCGGCAAAAAGTGGGTTTTTCGTTTCAGAGCAGCGCCCTTTACGACAGCATGAGCATCCGGGAAAACCTGGAATTTCCACTCGTTCGCAACGTCCGAAACCTGGGCCGCGCCGATATTGATAAAGCCGTAGAAAAAGCACTCGACGATGTTGGGCTGTCCCAAACGATCAACCAGATGCCGTCTGAGCTCTCCGGGGGACAGCGAAAGCGCATTGGTATTGCCCGGACGTTGATTCTCCAGCCGGAGATTATGTTATATGATGAACCAACATCGGGGCTTGACCCCATTACAAGTATCGAAATCAATAACCTGATCAACGAGGTGCGTGAACGGTTCAAGGCAACTTCCATCATCATTACCCACGACCTGACCTGTGCGAAAACTACCGGCGACCGGGTAGCAATGCTGCTGGATGGGAAATTTGAACGGGTAGGCCCTTTCGAAGAGGTTTTTGCTGATCCCGATGAGCGGATTCAACAGTTTTACAATTACAAATTCGTGGATTAAACAGAATAACTCGTTTATGGTTTTTCAGTATATGGTTTATGGTATACTTGATACAGCAGGCGTACACCTATCCGTAAACGTGAACTATGTTAGCTACCAAAAATCAAGAATTATAAACCATCACTATGAGTACTGAATCGACCAAGCGCTCCGTTGTTGTCGGCATTTTTGTCCTGGTGGGCATTGCCATATTCGTTGCCGGGGTGTTTGTACTGGGCGGACAGCAGAAACGCTTTACAAAGAGCTTTAAACTTATGGCCGTTTTTAAAGATGTAGGCGGCCTGAAAGTCGGAAACAACGTCTGGTTTTCGGGTGTCAAAATCGGAACGGTCAAGCGAATCAGTTTCTACGGAAACGCGCAGGTCGAAGTCGACATGAGTATCGAGCAAAGCTCCAAGCAGTACATTCGCAAAGATGCGGATGCCACCATCAGTTCCGACGGGCTGATTGGCAACAAAATCGTTGTGATCACGGGCGGAACTACCAAACATCCCGAAGTGGAAGATGGCGACCGCATCAAAACGTCGGCCGCGCTCAGCTCCGATCAGATCATGGCGACCTTGCAGGAAAATAACAACAACTTGCTTAAGGTCACCAATGACTTCAAGGAGTTGGTAGGGAATCTAAGACGCGGAAAAGGCACCGTAGGCGCCGTACTGACCGACTCCGTTGTTGCCGACAATTTCAAGCGGGCCATGAAAAACCTGGAACGCGCTTCCGACAATACCGTGAAAATAACGGGTTCCGTTTCGAATTTTGCCGCCAAACTAAATACGAAAGGCACACTTGCCAACGAATTAGTGACGGATACGACCGTGTTCCGCCGGTTGAGCCGGTCGGCAACACAGTTAGAAAAAGCTGCGGGTTCCGCCAATCAAACGGTTGGCACACTCAGCCAAACCTCGGCGAACCTGAACCGGGCATCCGAAAAGCTGAATAACACCAACAGCCCCCTGGGTGTATTGCTTACCGATCAGGAAACAGCGACTAACCTGCGGACTACCCTTCGTAACCTCAGTCAGGGTACGGTGTTGCTCAATCAGGACCTGAAGGCTGCGCAGAGTAATTTCCTCCTACGTGGTTTTTTCAAAAAGCAGGCAAAGGAAGCCGCGAAGCAAAAAGCTGACAGCACCGCTGCTGCGAAGCCATAATAACGCACTAGTGCGATAATGCCGACATCCTGTTCGGACAG
The DNA here is from genome assembly GCF_054776575.1 of Spirosoma humi. Lineage (NCBI taxonomy): Bacteria > Pseudomonadati > Bacteroidota > Cytophagia > Cytophagales > Cytophagaceae > Spirosoma > Spirosoma humi. The sequence goes on from NZ_BAAHBR010000015.1 coordinate 334,445, forward strand.
CGATAAGCTCTTATGGCCTTTGCTATCCGAGCAGGATGTCGGCATGAGTACACTACGGTATTACAAAGACAAATGTTCCGATCGAACCGGCTGACCATAGAATACAGTTGCCTGCCGGTCGAAATCCTCGGTTGAGTCGGTAGTGAGGAAGGTTCGCTGGCCTTGTTTACTGCACTGCACGTCCATTTCCGGGTGTCGAATCAAATAATCAGCCAGACTTTTAGAAACAATCCCACCCTGGCACAGAATCGTCGTATTTGGTGGAGCATACTGCTGAATTTTGCCGAGCAATAACGGATAGTGCGTACAGGCCAGCAGAATCGTGTCAATGTCGGGCGACTGCTCAAGCAACCGATCAATGTGTTGCTGAACAAAGTAGTCGGCTCCGGGACTGGCATACTCGCCATTTTCTACCAGCGGTACCCACATGGGGCAAGCCTCCTGGAAGACGTCCACAGCAGGAAAGAATTTTTCTATCTCGACCAGATACGACTCTGACGTAACTGTTCCGCGCGTAGCCAATACCCCTACTTTACCCGTTTTGGAGTAGTTGCCAATTACCTCCGTCGTGGGTCGTATCACGCCCAGCACTCGCCGGTCCGGTCCATCCCGACCGGGGGCTATTGTAGGCAAATCAAGCTGCTGAATATTCCGCAACGCTTTGGCCGAAGCTGTGTTACAAGCCAGAATTACGAGCCGGCACCCCCGGTCGAACAAGTGCTGCACACATTCGAGCGTGTAGTGGTATACGGTATCGAAAGAACGGGTACCGTAGGGCGTTCGGGCGTTATCGCCGAGGTAGATGTAGTCGTATTGGGGCAGCGTCTGAACGATCTCCCGCAGAACAGTCAGCCCGCCATAGCCGGAGTCAAATATGCCAATGGGTTGATTCATAGCCGACTTACATGCTGACTCACCCATTGTGTAAAGTTTTCTCTTGTTTGGGTACCATCAGCAACCTGTAGGATAATTTGCTCCTGCTCATCTACACTGGCCAAAATCTCAAATCCATTTAAAACCAGTAGTGTTTCCATCACGGCATGTCCAATTCGCTTGTTTCCATCAACAAATGGATGATTGCATATTAGTAAATAGCCCGTCATTGCAGCCTTATCGACCAGAGTTGGATAGAGTTCGTGTCCGTCGAAGGTTGCAAAAGGTTGAATCAAGGCAGATGCGACAATTTCACTGTTTCGGATGCCCAAGCTCCCACCAGACTGTTCAATGATACGCTCATGCAATTTAAACACGTCAGCAAGAGATAATTGTCTCATTAAGCTAGCCGGTTGTAAAGCAGCTTGTTTTTGGCAAGAACATAGTCAATGGCCTGCTCTTGAACAGTAGATGTAGCCACTAAAGAATCAATGGCCTGTTTTAGAAGTTCGTCTACCGTAAGGTTTACCGATTCAGCCTTTACCTGCAAAGCTGATAATTGTTGATCAGGAAGTGTCAATTGTAGCGTTGCCATGTCTTATTTTCTTTAAGAATTATCGTGCCCTCGGGTTAATAACAAACAATAAGCCAGTTCCAGTCACTCACACTGCCATAAATCCGGTAGCACCAGAATAGGTTTACCCCAGTAATTCTTTTCCCTGCGCCAGAGCCGCATCCAGACCCGATGAATCGGAGCCGCCTGCCGTAGCAAAAAAGGGTTGGCCACCGCCCCCACCTTTGATGTTTTTGGCCAGCTCCTTCACGACCTGTCCGGCGTTCAGTTTACGTTCCTGAATGAGCGAATCGGGCAGCATGACGGCCAGTTGGGGTTTGCCGTTGATATCGGCACCCAGTACAACAGCCAGATTATCCACTTTGGCTTTCAGGTCATACGCCAGTTGCTTGAGGGCATCGGCATTAGGAACCTCCACGCGCTCCACAAGCACCATGTGGCCCGGTCCAACGTTTCCGTTTACGGCCTGCACTTTCGTCAGCAATTCATTTTTCAGTTGTTGAACCTTCTCGTTCTGCAACGCTTCGACTTGTTTTTGCAACGCAGTCCGCTCCTCCAGCAACGCCTGAACGGCTTTCACAACGTCTTTGGGTGCCTTCAGCAATTCTTTCAATTCCGAGACGACGGCCATTTGCTCATTCACCAGTGTCTCAGCACCCGCCGAGGTTTTGGCTTCGACCCGCCGAATGCCGGTTGATACGGAACCCTCGCCCGTGAACTTGAACAGGCCGATATGACCCGTCGCGGGTACGTGGGTGCCGCCACAAAGTTCAACCGAGTAGCCCGGTTCAAAGGTGATTACCCGCACGAAATCGCCGTATTTTTCGCCAAACAACGCCGTTGCGCCTAGTTCTTTAGCTTCCGCGATGGGTACGTTCCGTTTTTCGTCGAGCTTGATATCTTCCCGAATCTTTTCATTCACGATTCGCTCCACTTCGGCCAGTTGTTCGTCCGTCACTTTGCTGAAGTGCGAAAAGTCGAAGCGCAGGGCATCGGGACCGACGTACGACCCTTTCTGCGCTACGTGCGTACCCAGCACATCACGCAGGGCAGCGTGGAGCAGGTGGGTGGCCGAGTGGTTGCTGCTGGTCAGGCCACGCCGGGCATTGTTAATAACGGCATAGACAGAATCCGCTTCGGTCAGCAGGTCGTCGATACCCGTCACATCCTGAATGATGTGAATGGTCAGGTCATTTTCTTTCTTCGTGTCAAGGACAGTTAGCGTGCCGATCTGATCTGAATTAGAGAAGAGTTCAAGTACGCCTGTATCCCCGACCTGACCGCCAGACTCCGCGTAAAAAGGGGTTTTATCAAGTACAACCTGCACCTGCGTACCCTGTTTATTCTGAATCTTGCGGTACTTTACGATATGAGCGTATGCTTCCGGCTGGTCGTAACCAACAAATTCGACACGATCGGTTTCGTTTACATCGATCCAGTCCCCAGCCGATGAGGTAGCATCTTTCCGGGAACGAGTTTTCTGCTCCTGAAGGGCATTCTGAAAACCGGCTTCATCAATCGTCAGTCCCTTTTCGCGGGCAATGAGCGCCGTCAAATCGGCCGGAAAGCCGAACGTGTCGTTTAGCTCGAATACGGTTTCGCCGGATATTTCTTTCGTCCCTTTTCCGTTGAGATCACTGATGATCTGATCCAGTCGGCCCAGACCCGTTCCCAGCGTCCGCAGGAACGAGATTTCTTCTTCCCGGATAACCGTAGCCACAAAATCCCGCTGGGCATTGAGTTCAGGGAAAACATCCGCAAACTGCGCAGCCAGCGTTGGCACAAGTTTGGTCATGAACGGCTCGGTCAGGTTCAGGTACGAGTAGCCGTACCGAATGGCCCGGCGCAGAATCCGCCGGATTACGTAGCCCGCTTTGGCATTGGACGGTACCAGCCCATCAGCAATGGCAAACGAGACCGCCCGAATGTGATCGGCGATGACGCGCATGGCCACATCGGCCTTGTCCATCGTGCCGCCGTAGGCCTTACCCGATAATTCTTCGATTACGTTGATCGTACCCGAAAACACATCCGTGTCGTAATTAGAGCGTTTTCCCTGAATAGCCATGCACAACCGTTCGAAGCCCATCCCCGTATCCACGTGGCGGGCAGGCAGCGGCTCCAGCGACCCATCGGCCTTGCGGTTGAACTGCATGAATACGAGGTTCCATATTTCGACAACCTGCGGATGGTCGGCATTGACAAGCTCCTTACCCGGCTGTTGGGCAATCTCCTCGGGCGACCGCAAATCGACGTGAATTTCGGAGCAGGGACCGCACGGCCCCGTATCGCCCATTTCCCAGAAGTTGTCTTTTTTGTTGCCGTAAATGATCCGGTCTTCGCCGACAATCGGTTTCCAAAGGTCGAACGCTTCCTGATCGAAGGGGACACCATCTGTCTCGTCGCCCTGAAAGACCGATACATAGAGCCGGTCTTTGGGCAGTTTGTACACCTCCGTTAGCAATTCCCACGCCCAGGTGATGGCCTCTTTCTTGAAATAATCCCCAAATGACCAGTTGCCGAGCATTTCGAACATGGTGTGGTGATAGGTGTCGAAGCCAACATCTTCCAGGTCATTGTGTTTCCCCGACACGCGCAGACACTTTTGCGTATCGGCAACCCGTTTGGACGGGGGTGTGCCATTACCCAGGAAAAAGTCTTTGAACTGCGCCATCCCTGAATTGTTGAACATCAGCGTTGGGTCGTTTTTCGCGACAAGCGGTGCCGAAGCTACAATCAGGTGTTGTTTGGACTGGAAGAAGTCGAGAAAATGCCGACGTATTTCGTGGGAAGTCATAGTAAAATTGTAAAGCAAGCGAGTCGTACGTCAATAAGTATGAGCAGGCCCCAAACAGGTAGTCCTGATAAAGCGCTCATACGTATGCGTAATTGGGGCCAAATTTACGCCAAAACTTGCGTTTATTCAGCCAGCTTTCCAAGTTTGCAGTATGGAAAACGGAGGGAAGTTGTACTACGGTATCAAAGAAGTAGCGGAGATGTTTGCAATCAATGCCTCCAAACTACGGTATTACGAAAAAGAATTCCCGACCCTTCAACCCAAGAAAAACCGTTCCGGCGACCGGGTATATACCCAGGCCGACATCGACCATCTGAAAGAAATCCTGGTCTTGACCAACGACAAAGGATACACGTTGCCCGGTGCCCGCGAGTACCTCAAAACCCGCGATGCTAACCGGCGCGAACACGCAGTGTATATCAACAAACTGAAGCGAATCAAGGCGGGCCTGGAAAAAATGCGGGCGAGCCTGGACAAACCGGTTTCGCCCGCAACGGAACCGGAAGATGAAATGCCGGAAGACGAGTCAGATGTAAACTAAACGCCTGCCAATCAGCATCATTTATTTCTCCCTGATTTCCCTACAGCACCTTCATAAAGGCAACCAGCGCCTTCTTCTCCGGTTGCGTCAGATTCAGCTTATCGAACGGCAAGGTTTGATTGGTGAGCTTAAAACCCAGGCCGTTGCCTCCTCCTCTATCGTAAAAATCAACCACGTCCTCAAGCGTACGAAACACGCCATTGTGCATGTAGGGGGCTGTTTTAGCTACCTGACGAACGGTGGGCGTTTTGAAGGCGTAGCGATGTGGTTCACGGTTTGTCAGCGCGAATTTGCCGACATCGGCATCGACCTCTTTACCGGCAGCGGAGGCTGGTGTTCCCAGTACTTCACTTTCCGTTTCCTGATAAGCCGGTGGAACGGTGCCATTGAACAGGGGAAAGAAATGGCAGGTAGCGCACTTCGCCTTACCCATGAACAGGTTGAACCCGTATTTCTCTTCGGCAGTCAGCGCGGTTGGCTGACCGCGAAAATACCTGTCCATTCGTGAGTCCAGACTGGTCAGCGAACGGATGTAGCTGGCAATGGCATTTTTAAGCGTCTCTTCCGTTAGGCCTTCTTTATACGATTTGGCGAATAAAGCCTGATAGTCCGCATCCTGGCGCAATAACGCAATCGTTTTGGGCAGGAAACCATGCATTTCCTGCTCATTCTGAATGACGTCACCGGCCTGATCTTCCAGGAAAACCACCCGTGAATCGGCAAATTGAACGGCTTGAAAAGCGGCATTGACCAAGGTGGGCGCATTGCGAAGCGTGCGATGAGCCGTACGCGGAGACCCACGCATGGCTATGGCGAGACTTTTGGATTCGCCGTCGGTAAAGGCTTTGTCCGGCTGGTGACAACTGGCACAGGTTCGGTTTCCATTGCCCGATAGAATCGGGTTAACGAACAACTTCTCTCCCAGCGCAACGCGATCCGGCGTTGGGCGTTGTTCATCGAGGTTAACAAAGTAGTCCGGATGAAATACGCCGGAGTCTGTCAAAGCTCGGGCCGTTGTCGAAAGGAGCCGATTTTTGGTAAAAACGGGAATCGCAAGGGCTTGTTGGGCATCTAATAACAACCCACTCAGCACGTTGGCCTGCTGATTGATGAAACCAAGCCGATCAAATGCATCGAACGAATGAGCCGATCGCAAGGTCCTGATGGCACGGGTGAACGCCTGATCGAGTCGCCCGGAGAGGTCGGCATCTTTCCTGACCAGTTCGTAAAATGCTACCTGCTGCTGCATCCGTTCGAGTGCGCTGGCCGCTTCGGGAAGCGAGTAAATCGCAATGGGCGAGTCGAAGCCGGTAATGCCCAATGAAACGATCCGGACTATTTCAAGCCGCATGGCGTCGAATACATGGCTATCCGTCAACGCATTGTTCTCGGAGATTTTACGCAGCCGGTTAACATTTGAGCGAATGACAGCCGCCTGATGAACCGCTTCGGTCTGATTCGCGCTATCGAGCGCGGGAAACAAAAGCTCTTCGAGTACCTGAAATCCTTCGGGCGCATTGATGCGCAGATCGTCATCCACATCCGGAATGTTTGGCCCATTGAGGGAGCGACTTGTCTCCGGATTATAGTAGGCCGTCAGAAACTCAGTTCGTTTGTAGGCCAGCCGCGCCCGCCGAAAAGCCGTTTGACTATCCCGATTTGATCGGTTGGCGCGGATCACCTGCTGCAACTGGCTAACCGCGCTATCGAGTTCGTTGACATCCTCCATGAAGGCCTGCTTCACAGCCTGGGCAGGCATTGGTTTCGGCCCGATCACGAACCCGTAAACCGCGCATAAAAGCAGCAGACCCGCGACCAACACAATGAGCCACCAAAGGCTGAATCGGGTGGTATTTGAAATAACTATACTAGACGGTTGTTCGCTGCGCATTACGTTTTTACCAATAAACGGCTGATAACAAAATGCCTGACCGAAACAGAATCCCGGTCAGGCGAGTGTACGGTGGAATGGTTATCGGGGTAACCCTTCAATCAGAATGAGTTGGCTGGCCTGGTTTTCGTCTTTGCGTTTCGACCCGCCATCAACCCCTTTATACTTATCAGCCCGCCAGGTGTGCCCCTGAATACCCAGCATGAAGGTATTTGGTCGTCCCGTCACATCCGATACATCGATCATCCCGCTGCTCTCCCAGGAGCCCAGTTTCGATGTACCGCCTACGTTGTATTTAGCCGCATCGGCTTCTGTCCGGCGGTGGTCCAGCTCAATGATCGGCGTCAATTGCCGGGTATTCAGGTTGTACTGATACACGTAGGCGTCGTGTTTTTCATCACCATATTCGTTCGGGTCTTCCATGATGTAGACGTAGTTGGCCGTTACGCAAACGTTGTCCGGATCCTGAAAGGTTTTGGCCATACCATTCCGGTCATCACCATTCAGGATCACTTCCAGTTTACCCTTGGTAGGATCATTGGCATCCATAGTCAACCGATAAATACGGCCATACTTCGACCGCGAATAATCGGCGTTCACGCCCGTATTGTTTTGACCGGTAACGGCGAAGAACACTTCACGGCCATTGGCCCCGCCCCCTTTGCGGTAGTCGACATCTTCAACGCGACCAAACTTAATACCCTTTAACTCGTTCACCTTGGCGTTGATCTGTGCGCCCGTCAGCGTTTTCTGGTCGTCGATTTTAGTAAATTCAACGTCGTAGACTGTCCCCGGATTCATATCCATCTCCCGCTGATTGCCATCGGGCCGACGCAACATATACAAGGAGCCGTTTTCCAGATCGCCAACGGCGTTGGCCATGTACATGGCCAATTGCCCACCGTTCACATCCGAATCGTCATCGCCAATCACGATAATCGTCTTGCCGGGATATGCCGTTTTCGGCAAAGGCAGGGCATTTTCTGCACTCCAGCGACCGAGTCCGGCCACTTCACGGGAGATACCCGCCTGCTGCGCGTCGGCATCCACCCTGAGTGCATGGGTGCGGGACTCCTGACCGCTTTCCCCGCACGTGAGGAACACGGGGCCAAAACCATGCTCTACGGGTGTGGCCAGCGTGGCTGAACACAGCCGCCACGTTCCGCCATCGGAGTTGAGTATGTATTCCCCTTTAACCGGCTTAAACGATTTATCGAGGGTAATGCGCGATACGGCGAAGTTGTCTTCATTATTGACCAGGATGGTGTAGTTTCCATCCGGGTTCTGGAAGATGCCAGCGCCATCGGCAGAGCCACCGAAAATGTAATTGGGGGACTGCTCCAACCGATCGTCACTACTGAGCAGCGAGTACAGCTTAACCGTCTCAGCACCAAGCCGTCCGCCCGACGCACCCGGTAGTAATTTAGCCAACACAGGCGTCACCGATCGGTTTTGAACCGTAATGGCAGGGCTGTCGGTAAGGCGATGATCGTTGCAGCCAGCCAGTGCAAATAAGCTGAATAAAGCAGCTGACGATAGTAGAGGTTTTTGGGTAAACATGAGTAGGCGGTTATTAGCGAATCTTGTCTTTGCAAAGAAACCGCGCACGCTTTACCTGAGTATGAAGCCAGTATTACCAGATTGATATCATTAAAAAGCGATTAATAACGCTTTCGTTTTATTCTCGCTACGTCCCTCACCCAGGGCTCCAATTCATGGCAAACTGGTTTTTTCCGGCAGAAATTAGTAAGCTTGCACGAGTCGACATTGATTTTATATTTGTTTACATATCCAGCCCATCCGTTTCGTGCCTACTGATACCCAGCATCAAATTGCGCTCACCCTTGTACCGGGTGTAGGGAGTATTCTTATTCGCCAACTGATCAGTTACTGCGGTTCAGCGACCGAAGTATTCAGATCGCCGTTGGCCCGATTGATGAAAGTGCCTGGTATTGGCGAGGTAACGGCCCGGGCCATCCTAAAACCCGGCGTTCTGTTGGAGGCCGAACAGGTAATGATACGCCTGGAAAAAATGGGGGCGTCGGCCCTGTTTTACCTGGATAAAGCGTATCCTGGCCGACTTAAACCTCTTTACGACGCCCCCGCCCTACTCTATTTTCAGGGGATGGGCAACCTGAATGCGCCCCGTACCATTGGCCTGGTGGGCACCCGGCAGGCAACTGAATACGGCCGACGGATTACCCAGGAAATTATCGAAGCGGTAGTACCTTATGGCGCTAGTGTGATCAGCGGGCTGGCTTATGGCATCGACATTGCTGCTCACCGCTCCAGTCTGGCCAACGGCTTACCCACCATTGGGGTCATGGCTAGCGGCCCGGACATCATCTACCCCAATGTGCACCAGAAAACAGCCTCTGACATGCTGGTGCAGGGTGGTTTGCTGACCGAAAGCAAGCCCGGCACCAAGCCCGATGCGCACCTGTTTCCGGCCCGCAATCGAATTATTGCCGGTTTAAGTGACGTCGTCGTGGTGGTTGAAGCAGCCGCCAAGGGCGGTGCCCTGATCACGGCTGAATACGCGAATAATTATCACCGGGAGGTATTCGCCGTTCCGGGACAGCTGAATCAGACTTTTTCGGCGGGCTGCAACAAACTTATCCGGGAAAATAAAGCCCAGATTTATACCAGCCCTAACGACATTATCGAAGCCCTCAACTGGGATCGGGCGAATGAGCCGGTTTCGCCAAAGAATATACCACCCGCTTTACCGGTCAATATTACGGAAGAAGAAAGCCAGATTCTGGCCTTGCTCCGCCAATCGGCGGATCTGCATGTCGATGAGTTGAGCTGGAAAAGTCAGATTCCAATGGGGCGACTGGCTTCTCTGCTTCTAACCCTTGAATTTCAAGGCTTTGTGCGCTCCCTACCGGGCAAGAAATACGCCGTCGTTTACGTTTGATTTTGTCATCACGAACCAATCTCGCGTCCGCACAACCATAATAATGCCTATTTTTGGCCGTTTAAAACCAACTCAACTCTCATTCTCTACGTACTCCTATGCCTGATCTCCGACGATCTATCCTTAGTTTTTCATTCATCCTCATCACCCTATTCAGTTTCGGTCAAACCAGTCCTAAGCCAGCCAAAAGTGGGAATCCTATTTTCCCCGGCTGGTACGCCGATCCGGAAGGCGTCCTGTTTGGGAAGCAATACTGGATTTATCCAACCTACTCCGCTCCGTATGAACAGCAGGTATTTCTGGACGCGTTCTCCTCGCCTGATCTGGTAACCTGGACAAAGCACAGCCGAATTATTGACTCGACAGCCGTTAAATGGGCAAAAAAGGCGATGTGGGCACCGTCTATCGTTGAGAAAGGTGGACAATACTTTCTGTTTTTTGGTGCCAACGACATTCACGATGAGAAGAAAGAAGTAGGAGGCATTGGGGTAGCGGTTGCCAACAATCCCGCTGGCCCATTCCGCGACTACCTGGGAAAGCCGCTCGTCGGGCAAATTCATAATGGCGCACAACCCATTGACCAGTACGTCTTTAAAGATCAGGACGGGCAGTATTATTTAATCTACGGTGGCTGGGGCCACTGCAACATTGCCCGACTAAACGATGATTTCACGGGTTTCCTACCCTTCCCCGATGGGACCACCTTTCGGGAAATAACGCCTAAGAGCTACGTAGAAGGCCCTACCATGTTTGTTCGTCAGGGCAAGTATTACTTTATGTGGTCGGAGGGCGGCTGGACGGGTCCTGACTATTCCGTTGCTTATGCCGTTGCGAAGTCGCCGTTTGGCCCCTTTGAGCGGGTCGGTAAAATTCTGCAGCAAGACCCCACCGTGGCTAGAGGAGCCGGGCATCACTCGGTTATTCAGGTACCCGGAACCGATGACTGGTACATCGTTTATCACCGGCGCCCATTAACCGAAACCGATGGCAATCACCGGGAAACCTGCATCGACCATATGTATTTCGATGCTGATGGTGCCATCAAACCGGTCAAGATTACCGTTGGCGGTGTAGAGGCCCGCGCGTTGAAGTAAATTCAGTACCCTAATAAAAACGACTGATTTCTCTTTTTTTTGAACAATGTGGCCTGTCCCCTCGTCATCTGACCTTAACTAAACAAATGTCAATGATGGGAAGAGGGGATATAAAGTCGAAACGAGGAAAAATTTCGCGGGGTTCTTACGGCAAAACCCGCCCTGGAAAATCGAAAAAATCAGTGGTACCTAAGCCCGTCGACAAGCCTCAGGAGTAACCTGATTAACAAAAAGCGCCGTTATCCTAATGAATAACGGCGCTTTTTTAGCTACCAGACAAAGACCCGTCACTCGTGCTTAGTTTGTAGTTTCGCTGTTCGTTACCGTAAGCGTTACGGGAATGTTGCCACGCGTAGCATTTGAATAGGGACACACCTGGTGCGCTTTCTCAACCAACTCCTCAGCAACGGCCTGATCAACGCCCGGCACATTGACATCCAGTGTCACGGCTAAGCCAAACCCACCCGTATCCAGTTTACCGATACTCACATCGGCCGTTACCGTCGTTATACCCGTTTTTACTTTAGCCATTCGGGCCACCAGATTGAGGGCGCTATCGAAACAGGCGGCATAGCCCGCAGCGAACAGTTGCTCCGGATTTGAGTAGGCACCGCCTGATCCACCCAGTTCGCGGGGGGTACGCACGTCGAGATCCAGAACGTTATCGGATGAAGTTACATGACCATCACGGCCGCCGGTCGCCGTAGCGTGGGCTGTATACAGGGATTGAAGCATGGTTCGTTAATTAAACGGTTTTGGTAAGCTGATGTAAAATGGTTTGTAATTGGTTTCGCAGATCGATGACCTGTTGTTTATCCAGATTCAGGCTTTGCACTAATTGAGTGGGAATGTCCATAGCCTGCTGCTGCATGTCCCGCCCGCTTTCGGTGAGTTGAATCGCGACCTGACGTTCGTCGGTTGGGTTTCGCTGCCGGGTCAGTAACCCCTTCTGCTCCATGCGTTTGAGCAAAGGCGTCAGCGTTCCGGAGTCCAACAGCAACCGCTCACCAAGTTCACCGACGGTTCGATTGTCTGACTCCCAGAGCAAGAGTAAGACTAAATATTGCGGATACGTCAGGTCCAGCTTTTCAAGCAACGGCCGATATTGGGCCGTCACCTGGCGCGAAAGGGCATACAACGGGAAACAAAGCTGACTATCCAACAGAAGCATATTCATTGCTCAAAATTATATTGTACACAATTCAATAACTAGCGCAGCCCTGTTATAGTTTAGCAGGACGGCTTAGTTTAAGACTTTCGTTCGTGCGGAAAGCGATTTAAGACTATAAATCAACTAGTTATAACAACATAAAAAAACGCCCGTGAAAGGGCGTTTTTTTATTGACGGGTTTTTGACTCAATTCATCAGCGCGGTTTCGCTTTAGATGGTTTAGCGGCTGGCGTTGTTTCTACGGGTGCCCATGGCAGTACAGGTTCCGGCTCAGGCACCGGTTGGCGGTTTCGGCTGCGTCCCTCATGGAAGATAACGAACCCGATCAATGCGATCAATAATACATTGCAGATCAGGTCGATGGTGTCACCTATACGGGCTAGCGGAGGATCGAACCGAAACTCAACCGAATGCTTCCCGGCCGGAATACGCAGCGCTCGCAAGACGTAATTTGCCCGAAGATGAGCCGCGGCTTTGCCATCGATAAACGCCTGCCAGTCTGAATCGCCCCGGTAGTAGATTTCCGAAAAAACGGCCAGTCCGTCACGGGCCGCATTGACTTCATACATTAACTTATCCGGACGATAACTCGTCAGTTGAATGGTGCTCCCACTATGATCCAGTGTGCCGGGCAGATTCCCCAACTGGGCAGCGAACCGTTTATCAACGACGGCTGAATCACGGGGATTCAGGGTTTTCATAGCCGCCATTTCTTCGTCGGCATCGGCAACCTGCTGCACATGGCCGACAAACCAGGCCGCCCCCATCACCTCGGGATTTGGTAACGCCATTGGTCCGGCCGGTGCCTGCTGTGGATCATTTGGATTTGCCGGCCCATTCTGGATGACGTATTTCGCATTCAGCATGTTCAGAATGTTGAGCGTGTTCGTCTGAAAAGCGAAGTTTATCAGTTCATTGTACCGCCGTAGCCGGGTTGTGTTATAGCCCCCAATCGAGCGATGGAAATAGGACGTCCGGTTAGTTTCCATAAACGAGCCGGTCTGGTCGAACACCCGGTAGCCCAGTGATTTATCCTGTAAAATCTGCTGGTCGGCCGTGGTGGGTTCGAACAAAACACTGGCCTGAGTTTTCGACACAAAATCTTCACTGTTCAGGAAGCGTTTATCGACAGCGAACAAATCGATAATGACGATGGCTACTATCAATGGGTAGAAGAGACCGCCTTTGATTTTGTTGGTCAGGAACAGCCAGACAGCCCCCGCTGCCAGCAGAATGACAACCACTGACCGAACGGCGTCGGCCCGGAACAGACTCTGCCGGTCGGTAATTAGAGCCGTCTGGAATTCGCGGGCTGCTTCGCCAAAATAGCGGGATAAGGTCGGTATATCGTTCGGTGCCTGAAAACTAAAAAATGACCCGCCCAACAGCGCTAGTACAGCGGCTAAACCAGCGGTTAGTCCCAGACTAATCAAGAGGGGTTGTTTCAATTCAGCCAGCGTGAGCTTCTGGCTCACGATACGCTGAATTCCCAACGCGGCCCCGGCTGCGATGAACAACTGCGCCAGGCAGAAGGCCATCGTCATGGCTCTGAATTTGTTGAGGTAAGGCAGGTTGTCGAACAGAAACTCGTTGAAGAAAAGTAAGTTTTTCCCCCAGGCCAGCATAATCATCAGGGCCGTTGCACTCAACAGCCACCAGCGAATCGACCCACGGATAACAAACATACCCAACACAAACAGGAACAATAAGGCAGCACCTGCATAGGCGGGCCCTCCCACCATAGGCTGATCGCCCCAGTAGGTAGGTGCCCCAAGCTCAGCCATTTGTTTGGCGGCTGCCGGATCGACACCCCGGCTCGTCATGGCTTTGTAAAACTCCGATCCGGTGGTTAGTCCGCCCCCCGACGCACCGCCAAAGGCATTGGGAATGAGCAGCGTGAGTGTTTCGGCTTTGCCATAACTGTAGGTGAAGGCATAGTCTTTATCCAGTCCTCCTTTAGATTCACTGCTGGGCGATTTTCCGTCAGGATTAGTCGTTTTGGCGGTTAGCTCTGATTTACCCCGAATCGTTTCTTTGGTGTATTGGTTCAGCACGAGCAGCCGCTTCCCGAAACTACCGGCAGCAATGGCACTCACAACGGCCAGTGTCGCTAACCCAAGAACCAACTGCCGCGTTTTTCCCTGACGAATCAGCGAAACACCTTCAATCACTACGTATAGAACCGCAGCCATAACCAGGTAATAGGTAATCTGAATATGGTTAGCGCCCAGTTCCATACACATAAAGAAGCCCATCACAGCCGCTCCAACCCAGTAGCGCCCCCGCAACGCTAGAATGATGCCGGCCAGCATACCGGCACCGTAGGCCATGGCGAACAACTTGGAGACGTGCCCGGCCTCTAGACTGACGATACCGAACGTCCCGAGCCCGTAGGCAGCCGCCCCAAGCGCCGAAAGCCACGAATTACAGCCCAGCACGACGAGCAGTATATACATGCTCAGCATAACCACGAAGACAATACTAGCCGTGTTGGGCAGCACATTAACGACCGCCATTACGCCCTTGTACACCAGTATATAAGGGTAAGGAAAGTCAATCATGTAACCGGGCATACCACTAAATACCGCATCGGTCCAGAGCGGCTTGATACCCGTTTCCTTGGTAATTTCCCGGATTTCCCGGGCCGATGCAGAAGCTTCCTGCACGTCGTGCATCGATAATGTTTTGCCCGACAGTACCGGCGAGAAGTAGATGATGGCTAGTACAAATAAACCCAGCACGGCGATCAGGTGTGGGCGTAAGCCGGTCCGCCAGTGCGGTTGAGAAAAGGTTGGTTGGTTCATAAAATCAACGGATACGTAGCCCAAAGATACGGCTTTGTACCAAAACGGTTCGATAGCTGAGTTGATTGTTGAGCTGAGGCTTGTACATACTATGGCATTATTATTGATGGCATGACGTTACTCGATCGATGCGTTAGTACTATTTTAAAACAGGCATCGTTTCGCTTTCCTCGTGCATACGCCCTCATGTTACCAATTAGGCCGTTTTTAGGTCATTTAATTAATCAACACAGAATTTTATATATAAAATAAACAAGAAGCCATCAAACCTTAAACTATAAAACGGCCGTAAAAACCAATTTATAGCCTCTTTTTTGGCTGGAATGTACATACCGTTTAATCAATTTTTTAGCATAGTACTATACTAAATTACCCAACCCTGGCTATACACCGTGTAGTGCCGTCAGTTATTTATAAAGCCGATATCCTTCTCATTACCAAACAGATACCCAGGAAGTATACTAATCTGATATATAAAAAATAATCTCGGGCTCGTATCTATTTAAAAACCAGCCCATCGGCAGGCGCTTTTTTTTATTGTGTCTAAAGTAACCGTCTCCCTAGTGGCGTAGTCTAAAATTTTGAATCTAACCCATAGATTTTACTACTATCAATACTTTAATGAAGACGAAACGCCATATCCTCATCGCAGACGAAAATCAGTACGTTGTTGATATACTTGTTCAAACGCTGTCGAAAGATTTTAAGATTACAGTAGCGCATACAGGGCAGGAAGCAGCCCGGTTATTAATTCAGGGCAACCGTTTCGATACGGTACTTACCGAGCTGGAGCTACCTTTCTTTAGTGGACTGGAATTAACCAAGCTGATTCGCATGAGCCATTTAACGGCACAAACGCCGGTCATGATTCTATCCAATGTTTCGGACAGTACGACTCGAATTGACTGTCTGGAACAAGGTGTCGATGCCTTCTTATCCAAGCCTTTCAACCCGCTGGAGGTAAAAGCAAAACTTCATGCCCTTCTTCGGCGAGCAGACTTATCCAATCAGGAAACACAAGATAATCAGCCCCTTCAGATCAAGCCGGAAAACAAAACTACCTGGCCGCATCGCTCACGCATCGTTTCCCTGTTATTAGGTGATTTGGCCGTATCCTAGGCCGCGTCCATCTGTCAACTCGACAAAGGGGATGCCAGCGAGCATCCGAAAACTACCTCCAACTCAGGCTAAGCAGGGCGTTTCTTTCGACCTGGCCCACCCACTACTCCCGTTCTTATTTCCCAACTCTATCTTTCTTCATTCGTCATGCCAGCGTATCTGGCCAATCCTTTTGTGGGTGTAACGGCCTGCCTATAAAAACAAAAAAATGTCTATAATCTATGTCTTATTGGTAATAGAAGACGATTTGATCGCCAACCGGATGGCCAGTCTGGTTGGTACGGGTCATGCGATCGTACGCTTCAAGGAGACAAGCGAATCGGAACGATGGCTGACCGATAATCAGCAGGTCGATCTGATCATTACAGATAGAACGAACGGGGATGTCCTGGTAAATCTCGTTCGACACAAACGCGATTACCGCTTGGTCCCTTTTCTCGTCGTATCCCGTTTGGGCGAAAGCCCTTTGGAACAAGCGACGCTGGCGTTGGGGGTTACCGATCTACTGGCGATCAATGATGATAATTACCGAATTCAGGCTAAAATCAACTACTACCTTTCCTTAAGCGATCAGATTCGAACATTCGATAACGCCGGTCCGGTAGCAACGCCCACTCAGCTACGCTTGCCCTGGTGGAAACGCTTACTCGATATCAGCGTTTCGCTAACGATTCTGCTGCTCCTGTCCCCCATCCTTCTGGTCGTGGCGTTGGTTATTGCGCTGGACTCAAAAGGGCCGGTCATTTATCGGTCGAAACGAGCCGGTGCTAATTTCCATGTATTCGACATGTATAAGTTCCGGACCATGAAAGTAGAAGCGGATCAGCTTCTGGGGCAACTGGCATCGAATAATATCTACGCCAAACCCGAAACTAAAACAGCGGCCACAACCAGCGTAGCATCCAGATGCAGTGTGTGCCAGGCCGCCGGCGTGCCGTGCCAGACGTTACTCTTCGATCGGGATCGCCATATTTGCGAAAAACATTATTTGCAGGAAACACAGGACAAGGCAAAATTCATGAAGTTTCGCAATGACCCCCGTATCACACGGATTGGCACCTTCCTGCGCAACAGTAGCATTGACGAACTTCCGCAATTAGTCAATATTCTGGTGGGTGATATGTCGTTGGTCGGTAACCGCCCGCTACCGCTTTATGAAGCGGAGCAACTTACCTCCGACGAATTCGCCAAACGCTTTGCCGGACCTGCTGGCCTGACGGGTTTGTGGCAGGTGAAAAAACGGGGCAGAGGGCAGGGGCCTATGTCTGACCGGGAACGGACCTTACTGGACATCGAATACTCGTCGACTTTTTCATTTAAAACAGATGCGTTGATCATCTGGCAGACACTATTCAGTTTATGGCAAAAAGAGAACGTGTAGACGGCACCGACGAGTCGACTCTCGTCTCGATCATCACCATCAATTACAACCAGGCCGAAGTAACCCGTCAGTTTCTGGAGTCGGCGAAACGTTTAACGTACCCAGCCTACGAAATTATTGTTGTCGACAATGGGTCGGTTCAGCCGCTGTCGGACGCGCTCGATCTGACCCAGTACGCGCATCTGCGCTACATCCGGTCGGAAGCAAATTTAGGCTTTACGGGTGGCAACAACCTGGGTATGCAGGAAGCGCAGGGCGATTACTTTTTCATTGTCAATAATGATACGGAGCTATCCCCAACCATTCTGGAAGACTTGCTCAAACCCTTCGCCGAACAGCCCGAAATAGGCGTCGTTTGTCCGAAGATCCGGTTTTACGAGGCTCCTCAGTTACTGCAATACGCGGGCTACAGCCCCATCAATATGTATACGGGCACGGCCACCGCTATTGGCAGCAACCAGGCAGACAACGGCCAGTTCGACAAGCCCCATGCCACTAATTTTGCCCACGGCTGTGCCATGATGGTCAGCCGGACGGTTGTTGAGAAAGTCGGGCGATTTGCCGAGCGCTTTTTCCTGTATTATGAAGAGCTCGACTGGTCGCAACGGATTCGAAATGCGGGTTACGTTATTTATTATCAACCCTCTGCATCCATTCTGCATAAAGAATCAATGTCTGTGGGGCAGCACAGTCCCCTCAAAACCTACTACCTGACCCGAAACCGGATTCTGTTTATGCGACGCCATTGCTCAGCTTTTCAGCGCATGGTTTTTTATTCGTTTTTTGGCTTTTGTATTTTACCGAAACACATGGCGTCGTACTTACTCGCCGGTCAGTTGACCCACGCCAAAGCATTTATAAGGGGGACGCTCTGGAATTTCAGATCGACCAGCGTATCGCCCGTTTAGCTTATAAAGTCTGTATGATACTGTTTTATTACTTTCTCGGCTGGACAGTCTGCCTCCTCACCTTCCTGGTTTTTTATACCTACCTGGGGTATGGCCTGGTTGCCTGGGTTCTGGTGAAATTGCGGACGCGCCAGCCGAAGCAAAGTAATCCAGTTGTCGCAGCCAATCAATGGCCCGATGTGACGATGGTTGTTCCGGCCTATAATGAACTGGCGTATTTGCCCGATAAACTTCAAAACTGCCTGCGTCAGGACTACCCGAGTCAGCACCTGCATTTGCTGTTCGTCGTGGAAGGTTCTACGGATGGCTCGGTCGAGTATCTGGAAAAGCGTAAGTTAAACGTACCCAACCTCACGATTCTTTCAGGCACGCAGCGCCTGGGCAAGATTGCGGCCATGAATAATGCGATGCGCCTGGTAAATACGCCGATAACGATTTTTACCGATGCCAACACGGAGCTCAATCCAGAAGCCGTAAGCCGGTTGACCAAACGCTTCGAAACGGAAACCGTAGGGGCTGTAACCGGCGAAAAACGAATCAGCCTTCAGGGCGAGGAAGCCGCAGCCGGGAGTGGCGAAGGGCTCTACTGGCGGTATGAGTCGTTCCTGAAAAAGCTCGATGCCCAGTTGCATACCATTGTGGGGGCAGCTGGTGAATTATTTGCCATTCGGACAGCGCTTTACGAGCCCGTAGAAGCCGACACCCTACTGGACGATTTTATTATTTCGCTGCGTATTGCCGGGCGGGGCTACCGGGTCGATTATGTGCCGGACGCCTTCGCCCTCGAACGACCCTCCCATTCGGTAGCTGAAGAAATGAAACGGAAAGTCCGAATTGCGACGGGTGGTTTTCAGGCTATCAAACGGCTGGCGGCACTTCTCAATATTTTCAGGTATGGCTGGCTAAGTTTTCAATACGTATCGCATCGGGTATTGCGCTGGGCAGTCACTCCCTTTTGCCTGCCGCTGCTCTTACTGCTCAACGGCATTTTGCTCACACAGCCTGACGGACCGGACGAGGGTCTGTTTACCAGATCGTTCTGGCTGTTTCTATTTGGTTGCCAGGTAGCGTTTTACCTAATTGCCACGATCGGATACGCGCTGGAAAATCGGCAGACCCGGTTCAAGCTAACGTTTGTTCCTTTTTACTTTGTGTTCATGAACTGGTGTGTACTGGCCGGATTTGCCCGTTTTTGCAACGGCAATCTCTCCGGTGTCTGGGAAAAGTCGAAACGAGCAATCTAATTTAGTAAAGGACAGAAATTTATAAACGGATGGACCTCACGAACCGCCCCCTTTTGGTATCTGAGCAATGGCGCGAAAGCCCCTGGCTCATCTACGTAGCTGGCATACTGGTGGCTTTAGTCGCTGGGTGGCTGGTTGGTACGTATGGTATGCTCGGCGGTGCCATGCTCGTGGGTTTACCCGTTGGTATAGCGTTACTACTGGGCGTTCTGATCGAGCCTAAAATTGGCTTGTTCCTGTACGTTCATGTAAGTTTCCTGATTGGTTTCACGCGTTTTCTGCCCCCCGCCATTCCACTCGGCACGGCACTGGATGGCTTACTGGTGCTTAGCCTGTTAGGCACGTTCCTGAACGGCAAACGAATGGACTGGAAACGGCTGAAGCATCCTTTTCTATGGCTGCTCATTGTTTGGTTCGCCTACACGATGCTGGAATATTTCAACCCGGAAGCTCCCTACCGCCCGGCCTGGTTCTACAATGTTCGTTCGTTTTCCCTGAGCTGGTTCTTCATTGCCATTGTCGTGATGGTCAATCCAATTAGCCGGAAAGACATTCGTATATTCATTATAACCTGGTTGGCCTGGTCTGTATTTGCCGCGTTATGGGGCTTCAAACAGCAATACATCGGCCTGGCAGGTGCTGAGCTCCGGTGGCTGGCCGAGGGCGGTGCCCGAACCCACATTTTATGGGGTCAGCTCCGTAGTTTCTCCTTTTATTCAGATGCCGGTCAGTTTGGGTCCGAAATGGCTGGCGTAACGTTGGTCTGCCTGATTCTCTTCTTTGAAGGCAAATCCTGGGTACTTCGAATCGTGCACCTGGTCTTAGCGGTCGTGCTGTTCTGGGGATTTGCCGTTTCAGGTACCCGGGGGGCGCTATTCGTTTTGCTGGCAGGATTTCCAGCCTATCTTTTCCTGAGCCGAAATCCGTTGAACATTTTTCGGGGATTTATGATCGCGGCCCCCATACTCGGTATTCTGATGTTTACGTCGATTGGCGACTCAAATTATCAGATCTTCCGCATTCGTACGGCCCTACGCCCAACCGAAGATGCGTCGTTTCTGGTCCGGCTGGAAAATCAGCAAAAACTTAAGAATTTTTTAAAAGACAGGCCATTCGGCGCGGGCATTGGCACCTCTTCGGGCGCTGGTAACCGGTTCTCGCCCAATCACTTTGCAGCCCAGATTCCAACCGATAGCTGGTATGTTCAGCTTTGGATTGAAACGGGCGTTGTTGGCCTTACACTCTATTTGGTCATGCTGACGTGTATCATCCTGCTGGGTATTTACAAAATCTGGCAGTTGAACGATCCAGCGCTCAGCACCCTGATGATTGCCCTGCTGGCCGAATTTATCGGTATAGCGGTCGTGAGCTATACCAATCCCATCCTGGGTCAATTTCCGACCAGCACGATCATCTTCATTAACTCTGTCCTATTCACCACCTGTACCCGTTGGGATACCCCAAAGCCCTCATACTATGCGGATCGGAATTGAAGCGCAACGGCTCCTAAGGCCACATAAGCACGGTATGGATATCGTGGCTTTGGAAACAATCCGGGCTCTATCAACCTCGGTTCAGCACGAGTTCGTCATTTTTGTGAAGCCTGACACCGACCGGACGGGGCTCCCGGATTCGCCCAATGTTGAATTGGTGGAATTGGATCGTGGCCCGTACCCTATCTGGGAGCAGTATGCTTTGCCCAAAGCGGTAAAGCAGTACGGCGTTGATTTGCTGCATTGTACAGCCAACACGGCTCCGTTACAAGTATCTGTCCCACTGGTGCTGACGCTTCACGACATTATTTTCCTCGAGAATCAGCCGTTGCTGCGCGGAAGCTGGTACCAGCGATTCGGGAATCAATACCGCCGGTGGAACGTACCCCAGATTGTCAGCAAATGTGACCGCATTATCACCGTATCCGACTTCGAACGGCAACGAATCATTGACCATTTGAAGCTGGACCCCGATCAGGTCGTCACGATCTACAATGGCGTTAGCGACAAGTTTCGGCTTATTGATGACCATGATCAGCTCGCTTCTGTCCGGATCGAGTACAACCTGCCCAAGGAGTTTATATTTTTCCTGGGCAACACGGACCCGAAGAAAAACGTACCGGGCGTACTCAAGTCGTTGCTACTTCTGAAAAAACAGGGGCAGCTTACCCTGCCCGTGGTTATATCGAACCTTACAGCGGCTTCGCTGAACGCTATCCTGACGGACATTGACGGGCAGATTCTCACTGAGAATATAATTTTGTGTGGCTACGTACCGAACTCTGTGCTGCCTTTGGTGTACAATGCCGCTACGATTTTCCTGTGCCCATCGCTTCGGGAAAGTTTTGGTTTACCCATTCTGGAAGCCATGGCTTGTGGTACCCCCGTTCTAACATCGTCCACGTCGTCTATGCCCGAAGTTGCCGATGATGCCGCTCTGCTCGTCGACCCGACCTCGGTCGAGGCAATGGCGCTGCAACTCAGCAACCTCATTCAACAGCCCACCCTTCGGGCTGAGTTACGAACAAGAGGGCTGGCCAGAGCCGCGTCGTTTTCATGGCAATCTGCGGCAAATAAGTTACTTGTTGTTTATAAAGAGATCATAAATATTCACTCTACACCCACAACTTATTAAATTCTTTTGTTAGCTTGCTGCATACCCACTTCTCACGCTAAATGGAAAATTTCGACAGCATCATCTGTGTTGGACAGACACCCTGGAAAGGCGATTTTCAGAAGGCAGTCGTTCAATTAATGACTGAGCTATCGGTACGGCATCGAATTCTTTATGTCGATTATCAGTACACGCTGAAAGATTTTGCGATGGGCGTTATTGGCCGTCAGGATGTTCCGCTTCAGGAACTGGTGCGTCTGAAAAACCCATTGACGAGGAAAACGTTTGACAATGGCAGTGAGGTTTTCGTCTGGACTCCGCCGTTGATGCTTCCCATCAACTGGTTATCCGACAAACCGTATGATGTCCTGATTAAGCAGAATGTTGGCCGCATGGTAAAAGGGCTTCGTCGGGTCATGGGCGAACTAAACATGCACAAGCCGCTGGTCATCAATGCGTTCAACCCAGTTTTTGGTTTACCCATGCTGCACCAGTTGAACGAATGGGCCACGATTTACTATTGCTTTGATGAAATAACAGCGGCCAGCTGGATAAGCCGCCACGGGAATCGGTACGAGTCCATGTATCTTGAGCAGGTCAATGCAATCATTACCACCTCGGAGGCCCTGCGCCGTTCCAAATCCGTGCAGCAACCCAAGGCGTATTGTGTCAAGAACGGGGTCAACTTCGACTTATTCCACCAGGCGCGGCAATTGGCGGAGAAGCGCCCCCCCCTCAAACCGATCGTTGGCTATCTGGGAACAGCCGATAACCGAATCGATCTTACCCTGGTCGAACACTGCGTTCGGACCATGCCGGACGTGCTGTTCCAGTTCGTAGGCGAGGTAAACGAACCCAGCATCAGGCAACGACTCTCGTCGTACACGAACGTCGAATTTATTCCTCCTCATCAACCGGCAGAATTACCCGCTTTGCTGGCCAATATGCAGGCTGCCATGATTCCTTTCGTGTGCAATGAACACACGTATACGATCTACCCGTTGAAGATCAATGAATACCTGGCTGCTGGCTTACCCGTTGTGTCGACGCCCTTTTCGATTCTTGACGATTTCTACGGAGTGGTTGAAATGGCTGGTAGTCCGGTGGCCTTCGAACAAGCCCTCCGGCGCGCGCTGGCCGACGATAGCGCTCCCCGTATCAAGGAACGGGTGGGTATGGCCAAAGCCAACTCCTGGAAGAGACGGGCGGAAGAATTTGAAGCGGTTATCGAGCAGCTTTAGGCTGCTGGTACCAGGGAGGGAGTCATTCGGGCTCCTTTTAGCCACTGATCGGTTTCCCGATCATAATACTTGAGAATCCGGGCCGGATTGCCACCCACAACGGTATAAGCCGGTACATCGCGTGTAACCACGCTACCGCCCGCCACAACAGAATGGCGGCCGACCGTGACCCCCGCCGTGATCGTCACGTTGGCCCCGATCCAGCATTCATCTTCAATCACGATAGGTCGCATCGTTACCTGCTGATCCCGAATGGGCAATTGAACATTCTCGTAGGAGTGATTCAGACCCGACAGAACAATGTGCTGCGCCATTATGACCTTCGACCCGATGGTTACCGGGCCGATAACCACGGCCCCAATCCCGACAAGCGTATTGTCGCCAATCTGCACCGGGCCAACCCCATTGTTGATCACGCTGAAATCGTCGATGATGCTATGCGCGCCCAGCGAAAAGGCGTTGTACGGTAAGACATCCAGCCGTACGCGGGAGCGAATAATGGCCGTCCGATGCCGGTTATGGATAAATGGATTAACAAACCATCTTACCCAACGGCGTGGTTTGGCCTGGTTATGGGGCTCAAGTAGCCAATGCACAAATTGCTTGAGCGCAGGTCGCTGGTCGATATAGTGTTTAAATGACATAGTGCTGGTCTAAATACTGAAATACGTCAGCCGTATTTTTCGCGTGTAGGATTTTAGTACCCGAAAGGGCCGGAAAAATGGTATCGTATTCGTTGAAATGATGCTCCATCCCTCCTCCCGGATGGGATAAAATGATATTTATGCCCCCAAAGTAGCTGGCCAGAGCCGCCGTGCCGCCGTGCATTGAAATGAACCGGTCGCAGTTGGCATAAACGAGTAGTTGAAGGTGATTGAAATTGGACACGCTATGGCGGTGCTGCTCGTGCAGGTCATTCATCAGGATAACCTCCGGGTGGTTTTCCCGAAGCCAGGCGTGCTCATTCAGGTCCATAATTTCGCTGTTGTCGACAACGATCTGGGATGAAAGCGGACGGTTGTAGATGATCTGGTAGTACTGTTTAAATCGCGAGACAATCCGATCCAGGGCCGGAATATCCAGAAAATTAATGGGTGGTTTATCCCATTCGATATTGTATTTGTTGGCGATGACCAGCAGCGGCTTGTCAAATACGAATTGTTCGTTTTTGTAGTGGCTTTTCAACGGAACCCGCGTCCATTTGGTGAAGCTGAACGAGGGGCTGTGCGTCATATTTGGCACATCGTAATAGTCGTAGCCTGCCTGCCAAACTCGCTTTTCGTACTTCTCAAGGTGGTTTTCGCTAAAAAAATAGAATGGTTTGGTATTACTGCTCGAAATGGTTTGCTGAAGGGTACCGTTCAGGTGATGCCAGTAAGCAAAGGGCAACACATACCGCAGCTCCTGATCGAATTCGCCGTAAAAATCAACGACTTTGTATTTCTTTTTCGCAATGTAATCCCTGGTAATGAACCGAATCTGGTTTAAGCGGGCAAAGTAGTTGTCACGAATAAAATACCGCAGATCCTGCCGGATTCCTGCGTATTTCAGCGCGGCAACTACGTACAGAAATTTCAGCATTAACCGCTGCATAGAGGCACAAGCGTTGATTTGATCGATACGGGACGAACCGGTAAACAAATGCGCTTACCCGTCTTAGGTTATGACTATAAATCAACCAATAAGCCACTTTTGAGGGTATAAAATTTAGGTGTTTCTACCGTTGCCTGATACGCAACAGCCCCCAGATAATCAGCCGAGATGGCAAAACCAGTAACCTGCCAGTCGCCGTGGCCACCAATGATGTGGCTCTCGGTCTGATGTAACCCATTCAGGACAGGAATCCGGGAAAAGGAATCGTCCATCCCCTTCCCCGTTGCTTTGACCAACGCTTCTTTCCGGGTCCATAGCTCATAAAAACGCCGTCGACTATCGGCACCTGCCCTGACATATGCCTGCTCTTCCTGACTAAAACTGGCAGGCAGGATATCGTCGAATGAGAAAGCGCTCTGCATCTGTTCCACATCGACGCCCAGCTTCACCTTGCCTACCGCCAGCAGAATCCAGCTACCTGAGTGCGACACGTTTATCTGCCAACCGGTAGTGCCCAATAAAGCAGGTTTGTTGTTGGCGTCTTTCGTAAACCGAACCTGGTCCGGTGCCTGACGGGTATAGCGCCCGGTCAACACGCGCAGTAAACCTCTGGCATAGATGAATCGCTGCCGATCGTCAATCCGATGATACCGCTCGGCCCGGTTGATTTCGTCGGGCTGCAGCAGCGAAACCAGGGTAGGTAAAATAAAGGGTTGCTCGGGCAGTTGAAAGCGAAAGACAGCTACGGCATCGTCAACAGCAGGAGGTCCGGGCCATTGCCGCCACAAAATAGCCGGTAGATCGGTGCAGAAAACCCGAGAGATAGCCATATAAACGCGTTATTTATTTATCTATTCTTACGTGGTAGCGGCCTTTATCCATTCTCTGTAATCAGTTGACACTAAGGCAATTCGTTAGCGGAAATGGTGACCAAATTAAGGGGTTAAGGTCTAAATTACTAACCATGCTTCTTGATTCCCATATATTAAATAGAGTCAGCCCACTGTGGCTCAAAGCATTACACGGTGGGATTGGCTTGGTCATCTACTTTGTATACGCAGGCTGCCAACCCGTTTTTGCCCAGCTCTGCGCTAATCCATCGAGTCAGTTACTCATCAATCAAACCTTCGGTACAGCCAGCCAGCCCATATCCATGGCCGATTTGACGCCGTATCAATATGTACCACCCACCTGCCCTGGCGACGGACAATATACTGTCACGGAAACCATCGACGGGGGCTGCTTTAATTATACCTGGTACGCTGTTCCCATGGATCATACGCCTGATGATACCGACGGAAATATGATGATTGTCAACGGAGCCAATACGGCCGGCGCTTTTTACCAGCAAACCGTATCCGGGCTATGCCCCGGCACAACCTATGAACTTTCCCTATGGGCGCTTAATCTGCTCAAAACGGGTATATGCCCTACCCCACTCATCCCCAATCTGATGCTTACGCTCGAAACGAAAGGTGGGGCTACCCTCACCTCGGTGCCACTCGGTTCCATTGATCTGGCCGACCAGCCAGCCTGGCGCCAGCATACGGCATTGTTTGAGGCTCCCCAAACGACCGAAGCGGTCATTCTGAAACTGGTGAACACGAAAGGCGACTATGGTTGTGGCAACGATATGGTGATCGACGATATCCAGGTCAGGCAGTGCGAGGAGTGTGTATCCAGCCAGCTTTACGTACCGGATGTGTTTACACCCAACAACGATGGGCTGAATGACAGGCTGACATTTTTCCTTCCCAAAGTTTCCTCCTACGAGTTGAAAGTGTATAACCGGTGGGGCAGTGTCATTTTTGTCAGCACCAACGCCAATCAGACGTGGGATGGAACCTATGCCGGTAGCCCCTGCGCATCAGGCGATTACACCTGGACTATCGCTTACCGAATGGATAGCGCAAGACCGGAACAAAGCGAGCATGTTCAAACAGGTCACGTTTTGCTTTTGCGCTAAGGCTGTTTACTCACCCACTACGACACGTACCCCCTCTCTTGACAACGCCCGACACGAAACATCCAATGTTTAAAGCCTTCCTCCTCCTAACTATTGCTTCGGTAACGCTCTCCGTTTCGGATCAGCCGCAACGGACCCGCACGGCACAGTCTGCCGGTGTGGCCAATCAGTCGGCCGCCAAGATCGTACTGGACGCCAAACGCTGGTATCAGGTGAATAACACAACAAGCGGGCTTGATGCCTTGTTCGATGGCGACGTCGTTGAAACGGTCAATACGGGCTGGGGTAAAGTATTGACCAATTTCGATGCGTACTACCCCCTTCTGCCGGGTGAACGCATATCGATTGACAGCCTTCGAATGTATGACGGAGCCGGTTCGAATACCGATACGCCGATGACACTGTCGATTATAACCGACAAATGGGAACGCATTCCTATTGCCCGCTTTACAGGCGACAAGTACCAAACCTGGGTAGGTCCTGACCCGGAACACCCTACCGATTTCGCCGTTAAAACAGCCTTTGGCAACGCCCGCTATCTGGTCCTTAATTCGTCGGGCTTCTACCCGACCGAATTAGAACTTTATGGAACTTACCAGATAGGTAAGGAGCCTGCCCTTTTGCCGCTGGCGTCGTATCCATTCCGGCACATGCTGGGTATCAATGGTTTCGAATGGGACGCCGAAGATCCAACGACGGGCGCGGCCCTTCGGGAAGTTGAAACGACCCGCATCAACGCCTTGAAGAGTTTTTCGTCGATGCGCCATTACATCGACTGGGATAAGCTGGAAGCTCAGCAAGGCAGTTACACATTCAATCCGACATTTAGCGGGAGCTGGACTTACGACGGCATGTATGAACGCCTGGGAGCCGAAGGGGTCGAGATGCTGGCCTGCCTCCAAACCCTACCGAAGTGGATGGAAAATACGTACCCGGAAGATGGCCGCGATTATAGCAACTCGCCCGCCCGCTACGGCAGCGACCGCTCCCAGCCAACGTCCTATATCGAGCACGCCCGGGTAGCCTTTCAGTACATGGCACGGTATGGGTTTAACAAAAAAATCAATCCGGCGCTGGTCAGTGTCAGCCCTGAAGTCACCTGGGCCGGAGTCAACACCGTCAAAATTGGGCTGGGCCTGATTCGCTATATCGAATGCAATAACGAGCCCGACAAAACCTGGAAAGGCCGCAATGGCTACCAGTCGGCCCGCGAATACGCTGCAAATTTGTCGGCTTTTTACGACGGCCATAAAAACACGATGGGACCGGGCGTTGGTGTTAAAAACGCCGACCCTTCCGTTGTTGTCGTGATGGGTGGCATGTCGACGCCCACCACCGATTACTTGCGGGCTATGATCGACTGGTGCAAAGAGTTCCGGGGATACCGTCCCGACGGGTCCGTCAATCTTTGCTGGGACGTTATTAATCAGCATTTGTACGCCAACGATGTCATGTCGGAACAGAACGGCGGGGCAACGCGAGGTGTCGCTCCTGAACTGGCGGGTGTTGGCGAGCAGGCTGCCGCCTTTGTGAAACTGGCCCGCCAATACGCACAGGGAATGCCGGTCTGGATTACGGAAGCCGGATACGACATAAACCAGGACAGTCCATTTCGGGCCATTCCCATCGGTCGCAAAAGCGTTCTGGAAACACAGGCTGACTGGATATTGCGAACATCATTACTCTACAGCCGGGTAGGGATCGATCGGGTTTTTTATTTTCAGGCCTACGACTTCGACATTCAGAACCCGACCCAGTTTGCTTCCATGGGGTTGCTGAATGAAATTGGTAAAACCCGCAAACCAGCCGCCGATTTTCTCTACCAGGCAAAAAACCTGCTCGGCGACTATCACTATAAAGAAACCATCAGCAAAGATCCGCTGGTAGACCGGTATGAGCTGGATGGGCAGTCGGCCTATGTTCTGCTGATTCCGGACGAAAAAGGGCGAACAGGAACTTACAACTTGTCGGTATCGAAGGGAGACACCGTACAGATATGCACACCCGCGATTGGCCGGGATGACATGAACCGAAGCGTGCAGGTTAGTCAGACGGGTACAATTTCGGTCAACGTCAGTGAAACACCGGTCTTTGTGATGCCCACACGGGCCGCGCATCCCGATGCTAAAAATAGCCTGAGCAGTCTGCAGGTGTATCCAACGCCAGCCACTGATTATGTTAAATTAACACTGGAGAATGGGGATATTCGCCCAGTTGAGGTGACCATTTTCGACAATTCGGGTCGAAAATGTAAACAAATAACCCTTCTTAAGTCAGGTCGTGTGCTCAATGAGCAACTTGATTTAAGTGCACTGGCTCCCGGCTTGTATCTGCTTGACGTGCGCCAGGGCCCGGCCAAATTGATTAAGAAGATTCTCATAAATCAGTAAGGGACGAAACCTGTGGCGCCCCTACCAGCCCATCGATACGTACATGAGTAATACACAAAAGGCAATGAACGGCGGAAAATGGATTACCATCTCTACGGCCATTTCCACGCTGTTTCAGTTCCTGCAGGTAGCCGTTCTCGCCCGTCTGCTCGACCCTGCCGATTTTGGTCTGGTGAGCGTCAGCAATCTGATTATTGCTTTCTTTCAGATTTTCTCTAATCTGGGGTTCTCCAATTCCATCATCTACAAGCAGGAAAGTGACCGCAACGTGTTATCGACCCTGTATTTTCTGAACCTCCTGGTCGGCTTTTTTATCTTTGTTGTCATTCACCTTAGTTCTCCGTTCATCATCTCGTTTTACCACGAGCCGAAGCTGGATAAGGTTCTCAACCTGTCCTCGTACTACTTCATGATTGCTTATTTCGGGCAGCTCTACATGTTTTTACTGGAAAAAGAACTCCGGTTCAAATCGGTGGCGATGCTCGACATTGCCGGAACAGTCATTGGCTCGGCGGTGACGGTGACGCTGGCCTATAGCGGGTACCGCGAACTGTCCCTGATTATTGGCTCTCTGGTGATGCAAACCGTTAAATCTGCGTTACAAATTACGTTTGGTCGCTCGCTTTTCCGCCCTACCTGGTCGTTTAATATAAGCGAAGTCAAAGATCACCTTCGCTTTGGCCTGTACAATATGGGCGATGGGTTTCTGGGCTTTATTCAGTTTAACTCCGACAACATTTTTATTGGGGGTATGCTGGGCGTCAAGATGCTTGGGTATTACACCATTGCCTACCAGCTGGCGATCTTCCCCATTGCCAAACTCAACCCGATCATTTTGCAGGTTGCTTATCCGATTCTGGCCAAAATGAAGGATAATATGGCCGACTTGAAGAAGTCGTACCTGAAAATTCTGGACTTCATCAGTTATTGCAACTTACCGCTCCTGGCCGGGCTGTTCATTACGGCCGATAGTGTCGTTCCCCTGATTTATGGGCCAGGCTGGGAGAAAACCATCGACCTGATTCATATTTTCGTTTTCGTGGGCATTTTCACCTGCCTTAGCCATCCGCTCTACACCCTGGTGTTTACCAAAGGGAAACCAAACCTTCTGTTCTACCTGAACCTGGGTACGCTACTCGTTAAAGTACCGTTGGTTTACGTCCTGGGCCATTATTGGGGCGTAACGGGTATAGCGCTGGCCTTTTTGCTGACGACGGGCTTGAATATGGTCGCTAATTTTGCCATTGCCCATTCGATCATTGGCGATTTCGTGGGTGACTTCATGCGGGACGTGGCCAAACCCGTCATTTTCAGCCTCATCATGATCGGAGTCATTTATACGTACAAGCTATTCGTAGGGGACTCGGGGCTGGTGAATGCGGTGATAGAAGTCGCCCTGGGGGGCGCCACGTATGGCTTGTTGACCTTAGCCTACAAGCTCTCGTTCACGGAAATTAAAGCTTACCGACAGGCGCTACTTTAAGCCGTTAAGTATACATAGTACGGCCTATCACCCAACCGCTAAATAAGTGCCAAATCGAGTTAGGGGCTTTTATTAGCCCACTGTTTTAACGGTGGGCCGCCCGAAATAAACCGAATGAATACCAACCGTTTCAACGGTTTATTGGGAGCACAAACCATTGAAACGGTTATCGTATTGGTCCATTTTTCCTTATAAGCCCACAGCTAAAGCGGTGGGCTTATACAGGTTCCCAGGCTGACTTAATTAGTACGTTAAAGAAACGCCCCCAGTCTACGTATGTGTAGATTGGGGGCGTTTCTACTAGTATCCTTTGTTGCGCCTTGGCCCAGCCTTAACTATTGTCCAGAGCACGCTGTAAGGTTTGGGCGAACACTATATCGTTGGGTGGCAACAGCATCTTTTCGTGATCTCCCGGTACATTGTGCACTCGAACGCCTTTCAAGGCATATTTCTTCCAGCCCAAATACGTGTTGTCATCGACAAAGTAGATCCGGAATTTGGCTTTGAACACATCGATCACACCATCATACGGCTTCATGGTGTATGTATGAAACGCAATCTCATGTTTCTCCATAATCAGCGCCAAATGGTCCAGTGGAGTCTCGGTCTCTACGGGTACGGGTTTTTGAAAACCCGCCAATTGCAGGAACCGGTCTATGTTGCGCTTCACATGTCGCTGCTGGTACTGAAGCGCCATGAGTGGATGGCGGACCAACGAGTTGGTAAACCACACTAACTTGGGTAGCTGCCGGTATAGTTTTCGCATTAACCGCGGAAGTCCCGTTTGGGATGAGTCCCGCTCCTGGGCATTGGTGTCGAACATGGCCAGTAACTTCACCTCTTTGCCCATCGCCTTCAGCTGACGAGCCATTTCGAGCGCCACATAGCCCCCAAAAGAGTAGCCTGCGATGGCGTAAGGACCCGTCGGATTTTGGTCCATTACTTCGGTCAGGTAATGGGCGGCAATCGCTTCCATGTTGTCCAGCGGTTCATCGACCCCATCCAGGCCCAGGGCCTGCAAGCCATAAATGGGCTGCTCGGCATCCATGTAGCTTACCAAACCACTGAAATTCAGAAGATTGAGACCGATACCATGAATAATATATATGGGCGTTTTGCTACCCTCGGGCTTAATCGGCACTAATGATTTCCATGTCATTGGCCGTTCATCCGTCTGGAGCAAACTGGCCAGTTTCCGAACCGTCGGGTACACCAGTAAGGTCGACAGGGGCAGCCGTCGGCCCGTTTCCTTCTCAAGCCGGGTCATCATCTGAACGGCGATCATGGAATGACCGCCTAATTCGAAGAAATCATGATCGACACGAATGTTGTCCACCCCCAGCACATCCGTCCAGATGGCGTGAATGAGCTTTTCCGTAGCCGAAACTGGCTCACCGCCCGCTGCACTGGCTACCGGCACCACTTCGGGTCGGGGTAAAGCTTTCCGGTCGATTTTTCCGTTGGGCGTGATGGGCAATGCGTCCAGACCAACGAAATCGCTGGGAATCATGTAATCAGGTAACACATCCCGAAGCATCGTCCGCCAGATAGGTATCTGTTCCAGAAATGCGCCATTCACCAAGGGAGTTTTCGTAACCACATAGGCAACCAGCCGCTGATCCCCCGGCCGGTCTTCCCGAGCTATCACCACGGCATCTTTGATGGCAGGCTGACTGACCAGAGCGTGTTCAATCTCGCCAAGCTCGATCCGGTAGCCCCTGATTTTTACCTGGTGATCGATACGGCCCAGACAATGAATTTCGCCATCGGGCATGAACTTACCGAGGTCGCCGGTGCGGTACATCATCCGGTTGGGTGATGCCGCAAACGGGTCTGGTACAAACTTCTGCTGCGTCAGTTCCGGCCGTTTCAGATATCCGCGGGCTACGCCATCGCCCGCCAGGTAAATTTCCCCAATAGCGCCCACCGGCAATTGCTTCCGTTGTTCATCCAGGATATATACCTGTGTGTTTTGAATCGGACGACCAATGGTGATGACCTCATCGCTGGCTAAAATCTGCTTACCCGTGGAGTAAATCGTCGTTTCGGTCGGCCCGTACATATTCCAGAGGGAGGTACAACGGGCGGTCAACTTTTGGGCGAGATCTTTCGGCATTGGCTCCCCGCAGCAGAGAATTTTAAGGTCAAACCGCTGCTCCCAGCCAGCCAGCAACATCATTTTATACGTGGCCGGGGTTGCCTGAATGATCGTTATAGCGTGTTCGGAAATGGCGTTCAGTAAAGCCCAGCCGTCTTTGGTCGTTTCGGTATCAGCAAGCACCAATGTGGCTCCAACTAGCTGAGGCAGAAACAATTCGAGACCGGCAATATCGAAGGAAATAGTGGTTACGGCCAGTAATGCATCATCTTTGGTTATGCCGGGCATGGTAATCATGCTGTACAACAGATTGACCAGATTATGGTGCTCAATCAGCACTCCTTTGGGTTGCCCCGTTGAGCCGGATGTGTACAGAATATAAGCCAGATCATCACCCGTCACAACCGTTGTGGGTGCTTCTTTCGGATACTTATCCAGTTCGGCCAGTACGGTTTCGATGGCCAGCACGCTGGTCTGACCAGTCGATTGCCCATCCAGTTGATACGTTGACCCGGCACCCAGGTATTTCTTCGAGGTAATGAGCAGGTTTGCCGACGAATCGGTGAGCATAAAGGCAATCCGGTCATGCGGGTAAGCCGGATCGATGGGAACATAAGCGGCTCCGGCTTTCAGAATGGCCAGCAATGTAATGATCAGTTCCGGCGACCGATCCAGTACCACGCCAATGACATCCTTCGACCCAACACCCGTTTGCCGGATGGCATGGGCTACCTGATTAGCCGTTTCGTCCAGTTCCCGAAACGACATAGAGCGCCCATTCGAAATCAGGGCAATTTTGTCAGGATATTGCCCGGCGGTTTGCGCCAGTAGCTGGTGCAAAGAGGCCTGTCTGGGGTAGGCAGCCTTCGTGTCGTTCCACCGCGAAAGCTGTTCATTCGGGCCCCATGAATTCGTTAGCTGGATATCACCCAGCCGAACCAACGGGTTTGCAACGAGCTCGGTCAACAGGTGCTCAAACCCAGCCATCATCCGATCAATGCTTTCTTCCCTGAACAAGTGGGTGTTATAGGCCCATTCGAAGAGTAGCGAAGCATCTCCGGCGGAGGAAGAACCACTGATGTTCAGAAACAAATCTACGGCTGCATATTTCCGCGGATTACTGATCAACTGATAGTCAAGCCCGGAGAAGGTAACACCATCGTCCAGCCCCATATCGACGTTAAAAATAACGGGGACCATAGGCACCCGGGATGGATCGCGGGTGATCGGCAGCTTTTTGAGCAGACTGCTGAAGGTCAGTTGCTGGTGTTCATACGCATCGAGAATTTGTTCTTTTCGGATGTGTAAAAACTCCCGGAAGCGCTGATTCATCTGCGGAAAACTCCGTAGGGGCAATAGATTTACGCAATGCCCGATCAGGCCCGTCTGGCCCGACACCGATTGTCCGGCCGTGGGTAATCCAACTATCAGATCATCCTGCCCCGTCAGCCGATGCAGAAAAACCTCGAAGGCGGTAATCAGCGTCGTCACAAAACTGGCACCCTCTTTCTGGCCCAGTTGCTTTATCGCACGGGCCAGGGAAGCCGCCAGCGGGTAATCGCGCCGGGCACTTTCATACTGACGTAGGGAAGGCCGCGGAAAATCCGTTGGCAAATCGACCACGGGTACCGTACCGGTGTACTGATCGAGCCAGAAAGACTCGATGGCGCGATGGGCCTCACTGGACACGAACCGTTGTTGTTCGAACGCGTATTGGCTGTAGCGGGGAGCTTCGGCCAGGGCAGGAAAGCCGTGTTGTACATAGCCCGAATAAAGCGTTCCCAGTTCCTGCAATAAAATTCCCAGCGACCAGCCATCGCAAATGATGTGATGCGCGGTCAGGGTAAAGTGGTAGGAGGTATCGGACAACTTCAGTAAACCGGCTTTGATCAACGGACCGTTGACCAGATCGAACACGTGCAACGCATCCTGCTCGGCATACGCATCGACGGCGCGCTCCTGGTCGGCATCGGTCCGGTTCGAATAGTCCAGAAAGGCCAGTTCAACAGAAAAATCGTCGAACACGCACATCTGCTTTCCGTCAGCGCTGAACGCAGCGTGCAGGGATTCGTGCCGGGCGATCAGCCGTTGCCAGGCGTTTTCAAACGCTAGTGTATCGACGAATCCCGTAAACCGTAGGGAGACCGATTCATTGAATCCACGGCTCGCATCGTCGCCACCAAACTGACAGGCAGCCCATATTTCCAGTTGGGGCTCTGTGGTTGGGGCAAGCCGCCCAATGCTGGGGCCTTCAAACGGGTTGAAATCAATATCAATAAGTTGTGTGGTTGCAGCGCTCTCGGTCATTCGTACTCAATTTAGTTCAACCTGTAAATATTTACCTGGTTGCTCTGGATTGGGTATAAACCAGGCCGGATTCCCGTTTCTATCTCGACCTAGCCGAGCGCCAAGGGCAGGTGGCGTGTTACCGACAAACGACGAACCATCTGTATGTGCTGCCGTTCTAGTGCCGCCCAAAAAACCAGTCGACAGCAGGCTTCGCAAACTCTCCGTGAACTGATGAATCATCGTGTCTATTTCGGCATCGGTATGGGCTTCGGTCAGAAAACAGGGGAAACCATCCCAGATATGAATTCCCTTTTCCCGCATGAGCGTAAAGAGCAGTTCGGAATACGCCGACTCTTCCTTAAACTTGATCTTCCACAACGACCCGAAACTGGCCACCAGAATGGGCACCTGCCACTGGTCAACGACGGCATTCATGGCTTTGGCCAGCCGTTCCGTTTTCCGGGTAAGCGCTGCCTGTAGCTGTGGCCCCGCATTTTTCATGTATACCAGGGCCGCCTTTGCCGCAGCCAGCGCCAGCGGATGACGCACAAACGTACCGGCAAAATACGTAACGCCCACCTCAGGAACCGATGCATCCCCGTACTGCCAGAAGCCGCCGTCGAGGGCATCCATGTACTCCCGCTTACCCGCAATGACACCGATGGGCAGGCCCGCGCTCACAACTTTCCCATACGACGCCAGGTCTGCCTTGATCCCGAACAGGGCCTGCGTACCGCCCGGATGCGTACGAAAGCCCGTAATGACTTCATCGAAAATCAGTGCGGTACCCGACTCGGCCGTAATGGTTCGTACCGCTTTCAAAAACTCAACCGGTACAAATTCCGGCCGACGGCTCTGCACGGGTTCAACCAGTACAGCGGCTAGTTCGTGGGCCCGCTCCCGGATGATTTGAAGGCTTTCCTCCGTTCCATAATCCAGAATCAGCATGTTCTGCACCGATTCGGGCATAATACCGGGGGAAGCCGGAAAAGATTTCAATTTCTTCGTCCCTCTCACCAATACCTCATCGACAATGCCGTGGTACGAACCCGAAAAAGCCACGATCAGGGAACGGCCCGTTACCGTACGCGCAATACGCATAGCCCCCAGAACAGCTTCCGAGCCCGTGTTGCAAAGCGCTACGCGGTCCATCCCTGTCAACTCCGCAATTAGCTGGCTGACTTCACCCGCCAGGCTATGTTGGGGCCCAACTTCATACCCACTTTCAATTTGTTCGTGCAACACGTCTTTGATGAAATCGGGCTGATAGCCGAACAGATTGGAACCAAACCCATTCAGGGCATCGATGTATTCATTCCCGTCGATATCCCACAAATGGCTGCCTTTGGAGCGATTCACCACCAGCGGATAAACGATTTCTTTGGTAAGCGGACGGAACCCCGATACGACCCGGGGATCGGCCATGTAGCTGCGATGCTCCTGGGCATACGCTTTGCTGGCCTTCGTTTTCTGGTTATACCGTTGGGTAAGCTGGGCTAAGAAATCCTGCTGTTTCGGCGTCAGCGCAGACGCCTGTCTCTCGATCCGGGCGGTAGCACCGAACGGTTTTTTTAGTTCGACTTTTTCTTCCGGCGTCAAGGCACTATCCGCAGCAACGGGATCCTTCGCTACGTTCATCGGTACTGGTGATACGGGTGCCTGAACCGGCACCGCTACCTGAGGAACAGACATTGGCTGTGGGGCTCCGCCCTGAAGTAAGGCCACCTGCTTTGCCATGAGCTGCAACTGCTGGGCAATCAACCCCAGAGCCGTATCATGTTGCGCAACGGCATAAACCGGTGGGCTACTCACTTCATTAACCGGAACAGGCGTTGGTGCCGGTACTGGCACCGGCGCTGGTTGCGAAACCGGTTGCGCCACGTCAGCAGGCATCATCTGATTTAAGTAATCAGCCAATTGCTCCGGCGTTGTGTAGGTCGATGTTAGCTGCCGGAACGTGATTGGCAGGCCGAATTCTTTCTTCAGGTTCAACGCCACTTGCGTCAATAACAACGAGTCGAAACCGATTTCCAGAAAACTGGTCGTCGGTGCCACACCGACCATGTCGATACCGGAAGCATCTTCTAACAGTTGGTTTACTTTCAGGAGTAAGGCGTCTTTTCTCATAATGGTGTGATTAGGGTCAATCGCAGGATAAGGCAATGAATTCTCGTTGGTAACAACCGCCCGATCGGGAGACGGTGCTGGTTGAGCCGCAACCGGGGCCGGTTCAACCAGTATGGGGTCGAGCCAGCAACGCTTTTTGGTAAAGGCGTACGTTGGCAAGCTTACTTTCTTCCGATGCTGCCCGGCGTAAAAAGCGTTCCAGTCGGGCTCCATACCATTTAGAAAG
Source organism: Spirosoma humi (assembly GCF_054776575.1). Lineage (NCBI taxonomy): Bacteria > Pseudomonadati > Bacteroidota > Cytophagia > Cytophagales > Cytophagaceae > Spirosoma > Spirosoma humi. The sequence goes on from NZ_BAAHBR010000015.1 coordinate 371,782, forward strand.
AATTGGCCCAGTATCGTCACAATAGCCTGGCTGGCTTTTGTCCAATCGGGCTGATTAGGCAAGCCGGCCAGCACGGTAGCTGGTTTTTTACCGGCCTGCTGGCGGGCGAGCGTCGCCGTAACATGACCGGGACCCACTTCCAGGAGAAGGGGCTTTTCAATGGTAAAGATCGTATCGAGCGCTTCCGAAAAACGAACGGTCGAGCGCAGGTGCGTTGCCCAGTAGTGTGGGTCGGTGGCCTCGGCATCGGTTAACCAGTTGCCCGTGCAGGTGGAGACAACGGGCATTTTGGGCTGATGCAACTGCACACCTGCCACGATCTTCGCAAACGCGTCGACAATGGGATCCATCATCATGGAATGGAAAGCATGACTTGTCGCCAGCGGCTGATTCGGTATTTCGCTTTCGTCCAGCAATCGGGAGAAATCAGCGATATGCTCGTCAGGTCCGGCCACCACACATAGTGTATAGCTATTGATGGCCGCCATAGACAGCGTATCGGGAAGCATGGCCTGCACCTGGGCAGCCTCCTTCCGAACGGAAAGCATTCCGCCACGCGGCAATTGACTCACCATTTTTCCGCGAGCGGCAATCAGTGTCAAGGCATCCGGCAGGGAGAAAACACCAGCCAGATGAGCCGCCACAAATTCACCGACACTGTGGCCACAAAAGATGGATGGCTCGATTCCCCAACTCATCCACAACCGCGCCAGGGCATATTCCGTGACGAAGAGAGCGGGCTGGGTATATCGGGTATTTTTCAGTCGCTGTTCGGCCTCCGAACTGGCTGTCTGCGGGTACATGACCTCCCGAATATCCAGCGCCAACTGATCCATGAGCAGGGTCGCGCATTCATCGACGGCCTCTCGGTATACGATTTCCTGTTCGTAGAGCATCCGGCCCATGTTGAGGTATTGTGACCCCTGACCCGGAAATAGAAAAACAACTTCTTCGGGGCGTCCGTCTGCTTTTTGTATGACAGGTTCAGCCCGTAACTTCTCGATTAATTCATCTTTCGATGTGGCCACGATAAACGAGCGGTGGCTGAAATCAGGACGCGTTGTCTGAAGGGTAAACGCTACATCAGCCAACTCGATTGACTCATCTCGTTGCAGCTTTTCAGCGAGTTGGTGCGCATACGCTTTCTGGCTGACCGCTGTCTTCGACGACCACGTAATTAGCTGTGCCGCCCGTGGATTCACCTTGATCGTGGTTTGTTCAACGGCATTGGCGGGTTGGCCATCGGCAGAAGCAGGTGCTTCCGGTTTAAATTCCTCCAGCACAACGTGCACGTTCGTACCACCCACACCAAACGAGCTCACCCCGGCCCGTCGTGGATACGACTGGCGGGTATTCGCACCAACTTCTGATGATTCACTCTCCGTCAATGTCCAATCGCGCAGGGTTGTGTTGACGAAAAATGGGCTATTGTCAAAATCAATAACCGGGTTTGGTTTCGAGAAATTCAGCGATGCGGGTATCTGCCGATGGTATAAGGCCAGCGTGGTTTTGATGAAACCAGCCACCCCGGCGGCCTGCGTCAGGTGCCCCATGTTACTCTTGATGGAGCCAATAGCGCAGTACTGCTTCTGGTCCTGTTCGCCAAACGCCTGGACAAGCCCCTCTATTTCAATCGGATCGCCCAAAGGCGTGGCCGTTCCGTGTGCTTCAACATACGTAATCGTAGCCGGATCGATAGCGGCATCGGCAATAGCCATGGCGATAGCTCCTGCCTGCCCCTCGGCATTGGGCGCCGAAAAACTACCTTTGCCCCCACCGTCGTTATTCACCCCGACACCTTTAATAACCGAATAGATCGTGTCGCCATCCCGCCGGGCGGCCTCCAGATTTTTCAACAGCACGACCCCTGCCCCATCGCTGAAAACGGTTCCCTGGGCATCGGCATCAAACGAGCGGCAGTGCCCATCCCGGCTCAGCATCACGCCTTCCTGGTATAAATGGCCACTCTTGATCGGCGTTGTAATGCTAGCGCCACCTGCCAGCGCTACGTCGCACTGGCCATTACGAATACTTTGAACGGCCTGCGTGATGGCCAATAAAGACGTCGAACAGGCAGAGTAAACGCTCACGGCCGGTCCTTTCAGGTTGAGCTGATAGGCTGTACGCGAGGCTATATAATCTTTTTCGTTCAGAGTCATCACCTGAAAGGCACCCACCTGACCGATCAGCTCTTTATGACCCAGAATGTTGTTCAGGTAATAGGTGTTATTCCCGCTTCCGGCAAACACACCAACCCGTCCGGCATATTGCTGGGGCAGGTAGCCGGTTTGTTCGAGGGCTTCCCAGGCTATTTCCAGAAAAACCCGTTGCTGCGGATCCATCAATTGAGCCGTAATGGGCGTCAGACCAAAAAACTGGGCATCAAATTGCTCGGCTCCGTCGATGATGCCACGCGCTTTTACGTATAATGGATCATGGCGGAGCGCCTGGGGCACCGACGAATCAAGTTCGGCATCGGTAAAGAAGCGGGTGGTTTCTTTACCCGACGTCAGCACATCCCACAAGTCATCAATGGTGCTGGCACCGGGGAAACGGCCAGCCATGCCAATTACCGCAATATCAGCCGACTGATTTTTCGCGGTATTATCTGCGGCAGAAATAGAACCCGCTTTCCGCTTCGCCTTTTCGGCCGAGCTGGGATCCAGATAGAGAACGATACCCGCTATGGTCGGATATTGATAAAGTTTCGTGACGGGCAAACCGTAGTGCGCCTGATGCAGGGCAGCCACGGTCTTCTGAGCCAGCAGTGAATTTCCCCCTAACTCGAAGAAATTGTCATCCAGACCAACTTTATCGATTCGCAGCAGATTGCTCCAGATACCGGCAACGGTCTGTTCCAGCTTTGTTTTGGGCTTTCGATACGCCGATGTCTGTTCGGGTCTGTTCCGGCTGGGTTCGGGTAGTTGTTTTTTATCAACTTTGCCGCTACTGGTTTTCGGGAAGTCATCCATCCAGACAAAAGCCGATGGCATCATATACTCGGGCAGTCGCTGCTCAAGCTCCCGGCGAATTGCGACGGTATCCGTATAGCCGGGGCTGGCGATCAGATACGCCACCAGTTGTTTCTGGGCATCGGCCATCTCCCGCGCCATCACAACGGCCTGCTTAATACCCGCGGTATGGTTCAGAATGACTTCAATCTCACCCAGTTCGACCCGATGCCCCCGAATTTTCACCTGATCATCCCGTCGACCCAGGAACTCGATAGTGCCATCAGGCAGGAAACGCCCCAGATCACCGGTTCGATAAACACGCACCGTCTCGGCAGTTGACGGTATGGCTAACGAAATAAATTTCTCGTCCGTCAGAGCGGGTTGATTTAAATACCCTTCGGCCAGACAGGCTCCGCTGAAGCACAACTCACCAACGTCGCCATCGGGCAGCGGAACCAACTGGTCATTGACAACGAACAGGTTTACGTTATCGATAACACGCCCAATTGTCGGCAAATGGGGCCAGTTTTCGGGGTTTCCTTCCAGTTTAAGCTGCGTAACAACATGGCATTCTGTAGGACCGTACTGGTTGTAGAGTACGCAGGCGGGTAAGGCCGAAAAAAACGCAGCGATCTGAGGAGTAATCTTTAATTGTTCACCAGCCGTCATAACCTCACGGAGGTTTTTCGGAAACTGATGAAGGCTCACACCCGCTTCGGCCAGATACTGCAAGGCAACGAACGGCAGAAAAAGCCGCTCAATGGCCTGCTTATCAATAAACTGAAGGAGCGCGTTCAGATCAAGCCGTAAGGCCTCATCCACTAGCATCAGCGTTCCGCCAGTGGTCAGTGTCGCAAAAATTTCCTGAAACGAAACGTCGAAACTAAGCGGGGCAAGCTGCAACGTCCGCGTACCCAGGCCAGCGACCGAGTTTTTTTCCTGCCACTGCAACAGGTTCATGAGCGGGCCATGCCCCATGCATACGCCTTTCGGATTGCCGGTCGAGCCAGATGTATACAGTACATAAGCCGTACTACCCTGACGCGGAATGGGCTGGAAAAAATAAGGATGGTCGGCGTCGGATGCGATGGCGGTCAGCCCCAATTGCTCAAACAAGCCTTTGTCCTGATCGGTGGTCACACTTGTCCGAAGGCCCGAGTCGGCAATGATTTTCTGGAGACGTTGCTCAGGATAAGCGGGATCGAGGGGCAAATAGGCTTTACCCGACTTCAGGATGGCCAGCACCCCAATGACCATTTCCAGGTTGCGCGAGGTACTTACTCCAATCAGTTTAGCCCCCGTATCCGCTTGCAAAATAGTTTGGCAGAGCCTGTTCGCCCGGTCATTCAATTGATCGTACGTCAACGACTGATCGCCGTACACCACCGCAACTTGATTCGGGTTTTCAAGAGCAACCTGATCGACAAGCTGATGAACAAATTGCGGCCGAAGACTATCCTGGCTCACATTTTTATCAACGAAGACACGCATACCGTTAACTAATTAAGACTGAGTAGCATTCGGTCATTCTGCTCGCCCCTCGATTGGCCGACGAGTAGAATGCGTTATTTACCAAGTATTACCCTTTTGGTATTGAGCAACTTACAGAAACGTGCGCTGAGCTTGTACTGAACGATCTGTGCTCATTGGTATTTGCATTGCATCAGCCTGGCGTGGCACATCGACGTAATTTCCTTCGACCCGGTTCAACACGGTTAAGATGGGTTGATTGGTTACGCGAACGTACATGCTGAGCAGTTGTTTTTCGGCTCTCGCCCAGGGGCTATTGGCATCGATGACCAAAAGCGACAGGGCGCTTCCTTTAAGGAGATACGTCGGAATCTGGTTATTGATTAAAGCCGGTACTTCCAGAATAATCCGGTCATACTGGGTAATATCAAACCCCTGGTTATAATCAATCAGGTAGTCAATACCCGTCACATTCATGAAATCAGGGCGAACGGTATAGGGGAAAAATGTGATGTTTCGCTGTTGTTCCCGTTGCTCTTTGCTGTTGGTCCGTGGGTAGCAATACGCTACTTTCTGATCAGCCACGTCGTACAACTGAGTCAACCCATTGGCGACCCAACTTTTCCCCTGCTTCGAACGGATGCTGAACAGCGTAATAATGGGCGGATAGGACTTCGCGGCATTTTGAGATACTTCAATATTGATGGCATTGAAGAGCTGCTCAAACATGCTTCGCGACGCCCGGGTTACACGTGAATAAACAAGTGGTTTTTTTACCGTTGGAAACAGGGCGGTGACGGGCATACCCACCAGCGCTTCGGCTTGCTCGGGTGATTGGATGCGTTTGTCCAGCCAAAAGCGCAGCGCCGTTAAGAGCAGAGCGATAAAAATACCAACGCCTAAACCGATCATGATCAACTGCGAACGCTTGGACGACAAAGGCTGTAACGGGAAATCCGGTGCATCGATGATTTCGAGGGTTCCACCGATGGATACGTCCTGCCGTTTTGTCTTTGACTGATCAACGTTTTGCAGCAAGTCGAGATACGCTTTTTCCGAAACCGCCAAATCCCGGTTTAACTCGCGCAGTTGTGAACCCAACGGACCATATTCATTGGTTTTGGCCTGAAACTCCGACATCCGCTTCTGATACAATTCCAGACGGGCGGCCGACTCTTCATATTCCAGTGATTTTGCCAGACGATCATTGGCCATTGTCTGCGTTGGAACCGCATCGGACGAATTAGCTGCAGCATCGTATTTCTGGGCGCTCATTTTTAGCTCTTCCTGCGCCTGGGCTACGCTTGCCTGCAACTGACTGATCACATGTTTGGGCTGTCCGTAGGCGCGGGCGTTGGCCAGTTTATTTTCTACGTCGGTCAGTTTCTTTTGTTTGTCAGCCAGGTCATTGTTGGCCGAGCGAATGCTACCCTGCTGCCCCATGCGCCGGTTAAGTGCATCCAAAGACGCTTTTGCGGCATTTTTGCGCATCAACTCCTGATTGTACTCGTTGTTGAGTGCCTCGCGGGACGCAGCCACGTTACGGGCTTCCTCATCATAATCCAGCACCTGGTGTCTGGCGCTGAACGCCCGAAGGTTCGCTTCCGCCTGCGAAAGTTTCTCTTTAGCTTTTTGCAGTTTGTCTTCGTAATACCCAACGACTGAATTCGTTTCAGACGTTTTGAGCGTTGAGTAGCGGTTATTCAGAATAGTAATGGCATGGGTAAGTGTACGCTGGGATACGGCCGGGTCGTCAGACTCGTATTCCATCAACATCACGTCGTTGGTACTCTTCCGGGCGGTTGCTTTAATGTTTTCGCCTAACCGATTGATGGAATAATAAGAATCTGACTTCAGCAATAGGGTTTTTATAGGGTTGTCGGCCGTTGATTTCGCCAGACTATCGATGGTGCGATGCAGCAGAATTGAATCACCCGCGATGAAGTATAGATTTTGCCAATCGGGGGTTAATGCCTGATGCAGTTTTTGAAACCCTGCATTTCCCAAGACCAGTGTATCCGGTTTTTGAAGACGCAGGTGATCGCTCAGCAGGCCAATCCCGATCTGAAGCAGGGTTTCGCGCGAATTGAGCGTCGTCAGAATATTGTCGAACGCACTGGCCGAGCGGTCCGTAAATGAGTTTTGTTTATCCGATAGCAACGAATACCGAGAGACTAAACCCGTATACAGCGTTGCCTGCGACTTATACACCTTGGGTTCATCGCGCGTGACAAAGAATGCCACACCCGCCGTTATGCACGGGATGAGTACAAACCAGATGATGTGCTGTTTTAATAAGCGCAGAAAGACATCGATCGACATACGAGTTGTTTAATTACGTTTCAACCGCTGAATAGGCATTCCTACCAACGCTTCGAAGTAGTGGACATTTTTCAGAAAGTTTCCTTTAACCTGCTCCGAGGCCGTTTTAGCCTGCACATACCGACTCGTGATCAGCGCCAGTGCATCGGCCGTTGTCCGTCCTTTCTGAATTTCAACTTCAGCTACCCGCAGCGCCGTCAAGGAAGCCTGCTCATCGATCAGGTTTATTTTCAGCAGTTGCTGGGTCGTGATCATGTCCTGATAAATACCGATCAAGCTTTGCTTCAGTTGCAGTTCAACAACATCCCGCTGAATAACCGACGCTTTGTAGTTCGAATAAGCCTGCTTTACCTGATGCTTGCGGCCAAACAGGTCGTAAAGGGGTAGTCTGACATCAACGCCTACCCGGTATCCGTTCGAAATTTGCCCGAGGGCATCCCGGCCCGGTATGGAGGCTGAACCGGAGGATACAATAGACTGATCACCCGTTGAGTAGTTTACAAAGCCAGCGACATTCTGTAAAATCTGGCGTTTGGCCACCTCGTAGGATGAACTGAGCGAATTGGAGACCTCATTCTGGTATTTGATGAGGGGCGAATGAGAGACCGCCACTTTCATAATCTCATCGAATGGCATCAGTTGAACGGCAATGTCCTGATTGATATCGAGATACAAGGTATCATCGGCCAAACCAGATGACGCGCCAAACGATACCAGCCCACGGCCTCCCCGGCTTTGGCCGGAGCAAACAGAAAACGTTAACAGACCGAGAAATAAAATAAGGCCAGCCTTATTGATTACAGTGAAAAAACTAAACTTTATTCTGAACATGATTTACAGTGCCACGTGCTTATACATCTCACGTTAATAGCGGTTATACAAAGTAGGGAGACTGGCTGGTAACGAATCGATTGTTTATTAAATGGTGCGTTAAATAGACTTGATCGTTCAACTATTTTACTAACCAATTCTCCTATATAGATTAACTATTTTGACTGTTTTATATTCAGATTGTCACAAAATGAAAACAACTAAGACACAGGAGTACCCGTTGTGCTCGTATGTGGCGTGTGCATAAACCGCTTGAAGGCCTTCCGCATGTTAAGAACCGCCCGTACGAAGCTGAGCAGTAGCAGCGGCACAAGCAGTAGTTCACGGAAGGTAATTCGCTTCCACAAATGAGTCGGTACCGAAATAATCAAACTGCCGCACAGCGTAATCAGGAGAAGAAGGGGAATTGCCCACAAACTCGAATCGCCACTTAGTAAGCCGCCCAGTATACAGACGAACAATACACCCAGCAGGAGAATCTTAGGCAGAAAAACTGCTTGCAATACTTTAAAGCCACTGGCAATCCGCCCACGTAGAATTTCGGCGATTCCCTGCCAGAAATAGGATGTAAGAAACTGCCACTGAGCGGCAATCCAGCGGGTACGCTGGTTTTCAAAGACAGCCCGGTTGGCTACCTTTTCGTCATAAATGAAGGCCTCTTCGAGATAAGCGATCTTGTGCCCGCTCAATACGATGTTCGTTTCCAGCTCTTTATCGTAACCGCCCATGGTGTGTTGCGTGGCCATGGCGGCTTTCATCAGGCCAGGTTCGAAGGCCATGCCCGAGCCGATGGTTGCCGACGAAAGGCCCAGTACGCGACTCGCTTTCCGAAAAATGTGATTGTTTATCTCCTCACTGATAGCGTCCAGAATGGCAACGCTCGTGTTGATATTTTTGGCAACGCGGTGTCCCTGAACGGCTTTCCAGCCCTGGGCAAATGCCTGGTTTATGCGGCTCAGGAAATCGGGCGCCATGTGATTGTCGGCATCCGACACCACCAGAATATCATACTGCTCCAATGGCAACCGGGACAACGCCGATCGGATGGCTTTGGCTACTGTTGATACCTCAAAGGATACCTGCAGCACTTTGATGGGTAAGGTAGCGAGCCGGGCCAGCGTCTGGATTTGAAACGAGTCGGCGATGACGATCAGCTCGTAGCGATCGGCAGGATACCGCTGTTTCAGATTTTCGGTAACGGATTCGACAATAACGGCGTCCTCTTTGTAGGCAGGAATTAAAACCCCTATTTTCCTAAAAACGGACGTTGCCGGATCGACACTTACATCGTCAGCCCGACCAAGTCGGCCGGCGATGGAGAAGACAAGCCAGTATAGAACATTGAGAGCAACGATTGCCAGTAAAATCAGGTAGGTGAAATAGACGATGATCATAATAAACCCGGCATACTAGCGGGTATTTTCTTTCTATTTTTGACCACCAATTTCGGATCAGGTCACAAAAACGACGCAACCACGCTCCTCATTCCTGCGTATAGAGTAATATGCGCTACATCGTTGTTTTCGCTCAGCAGGAAATTGCATATGCGATGGGGTTTGAAAACCGTGTCGATGCCGTTGATTTCTTATTTTGGGGTTACGAGGAGTATGAATTGCTACCCTATGGCACGTTTGACCTCCTCACAGGAGAAGTGTGGCCGTACGAACACCGGGGAGAGCGCATCATACATGTTGAGGATGAACTCATCAGCCGAACTGCCCAGCATTATGTTAAAGCGGCTATTCGGTCTATACGCTAGGCAGGACACCCAACAGCCTGAAAGCCTGCCCAATAACAAGTCGGACAGGCTTTCAGGCTGTTGAGAAGCGGTCAATAATCGTCTAGACCACCATAATATCTTTTTCTTTGGCCACAAAGGTTTCATCGACTCGGGCGATAAACGCATCGGTCAGTTTCTGAACGCGCTCTTCACCTACTTTGACGGCATCTTCCGATACCCCTTCCTTGATAAGCTTGCGGATATCGTCGTTTGTTTCTTTTCGGATATTCCGCACGTTGACTTTAGCCGTTTCCACCTCCTGCTTTACCTTTTTTACGAGGTCACGCCGACGTTCTTCGGTTAAAGGTGGAATGCTCAGCCGAATCTGTTCGCCGTCGTTGTTTGGATTAAGGCCGAGACTGGAATTGCGGATGGCCTTTTCGACTTCACCGATGAGTTTTTTTTCAAATGGCTTGATAACAATGGTACGGGCGTCGGGCGTGTTAATGGAGGCAACCGTGTGCAAGGGAGATAGCATCCCGTAATATTCAACCTGAATACCATCGAGCATGCCGACATTTGCCTTACCAGCCCGGATTTTAGTCAATTCAATGGCCAGGTGCTTGAGCGCCTTCTCCATCGTATCTTTTGCATCGTCGAGAAATAACTCGATTTCTTCCATGAGTATAATGTACGATTTACGATGTACAAAATCCGATTCAGGCGACGCCTACGTCACCAATCGTAAATCGCACATCAACTGATTTATTCTGGCAATTTCATTGTGATGAGCGTTCCCTGATCATCATCACCCTGCACCAACCGAAGCAGGCTACCCTTGGTGTTCATGTTAAAAACAATGATGGGCAGGTTGTTTTCCTGGCAGAGCGTAAAGGCCGTTAAATCCATAACGCTCAGTTTCTTTTCGTAAACGTCATCGAAGGTGATGGTGGTATAGCGAGTGGCGCTTTTGTCCTTCATCGGGTCGGCGGTATAAACGCCATCGACTTTGGTACCCTTGAGGACCACATCGGCTTCAATTTCGATAGCCCGCAAACTAGCCGTTGTGTCGGTCGTGAAGTACGGGCTGCCAGTACCGGCGGCAAAAATAACGACGCGGCCTTTTTCGAGGTGACGCACCGCCCGCCGACGTACGTAGGGTTCGGAGACCTGCTCCATTTTGATCGCCGACATTACGCGGGTATACATGCCGTGTTTCTCAAACGAACTCTGGAGTGCCATGGCATTGATCACGGTGGCCAGCATGCCCATGTAATCGCCCTGTACGCGGTCGATTCCGGAACGCTCACCAGACACCCCCCGGAAGATGTTGCCCCCGCCAATGACAATGGCCACCTCTACACCCAGATCGACGACTTGTTTAATTTCCTGACTGTATTGTTCCAGTACAGCCGGGTCAATATTGTAACCGTTCGGCCCAGCAAGAGCCTCCCCACTCAGCTTGAGCAGGATGCGTTTATACTTTGTTTGCGATGTCATGAGGGAGAATTTGCGGGCAAAGATAAGAAAAACGAGCAATTCTTACACGAATTCTACCAGCACCTGTCCTTTCTCGACCCGATCACCCTTGGCAATTCGTATCGTTTTTACGGTTCCGTCGCCGGGGGCTTTCAGGTTATTTTCCATTTTCATGGCTTCCAGAATCAGCAGGCTATCGCCTTTACTGATCACATCGCCCGGCTGCACACTGATACCCACGATCAGGCCCGGCATGGGTGCCTTCAACTCGTTGACTTTCGTACCCGCAGCCGCGCTCATGCCCATTTTTTCGAGCAACAGGTCGAAGCGGTCCTTGAGCTGGACATGGTGGATATGGCCATTTATCTTCAGACTCACCTGTTTGTCCGCCGTATTTACGTCCAGCACTTCCGCCGTATACGACCGACTCTGGTGAAGTATGTGAAACGACCGGTCGCTGATTTTTACCAGATCCCACCCAAACGGCTCGTTGTTCAGGAGTGGGCCATCAGCCGTAAAGTCCACAGTAAGAGGCTGGTCGTTCAGGGTTGTCTGGTACATGGTGGGTCTATAAATTGATTGAGCTTATTTTTCATTCTCGCCGGGTTGAAACCCGGTGGCTTAGTTTATGTCAGCCATACATCCTAAACAAGTTCGACCAGGTAGGTTTCCTGAATCTCGTTGAGAATATCGCTTACCCCGCTGTACGAGTCCATCGTCACCAGACGCATCCGGTACGGTTTGAAATCCGGTAATCCTTTGAAATAATTAGCGTAGTGACGGCGCATTTCAAACAGCCCAACGATTTCTCCCTTCCAGCGAATAGCGAAGTCAAGGTGCTGCCGACAAACGGCCACCCGGTCGGCAACGGTCGGCGGAGGCAGATGCTGACCCGTTTTAACAAAATGCTTGATCTCGTTAAATACCCAGGGGTGTCCGATGCTGGCCCGGCCAATCATGACCCCATCCACACCGTATCGGTTCTTATACTCCAGCGCTTTTTCGGGCGAATCGATATCGCCATTGCCGAAGATTGGTATTTGAATACGGGGGTTTTCTTTGATGCGTCCAATGAGCGTCCAGTCGGCCTCGCCCTTGTACATCTGCACGCGGGTGCGGCCATGAACGGTGAGCGCCTGAATGCCAATATCCTGTAAGCGTTCGGCTACGTCGCCCACGTTTTTAGTCCGCTCGTCCCAGCCTAGCCGCGTTTTTACGGTAACGGGCAAATGGGTTGCTTTCACGACGGCTTCGGTCATCCGAACCATTTTGGGAATGTCCTGCAACAAAGCCGCGCCCGCCCCCCGACAAGCCACCTGCTTCACCGGACAGCCATAGTTGATGTCGATCAAATCAGGATTGGCCCGCGAAGCAATACGCGCGCACTCGCCCATGGTGTCAACATCGGAGCCGAATAATTGAATACCGATGGGGCGCTCATACTCAAAAATATCCAGTTTCTGAACACTCTTGGCCGCGTCGCGAATAAGCCCTTCGGACGAGATGAACTCAGTATACATTAAATCGGCACCGTTTGCCTTGCAAACCGCACGAAATGGCGGGTCACTGACATCCTCCATCGGAGCAAGCAGTAACGGAAAATCCGGGAGCTGTATCATACCAATATTGACCATTTGGTAGTACCGGGCCTCAAACCCGAAATTAATTACGTGATAGATGGTAATCTTTCTGTGGAATCGCCCTGAGCAGTGCGATTCCACAGGCTATTTATATACGTTTTAGCACAATCCAAAGGCCGAAATGGTTCCCTTGCACGATTTCTGCGAACTAGTCTGTAAATTTACCCGAATTATGCAACCAAGTTATACGCCCCAGGGCGCTTCTTCAAGACCACCAACAATCGGCGGACTAACCATGCTGGTCGGTTTCGTGCTGATTGGCGGGGTTGTTAGCACGCTGCTGCTTTTTGGCATTATGGCGATCAGCAAAGGGATGGGCTTTACCGAAGCCCAGAACTACCTTACGCGGTTAGCGGCTAACCCGTCGGCAGCGCCCGGTAGCTGGTACGAACTGATGGTGCTCCAGGCGGTCAATCACCTCGGCACGTTTTTCCTGCCGGCCCTTGCCTACTGGTACTTTATCGAACGCCGGACATGGGATCAGTTCAACGCCCGTCCCGTTTCGATGGTAGCAGGCTTCGGTTTGATTGGCGTGATTGTCATCGCTTTTATGCCCTTCGATAGCTTCATTATTGACTGGAACCGAAGCCTGCACCTGCCCGAAACCCTGGCCCCCGTTGAGCAGTGGATTCGGGATAAAGAGAAAGGCCTGGAAGGCATTACCAAATACTTAACCACCTTCGAGACAACAGGCCAGCTGCTGGTTGCCATACTCGTGATTGCCGTTATTCCGGCCATTGGTGAAGAAACCCTCTTCCGGGGTATTCTACAGCGCAACCTAACCGTCTGGACCAGAAATCCACACATCGGTATCTGGCTGGCGGCTGCCTTATTCAGCGCCATTCACGTTCAGTTTCTGGGGTTTTTCCCCCGTATGTTGCTGGGTGCCTTATTTGGCTACCTGTATCTATGGTCGGGGAATTTATGGGTACCGATACTGGCTCACTTTGTCAATAATGGATTTACCGTACTCATGGTCTATATGTACCAGAAGAAATTGGTCTCTGTGGACATCGAGAGTACCGAGTCCATTTCGCTGGCGGGTGTTTTGGTTTCGGGAGTTATCACCCTGGGTTTGTTACTCTATTTCCAGAAACATAATCAGGAGCGAGCCGCGACAAATGGCGAACACTGATCAGTCGGCACGATCCGGTTACCTTCGTGCTTTTTTTGCCTAACCTCTTATTCGTGACAATACCATGACAGAAACCTGGGAAGTAATTTACTCGACGCCCCTCCCCCACAGGGCCGAATTAGCCAAAGCGTTATTGCTTGAACATGATATATCGGCGGTTGTTATCAATAAACAAAGCAGCAGTTATCCAACCATTGGCTCAGGAAAAAGCGAGGTTCATGTATTGGCCCAGGACGCAATCTTAGCTAAAGTAATTCTTGAGAATGAAGCAACGTTTAGCTAAACTTTCGAACCTTCAGCAGCGGGTCATTGCCGCCGTGGCCGGGGTTCCGTTTATTCTGTTCATGATCTGGTACGACGCCTGGACATTTGCGTTGCTGTTCTGCCTCGTCAGTGCCCTTACCCAGCGCGAATTTTACCGGCTGCTCGGCCTCGATGGGTTTGAACCCCTGACCGCCTACGGAACGGTGGTTGGCACCATGATTTGTGTATTGGCCTACTTTGTTGAGACTGACCAGATTGGAACCGGAAATTACTTCCTCATTTGCCCGGCTTCCTCCATGATTTTTCTCATCAAGCTGTATAAAAAACGGGACATGAAACCCTTTACCAACATTGGGTTCACGTTTCTGGGCATTATTTACGTAGCCATGCCGTTTGCGCTGCTCATTATCCTGGCGCTTCAGGGGGGCACTTTCCACCCCATGATTATTACGGGCTGCCTGCTCCTGCTTTGGGCGAGTGATATTGGCGCTTACTTCGCCGGTACCAAGTTTGGTCGCCGAAAGCTCTTTGAGCGGGTTTCGCCAAAAAAATCGTGGGAAGGCAGTATTGGTGGCGCGGCCGCTGCGGCTATTGTGGCGTTGGGGCTGACATTCTGGGCACCCGAACTACGCCCCTGGCAGTGGTACTGCGTGGGCGGCATCATTGTCGTGACCGGAACGTACGGCGACCTGGTCGAGTCGTTGTTCAAGCGAAGTATTGCCATTAAAGACTCCGGCAGTAGCATACCGGGGCACGGTGGCTTTCTGGACCGGTTCGATGGTCTGTTGCTGGCTGCTCCGTTTATCATTACGTTTCTAAAGCTGTTCGCCTGAAGCGGCCGACATTAAAATAGGGCTGTAAAGCCTAAACTTTCTTAAAATTCGGGTAATACGAATCATTACTGGTCTTTTAGTCGTTTACTTTGTAGTATGGTAACTTTGTCTATGAAGAAGTCACTGACGTTATTTGTTTTTATTCTGGTATTGTCTGCGCTTGCGGGACTCTTCACGACCGCCCGCGCGCAGGGTCAGCAGCAGCAGATTACGTTTACGGGCTTTATCACCGGCGGTAAATCGAACGATGCCTTACCCGGTGCTTACATCTACATTCCCAAGGCCGGAAAAGGTGTTTTGTCGGCACCAAACGGCTATTTTGCGCTGCCAGTTTTTCCGGGAGACAGTATCATTTTCAGCTATGTAGGCTTCAGAACGCAATACCATATTATTCCGCGCCGGTTAACTGACCTTACGTACTCGGCGGTCGTAGCGTTGCAGGAAGACGTTAAAACACTGGCCGAAGTAAAAGTTTACCCGTACGCGACGGAAGAACTGTTTAAGGAAGCCTTCGTGAACCTGAAACTTCCCGATGAAAAAGAGCGCGAAAATCTGGCCCGAAACACCAGCCCGGAAGCCATTATGCGACAGGCAGCCACCATGCCTATGGGTGCGCTCGCCAACCACCAGAACTTTGTGAATCAGCAATTTTTTGGGCGGGAATCGGTTATTGGCCGCAGTGCCACGCCAACGTTTGCCTTCACGAATCCTTTTGCCTGGGCTAACTTTATCCGGTCGGTAAAACGGGGCGACCTAAAAACAAAGGAGTGGCGTAGCGAACTTAACAAAGCGCCCCGGGAAAACCTGACCCGAAAAGACGTTCTACAGGACGGAAATTGAGTTCCTCTCGGTTTATAGTGAACTGCATTATCGCTTTGTCGCTCTATCTGCCAGAACGCCCGGTAAGATTACTTTCTGACTCCCGCCGACGATGAGAATCTCGGTATGTGAGCCAACTACATCCTGTATTCATTACGTCCATTTTTTCAGTGTCAGATCGCTGCCGTCGAATACGGCGTAGGTTTTAGCGAATACCCACTCGCCGAGGTTGATGTAGCGACTGGTGGACGAAACGGCCAGATCGAGCGGCAGGTGGCGATGACCGAAGATGTAGTAATCGTGGTGCATGCGGCTCTCGACCTCCCGGCAGTACTGCATCAGCCATTCCCGATCTTCTCCCAGAAAATGTTCCTCCCCTTTCTCCTGGTTACTGGCGCGGCTCCGACGCGACCACGCCTGGGCCAGCCCGATACCCAGATCAGGGTGTACCCAGCGAAACAATCCTTGCGCAAAGCCGCTTTCGAATACGGTTTTCAATCGTTTGTAGACGAAATCGCCGGGGCCGAGCCCATCCCCGTGCCCGATTAGAAAGTGTTTGTCGCCAATTTCGTACCGGCGCGGATTCCGATAGACGGGAATGCCCAGTTCCTTCGTGAAGTAATCGTTCATCCACATGTCATGGTTGCCCGTGAAGAGAATAATGCGAATACCGGCATCGGTCAGTTCGGCCAGCTTACCCTGCAAACGAATAAATCCTTTGGGTATACTGTGCTTGTATTCAAACCAGAAATCAAACACATCCCCCACCAGAAAAATGACATCGGCATGGGGCCGGATGGATTCGAGCCAGGCAACGATAATTTTTTCCCGTTCGTGGCTTTGCTCGACAGAGGGCGTGCCAAGGTGGAAGTCAGAAGCGAAATAAACGTTACGGCCGGGGGCAAGCGGAATTGTTTCGAGATCAGACATGCATAGGGTAATTCTGCCGTAAAGGTACGCAAGCAGATTCATTCGCGTATTCGTTACAGCTTACCCGCCAGTACGCAGATGGTATATTCTGCCCGATTTTAGGCCGATGTTCCTGATTAAATTAGCGAAAACAACATGACCGATAATATGGTATGTAAGAAAACGCTAATTTTGGCTTTTCTCAAATCATCTCATGAAAATCAAATCACTGATACTGGCTTTTCCTGTTTTGTGTTTAGCCTGCAGCAGCCCAAGCTCCACCACCGATCCTGCCAACAACGTTGATGCCAGCCCGATTATGGCCAAACAGGTTGTTGGGGTGAACGCACTCTCTACTGATCGGAATTATGATGAGCCCTGCAACATTTTGGGTGAAGAGTATGTACGTTCTACCTTCAATCTGGGAGAAGATACCAAGCTAGATGAAGCAATCGGGCACGATGGCTGTGCCTTTGAATGGGCAGGCAATAAGGTGCTGGTTTCGTTTGCCGGTACCCGTCCTTTCGAATCGATGTACGTGGCTCAATATACATTTGACAAAATGTATCAGGGCAAGCAAGCCAACGCCATAACGGAACCCGTTGAAGCAGTCAACGACTCAATCGCCAGTGGTCCTAAGCCAGAAGGAACCAACGCCGAAACACCGGCAACGGACGAAAACGAGAAAACGGCTCATCACACTACGGATGACAACCAGCCTCAGCACGGCGGTATCACGGCGGCTACCCCCGCGCTCACCAAACATGCGGTTAGCACGGGCAATTATGTAGCCGTACAAAACGTAGGCGACAAAGCGGTATGGGATGCGTCGACCGGCGCGATGCACGTTCTGTATAACAACAACATCATCAGCGTAACGGTGGAGACCAAAGAAAAGCCTGAAGTAAAGAAAGAGCATGCTCAGAGCCTGGTTGAAGTCCTGATCGAAAAAATCTCCGCGAACGAATACACTCGCTCGCTGTAAGCAATACAAATCAATAAACCCAATAAAAAGGCGTGCCCCGGTTCAGAACCGGGGCACGCCTTTTTATTGGGTTTATTGATGACCCTGGCGTTACGGCCCTATGCCGCGTCTGACTGTCTTTTTTCGATCTGCCGTAAGTTCGACTACAACAACCGTAGATTCGACTACGTCTGGGTTTTGCGCGCTGCTGACCTTTGCAGAAACAAAATAACAGAGAAATGAAAATTGTTGTAACAGGTTCACTAGGACACATTGGGAAACCCCTGACCGAACTATTGGTACAAAAGGGCCATTCCGTCACGGTGATCAGCAGTGATCCCAAAAAACAAGCCGCCATTGAAGCGTTGGGGGCAACGGCGGCTATCGGCTCGGTGGAAGACGTTGATTTTTTGGTGTCTGCCTTCACCGGCGCGGACGCTGTGCATGCCATGATACCGCCCACCAATGCCTCGCCAGACCCAATAGCCCGGCACAGGAAATTAGGAAATTGCCTGGTGCAGGCGATTGGTCAATCGGGGGTGAAACGCGTGCTGTATGTCAGTAGCTATGGGGCACATTTAGAAAAAGGTACCGGGCTGATTGTCGGCCATCACCACGCAGAAAATGCGCTGGACGCTTTACCTTTAGAAGCGCTTACGCACCTTCGCGCCACCTATATTTACTACAACCTGTACGCTTACATGAACATGATAAAAACGCTGGGTTTTATCAGAGCAAACTATGGTGACAACGATCGGGTTGTACTGGTGTCGCCGAAAGACATTGCGGCCGCTGCGGCTGAAGAGCTTGAGACTCAGACTTCTGGCCGGAACGTACGGTATGTGGCGAGTGACGAGCGTACCTGCAACGAGATAGCCCAGATTTTGGGAGCGGCTATTGGCAAACCCGACTTAAAGTGGGTCACAATGACCAATGAGCAAATGCAAACCGGCATGGAAGCGAATGGCGTACCCGCCCAGGTTGCCGCTCAGCTGGTTGAAATGTATGGTGCCTGTCATACCGGTTTATTGAACGAAGACTACGACCGGCATAAGCCAAAGACGATGGGTACCGTAAACATGGAGGATTTTGCCCTTGAATTTGCCGCGGCTTTTAATCAACAATAAGTATTCGGTCGTATGAAAAACACACAACCTTATCGATTCAAAACCATCAGCGAGTATCATCGGGTAAGAGGTTTACCGAAACCGGAGCATCCGCTCATCAGTGTGATTGATTACCAATCGATCGTCCATTCGACGGATAACAATCCCCTAAGCTGGGTACTTGATTTTTATCTGATCTCGCTGAAAAGAGATTTTAGCGCCAAATTGAGATACGGTCAGCAAGAGTATGATTTCGATGAAGGTGTCCTGTTTTTTATAGCGCCCGGTCAGGTGTTTAGAATTGAGGTCGAGCAAGTGGCTGCCTCAATTAAATCAGGATGGATTCTGCTCATCCATCCTGATTTCCTGTGGAATACGCCTTTAGCCAAAGCCATTAAGGAATACGAATACTTTGATTACTCGGTCCATGAAGCCTTGTTTCTTTCTGAAAAGGAAGAAACGACGATTACGGGACTCATGCAGAATATTCAGCAGGAATACCATTCAGCTATTGATAAACTTAGCCAGGATATCATCGTTGCTCAGCTTGACCTATTGCTTAAATATGCAGAACGGTATTATCAACGGCAGTTTATCACGCGCAAAATAACCAATCACAGGATTCTGAATCGCCTGGAAAACCTGATCTCGGACTATTTCAGCAGTGATGATTTACGAAAAAAAGGATTGCCAACCGTTCAGTACATTGCCGAATCCTTAAACGTATCACCCACTTATCTGAGCGGCCTGCTGAAAGTACTGACAGGTCAAAGCACCCAGCAACATATACACGACAAATTGATTGAGAAGGCGAAAGAGCAGTTATCCGCCACGGATATGTCCGTCAGCGAAATTGCCTATGCGTTGGGGTTCGAACATCCACAGTCGTTCAGCAAGCTGTTCAAAACCAAAACGGCCCTTTCTCCGCTCGAATTCAGGCAGTCATTCAATTAACAAACCATTAAATGGCTCCTGTTTCTGTGGAATCAGATTCTTAAATCTGACCTTGTGCGGTTTCTTAAAACCGAACAGTTAGTATGGTTCGGTTTTAAGAAACCGCACAAGGCAGGTTTGAGTACCTGCCTTCACGAATCAGGTTATTGGTCCCAGTTTAAAGAGACTACACAGTATTTTTGTCCTTAACTAGGCTTCCTATCCTGGTCAGCTAAAACTGCGTATGCACATGGAGGAACAATCTGGACGAAGAGAATTTGTGGGTGTTATCACCAAAGCCGTTGGGGCTTCATTACTAATGCCAGCTTTTGGCCTCAATCAGGCCGTACAGGCCAGCCAGCCCTCATTTACCGTTGGGCAAATTATGGCGATGATTCTGAAAACAATACCCAACGCACCTTTTGAAAAGACCGTTGATACCCTGAAGTCGGGCAACGCGTCTCAGAAAGTGACCGGCATCGTGTCCACCATGTTTGCCACGGTCGATGTCATTGAAAAAACCATCGCGTCGGGGGCTAATTTCATCATTGCCCACGAACCAACTTTCTACAACCACCTGGACGAGACGGACTGGCTTAAAGGCGATGAGGTTTTCCGCTACAAGCAAGACCTGCTGACGAAGCACAACATTGCCCTCTGGCGTTTTCATGACTACATTCATTCACACCGCCCGGATGGCGTTCAGGCGGGTGTGTTAGCTGCTTTAGGATGGACAAAGTATGCCAGCGCCGACGATGCCCATGTACTTACGTTACCGGCTACACCACTCAGTCAACTTATTACCCACGCGAAAAGCAAGCTGGGAATCAAGATGGTTCGGGTCGTTGGCGATCCTGCCCAATCCTGCCAACGCATCCTGCTAATGCCCGGCGCTTCGGGCGGACGTAGCCAGATAAGCGCCATTGAAAAAGTGAAACCCGATGTTATATTCTGCGGAGAAGCCAGCGAGTGGGAGACGCCCGAGTATGTACGCGACGCCCGCCAGCAGGGTAAAAAACTATCCCTGGTCATTCTGGGCCATATCATGAGCGAAGCCGCTGGTATGGAATGGGTTGTCTCCTGGCTGAAACCCCAACTCCCCGGCCTCAAAATCGCCTATATCCCGTCAGGTAACGCATTCACCTATCTATGACTCAAGGCTATTTGGGCCTACCCATTCCCATTTTACCCTAAATCCCCTGAAGGGGACTTTGCTAGCACTTAGACAAAGTCCCCTTCAGGGGATTTAGGGGTAAAAATGGATCGATGAACAAACACGGTTATGACCGAAAGAGGAATCCTAAACAGTCTCATTTTAAGTCAAATGATTTTTAAAAATTAAAAACCAAAAGAGCTGGCCAATGCCTGATACATAGCCAGCTCTCTTATTTGTTAATTTACGACGGCACTCGGTCCATTGAGCTTAAAGCGGAATCTGCTCGAACACAACCGCCGGTTGGTCCGCGTCTTTAAATGCTTTGCGAGGACGGATATTGAGCGTCTGGAATAATTGCAGATCAGCATCTTCGTTTGGATTCGGGGTAGTCAGCAGTTTGTCGCCCGCGAATATAGAGTTGGCGCCGGCCAGAAAACACAACGCCTGCTCTTCGGTGTTCATCCGAACCCGTCCGGCGGATAAACGGACCATCGCTTTTGGCATGATGATACGCGCCGTAGCAATCATCCGAATCATTTCCCATACCGATACCCGAGGCTGGTCTTCGAGCGGAGTTCCTTCTACGGGCACCAGCGCATTGACCGGTACAGATTCGGGATGCTGCGGCAGGGTAGCCAGCGTGTGCAGCATACCAATCCGATCCTGATCCGACTCGCCCATACCGATAATTCCCCCCGAGCAAACGGAAATTCCCGCTTTCCGGGCGTGTCCCAGCGTATCCAGGCGATCATCGTACGTACGCGTGCTGATGATGTCACCGTAAAACTCCTCGCTTGTATCGAGGTTGTGGTTGTAGGCGTACAAACCCGCGTCTTTGAGCTTCTGAGCCTGACTTTCCGTCAGCATGCCGAGGGTGCAGCACACCTCCAGTCCCATCTCATTGACGCCCTGTACCATATCCAGGACTTTGTCGAAATCGCTGTTGTCACGCACTTCGCGCCAGGCTGCGCCCATGCAAAAGCGCGTGCTCCCCGTGTCTTTCGCCCGCTGAGCAGCCGTCAGGACTTCATTTACTTCCATGAGTTTATGTACTTTCACGGCGGTATGGTAGCGGGCCGCCTGCGGGCAGTAGGCACAATCTTCGGGGCAGCCGCCGGTCTTAACCGACAGCAGCGTGCACACCTGCACTTCCTGCGGGTCGTGGTGTTGGCGATGTACGGTAGCAGCCCGGTACATCAGGTCCAGAACGGGCGAATTGTATATTTCGGCGATTTCAGCACGAGTCCAATCAGTGCGAAGCATAGCAGTACGATTTTTAATTGACGAGACGAACCAGACATGGCCCGCTCTATTCTCTGAATGATGCCTTCAGCTCATCAAAAATCGTAAACCAGCAGGCGTAAATCAATAGCACGCCCGTTTATTTCAACCCAAAGAAAAACCGTGTCACCTTGAACGGCTTGATGAGCAGTAGGTAGATGGCTACACAAACGACTAGTGTTGAAAGGCTTACCGCCAAAAATCCATCGTAAACGCCCAGACTCGTTCTCGTTAAAACAGCATAGCCAATAAGCACAATTACGGTTTGGTGGAGAATATAGAACGGATAAACGGCCTCGTTCAGACGGGGCAAAATTGGCTTACTGATGTTTAGATAGCGGTACCCATACGCTACGGTCATCAGCACCGAAGCCACCATTAGGCATTGCCGATTGGTGAAGTACGTAAAGTCGAGCCAGAAGATCGTATCAAGCTCGTCAAACGTAAACCAGTAATTCATCCCGTACATGACGATCGTAAAGACAAGGGTTGCCACCAGAAAGATATGGCGTTGCTCGGTCAGGATTGTCCAGAATTCTTGCCGACTCACCAGCAGATACCCAAACCAGAATAGCAGCAGGTTCTCGGCAAAGTAGGCCCAGTCATTTATCAACGCATGGGTTTCGTCCGGAAATAACGGACGAAGCGCATACTGGCTGGCCAGGATACTGACAATCATGACGCCTAGTGCCCCGCCCGGCAGGGCGATCAGGCGGCCAAAACCAGTAGTGAACCGTTGCCCACTGGCGGATTTCAACCAGCCAAATACAGGAATACTAAGCAACGAAAAGAGAAATAAATACGTGACAAACCACAGATGGTGCCAGCTAAAAGCCCCACCCGTTCCCCCATCGTGATAGGGCTGGAAATTAAACACCTCTGGATAAAACTCGCTGTAAGTCCCCGAAAACCGGCCGCGAAACAACCATTCGATGTAAATCTGGGGCGGCACAATAACGAACATCCCAAAGACAAGCGGAACGAAAAGCCGCCGGACACGCTCGCCAGCGTACAAGCTTAATGATCGTTTTCGTAAAGCAAAAAATGCTCCGGCTCCGGATATCAAGAACAACAGCGGCATCCGCCACTGGTGAAGCCACCGCATGATAAGCTCCATCGGCCGATTGTGTTCGTCGCTTTTAATATGCCAGCCCCACGACACGTAGATCATGCCGGTATGGTAAAACAACAGGGTGATAATGGCAATAATCCGAAGCCAGTCGAGATCGTACCGACGTGCGTTAGGCATTAGGGCCGAATTTTCCGGACTGGAAACCTGGGAGGTTTGTTGTTGGGCAGGAGCCATAAGCTGCAAACGAGTTTGTTTTGATGGCCCAAAAATGGGCCTCAACAACGCCTGGTGGCCTATGTCCCGATAGTAACGAAGTTCATGCCGACCGGGACGAAGTCGGAGGTGACTGGATCGGAAGCGATCCTGCTACGAATTGCCGATATTGCGCCGGGGTTTGATTCGTTAGCCGTTTAAAGGCCGTATGAAAAGCGGAAGGTGAGTTATACCCTACCCGCTCGGCAATTTCATCGATTTTCAGGTTGGCCGTTGCGGCTTCATTTAACAATCGTTTGGCTTCGTCAATGCGGTAGGTAGCCAGCCAGTCGAAGAAGGTTTGCCCCAGCCGGTCATTCAACAGCTGCGATAGATTATGCGGGCTGGTGTCGAGTCGAGCGGCTAGTTTGGGAAGTGACAGGTCACTATCCAGGTAGGGTTTCTCGGCCTCCAGCAAGCGGTTAAGTTTACCCAGAACCGCATCTTCGACCTCTTCCGACAACGCCGACTTCTCGTATTTCTTTTTGGGTTCGGCAGATGAATCTGGTTCAATAGTTTTTGGGTCGGCAGGCGGTTCTTCCCGAAAAAAATCGGACCGACTCATTACTAGAAAACTGTTCGTGTAAATCGTGATCGCAATGTATGTTGCCAGTAAATAATCGCCAACATCATTTACGAACTGTGGTTTGACCAAGACAATTAAAAATGGGACGAGGGCAAACAGCCAACTTGGTAAACGAAGGGATTTTAGCTTGATGGATGAGCGCAACGTTGCATCCTGACGACTTGCTTTCCAAATAGCCAATAATGCCAAAATAGCATAGATAAAACAGCTGATAAGCGTCATCTCACTAATAAAACCGCGCAGTTCCGTGAAATCTTCCTCCAAATAGAGATGCTGTTTTATATACGGCAATTCAGGATGCTGTGAATTTATGTAGGAGTTGTATTTGAAATCAATAGGTTGATACATCCAGGTTACCGAATTAATCAGCCAGATTCCAAATGGAACTAAATGCCAACCCCAACGATGGGGTAATCGTTGCCAAAGCCGACTAAAAACGAAAAAATAGAACAGGGGCCCTAGTAAAAAATTGAACGGCTCAGAAAAATCTCCCATCCATAATATTCGAAATGTATAGTTGGTGTAGTTCAGAAATATTTCCCCGCTAATCGCGGATAACACCAGCATAAACAACCCATGACATCGATTGGATATGTTCTTTCCCCGCTTACCAGTCAGGAAAAAAATACCCAGAAACAGGCCCTGTGCAACGCCCAGAAAAATGATGAGTGCGAATAGATCAAGATGAATGGGAAGCGGTTGCATGTAAACAGTATTACGTAGCGAAGGTAAAAAAAAGACCTACGCGATCGTTACATCACATAGGTCTTCACTCTGTAAACCAACTTAATTACCGGATATCCAGCTCAAATGGCATCCGCATCTGGGTGCCTTCCATCATTTTGAGCTTTTTCATATACTTTACATACGGAGCCAGTTCACCCAGTTGTGCCTGAATTTTAGCTTCTTCATCGCCACTGAACGACAGCATCAATTGCTCCAGGAACTCTTTTTTGCGAGGCTGGTATCGAAGTTGAAAATCATCGTCTTTCAGCTTGGCCGACCGGGCGGCCAGTTTGATCGCGTCGTCCAGACCACCGAGTTGGTCAACCAGCCCGATGGCTTTCCCTTGTGTTCCCGTCCAGACGCGTCCACCGGCAATGGCCCGCAGACTATCGATGGGAAGTTTACGTCCGGAAGCCGCTTTGTTCGTAAACTCGGCATAAATCCGTTCGGTAGCCCGTTGCATGATCTGCTTTTGAAATGGCGTCATTTCGTGCGTTGCCGTCGGAAAATCGGCATTAGTATTGGTTTTCACCCGATCATACGTCACGCCGAGTTTCTCTTTGAAGAAATTCTCGGTGTTGAACATTAACGAGAATACGCCGATAGAACCCGTAATGGTGTTGGGCTGGGCCACAATTTTGTCGCATCCCATCAGCATGTAGTAGCCTCCCGAAGCGGCATAGTCGGACATGGAGCCGATAACCGGCTTCACTTTGCGCGCTAGCTGCACCTCCCGGTACATTACATCCGACGCCAGTGCACTACCACCACCTGAGTTGACCCGCAATACGATGGCTTTCACTTTGTCATCTAAGCGCGCTTTGCGAATCTCTTCAACGATCGTTTCCGAGCCGATGCTGTTGTCGCCACTCTTGCCCGACTGAATATCGCCCGACGCAATGATGACGGCAATGCGGTTTTTACTGACACCATCGGTATCATCATTCGTCTTTTCTGACTCCTCGTAACGGCTCAGCGAAACATAATTGATTTTCTTTTTTTCCTCAACACCCAGTTGCTTCTTTATCAGGCTTTCCAGTTCGTCCTGATAGCCAATGTTCGTAACGAGTTTCGTGCGAAGGGCATCTTCGGGTTTCTGGATCGTCAGGTTGTTGGCGTAGTTTTTCAGGGAATCTACCCGCAGATTGCGGCTTTGCGCTACCCGAACCAACATGTGGTCGTTCACCGAATTCAGGAACGAGTTAACCTGCAGCCGGTTGGGATCGCTCATGTTTTCCCGAATAAAAGGTTCAACGGCACTCTTGAAATCGCCTACTTTGAAAATTTCGGGTTTGATATTCAGCTTGTCGAGCGTTCCTTTAAAGAACGAGAGTTCAGCATTCAGGCCGTTCCATTCCAGATCACCCGCCGGGTTGAGGTAAATCTTATCGGCTACCGACGCGATGTAGTACCCTTTTTCGGTCATCGTTTCGGCGTAGGCATACACAAACTTTTTCGACTGCTTAAAGTCAATCAGCGCATTGCGAATTTCTTCCAGCGAGGCCCAACCCGCCGACGGGCTTTCCGTTTGTAAGTAAATTCCTTTGATGTTATCGTCATCTTTGGCTTCGTTCAGCGCTCGTTTCAGCTCTACCAGACCAATGGCATCCCCCGAGCTGCTTATAGGACCAAATCCATTGAATGGATTGTTGACGCTCCGTTCTTCAATGGGTTTGTCTAAATCTAATTTTAAGACCGTGTTTTCTTTAATAGCGGGCTTGGTATTCGATGTGGAAGACAAAGCAGCTCCCAGTCCAATCAGGAGCAGAAAACCGACGAATGAAAACACCAGTAGACCAACAACGGTGGCTAATACATATTTAAGAAACTGTAGCATGAATAAAGTGGCCTTGTTTAACAGGCTCTATACAAATATAGCCCGGAAGAAAGTTTCCAGGCTATAAAAGTGTTAAGTGAACGAAAAGAATGGACGAAAGGTATAATCCTTACATCAGCTTATAATCATTGACTGATGTTTGAATAACCTCCCAGGCTTCCTGCTGCCCGTAGATGTTAGCCAGTTCCATGACAGCCGGCTCTTCGGGCAGGTTTTTGTAGGTCAGGAAGTAGTGGCGCAGGCGTTTCACAACGGCTTCGGGTAGTTGTCCCAGCTCGGTATACTGTCCATACATCGCGTCGCCTTTGAGCACAGCAATGATTTTATCATCAGCCTCCCCTTTATCGATTAGGCGGAACCCCCCGATGGGGATGGCTTGTAAAATCAAGTCACCGTGTGTGATTTCGCGTTCGGTCAGTACGCAGATATCGAGGGGGTCACCGTCGCCCATCTCCACATTTTTGCCCGATTTTTCGCTGGCCAGACGTGCAATCTGATCACCGCAATACGTTTGGGGAATAAAGCCGTAAAGGGCTGGTAATACGTTGGAGTACTGCTGGGGCCGGTCAATTTTGAGGTAGCCGGTTGCTTTATCGATTTCGTATTTAACGGTATCGGTTGGAACGATCTCGATGAAGCAAGTCACTTGCTGGGGAGCTAGTTCGCCGATGGGGATGCCATGCCATGGATGGGCTTTAAAATTACTCTTCATTGGTTGGTTGTATTACTAAAAATTAACAATCTATTGATAAAATAAGGGAGCTACATGGATAGGTTTCGTTCGGCAAACCCTACTTTTTCGGCCACTAGCTGTTCGGCCGAACGATTCAGGGTTTGTCGAACGAGCATTTCGCCCAGAAAACCGGCCAGAAACAACTGGACCCCCAGAATAATGGCCACTAAGCCAAAGAAAAACAGAGGGTTATCTGTCACATTCCGAAACTTGGCTCCCTGGGCAATATTGATGAGTTTCTCTACAATGAGCCAGATAGCCAGCACAGAGCCGACAAAAAAGGATAGCGTACCGAAGGTACCAAAAAAGTGCATAGGCCGCTTACTGAACCGGTGCACGAAGGCGATCACGAGCACATCCAGAAACCCGTTGACAAAACGCTCCAGCCCGAATTTGGTCGTGCCGTATTTTCGGGCGCGGTGTTGCACGACTTTCTCGCCGATCTGACTGAACCCGTCCCAATTGGCGACAATGGGGAGGTTTCGGTGCATGTCGCCGTAAAGCGACGGCGCAATCGTTTTAACAACTTTCTGTTTGTAAGCTTTCAGGCCACAGTTGAAATCATGCAGTTGCACCCCCGAAATCCAGCGCGAAACAGCATTGAACAGTTTCGTAGGGAGTGTTTTGGTAATGGGGTCATAGCGTTTCTGCTTCCATCCCGACACCAGGTCGTATTTATCCTGCACAATCATGCGGTAAAGCTCCGGAATCTCGTCTGGACTGTCCTGCAAATCCGCATCCATAGTGATGACAACCTGCCCACGCACCGCCTGGAAACCCGTTTGCAGCGCGGCTGTTTTGCCATAATTACGGTTAAACCGGATGCCTCGCACGTTGGGGTTTCGGTTGGCCAGTTGCTCAATCACCGACCATGAATCGTCCGTACTGCCGTCGTCAACGAACAGAATTTCGTAGGAGAAATGATGTTCCGTCACAACCCGCACAATCCAGTCGTGCAGTTCGGGCAGCGACTCGTCTTCGTTATAAAGCGGAATTAAAACGGTAAGTTGAAGCAATTCGGGCATATACTTTTTAAACGCAGAATCGAACCGCCTGAACGGCTCCACCCTGACCGGGCACAGGTATTACTACAAAGTTCGCAGAGTTTTCAGAATATTAGGTAAAATTCACGGAGTAATGTCCGAAATTCTGACGTATAGGTCTCGGCGAGTCGATTTCCAGGTGAATCAGTTTGTTTTTTAAGCTCGTAGATGGTCAACGTTTCTTCATCAGGAGAACGTTCCTCGAACGAAAAGCCGGTTATGACCCGGAATATCGGCTTTTGTGCATTGTGCCGGACCAGGAGTCGTTTGTTGGCATATAGGCCAGCCTGCCTGGCCAGATTAATCAATTTTTCAGCTTCGTAGGGTGGTAATAGAACCCACCACTGTCCGTCGGGTTTCATTAGCCGCACAATAGCCGCAATCAATTCCGGAAAGGGCAGTTCGTCTGTATGCAGCGCCCGGTTGACGGCGGAATCAGGTGAACGCAGGTGATTGGTATAAAAAGGTGGATTAGTTAAAATCCGGTCATACCGATCCGTCGGCTTAAACTCCTGGATATGACTATGCCACACATGCACACGCTCGGCGAACGGGCTAGCCGCTACGTTTTCCTGAGCCTGTTCAAAAGCGGCATCATCTACCTCAACGGCATCGACCTGAGCCGATTGATTGCGCTGGGCGACCATCAGCGCAAGTAAGCCGGTTCCGGTTCCAATATCGAGGATTCGCTTTACGGCCCCGCCTGCTTCGAGCGGTTCATGATCCGTAACGTTGGCATAGGCTCCCAACACACAGGCATCCGTACAAACTTTCATGGCTGTACGATCTTGCTGAATCGTGAATTGCTTGAAGCGAAACATCTGACTTACAATTTGTTGACAAGATTATGCATTACAGCACGTATCCTGGTGCGTTATTCAGCCAATTCTGTCAATCATAAAAATTCAGCTTATTTACGACCAAAATCGGCCGGATTTTCACCCCAGACGGTCGTTTCCCATTTCAGAACGGGGTTCGCGAATCGGTGTGTCTGGAGCCAGGTTTCAGCCCGGTCGAGGAGTTCGAATAGCTCGGCATTGCGGCTGGTTTCTTCAAGCTTGGTATTTGCTTTTTTCTTCTTCACCCAGCCGATGGCCGTCCGGGAATCGGAGTAAACCGGGATATTACTATTCTTCTGGTGGAGCAATGCCAGAGCGTGTACGATGGCCAGAAACTCACCAATGTTATTCGTGCCGTCGCGATAGGGTCCTTTTAAAAAGAGCCTCTGCTTTGTGGCCAGATAAATACCCTGGTATTCCATATCGCCGGATGCGGTGTTCCAGGCCGCATCGACGACCAGACTGTCCTGAATGGGTAAACCGACTAGCTCGGTTAGTTTGCCCTGTTTACCCGCTGGCTTGGTTGCCTGACCGATGTGGGCATGCGGTTTATCTTTGAAGGCCTGCAAAGCGGCCGGTTTACTATCGAAGGCCTTGAACAAGGGCTTGGCAAAACCATCGGTCTGGGCTTTGGCTTCATCCCAACTATCATAAACGCCCGGCTTTCTACCGTGCCAGACAACGTAAAATTTGGGCTTTTTCTGCGCCATGCGATTTACCAGATTCGGTCAATGGAGTAAAGGTCGAAGGCGTCGTCAACACTTACGACAGGAATCGTATCAACAATAGACTGAGCAATTATTAATCGATCAAAAGGATCTTTATGATGCTGTTGTAGCTGACTAAGGAGGAAGATATGTCTCAGCTCGACAGAATAAATCTGATAATTGTATAATGTGAGTTGTTGCCTAATCAAGTCTTTGAATGGTTTCGCAAAAACCAGATTTCCCAAATTATGCTTGATCGCCATTTCCCAAATACTCGCAATACTCAACCAGCAAGTTTCGTCGGATTCAATAATTTGTCTTGCAACAGGGCTTAATTTACTATCTCCTGTTGCGTGCCAAATGAAAGCTTGTGTATCAATAATATACCCCATTATTTATACTCATCGAATCCTTCCGGAATACCATCAAAGCCAGGAAGGATAGTTATCAACCCTTTGGCGTTTCCAAATAAAGATGCCCGTTTTTGAGCCAGTGATTCATTTTCAGCTGTTTGTTTCTGGTATTTTAATTCAAGAAACTCAATAAAATCAATGACTTCTTTTTGTAAATCGTCGGGCAAGGCCTCGTATTTTTTTACGACTAAAGAGTTCATAAGTGATATCACTTGCTGGTGAAACGACAAAGTAACAAGTTTCTTCTTTAAAATAGTGTCCAGGCTATCTACTCATCATTAAAAAAGCCCTACCGTTCATGGCAGGGCTTTCTTCACTCATTGTATTTTTCAGATTATTCCTTATTCTTTACACCAGCCCAGATTGCGTACAGCAGTACACCTCCTAACAGGCCCAATCCGATAGCACGAGCCACATGAAACGATGTTGGCGTTGGCATATCGACGATACCATTTTCATCGGTAACGGCTGGTTGTTTCACATAACGCCCTTCCGACGGAATGGAGCGGGCTTCGAACTCGTGGGCCAGTTTGTTCAATCCTAATTGCAGATCGAGGCCATGTACGGAAACACCGTGGCCCGTTCCGGCCGCTACTGGGTTCAGGTTGTTCAGGGCCAGCACCGATTTTTTTGCGGCCTGCCAGTCGCAGGTAAAGTAAGCGGGTGGCCCGTGAAACTCTTCGCGCTGCGTAGCCACCGCCGTAATCGCATTCTGGTTCGTGGTCACAAAGGCATCACCCGCGAGGAGTGTCCGGTCTTTATCGCGAAACAGCGAAATATGACCCGGTGCATGGCCCGGCGTGTGAATGGCCCGCCAATCGGGAAGCTCGGGAATTTTTCCGTTGTCGGCAATAGGCTGAATGCGATCACCAAAATCCGACGGCCCAATGGGGAATACCCACGACATGTAGGACATGCCCCCTCCACCAATGGCGGGGTCGGGTGGTGGATAGCTTGATTTACCCCGTAAATAGGGCAGTTCGAGTTTATGCGCGTAAACCGGCACATCCCACTCGCTCAGCAGTTTCTCCAGCGAACCGGTATGGTCGGCATGACCGTGCGTGAGCACAATGGCATCGGGTTTGGTACCGGGGCCAAATAGCTGTTCAGCGCGTTTTTTTATCTGGCTGGCATAACCCGTCAAACCGGCATCGATTAATACCCAGTGGTTACCGGGGCCGGGTGTTCCAATAAAGAACACGTTGACAAATAACGTTTTTATACCCGCCACATCGGCCGTTACATCGTAGGGAGTTCTGGTGTCGGTCTCCGTTGGCGATTCAATATCGAATTGCGTTTCCATAGGTGTTGAGCTTAGTTAGCCTTTCAACCCATAGAATCAATAGATTGTTTGATAATCTAGCCCAAACAAGCCAGGGAGGCTAACTACGTTCTTCCCACACGTTCGCCACATTGACAATGACATCGACGGCCTTCTGCATATCCTGCACCGATACCCACTCCTGCCGGGAATGAAAGGCATGTTCACCCGCAAATATATTTGGGCAGGGCAATCCCATAAACGATAACCGCGATCCATCGGTGCCCCCCCGGATGCTGCGTCGCTGGGCCGTTAACCCGGATCGGCGAATGGCTTCGAGTGCGTTGTCAACCACGGCCGGATGTTGATCCAGAACGTCTTTCATGTTGCGGTACTGTTCTTTTACCACGAATTGCGCCGACGAGTTTGGGTACTGGGCCAGCACATCATTCAGTTGATTTTGCAGATAGATCTCCTTTTCCTGCAAGCCCGCTTCGGTAAAATCGCGAATAATAAATTCCAGCACGGCCTTGTCCTGATTGCCTTCCAGGTGGGTTGGATGAACAAACCCTTCTTTTGCCTCCGTCGTTTCGGGTGAGAGCGCGTTTTTGGGTAACACGGCCAATAAATCAGCCGCAATTTTCAGCGCGTTCTCAAGCTTCCCCTTGGCAAAGCCAGGATGCGTGCTCACGCCCTGAATGGTTAGCTTAACGGCATCGGCGGAGAACGTCTCGTCTTCGAGGGTACCCAACGCTTCACCATCGATCGTATAGCCAAAATCGGCTCCCAGTTTCTGAATATCGACTTTTTCGGTGCCGCGTCCTACTTCTTCATCAGGAGTGAAAAGCAATCGGATTCGACCATGTTTTACGTCGGGATGCGTCAACAGGTACTGGGTGGCATCCATAATTTCGGCCAGCCCGGCCTTATTGTCGGCGCCGAGCAAGGTGGTACCGCTGGCGGTAATGATGTCGTTACCAAGCTGATGGGTCAAATCGGGATGATCAGCCAGCCGGATTTGCTGCGTCGGATCATCGGGTAAGCTAATATCGGCACCGTTCCAGCGTTCATGAATGATCGGCTTCACATGCGCACCCGTTACATCGGGCGAAGTATCTACGTGCGAGCAGAAGCAAATTGTCGGCACATTTGGCTTATCTGTATTGGCTGGAATCGTTGCGTACACATACCCCCATTCATCCATTTCGGCATCGGCAATGCCCATATCCAGCAACTCCTGCACCAGCACCCGACTCAGGTCTTTTTGCTTCTCCGTACTCGGATTCGTCGTCGACTGCGGGTCCGACTGCGTGTCGATCTGCACGTAGCGCAGAAAACGATCGACGGCGGTATAATGGTAATTATTCATTTAGTTTCTTACTAGCTTGTACCTTGGCCTCTATCTGACTGCTATATAGATACCTATTTATCAGTCGTTTACTTTATACAGTAGGGACCAGGATTCCTTCCAGATCAGCCGGGGAGTAATTTATACTTTTCAGGGTCTTCCGGTCGGCGTCGCGGTAAACCAGGAACTTCCCGTCTGATTCGATAAAATGGCAGGGAACCCCTTTGGCCTGATACTGGGCCACGGTGGCTTCCGCTTCGGCAATGGTCAGGCAGGCTTTGCTCATGTTGGAACGCTGTACTTCCTCGAACAGCTCGCTGAATTTATCGCCCAGGCCAAACTCAAGCACCGCCCCCGACAGCACATACTGTAAATCGCAGAGTGCGTCGGCCACGGCCACAATATCACCCTCGGCAATGGCTTCACGCAGTTCGTCCAGTTCTTCGGCCAGCAGCGATACCCGAAGCTGACTACGGGCTTCTGACGGAATCTGAGGGGTTTCTAAGATTGGCGCATGAAAGGTGCGGTGAAATTCCGCTACCTGGTTAAGCGAGTCCGGTTGTTGCATATGGTTTATCGGGAAGCATGACGAGTTAATGAGGACGAATAATTATCGGGAATTCGATTCGTCCTCATTAACTCGTCATGTTCAATTTTAAAAAGTTAGTCTTCTTCCTCGTCGCTGCTGAACGAATAGAGCGTGGTATCCAGCGACAGGGTGTTTGCGTTGAACTGCGCGATGAAGTCTTCGATAACCTCATCGGTTATTTCATCAACGTTCAGGCAAACGTCCAGAGCAATCCCATAATCAGATTCCAGATCGACCTCAACGTGTTCCTGCACTTTAACCGTTTCGGTTTCTTCAATTTCCTCGATGATTTCGGTCAGGGCTGTTTCAGCCTCCTCTTCCAGTTCGGGTGCTATTTTGTAATTTGGTTTACGCTCTTCGGGCGGCACGTAGGTTGGAAACGTCTTCTGAACTTCTTCCACAGCCATTTCGTACACTAAACTGCTGTGATGCAGCCGGAGCGTATAAACCAGTGTATCGAAAATAACCTCCTGCCCCTGATAGTGTCCCGGAAACTGAATATGCCTGCACTCGCCTTCTTCCAATACGTCCAGATCGTCGTCTTCTACATAGATGAACGACTTACCTTCCTGGCTACACTCGTCTTTCAGTGCGCTGATCTCTTCGGGGTCGTACCCGTCATTTTTATAATTTGCCATGAGGCAAAGCTAGTATTTCTTAGTCAGAAACCATATCGGCCCTAAGGTAGTCGGGCATTTTCTGAGCCTGTAGTATGTCGTTAAGGAATTCAGGCCAATCGCAACGCATTTATTATTCGCTGCGTATTTCGTTTACTACGTCATCTTTGTGTGATCAAAATCTGTACGATGAAACACCTCTTCCTTCTTACGTTTCTGATGGGCCTATTCACCTCGGGGCAGGCGCAGGAGGTCGTCATTGATACCAACTATTACGCTCCCCCACCCGTAGTTCGGGAACGATTACTAACCGAAGATCCGGACAACAACCCAAGATACCAATCGGGCGGTAGCCAGCGAGCTACCAGAAGACGGGGGTTGCTCGAAAAACTCAACGAAGTACAAACCTGGTATGTGGGTGCCGAAACCGGCTTTCGAAGTGATGGCAGCGTACTGAATAACTCCCTCGACAGGCTGGTCAGCAATCCGACGCCGGTAAAAGCCTCCTGGAGTGCCCTGCTGGGCTATACATACCGCAACGCCTGGACGGTTGAAGCGGGATACACCCGCGCACCTATTCACCTGACTATTAGCATTGCGAATAGCAACAGCCCACTCGTTTTCAACTACCTGAACAACGGACACGGAGTTCCCCTGCGCCTGAAACGACGCCTTGGTTCGGGCAAGCGGGCTGCGAATGGTACCGGCTTCTGGATTACGGGCGGAGGCTGGCTGATTCCGAATGGCAGTGGGCAAACGGGTGATTTCCGCCTGATTGGCTACAGCTATTATGGCCGCAATCGGGTTGACACGATCAGGCTGACCAACTCGACAACCATACGCAAACAGCTTACGGGTATTGCCGAATTAGGCCTCGACTATACGACCCGGCTGGCGTCGCGTGTTGAGATGGGGTTTTATGTTCGCAAATACTGGGGGCTGGGGATCGCCCTCCAGTCTGACCTGGTCTATACGGTCAATAACAACTCAAAAACGCAAGCCACCATCACAGCCGATGGAACGGGCTGGGGATTCGGCATTTCCTTGCGCTATCTGTATGGGCGGCAGTATGAAGTCAGGAATCCTTGACCTAACCGGATCATTCTTTTTAAGGGGTCAGCCAGGCATAGACGACCGCTTCGGCCAGATCGATAGCCGTTTGAAGGGGTGCCGTGTCGACTTGATCCAGCGTATCGGTTGGCTGATGGATGCGTGGCATTTGCCCGGTTGCGTCCAGCGCACACAACGCCAGCACCGGGATTTTATGCCGCACAAACCAAACACTATCGAAGTCGGCCGTGTGCCAGTTGCCAACCTGCGTTCGGTGTTGAAATGCCTCGCTTGTAGCTAGTTGACGTGCCAGCTGGGTAGGCTTGTTATCATAGCTGATCTGCTCGGCGGTCCCTGTTTTCTCTACGATGGTAAGCTTGCCAGCACCCAGGGTATCGAAATTAATCGCCATCGTTTGCGCTGGTTTCCATTCCTTTCGGTGTGATTTTACGTAGTAGTACGAACCAATCATACCGACTTCTTCGGCACTGGTCAGGACGACCTCAATGTCTACATCCGGCAAACTGGTTTCGTGAAGCCGACTGGCCGTAACCAAGGCCGCGGTCACACCCGTTGCGTTGTCGCTTGCCCCATTGCTGTACCCTTTAAGCCAGTAGCCTGCCGTACCGATAACCGCCTGCACCAGAAAATAGACCATCAGACCATAACGCAGATACGTCAAATAGGGCAACCCAACGTTGAACACCTCGTAGGTAGCGGCTACCCCGGCCAGCAACATCAGGAACAGGGAGACCAGAAGTGAGCCCCGGAATGAAGCCTGCCGTTTCGGATTATACAGTAGTGAAATGGGCGCGGTATCATAGTGCGCCATCAGGATAATTTTCCGGACGGGTTGCGCGCCCGTCCGACGGGCTGGCCAGCGCCCGATCACGTTTTGATCCGTATGCTGAACCGGAAATTTGCTGATGAACGAGTAACGCCAGTTAAAATACAACAGGGCCATCCACACGAAGTACCAGACCAGGCCAACCGCCACCCCACTGACGGGCACCAGCGCAAGGCCCGTTAGCAAGCCCCCAATTAACCAGTACACAATGGTCGCGTAGGTTTTGGGCGTTTCAAAAGGTTCCGTCTGTACCCTGGCACCCATGCCGGTAAGGTAACGTTTCAGGAGTTCAGCCGCTTTGGCTCCATCGGCCGTAGCCGCCCCGCGATGAGGCAAAGAAGAAAGTTCGTCGAGTATTGTCTGGACGGAAATTTTCACAAGGAATGAATTTACTTCATAGGTTATCTGACTTTACGTCAGCCATAGCCAACCGTTTATCGAGGTTTGCGATTTTTCAGACGAGGAGCCCATCCTGGAAAGGCTCACCCATCGAAAACAGTTTGCTTTGATAGTGGCTGACGCATAGCCGTTGCGTCAGCCACGCACCACTTACTTCACAAACAACAATTCCCGGTATTTCACCAGCGGCCAGTCTTCGTCGTCCACAACTTCTTCGAGTTTATCGACTTCGTAGCGGATAATGTCGAAGTGGTCTTTTACCTCCGTTGAGTAGAGTTTAGCCCGGTCGACGGTGTCTTCGACATTGTTGGCTTTCTTGCGCGCGTCCACCATCGACTCAACGCTCTTTTTGATGGCAATGACCCGCGTCGATATTTCCCGGAGAATATCCTTGATGGGTTCCGCTTCGGCATTCATGCCCAGATCGACCAGATTTCGGGCTGTTTCAGCCAGTTTGTTCTGGTATTTTAACGCCGTCGATACGACATGGTTCATGGCCAGGTCGCCCATCACGCGCGACTCGATCTGTACATTTTTGACGTACTTCTCCAGTTCAATCTCATAACGGGATTCTACTTCGGCGTGGTTCATGACGCCCGTCCGCTCGAACAGCGCCAGCGATTCGGGTTGAACAAATACACCCAGAGCCTCGGGCGACGATTTGATGTTTGACAAACCACGGCGGGCGGCTTCTTCAACCCACTCGTCGGAATAGCCGTTGCCTTCAAACAAAATCCGCTTGGTGTTGGCGTAATACTCTTTCAGAATGTCGACAATGGCCAGTTCTTTCTTTTCACCCTTTGCCAGCCGCGCATCCAGATCGCTTTTGAAGGCGTTTAGCTGATCGGCCACAATGGCATTCAACACCGTCATGGTCGAGGCTGAATTGGCCGCACTACCCACCGCCCGAAACTCAAATTTGTTACCGGTAAAGGCAAACGGCGATGTTCGGTTGCGGTCGGTATTATCACGCATCAGGCTCGGAATCCGGTTCAATCCGAGTTTATAATACACATTATCCCCCTTATTAACGGTCACTTCCGACTTGGTTTCCAGGTCATTAAGTGCCTGCGTCAGCGACTCTCCCAGAAAGACCGAGACGATAGCGGGCGGGGCTTCATTGGCCCCGAGCCGGTGCTCGTTGCCCGCCGAGGCAATGGTTGCCCGGAGCAAATCGGCATTGTCATGTACGGCCTTGACCACATTGACCAGAAACGTCAGAAACCGCAGACTCTCTTTGGGCTTCGTACTGGGTGCCAGCAAGTTAACGCCCGTATTCGTTCCCATCGACCAGTTGTTGTGCTTGCCGCTCCCATTGACCCCCGCAAAAGGTTTTTCGTGAAAAAGCACTTTCAAATTATGCTTCTCCGACACTTTTTCCATCAAATCCATCAGCAGGGCATTGTGATCGACTGCCAGGTTCACTTCTTCGAACGTAGGTGCCACCTCGAACTGACCCGGCGCGACTTCATTATGGCGGGTTCGAACGGGCATTCCCAATTTCATCGACTCAAATTCAAAATCGACCATAAAGGCATTGATGCGGGGCGGAATGGACCCGAAATAGTGATCGTCCAATTGCTGGCCCCGCGCGGGCGAATGCCCAAAAACGGTACGGCCTGCCAGCACCAGATCCGGACGGGCATAAAACAGCGCCCGATCGACCACGAAGTATTCCTGCTCCGGCCCCAGGGTCGGTGTTACTTTCGTGATGTTCCGGTCGAAATACTGGCAAACGGCCGTGGCCGCTTTATCCAGCGCATTCAGTGCTTTTAACAGGGGCGTTTTATAATCCAGTGCCTCGCCCGTGTACGAGATAAACACCGACGGTATGCAGAGCGTTTTGCCACCCGCGCCATTATCCATCAGAAAAGCCGGCGAAGACGGGTCCCAGCCGGTATACCCACGGGCTTCGAATGTGTTCCGCAAACCACCATTTGGAAAAGAAGACGCATCGGGTTCCTGCTGAACCAGCGCACTCCCTTTGAATTTTTCCACGGCTTTTCCTTCGAGCGTAATGTCAAAAAAAGCGTCGTGCTTCTCGGCGGTTTCGCCGGTTAGCGGCTGGAACCAGTGCGTGTAGTGCGTAGCGCCTTTCGACGTTGCCCAGGATTTCATGGCCCCCGCCACTTCATCGGCAATGGTCCGATCGATCTGGCCGTTGGTGCTGATGGCTTCGGTTACTTTCAGGTACGCTTCCGGCGACAGAAGCGTCCGCATCACTTCACTATTAAAGGTATTACTCCCAAAAAAATCACCAACGCGCTCGGTTGGCGCAGCGACGGGCAACGCCTGGCGGCTTTGAGCGATCTCAAGGGCTTTAAAACGGAAATTAGACATCGGTGTAGCTAACGGTTTAGGATGAAATTTTAACCAAACATACACGCCTTCGGCCCGGATTACAACGGACAGCACAAAAAAGCCCGACCACTCGCGTGGTCGGGCTTCTCAGATATATGAAATCTAGCTTAGGCCGTTTCCAGCACGTCGGAAGCCGATTTAACGGTTTTGATGATCACAGCCGCTACTTTGTACGGATCAGCCGCCGAGTTAGGACGACGATCTTCCAGCCAGCCTTTCCAGCCCCGTTCTACCGTAGCGATGGGGATACGGATTGAAGCACCCCGGTCAGAGATACCGTACGAGAACTGATCGATTGATTGGGTTTCGTGTTTACCGGTCAAGCGCATTTCGTTATCCGCACCATATACGGCGATGTGTGCTTTGATCACATCGGCAGGTGAGAACGACTGGCAGATCTTATCGTAAACTTCTTTGCTTCC
The DNA here is from genome assembly GCF_054776575.1 of Spirosoma humi. Classification (NCBI taxonomy): domain Bacteria; kingdom Pseudomonadati; phylum Bacteroidota; class Cytophagia; order Cytophagales; family Cytophagaceae; genus Spirosoma; species Spirosoma humi. The sequence continues at coordinate 410,700 of NZ_BAAHBR010000015.1, forward strand.
CGATGTACGAAGGGCCGTGTTCGAGAAGTTGGCGTGCATACCCGAACCATTCCAGTCGGTAGCACCCAGCGGCTTGCAATGCCAGTTGATGGCCACATCGTATGTTTCACCGATACGCTCCAGCAAATAACGGGCTACCCAAATCTGGTCGCCAGCGTCTTTAGCCCCTTTAGCGAAAATCTGGAATTCCCACTGGCCCGTTGCTACTTCTGCATTGATACCTTCTACGTTCAGACCAGCATCGAGGCAAACGTCCAGGTGCTCTTCCACAATGTTACGACCAAAGGCGTTCTGAGCACCCACCGAACAGTAATACGGTCCTTGTGGGCGAGTTGGGAAACCTTCTTCGGGGAAGCCCAGTGGTTTGTCGATTGACGTATCCCACAGGAAATACTCCTGCTCGAAGCCAAACCAGAAATCGTTGTCGTCATCCTCAATCGTGGCGCGGCCGTTCGTTACGTGTGGCGTGCCATCAGCGTTGAGGACTTCACACATAACCAGGTACCCATTTTTACGCTGTGGATCAGGGCAGATGAAAACTGGTTTCAGCAGACAGTCGGATGAGCCGCCCTCAGCCTGTTCAGTCGAAGAACCATCGAATGACCACATTGGGCAATCTTCGAGATTACCCGAGAAATCAGCTTCAATTTTTGTTTTGGAACGTAAGCTTTGGGTGGGCTTATAACCATCGAGCCAAATGTATTCTAACTTCGCCTTTGCCATGATGTACAAGTGGATTAATTGAATAGGGGTTTTGTCACAATACTTTCAGCAAATATAGTGTGGCTTTACAATAAAAAATAAATGCCCGTATAAGCTTTAACCGTATTTCTTACTGATTTTATGGAAATATTATAATTTAAATTCGTTTGGTACAGTAAATAGCCATATTTAGCCACACTTTTTATCAGTTTATAATCCAAACCGGTCTATCGACAAAAAGCCCTTTCATTTCCGATCAGTGATCAGGAATGAAGGGGCCAGGGCAAAAAATGCGCATATTCCGGGAAAATGCCTTTCGGAACAGTGATGTAATACAGGACTTAATTAGTGATCAGAAATCGGTAATCAGGTTGGTTTTAAACAGCTTGATGGCAATGGCCAGCAGGATGATACCGAATATTTTGCGTATCACTTCCAGCCCGCCAGCCCCCAACTGCTTTTCCAGCCAGCCGGATGATTTCAGAACGACATAAATGAGAATCAGGTTAAGAATGATTCCGATGATAATGTTGAGTGTCTGATATTCGGCCCGCAGCGAAATGATGGTTGTTAACGTACCGGCTCCGGCAATCAGCGGAAACGCAATCGGTACAATGTGCGACGCTCCACCGGTCGACACCTCCGATTTGAAGATGGTGCGGCCCAGAATCATCTCCAGACCGATCAGAAAAATAATCAGGGCACCCGCCACCGCAAACGAAGCGACATCGACGCCGAATAATTTCAGGATACGCTCGCCAACGAACAGGAAAGAGATCATCAATACACCCGAAGCAAGCGTAGCCTGCTCGGATTCGATTTTACCGGCTTTCTTGCGCAGGTCAATAATTACGGGAAGTGATCCGACAACGTCGATCACCGAAAAAAGGATAAGTGTAACGGAAACCGTTTCTTTGAAACTAAACATGATGGTGGTATAACCAGAACGGGTACGTCCGGGCAACGACTAATAAGTTGATAATTAATCCCGTACGTGACCATTTCGGCTGCACACGAGATTAATATGACCGAAGAAATGCCATTAAGGTTCCAATCTCATCGTCTGAAATAGCGGGAAAGTTGGCAATGCGGAAGGTGGTGTTCTTCCAGTCACCATAGCCATTCCCCAAAATTATACCTGCCTGATAAGCAGCCTGTTTGATGTCTTTTATGGTATTTTCAGAACCTTCTACGGCGATGACCGTGTCGGACCGAATAGCGGGATCGTTAATCAGGAGATTGACCGCAGCCCCGGCTCTGGTTGACAAGCCAGAGGATCGGCCAAAATTTGAGCTGGGTTCAGCAAAAAAAGAATACCAATCGTTCGCCCGTTTTTTTGTGATTTTATCAGTAACCGCGATTGGCGGTACCTGTTGCAGCACCCGCATGAGCATATAAATACCCAGACCGTTTGGCGTATACGGGGTCTGGAACTTCGTGAAATTCTCGTGGATAAACAGTAGGCTATTGTAGTGGGCATTCTCGCCAATCTCCTCCGCTCGTTTGAGGGCAGCAGGCGAATAGATGAGCACGGCCAGCCCCGCTGGTAAACCAAAACATTTCTGCACCGACGCAAACCAGACATCGGCCAGTGACCAGTCAAACGCAATTCCCGCCATCGACGACACGGCATCCACGGCAATCAGCGCCGAGAAATCCCGTCGGAACTGGGCGAGCGTTTCCATACTGACCTGCGTACCATTGGATGTCTCGTTCTGAACGACGCAGAGCACATCGGCTTCGTTCAGACTAACGGGTGGCTTTATGCGGTAAGCGTACTCGGCCCATTTTTTCCCAAACGCGCCATTGTAGGGATGGAGGCTGGCCGTTGTGGTGAGCGACTGAGCCACAATCTCCCAGCATTCCGTTGCCGATGAAACCAGCGCAATATGGTAATCGGCCGGAATCGCCAGTTTCTCATGCAGTAGCCGAACCGTCTCTTCGACAATATTCATGAAACCGGCACTTCGGTGGTTCAGGCTCACGATACCCTGCTGCACAGCTTCAGCCGCGTAATCAGCCACCTGCGGGTATACTTTCGATGGGCCGGGGTAAAAGGTAATCATTTGGTTTTTGGTTTATCGTGTCCGTGTCTTTACGGACCACTCATCCGAATGGTTTTGCTGGGGCCTATTTGGTCCGTGCGGACACGACCCACGGACTACAGACAAAGTGACTTAGTTCATCATTTCTCATGCGCTATCAAATACCGCACCGCCAGTTCATACCCCATCAATCCTAAGCCAACAATCACCCCCTTACATTTGGCGGATAAATAACTATGGTGCCGGAACGACTCGCGGGCGTGTACATTCGATATATGCACCTCCACCGCCGGGGCCGTAACCGCCGACAACGCATCGGCAATAGCGATCGAGGTGTGCGTGTAGGCACCCGCATTAATAACGATGCCATCTACCTCAAAGCCAAGCTCATGAATTTTATCGATCAGCTCGCCTTCGTGATTCGACTGAAAATAACGAAGTTGCACCTCGGGAAACATCGCTTCGATGGTTTTCAGGTAATCGACGAACGAGCGGTTGCCATAAATGGTTGGTTCCCGCTTGCCCAACAGGTTCAGGTTGGGGCCGTTGATAATTAGGATTGACTTCATGGATGGTTTACGATTTACGCGGTTCCCCGCCGGGATTTACAGCAGTCCGTCACTACGGTATGCGGTCGCCGAATAAACCGTCATTCGTAAACCATAAACCGTAAATCAACTGTGTGGCAAAGTTATATAAACGCCTTTAAGAACTACCTCAAACTGGAACGGTCGCTGGCCGAAAATTCGGTGGAGGCCTACCTGCACGACGCCGAGAAACTGTATGAATACATTCTCCTGACCGACCCCAGCCGAACGCCCATGCAGGTGACGGAAACGGAACTGGCTAATTTTTTAATGTATCTGGGCGAGCTGGGCTTATCGGCCCACAGCCAGGCCCGGATGCTGTCGGGGATAAAGTCGTTTTTTAAGTACCTGATACTCGAAAATCTACTCCAGCACGACCCCACTCAATTGCTGGAAGCCCCAAAACTTGGCCGTAAACTACCCGACACGCTCAGCTTTCCCGAAATCGAGGCCATGCTGGCGGCCATTGACTTGTCGACGCCCGGTGGCACGCGGGACCGCGCCATGCTCGAAGTCCTGTACAGTTCAGGACTTCGAGTATCTGAATTACTCAACCTGCGTCTGACAAACTGCTATTTTCAGGATGGTTTTGTGCGGGTGCTGGGCAAGGGCGATAAGGTCAGGCTGGTTCCGATTGGCCAGGATGCGATTCATTATACACTTGTGTATATCGAGCATGTCCGTCGAAAACTGGATGTTCAGAAAGGTGACGAGGACACTATTTTCCTGAATCTTCGGGGTAAGCAATTATCCCGAATTTCGGTTTTTACGACCATCAAAAAGCTGGCAATCGAGGCAGGCATCGACAAGACGATTAGTCCGCACACGTTCCGGCATTCGTTCGCTACGCACCTGATCGAAGGGGGCGCTGACCTGCGGGCGGTGCAGCAAATGCTTGGCCATGAATCCATTACCACCACCGAAATTTACACGCACCTGGACCGGGATTATTTACAACAGACCCTGCGCGAGTATCATCCGCGAAGCCGAAACCGCCCGATGGTCCGGCCAGACGCTTCCTGATTCGCCCGTTCTCAGGCATAGCCTTTAAGTGAATCGTCTGCTTTTGACGTTGGCGAACGCCAGCGAAATCATAAAAAAGCCGGCAAAAAAAAGTCCCCGCCATTGAAGTCGATGGCGGGGAGCTCCTACTCTAACTAACCCAAAACTTAATATAAACTCCATTCCATTCGACCTTTCCAGACTATCCGTCTGCATTGACTTTTTCGCCCACAAACTGCTGGTGCTGGTGTTTGAACAATAAGTTGAACGACGTCAGACTACCGTAAATGCGTGTGATATATTGTTGAATATTAATCTTTTCTTCATCCTCGATAGAGCTGGCGTTAACGCGCTGTTCGAGTACCCGAAGGCGATCCCGCACCATCACGATTTTGTGAAAGAAAGCATCGATCGGCATTTCTTTCTGTGACAGATCAGCCCGGCCGGGCTTCAGAATCAATTTGCCGCCCTTCCATTTGTCGCCCAGCGGAACCATTTCAGTCTGGTCGACCCAGCGCTGGAGTACCCGCGTAATGGACTGCTCGACGTCAAACAAACTGACCAGATCACCATCGGGCTCAATGGCTTCGATGATCGCCAGGGGTGCGTCGAATTTGAGTATCTTCACGCCATGATCATGAAACGTGATGGTATAGCCAGTTGCTTTTAAGTTGATAATGACGCCATTGCCAAACTCGTCGTGCCGTATGCGGGAACCAATGCCCAACAGGGTATTCATAAACCACTCATGTTAAAGAATTCATACTAGCATAAACAAACGTCGTGCCAGACTAAATTAACCATTTCGCTTTTTCCCCGTATGCCTACTACGCTCCCAACACTTCTCACACAAAAAGATACCTTTACGCTTCCCGCCGACATTCACTACCTGAACTGCGCCACCCGCTCTCCCTTGAGCAAAACCGTTGAACAGGCGGGTCTTGACGCGATCCGGCGCGATACCAATCCGTTTGGCCTGCGCCCCGATGATTTCTTCAGTGGTGCCATGCGCGTTCGGTCGTTGTTTTCCCAGCTCATCAATAATTCCGATCCAGAGCGGATTGCCGTTATCCCATCGGTATCGTACGGAATGGCCGTGGTGGCACGAAATCTGCCCAACAAGCCGGGGATTCGGGCGGGTCAGCGCATCGTGCTGGTTGGCAGTGAATTTCCCAGCGATGTATACGCCTGGGACCGGGTCTGTACCGAACTGGGCCTGACCATTACTAGGGTACGAATCCCCGACGAATTTCCCAAAGGCGCTGCCTGGAATGAGCGCCTGCTCGATGCCATTGGTCCCGACACGGCATTGGTCGTTGCACCGCCTGTTCACTGGATGTACGGTACCCGGTTCGACCTGGAAGCCCTCGGCAAACGGGCACGGGAAGTTGGGGCCTGGCTGGCCGTCGATGGTACGCAGGCGATTGGCGCCCTCCCGTTCGACCTGACAGCGGTTCTGCCCGACGCCGTCGTTTGTGCCGGGTATAAATGGTTGATGGGCCCCTACTCGCTTGGGCTGGCTTATTACGGACCGGCCTTCGATGAAGGCACGCCGTTGGAGGAAGGCTGGATGAATCGGCTCGACAGCAACCAGTTTCACCGCCTGATGGACTACCAGCCTGCCTACCGCCCTAAAGCGTACCGATATAATGTTGGCGAGCATTCACATTTCCTGCAAATGCCCATGCTTGAAGCCGCGTTGACCCAACTGAATGAGTGGCAACCGGAGCGAATTCAGGCCTATACCCATGCCCTCATGCGCGATGCCTGGCCCGTGCTGGAAGAACTTGGCTGCCGGGTCGAGCCCATAGATGGAACGCGGGGCCGGGCTCATCATCTGGTTGGGGTATGGCTACCTGACCACACCGACCCCATGGCCATTCAACAGGCCTTACAGGCTGAAAAGGTATCGGTATCCGCCCGGGCGCAGGCGCTGCGTATTGCCCCTCACCTGTACAATACGCCCGAAGATGCCGATGCCCTGGTACGGGTATTAACGAAAGTCCTCACGTAGAGCCGCATATTTGCGGCTCATATGCGTCAGCAATCGTTCATTAAAAGCCATCCGGATGTGAGCCGCAATTATGCGGCTCTACGTTTGTTCATAAAATTCCAGGGGCAGGTCGTCGGGGTCGGCGAAGAAGGTGAAGCGCCGACCGGTGTGCTGATCGACCCGGACGGGTTCTGTAGGCACGCCATTTTCGTTTAAGTGCGCAATGGCTGCATCCAGATCGGGAACGGCGAAAGCCAAATGACGAAGTCCCAGGGCTTCGGGACGGGACGGGCGTTTGGGTGGATTCGGAAACGAAAACAGTTCGATGATGTACTGGCCATTCAACGCCAGATCCAGTTTATATGAATTTCGTTCGGCCCGGAAATACTCTCCCAGAATAGTCAGCCCCAGTATCTCTGTGTAAAACCGCTTCGAGGTTTCGTAGTCAGAACAGATAAGGGCAATGTGATGAACAGCCGATAAGTTGAGCATATAGTTTCAGGGAGCAAGGAGTGTGTCTGTCGCCATTGTATCGATGGCGACGCCATCTTTTGACATCGGCAGCGCCCGTTCAACCTCCCGGCGTTTGTTCCAGGGAGCCGTTGTCCGGCGGCCCATGTCGATCGCGATCAGGATCACGATGGACGTAAAAAGGATAAAGACGATGATGAAGATTCGGCGGTTTCGATTCATAAACGTAATGCTGATTTTCCAGATAAGATCAATTACTCAGCAGGTAGTTGCCGGGGGCTAATGCTAAACGCGACATGACCCGTACGACCCGACATTTCGGCCCAGTTCACCTCGTCGAATCCGATGGCTACCACAGCGCCTTTGCTCATGGACCCAATACGCTGGTGCGTCAGGTATTCGGCCAGGTACGATACATCCGGGTTGTGCCCCACGATCATGGCCGATTGAACCGAAGCGGGCAAGGCGTTGAGTGCAGCAAGATAAGCTTTGGGTCCCCCATCGAACAACCCGCTATCTAATCGAATCTCCGCCGGATCATACCCGATCTGTTCGGCCATGACCATAGCAGTGTCTTTGGCACGCGGGGCCGTACTGCTAAGGATTACATCGGGCCGGATAGTCTTTCCGTGAAGGTAACGACCCATCCGGGCCGCGGCTATAGTACCGTCGGGGGTTAGCTGACGGTCATGATCAGTCATGAAGATCGCCCGATCTTCGGCTTTAGCATGACGAACGATGTAGAGTGTAATGGGCATTGTCTGGAAAGAATTAAGCGCAAAAGTAAGCGGGTTATTGACTCGTACCGTATCAGGTGGGTGACAAGTTTACGTTCAGCCCATATTTTATTTATCAATGACCAACCCATAGCCCGGATATGACCGTATTCGTCGTTCAGCCGTGCACGGCCTACACCAGCCGCCCCCAAGCGGGCGATTTTTACGGAATCACTGATAAAAACTGACTTCCCAGAAATGTGTTTCCCTCCTTTATGGACGTTTCGGACGACAATCCGTACTTTTACGCCCACAACCACTATACTGGTCGCCGTTTTCGTATGAGTTATTTACCTATTCAGCAATTATTAAAAACTGCCCCTGTCGGAACCACCGTAACCGTAAAGGGGTGGGTCCGCACCAAACGCGAGAGCAAAAACGCCGTTTTCATTGCCCTTAATGATGGATCGACCATCAATAACATTCAGGTGGTATCCGAAGCAGGCCAACTTCCCGAAGAGACATTAAAGCTCATCACCACTGGCTCCTGTCTGGCGGTTACGGGCCAGTTGGTCGAATCGCAGGGGGCCGGGCAGGCCGTTGAAGTAAAAATTTCAGAGGTTATCATTTACGGTTCGGCCGATCCGGAAAAATATCCATTGCAACCCAAGCGGCATTCGCTGGAGTTTCTGCGCGAGATCGCCCACCTGCGTCCCCGCACCAATACCTTTAGCGCCATTCTGCGTATCCGGCACGCGCTGGCGTTCGCTGTCCATAAGTACTTCAACGACAACGGGTTTTATTACCTCAACACACCGATCATCACGGCTTCGGATGCCGAAGGCGCGGGCGAAATGTTCCGCGTCACTACGCTCGATGCCACCAGGCCGCCCTTAACCGAAGATGGTAAAGTTGATTATAGCCAGGATTTCTTCGGCCGCGAAACCAACCTCACGGTGTCGGGGCAGTTGGAAGGTGAACTAGGGGCTATGGCACTGGGCAAAATTTATACCTTCGGACCAACGTTCCGGGCCGAGAATTCGAACACGACGCGCCACCTCGCCGAGTTCTGGATGATTGAGCCGGAAATGGCCTTCTATGAACTGGAAGACAACATGAACCTGGCCGAAGACTTCCTGAAAACCATCATTCGCTATGCGCTGCAACACTGCGCCGACGATCTGGCCTTTTTGGATAACCGCCTGAAAGAGGAAGAAAAAACCAAAAAGAAAGAAGAACAGAGCGAACTGGGACTACTGGAAAAACTACAGTTCGTCATCAGCAATGATTTTGTTCGGCTTACGTATACGGAAGCCATCGACATTCTGGTAAACTCGAAACCCGCCAAAAAAGGACAGTTCCAGTACGACGTGAGCTGGGGCGTCGATTTACAGTCGGAGCACGAGCGGTACCTGGTCGAGAAGCATTTCAAAAAGCCGGTGATTCTGACCAATTACCCGCGGGAGATCAAAGCGTTCTATATGAAGCAGGACCCGGATGGTAAAACTGTTCGCGCAATGGACGTACTCTTTCCGGGTATCGGCGAAATCATCGGTGGGTCGCAGCGGGAGGACGATCTGGATAAACTGGTGACCCGGATGCATGAGGTAGGCATTGAACCCGAAGCGCTATGGTGGTACCTGGATACGCGCCGGTTTGGCTCGGCGCCCCACGCCGGTTTTGGGCTCGGCTTCGAGCGACTGGTGCTGTTCGTCACGGGTATGGGCAACATCCGCGATGTCATTCCATTCCCGCGCGCGCCTAAAACGGCAGAGTTTTAATTTCGTAGTGACGACTGAAGAGTGAATAGCCTCTTCAGTCGTCATTCTTCACTTCTTTTATGCTGGCACTTCCCATTTTTCTTGCTCTGGCATCCGGCTTTGTGGTCGTGGGCGTGTATACGGAACGCAAGGTTTCTGCCTTTATGCAGGACCGGCTTGGTCCCATGGAAACGGGCAAATGGGGAATGCTTCAGCTCTTTGCCGACCTGCTCAAACTTCTCCAGAAAGAAGACATTGTCCCGACCGCAGCCGATCGGCGGCTGTTTCTGCTAGCCCCGGCCATCATTTTCGCGTCGGTGTTTGCCGGCTTTGCCGTACTTCCCCTCACCCCCGACTTACAGGGGTCGGGAGCGGCCGTTGGTGTATTTTATCTGATGGCCATCGTCTCGTTCGATGTCGTGGGTATTCTAATGGCGGGTTGGGGTTCCAACAACAAATATTCACTGTTTGGCGCCATGCGGTCGGTAGCCCAGATCATCTCCTACGAGATTCCGCTGGGGTTAACAATCCTGTGCGTGGTCATGATTTGCCAGACGCTTGATTTGCAGGAAATCAGTTTTCAGCAGGGCGTTTTTACGTCGGATAAAAACTACCTGTTTGGGCTGAAAAGCCTGGGCATCGACGTTACGCACTGGGGTGGCCTCTTCGCCTGGAACATCGTTCGGAATCCCTTTCTGCTGATCGCTTATATCATTTTTTTCATTTGTACGCTGGCCGAAAGCAACCGGGCTCCCTTTGATTTACCGGAAGGCGAGTCGGAGATCGTTGCCGGTTTTCACACCGAATATTCGGGAATGCGGTTTGCCCTGCTCTACCTGTCGGAGTACGCCATGATGCTGCTGGTTTCGTTTCTGGGGGCGGTGCTGTTTCTGGGTAGCTGGAATACGCCCCTCCCCAATCTCGGTCCCGTTCGGCTGGCCGACTGGACAAGTGGTGCCCCCGGTACGATCTGGGGCAACCTGACGGGCGGCTTCTGGCTCCTGTCGAAAGTGTTTTTTGCCGTTTTAGTACAAATGTGGGTTCGCTGGACGTTTCCCCGCGTTCGGGTCGATCAGATGATGTTTCTCTGCTGGAAGGTGCTGACCCCTGTCGGCCTGGTTTTACTGTTACTATCGGGGATTTGGCGGTTGTTAATGGTTTAGACTTGGCGCATTTAAAAGCCTCGTTGTACCTTTGCGGCCTTTTACAGTTTTACATGTCCATTCTCACACCCAATCCGACCAGCGACCTAATTTGGCAGGCAGCCTGGCAATCGAGCACATTTCGCTGGAAATTCACGCTGGGGCTCATCGCTACCGTCGCCCTGCTGTTCACGTTTCCTGGTTTCTTTCAAACCATCGAGAGCCATTCGGGACCCGTTTTGAATGACTGGGTACTGAATCAGCTCCCCCCTACGGATGTGTCGATAGCCATCTTTCTGACGATCTGGGCAACGGCGCTGCTCCTCGTTATTCGCGCCCGATACAGCCCGGCAGTATTTATGATGTTTATTTATGGCTACATCATTGTCAGCCTGTCGCGGATGCTCAGCATCAACCTCGTACCACTCGATCCGCCCGTTGGCCTGATTCCCCTCATCGACCCGATCAGTAATGCCTTCTATGGCAAAACATACATCACGAAAGACTTATTTTATTCAGGCCATACATCGTCTATTTTCCTGATGTTTTTATGCCTGCGCCGGTGGTGGGACCGACTCTTTGCGCTGATCGGCTCCATCGTTGTCGGCGGTTTATTACTGGTCCAGCATGTCCATTACACGGTCGATGTACTGGGTGCATTTGTCTTTACGTATCCACTTTACTGGCTGGCCAAAAAGTTTGCCCTCTCTGGCTGGGACAATGTAGAGAAACGGGAAAATTAATGATATCAGAACGCTTCGCCCAGTTGAAAATACAGGCCATGCGACGTCCCCTGCCCGGCGCCCCAGCCATAATCGACCCGCAGATTTAACCGCTCCTTACGATTCAGGGCCAGGCGAACGCCCCCGCCATAGGAATACTTAAGTTCCTGAAAGTTCAGGTCGCGGAGGTGGTTCCCCACATTGCCGACACCCACAAATCCGACCGCCCCGATCCGCCAGAATAATGGAATGCGGTATTCTGCCTGGGCCACTACCTGATTTTTACTGCGGTAACGCCCGTCATAAAACCCCCTCATACTGTTGGAGCCGCCAAAACTGGCCAGGCTACGCAGGGGAACATCACCCGAGTTAAAAAAGCCATACGCCTGAATAGCCAGGACCTGTTGCTCGTAAATTCGGAGAAAACGCCGGAAGTCAATAACGTAATTGGTGTACTGAAAGTTGGAACCAAAGGCGGGCGAAAAATGGTTAAAAAATACCTGCAAAAACCCACCCTTATCGGGGGCAAACGCATTGTTTCGTGAATCGTATGTTAAGCTTAGCCCTGCTCCCGAAATATGATACGGATCGCGACCGGTTACGGGTAACTGGTCGAACAAACCACCGGGCAGGTAATCGACGGCCAGCAACCGCTGGTATTCGTAGACGACACCCAGAAAGACACGATCCCGAAGTTTCCGCTGAAAATGCAGGTAAACGTAATATTGCCGAAAGGCGTATGCTTCTTCCTGACTGCTGGGGGCATCTTTCCCCAGGCCCCAGAATTTATCAGGAAAATCACTATACGACAATTGATAGTTCAGAATGATCCGTTCGCCGGGGAAATAGGTAGTGCCGTTTATAGCGGCAATGAATTGTTTCCGGAGCGAGTATAATGCCAGTGCCTGTGTATTCGATGTACGCGTAAGGGTATCATGCCGGTTGAACCGGAAGGTAAACGAACCCGCCAGCCCCAACGACCAGTCCGTTTCGATCGACCGGGCTACCAAGGGTAGAATTAGGGTATTTCTGGTTTTTAACAGCTGATTAGGTATGGGTTCCTGAGGGACTGGAATACTATCTGACTGGGCTAATAACGTAGTAAATCCACCTATTAAAAAGCTGATTAACAGCAGAAATGACCTTTTATCACGTAAAATATGCACAACAACCGGAATGACCGTTAATTAAAGTCACATTAATTAAATTGCGCCAAAGTAATCCTAAAATTGTAAATTTCGTAGATTTGAGCCGTTAATAAACAGTGAAACTTGCGCCCGTCGGTTAGCGTGCGGTCGCCGGTTGGCATCAACGACGGAACCTCCGAATTGTAAACCACCGATATGAGCAAATTAAACTTGCCGCCCTTTACGCTGGGCGAAACCATTACCCCCGAACAACGCCAGTTTTTCAACAAAAATGGTGTTATCGTTTTTCGCAATTTTATCCATCCGGAAACAGTCAAAGTATTTATCAGCGAAGTTGAACGCATTGAAAAGGAGTGGCTGGCCGAAGGTCGTGACAAAATCAACGGTGTGCCGTTAAAATTTGGTCAGGACGAGTCCGGAAACCCAATGATTCAGCGGATGTGTTTCCTGTCGCAGCACAGCAAGGCGCTCCACGAATTTTTACAGGACCCACGGCTTCAGGCAGTCGTTGACCTGCTTCAGCCCTACGAAGGGCGTATCGCCGAGATCGAAAAAGACGGGCTTATTCTTAACCACTACATTCGGACCCCTAACAGTAAATTTTCGCAGATGGGCTGGCATACGGATAGCCCACGCGACATTTTCCTCGGGCAGCGCATTATGCCGATGCTCAATGTGGGAATTCACCTCAACCCGACCCCTTACGAAAACGGCGGTCTGCGGGTCATCCCAGGCACTCACAAACAGGGTATTTTCAAAATGTTGTTCCGCAAAAAATACTTCGTGGACAATGACCCTGACAAACACGAAATCGGCTTCGATATCAACGCGGGTGACCTGTCGGTACACGATGGACGACTTTGGCACCGGGCGCAGCAGTCTCCCTTCGTGGGCGAAGCCAGCCGTCGGCGCGTTATGTACGTACCGGTCGTAACGGGGAAATACATGCCCAAAAATGCCAACAGCAAAACTCCATTCTACCACCGGTTTATCTCGAAAGTAAATATTTAAACCTGTCGTACATGAGCAAGTCGCAGGGAGTAAATGGCCGACGCGAACGCAATATGCGCACGTTAGCCACTTACTCCCTGCGACTTGCTCATTTGCGGTTTTCACTACTCATTAGCACAACATGGCCTACGCCTTAATCACCGGAGCCAGTAAGGGCATTGGCCTGGCCATTGCCGGAGAACTGGCCCATCGAAAGTTCGATTTACTGCTGGTAGCCCGATCAGAATCACTGCTGGAGCAGGTAGCCAGGCAACTGGCGAACGAGCATGGCGTTAAAACAGACTTTCTGGCGATTGATCTGGCCCAGGCGGGATCGGCTCAGCACGTGTTCGACTGGTGCAGCCAAAAGCAGTACCCCCTTCAGATGCTGATTAATAATGCGGGCTATGGTCTGAGCGGTCCATTTGAGAAGCACTCGATAAACGAGCATACCAATATGATGGCCGTCAATATGACAACCCTGGTCGAGCTGACGTACCTCTTTCTGCCGCAGCTTCGCCAGCAGACGAAAGCTTATATCCTGAACATAGGCAGTTCGGCGGCTTACCAGGCGGTGCCGGGGCTAAGCCTGTACGCAGCCTCCAAGTCGTTCGTACTCCAGTTCAGCCGTGGGCTGCATCAGGAATTAAAACGCTCAACAGTGTCGGTCACCTGCGTGTGTCCCGGCTCAACGGATACAGACTTCGTTAACCGGGCACAAATTGGCAATAAGGGCCGAAAAGCCGCCGAGAAAGTTAACATGACCCCAGCCGAGGTGGCCCGCCAAGCTGTAGAAGCTACCCTGGCCGGTAAGACCGAACTGGTGACGGGACTGCTGAACAAGGCCGGAAAACTAATGGCCTGGCTGTTGCCCAAAGGCCTGGTTGAACAAACCGCGGGTAGCATTTACGACTAAACTATCGGATCGATTATCAGAAAGCAGGACGGCCTTGCCATGGCGCTGGGGCCGTCTTTGTTTTTACTGCGAATTGTATTCAGCCAATAAATGGCACTTTATTTGCACTACAGCCGTTGTACACATATAACTTTACAAAGACGTTGGATGCTGGACCCATTTTAGTACCCTATTCCATTGCCTACCGACGTCCAACCAACACATGCAATTTTCCGATTTATCATTAATTGATCCCATCCTGAAGGCCCTTGCCGAAGAAGGATACACCAACCCTACCCCTATTCAGGAAAAAGCCATACCGATTTTGTTAAGCCGCCGGGACCTCCTGGGTTGCGCCCAAACCGGAACCGGTAAAACAGCCGCCTTTGCTATTCCAATCCTGCAATTACTGAGTGAAGACCGCAGCAAAAGTACGGGTGGCCCACGACGCATCAAGACGCTTATTCTGACACCAACCCGTGAATTAGCCATTCAGATTGCCGAAAGCTTTACCGCTTACGGTCGCTATTTGAACCTGCGTAGTACGGTTATCTTCGGTGGTGTTTCGCAGCATGCCCAGGTAAACACATTAAAGGCAGGCGTGGATGTACTTATTGCTACGCCCGGCCGCCTGCTCGACCTTATGAACCAGGGCTTTATCTCGCTCCGTGATGTACAGTTCTTTGTTCTGGATGAAGCCGACCGGATGCTCGACATGGGCTTTATTCACGACGTAAAAAAGGTTATTGCCAAGTTGCCGGAGCGCCGACAATCGCTGTTCTTCTCAGCAACTATGCCAGTTGATGTAGCCAAACTTGCCGACACAATATTGCATAATCCGGCCAAAGTTGAAGTGACGCCCGTCTCCTCAACGGCCGACACCATTGAACAGGCCATGTATTTCGTCGGGAAAGATGACAAGCGTAAACTGCTTGTGCATATCCTTGACGACAAGAATATTAAATCGGCCCTTGTTTTCGCCCGGACCAAACACGGTGCTGATAAGGTGGTGAAAGACCTGTTGAAAGCAGGCATCGGCGCTGAAGCCATTCATGGCAACAAGTCGCAGAATGCTCGTCAGCGCGCTCTGTCGAACTTTAAAAGCCGGGAAACGCGCGTGCTGGTTGCCACGGATATTGCCGCTCGTGGAATCGACGTCGATGAACTGTCGCATGTGATCAACTACGAGTTACCGAACATTCCCGAAACCTATGTTCACCGCATCGGTCGGACAGGGCGGGCGGGCCATGATGGTATTGCGCTCTCGTTCTGCGATGCCGAAGAAACCGAATTTCTGCGCGATATTCATAAACTGATCGGCAAACGCGTTCCGGTTATTAACGACCACCCTTACGCGCTTACTATATCGGAATCAACCATTTCGCCTGCTCCTGCCCGTCAGGGGCACGGCCGCAATGACAATCGCCGGGGTGGTGGCCGTCCAGGAAATACTAACGGACGCTCAGCCGGATCGTCGAACAATGGTGGCGGACAGTCACGCCACCAAAGTCAGCGCCCACGGTCGGAAGGCCAGGGTAGCAGTTCATCAGCACCGCGTGAGCGTAACACAGAAAGCAGCCGTCCAAGCCGCAACACCAGTCGTCCGCAGCCGCAAAGCCGGGGCACAGGCAATAGCCGGTTCAGCAATTCAAATCCTGACAAGAATTACTAGGACCAGCAATTACCTAATCATAAAAAGAATGGCCAGTAAACGAAGCTTCGTTTACTGGCCATTCTTTTTATAGTGTCAGATGTAAGTATCGCACCAGCGACCCGGCTGACACCACCAGGAAACGAGCTGTTTATTTCTGGCGCTATGGCATGACGTATAGTAACAATACCCATCCTTTTTGCTTTTGACGTAGATTTGTCAGACTACCCCTTAAGCTCCATGACACGCTTACTTTGTGCGCTACTCGTTTGTGCGGTACTAGCCCTTGGCTGGTCTCGCTTTACCCAAAATACCACGGATACCAAGCCAAACGATTATACAAACTGGGGCGAATACCTCGGGGGGCCGGACCGAAGCCATTACTCGGCCCTGACCCAGATTACCCCCGAAAATGTCAAGACCCTGACAGTAGCCTGGACGTATGCCACGCCCGATAGCGGACAGATTCAGGCTAATCCAATCATTGTTGACGGGGTCTTGTACGGGGTAACGCCCACCGTGCAGGCCTTTGCTCTCGATGCGGCTACGGGTAGAGAAATCTGGAAATTTGGTACGCCAGACAAGCAATCGTTGAGCACCAGTCGGGGAGTTACCTATTGGCAGTCAGCCAAACAAGCTGCTAGTGGTGATCCGGAAGCCCGAATCCTATACACCGTTGGCTCGTCGCTCTACGCCCTGGATGCCAAAACCGGAAAACCCATTTCGAGCTTCGGACAGAACGGCCATATTGATCTGCATGAGGGATTGGGCGAGCAGGCCAGGGATAAATTCGTTATTTCCAACACACCTGGTACCATCTTTGAAGACCTGATTATCATGCCCGTCCGCCTTTCGGAAGGAGCCGATGCCGCACCGGGTCATGTACGGGCGTTCAATGTCCGCACGGGCAAACTGGCCTGGACATTCCATACCATTCCGCAACCCGGCGAATACGGGTATGATACCTGGCCAAAAGAAACCTACAAAAATACGGACGTGGGTGGCGCCAATAACTGGTCGGGTATGGCTGTTGACCGGCCACGGGGTATTCTTTACGTGCCAACCGGTTCGGCCGCGTTTGATTTCTACGGCGGCAATCGTAAAGGGCAAAACCTGTTTGCCAACTGCTTGCTGGCGCTGGATGCCCGCACCGGCAAACGGCTCTGGCACTTTCAGGCCGTTCACCACGACATCTGGGATCGTGATTTCCCGGCCCCACCAAACCTCCTGACCGTTACCAGCAAAGGCCCCGACGGTCGGCCCAAGCGGGTCGATGCCGTCGCTCAGGTTACAAAATCGGGCTTTGTTTTTGTATTCGACCGGGTTACGGGCAAGCCGCTTTTCCCCATCACGGAAACGCCCATGCCCAAATCCGACGTGCCCGGCGAAGAAACCTGGCCCACACAACCCATACCTGCCCGGCCGGCTCCGTTTGCCCGTCAGAATTTTGGCGAAGCTGACCTGAACCCCTATTCCACCGAGCGGGACTCCCTACTTGCGCAGTATCGACGCAGTGACCGGGGTACCTTTCAACCGCTCAGCCGGCGGGGTGCCTTCATTTATCCTGGTCTCGATGGCGGGGCCGAATGGGGCGGGGCTGCCACCGACCCCAATGGCATTATGTATGTCAACGCCAACGAAGCCGCCTGGCTGATTGCGCTGAACCTGGCCCCCAAACAGGATGAACTGGCCCACCTCACGTTGGGGAATCGCCTGTACACCACCACCTGTTCGAGCTGCCATGGAGCCGAACGCAAGGGCAATGCCACGAGCGGCTACCCATCGCTGGTTAATATTGGGCAACGACGTGACCGGGCGTATGTGACGCAGATTATTGGTCATGGGAAAGGCATGATGCCGGGCTTTACTCAACTGTCAGCCGCAGAAAAGCAGGCTCTGGTCGGCTTTCTTTTTGATGACGAAAAGATAGAAGCCATTGGAAAAGTAGCCAAGGGCAGCAAGACGCCATATGTGCCCTACAAAATTTCGGGCTACACGAAGTTCCTGGATAGCAAAGGGTTGTCCGGCATTTCGCCCCCCTGGGGAACGTTAAACGCCATCGATCTGAATACAGGCGAGTACCTCTGGAAAATTCCTCTGGGCGAAGAACCCGAACTAGCCGCCAAAGGCATTCATAACACAGGCGTGGAAAACTATGGCGGCCCGGTTGTAACGGCGGGTGGCCTGCTGTTTATTGGGGCGACAAAAGACGGGAAGTTCCGGGCATTTGATAAAAAGGACGGCAAACTGCTTTGGGAAACGACCTTACCGGCCGCCGGGTTCGCCACGCCAGCCACGTACCAGGTGGGTACCAAACAATATGTAGTCATCGCCTGTGGCGGAGGAAAACTTGGGCAAAAGAAAGGCAACCAGTACGTGGCGTTTGCGTTGCCGTAAAGAGCATTCGCTCGTCTATTAAAAGCCTTAACTCATTAATTAACAACCCTTCACAGCATGAAAACTCTCTTTTATATTGGAATTGCCGGGTTGCTCCTGTTTGAAGTAGCCAACGTCTATTTCATTATGCCAATGCCCGGTAGCCAGCGTATGAACAGCCTCGATCTGGCTTACTTTCTGTATCGATGGCGGTGGGTATTCCGGGCTGTTTTTGGCTTATTGATTGTAGCAGGTGCCCTGTCGGCCATCAGGCAGTCAAGATGGGGCGCACTGATCGCGCTGGTGCTGGTGGCGGGGGTTGGCTACGCCTTTAATTTCCGAATGGCAGCCGACCACATGTTTTACCAACCCACCTCCGTACAACTCCAGCCCGCCAGCCACAATACCGTCAAATCAGATCGGGAGATTCTGGGCATCGAGGTGAACGGGCAGGCCAAGGCGTATCCCATTCAATTTATCGGGTATCATCATCAGGTGCTGGATACGATTGATGGGCAACCCATTATGGTTACCTACTGCACCGTTTGCCGGACCGGGCGCGTGTTTCGACCAATCATAAACGGGAAACCTGCGACTTTCCGGCTTGTCGGCATGGACCACTTCAATGCGATGTTTGAAGATGCGGGTACCGGAAGCTGGTGGCGTCAGGCAAATGGCGAATCCGTTGCCGGAGTGCTCAAGGGCGATACCCTGCCCGAAGTATTCAGTGAGCAGATGACGCTGAACCAATGGATGTCCCTGCATCCGAACAGCCTCGTCATGCAACCCGACACGACCTTTTCGGAGCGGTACACGAAGATGGATACCTACGAGCGCGGCAAAGGCAGCAGCGACCTTACCCGAATGGATAGCCTGTCGTGGCATGATAAATCGTGGGTGGTGGGCCTGAGCGTTGGCAAACATAGCAAAGCCTACGACTGGAACCGCCTGAAACGCGAACGCCTGATTCAGGATACACTCGCCAACCGGCCGGTTTTACTGGTCCTGGCGAACGACAATCGTTCCTTTTTCGCTTATGAGCGCCCGGCTTCTGCCAGCCACTTCGTACTGCATCATGACACGCTTAGCGATGGAAAACAAACCTATGCCTTTAGTGGTCGTTCGCTGAGTGCCGGTCCTGGGCTCGTTCGGCTGCCTGCTCATCAGGAGTTTTGGCATAGCTGGCAAACCTTCCATCCGGCTACCGGACGATACTAATTTCAAACCTATAGGGTCATAAAGCGCTTGTACACCTATCATGTACACCCATTGGCCCGATGACGCTTCGTTATTTCCTTTTCTTTCTGCTGCTTTCAGCAACCAGTTTCGGGCAACAATACCGGATCATCGACCGCAATGCCATTGGCTGGTATGTCTACAACGGCGATCATAAATTGAGTAAACGCTGGGAAGTACACACCGAATACCAATGGCGACGGGTGGAACTGATTCAGTCCTGGCAACAGTCGCTGGCGCGGCTTGGACTGGGGTATACATTGAGTGACCAGGTAAAACTGGCGGGTGGCTACACCTTCTTTACCACATACCCTTATGGCGATTTTCCCGTTGCCGACGCGGGCGTTCCGACGATCGAGAGCCGAACGCATGAAGACATTCAACTCAGCGCAACGGCGGGCATCGTTAACCTGAGTCACCGATTCCGGCTCGAACAGCGGTGGCTTGGAATCGGGGCCGATGCGAATCCGCGCCATATCGAAAGCTGGGAGTACCAGAATCGGGCGCGCTACCAGATTTCGGGCACGGTTCCACTGCAGGGGGCAGCCATCGACGATGGCGAATGGTACGCCAATTTCTTCGATGAGCTGTTCATTGGCTTCGGCCATCAGGTCGAACAAAATGTCTTTAACCAAAATCGGATTTCAGGCGGTTTGGGCTATCAGTTTCGGGACACGTTTAAAATTGAACTCAATTACCTCAACCAGATTACGCAGCACCCTGAACTGGAGCCTAGTACACAGAAACCCGTCTTCGAAATCAACAACGGCTTCCGGCTGAACGTGAAATACGACCTGGATTTTAGCAAAAAGTGAGGGTTCCACAAATAGACGATCAGTCTACCCGCCATAAAAATGGCCACCCTGGTTTAGCAGGATGGCCGAATCAGGATCAGCGACCGACGGTCAATTTGATCGTTATTTCCCCATGCTTTGTAGGGCCTTCTGCATTTGCTCGGCCACCAGCTGATTACCCGCTTCGTTCAGGTGTACGCGATCGGTGGTCAAAATACCCTTCTCTTTATTATCGGGATTGTTCTTCAGATTGTATTCCAGAAACGCCTTCCGCAGGTCGATCAGGGGTATGTTCTGCCGTTTTGCCAGATCGCGGATCAGTTGGCTGTATTGATTCAAATCGCCATCCTGCTGGTTACTGAAATCCGTTTTCTCGCCAATGGCAGCTGGCGTACACAGCATAACTTTGGCATTGGCGGCCTGAAGTTTCCTGATGACGGCTTCGTAAAATTTCACAAACTTATCGGGATCGGTCCCCGTCCCGTATGAGGCTTTGTGCCAGACATCATTGACGCCCACCCATACGATCACGACATCGGGCTGTTTGGCGAGTACGTCATCGTCCATACGCAGGAACAAGTCATAGATTTTATTGCCTCCGATACCAGCACCGAGCAGTTCGAACTGCTCGGCGGGAAGCATTTTTTTCAGGCGGTCGATGTAGCCGCCGGGGTTTACGCCAGCCTGGGTGATGGAGTCTCCAAAGAAAACAACTCGGGTCGGTTTGGCAACGGTCATGGCCAGTACGCCAACGGTAGCTATGAAAAGCAGAGATCGGATAAGTATAGTCATTCCTGATAAAGTAGCAAGCCCCGGTCCATTACTCATCTCCGGATTCATTTTATAAAACAGGTTACGGGCGTTACCAAAAAATCCCTTCATCGTCTGATAGGCGGTAACTTATTTCTTTCGAATAAGGATAAATCCAAAAACTGGTCAACCTAGTATATTCCTAAACTATGAGAGGATTAAATAAAGTAACCCTTATTGGGAGCATAACTAACGATGTCGAAATTCAGCAAGTGGAAGACCAAATCAGCGTAGCCAGGTTTGCCTTGACAACTACGGAAACCATTAAAGATCACCAAGGACAGATCCTGGCAAATACCGAACAACATACCGTTGTGTTACGGAAAGAACTAGCGGAACTGGCGCATAAATACCTGAAAAGTGGCAGTTTGATCTTTCTGGAAGGCAAAGTCAACACGCAGTGGGTTGACGATACAGATGGAAAAACGCATCACATAACCGAAATTATGGGCGAGCATATCGTTGTCCTCGACAAAGGCGATCCGATACCGGGGGATGACCAGCGAAAACTCAACTAGCGCACCAGCATCACCCGCCCGCTCCGGACAAAATATTCTTCCTTATTTCCCTGATTTATGACACTGTAGTGAACCGTCCAGGCGTATATATCTTCGGAGCAGGGGCGGTTGTGGTACATGCCATCCCAGCCTATATCGGCCTGCTGGCTAGAGAAAATGACACTTCCCCAGCGGTCATAAACCCGAAACGAGTAGGTCGAGAACAGACCTTCGTGGAATACCCGTAACTGATCATTGTAGGCATCACCATTCGGCGAAAACGCGTCGGGAACATAGATATCACTCAGTCGGCAGTTTTGGTCGATAACCTCGACCGTATCCCGATACAGACAGCCATTCAGGTTCGTTTCCAGCCAATAGCTGCCGGGCGTACCGACACGCAGGGTGGAATTTGTACTCTGATCCGACCATAAAAAGGAGGTGCCGGCTGGCCACGAATCCGGTTTCCCCAAAACCTTCGTAACGCCCTGACAAAGCGCCACGTCATCGCCCAGGGAAAAGGGACTATCCGGACGCCCGTTTACAACAAGTACATTCGATACGGCCGAACATTGGGCACTCCCCACGGCAGACGCGTTGATGGCTTGGGTATTTCGAAGTCGGTAATAGGTGCGCCCGGCGCGAACCTGATTAATACCGTAGGCTGCTGTCTGATTCGCGTTGGGTACGGGTACCCAGTTTACATTATCCTGGCTCTGCTGCCACATATAAACGGGGTTGATATACCCAGGAGCTGCGCCAACGGCCAGCTTAAGTGGAGTATCGGCGCAAACGGTCATTTCCGAAACGGATGAGCCGGGAAACTCAATGCTCAGAATCGGGTGGACGGGGCGAAAACTAATGTCGTCAATGGCCAGATCATTGCCGCAGCCGCCGAGCCCCTTATTGATGAGCTTGACGACAATGTCATTGCCGCTGGTGGGTATAGAAAACTGCATGGACAAGGGCGTCCAGACGGGCGCTGCCGAACGGGAAATGGCGGGCTGTACCACTTCGCGAATCAGTGTACCATCCGGCAACTCGATCCGCATGGCAATGATCGGGTTGCGCAGGCTGTAATCATCGCAGGCCCCCGCCTGCAGAATCCGGTTCAGGTTGAGCGCCCAAAGCGAGAACTCATACACGACGCCGGGACAAAGGCCCACTACTTTCTGGCTATAAAATTCGCTGGGCTGGTACGATGCGTTGACAACGAACATGTTGCCCCGAACGTCGTTGGGTGTATGATCTTCCGGTACGGCATGCCAGGCCTGTCCGTGGCAGCTACCCGCCACGGTGTCCATAACACTGTACTCACCGTCGTCGGGACAGCTTTTCGACACATACTTGAAATTGGTCAAGCCCGGCGCCAGCGGACCCGTTGGCCCCCTGCCAAACGTTTCACAAATGATAGCCCCCTCACTGCACTGCGCCCGGCACACGATGGGTGCGATCAGGACCAACAGCAGGGCAAGGGCCACCGCACACTTATTCATTCATCGACGTCTTTGTATCGTGAGGAGCCTGGGCCACGAAGAGACCACCCAACCGCCGTAGCTCGGTACCTACTTTCAGCCATAGGGCTCTTGCATAACTTCCATTGCCTTCTACCCGAAGCGTACGGGTACCGGTCCAGACACGAGCTTTCCTCGACTTCACTAATTTCACCTTGCCATACTGCAACATATCGAAACACATCCGGCCATCTTCGCCCCGGACTTTTCGCATGACATACCCGATTTTAAGGGCATATTTGCGCTCATACCCGATACTGATGCCATACGCATTCAGGTGGGGGCGCTTCACATGACGAGCCGTTGCCAACGTGTCTTTCAGGGATTCATGAATCGATAATACCCAGCGCGGAAAACCCGGCGCGGGGATGAAAGAATACCGGCCACACACACAGATGACCCCCGGCTGCTGCAAGACGGCCATCATTTCGTTCAGCCATTCGGGGGGGTAGATCCCGTCGGCATCGGCCGTCAGCAGGTATTTACCCCGCGCCTGCTCCAGCCCCATCTGCCGGGCCGGGCCCCAGCCCTGTATGGGCTGAAACACCGACCGAACGTGTAGTTTATCCAGCGTTTTCTGCATCTGGTCGGTCGAGTTGTTATTGACAACCAGAATCTCCATTGGAATGGACGTTTTCAGTTTAGCCAGCGAGGCAATACTACGGAGAATATTCACCTCTTCATTCCAGGCCGGAATGACAACACTGACCAGGGGCTCGGGATGCTGAAGCGCATCCAGATCCTTGTTGATCGCATCGAACGTCGATTGCGGCACGTCGTCGTACGACGTATAGGGGAAGTTGAACTGATCAAGCCAGGTTGGCGCGTTGAAAATAGACATAGCGTGTCGTTGATAAAGGTCGAACTTAGGAAACCACCATTTTGGGCATTGCCTTACCGGATCGATCCGGTGCAGGCGGCTGAAGAATTAACTCAACATGTCGATGGGTGAAGACAGACATCACATGAACGCAGGCCAGGCAGATGAGCACAAAAAGCAATTCGCTCATGGCCGAGTGCGGCACCTTCATCAGCTTGAAAAAAAGCAGATCCATAACCGTCAGCACAAGCGTGTGATTCAGGTAGTACGAGTAAGAAAGCTTTCCCAGAAACGCAAGCCGTTGGCTGGCCAGCAGCTTAGCTAGAGCGCCCGATTCGCGGGAGAAAACGACAATGACCACGGCAAACAGAAAGGGCATCAGCCAGCTCTCCCGGTGCGTGAATAAATTGACCGCCACGATGGTCAGTATAAAGAGAGAAACCTCCACAAAAGAAAACTGCCGATAACTGAATCGGAGGGACAACTGCCGGTTCATTCGGTAGGTGAACATGCCGATGAGGAAGCTGTACAGGCAACGCACAAATCCATAATCGTAGTTGAAAATGATATTGCCGTCATGCCGGACAATAAACCAGCCTATAAGACTGAAAAGGAAGCCGCCCATGAGCAGCAGGTTTTTACGAAACAGAACCAGACACAACGCCCACACGATGTACGTGTAAAACTCGACGCTGATGCTCCAGCTTGGCCCGTTCCAGGTAACCTGATCGAAGAGGTTCAACGATTGCGTCAACGTGAGGTTGGCGATAAACGACGGCAGGTTCTTGTCGCTGGCGAAGACGGGAAAACTCAACTTAACAACGTACCGATCCAGGCCGTACCGCACTATTTCGAACCCCAGCACAAGGAGCAGCGTAAACAGATGAAGCGGATACAGGCGGTTAAACCGTTTTCGTATGAAAGGCCACACACTGGCTACATTGGTGATCCGGTCATAGTTGCTGTGGGTAATGACGAAGCCCGACAACACAAAAAAGAAATCGACAAAAATGTCACTTTTGGCAATGAAGGCGATACCGGACAACAACTCCAGGTGCTGTAAATGGAACAGGATTACCATAATGGCCGCCATCCCCCGAAACGAATCAACCGCTTTAAATCTCATGACACGATCAGGCTAAGGATTTATAGACGTCGAGGGTCTGATCAATGGATTTCCGAAGCGAAAAATCGCTCAGCCGCTGGGTTCCCTTCGCCACCAACTGGTCTCTCAACGTCGAATTGGTCAGCAGGTCGGCCAGTGTTTCGGCCAGGTCGTCCAGATCAGTCGGTCTGAAATACACCGCAGCATCCGTTGCGACCTCGCGAAAGCACTCCGTATCACTCAACAGAATGGGGCATTTGGCTTTGAAGGCTTCCAGAATAGGCAACCCGAACCCTTCATAGAGCGAAGGATAAGCAAACACCTGGGCATGCTGGTAGAGGTAATTGAGCTGTTCATCCGTGGCACCAATGTGTCTGACGCGGCTCGTCAACTTTAGTCGTTGAATAAACTCAAGATCAGCCACTTCCAGCTTTCCGCCACCAGCAAGAACGACATTCAGTTCCGGAAACCGAGGAGCCAGTTTACTGATCGCGTTCAGAAAGAGATAAAAGTTCTTGTACCCGCTCCGATCCCCCACAAACAGCACATATTGCTCGGGCAAATCGGGCACCGGCTGCGTCACCACCGGACTATCGAGATCAATGCCATGGTAGATCGTCCATACTTTTTTGGGGTCGACATCAAAAAAGCTGAGCATATCGTTCCGGGTCGTGTTCGAAATGGTGATGATGGCGTCGGCCCGCAGAATATTCTCCCGCTTCTGGCGGGTGAGTGGATCGAGCGCCCAGAAGTACTCCGGCAGCCGCTCGTAGGTCATGTCGTGAATGGTAATTACCAGCGGCTTCTTGAGCCGATTCATGTAGTAGGTATCGTAGTAGGTAGGATGAAAGACGTCGAAGTCCGATTTATCCAGCAGGCGTTTGCAGTAAAACTCGTTCAGCCGATAATCATAACGCTCATTCCGATTCAATACCTTATCGCTCAGGTTACCTTTCAGGGGAAGGGGCTCGTTCTGGATGTAGTGATTTTTGGCATGCATCACCCCCAGCTGATACGTAATGTCATTGGTCTGCTTTATTCCCTGAATAATATTGGCAAAGTACCGGCTGATGCCTCCGTATTTTTGGGTTGTAAACTTCTGATGGTCAATCAATACTTTAGTCATCGGATAAAGCGGTCGGAAAGGTGTTTCATTTTCGGAGAATTATAGGGCCATCCAGGTCGATGGCAACAGGTCTTTGGTATTCCAGGTAGGCTGTTGTTTATACCACTTCCGGGGCGTGATGACCAGTTTATCCGCGTGCGGGTTGAGCCAGGCACCCCACCAGCTAAAGGAACTGTTGGCAATAATATGGTGACGGCAATGACTCATCAGCACCAGATCGGCTACGTCGCCGTTGGGCCCGCTATTCTGAACAAAAACTGTATTGTCCGGAAGCGGCAGGTTCTCATGTACCCACGCGTGATCATCGCTGAAGACATACAACTGCGTGTTTTCATAATGGTCGTTCAGTTGCTGAAGCGCCTGTTTGTAATAGTCCAATCCCACGAAGCCGAAGGTCTTGCTGAACTCCGGGTGGTTCACGTAATCGCCCCGCCGAATGTGGATCGAAACGGGTGTCGGCGTATTGCCGATCTGCTGCCGGTAATGCGAAAACTCCGGACTGGGTACGTCCGCCAGGGTTAACTCCTGCCGGATTGTCTGGGCATTCTCTCGAAAATACGCTTCCGACTGCCAGAAACCTTCCAGAATGATACAGCCAGCGCGGGCATCGAGTATACTCTGATCGAAGTGAAAATGCTTTTCCTTCAAAAACCGAACGACGGGCGGCAAACTCCGGTTAGGCAACAGTTTGGTGGCTTTGGACACGTATTCCATTGGCGATTTCTGGAGGAGCCGATAAGGTACCTTGAAGTGATCCAGCTTAAACGGCCGCACCGTATCGTCGGCATACTCATAGAGGTAATAGCTTAAGTCCAGGTACAAAGCGGCTTTATTTTTCAGGGCAAGATGCCGACCCGTCGCATACTGAAAAAGCTGATTTCCTAAGCCACTGGTAATTCTGCTAATAATCATAGTAGGTCCGGCTCCGGGCAGATTTTTAATCTTCAATACGTGTCCTTGCGGATGGAAGACTAAATTAAATAAGTTTTATATATTTATTATTTGTAAATCTAAAGTTAACGTTTATGCAATTTATGTCAAATAAATAGACCAGAAAATTGGCAAACTTTAGTAGTTGGCGAATAAATGCGCCAACACGCCCTCCCGGTCTTTGGCGTGCAGGATAGTGGCCCCGGATAACCGGGGAAACAGGTTTTCGTATTCGTTAAAGGGGTGCTCTTTTCCCCAATCCGGGTTAGACAGGATAATATTGGTGCCCCCGAAACAGCTTGCCAGGGCGGCTGTTCCCCCGTGCATTGAAATAAAATGGCTGCAGTTGGCGTAAACCATCAATTGCAGGTGATTATAATTGGCAACCGTCGCCGGATGATACTGCGCAAACAGATCATCCATCAGCACAACATCCGGATGGTTTTCCCGCAGCCACGCGTGCTCGTTCAGGACCATCGTTTCGCTGTTATCCTGCACGATGTGCGTGGGTAAGGGCCGATTGTAAATGATCTGATAGGTAGACCCAACCCGCCTGATAATTCGATCGAGGGTCGGAATGTCCAGAAAGTTGATGGGCGGCTGGTCCCATTCGATGTTGTACTTGTTGGCAATGACCAGAATAGGTTTGTCGAAAACGAAAACATCATTTTTGAAATGCGTTTTATACGGCACCGGCACCCACTTGCGGAAGCTGTAGGAATTGCTGTGCGTCATGTTAGGCACGTCGTAGTGCGCGTAGGATTCCGTCCAGACCCGTTTCTCGAACCGCTCCTCATGGTCTTCGCTGAAGAAATAAAACTCCTTCGTATGCCGGGTCGAAATCGTTTTACGAAGCGTACCATTCAGGTGATGCCAGTAGGCGAAGGGCAATACATAGCGTAATTCCTGATCGAACTCGCCATGATAACTGATCACTTTATACTTTTTCTTCAGGACATAATCGCGCACCACATAACGCCCCTGAACCAGCTTGCAGTAGTAGTTATCCCGCACAAAATACCATAGATCGTGGGGCAGCTTCGGGTAGGAAAGCCGGGCGACGACATACAGGGATTTCAACAGCAATTTTTGCATAGAATCAGGCAGCTTTGCCAAACGTTTTCAGGTCGTTGATCGGGTATTTGTAGCGAATCGTCAGGCCAATATAAATCAGTCCCCCCAGCAGAATTTCCACTAGTGTATTGACCGTATTGATTGTATCGTCATACGATTTATACAGCAGAATGGCAGCCGCCATCAGCAGGCAGAACAGGATCGGCTTGCTGATATTCTGGGCAAACTCGCCCAGGAACGAGCCTATCAGCGACTGAACAATGCCAAAGTTAAACAGCAGGTTTACGAGCGTTGCCACCAGAAAAGCCGACGCTATACCGACGACGCCCCAGTACTGAGCGAATAAAAAAACCAGCGGAATCTTAATGACGAGCGTAATGATGTTGAGAAAAAAGAGCAGCTTCGGCTTCCCTTTCGAAAAGGCCAGCGTAAACAACGGATTACTGAGAAACGTGAATATGCTGACGAAAACAAAAATTCGGATCAACAGCACCGTTGGCTCCCAGCCGGGTCCGTAGAACAGGAACACCACGCTATCGGCCATGATAAACAGACCCGCCAGCAGCGGCAAATTCACGTAACTGAGCAGGTCGAGAATGGTCAGATACGACTTTTTCAGTTCGTTGGTGTCGCCTTTCAGCCGGGCCAGAATCGGGTAAGCAACCTGAAGAACAATCGGGTTGAGCCGTTGAATGGGAAACACAGCCAGTTGCGAGGCCAGGGTATAATAGCCTAGTTGCTTCACCCCAAGCATACCCCCAACCAGAATATTGTCGGAGTTGGCCTGAATAAACCCAACAATGCCGTCGCCAACGTTATACAACCCAAACCGGAGGTGATCCTTGATCAGACTCAGATCGAACGTAGGCACGGGTTTGAACAGCTTTCGCCCGTACAGCAGTTGAAGAACCGATTTAATGCCCTGCTGCGCCAGTTGCCCATACATCAGCGATAATTCAGCATACCCATTGTAGGCCAGCAGAATGGTTACGCTGCTTCCGATAACGGTTCCGGCAATATCGATGCAGGCAACGGCCTTGAACTGAAGTTCTTTCTGAAGCAGAAACAGGTAGATCTGCCCAACGTAAACAATACTAAAATACAAGGACGACAATTTGATGACCTGCTCCAGCCGGGGTTCTTTGTAATAAGCCACCACCAGCGGCCAGCTAAAGAAAACGACAACACCGATCAGCAGCCCCAGGATCAGATTAAGCAGATAGATCGTCGACAAAACGCGCCGGTCCTCCTCCTGCTTGTAAATGATGGAATTGGAAAATCCCAGGTTGGCGAAAATGCTGAAGAAGGCAATCATCAGCGTACTCACGCTGATGATCCCGAACACCGACGGCTCCAGCAACCGGGCCAGAATGGCAACCTGGCCAAACTGAAAGATGGTGGAAATAGCCGTGGACATCGTCATCCATTTGCCCCCGCTAAGCGCCTGTTGTTTCTGACTCATTTGGGTTGCGGGTCAAGTACTTTTTCGGTTGGCGAGGCACCGGGCACCACCAGGTTAGGTTCTGTATAGCGTTTGGTACGCACCAGTCCCTGTTCGATATCTTCCAGGGTTGGCGCATCGTTATCGCTGCCCTCCACTTTATTGAGCGCAATCAGCATCGGATGTCTAACTGCTTTGGCGTAGAGCCCGAACAGTTCTCTATCCCGACGCCCCCAGAGCGTGTGTACCGTAAGCACCATGAGCGACACGGCACTCTGGTTGACCAGATGCAGCGGTATCGGGCTACCCACGAGTGCGGGCAACTCAAAAATAATTTTGTTCACCGTGCTCATCAGCGGCATATCGCCATTGACCGTTAGCTGCTCCGGCTCCCGCACATTCATAAAATTGGGATGTAGTTCGTAGGGTAGAAAAATGATATTTTCCTGTTCAAACGACTTATCCGCATCGGACAGCCGGGGGTAAAAATAAGCCACCTTCTCGCCCGATTCGGCATACATCCGGGCCAACCCGTGCGCACACCAGGTTTTCCCCTGCTTCGACCGCATACTGAATAGAGTGATGAGGGGCGTTTGGTCCGCCGGTCGCCGGTGCTCGATTTCGATGTTGATGGCATTGCCCAGTTGCTCGAACATACCAACAGCCGCCCGGCCAGCCTTTGATTTAGCCTCAAACTTTTTAACCAGCGGAAATACGGCCGTCATGGATTTACCCAGTACTTGTTCGGCCTGCTCCAGGGAGTTTATCCGCTTATCGACCCAGAAACGGATGGCTGCCAGCACCAAGGCAACAACAAGGCCCACACCAGCCGCAATGGCCGTGAACAGCCAGCGCTTGAGGGCTTGTGCCGACAGCGGAAAGGCGGGCGGGTCCAGTACCGAT
Source organism: Spirosoma humi (assembly GCF_054776575.1). Taxonomy (NCBI): domain Bacteria; kingdom Pseudomonadati; phylum Bacteroidota; class Cytophagia; order Cytophagales; family Cytophagaceae; genus Spirosoma; species Spirosoma humi. The sequence continues at coordinate 441,150 of NZ_BAAHBR010000015.1, forward strand.
AACGACCCGTCGATGCTAATATCCTGCCGATGCGTGGTAGCCTGATTCAGCGACTGTACCAGACCCAGGTATTCTTTCTCGGCGATATCCATGTCGCGGGTCAACTGACGCTGTTCCGATTCCAGCGGGGTAAACGTCGTGGATTCAGCCTGATAGTCGTCCAGCCGTTTTTTGACGACGCCCATCCGGGCTCCCGACTCTTCATATTCCAGTACTTTCGTCAGCCACTCGTTCACCAGTTTCATCTTTGGAACCGACTCCGACCCATTATCGGCCGCAAAATAAGTCTGGGCGATCTGCTTCAGTTCATCCGAGGCCTGGTTGATTTTAGCCTGGTATTTATCCAGAACTGCCTGCGGCTGACCATTCGTCCGGGCGGTAATCAGCCGGGATTCAGCCGCGGTCAGTTCGGCTTGTTTATCGGTCAGCGCCGTGTTGATCTTGAGCAAACTCCCCCCCTGGGTCATCCGCTGATTCAGGGCGTTCATGGCCGCTTTGGCCGCCTGGTTCCGCATGACTTCCTGATTGTACTCGGCAACCAGAGCCTCGCGGGTAATGGAGCGCGTTTTCAGTTCTTCCTCGAAGTTGAGTACGTTGTGCTGCACATTGAATGCCTTGAGCTTAGCCTCCGCATTATCCAGTTGGCGCTTGGCCTCTTTCGCTTTGTTTTCGTAGTAGCCAACCACGGGATTGGTTTCCCCCCGCTTCAGGGCAGTGTACCGCTCGTTGAGTTCCGTAATGGCCAGTTTCAGCGTCTGCTGAACCACAGCGGGGTCATCCCCTTCATACTCCAGGTCCAGCATATCACTGCCGCTCCTCCGGGTTGCTTTCAGCTTTTTACCAATGTAGTCGGCGGTGTAATAGGAGTCGGACCCGATCAATAGCTGCCGGACGGGGTTATCCGTCGAGCTTTTCGCCAGGCTGTCGAGCCGCACGCGGGTATAGGCCAGGTCGCCAGACCGGAGCAGCGACTGCCGGAAGCTGGCCGGAATGGCCGTTTGCAGTGCCTGAAAATTAGCCGCCGAAAGTTGTCGTTCGGATGGCTTGGTGAGTTGCAGGTGCTCGGCCAGCAGGTTCAGGCCAACGTAATAGAGCGTCTGGTTGGAGGTCAGCGTTGTCAGGATATTGTCAAAGGCGTTGCTGACCGCCGAGTAATCCGTCTGAAAGCCCTCCTGCGCCGACCGCAGGGTATAGCCCGACGTTAAGCCGGTATACAGGGTTGCCTTGGTTTTGTACACCTTCGTCTCATGGCGCATCAAATAATACACCGTTCCACCAGCCAGGCAAGGGAACAGAATAAACCAGATAAGATGCTGTTTCAGGAGCCGGGTAAGTCCTTGAATAGTCATGTGGTTAATTGCGTTTCAGTTGATGAATAGGTACCCCAACGGATAATTCCAGTGCGTATATGCTTTTGATGAACTGGGTCTTGGCCTGCTCCACGGTCGATCGGGTTTCGGCATAGCGGTTACTGTTGAAGGCGTGGGTTTCGGGAGTGATTTTCCCCTTTTGCAGCTCGACTTCCCCAATCCGGTAAGCGGCCAGCGATGCCTGATCGTCGCGCAGGCGGATCTGCAAAATGCGCTGGGCCAGAATAATATCCTGGTATAAGTTGAATACGTCCCGTTTCAGCAGAATCTCGGCCGTTCTACGACGTTCCAGCGTGGCTTCGTAGTTGGCCTGGGCTAAGCGGATCTGGTGCGGCCGGCCAAACAGATCATGGATGCTGATGGCTACGTTGACCCCGGCCCGGTAGCCATTGGAGATTTGCCCCAGCTGATCCGTAACGTTGGTGCCGGTAGACAGGATAGCCTGGTTACCCGTCGAGTAGTTGGCGTAGCCCGTAAAGTTTTGCAGCACCTGCAGTTTGGCTAACCGGTAGGCCGCGGCCTGTGAGGTGGCCACCGCTCCCTCAAATTTTACGGATGGGGCATAGGCCAGTGCCAGTTTGAAGATCTCATCGAACGGCACAAGCTGAATGGCAATATCCTTGTCAAAGTCGAACCCAATGCTATCAATGGGCAAACCATCGGCCGCCGTAATGGCTGGTTTGACCGATACGGGTGCGGGGCTGGCAACCTGCCCGTAACTGACAGTTGCTACCGTAGCCCATAGTACCAGACTCAGCAACCATCGACGCGTAAAGTGATGAAAACGATTCATTAATAATGTGGTAAAGTCGTGCGTTATAGCGTATTTGTTAGTTTATTATTGAACTACGTGTTCCTGTTTCAAGGCCGTGGGCAAGCGTTGAATCACCACATCAAACTCCCTGGCCCGCTGCTCCCAGGAGTTCGCCTGCGCCATCTCGACCCGTTGCCGGATGCGTTCCTCATCGGTATCAGCCAGTGCCCGCCGAAGCGCATCGACAAAGCGATCCGGACGGTCGGCCAGCTCAATGATTCCGGCAAATTCATCCAGTATCGAGAAAGGCGTGGACACAACCGGCAAGCCAGCCGCCAGGTATTCATTGATCTTGAGCGGGTAAATGGTGTAGGTGTGCTTGTTACACACAAACGGGATGATCCCGACACTGAACTTTGCCAGCAGTGGCGGTAACTCGGCAGGCTGACGGGGCGGAATGAACCGCACATTCGGGAAAGTAGCTAGCCGCGCCGGTAACGTAGGGTCATGAACCTCACCAATGAACTGAAACTCAACATCCGGCATGTTCTCCGCGCAATAGGCCATCAGCTCCCCGTCAATCCGGTTGTCGGCCGAGCCCAGATAACCAACGACCGGCCTGGTAGGCGGCTCCTGCTGCGCCAGCTGCCGCGTGCGATTGAACAGCTCGAAATTGGCGCCGTTCTTGACGCAAAACGTCCTGGGTTGCAGCCGGGCCTTATCCTGCCGCAGGGTTTCAGAGGTTGTCACGACGGCATCGACACGCCGGATAAATTCGTCTTCGAAGCGATCGCCATGCCGGCTCATCCAGTCGCCGGCTGCGGTGATCTCGTCGAAACAGTAATAGATCGTAGCGCATTCATTCAGCTTACCCAGCAAAGGCAAACCAATCACCGGATTATAGGCATTGATGATCAACGGCTTACGCATGCCCAGTTGGCGCATGATAGCCCGCAGGCCACCAGCCAGCCGGTTCGTATTCCAGTGGAGTAAACGATCATGCGCCGTAGGTGGCAACCAGTTGATGGGCAGCATCAGGGGCGGGTGCCAGACGTAAAGTTCTCCGCCGTGTTTTGTCGACATTTTGGTTAATGGGCTGCGTAGACGCAGGGTTTCCCGAACCGGCATCTCCTTCCGACCAACCGCCAGGTCTTTGACGGTATACATGTAATCGACAAACAGCACCCGATGACGAGCCGATAACTCGGTCATCAACTGCACCACGGCCTTCTGAAAATCGCCCGCCCAGGGTGTTTGGGTCAGGCAGATGATACTGTCAAATTGCGGCATAAGGTTCGGGCGTTATAAGGCTGCGTTCGCCATGAACGGAACCGGAAAGGGTCGGCTGGCTATCCCATCGATTGCAGGAAACGACCAGCATGGTACTGATAAACACGATACTGCTGGTCGGAAACTGCCCCAGTACGGGGTTGGAATAGCCCATAATGGCCATGCCGACAAACTCGGCCAGAAACGCATACATGACCTTGATCATCCACGGGTCTTTCAGTTGCCAGACCCGGTATACGCCTATTCCGGTAATCCCGATCAGCATCGCGATGTATAGCGCGACCCCTACCCGGCCGGTTTCGATCCAAAGCTCAACATACCAGCTATCGGGCGGAATTTGGGCGGCCCAGTGCCAGGGGGAAAACCGCGCGCCCATATCGGTCGATGTGCCGATGCCTGCCCCAAAAGGAAGATCGGCCAGGTACGCCTTGAGCTTTGCCTGGTTCTGGAGACGAAGAATAAACGAGGGATCATTCATGGGCGTCAGCGCCGAGCGCATGCGCTGCACCTGGTAATTTGAGCTCCCCACGCTGGTAAACATCAACAGCAAAAACAAGGGAACCGATAAAATCATACCGATCATCAGCTTCGGAAAATCGCGCTTGAGGAGCAGGTAAAAGGCAAAGCCACCCACCATCACAAACAGGGCACTGCGCGTTCCTGAGATGGCATATCCCCAGAAATAAACCAGGGTAAGGGCTGTATAAGCTATCTTTTTCTGGAGTGTTTTCTCTTCGAAAACCCGAATGAGCGCCACCAGCGTCACCCCGGCCATTTCACCCCCGAACTGAGCCGCATCCGAATAGAACGAGAAGCAGCGGAGTTGGCCAAAGAGCATGTGCGTCCGGGCATTGAATCCGCTGTTCAGCCAGACGACCTCGGCGGACGACAGACCCAGATACTGCTGTTTGAATCCCCATAAGGCCGCCAGAAACGACCAGATCAACCAGGTGTTGACGAAAATCCGGACATCCCGGCGTGTAAGGGGTATAACCAGCACAGCGCAGGCAACAATGATCCAGTGCAGCGAAAAGGGGCGCACGTGAAAAAACCAGGCCGGGCGATACGGTGCCTCCGGGTTGATCAGTTCAATAACGGTGTATAGAAACCAGATGGCAATCAGGGCAAATGCCCCGGTGCGCAACCGGTTCCACTCCATCCGCTGGCCGTTCAGAAACAGGCTAAACAGCGTCAGAAACAACAAGCCATCAATGAGCAGGCCCACGGGCAGTTGAACCAGCAAAAAGCGGGTGAACCCGATGACATAACTCAACTGCACATACAGAAACAAGCCCCAGCGCGGTTGCATAAACACCAGCATGACCAGTCCGATGGCGATTGGGGCCACAATAGCCAGTACGGCCCCCGGTACACCCAGCTGACTAACAAAATAGCCTACAGCCATGGTGTAGATACCTCCGAAGAGCGTAAACAGCCAGAACTGATTTGACCTGAGATTGCTAGAAATAGAAAAGGCAGATAGGGGCATGCTGATTCCGAGTAGTAGTTTGTCGCGTAGTGTCCCTAATTCGTTACCACCGCATCAAACGGCTTGGCTACGGGCGACGATTTTCCTTCGGGATGGATTTTGTTTACCGTATGCTTCAGATTCCAGACAACCGCATCGCGCACGGCTTTCAGATAATCGGGTTGCCAGCGAAGCATATACTGAAGGAGTGCTTTGGGCAGAGCCAGTCCCAAATAGTAGGTGCAGAAAACCAATAGCGGCAGTTTTCCCACATTTCGGCGCATGAACCACAGCCGGTTACGCGTGTGGTAATACACCTTCATGGGGTTTTGCTTGCCCACGCTCATCGATTCGCGGTGATAGATCAGGGCCTGGGGCTGGTAATAAATTTGAAAGCCTGCTTTGCGTATCCGCATCGACCAGTCCAGTTCTTCGTAATAGAGGAAAAAACTGTCGTCCAGGCTACCCACCCGATCCAGCACCTCCCGGCTAACCAACATGGCAGCCCCGTGCGCAAAATGAGTGGCTTTAGCCTGGTCATGCTGTCCCTGATCGGGCTCCATCAGCCCAATGGCCCATGTCCGACCCGTGTATTTGTTGAGCGGATGGTACCCGGCATACTGAATAATGGTTGGCTGGTCGTAGTACCGAATTTTAGGGCAACAAACACCAATCGTTGAATCCTGAAAGAAGGGCTTGATCAACTGATCCAGAAGATCAGGGGTAACAATCGTATCGTTGTTCAGCAAAAAATAATAGTCACCCTTCGCCTGCTGAATTCCCAGGTTATTTCCGCCGGAAAACCCAAGATTCTCGGCACTAACGATCACGCGCACATTAGGATAGTTACCCTGCCGTATTCGCTCGGTCGGGTCTTCTGCCGATCCATTATCGACAACGATAATCTCATAATTGGGATAGGTAAGCTGCCGGGTTGACTCCAGCAGGTCACACGTTACCACCGCCTGGTTATAGTTGATCGTAATGAGGGATATGAGTGGTGTTGTATTTATCCGTTTTACGTCTGCCATACGTTCTACAGGCTACCATCCTGGGTAGACCATTACCCTAGGTTTTGCCATCGCTATCATATATATCAATGCACCCATAAAGATAAATCCAATATTTACTTTTTCTAAATAAAATAAATAAAATATATTCTAATATCTTCATTAAGAGAATCTATTATTTATAATTTACCCCATTTAATAATACCTAAAAATGTGCGCTTCACCTGAATCGTTGCCGGAAGATCTAAGTCAGGCAATCCATCCCTTTCATAGTCAGGCACTTTATCCGATCGGGCTGGGCCGATGCGTTTTATGCAGCGACGCCTGGTTTCGGTGCACCGAAACCAGGCGTCGCTATAACCTGTACTTGCTGCCATCGTGAGGCAGAATCACTAGGTTAGTTTTTAAGCACTTTGCGCATGACCCGTTCGTCGCCCTGCTTTATTTCCAGCAGGTAGTTTCCGGCAGGCAGTTGAGACAGATCAATCTTGCCCGAAAAATGGGTACCCGTATTAGCGATAACGAGCCGCTGGTGCATCTGCCCGGTCCCGGCATTGAAAAGACGTACGCGAATCGGGGCCGTAGCGGCCCGCTCCGCCTGAATCGACACGAAATCGACCGTTGGATTAGGGTATACCTGCACCGACTCCTCAAGACTTTTCACGTCTGTTACCGCGGCCGTTCGTGCACTGGGCGCTACATTACCGGGCACCACAAACAGGGGCGTTTCGGTTACCGTCAACGGCACTTTACCCAGATTGGTCGTGACCACTTCCATGTCCATGTCATTACTCCCAGCCTTGGGGCGGTAAATCCGGGCCTGTGTCACATTACCCAAATCCAGCGTGTAGGATGCCGTACGGCCCACTTCATCCGGAACTACCAGCATGTACATGGAATTGCCGCTTCGCTCATACCGATCCACGAATGGATCCCGGGCAAGCGTTTCTTTATACACGTAATTCCCGAAAAGCTTTTTCGTCTGGAAAAGATAATCAGCCGCCGGGCGCCGGGTCATGTTATCCCCATTGGCCAGCCCCGATGTTCCAAACATTCCCCCGCCCGAATTGTCGTCGTACAGTTGATAGAAAAACACCTTTTCGATTCCCATCCGGGCATAAAACAACGCCGTTCTCAGGATCCAGTCGCCCTGCGTTTCCAGAGCCGATTTGTTTCCGATGGGTACGGCCCGCAGCGGACTTCCCTGGTTGACATCATAGCCAGCCTCCGTAATCCAGACCGGCATATCGTAGGATTGCCGGTGGGCCGTTTGCCGGAAATCCTCGGCAATTTTGTTGATCGGCGTTACTTCCGGAGCCGCACCCCGCGTGGAGTTACCACTCTGCGACGACGACGTATTATCGGAATACATGTGGTAGTTGATAATGTCCCAGCACAGATTGACCGAGCCGTCGGGTTTGTAACCGCGGTACTGCTTGCACCAATCGATCATCCCTTTTACATAATCGGACCCGCTCGATGCCGACGCCAGCCCCCCAATCACTACTTTCACGGAAGGATCGGCGTTTTTAACCCCGACGCCTGCGCCCATCGTATTTTTATGACCGTCGTAGAAGGCCGATAGGTTGGCCGCATATTCGCGGGCCGTCTGGTAGGCTTTTCGGCCCTTCCACCATTTGTCACGCTCATTCTCGCATTCGATGTATTTGATCAGCCCCAGGCCGATTTTAACCGAATTCGGCGTATCGCCCGTCCAGCGCGGAGTTGAATTAACGCTCAGTAAGGCCGGGTTCACGTTTGGGTTGTAGCCATAGCGCGCCATGTACTGGAAACCCATTTTTGCCTGTTCCAGATACGAGTTCGGGTCGGCGAAGTCTTTTCCGTAGCGCAGGGGTGTGTTTTCCGCATCCCGCTGATCCTGCGGATAGGTATTGACCATCCAGTCCGGAATCGTTTTCACGCAGGCCAGCACGTCGATACCTTCGGCTTTGCAGCGTTCATAGATCGCGTCGAAGTTCCAGCCTCCGCTCATCGTTGGGTTGTAGGAGTAGCTTCCCTCGGTCGATTCAAGTTTGTTCCAGTCCATGTAATGCCGAATACCAGAGAAGCTTTTCACGATGTTCATCTTGGCCTCATTGATCATCCAGGGCGAATTACCATCTTCGAAATTCCACTCGTAGGCGTTCACGCCCAGCATATCGCCCAGTTTGACGGACTTTGCCGGCGTCGGTGTCGGCTGCTGGCTGGGTGGGGTATAGGACCCATACAGTTCTATCTCCGTCGGGAAAGAACCGTAGGTATTGATAACCAGATACCGGGCATTGGCAATGGGCTGATCCAGCTTGAACTTGACATTACCGGTCGTAGAGCGGTCGGGGTACGGACCAACCCAGGCGGCATAGTCGCTACCCGTGAAGGTGGCAATGGGAATGCGCTGCCACTGATCCGTGATGATCGCCAGCGTCATGGGTGTATCCTGACACGAGCCGACAAAATCGTAAAACCGTAAACTTTCCAGCGTCATCGACTCCCCAGGCAGCAGCGGGTAATAGGCATCGTACTGCGGTAACACTTTTCCCCAGCCCGTTTCAACGTTGGTATCGGTGACGCCATCGAACAGGCCCTGTAGCCCATTACTAACGTTTGTCAGCTGATACCAGCGTTTCGGATCAATTGGGATTTTCTTATTGGCCGCGATGATGGATGACGCCCGGACAACCTGCGTTTGGGTAACGTCGTTGGCGGCAAGGAACGACGAGGAAGCAGCTTGCGACGCCGTCAGGATGGCGGTTCCGGCAGCAACGACAGTAGCCTTCCACGAACCGGTAGCGTTCGACACGGACAAGACGGATGGGTTAGATGACGAAAACGTAATGGGCGTTTGGTTGTTGGTACTCGTGGCGACCAGCGCAAAATCGCCATCGTCGGTCGTCTTGTCGGGCAGTGCACCAAAACTGATTACCGACGGCGCAAGGGCCGTTCCTCCCGGCGTAATGTTGACCCAGTTGAAACTCCAGGCTCCGCGAACGGAGAAGATGCGCAGCACCTGGCTTCCCGCCTGTAGCGTGGCCGTGGTGCTGATGGTGGTCCAGTTCTGCCAGCCGCCCGTTCGCGGGACATCAATACTGCCCAACACCGTTCCCGACTCCGTCCGGATGTCGATGCGTCCATTTCCCCAGCTATTGGCGACCCGAAACTGGAACGTATAAATGCCGGCCGAGGGGGCCGTGACATTGTAATCCATCCAGTCACCGTCGTCGATGTAATTCAGGTCCGCCCCCCCATCGGTATCCGTTACCGGCTCAGGCCGGACATCGGTGGCGACATCGAAGCTTTCCGCTTCCACTTTTCCCGGAAGCGACTGGCCGGTTGTAATATCGAACCAGTTCAGATTCCAGTCGCCTTTCAAAACGTAAATCTGAATGGTCTGGCTACCGGCATTCAGGTGAGCGGTAGCCCCTGTCGTTTGCCAGTTCTGGATACCGCCCGTCCGGGGCACGTCGACGGTGCTCAGCGCGGTACCATCCGCCAGTCGGATCTGGAATTTCGAGCCATCACCGTAGCCATTGGCGACCCGGAAGCGAAATGAGTATACTCCGGTCTGCGGGACATTGATGCTGTACGTGAGCCAGTCGCCCGTATCGATGCTGTTGATGTTCTGTCCCCCCCCCTGATCGTCCGTGGTTTCCAGACCGATGCCCTGCATGGAGACGAAATTTTCTGCCTCGATCCGGCCGGGCACATTGATGCTTACCGGATTGATGGCAGGGGTAATGGATAGACTCGTCACTTCCGGCCCAACGGTTTGCCTACGATCCGTATGCAGGCTGGCCGTCAGGGCTATAGTAACACATGTAAAGATTGAAAGTAAACTTTTTTCCATGTAAGAGTTCATTTGTACTGCATTACAAAATTTATACTTTTAATTCATACAAACAATTTTTCATATACTTATTGTTTACAAATACCATAACTCATTAATTTTATTCGCTTCTTTGTAGTACCAAAGCTTAGATCCTATTTATTCATCACGCGCAATGGCTCTGTTACTTTATTTTATCGGGTTCCTGATTGCTGGCTTCCTGTTACTTAACGTTGTCTACTTGTCAGTTTCAGCCATAGCGGGCCGTCTGGGTTGCAAACGTGACAGCTATTCGCCTAAGGCTACGGATGTCCAACGGCGCATTGCGGTTCTGATTCCGGCCTACAAAGAAGACGCCGTCATTCTGGGCTCAGTCGTTGCCAATTTAAAACAGAGCTATCCTCCAGCATTATACGACCTAATTGTCATTGCCGATTCATTTCTTCCCGAAACGCTGGAAAAACTTTCGCATTATCCCATTAAAGTACTACCGGTTCAGTTCGAGCAATCGACGGTGCAAAAATCCATTACTTATGCCCTGAATGCACTTCCCGAGAATACATACGATCTGGTCGTGATTTCGGACGCCGATAACCACATGGCTACCGACTTTCTGGAACGGATCAACTATGCTTTTGGGCAAGGCTGGCTAGCCGTTCAGGGGCACCGTAAAGCTAAAAATACGAATAAGAGCGTGGCAATTTTTGACGCCATGAACGAAGAAGTGAATAACAATCTCTTCCGGGCGGGACAACGGGCGCTGGGCCTTTCGGCTATGTGTATTGGCTCCGGCATGGCTTTTGAGACGAAGATGATGAAGCGGGTTATGAACCAGATACAGACCGTGGGCGGCTATGACAAAGAACTCGAAATGCTCCTGACAATCAACCATGTCCGGGTCGGGTATTTACAGGATGCGGTTATCTACGACGAAAAAGTCCAAAATGTGGCCGTGTTCAACAAACAGCGTACGCGCTGGATAGCCGCACAATTGTATTTCATCAAGGCCTATTATAAGGTTGGCTTCCAGCAACTTAAAAAAGGTAACTGGCAGGCCTTCAACGCTTTCTTCAGGTCGCTGCTGCTGCCACGGACCATTTTATTGACGGCCCTTTTCCTGATGGCGTTTGTGAGTTTATTTACTGGCAGCCTGGCCTTTCAGTTGTTCGCGGTGGGGCTTTTTGGCCTCATGATTTTTTGTCTGGTGGTGTCTATTCCAACCGCTCTGTGGAAAAAAATATCGATTCAGGACTTCGTCGTTCTTCCGTCGTTGATTTTTGGTATGTTCCGGGCTTTGCTCAACTTCAAACAGGCCAGTAAAGTATTTCTACACACGCCACACGCCGAAACGACCGAATAGCGCGACCTGCTACGCTGGATTAATTGGTTCGATCTGGCGGTTAATTACGTCAAATCAATTAACCCAATACAGCCAAAAGCCTGATACTTCTTGTGGGTACGCTACGTCTAAGGGAAATAGTATACCCCTATGGCGCAACCAGTTACCTCCCTGTTCCTTTTCCTGTTCGCGTTCATTCCACTCATTTCTGCAGGACAGGCAACGTCGGATCCTGACCCGACCCGGTGGTTGACCTATTCGCAATCTTACTACAAAATTCCGATTGCCCAAGCCGGTATCTACCGAATTACGGCCCGTGACCTGCAACAGGCGGGGGTTCCGGTTCGGGAGATTGACCCAACAACCATACAACTTTTCCACCGGGGAGTTGAGCAGGCCATTTTTCTGGCCGGTGAAGCCGACCGAAAGGTTGATACGGATGATTATCTGGAATTCTACGGACATGGTAACGATGGCGCGCCGGATTCGCTGCTCTACCATCCGGCAGGCGCTCAGCCTCACCGTATGTACAGTCTTTTCAACGATACAACCGCCTATTTCCTGACCTGGCAGACGAACGGAAAGCCCGGCAGGCGAATGACCGTCTACGCGGATACAATCCGGCATAATCGAATCCCCGACCCGTATCACTGGGCCGAAGATCTACGGCTATTCACGGAGAATTACCCCGGCTGGGCGGCTGGTCTTGCGCCTAAAATCGAGTACAGTTTTTACGAAGCCGGCGAAGGATACACGGGTGTCGTTCAACAGAAGGGAAAGCCCTATACCCTTCCATTTTCACTGACGAATGTCGTTAGATCCGGGCCGTCGCCACAGATCGATATCCTACTCACGGGCCGCGATTATACTAACCATCAGGTCGACTGTTTTATTGGTCCACGGCCCGATCAGATGCGCCTGCTCGACTCCGTTCGCTTTTCGACCTACGACAATGCCCGCATTCAGCAGCCCATCAACTGGTCGGATGTTGGGCCTGATGGTACCCTGTTTGTTTCAACGGTTTCGCGGGGTGAGAATAGTCCTGTCGACAAGTATTCGGTTTCCTATATCCGGCTCCGCTATCCGCAGGCCTTTACGGTTAATGGGAAGGACCTTCATCGCTTCCAGCTTGAGCCAAATACCCTTGAAAATCAGTCATTATTACTAATTCCGGATGCCGCAGCCGACACTCGTTTCTGGGATATCACCGACCCAAACGCCCCTGGTCAACTTAAGCCAGTAAGCTCCGCCAGCGGGTCGATGCAGTTGCTTGTTCAGGGCACCTCGGTAGCGAAGACAATTTTCTGCAGCCGTCAGCCCCTATCGATATCGGCCATTCGTCCGGTCACTTTCACGAACTGGAATAACCGAAAGCCCACTTATCTGATCGTCAGCCATGAATCGCTTTTCAGACCCGTAGCAACGTCGGCCAATGCTGTTCGGGAGTATGCTGCGTACCGGGCCTCGGCAACGGGTGGTGGCTACGATACGCTGACGGTAACGATGCAGCAACTGTTCGATCAGTACAGCTACGGCGAACGCCACCCGCTTGCCGTCCGCCGATTTTTGACGCAGCTTTCTCGCCAAAGCAAAGGGTCACTCGCCTATTTGCTGCTTATTGGGCAGTCGCGCAGCACGCCCGGCATCCGGCGAAATCCAGATCAGGCCAGTCTGGACATGGTCATGACGGCCGGTTTTCCCGGCTCCGACCTGTTGTTTTCGGCTGGTCTGGATGGCCAGCCTGAACACGTTCCAGCCATTCCAACGGGGCGCATCAATGCCGGGACGCCCCAGGACGTTCTTCATTATCTGGCTAAAGTTAAAGCGTATGAGCATCCGGACGCGGACAAAAGCTGGCGAAAGAAACTACTTCATCTGAGTGGTGGTCAGACAGCGGGCGAACAGGACTTATTTCGTCGGCTGATCGAGGGGTACCGATCCCAGGTCAGTGCGCAATCGCTGGGCGCACAGGTAACCATTCTATCAAAAGAAACGAACAGACCGGTTGAGCCGGTTCAGGTCGTAACGCCCGTTAATGAGGGCGTAGGGCTTATTACTTTTTTTGGTCACTCGGGCCTGGACATCACCGACCTGGACATTGGTTTCTGCTCCAATGATGTTCTCGGCTATCGCAACAAGGGCCGGTATCCCCTATTACTCGTCAATGGCTGCGCGATTGGCAATTTCTTTTACGGTCGGCCAACGCTGGCTACCGACTGGGTGCTGGCACCCGACCGGGGCGCTATTGCGGCCATTGCCCACAGTCACCTTGGCTATTTGGATGTGATGCACACTTACAGCGCCACGTTCTACTCTTTATTGGCCGACAGCGTACAGCTTGACAAGTCCATTGGCCAACTTCAGCAGGAAACCATCCGGCGTGTTCTGGCTCAGTCGGCCGATGGACGAGCGGTGGCGAATTGTCAGCAAATGGTTTTGCAAGGCGACCCGGCCATTCGCCTGTTCCCATTTCGCACACCCGATTATGTATTGACAACCAGTGGCTTGACCGTTACTGATGCCGATCAGAAACCACTAACGAGCCTGAGCGATTCGGTACAGATCAGAGCCATCGTTCAGAACAACGGACAATATTGGCGTGGGGTGATCCCGGTGCGGGTGCGTCGGTTCGTTAATGGACGGGAATCGGGTGTATTCACGATGCGGGTATCGCCGGTTGCCTATCGGGACACACTCAGTCTATCGTTCCCAAACGAGCGCGATGCCCAAGGCCAGAACCAGTTTGAGGTAACGATCAATCCGGTGGATTCACCCATTGCCCAAAATGAAGCGGTTCATGCCAACAATCAGGCCACTACCGAACTAACGATTTCCAGCCAGAAACCAGTTCTGATTTATCCCGCACCAACTGGCCGGGTCAGGCAAACGGCCATCCGGTTGACCGCCCAGTACCTGGCCGAAGGTCCGCACGTGTTCGACATTGAACTCGATAGCACGGAACACTTCACTAGTTCGTTTACGCGTCGACAACGGATAACGGCCACCCGCTTCATCAGCTATCCGACCGTTTTACCCACCCGACCCAATACGACGTATTACTGGCGCGTTCGATTAGCCGACGAGGCCGATAGCTCAAACGCCTGGGTAACCGGCTCTTTTGTGTATGATCCCGCCAACCCGGCCACCGGCTTACCGGAAGGCCAGCTTTGGCTGGAGACTCCCCTACCGGTCGATGTCCGGCAAGGTGATACGATTCCAATCCTGGCCCGGTTCATCAACCTGAGCCCAGTCCCGTTTGCCGATTCGCTGGTGGTCAGGCAGGTGATTTACGCGGCTGGCCTACCGACGGCACAAGCCAAAATGTGGACAGTGAAAAGTCCAAGAACCGGCGATACGCTCCAACTGATCACGTCCATCGATACGGAGAAACTACCCGGCATCAATCGGATTTCCCTGACGGTTAACCCACGCCTTCAGCCCGAATATTCGTTTCTGAACAATACCCTCGATCTTTCCCTTCCCGTTCAACCCGACCGGCTAGGGCCAGTCCTTGAAGTGGCCATGGATGGAGTCCGTATCACCGACGGTGCCCTTGTATCAGCCCGGCCCCTGATCGACATTCTCGTGGCCGACGACAACCGCGCCCTGATCCGTCGGGATACAGCAGGGCTGGATTTATACCTGCAACGGCCCGGAACGAACACGCCCTTTGAACGGCTAAGCTGGCGTAATTCCAACAGCCAGCCCACAGCTCCCGACAATATATTCCGCTTGCGTTACCCATCGCCCACCTTGAGCGAAGGCATTTACCATCTTCTCGTGACAGCCAGCGACCGTCTCGGGAATAAGGCCGTGCCCTATCAGGTAAGCTTTCAGGTAGTGAATGACCGAAAACTTACTCAATTCGCCATCTACCCGAACCCGTTCCACGATCAGGTTCTTTTCAGCTTTCAGCTAACGGGTGATCAGTCTCCGGCAAACGCAGCACTCACCATCACTAACCTTTCCGGGCACCCGGTTCGGCAAGTCGTCCGGTCGGCCCGCATGGGTCTGAACGAGTGGGTCTGGGACGGTCGGGATGACCTGGGCA
Source organism: Spirosoma humi (assembly GCF_054776575.1). Classification (NCBI taxonomy): domain Bacteria; kingdom Pseudomonadati; phylum Bacteroidota; class Cytophagia; order Cytophagales; family Cytophagaceae; genus Spirosoma; species Spirosoma humi. Next base: position 456,255 of record NZ_BAAHBR010000015.1, read on the forward strand.
GGCGGCTACCAGCCGGGGTCTATCTCTACAGGCTGACCATTACTACTGATGGAGTTGACTGGCCAGTGGCCGATCCTGTGTCGGGAAGGCTAACCGGTCGGCTTATTCTGAATCGCTGATACCGACGATGCCTACACCGACTGCGGCCCTAAAACAAAGCGGGCAATCTACGCCCTATATACCGGTTCTAACCGGGCTACGGGCCCTGGCGGCTTACCTGGTTTTCCTGCACCATTATAATCCCGCCCCGGTCGGTACATTCGCGAACCGACTTTTCCAGCAGGGATATATAGGCGTGTCGGTGTTTTTTATACTGAGTGGCTTTCTGATCCATCATCGGTATGCCGATCATTATCTGGACCGCGTCAACTGGTCATGGCGAAGGTACCTGCAGAATCGTTTTGCCCGGATTTTTCCGCTCTATGTTCTGCTGCTGCTGATAACGGTCTGTGTCAACGAGTTGATGGGGCACCCAATGCGTTTATTCGAATTTGCGCTCAACCTCACGCTATTAAAAGGGTTTTCGGAAACTTACCTGTTCAGTGGCATTGCCCAGAGCTGGAGTTTAACCGTCGAATTATGCTTTTATCTGGCCGCTCCTTTTCTCTTCATGGGTTTAAACCGATGGGGCCCTTTGCCCCTGACAGCTTTGCTTATCGGCTTCGGTCTGTTAATCTGGACCACCAACCTGTTTTTTGGCGATGCTGACATTGGAAGAGGGGCAGCGAGGTGGTTGCCTTTCCTGTTCTTTTATACGTTTTTCGGCCGTTCGTTTGAGTTTGTGGCCGGGATGTGGCTGGCGCTCCAGTACCGCCAAAACCAATTGCCTACCGTGCCACACACCACGAAAATGGGGCTATTGCTTATGAGCGGCTGCGTTCTCTGGCAAAGCAGCGCATCTCAACGAATAGCCCGTCCAATGCTGTTGGCCGGTAGCGAAGTAGTGGCTTACAATTTTGTTCTGCCCGTTGGCATCTGCCTGTTTCTTCTGGGATTATTGGGGTCGAACTCTGGCCTTCGCCGGGTACTTTCTCATTCGATAGTCCAGTTATTAGGCCGCAGTTCCTACGCCTTCTACCTGATTCATGTTGGTGTGGTGGCACATGGACTACAAAGAGCAGGTGTTGCCAATTACGGCCTGTTATTCGGCCTGCTGGCCTTGATTGCTCACGGACTTTATATCTTTATTGAGAAGCCACTGCACCGATGGCTACGAGCCCGAGAATAACAAGCGGTTCGTTAATCCCAGCATTCCATAATCAGCAAATCCCCCGATTTTGCTTCGATACGGACAAAGCCATCTGCAGCAGCTTCATTGCTACTACTCGTGAAATAACCCAGTTTCAACGTAGCCTCCTGAAGATTGTACTTTAGCCCTTCTGAGGTAAAACCCGTCACTGTGCCAACGGGTATCAGGGAAATAGGCGTTCCCGCTTCGTACCACTTCTCAAACCGCCCAACCAACGGAAAAATTTTGGAGTGATCATCGATCATCACAATCCGAATCTGGTCTTTATACCGAACCAGGTTGGTCATGTTCGTCAGCGTATGATCCGCCCGGCGGCCCGTCGCCCAAATGATGTTGACAGCGGGATAACCCTGTTCGATCAGGTATTCGATACCCTTGTCCAGATCGGTTTTGTTCTGATCGGGCGCGTGCACAATAGCGAGCGGGTACTGCTGCGCCCGAATGCTGTCGAGGTCAAGATCGTGGTCAAAGTCGCCGAGCAGGACATCGACTTTGATTCCCAGGTCAAACACCCGCCAGATGGCACTATCAAGCACCACAACAGTTGGGCTCCACTCCAAAAGCTGGCCCATCAGTTCGGCCGAACAGGCTTCCCCATTGGCAATCAGCAAAGCGGGTTCCTGTTTTTCCCGAACGATGTGGTGTGACGACATACCCGTAGTTACAGACCGCTTTGGAGGATTTTCTCGATATCGCCCGGACTATCCACGCTTGGCGTCTGATAGGTTGTCGAGACAAGCTTGATCCGGTAGCCTGCTTCCAGCCAGCGCAGTTGCTCCAGTGACTCCAACCGTTCGAGTGGTGACGGTGGCAACTGGGTGATTTTTTCAAGTACATCCGCCCGGTATGCGTACAGCCCGACGTGCCGGTGATAGGTAAACTGTTCGTGCCAGTGATCTGGTTCTACGCCCCACAAATACGGCACCGCCGACCGACTGAAATACAACGCTTCGTTTTGCTCATTAATGACGATCTTAGCTTCCTTTGGGTCGTGCAGCATCGCAGCCGAATCGACCGTTGCCATCTGGGTTGCCAGTTCGATGGTACCATCCAGGACAGACGCTAACTCGTCAATCTGGTTGGGGTCGATAAAGGGTTCATCCCCCTGAATGTTGAGAATATAATCCGATGGATTTCCGGTAATCAGGCCATCCGCTTTTAACCGGTCATAGGCTTCCCAACACCGGTCGGTTCCACTGGGATGATCGGTGCGGGTCATAATGGCTTCGAAACCAATCCGGCGCACGGCATCGGCAATGCGTTCATCATCTGTGGCCACAACCACCTTCGATAAGGATGTTGCCTGGCTGGCCTGTTCCAGCACCCGCTGAATCATACTTTTCCCGCCAATATCGGCCAGAGGTTTACCAGGAAAACGGGACGAGCCGTAACGAGCGGGTATTATTCCGATGATCATGTTAGTACTGTTTCGGCTTAACTAATTTTAGGTTCAGGGCCATTTATCCCCACGGTCCAGTAACTGGGCTCAACCGCCTGCCGTTGCTGGTAATATTGATCGTAAACCGGTTTATACCGCAGTCGCTCATTCATCACCGTGTCGAACTGGCCTAGTAAGCCCAGCATTAGTTCACAGCCTTCCCGCACGGCAAACTGGCCGCTTTGGCTACCCGTTACGTAATCGGCGAGGCCGTTCTGAACGACGTAATTCGTGAAGAGTGGATTGGCATTTCGACGAACCATAATCCGGACTCCGGCCACTTCGGCAACGGACAAATCGAGGGCGTCATCGAAGAAAAAGGCGACTTCGTGGGGTTGCAGGTTGTGCTCTGCCAGAAAATGGCTCAGCACATCGATCTTGTGCTTAGCCTGCGAGTAACAGGCATGAAAGTGCTCCCGACGCACGAGCGCATCGGCCAGCCCATTCGTTACGCCGGTTATAACGGCAGCGGCTGGTAGTTGTCCACCGTGATGCAGCCAGAAACCAAACCGCAGCAGATTGGTACCCATCGAATCGACCTCACTGAAGGAGCTGCTACCCGCTTCCGTTTTGATACCGTCGTTGAACACGCCATCCCAGTCGAACACAACAGCCCGTATGGCTTTTAGCTTCTCGATCAGGACACTAGCAGGGCTTACAAATTGGCCACCAAGCGCGGTGAAATTTTGTTCGATGTCAACCATTTAGAGGGAGTGAAAAAGGATAAGTGAATGGTGAAGAATACGATTCGGGCACTCCCCTTGTTTCCACCATTCACTCATCCTTCTTCCTTCATTTACGCTAGTTCGGGCAGTGTATTGCGGTACTTTACTTCTACCGCGTGGAGCTCGATAAGGGGTTTCATAAACTCTTCCAGGTAGCGAATGTCGAGTTGGCTGGCCGCATCGCAGAGCGCTTCTGAAGGGCAGGTATGCGCTTCGATAAATAAGCCATCCACACCCGAGGCCACACCGGCACGGGCCAGTACGGGCAGGTACTCGCGAGCGCCCCCTTTGGCATCGGCCGATGGGATACCGTACTTCCGAATGGCATGGGTCACGTCGAACACGACCGGGTAATTGGTGCGGGCCATGTGGTAGAAACTACGCGGATCGACCACCAGGTCATTATAGCCGAAGGTGTAACCCCGCTCGGTCAGGATGATCTGATCATTGCCCGAATCTTCAATTTTCTTGACGGGGTGTTTCATGTTCTCCGGTGCCAGAAACTGGCCGTGTTTCACATTGACGACTTTACCCGTTTGGGCGGCCGCCACCACCAGCATGGTTTGCATGCAGAGGTAGGCCGGAATCTGCAGCACATCGACCACTTCGGCCGCCGGTGCACACTGGTCGGGGTAATGCACATCGGTGAGGAGTGGGAAGCCGAACTGCTCTTTCACCTTTGCCAGAATTTTAATGCCTTTGTCGAGGCCCGGCCCGTTGTAATAGTTCAGGCTGGAACGGTTGTCTTTCTGGAAGGATGATTTATAGATGATTTTGATACCGAGCCGCTCCTGAATTTCACGGAGTTGCTCAGCCACATTCATCATAATTTTTTCGTCTTCAATAACACACGGTCCCGAGATGAGGAATAACTCATCGGACCCACATTCGATGTCGCCAACGCGAACAATTTTCTGAGACATAATAGTCGGTAGTTGATAGTAATTTACAGCCGTCGGAACAAATCCTTCAGCACCTCGATGGTGATCACCTCCTGCCAGTTATCGCCGATGGCGTGCAGCCACATATGGGGCAGGTTATAAGAGACATGTGCCATTTGGGTAATGGTGTCGTCGCTCCAGTCGTTGGACAAGCCCTGCGGCAAATCGATCTGGTGATACGCCACCATCTCCTTGAACTCAGCCACGCCTTCGGGGTAATAGTCGGCGAGGTGATTCATGATCAGACAGTTGGCATAACAATGACGAGTTCCCAGGATCTTGGACAACCCATAACTGAGCGCATGGCAGACGCCTACTTCGGAGTAGGTCAGGCTTAATCCACCCATCATTGACGCCACCATGAGCTTGTCATCATTTTCGGGCGTCTGGCCTGAGTCAGGGCCTAAATACACCTCCCGGCAAAGCTTCATCGACTGCTCGGCGTAAGCGTGCGAATACGCGTTGTTCAGGCGGCCATTCTCCGATTCGACGCAGTGGATGTAGGTGTCCATACCCGTGTAGAACCACCAGTTGCGCGGCACGCTGGCAATCAGTTCAGGATCGAGCACGATCTGATTAAAAACCGTCCATTCGCACTTGAGGCCCAGCTTTTTCACCGGACCGGTCAAAACGGCCGTCATGGACACTTCGGCACCGGTACCCGAAATGGTCGGTACGCCAACGTGGTAAACGCCCGGCTTTTTGATCAGGTTAAGACCCTGATAAAGCGTCGAAGACCCTTCGTTGGTAAGCATCAGCGACAGCGCTTTAGCAATGTCCATGATGCTGCCGCCCCCGATGCCGACTACGCCCGATGGAAGACCTTTCTTGGCGAGAATTTCATCGCGTAGCTGGTCAATCTGATCCGTCGTGGGTTCGTGCTCTTCCACACTGATGTAATAGGTCAAGTCCACAGTATGGGCCGGAACCTGCCCTTCCAGGGGTTTGCCTTTGAAATAATTGTCGACCAGAAAAACGAAGTAGCCTTCGTTCTCGACCCGGTGCGGAGCCAGAATCTCGTCGAGTTGCGAGAAGCTTCCCCGTCCGAAAACCGTTTTCTCGACGCCCTTAAAATTCTTATGCGTGGTTTGTGTTGGTGTAACTACCATAGTATCGTCAAGCCATAATGGCTGAAAAATTGATCTTTTGTAGCAATCGGTAAATTTTCCGCTTTTGCCTGCGCGATAATCAACCGATCAAATGGGTCCCTATGGTGATAGGGCAATTGTTTGCCGGGTTTCTGATCAAGTCTTTAAGACTAGTCGGCAAGGCTTCATCACCTCCGTAGAACCAAAGTAATGTGTGCGAATCAAGTAAAAGCCGCATTACGTATACACATTAAATTCGTCTAGTGGAGCATCAAAATCGTCCGACAATTTAACTTTCCCTTTGGCATAGCCAAACTCCCGCTCCGTAAGACTTGTCCCTCGATGCGTTTTAGTACGTAAAAACGCATCGAAGTCTTCAACTTCCCGGCGTAGTGCAGGAGGAAGGGCTGTTATCTCAGTCAATAGGGCAGTTGTTGACATCCGTTTGTAGCAAAGAAAAATTTACGCTTCTACCAGAGTTGCTTTGCGAATGGCCGCTTCGATAGTGGTGGCCAGCGTGGCGACCTCGTCCGATGTCCAGGTGGCCCGGATACCAAACGAAATCAGCCGACCAATGGTGGTCTGCGCGTTTGGAATATCGAGGTTGTTATAATCCTGCGGTGCACCAAATTTTTCAATCGGCAGAGCCGCTGCGGTCCGCATCTGTTTGATATGATCCCACTGGTTGATGAAGTGGTACATGTTCGTGAACCAATAGTTGAAACCGCCAATTCCAGCCGCATTCATTTCCGAAACCACCCGTTGCGCCGTCTCTGTATCGGGCATCAGCAGATTCAGGAAGGTTGCGGAATCTCCATTGGGGTCGGGAATGCGGGCAAACGATACGCCCGGCACCTGGCCTAAAGCGGCCATCAACTGGCTTTTGTGCGCGTTGTTGTTCCTGATAATTTCGGGTACCCGGCGCGTTTGAACCAGTCCTACAGCCGCATGCAATTCGCTGATCCGGTAGTTGAAGCCAAGAACCGGGTGCTGCTCCATACCGCGGTTGCTCCCAACGTGGTCATGGCCGTGATCGGAGTAGGAATCGGCATGTTTATAGGCAGTCTCATCGTTGGTAACCATAATGCCGCCTTCACCCGCCGTTGCAATCTTGAAGAAGTCGAACGAATACGCACCGGTTTTACCCCAAAGACCCGTTGAAACGCCTTTATAGCTGGCACCCATTGCCTGTCCGGCATCTTCGACCAGTACCAGATTGTGTTCCTTCACCACGTCCATGATGGCATCCATATCCGCCATTTGACCGCACATATGGACCAGGCAAATGGCTTTTGTCTTGGGCGTTAAGGCTTTGCGAATGCCGTCGGCACTTAGGCAAATGGTCTCGTCGATGTCGGCAAAAACGGGGAGAGCCCCCACCATGAGCACGGCTTCGACGGTAGCGATATAGGTGAAGGGCGGCACGATAACCTCGTCGCCGGCACCAATACCAGCCGCAGCCAGGGCGCACAAAACGGCGGTCGATCCGCTCGATACGGCATGGGCGTATTTGGCTCCAACGAGTTTGGCAACCTCAGCCTCAAACTCGCGGGCTTTGTAAATATTATTGCGTTGTGCTTCGTGATTATACCGAAACAGGATGCCGGTTTCGAGCACATCGTTGATTTCTGTGCGCTCAGCGGCTCCGAAAAATTCCATTCCTGGCATGACGTAATCCGTTTAGAGGGCCGCTTCAGAAAGTTGATTTACCTGGCGACCAGTTAACTGCAAAAGTACAGGTTTTCGCCCGAGAACGAATACATGGTTTTCGGGAAACGCCTATTCGTTAATAGTGTATCCGTTTTCCCAGGGTTACCCACTCCTCAAAAACAGTGTTGGCTTCATCGCGAAGGAGCTGATGCATAGGAATATGCCGTTCTTCGCGAGGTTTGTCGATCTCTTCGTAAATAAACTGATCGTCGAAACCGGCGCCGGCAGCATCGGTATGAAAAGCTGCATACACGATCCGGCTGGGACGCGCCCAGTAGATAGCGCCCAGACACATTGGGCAAGGCTCACAGGAGGCATAGAGGGTACAGCCATCCAGTTGAAACGTACCGAGATTCTGGCAGGCATCCCGAATGGCAACGACCTCTGCGTGGGCCGTCGGGTCATTGGTGGACGTAACTTTATTGTACCCCTTCCCTACGATCACACCATCACGCACGATAACCGAACCAAACGGGCCACCTTGTCCGCTTGTCATGCCCTCACGGGCCAGTTGAATGGCCTCGCGCAGAAAAAAATCGTCCTGATTCGTCATATATAGACTACTGTATAAAAGCTGTTGACTGTTGATTCGTGTTCAGGTACTGTGTAACGGCCCGTTGTGCCGCTCTATTTTTACTCAATGAAGCGGGTGCCAGTGCATCGCGTAAGTCTTCGTATAGATTCATCGCTTCGGTTAAACTTAGGAGAAGCGCATCCCGATCAGGCGTCGCGACGGTTTTCCGCAATCGCATCAAGTCAACCGCATCGAATACCGTCTCGGCCCGGCGCACTCCTCGTGGCAAACCGCCGTTTTTCAGGTGTAACAGCGGACCCAGCACGGCATTGCGCACGAAGGCCAGAAAATCGGTGGCTTCAATATATTCGCCCCGGCCGACTTTTAAGGCGGCATAGTGTATCCAGATCCAGAACCGATCTTCAGTTGCCTGGAAATCGACGGGCGGGTACGACGCCGTCGAGTGCTGAATAATGGTAGTTAGTAGCCGTTCCCGCTCCCACAGCACAACCGGGTTCTCCACCCGCTCATAAAACTCGACGGGCGTTAGAAACTTAATGTCCACGTGCAGTAACGGCGACTCATACAACGAAATCAGCAAGCGGGGTTCACCCACGTGATCGCCACGAAAGGAAGCCAGCATCGTTCCGAACCGGGACGCGTAATCGCGCATGTGGCTGACATCAGGCGCGATCTGCCGGGACGTGACCAGCACCAGATCAAGGTCGGAATACGCGTCGACCTCGCCCGATATCCACGAGCCTCCCGCAGCTAACCCAATGGCTTCGGGGTCTTGCTGACAGACCAGAACGGCCTTGTCGATAAATGATTGAAACGGTTGTAGAGAAGACGACATGCTCAGTTGAGATGAGTAAATTACTGCAGAACGACCGCGTATTTCGATTTGTTCAACACCTTTACCGGATGGGCAGCACAACACCCAGTCCCGTTGAGCTGGCGGAAAGCAACAGCCGCTCCTGCTTATCTCCCCTGTTTTTGGCGATAAAATAGTTGACTAGATCAAAAGCCAGCAAAAAACCACCCTGAGCCATAATGGATGCTCCGTAACCACGCAACTGATCGGCGTTGACGGGGCGCGATACCGCCCGTTCGCGCAGGTAAGCCCCACCGAGTACATAAGCCACATCCAGCCCGGCGTTGACCAACAAAATCTGCTTCATGTTTTCGTGCCGCCTGACAGCATCCGCGAGTGTTTCAGCATCGACCTGCTTTTTCCGCCCCCCCAGCAACCCAGCTCCGGCAAGGCCCAGGTTGACCAGATTCCAGTACACGTTCATCTTGTGGAAGTACTGCGTTTCGCCCGATGTTTGCCCGGCGGCTACAGCCCCGACCGCGATGTTGGCCAACGCAAAGCTACCGAGGGTCAGGCCAAGGGTTTTCTGATGCCGGATGCGCTGCTCACTGAAATCGCGCAATTCGGCGGGGGGCGTCACACGCTGCCCCACGACCGCGCTGCCAAGTAGCACGGAACCAGCCGTTAAAAAGAGTTTTCGAAAGAATGTCATAAGCGCTGATTTTGGAGATAAACCGCTGTTTGCAGAGCGATGTTTATAAGCCCAGACCAGCCTTGGTTGCCGGATCATTCACATTCGCCAGTTCACGAATGTCTGGTACCGTTAACAGCTGCACATCCTGTTGCTGCAGGGCCTGACGCGGAGAGTAGTAGCCGTCGACCATTGCCTGCTGTAGAATCGGGTAAAAAGCTGGCTCGTAAATACCCAGCAGCGGCTCGGGAAACCGGCCATCCGAATCATAGAAAACGGTAGCCGGTTTAGCGGGATTTCGCCCGCGAAGCAGCGCATCGAGCGACAGGGTCGTCAGCAGCGGCATATCGCAGGCCACCACGAGCCAGGCCACCGAAGCATCGTGGGCAAATGCCGACAGGATGCCATTGAGCGGCCCCGGAAAGTCGAACGCGTCAATGACAACCGGAGAATCGGTTGCCCTCAACGCAACGGCCTGCTCAGCATTCACCGACCAGAAAACGGCCTCGCAGTAGGGGGCGAGCAACTCGGCGAGGTGTTCACGCTGGGGTTTTCCATGATACATCAGCTGCGATTTATCGCGCCCCATTCGCGTGCTTCGCCCGCCCGTCAGCACCAGGCCGTTTAACTTAGGCCCGTCGAAAATCCCGCTTTCCACCCGTTTTCTCCATTAGTTTCGTTTCCCGGATAATGATGTCGTGCGACAGGGCTTTGCACATATCGTAAATGGTCAGTGCCGCCACCGACGCACCCACCAGCGCTTCCATCTCTACGCCCGTTTTTCCTTCCGTCGACACCAGACAGTCGATGATGGCGTCGGTGCCCTCCGTGGTGATAGTAATCTGACAGTTGTCCAGACCGAGCGAATGACAAAGGGGAATCAGGTCATCGGTGCGTTTGGCAGCCATGGTTCCGGCAATGATCGCCGTCTGAAACACGGGGCCTTTTTTGGTCGCAATATCACTTCCTCCCGTTCCAGATAGGATTAAGTGCTGCATAATGTCAGGGCCAAGGGCTACAACACTCCGGGCGCGGGCCGTTCGACGCGTCACCGTCTTGGCACCCACATCGACCATGGCCGGATTACCGTCTGCGTTGAGATGAGAAAAAGAGTCCATTTTAGTAAAGGATGAATTATGAATCAAGAATGATGAATAGCTTGCAGTTCTTGAGCAAAATTCATCATTTATACCATATCATTCATCATTTACGTCATGCTTACCGTTGCCGACGCTTTCGCTCTTACTCAACAACATAAACTGAACCTGCCGACCGAATCGGTTTCGCTTGCCCATGCCGCTGGTCGGGTACTTCGCGAAGGAGTTCGTGCCGACCGGGATTTCCCACCCTTCAACCGGGTGGCCATGGACGGAATCGCCATTCGATTTGCCGATTATGCGGCCGGTCAACGCACCTTCCAGATTGTAGGTACGCAGTTCGCTGGTCAGCCGCAGCAAACGCTGAGCGATGCCAATACCTGTCTGGAAATTATGACCGGAGCGATGCTGCCCAGTGGGGCCGACACGGTGATTCGGTACGAAGATGTAAGCATCGCCGATTCGCAGGCGACCCTTACGCTTGAGGATGTGCAAGCGGGACAGCATATTCATCCGCAGGCAACGGATCGCCGGGCTGGCGACGACCTTTTGTCGAGTGGTATGTGGCTCGGCCCATCGGAACTGGCCGTAGCGGCTTCGGTTGGCCAAACAACGTTAACGGTGACGGCGCTTCCCCGGGTGGCGCTTATCTCAACAGGCGATGAACTGGTCGACGTTGGCGACACACCCCTGCCCTACCAGATTCGCCGGTCCAATACCTACATGCTCCAAACAGCGCTGGCGCCCCTGGGCATTGCCGCCACCCTGCACCATATCATTGACGATGAAGCGGCTCTGGAAAATCAGTTAAAAACCCTGCTTGCCGACAACGACGTTTTGATTCTGAGCGGGGGCGTTTCGGCCGGGAAAGCTGACTTTGTGCCCTCGGTGCTGGCCCGGTTGGGCGTGCAGAAACATTTCCATAAAATAGACCAGCGCCCCGGCAAACCGCTTTGGTTTGGCACCGTGATGACTCAGACCGGACCTACCAAAACGGTCTTTGCATTACCCGGCAATCCGGTATCTACGGTACTCTGCGCCTATCGGTATGTGCTGCCCTATCTGCGAACATCGATGGGGCTACCGCCTTCCCCAGCACGGTATGCGCAACTGGGAGCACCCGTCGTATTTAAACCGGCCATTACCTACTTTCTGCCCGTTCGCCTAACCTCCGAACCGGATGGTCGTATGCTGGCGCACCCGCTACCCGGCTCCGGTTCAGCTGATTTTGCGAACCTACTGGCGGCCGATGCTTTCATGGAACTCCCCGCCGAACGTTCGGAATTTGGTGCTGGTGAAGCTTTTCCGGTATGGCCAACCCGCGCCTGAGAGGTGATTTATTCGGTTGGGGCCGTTTTATTTTTCTGCCCGACAATCAGCCCTTCACTGGGCTTCCATTTATCGTATTCCATGTAAAAAGCCGTTTGGCGGGCTACCTCAACCCCTTTGAGTCGGGCAACGACGTGCAGGGCTCCGTCAATCCCGGCGGATACGCCCGCCGTCGTGATAACCTGTCCGTTGTCGACGAACCGGGTGTTTCGCAGGATTTTGGCTTTGGGTGTCGCCTTTTGCAACGGGTCGATGTAGCTGTGAAAGGTCGTTGCCTGCTTGCCATCCAGAAGCCCCGCTTTGGCCAGCAGCCCGGCTCCTGTGCAAACGGACAGCATTATTTCGGCATGTTCAGCGGAGTTTTTTATCCAGTTGATCAGGGTTTTATTTTCAATGAATGGACCGGTCTGGCCACCGGGCAGTACAACGATATCTGGCGCTGGACAATCTTCCAGGCTGTAGTTGGGTATAATCCGGATGAAGCCCTGGCTAACGATCGGTTCCTTACTAAGCGAAACGGTGTAGACATTGAACCCCTCTGTTGACGCGAAAACCTCGCTGGGACCAGAAAAATCCAGTATCTCGACGCCATTATGAATAAAAATGGCTACGTTGCGCGTCTTCGCTTTTGGCTGCCGATCAGCAGCCGTGTTCACCGATGCCACACTTCGCCTGATAAGTGGCATACCGCAATGCAGACAAGTACCGGGCTCTTCATGCCGTTCCGCATCGCACGCACTGCCGCAAGGTTCACAATAATAAGCCAGTAAGTCTGGTTTCGGGCCCGTTTTCTGAGCGTGAACCGGCGTAAAAGAAGCGGCCCATAAACCGATGAGCATAAGACAGTGTACAACAGATTTGATTGAGTTCATAGACGTGATTTCCGGGAGGAAAATGATTCGTTTATTGGTGAAACAGTATCCGGTTTTTTCCAGATTCGGCGGAGTTGGCGCGCGTCCCGAAAGCCGCACTTAGCGGCAATCGCATCCATCGTCATGCCGGGATTATGCAGCAGCGTATGGGCCAGTTCGAGCCGCAGCAGCGTTGTGTAAGCCTTGATCGTAGTGCCGGTTTCTTTTCGAAAGGTACGCGTCAGGTTTCGGGGGCTCATGCCCACCAGGTCGGCTAACTCTTCCAGGCTTGCCTTCGCGTCCAGATTAGCAATCAGCCAGTCCTGCATGTGGTGAATGGCCACATTCATGTGGTTCCGGTAATCCAGGTAAACACTTTTCTGCGAATGCCCTTCGCCCCGACGAAAATAGACGACCAATTCGCGGGCTATTTTGGTAGCGAACAACGGCCCCTGATGCTCCTCTACGATGGCTAACGCCAGATCGATACCCGCGGTAATACCCGCACTGGTATAAATGCCAGCGTCTTTGATAAACAGTCTGTCGTGCTGAACCACCACCCGCGGATAGGTGGATTGTAGTTCGTCGATCCGTTTCCAGTGCGTTGTACATTTCCGGCCATCGAGCAACCCCGCCTGCGCCAACAGAAAAGCGCCGGTACAAACTGAGCCTAGATAAACGCCTTTTTGGTGCTGTTGCCGAAGCCAGCCAAAGAAAGCCGTTTCCTGCTTGAAGGCACTCGACCGAAGATAGGCCATGTCCATACCGGGCAAAAAAATATAATCGCCGGGCTGGGTTTCCATATCGAAAAAGGGCGACATAGGGCCAAAATTCAGCCCTGACGAGCTGGTAACAGGCGCTCCGAGCGAACAATACGCCAGCCGATAAGGCGCTCCATACTCGGCAGCTTCGTAAAAGACCTGCACCGGCCCGGTCAGATCCAGAACGTGTACGCAGGGCGGTACAACAAAAATCAGTTGCGAGGAAGCAGACATCAACCCTTTTCATTAGGGTGTAAAAGTACAGGGTAATTTTATCCGACAAAGGCCAATCAGCGGACATTTTGGGCCATCCAGTCCGCAACCCTCCGAAACCTGCCTGACCGCATTCCCGGCGAAAATCGTATCTTTGCAGCTGATTAACCGCTTATGAACGCCACTTTCGCCAACGATCTATTCCGCCAGAGTATTCAGGACTATCACCTGACGGACAACGTCGACATCCCGATCAACAACCCGTTTCCGGCTGATGCTATTGCTTTCCTGTTATACCAGAAAAACTGGATCGATACGGTGCAATGGCACCTCGAAGACATTATTCGCAGCCCGACCATTCGCCCCGACGAGCTGGTAGCGATCAAGCGCCGGATCGATCAGTCGAATCAGGACCGGACCGACACCGTGGAGCAGATGGACGGCTGGTTTTTCGAGCAGTTTCGGGGTATTGATACCAAGCCCAACGCCCGGCTGAATTCCGAGACACCCGCCTGGCTCCTCGACAGAATGTCGATTTTACAGCTCAAAATATACCATTTTCAGGAACAGGTTGACCGCCCGTCGGTATCGGATGAACACCGCTGGAAAGCGCAGCAAAAACTTGCCGTACTCCTCGAACAGGAACAGGATCTGGCCCACTGCTTCGATGAGCTACTGGCCGATATCCGCAACGGTGATCGGTACATGAAGGTGTATCGGCAAATGAAAATGTACAATGATCCCACGCTGAACCCGGTTCTCTATAGCGAGGCAAAATAAGCATTGGAGTTGTTTCTCCACCTTCACTACCTATATGAAGCAAGTGCTTCTTCTTCGGTTTTCAGCCATGGGCGATGTAGCCCTGCTGGCTCCCGTTGTTCAGGCGTTTACGCAGCGTTATCCCGATACCCGCATCACCCTGGTGACACGGGCGAAGTTTGCCGTTTTTTTTGAGCAGTTCCCTAACGTTCGTGTTATTGGCGCCGATTTCGATGGGCGCCACAAGGGGCTGATGGGCCTGATTCACCTGTTCAACGAGTTGCGGCAGATGGCCTCGTTCGACGTTCTGCTGGATGCCCACCAGAATATGCGCTCGGCAGTCCTGAAACGTTTGTTTCGTCTGGCAGGGGTTCCGTCGTTTACGATTGATAAAGGGCGTACTGAAAAAAGTGCTTTAACCCGAAAGACAAACAAAATCCGGCGTCCGTTACTGCACAGTGTAGATCGGTACGCCCGCGTATTCGAAGCCGCCGGGTTGGCCGTCCAGCCCGCCAATCCGTTTCACTTTCCAACGTTTACGACGGCTGAGGCCGAACTGGATGCCTTGCTGAACAGCCTGTCGGTTACCAGGCATACACCCTGGCTCGGCATTGCGCCCTTCGCCCAGCACACGCAAAAAATGTGGCCCTTCGACCGGTTCGCCCCGTTGTTGGACCAATTATATACGGGTCGGCCCCTTACGATTTTTCTGTTCGGTGGAGGAGCGGCCGAGATCAGCCAGCTTGAAGCGCTGCAACAAAAATTCCCACAGGCAATCTTGGTGGCCGGAAAACTTTCCATGGCCGCCGAGCTGTTGCTCATTAGCCGACTTAGCGGGATGCTGTGCATGGATTCGGGCAATATGCATCTGGCTTCCCTGAGTGGCGTGCCGGTGCTGTCGATTTGGGGAGCCACACATCCCGACGCAGGTTTTGGGCCCTGGGGCCAGGGCGATGAGGCCATTCTCCAGATTTCACCGGATGTCCTCCCCTGCCGCCCCTGTTCCGTATTTGGCAACAAGCCCTGCTGGCGGGGCGATCTGGCCTGTCTGAACGACATATCGGTCGAAGCGGTCTCGGCCAGGGTGCAGCAGATGCTTCGCCAGTAACTAACAAGCAACAACTTATTTTATGACTCAACGCCAACGCTCGTCTATAATTCTGATTCTGGGTTCAATGACGGCACTATCTCCGTTTTCCATTGATATGTACTTGCCGGGCTTTCCGGCCATTGCCCGCGATCTGCAAACAACGGTACCTCAGGTAGCCCTTTCCCTGTCTACCTTCTTCATTGGTATCTCGGCGGGGCAACTGCTGTATGGCCCCCTGCTGGATCGGTTCGGCCGGAAAAAACCACTGTACGCAGGCATGAGCCTGTTCATACTAACGTCCATCGGCTGCATGACCGCGCAAAATATCGACGCGCTGATTGCTCTTCGCTTTTTGCAGGCAATTGGCAGTTGCGTCGCTGGTGTGGCCGCCGTGGCGATGGTTCGGGACCTGTTTCCGGTGGAAGAAAATGCGAAGGTATTTGCTTTGCTGATGCTGGTACTGGGCCTGTCGCCGTTGTTAGCCCCCACCATCGGTGGGTATGTCACGGCTGCCTTTGGCTGGCAGTCTGTTTTTATCATTCTGGCGGTCATGGGCGTTCTGCTCCTGCTGGCTACGCGTTACGGATTGCCGGATGGTTACCAACCCGACACCTCCTTATCCCTGAAGCCCCGGCCTATTTTAGCCAACTTTCTGATGGTACTCCGGGAGCCCCAGTTTTCTACCTACGCGTTTGCGGGCGGCATGTCCTTCGCAGGCCTGTTCGCCTACGTGGCCGACTCGCCACTGGTCTTCATGGACATTTTTAAGGTGAGCGGACAAGTCTATGGCTGGATATTCGCCGGATTGTCCGTAGGCTTGATTGGGGCCAGCCAGCTAAATAGTTTTCTGCTACGGCATTACCGGAGTGAGCAACTTGTATTTGCCGCTCTCTGTTGCCAGGTAACCATCACCCTGATTTTTCTGCTCCTGACCAGCCTGGGCTGGATTGGGCTCGTCGGCACACTGGTTCTCCTGTTTGCTTTTCTGGCCTGCCTGGGCATCAGCAACCCCAACAATGGAGCCCTGGCTCTGGCGCCGTTCACCAAAAATGCAGGCAGTGCTTCGGCCCTGATGGGGGCCACCCAAATGGGTCTGGGAGCTTTGGCCTCCCTCTGCGTGAGTGTTCTTAACAACCATACGGCCATCCCCATGGTGAGCATTATGACGGCTACGTCCCTCCTCGCGCTGTTTATTTTACTTGTGGGCCGTAAGACCATCCGGAACAAGTCAGCTAAACTGGCTGAGCCTTTAAACGACCCAATCATGCTCCACTAAATCCACTCGGCAGAAAAAGAGCGGCACCCTTACTACAGTAAGGGTGCCGCTCTTTTTCTGCCGAAAAACGTTAAGCCGCTACCGTCATGGGGCTGGCTGACGTACTCCCTTCGGGTAGCCATTCAGGCATTGGCTCTACCGTAACGACCACATATTTGGAGGTCGGTTGGTTGCTGATATACGCCACACTGGCGATGGGGACCAATGGATTCATCTCCGGGTAATAAGCTGCGGTATTGCCCCTCGGGATGTTGTAGGGGATAGCGATAAATTTCTCCAGTGTCCGCTGCTGGCCTTCAAAATGGCTGGTAATCGTCACAAGCTGACGCTCGCGAATGTGCCGATCACTCATATCCTGCGGGTTCATAAAAATCACCCGGCGTTCGCCATACACCCCACGGTACCGGTCATTGTAGTCGTAGATCGTCGTGTTGAACTGGTCGTGACTACGGATCGACATCAGGACCAATTGATCAGGCTCCAGGTGGTGTTTCGGCATTTCCGCCACGGTAAAATTAGCCTTTCCGTTCTCCGTTGTGAAACTTCGTTCGCGGGGGCCGTTGGGCAGATAAAAGCCACCGGGCTTACGAATTTTCTCGTTGAACTTATCGAATCCCGGAATCACCCGGGCAATCGCGTCCCGAATGGTATCGTAGTTTTCCGTATACCCGACCCAGTCAACGGTCGAGCGATCACCCAGCGTCGCAATGGCAATCCCCGACAGAATGGCTACTTCACTGAGCATTTCACTGGATAGCGGTTCCAGCACCCCTTTATTCTGGCTAACCACGCCCATTGAATTTTCGCAGGACGTGAACTGATGACCTGACCGCTGCCTATCGATATCCACGTGGGTCAGGCAGGGCAAAATCAGCGATGTTTCACCGGTTACGAGATGTCCCCGGTTGAGTTTTGTGCTGACAAAAACAGTAAGCCGCTGTTTGCGAAGGGCCTCGGCAACAAACTCCGTGTCAGGCGCTGCCGACAGGAAATTTCCTCCCAGGCTCATGAACACCTTCGTTTTTCCTTCGTACATCGCCTTGATCGACTCCACCGCATCGTAGCCATGTTCGCGGGGTGGTTCAAAACCATACTCTTCGGCCAGTGCGTCCAGGAACTCTTTGTGAGGTCGTTCCCAAATCCCCATCGTTCGGTCGCCCTGCACGTTGGAATGCCCCCGCACAGGACAGGTTCCGGCCCCCGGCTTACCGATCGCCCCTTTCATCAGGTGCAGGTTGACAATCTCCTGCACGCTCATCACGCCGTTTTTCTGCTGCGTAATGCCCATAGCCCAGCACGTAATAATCTTCTGCTTTGGGGCAATCAGATTCGCAGCTTCCAGCAATTGGCCCTGCGACAGCCCGCTAATCTCTTCAATATCCTCCCAACTGGTGTTTCTGAGATTAGCCAGAAATTCATCGTAATGAGCGGTGTACTGTTTAATAAACGCATGGTCGATAACTTCGCCGGGGTTTAGTTCTTCGGCGCGCAGGAGGTGCTTCATAATGCCCTGCAAGACAGCCATATCCCCATTGACCTTGACCTGTAAATGCAGGTCGGCAATGGGTGTACCGGCACCGAGCAACGTACCCACCGCCTTGATCGGATTCATGAAATCCTGCGGATTCTTGAAGTGACTCAGGCCCGCTTCGTGCAAGGGATTAACGGCAATAATCTTGGCCCCATTTCGCTTGGCAATTTGCAGTGCCGTCAGCATTCGGGGGTGATTGGTGCCGGGATTCTGGCCGATGATCAGAATGACTTCAGCCTCGTGAACATCATTCAGCGTTACCGACCCTTTGCCCAGTCCCAGCGTCGGACTCAGGCCCGAGCCGCTGCTTTCGTGGCACATGTTGGAACAATCGGGCAGGTTATTGGTACCAAATTGCCGGACAAAAAGCTGGTAAAGATAGGCCGGTTCATTGGGCACTTTCCCCGACGTATAGAAGATAGCTTCATTGGGCGATGTCAACGCATTGAGTTCATCAGCCACGAGTTGAAACGCATCGGGCCACGAAATCCGGGTATAATGCGTCGCGCCGGGCCGTCGTACAACGGGATGCGTCAACCGACCGGCGTTGTTCAGGTCGCGGTCGGTCATGTGCGACAACTCCACCAGACTATGTTTGGCAAAGAACTCCGGATCAACGCGCTGGTGATCGGCATCTGACGCGGTTGCTTTCGCACCATTTTCGCAGAATTCCGCTACCGAACGATGATCGTCGGGATCCGGCCAGGCACACGATGAGCAGTCGAAACCATCTTTCTGATTCAGTTTCAGCAACGCGTGTGTACCCCGGCTAACCCCCGCTTCTCCCCATGAAAATTCCATGGATTTCAGTACAGCGGTAACCCCGGCGGCTACCGTGGCCGGTTTGCCTAATTTGAGCCCGGTAAAGGCTTCGGGCGGTTGAGCTAGTATAGGATTTTTATGTTTGGCATCCACATTATTAGGGGCGGGGAAAATGCGTTTGTCGGCATCGGGCTTACCCAACGGGTCGTAGTGGTCGTTGGTTTTTTCGGTGCCCTGGGTGGGGCGTTCACCACTTTTGGGTGTATTATTTATATCCTGTTCGGCCGGATTGCTTGGCCGGGATTCGCTATTGGGAGACTTTTCCATCTAATCGGGCGGTTATTACATCGATACTCAACCATCGGGCAGGTTGCGCGGTAAACACAACCTGTATCCCTTAACCAATTAGTAGTGTATATGGCCAGCCGAAATTAACTTTTTCTCGTTAGTATTGGCTTACGGGCTCCAAGCGACCAAGACCTCACTCAAAGTTCTTTTTTTTCGTTCGCAACTCTTTCACGTCAAAATCGAACGAGAGATCATTCATGCACTTGAAGTGCTTCATCGGGCAGTTACCGAGGCCCGTGGCAGAACAGGGACGGCAACCCAAACCCGGTGTTTCGAGCCGGACGTGGGCCGTTTTATAGGGATAGAAGCCGAACTGAGGTGTCGTGCTCCCCCAAATAGAATAAACTTTCTTTCTAAGGGCAGCGGCTATATGCATCAGTCCTGTATCGTGACTGAAAACGACCCGGGCCCGTTGTAAAAATGAAGCGGATTGGTTGAGGTTAAACAGGCCACAGGCGTTATAAATCTGCTGATGCCCAATGGCTCTTACTATTTCGTCGCCGACCTGACGATCCTCCTTATCACCCAGCAAGACAATGGGGTAATTGATTTTAAGGCATAACTCAATCATCCGCAGCAGCGGCAATCGACAGGTCATGTGCTTGCCACCAATCGCATAGGCAACGTAGTCATTCTGATGCGTTTCTGGCAACCAGCTGGCTTCAACCTCATCTTTATACGGAATGAAATAATCCAGCCCTCGCCCATCGTTTTCGATCCCCAGGGGCAGCACCGTGGCCATATAGCGATCCACAACATGCTGATCAGGGAGCGCATTGATTTTCCAGCCGACATAAAGCCAGGTACGAAACAACTGTTTCTCAACACTATAGGAACGCGAACCCAGCGCGGCTTTGATCAGGCGGGTGGCAAACGTGTTTTGCAGATCAATGACGTAATCGAACCGCTGAGCCCCGAGTTGCCGGATCAGGGCATACAAACTATCCTGTAAATAGTACGACTGCGTGATATACGGATTGTAGGCAACGATGGGCGCATACGCCTGTCTGGTGCAGAAATGAATGGTGGCGTTGGGCAGTTGCTGTTTCAGGCAACGCACAACGGGCGACGTCAAAACGACATCGCCAATGGAGGCAAATTGCAGAATCAGTACGTTTACCGGGGAGGCCATAGTGTAATTGCTTCACAAATCTATTCTATTTACAACACCGCACCAAACCAATTAATAACTCCACCAGCGCGGCTTGACGGGTGTGCGGTACAAGTTATTTTCGCACACGATACAGGGTGGGGTTGTCGGGTAGGGTATCACCGTCGGGAAATCCAGTTTGGGGCCGCCCTGGCCCTGGCTCCGGTCTACATATAAATAGCCTGCAGAAACGCCAACAGCCCCAAAATACCCATAGACCCGTTCGCCGGGATCGCTGATGCAGGTTACATTCCCCTGCACACTCGACGGAGCGGCATCGAACAGGCCACCCGTATTGCTGGTCAACTGCCGCACACTCTTCCAGAACTGATAGGCATTCCGGCTAAGGGCCTGTTGTTCAACCTCTATGTAGTATCGACTGAATGACGTAAAGGGTACATCGGTAATAAATTGCCGGCTGATGGCCTTTCCGTTAATATTGGCGTCGGAGTTAAGCGTAAGGCAATTATAACATCGGGTAATATCCCAGCATTCCGAACAGCATGAAATACCCGTGTAGATATTTTGGGCAGGTATGAATGTTTTCCGGCATGCAGCCACCATTTCATAATGCGTCCAGCTCCATTTGTAATAGTTACCCAGCGTATCCGGATCGTCCGAATCTACATAAACAGACCAGGTCTGTTCGGCATCGGCGACGGTCGTCGTGGGCGTATATCTGGATTCGTAATACAGTTTTTTAATGGGTGGCACAGCGGGCAAAACCTCCGGTGTCGACACATACCGTTTGCCGGATCGGGTCTGAATCGTGAGCGTATAACGTCGCCCCGGCACGCCCCGCATCCCCGTTGCACTGGTCTGATAGGTGCCACCGGGCGACATTTCCTGCAGGGTTTCCTGATTCCCCAGGTTGTCGGCGATGACGACCGTGGCGCCAGCTTCCAGCAGGTTGAGGCTTTTGTATGAGTAGTCGGCCGTTCGGGTGAGCTTGATCGTATACGGACCGGGTTGATCGGTAACCTGCCCTTCAATGATCAGGGATGGGGGAATGCTGACCGGATCAGGCTGGAATTCTGTTACGCACGAAACCAGGAGGAGAACACACAGCACGAGTTGAGCCAGTACGGAAACAGAACGTCGCATCAGAATTTGAAGTTGTAGGTCAGTGATGGGAAAGCCGTTCCGAAAATAGACAGCTTATAAGCATCCGAAAACGAGGCCGGGCTTAGCTTGTAGAAGATGGAATAGGCATTTTTGTGGGCATACACGTTGTATATCGAAAATACCCAACTGCTCTGGTTTTTCTTGTGCTTGAGCGGATTCTGTTCGAACGTCATTGAAAAATCAAGTCGGTGATAATCCGGCACGCGCTGCTGGTTACGGTCCAGGTAGATCGGGATGACTATTCCAGCCACCCGGGCAACGGCCGCTGGCTGCGTTGTGGGGCGCCCCGTGCTATACGTAAAGTTCAACGACATACTGAACCAGGGCGTTGGCCGGTGCGTAGCCAGGACGTTAAGTGTATGAGGCTTGTCGTAGTTGGCCGGATACGGATTCCCGCTGTTGACCCGTTCGCTTGCGTAGGGGCTGTTCATGGTCAGGAAGGTACGCGCGTAGGTATAGCTCATGAAACCCGTCCAGCGCCCTTTATTTTTCCGCAGTAACCCTTCAAATCCGTAAGCCCGGCCACTCCCCTGCACAATCTGCGTTTCAACTGCTTCGGCCAGTTGTAATTCAGCTCCGTCCCGGTAATCGATGGCGTTGGTCAGCGTCTTGTAATACACTTCGCCCGATGCTTCAATGGCGTTGTCGGCGGTATTACTGAAATAGCCGAGTGACCACTGGTCGGCGATGACGGGTTTGGTATACCTATCGCTCAGGTGCCAGCGCGACGTAGGCAGGGCGGCTGTAGTATTGGTGACCTGCTGAATGTACTGCCGTAGTCGGCTATAGCCCGCTTTGATGGCCTTTCCCTCACTGACCGACCAGCGTACCGCCAGCCGGGGTTCCAGTCCACCCGTTGTGTGATAAGTTTCCCCCGATCCGTACGTTTGCCGCGAAGCAACTGTTTCATCCTCCCGGGGGCCATTTTCCTGGTAAGTACGTACCGTAGCGGGCCCCCGGTTTAGTAATTCGGAATAGCGCAGACCGGCAATGATCGCCACCGCCGAATTCACCTTCCACTCATCCTGAACATAGGCTGCGAGTTCATAGGCCTGCTCGCGGGCAAGGTCAACCGGCAGCACGTTGGAATACGGTCCCGGAATTCGGGTATTGGGCTGAATCTGATAAGCAATCGCACTGACGCCTGTCTGCCACTGGTGGGTTTCATTGGGAGTGTAGGTCAGGTCTGACTTTAGCTGACGATGCCAGACACCCGACTTTAACTGAAAGGCGTTTGATGAATCAGAAGACGACAGATCGGCCTGATAACGGCTCAGGATGACGGATGTAGCCAGATTTACCTGCTTGCTCATGAAGTAATTCCAGCGCAGTACGGCGTTCGCAGTCTGGTAGTTGAACCGGGTTGAGGAGGCATTGATTTCCTGCCCGGAGAGGGAGTCGGAAGCCAGTTTAAAGATGTCTTTACCCAGGTAGCCCGTCAACGTGATCGTATTCGTTTCGTTGGGCTGGTACTTGAGTTTGGCCGTCAGGTCATAAAAATTGGCCTGTGTCCCTTTCAGATTTGGGGGAGCCAGTTTAAACAGAAAATCATTGAACGAGGCCCGCGCCCCTGCCAGAAAGGACAGTTTGTTTTTGATGATGGGCCCCTCGACGCCTAAGCGACTGGAGATGATACCAATACCGCCATTAACGCTCCATTTGGTAGCATCCGGTTCTTTGATCTTCACATCCAGCACGGACGACGCCCTTCCCCCGTAGGCAGCCGCTACCCCGCCCCGATTCAGGGTTACGTCACGAACGACATCCGGATTGAACACGGAGAAGAACCCCATCAAGTGGCTTGAATTGAACACCGGAGCCTCATCGAACAGAATGAGGTTCTGGTCGGCACTCCCCCCCCGGACGTTGAAACCCGGCGCGCCCTCGCCAACCGTTGTTACGCCCGGCAGCAGCAACAGGCTACGCACAATGTCAACCTCGCCCATCAGGGGCGGAATCCGGCGGATACTGCGAATGGTGAGTTGCGAGACACCTATTTCAACTTTACGAACATTTCGGTCGGGTGTCTCACTCGTTACGACGACCTCTTCCAGATCTTTGGCATCGTCTTCCATCGTCACTTCCCGGAAAAGCGTTTTCTGCAGCGAAATCGTATCCTGTTTGGAGCGGTAGCCCACGTGCGAGAAGCGTAATATGTAGTTGCCGGGCGGCAGTTGCACAATATAGAACCCATCCTTTGCAGTCACATACCCTTTCGATACGTTCAGTACGACAATATTGGCCCCCTGAATTGGTTTACCGGTTTTCGCATCCCGAACGTAGCCCGTTGCCGAAAACATAGATGCGGCCCCTGTTAAGTTGTTTTTTTGCTGGGCCATTGCCCCATTAAGCAACGATGAGAAAAGCAACAGTAAACGTAAAAATCGCATAGGCTGGTGGTTAGAAGGCGTAAAAGCAAAAAGTCCATTAAGCTGATACTTAATGGACTAAAGGCGTAAACTGGTCGATATACCCTATTTCTGACTCCCCTTAACGGATTATTAATTCATACGCGACAAAAGGATATTATTTACTTAAGTATATTATCCAGTAGTTATAAATATAATTACTTATTTATTCTTTATACTTATTGTTTCTGGAAATAATAATTTCTCAATTAATTCATGCACCTTCGTACATGGGTTATGATTTGCATAATCGGTGCGGCCAGCGAACACAGTTTCCAACTTTTTTGCCCAAATTATGGCCTGCTTCATATCACCATGCTGTTGAAGGAGTAAAAACATTTCCTCACTATTCTTCTGATATTTGTAAGACCGGTTTAATTTCTTTGACAATTCACGTTCAATAACACCTTTATAATCAGTGCGAGACATCCCATGTTGGAAAAACTGAAAATGGAGTAGATACCATAGTTCAAAAGCCTCGTTTGTCCAGGCACAATGGACATTAAGAGCTTTACTCTTAAAAATAGCATTATTAAAATTTGCTTCTGGAAAACTATCTCTATCAAATACGGCCCAAACTTCATCAATAATTCGCCCCTGCTTTTCAATTCTCGCCTTAGCATCAACCGCGTCCTGTATAACGGTTAACGTGTTATGCCCCTCTCCTTCAATAGCTAGTTCTATAGTATTGACAACACCGGGCGGCAGATTCTTTTCCAGTCCTTTGAAATAATTAGGCTCCGTTTTAGCACCTTCACACACAATTAGGAAGAAACGTCGCTTAACTCTATTATTCTGTTTACGACTACTTTCCTGACGGTCGAAACGGCTTCGTAAAGCATTGTCTATTTTTACTTTCCGGGCCATTATGACGCAATTTTCGATAAATCACCGATGAACGGAATGGCCCCATAGCGTCCCTGAATATAATCCTCCTCAAACGAACGGTCTTTACGTATTTTCGTGCCATCTTCTTCCTGATACTCAACTAATGAGTATAGGGATGTCGCTCCATATTGATCTTTCTCAGTAAAATAGACTTGATCTCGCCGGAACAGCTTAGCGGACAGCAAGTTAGTATCATGTGTGGCAAAAATTAACTGGGCATTTTTCGGATTTAGCTCAGGCTGATTGAAAAGACGAATAATTGCCTGAGTCATTAGCGGATGCAGTTTAGCATCTAGTTCATCGACTATGATGATACCCCCATCGTATAAGACTAAGTAAATTGGGACAAGTAAATCAAAAAACTTATTAGTGCCTGCTGACTCATTCGTATCTAAATCAAAGATCACATTTCCAACTGAGTTGTTGCGGTCATCATACTTTTGATGAATAGTCTTAATACCTGTCGTAAATTCTCCTTTAACTAAATCAAATATCTTTCGCTGGCTTTCTTCAGAAAATCTTGACAAGTATTCATTCTCAACATCTATTTCTTCCTTTTGAAGTATTATATCTGAAAAGCCTAAATTAAGCAGACTCATCAGGTTAAGTAAACGCTCCCGTATTGTTGGTGCATCTAATAAACGAAAAAGAATTTTTCGGTAGCTTTCATGTCCCAAACCTGAAACGACCAACCACCGATTAAACCAAATCATTATCTGCTTCGCTACTATTCCATTAAATTGATCACATATAGCTAGAAACAAAGCATTATCACGAGTTCTTTCCTCTAAACCTTTTCCTTCTTTAAAATCTTTAAATACTTCAATTTTATCTGCTTCTCGTAGAAATAAGGGCTTCTCCCTTTCTTTGCGAGCTACAAATAACCATTCGGCTTTTACTGATTTCCGGTCAACTTCAAAGCCATACCGATAGCGTAAATTATCGAGTAAAAACAATATCTCAAAATAGCTTGGTTTCCCCTCAGTTTCGGTACTAAGTTGAAACGGTTCGATCTCGATTTCGGCTGTTGATGAACGGGCTGCCGATGTGGTTACAATCCGATTCATTACCTCCATTGCTTTCAACACGTTCGACTTACCACTAGCATTAGCGCCATACACGACCGCGCTTCGAATCAGTTGATAGCGCCCAGCATTAATTAACTGTTCACGATGTTCACTTATAGATGACGCATCTAAGCGTAACGTTTGTCGGTCCTTTATAGATAGAAAATTGGCGAGACTAAATTCAATCAACATGACAACTTTAATAAAATGGAGAATCACCGCTTATATTCTAGACAAATAAATAGCTAAATGTGAGAAATTTTCTCACATTTAGCTATTTATTTGTCTAGAATTACTTTTTAGTCCGCCTTTCCTGGAAATAACTACTCATTTCGTTCAGTGTCAGGGCATTGAACGTCATGGCTTTGGTTAATCCGCCTTTCCGGCCAACGGCTACCCCATAATGCATGTCCAGTAATCCAACCAGGTCGTGCGCGTCGGGGTTGATACTTAGCATAACGCCCTGTTGCATGGCGTAATCGATCCAGTGCCAGTCAATGTCAAGCCGGTAAGGACTGGCATTGATTTCGATAATGACTTTGTGTTCAGCACAGGCGTCGATAATGGCCCGATGATCAATCGGGTACCCTTCGCGGGCGAGCAGTAACCGGCCGGTTGGATGGCCCAGGATCGTTGTATAAGGATTTTCAATGGCCCGTAATAAGCGCGTGGTGGCTTTCTCCTGCGTCATCGTCAGCGTCTGGTGAACCGACGCCACAACGTAGTCGAAGGTCGCCAGCGTAGCGTCATCGTAATCGAGCGAACCGTCACCCAGAATATCAGATTCGATACCCTTGAAAATTCGGAAGTCTAACCCGAACCCTTTGTTCAGCTCGTCAATCTCAAGCTGTTGCTGACGAACCCGTTCAGCGTCTAGCCCACCGGCATAAGAGGCTGTCTTAGAGTGGTCGGCAATGCCGAAGTAACTCAGGCCAAGCTCCCGGCAGTACGCAGCCATACCGGCCACGGACTGCTTCCCGTCCGACCAGGTACTGTGGTTATGAAGCGTTCCCCGAAGATCGTCCCAGGTAACCAGTTCTTCGCTGGTATGGCGACTGGCCCAGCGAAAGGCAAAATCATCTTCCCGCATTTCGGGCACGATATAGGGCAAGCCCGCCCGCTGGTAAATGGCTCGTTCCGTTTCCGTTACGTCTTCTGAATGCGCTACCTCCGACAGTGTACTGGCGTAAGCAACCTGCAGTAACGGAATACCGCCCGCTCCGGCCTGGAGCAAATGGGGGTCGGCAGCGGTATGAATGAAGAGTTGCCGATTCATTTGTTCGGCCGGATAAAACAACAATTCTACCTGAACATCGAACCCAGTCAGTCGGCCCCGCCAGACAAACGGCGACGACTCGGCCTCGTGCTGCGTTAGATTCGGCAACGTGTTCAGAACACCCATTGCCGAAACCGGATCGCTGGTTTGGATAAGCAGCTGTACGGCATCGACCTCCTGCGCTTTCCGGCGTACCTGGCCGCTTATTTCAACGCGCTCAAAATGCGTTGCCAATTCGTCGTGGAGCAGGTTAGCCATCATCGCGGCTTTATCCATCCGAACCTTGCCCTGCTGCTCCTGCAAAAACTCCAGTGCCGCCAGGATTTTATCCTGCGTACTGGCCCCAAATCCTTTTATTTTGGCAATCTGGCCACTCTCTCCCGCCAGTTGTAGATCCCGAAGGTTGGTAATGCCTAACTCATGCCAGAGCGTACGGACTTTTTTTATGCCCAATCCCTTTATACGGAACATGTCCAGAACACCTTCGGGCGTTTGGGCGAGTAACTCGTCGAGGTCTGTCAAGTGTCCGGTGTCGGCTATCTCCCGGATTTTTTGTGCTATGGATTTACCAACGCCGGGCAGTTTAACCAGTTCGTCAACGGGCAGATTACTCAGGTCGGCCGTGGATTTGTCCAGGTTAAAGGCGGCACTCTGGAAAGTACGTGTCTTGAAGGCGTCACGGTCGTGAAGCTCCATCAACCGGCCAGTCAGTTCAAGCAGGTCGACGATTTCGGAATTGGTCATGATAATGGGTTAATTCACTCCGCCAGTTTGGCAATTGGTCAGATTTTAAAGAAAACGAGCGCCGGGCACCTGGATATTTGCTTCATCAAAACAGACAAACCTGTTTATTAACCCTGTCTAAAAATCAAGATCATGGCACCGATCCATTCCGCTCCTCAACGCGACCCTTCTTTATGGAAACAAGCGAAAGCCCGCGTCGGTTTTCGTATTCACCTGCACTCTTTTCTGATTAGTAATGCCGGGCTATGGCTCATTTGGGCCTTCACCACATTCGCCGTTCGGTCAACAAACCACGCGGGTCTTCTTTTTCCCTGGCCTATTTTTCCGATGATCGGCTGGGGCATTGGCTTATTGTCCCACTACGCCAGCGTATACCACAGAGGCAGTGAACAGAACATGATTGAAAAAGAGTACCAGAAGCTGGTGATTCAATAATATGAAACGTGAAGACTAGAGCGTATACCCCGTATGCTTCACGTTTCACACTACGCTATACAGCTACCGGCGCTTTGATAGCCGGGTGCGGATTGTAATTGTCGAGCGAGAAATCGTCGTACGTAAAGTCGAAGACGGACTTCACCGCCGGGTTCAGCCGCATGGTCGGCAGTGGGCGGATGTCGCGGGCGAGCTGGGTTTCCACCTGTTCCAGGTGGTTCAGGTATAAATGAGTGTCACCGCCTGTCCAGATGAATTCGTGGGCTGTGTAGCCGCATTCCTGGGCAATCATCATTGTCAGTAAGGCGTAGCTGGCAATGTTGAAGGGTACGCCCAAAAACACGTCGGCACTGCGTTGGTAAAGCTGGCAGGAGAGTTTGTTTAACGTCTCTCCTTTTTCGGGGTCCGGGGGCGCTACATAAAACTGCATCAACAGATGACAGGGGGGCAGAGCCATACTGGGTACATCGGCGGGATTCCAGGCCGAAATGATCATCCGGCGCGAATCCGGCGTGTTTTTAAGCTGTTTCAACACATCGCTCAACTGGTCGATCGTCTGTCCGTTCGACTGCCAGCTTCGCCACTGTTTGCCGTACACGGGGCCTAAATCGCCATGCTCGTCCGCCCACTCATCCCAGATCGACACGCCATTGTCTTTCAGGTACTTGATATTGGTATCGCCCTTGATAAACCACAACAATTCATGGATGATCGACTTCGTATGTACTTTCTTCGTCGTAAGCAGCGGGAAACCATCCTGCAGGTTGAAGCGCATTTGATAACCAAAAACACTTATAGTGCCAGTGCCGGTACGGTCTGTTTTGCGCGAACCATTGGCAAGAATATGGCGTAGGAGATCGTGGTATTGTTGCATAAACAAAAGTCGTAAGTCGCGAGGGGTAAGGCAAACTTTACGACAAAAATAAAACCCCTCGCCCGAAAGGCGGAGGGGTTCAGTGCACTGTAACGTAAGTAGACGTTTGCTCAGGCCTGAATCTCAAACGAATACGTAATATCGGCGGACGGGCGAAACTGCGCAGTCGCGGAACAGTATTTGTCCATCGAAAGGTCGATGGCGCGTTTCACCTTTACTTCGTCCAACTGTCCCTTGAGCAGGTACGTAATGTGAATCTTTTTGAAGGGCGATGGCGTTGCGTCTTTTTCCCGTAACCCGTCAACTTTCATCCGGAAGTCGTCGATCACCTGTTTCTGTTTCTGCAGGATAAGGACAACGTCGATAGCCGAGCAGCCAGCCAGGCCCATCAGCAACATCTCCATCGGGCGGGCTCCCGCGTTATGGCCACCAATGTCGGTGGCGGCATCCATATGCTGGGCTACGCCAGAGGCACCAAGCGCTTCAAAATGAAAGGCATTGTCGACGCGAACCAACTCGACCTGCATTGTCTTAAATTCCTGAACGGTGTCAACCGGTTGTGAATCAAGCATTGTGTTTTTGCGTTTAATGGAAAGAGTTTGTATTTTCACCAGCCAAACGTAAAGACCGGCCATGTCTGAAAAATTCACTGACGACCTTTTTGACCTTAAAAACGACCGGCGGTTGAGCGTCTACCTGTATCGGGCAGGGTTCGGTGCCTGGTTGCTTTACATTCTGTCGGGCGCAAAGTTCATGCAGTCGGTGAGTCTCTATCGAACAGATTTTGGCGTGTTCTCGTTCTTTCTGATGGTCATGGGCTTATCGGCCTCCATGATTTATGATTACTACCACCACCCGGCGGAGTTTGCGCAAAAGAAAAAGTGGCTGGCGTTCAGCTATTTAGTACTAGCAGGATTGGTTTATTTTCTTATCCTGAACAATAAGCCTCTTTCGTTGCCGCATTTCCTGGGCCAGGGACTTTTCTGATTCTTTCCAAGCGACAACCGCTATCATTCGCTTGCCGCGTACCTGTTTATGACCGTTTCTTTACAAAAAGCGGAGTCTACAACATGCTCATCAGGACTGGTTTAGCTAACTGAAACCTCCCATGCGTCGGTCAGGCCTACTCATCGACCAAAACAGGCTCCAAAAAATGACAGGCAAAGAAACGTTTATACGCCAGCGTTAAAAATTTCCGGGTCCGTCCAAGCCAACTGGGTTGCCTTAACTTCTTCAGTCGATAGACTAGTCAAAAATTACGCTTCCTTGACAGCCTGCGAATCATAATAGGCTCAATAATCTGTACCTTTGGGCGTCAAAAAAACAAACGTACACGCATTACATTCATCATTTCTCAATTATGAAGAGACTAAGTTTTACACCCCTTGCCGTAGCTGTTCTTCTCACACTTTGTTCACTCTCAGTTGCTCAGGCTCAACTTAAAGTACCCGCAGCCAGCCCTTCCCAGACCACCAAACAGAGTTTTGCCTTGGGCGACATTACGCTCGACTACTCCCGGCCAGCGGTTAAAGGCCGAACCATTTTTGGCGATCTGGTGCCCTACGATAAAGTATGGCGGACGGGTGCCAATGCAACCACTAAAATCACGTTTTCATCGGATGTGAAGCTGGAAGGTAAAGAAGTAAAAGCGGGCACCTACGGACTGTTCACGATTCCCGGAAAAAACAGCTGGGAAGTTATGCTTTCCAAAGATCTGGCGCTGGGTGCCAACGTGGGCGACTACAAAAAGGAAAACGAAGTCGTACGGGTTCAGGTGAAACCGACTACGCTGGCGAACAAAGTAGAAACGTTTACCATCAACATCGCCGATATTCTGCCTAATTCGGCCGTCCTGGAAATCATGTGGGATAAAACCCGCGTTCCGGTTACCATCACCGCCGATATCGATCAAACGATCGTGAAGAACATCGAAGCTTCCATGGCATCGGATAAACCGGCTTATTTCGAGGCTGCCAGCTATTATTACGACACAAACCGGGATTTGAAACAAGCGCTTGGCTGGGTAACCAAAGCCACGGAACAAAATCCAAAAGCATTCTGGGTGATGTTGCTGAAAGCCCGGATTGAGCTGAAATTGAAAGAAAAAGCCAGTGCGATTGCCAGCGCTGAAAAAACGGTTGCGTTAGCGAGCGAAGCCAAAAATGCGGATTACGTAAAAATGGCCAACGACCTGATCGCTTCGGCAAAAAAATAAAATCCGTTCTCTGTCGAACGAAAAACGGCCGCCCCTAGCAGGGGCGGCCGTTTTTCGTTCGGGTAAGCAACAACCTTTCCGGTTAGTATCCAGGGTTTTGCTTCAATTGTGTCGAAACGTTCAGCACATTCTGTCCAATGGGAAAAATGGCGGTGTGGTTATCAGCATCGGGTTGCTTGTCCCACCAGGTGCCCGAGTTGAATACGCCCCACCGGATCAAATCCGTGCGACGACGGCTTTCGACCAAAAATTCACGCCCCCACTCATCGATCATCTCCTGATCGGTCAACTGACTGCCGTCGGGCTTGTACAGACTAGGTGAACCCGCCGGGTAGTTACGCGCCCGAACCGTATTCAGCAATGTAGCCGCGGATGCTTTATCGCCCGCCCGGTATTTGCATTCGGCCAGGGAATAATAAATTTCAGCCAGTCGAATTTCAGCGTAAGCCGACGAAATTTTGTTAGGATCACTGCTCGGATAGTACGGATACTTTACCGGAACAAGGCCCGAATTTTGGTCGGCATGGTTCATATTCGACACCTTATCGGCGATTTTAGTGCCGGGCTTGGCGTCCAAGAACATACCCACCTGGTCCCGAAGAAACAGCGCGTATGGTCCTTTGGTCGAACGCACGGTATCGACTTTGCCATTCGTGTTGATGTAAGGCAGATAGCCCGACAGAAACATACCTTCCCGGGTGCTGTTACCCAGGTTCCTGTAGGTTTTCAACCGGTAATCATCCGCGTATTTTTTAAACTTCAGATACGGTTTACCCAGGGCAAAAGAATACTCCGTACTATCGACATCCCGGCCGGGCTGTAAGGCATATTTAGGATTGGACGTACCAAAGTCCGTGAATCCGAAATAATAGGGCGCGTTGACCGGCATCATGAAGAAATACATACCGCCATCGTACTGCCAGTGGGTTAGCCCAAAGCTGCCGGGAAAACCAAAAACTACCTCTGCGGAGGTCGGATTGGTGTAATCGAAGGGGGCATCCCACCGTTTTTCCAGCCCGTAAGTGCCATACTTACCAGCAATGATGTCCTGACAAACAGCGGCACAATCAGCAAAATGGTCGGTTCCCGTATACACTTTGGCGTTCAGGTACAGACGAACCAGCAAGGCGGCCGCCCCACCCTGGGTCCAGCGCCCAATGGCATTGTCACCCAGGCTTTGGCGGGTCGGTAGCTTGGGCAGAGACTCCTTCAATTCCTGTTCGATGTACGAAAACGCTTCCTGCGGTGAAACCTGTGGACCGCCTGCCGATTCGCCTTTTACTTTTTTCACCAGAACGATGTTCCGGTAGAAATCCAGCAGTCGCAGGTTAAGCCACGCTCTGAGGGTCCGCACTTCAGCGATCATGTCGTCGAGTTCGGCCTGACTCATATCGAATTTGCCGGGATCTGTAATGCCCTGCAAATCCTCCAGCGTATTCGTTGCCAGGGTAACACCCCCATAAAGGGCATTCCAGGCATCGGTGGTATAGCCATCGTTGGGGGTCCAGGTGTGGTTATGAACCCGCTGGTATTGCCCCCCATCGAACCAGTCCCCCTGGCGGTTAGCCGTCATCAGCTCGTCGGTACTATTTTCCTGAAGCATGAAGGTTGAGCCGCCCTGAATGGTCCAGTAGCTGTGCTCAAATGGCCGCAGAAAATCCCGAATGACATCGTTCTTGGTCTGCAGGAAATTCTCGGAAGTGATTTTGTCGTACAGGACTTCATCCAGGTTGGTACACCCCACCGCCATCAGCAGAATAAAGGAGGCCGAAACCCTGACCAGAAAACTAGTAAAAATATGATTCCCTTTCATTGGTTATGTCGTAGTAAGGTTAAAACGTGAGTTGCAGGCCCAGCAGGAGTTGCGTCGTTGATGGGAAATAATTGATCGTCCCGACGGTATTTCCATTACTATCGACACGCTGATTAACCCCCGGATACAAGCCGTTGGTCTGAATTAAGTCAGGATCTCCGCCCGTAAATTTGGTGAAGGTCTTCAGGTTGCGGGTGGTGGCGTAAACCCGTACCGAGCGCAGAAACTTAACCGTCAGCGGCTGGGTATAGCTCAGCATCACATTGTCAATTTTGACGAAACTACCCGACTCCAGGAAGTAATCCGACAAAGAAGAATACGTAGCGGCATTGGTCAGTTTCGAGTACTTGCCGCCGTCATAGGCCGAGGTCAGCGTATTGGCATTCTGCTGGGTGGCTGGTGTTCCCAAGTAAAAGGCGTAGGTGTTGAATAATTTGTAGCCAAACGCCCCCCGCAGAAAAACGGTCAAATCCCACTTCTTATACTTGAAGCTGTTGGTCAGGCCCGCCGTAAACTGGGGCAAGCCATTGCCGACAAATTGCTTATCGTCATTGGTCGCTTTGTTGGCCATGATCACGTCGCCCGCCTTGTTATAAACCAGTAACGCACCCGTCTCATCTACCCCGGCCGACTTCAACATATAAAAACTGCCGATCCGGGTGTTTTCCTGCAGGCGCTGGATGTTCCCCGGACTACCCGGTGCGGGCATCCCCAACACGTCGATGTAGTTTTGTCCTTTGTAGGCATCGTTGGAGAAATTGACAAACTTGTTGCTGTTGGTCGCTCCGGTAAAGGCCAGATTGTAGGTAAAGTCTTTTTGGCTGACAACGGCCGCACTCAACTGGATTTCCAGGCCCGAGTTCTGCATCGTCCCTACGTTCGCGAAGGTAGACCCCTGCACGTTGGGCGGGTTGGGCACATTATACGAGCCCAGCAAATCCTTGTTCGTACGAACGTAATAATTCAAACTACCGGTTAGCCGGCTGTTTTTGAAGAGGTCGAAGTCAAGACCAACGTTGACGTTGATCGCTTTTTCCCAGCGCAGGTCGTAGTTCGTGTTCTGGCTTGGTCCCCACACCTGGTACGATGTATTGTTGTACAGGTAATAGCCGTACCCACCATAGGTATCCAGCGACAAGTAATTTCCAAAGTCCTGATTACCGGTCACCCCATAATCCGCCCGTAGTTTCAACTCGTTCAGCCAACCGATTCCCTGTCCGAATTTCTCCTGGGTAATGCGCCAGCCGACCGATGCTGCCGGGAAATAGCCCCATTTGTTATCGTACCCGAATTTGGACGACCCCTCCCGGCGAAGACTGGCCGAGAAGTAGTATTTCTGATCATAATCGTAGTTTATCCGACCAAAAAAGGCCGCCAGCTTAGAGCTGTTCCGGTAGGACCCTACGTTGTTGATGCCCTTTTCCAGGTTCCACAGACCAGACCCCAAGTTGTTGTACGTCAGAACATCCGAAGGCAAGTTTTCGTTAGAGGCATTAAAGCCCGATGACATGAACGCCTGGTACGAATACCCGCCCAGCAGCTTAAAGGAATGTTTACCGGTCTCCAGGGCGTAGTTGCCTATCCATTCGAAACTCTTCTGATCGTTCTCATCCAGGGATTGAGAAGCCGTGTTGCGCTTCGTCCCATTAATCACCGTCGTCAGCGTTGAGGGGCTGAAATTCTCATTCCGGAAGGATGAACTTACTTCGCCCAGCGTCACGACTGTCGATAAGTTATCGAGCAGATTCAGTTTGAACGACGTGTTTAGATCCAGGTATTTTATCTCCTGCCCTGACAAAACATTCTTGGCGGCCTCAACCGGATTGTTGGCAAAAAAGCCATTGTTGATGTACGCGTATTTACCCGTGTTGTCGTACAGAGGCTGCGTGGGGTTGAGCGTCAGGGCGTAGTTAAATCCGCCATAATCGGCTCCGCTGGTTTTGGCATAGCGGGGCGCTGCACTGAAGGTAATGGCGTATAAATTATTGGTCGACGTATGGTTGATGTTTACCCGGCCACCATATTCCTGCTTGGCGGAGCGTAGGTCAATCCCCTTCGCATTCCGATAATCCAGCGACGTAAAATAGTTCGTCTTTCCATTGCCGCCGGAAAACTGCAACGTATGTTTTTGCGAAAAAGCCGGACTACGGCTAACCGCTTTCGTCCAGTCGGTATTGCCTCCCAGATCTACCCCCCGTTTGTTAGCCAGAAACGCATCGTGGGAAAGGACCGACAGTTTGTTGGTAACGTAATCGAATGAGCTGTAGCCATCATAAAAAATGCGGGACTCCGACGATCCTTTTTTCGTCGTCACCACAATGACCCCGTTACTACCCCGGGTTCCGTAAATGGCAGAGGCCGCCCCACCCTTCAGAACGTCGATGGATTCGATTTCATTCTGGTTGATATTATCCAGATTACCCCCCGGTACACCATTGATAACAAACAGGGGTCCCAGCCCGGCGCTGCGCGAAGAAACCCCACGCAACTGGATGTTGGGCGTTGAGTTAGGATCGCCGGCCGCGGTGTTGGTCACGGATAAACCGGCTACCTTTCCCTGAATCGCCATCAACGGGCTATTGCTACCAACCCGAAGCAGATCGCCGGATGACAAGTGGGTAACCGCGCTGGTCACTTCCTTCCGGCTGAGTGATCCGTACCCGACGACCACAACTTCGTTGATGGATTTCACATCGGGCTTCAACTGTACGTTCAGCGTTGTCTGATTGCTGATCGGGACTTCCTGGGTCGTAAAGCCAACAAAGCTAAACACCAGCGTCTGAGGCCCATCGGGAATGGTCAGTTTAAAGGAACCTGACGCATCCGTGACCGAACCCCGCGTGGCTCCCTTGACAACCACACTTACGCCGGGCAGCCCTTCGCCTTTTTCGTCCGAAACAACGCCGGAGATGGTTCGATCGGCTGGCGCTTCCAGGCCACCGTTGGGGTCACCCATCTCGATAGTAACGGAAGAGGCCGCCGTGCGGGCCAGGATAATCTGATCGCCGGAAATGCTAAAACTGACCTGCAAAGGAACCAGCAGTTTCTCCAGTACATCTTTTAACGTACTGTTCTGCACCCGCATTGAAACGAGTTGTTTCGAGCGGACAATTTGGGGACTATAGGAAAACTTAACGTTAGCGGCTTTTTCAATACTGTGCAGAACAGTTTTGATTGACTCATGCTGAATGCTCAGGCTGACCCGGCGATCCAGCATTTCCTGACCCGATGCGTCGTCGGCCCACGACACACCGGCGAAGGTTAGCGCCAGCATTAGCTGGAAGAACGTACCTTTCATACACCTTAATAAGTAAGGGTTAACTTTTTTCATAATTTTGATTGGTTTTGTCAGTTTGAAAGCGGGCAAAGCAATTCCCTTCAGCCCATAGCAGGCTGTTGCAGGAAGGGAACCGTTGGGCCAATGGTGGAGCAAGCACCATTGGCTTTTTCAGATCGGGTTAACGCATAGCATTGGTTACTGGTCCATAGGCGGTAGGGATGATAATCATGTAAGTGGTAGAGGAACGAGGTGATCCAAAATGGTTTACTGGCAACTCCCACCATTGATAACCACCTGGCCATCAATGATATCGTAGGTTGCCCCAACCGTTTTACAAATGATCAGCAACTTCTGGTCAAAGGACAGACCATCCATTGATGAGGTTAACTGGCAATCAATAAGCGCTTCTTTATTGTAGAGAATGTCAATACCATAGGCTTCTTTTACGTCCTTCAGAACCTGAGAAATCGGCGTTTCATTGTAGACAAACGCTGCGGATTGCTTGGTGCGATTTGGAGGCCTTATAAGGGATGGCTGGCTGACCAGAGATTTATCGAACCGGTCCGTTTTCCGGATAAATACGACCTGCTGGTTTGGCAGCAGCAGAACCCCTTTCTGGTGTACGCGTGCGGAATTGGCGTGATCGCGATAAACCGACACCTGTCCCGAAAGCACCTGAACCCGAACCTGGTCTTCCCGGGAAAAAGCCCTTATACTAAACTTCGTCCCGACCACCTTCGTAACCAACTCATTCGCCAGTACCAGAAACGGTTTCTGGGTGTCTTTTGTCACCGCAAAGGTGGCTTCGCCGGACAGATACACCAGCCGGTTTTTCTGGCCAAAATCAGTCGTGTAACTTAAGCGGCTGTTTGGGTTTAGCGAGACAACCGATTGATCGGGTAAACGAACGAGCTGGGGCTGGTCGGTCGTATTGACTTTTTCGGTGACCGTTTTTGTCAGTGTCGCCAATCGTTGCTCGTAAGGTGTTGCCGTATACCTGGTCAGCCACCAGATACCCATTGCCAGACCAACCGAGGCTGCCGCCACCCACCTGACCCAGACAAACCGACTCACAGGAACCGTTGCTTTGATTGACTGAGCATTCGTCTGCTGAATTCGGATGAGTAGTTGACGAATCGTTTCTTCCGGCAGATGGGTCTGGGCATACGCATCGAGCCCCAGCCGAATAGCCTCTAACAGACTCACCGCCTGCCGCCATTGCTCCTGAGAATGCTCCCTGGACCAAGCCTCCCAGAATGTTGTCGACTGGGGTGTTGGTGCCAGTTGATGCTCAACGAAAAAGTCGTCGGTTAAAAAATCAGCGGATGAAAAGTGATCGTAATCGTGCTGCAAAATCTACTGGGTTTGTCAGTAGATGACGAGAATGCGAAAACGTACTCACTTATTTATAAAAAAAATTATAAAAGTTAAAAAAGGCAGAATAATCCAGCCCCGGAGCTTCTCGACGGCCCTGAATACCAGATTTTTGGCCGACTGGTGGTTGACATCCATTACGTCGCCAATCTGGTTGTAATTCATGTTTTCAACGAAGCGCAGTTTAAGCGCTTCCTGCTGGCGGGGCGGCAACTGATCGATAAGTCGCTGTAAGCGTTCTTTGCGGGAATTGGCGGCCTCCAGTTCTTCCAGAAGCTCCAGATCGTTAGGCTCCGTCCAGAGCGCATCGTAATCCCTTTCGGTCAATGACTGAACCGGATGTTCCTTGCGTTCGAGTAGGTGGAGGATTCGAATTTTAAGGGCTTTCAATAAATAGTGCCGGACATTGGTCGGTATCGCGAGCCGGGTTCGTTTTACCCAGATCTCCGTAAATACATCGTGCACACAATCCAGTACGAAGGCTTCCGAAGCCGCTACCAGACTCATACCATAACGGTACATCGCCCGAACGTGTAGTTGATAAAGCTGCGTGTACGCATCCTCATCTCCCGACTGAAAAGCGGTCCAAAGTTGCAGTTCGTCCACTTCGTTAATATAATGCGCTTAAGCTAAGATCTTATTCCAGTGTGTACTGATTCTGCATTCCCAGGCATGCGCAATTCCTGCCGACTCACCTAAAATGAATGCATAAACATACCTTACAAAATTAACGTATAATTTATGATTTTTTGATGTTATTCTTACAGTACAAACCCGCTGGTTGCCAGGTCAACTATGAGCAAGTTTGTCAGTCTGACGTGTGTAATTAAGGTCGTACTATGAGAAACAGACAATGGATTTGGCCTCCGGTAGCCCTTGTCCTTTACTTGGTTTTGTGTAGTTATAGCTTAACATTCCGACGAGTTTTTCTATCCTGGATTCCATACGACAATATTTCTTACTACGGGTACACTACGGTGCACGGTGAATTTCACATAAATGAAAACTGGTCCTGGAAAGGCCATACCTCTTTTTCCAAAGTCGAAGCTCGGTTTAAGCGATTTAAACATTGTTACCCGAACACGGCCGATACCTTATTATACAGAACGTTTAGACGAGATGGAGCCCAGTTCTGGAACTGGGTGGCTTTCTATACACATCCTCGTTATCGTTTGCCCTACATCGACCAGGCGCAGGTTCCTAGAATTGGACTCACAAAAAACTCTCCCCTTTGCCCTGGCGAGTTTTAAGATTAGTTTATGAATACCCAGGAAGGAGACCGTTCGCTTATTGGCTACCTACTCACCGTTTGGTGCTGCCAGAAGGATCTGACCGCACACCTGCAAAACCAAAAAAGGAGGCTGCCCGCTACGGGAAACCTCCTTTCAGTACTATCCCTCCTCCTGACGGAACCGGGCTCTTCAATTAGAATCCATACCGGGCACCAATCTGGAATTGGTAGGGACTGCCACTCAGGCCAGACACGCCCGCGTTGGTATTGACAACGTACTTGTAGTTGTTCGTGGTGGTATCGAAACCTGATCTGGACAGCAACGATGTGGCGCCTAATGCATGGTTAACTCCCCACGACTTATTGATAAGGTTGGCGGTGTTGAATAAATCGCCAGACAGTTCGAGGTACTGTTTCTTGAGCGTCTTGATTTTGTAGGTCAACCGCAGATCGACCGTTCCGTAAAAAGGGTTGACACCCCCATTTCTCTCGGCCACCTTCCCGAAGCTATTCCGGATATAGTCTTTCGCACTTTTTTCCACATTCGGGTTGTTCAGGATAGCATTGATGCCATCTCTCAGGTATTGGGGCGTTTCGGCGCTGTTGGGATCATACACAAAAGCCAGATCGTTTGTTTCCACAAAATCGCCGTTGATGTTGCCGTTCACAATCATCGAATAGCGCGTACCGCTCAAGCCCGAAAAGCGGAAACCTAAATTGAAGCCGTAGAAGCTGGGCGTATTACCGTACACGACGATCTTAGTCCGAAAGTGGTTATCCGAATAATTCATTTGGTTCAATATGCGCTGATCGCCAGCAGTATACTGAACCAGAGTGGCAGTATTGGCTACGTTTCCGTTGTAGGAAGTATTATCCTTCGTCTGGTTCCAGGTGTACGAAAACGCAATCTCTCCATCCTTGAAATACCGGTAGTTACCATCGACGACAACGGCGGCCTGATTGACTTTACCCAGACTTTCCAGTTCCAGCACGCGACCAACCTCGTTTGTCTTACGGCCCAGTGTCCAGTCCTGTGAGCCATTGGAAACGTTTATGGTCGATGCAGGCACGTAAACGGGCCGGTTCCCTTCCCGTGACAGCGTAAAATACGGCTGATCGACCATGTTTTTATCGATGTACGTGTAGTTATTCCGGGCAAAAGACATGTAGCCCGCAATACTCATTCTGAAATTAGGTGTGAAGAAGTGGCTATACGACGCATTGATTTTATAAACGGTAGGCACTTTGGCGTCCTTACCATTCATGTTGATGGTATAGAGTTTGGGCACGCTGGCGTTGTTGACCAGATCAACACCGGGGGCAGAAGCCGGATTATTGCGGTAGGCGGGGAAATTTGGCGTGGGCACTAAATTTCCGGTTACGTCGATGCTGGCAATGTGACTGCCATCAAACAACATGTTGTTGATCATGGAATATGGGTTCAGGGCCGAACCAAGAATACCCCCCCCTACCCGAATGATGTCTTTCCCATCCTGACGAATATCCCAGGTTGCCTGCGCACGAGGCTGCACCTGTAGGGTAGCCAGTTTGTTATCAGTTCGCAATCCGAGGGTGTTGTATACCGTCTGGTTAAAATTGGCGGTGCGCAGGTAATCGGTATAGTCGACCCGGATGCCGGCGGTAAGGTTTATACCCGGACCAACCGTCGTTTGTGCCTGAGCGTACAAGTTCGGCACCAGAATATTGAATTTGATATTCGGGTTGCTGCTCAGATAAACGTCCCGTGTGAACCGATAAGGAGCCAGATTCTCGAAGGCGGTTAAGCCGGTATACCAAAAACGGCCATTCGTTTCACTTCCGTAAATGGAATTTTGATTGGTGAACGTCAGACCAGCCCCGAATGTGAAGTTGAATTTATTGGTATTTACATACAGGTTGTCGACCAACTGAATCAGGTTATTATTGAAGTAATCACCCCCGTAGCGCTGACCGCCTAACTGAATACTCGTATACAACGTCTTGGTTGAGTCCAGCGGACTAACGGAAGGGACATTCGCCACGGTTGCCCTTGGGATGTTGGCTTCGGGCAATTGCGGGTTGGCATATAGTTTATTATACTCCCAGAAATGCTGTAGTTTTAGTTCATTGGTCACTTTCGGGTTGATCGTTGTCCGCAGTGAGGCCATTAAGCTGTTATTGGCACTTTTACGGGTGCTGTACACCTCGTACATGTTGATCGCCGTGTTGTCGCCGTCCGACTGGTTATCCAGATCATAGATATAATTGTCGCGGATGGTCAACAGGTTTTTGGCGTTGATCTGCCAATCGATCCGGGCAAAGAGGGCCTGTGTATTTTTGAAGCGGGTGAACTGACCGAACTGCGGGGAGTTGCCAACGCCGTATTTACTGCGGGCAATACTCAGAAATTTGTCTTCGGTTGCCTGCGTAACGTTGTAGCGCAGGACATCGGCCGTCGATTGAATGGGAGCGATCAACAGCGGTTGTGTACTGGCCTGACGATCCCAGGCAACAAAGAAGTGTAGTTTGTCCTTGATGATGGGACCACCCAACGAAAACCCATACTGAGCTGTATTGAAGGGCAGGTCTCTCTTTTGCTCATTCAGTCCGTAAGGACTCGATAGCCAGTTTGTTCTCAGGAACGTAAAGGCACTGCCACTCAGCTTGTTGGTTCCTGATTTGGTGACGGTGCTGATCGTGCCGCCACCTGCATTTCCGTAGGTAACGTCGTATTGGTTGGTCACCACCTGAAACTCGCGCACAGCTTCCATCGTAATCGAATAGGCTCCACTGGGTTGTCCACCGGAGATAGTGCCCCTTGCCGCCATACCGTCGATGGTGAAATTGGTGGCCGATCCCAGTTGGCCGCCCAGGCTGGTTCCCGTACTCAAGGGCGAAAGGTCGGCCAGAGTCGTAAAATTACGGCCGTTCACGGGCAGGCGGTTGATGTCCTTCGACGTGATGGCCGTTGCGGTTCCGATGTTTTCGATCTTGTTGCGTAATGAAGTGGCCGAGATCACGACCGTTTGCAGTTCCTGGCTTGCTTCGGCCAGTTTAAACGCTACCTGCAACAGATCGCCCTGGTTGAGCGCAAAGCCGGTTTGGGACTGAGTCGCCATGCCGACAAATTGAACTGTGATCGAATAAGGGGAGCCGAGCGGTAATTCTTTCAGACGAAATTCGCCTTTTTCGTTGGAAACAGTATTAGCCTTAAAACCGGTCGATTCATTTTTGACCTGAATTGTAGCCATCTCCAGCGGTTTCCCATCCTGGGCCGTTACTCGTCCGGAAATACCCGCCAGATTGGTTTGGGCATTCGAAACGTGGACGAAAAAAAGAAGAAATAAAACAAAAAGCTTTGTAAAGTTGGCCATTATTTGGGGGGTTAAAAAATCCCGCAAATATCCTTAGCCAACATTGCCTAGCTATGACGCAGCTGTTACCATACCTTAAACAAAACAGGGGTATCAGGTCTCAAATAAATAATAAGCTGAGCTTGCAGACGATACAAAAAAACCATTGCGTTTCGTCATCGCCCGAGGACCAGTCTTGTTTGGGCCGGTGCGTTTTCTGCGTCGACGAGCTGGATGCTCAGGGCGTTATTCTTGTCCATACGCCTGTCGATGGCTATCGTTAGGGTATGAACGCCCGGTGAAAAAGCCTCCGTCACTCCGTGTTCGGTCAACTGGAGCGGCTTCTGCCCGG
Source organism: Spirosoma humi (assembly GCF_054776575.1). Lineage (NCBI taxonomy): Bacteria > Pseudomonadati > Bacteroidota > Cytophagia > Cytophagales > Cytophagaceae > Spirosoma > Spirosoma humi. The sequence goes on from NZ_BAAHBR010000015.1 coordinate 499,006, forward strand.
ACCAGGCGCTTAACCCGGCTGTTGGGTTCATGATCAGTTTCACGTTTCCTTTGCTAACTACGTCAATATCGAACCGGACAAAACTAAGCCGCTTACCGGAAGCAACCTCAACAATCGGCAGCTCATCGACCGGAAGATCGCCGGAAACCTTGCTGTAAGCGGGTTGCCAGGACACTTTCGCGTTTTCCTTTGTCATGTAGCCGGGCCCTTCCGCTGCGACTTTCCGGGCCAGTTCCTTAGTCGCCGTAACGGTGCTCCAGCGACGCACGAACCGCGCGGTGGGCACGCGAAATTTTCCCGATTCACCCATTTTGGACAGGAAGCCAACGAGATTGACGAAGGCTTCTTTATCCAAACCAGCCGTCAGGCCCGGAGGCATCAGCGAGCCGGGTACTTTTTCAATGGAATTGATCTGGCTTTTGGGAATGGAAACCTCCAGGCCACTCACATCGCGCACCACCACTTCAGACGTGCCATTACTCACCAGATACCCCATCAGCTCGCTCCCATCTTTTTTGGCTACCCGCTGTAACTCGAATCCTTCTTTTATGGATTGATTTGGGTACAGAATGGACCGGATAATGGTTTCGGATGGCGAACTCGTACCCAGGCTACTCAGGTCCGGCCCAATACGACCACCGGCTCCACCTATGGCATGGCAGGTCAGGCAACTCAAATTGCTTTGTCGAAAGACTAACTCACCTTTAACAGGATCTGCAGTTTCTTTGACAGTTTTAGCCAGGTTGGCAATTTCCTGGTCCGTTAGCTCCTGCGGCATTTTTTCAGGCAATAGAACCCCGCCAGATGCTTCCAGGGCCTGCGTGAGCAATTTCACATCGTCAGCGTTACGTCGATTGGCGGGCAGGTTACGCTGCAAAAACTGCCGCACCTGCTTTGCCCGGCTCTCGGGAATTTTTCGGGCCGCCAACTCGTCGGCGAGCGGCCGTGCGGCCGTTTTGTTGGTAATAAATGCCTGAACAAGCTCGGTAGCATCGGTTTGTGCCGGTAACGTCCGTAAAAGGTCGGCCCCAATCCGGGCGGCTTCGGGCGCATTCATTGAAACCAGTTGAGCAGCCGCAGCCAGCCTCAACTCGGCGGGATTATTTCCGCTGGTCATGGCGACGATAGCCGTATGAGCCTGGTCATTACGCAGCGTAGCCAAGGCGCCAAGGGCCGCTTTGCGCGTGTTTTTATCTCCCTTCCTGGCCAGGTTGCCCAGCGTCCCACTCTGCTCGTTCAGATGCCACAACCCAATCAGTCGGATAGCGCTTGTCGAAATCGTCTCGTCCTCATTGTCAACAAAACCAGTAATCCTGGTCAGATTCCCGGTCGGCGTCCCCCCCCGTCGGGCGGCTTCCTCCAGCGCACTCAGTTGAGCAGCCACGAATTTCGTCTGGACTTTCCCCTGCACGGCCTGATCAAAAAGAACAGCCAGATCGGCAGGGCTGCCGAATTTAGCTATCGAACCGAGTACGTCTTTCTGGTATTCTTCCGGAATCTGACCCTGCTGATACAGTTGAGCCAGGCGCGCAATCGCTACAGAATTACTCACCGACTTGAGCGCAAATGTGGTTTTTCGGGCATTGCCAAAGTAGTCGGGGCTGGTCTTTAACTGGGCCATCCAGAGGGGTTCCAGTTCACGAACGGTTTGCCACAAGGCAAAATCCAGAAACTCATCCATCGGACTTTCCAGTACTGTCAACGCCGTGCGGGCGGCTTCGGCAGTATGCACTTTCCGAAGGGCAATGACCGCTTCCAGTCGAACCTGGGGGTGTTTGTCCGCTACCGCTTTGGCCAGCAGAGCGGGCACATTGTGTAACGTAGGGTACCATTGTTCAAGCGCCCGCAACGCAGCAGCCCGCGCCCTATGATTTTGGGCATTTAAAAGCTGTAAAAGAAGTGGCTCATTCACCACCTCAAGCGTTTGGTATACCCAAAGTGCTTCCAGCAGGTTATGCTCGTACTCAGTATCTGTTTTATCAAGCCCCTGAACCCATTTCTGGAGGGCCGGAACGACCTCCGTAGCCCCGTGGGCTTTCAGCACCTGTTTGGCCTGCGCACGGGTCCAGTCTTCGGGCAACTTCAGGTCATCCAGCAACGCGCTGACGCTTGCTTTGCTTAACAGCGGCTTCTTGACCAGCGGTCGGTTTTTGGCAACTATCCGCCAGATACGGCCATGCTCATGATCCCGTCGTGGGTCATGAAAATCCACTTCGCCATGCTGGATGATCGGGTTATACCAATCGGCCACGTAGATAGCGCCATCCGGACCAACGGAGATGTCGACCGGCCGAAAAGCGACATGATCTGTCCATAATAAATCCTCGACCTGCTTGGAGGCATACCCACTGCCCTGCTCTTCCAGCCTGAACCGGTTGATGCGGTTGGCCCGGAAGTCGTTGGTGATAACACTCCCTTGCCAGGACTCGGGTAAATGACGACCGGATATCACCTCCAGGCCGCTATGTTTGGGTTGCCCTGGGTTTAGCCCCCGCAGGATTCGGGCGGCACCGGGCGATGTAAGAAAAGTGGCTCCCGGAAACGCATAGTTGATTCCTTCGAAACCGGCCCCATCCGTCAGAAACGTTTGCCCCCAGCGATCAAACTGCAAGCCCCACGGATTGACCAGCCCTTTGGCGTAAATATCCAGTTCGCGGTCTTTGGGGTTCAGCTGCCAGACTCCGCCCCCTTCTAGGCGTTTGATGCCCGATGGCGTTTCAACGTGGCTATAGATGTAAATGGACTGGTTGAAATACAGAAGGCCCTCCGGTCCCCAGCGGAACGTGTGAATCAGGTGATGGGTATCGGCCGTGCCAAATCCGTTTAGAATCCGTCGTTTTTTATCCGCTTTCCCGTCGCCATCGGTATCCGCAAAGTGCAGGATTTCGGTTGAATTGGCCACATAAACGCCCCCGTCGCCGGGCAGAATTCCAGTAGGGGTAATCAGGCCTTCAGCAAAAATGGTTGATTTATCGGCCCTGCCATCACTGTCCGTATCTTCCAGTACGAAAATCTTGTCATTCGCCTGCTCGCCCGTTTTTAAATGGGGATAAGCCGTGCTGCTCACCACCCACAAGCGACCGTCGGCATCCCAGTTCATCTGGATCGGCTTGGCTACCAGCGGTTCAGCCGCGAACAGGGTCACCTCAAAACCATCGGCAACCTTAAACGACTCCAGTTCCCGCTTCACATCCGGATCGGGATTGTCTTTCTGATCGCCCTGATTGGCCGAAGCGATGAGCAGTAGTGCAGCCGGAATAAGGATGAGTCGGCGGAAGAACTTCACGGGCCAGCTCGTTTTCATGACGTTCATTCTACTTCAGAAGGGTAAGTTTATAGATTACTCGTGGCTTGGGAGCGCGACTCGTGGCAATTTGCCCTTCCAACCAGTTAATGATCAGACTTTGCTCGTCCAGCCCTTTGGCATGCCGCCCCTGCTCATAGGCGCGCATACCGAGGATATAGGTCGTATTCAGCGGCCGGTATTGAAAGAAAAACAGCTCATTCTTTTTCAAGATCATGTGCCGCAGTTCACGAACCTGCTCGAAGGCGGGCCCCTGCCTGATGTCGACGCCCGTTTCCCATTGATTGGCCGGAGCCGTTAGTATCTCCTCGTTATCGGCCGAAAGCATATAGATTCCTTTTTTCAAGCCCGCTATTTTAAGAACCTGCCGCCCCCCAGCGTCTACGCCGGTTGCATTTACCGGCAGCGGAAGGGGTAGGTACGGTTCATCAAGGGTGAAGGTCAGGGGATCTGTTTTCGCATTGGTTTCCAGTAGTTTAATCGGAGCTACTGCCTCCGCACCCGTTTTGGCCACCGTGATCATCACCGGCTTTGCTCGCGGGGCCAGGCCCAGTCCGTTTTCGAGAATAGTCGCCAGGTAATAATAGCCGACTTCATTCAGGTGAACCCCATCTTCCGTCAGCGCGGTGGTTTTACTCACTTCCTGAATCGGCCTGAACAGATCGACGAACCGTTTGCCCCGCTCGTCAGCCGTTTTTGCAATCGTGGCTGCGTAGCGTTGCAGCATGGCATTGCGCTTCGACAGGTTTTGGGTAGAGTCGGCGGACAGGACTGGGATAGGCGATAGCAGCACTGTTCTTGCCCCAAGCTGATCAATTTTGTCGATAAGTTTCGTTAATCCATCCCTGAACGTAGCCAGACCCGCTTCCCCGTCCTGGGCTTCAATGCCGCCATAGCCAATAAAAACAACCGTCGGCCGGGCTTTTGTGATGTGCTCCATCAACAAGTCGTAGCCAGTTGGCGGGTTAGTAATGGTGCTTCGGGCAATGCCGAATACATTGTCTCCACTCCAGCCAAGGTTGCGGTAGGTAACATTACGATCGGGCCAGCGGGTTGTCAGGGCCAACTCCAGATAGCCATACTGAAAATCATCTTCGAACAATGAATTCCCCAGAAAGACAACCCGATCACCGTTCCGGAGCTCGAACGGTGTCTGGGCCGACTCGTCAACCGATGTAGGCGTAGTCTGCGCAAAGACCGATCCGCAAAAAAAATAAAAGAATACAGGTAGACTAGTCCGGAAAAGGGCCGATACAGTACGCTTTCTCATTTGGTTTTACACTGAAGCTGTTCAGGATTTACTTAAACAACGTGTTTTTGTCATCCTGACGTAGGAGGGATCTTCGGACGCAGGCGACGGTAAGATCCCTCCTACGTCGGGATGACAAAAACACACCCATTCTTAACTAGTTTATTGACAAAATTTAAAATCCTAAACAACTTAAATACGCGTAACCACTCCCAGGCTAATTCATTCGTTAAACCAATGTTTTTCGGGCATCGCGGTCTGGATCATTGGCCAGACTCGGGATATCATCCAGAATCATGGTTTCTCCATTTTGGCTGGTGTAGGGTTTCCAGGTGGGCAACCCGCCCCCGTTCGGATTTCCGGTTTTCACAAAATTAATAAACGAGTTCGCCATCTTTTCCGATAAAGCCCGGGGCCTTTTGCCTCCACCCGTATGGGTAAGCATCAAATCGGTATTATAAAACCAGAAACAGATATCATCGCAGTGGAAAGCCCGCATTCGCCCGTCGAACAACGGCGGCTGCCAGCCAAACCAGGCCAGGTAAACGGGCGCTTTTTGTTGCGAAGCTTTCGCGTCGGCCGCAGCAACGGCATTTTTTCGGTTGGAAACAACCAGGGCCCAAATCTCGATCGGACGCGCTTTCGGGAAATTCTTCGCGTATGCATCCACAATTTCACCGGCCTTGTCACCAAAGCGGGGTTTAACTTTTTCTTTTACTTCGGCCAGCGAAATGCGCTCCAGGCTGGCATCTGTCCTGTCGGGATTTTGCTCATGAAACGTTGAGCAGATCATCAGGGGAATATCCGCCGAGAAGTGGTTAGAGTCTTTGAAGAAAGCGCCGGCATTCAAGGCCACGCCATCTGCAACGGGAGCAAATCCTCCCCGCTGAATACCAAGCCGTTTGGCTTCATCGGCCATTTTCTCGACCGCTCGGTTGGCAATGTCAATGTATTCACGCCATGGAATCTGTTGCAGTTTGGCTATTTCGCCGGGTTTTAAGCCAGCCTCCTCCATCACCTTGAGCCCTAATTTTTCGGCATACTCTTTATTGGTGCCCGCCAGCGAGCTACCGCTCAGCGCAACGGCGCGGTGAAATAGTCCCTTGGCAGATGGCATGTTCATCAGGGTAGTCACCTTGGCTCCTCCCCCCGACTGGCCAATGATGGTTACCTTAGTAGGGTCCCCGCCGAAGTTGGCAATGTTATGTTTTACCCATTCGAGGGCCGCCACCATATCCAGATTACCCACATTGCCGGATTCGTTGCCGCCACCAGCCGCACTCAGTTGCGTATAGCCCAGCGAACCGAGCCGGTGATTGAGCGAACAGAAAACGACATTGCCCAGACGAGCGAGGTTTTCGCCATGATACCCATCCTGTTCAATCGCATTGCCGTTCACGAAGCCCCCCCCGTGTAGCCAGACGACGACCGGCAGGCGTTCCTGGGGCCGTTTTTGGTTATCCAGAGCAGGCGTCCACACGTTCAGTTTCAGACAGTCTTCCGACACATCGTCGTAGTTCCAATGGTCAACGAACGACGCGTAGGGATTGGCGTACCGTTTTTCCATGATCTGGGGCGCCGAATTCCCCCACCAGAGAGCGGGCCGAATATCCGTCCAGGGTGTGGGCTTCTGCGGGGGCATAAATCGGTTCTTTCCTGACGTATCGGCTCCGTAGGGTATACCTAAAAACTGGTAGATACCCCGGAGAATAAAGCCTCTGACTTTACCGTGTTCCGTATTGGCGATGGCAATGCTGTCACCAACAAACAAAACCTGCTCGTCGCCCGATGGCTTCGGCATCTTGGGCTTGAGGGGTGTAGCCGCCGTGGCTTGCTGCGATACCCCTACACTGGCGACTCCAAGTCCCAGCGACTGTAAAAAATTCCGTCTTGATGGTTTCATTGTCGCATTCTTGTTATTGGTTCAGGAAAAGCAGATACTGTAGAATCATGCGTGTGAAGCGTGCCTTTTTCATCTTTCTGTAAAAGGAACATTATGGGGCATTTTTACTATGTCTGCCTGGATAAGAAACTGCGTACCCTTCTCCTTAGGGGCGAGTCAGCGTGACATTTCACGCAGTTGGTTTTCGGGGACGTGTAAGGTAACCGGCTTGTGTTTTGGGCTCCCAACAACAGGCATTCGGCTTAATACGACCGTTACCTAAACTCGCCCGGCAACTCTATATTTTTTTATAAAAAATATAAATTTACAAATACTTTCGTTTTCATGCCGCTGCTTCTCAAACGTTTTACATATACAAACATTCTCTGACTGTCAATGCTTTACAGTGAGTTATCAGCCTGTGCGTTTACTCATACCTTATATGACTACTACCCGTTTATACGTAGCATTGATCAGTCTGTTGATGGTGGCTGAGTTGCTGGGCTGCAAAGATCACTTGTTTATCGCAACACCCGGCGCCTATCGGTTACGCGTGAAGACCATAACTCAACAAGTTACCAGCAGGGCTAGTATGAATACGGTTAACACATTTTCGTATGATGGACAGGGGAAGCTACGTTCCATTCTGGCGTATCGGTCGCCGGATAGCACGGTGGCACCGGTCGAAAACACAATATATGAGTACGACGGCCAAAACCGACTGATTAAGGTGCAGCACGCGGAAGTTCGGCGCGGGTCAAACTCGGAGACTTACACCCTTTCGTACAACGCAGCGGGTCAATTATCGGAATTGGCCAACATGCCGTCCACGTTCAGCGTATCACTCCAATACAACTCCGCCAATCAGGTATCGAGCTATAATAAAGGAATTAGTGTAGGAGGGCTTCGGTCCACCGGCGGAGGTTCATTTACCTTTACTGGCCATAACCTGACATCTTCCTACGAGACCTTTACCGTATACGCTTCGGGTGGGTCTCCAACAGCTCCTCCCGTTTACAGCCGGGTAACCAGCACCACGTATACATTCGATGATAAACCAAATCCGTTTTATGGCGTGTTCATCATTCCTGCGTCGGGGGTGTTTCTTCCATTCGCCGGCTCGGGAGCCTTTGGCCCCTTCTCTGTGCTGTACGGCGGCATTGATAACACGCTTAATTTGAGTCAGAATAATGTCCTGTCTGCCGTCAACGCCAATGGAACAACTACGGTATATAGCTACACCTACAACGCAGCTAATCTGCCAGACAGTCGCACTACGACAACCAATGGCGCCCTAATTGACGTCTTACGGTTTGATTATGAATCCTATTAAGCAGGTAATTATAGACTGTCGCGGCTAAATTTCTTACAGATTCCGGATGTATTTCTGGCCACCCAGGTAGCGCATCTGTCGGGCAATTTGACGCGTTCGGCGCTGAATATAGGCCGATGGCTTTTTGATGGAGAACAAGCGTGGATTGGGCAGAACGGCCGCAATCCGGGCGGCTTCATCGCGGGAGAGAGTGGCCGACGAGTGGCCATAATAACGTTGCGAAGCCGCTTCGACGCCAAACGTCATCGGTCCCGTTTCGGCCACGTTCAGGTACACTTCCAGAATACGTTTTTTACCCCAGATCAACTCGATCAGGGCCGTAAAATACACTTCCAGTCCTTTGCGGAGGTAGCTGCGCCCATTCCAGAGAAATACATTTTTGGCTACCTGCTGTGAAATTGTGCTGGCCCCCCGCGGTCGTTTACGGGTCTGGTTTTCCTTGATGGCATCCTGAATCTCGTCGAAGTCAAACCCCCAATGGGTGGGAAAAGCCTGATCCTCCGATGATACAACGGCCAGTGCGGCCTCTTTACTGATTTTATCGTAGGGGCGCCATTTCTTGTACACCTGACTGCTTTCGTCGGTGCCGAAGGTATCTATCCAGCGCGAAACGATCAGCGGTGTTACCCAGACGGGCACGTATTTCAAGACAATCACATAGCCGAATGAACCAAAAAACAGCCAAAGGAAGGCTTTAATTGCCAACCAGTAAGCACGCTCCAACAGTGGCCGTTCGCGGATGAATCGACGTGCCTGCTGCCACTTACCTGACGACGCTCTCTTCTCCAGAGCGGCTTTCCGACCGGCTGGCTGCGTCCGTTGGGCAGACGAATTGGCCGCCTTCGGCCTGGGTGTTGGCGCAGGAGACGTGCGAAAAGTGTTTACCGGACGTTGCGGGTTCATAGATGATGGGTCTTACCGCGAAAATAGTATGCTGGCGGCTGTAAACCCGAGCTTTTCACGAATTAACGGGTAAATTATGAAAAAGCGTCACGTCTACTCCTCAACAAACAAGGTAGCGGCCACCCGATCGGCAAAAAGCTTGCCCGCTGGGGTCAGCAATAAGTGATCATCCGTGCGTGAAAGCCAGCCGGTTGCATACATAGCCGCAAGGTCGCGGGCCTGTTTTTCAGCAAAGTCACTCGCTAACAACGCATTAAGTTCGTGTAGCGAACAACCCCATCGGGTGCGGAGACCGGTTAATAAATACTCGTTTACCTGGTCGGCAATCGTCAGCGTTTCGACCGTAGCCGGGAGTTCCCCCTGCCTGATAGCAGCTATGTAGCGGCTATTATTCGCTACATTATATTGCCGGGAATGACCGTTATAGGAGTGCGCACTTGGACCAATACCCAGGTAAGAACGACGTTGCCAGTAGGCGCTGTTGTGCCGGGCGTACTGATCGGGTTTGGCAAAATTGGAGATTTCGTAATGATCGTAATTTGCTTCAGTCAGCGCCTTGGTTAACTCCTCAAATTGCTCGGCGGCACTGTCTTCATCGGCGGGAGGCAGTTTGCCCTTTTTCTGCCAGCGACCAAAAGCGGTATCAGGTTCAATGGTCAGCGCATAGGCCGAAAGATGGGGCACATCGAGCGCAAGGACCTTTTGCAAATCGAGCTGCCAACGTGCCGGATCTCTATCTGGAATTCCGTAAATCAGATCGACGCTTATGTTTTCAAAACCCGCTTCCCGAGCCAGCCGAACACAGGTCTCGGCCTCAGTTGCCGTGTGGGCACGGTTCATCCAGCGGAGGGTGGCTTCATCGAACGTCTGTATGCCAATGCTTAAGCGATTAACGTAGGCTCGCAGCATCGTGAGCTTCTCCCCATTCAGATCGTCGGGGTTGCCCTCGAGTGTTATTTCGGCGGTGGGAGATACCGTGAAGTGCGTGTGTATGACGGTAAAGATCTGTTGCAATTCGCTCTCCGTAAGCAACGAGGGCGTTCCTCCGCCAAAATAGATGGTTTCGAGCGTTCGGTTGGACAGGTAGTTTTTTTGTCGTGCGATCTCGGCGCAGAGCGCATCAACCAGTGCTGATTTTTGTCCCAGACTGGTGCTAAAATGGAAATCGCAGTAGTGGCAGGCTTGCTTGCAGAACGGGATATGAAGATAGAGATGCATCTATCCTGATGACAACAAAGGCGGGGAATGGGTTCACAAAGGAGAGAAAAGAATGAACCCGACCGGAGTCCAGCCAAGTATAAAGCGATTCCCGCTATCAATCAGGACACTTTTTGCAGCGTTTCCCTTTCTTATATTTCTTGCAACATTTTTTCAGCACACATTCCTGACTCAGGAACGGGTTAATCTGTAGGAGTGGTTTGGCATCACTCGAAGCACCAGCGTTTTCAGAAAAGGTGAACTCGGCAGTCATTCACGTAAGTCGTTTACGACAGCAAAGGTAATCTTGTTTAGATTTATTACAAATTAAAATTAGCAAATTGATCAGCTATTGATGCCTCACCCGGAGGCCATCCCAGTTCCGGGCGAAGCATCAACACGAGTAGAGCTATAGATTACAAATGAATTTCACCCGTCAGGTATAGTTGTACTTGCCCCGATATATCAACTCGGGCGGGATTTTCGCCATCGTAGTTCAATTTGCAATGCAGGTAGCCGCCCCGTTTGGAGAGCTGACGGGCCGTCAGTTCCGTTTTGCCGAGTCTTTCAGCCCAATAGGGAACCAGCGTCGTATGGGCAGAACCCGTCACAGGATCTTCATCGATACCCGACTGGGGACCGAAAAACCGCGACACAAAATCGACCGTTTCGCCCTGGTTCTCTTGCCCCGGTGCGGTGACAATCACTCCCCGGGCCGGCACGCTGCTCATTTCCCGAAAATCCGGTTGCAGGGCTTCGATCTGGGCCTGTGTTTCGTAGACCAGCATGTAATCGGTTTTCCCTTTAAAAATGCCAACTGGTTTTTCGCCCATACTGGCGATCAGGGCGGGTGGTTGTACGTTCGCTTTGTGTACCGGATCGGCCGGGAAGTCGAGTGTAAGCCAGCCATTTTCGCCACGGCACACTTTTAACAACCCGCTGCGGGAGTTAAAAAATATCTGATCGTTGGTGGGTAAATCGTTTTCCAGAAAAAATACGACATAACCCGTTGCCAGGGTTGCATGGCCGCATAGGTCGACTTCCACCGTGGGCGTGAACCAGCGAATATGGTACGTATTTTCCTCGTCGGTCTTTACATAAAAAGCCGTTTCCGCCAGGTTATTTTCGGCGGCTATCCGCTGCATCTGCTCATCGGGTAGCCACGCGGCCAGCGGCACAACAGCCGCCGGATTGCCAGCAAACAGCTTGTCGGTAAAGGCATCCAGTTGATAAATTCTCATACGGTCTAGGGTGCGCAAGGCACGGTTTAGGAAATTAGGAATATTGATCTTTGGTCTGCAACAGACTCAAGGCATCGTCCGTAAACGCGGTCAGCGATGGTATAATCAGGTCAGCAATATCGAATTTGGGGTCACCATACTCGAAGGCTGCTGGTACGGCTACGGTACGCATGCCAGCCGAATAAGCCGACATCAGACCACTACCCGAATCTTCAAACGTTACGCAGTTTGCGGGTGATACATGCAGTTTGCGGGCCGTGCCCAGATACACATCGGGGGCCGGTTTGTTGCGAGCTTCCAGCGTGGCCGAATGCCAGAGCGTCAGCGCATCCCGAATGCCCAGTCGATCAACTACGACTTCAATCAGGCTCATGGGCGAGGCCGAAGCAATGGCGGTTGGAATACCCCGACTAACAAAAAACTGTAACGTTTCGATGGCACCCGGCATGGGTTCGGCCAGCCTGGCAATGCGGTCATGGACACCGTGGGTGATGGCGTCGGCCAGATCTTCGAGGCTTTGGCCCGATGCATCTTCTGCCGACCAGGGAGCCCTGGCAAACCAGTACCGAACCACTTCCAGAATGGGCATTCCGGTGGTTTGCTTACATTCATCGTCGGTTAGCTGTAAGCCAACGGTAGCAAACACAATCCGCTCCATAGCACGCCAGTGGGGCTCAGAGTCCACCAGCAGCCCATCCATATCAAATATTGCTGCGTCTATCAAAATTCGTAAGGTATTAGTTTTATACGTAGTTAATCAACGGGCGTGCTCCGTTTGTTCAGGTTTAGGCACGTCATTAACCTCAAGCGTATCATCGTCTACAATGGTTGTATCGACAGGAACCGTGGCTGTTTTTGGTTTTTTCTCCTGCCCACAGGCCAAGAGTGATCCTAAAATGAGGAAGAGGAAGATACCCATTACGTAGGTAAATCGTGATCGCTGGGGGCGCATCGCTGGTAGCATCTTATCGGACCGTCCGTTATACATCGGCCTGACGAAACGGTTTCACGTCTACTTTTTCCCAGACACCCTCCGTAATATACGGATCAGTTTTCAGATAGTTCTGAAGATCGGCTTCCGTGTCGAGGTCAAGGATAAGCATGGACCCGATCATGGTTTGTTCGGGATTAAGGAGCGCTCCCCCAAGCACAAACTGTCCCTTCTCTTTTAGTTGACGGACATACGCCAGGTGAGCCGGCCGAACGGCCATACGCCGGTCCAGGGCACTAAGATCCGTATAATCGTAAGCGTGTACAATGTACTTCATCCAATAAACGATTGTTTCCGTAAGCAAGATACCACCTTTCGATGGCCAGCCAATGCTACCGGACTGGATTTTGATCAAAATAAGCCGTAGTGAGGGTATAGAATGTTCTGGCTCCACTTAGTAACTGAATCGCTTCTTCTTCACCTAATTCGGCTTCCATATCATAGTCTGCGGATTGGCGGGCGGCAAAATTGCGCTCCAGAATTTGACCAGCTTCTCTGGAAAACCGACCCGTTTTCACAAATAATTCGTGAAACTTCACCCGTGCACCTTCATGCTTTTTTGTCGTAATTCCTTCTGTCAATAATAAAGCAGAAGCACAGTAGAAAATAGAATAATAAGCTCTATTTGCTAATGCCATTATGCGTCCATTCTGATGTAAAAAATTAGCATCGTATAAGGCATCTGCGGCATGTTCCAAAAACCGACTGATTTGTTCATTCATATACGAAGTCCTTCAAGGCGGGCATTTTGATAGACTGGGCCAAACGATTTATAATACCTTTTGGCAGGTATTGGTAAAACAGAGATAGCCTTACCGTACCGAAGAATAAAATCCATTGTAAAATCACTCAATCGAAACAGCTCAGCGTACGTATTGACACTTTCATCCGTCAAAACGACCATGAGATCAATATCTGATTCATCGTCGTAATCGCCCCGTGCGTAAGAGCCATAGAGCACTACATCGACCAATCGATCTCCGTAAAGCTCCTGCACGGCCTTTTTAAACTCTCGAACGATAGGTTCAATAGCCGGATTGATGTGCGTTTTCATATCGAAAAGTAAGTCTTTCGCCGTTTTCTTCCTAATTTCCGGCTTTTGACCAATCTCTCACGTCATTCATCAATGAATCGCTTCCTCTACGGGTTACTTCTGTTGCCTGCGACATCGCTGTGGGCACAGTCTTCGCCCAAAAACACCCCTACCCTCACCGTCGAAACCATCATGCAGGACCCCAAAATCTGGGTCGGCACCTCACCCACAAATCCTTTCTGGTCCGACGATTCCAAGACGCTCTATTTTAACTGGAACCCCAGCCAGGCGAAAGGCGATTCACTTTACAAAGTGACCATTCTTCGGGATTCCCGCAAAAAAACGCTGACAGCCTCGGAACCGGTAAAAGTTAGCCCCGGCGAACGCCGTTCTCTGCCAGCGCCACCCGTATCGACGTACAACCGCGCCTACACGCAGCGATTATTCGACCGCCAGGGCGACTTATTTCTGCTCGATGTCAAGTCAGGGTCGGTTCGTCAATTGACCAATACAGTCGAGAACGAATTAGATCCCACGTTCTCTGGTGATGAGCGGAAGGTTGTGTTTCGGCGCAGTGGGTCCAATTTATTTAGCATCGACCTGAAAACCGGCGAGCTAACGCAGCTTACCGACTTTCGTACGGGAGCCAAAAAAGCCGAACCCAAACTAACCGACGAAGAGAAATTTCTGAAGCAGGATCAACTCCGCCTGTCGACGGTGCTACATGAGCGGAAGGAGAAAAAAGAAGAAGCCGATCGGATCAGCAAGGCCGACCGACCTAAACGGGCCAAGGAAATTTACCTCGATGACAAAACGGTCATTAATCCCCAACTCAGTCCGGATGGCCGTTTCGTCACGTATCGCCTGACGAAGCCCGCAACCGGAGTAAAAAACACGCAGGTTCCCAATTACGTGACCGAATCGGGCTATACGGAAGATATTCCGGGGCGGACCAAGGTTGGCGCTCCCGCTGCCAGTCAGGAATTTTTCGTCTATGACATAACCAAAGATACCGTTCGGGCGGTATCCATCAAGGCTATTCCGGGTATTATGGACAAACCGGCTTATCTACAGGCGGTTGGAAAGACAAAGGCCGATACCGCCAGAAAGATGCGTCCGGTCGTTATTAACGGACCCGTGTGGTCAGACGACGGTAAACTAGCTGTGGTCGTGGTTCGGTCGCTGGATAACAAAGATCGCTGGATTATGCGTTTCGTACCGGAAACGCTGACGCTTTCCCTCCTCGACCGACAGCATGAGGATACCTGGATTGGTGGACCGGGTATTGGTTCGCTTAACTCACCGGGCAACATGAATTTTCTGGCCGATAACCAGACGCTCTGGTTTCAATCGGAAGCAGACGGCTACTCCCATATCTATACGGTCAATGTGCTGACCGGTGAGCGTCGGCAACTGACATCCGGTAAGTTTGAGGTGCAGCAGGTACAATTATCAAAAGACAAAACCCATTTCTTCCTGCAAACCAACGAAGTTCATCCGGGCGAGCAGCATTACTACCGAATGCCCGTAAGCGGTGGTCGGCCGGAACGAACACGACTGACGACTATGACGGGGGCAAACGATGTAACACTATCGCCCGACGAAACCCTGATGGCCATCCGGTATTCGTCTACTAATCAACCCTGGGAACTGTATCTGATGGATGTCCGTCAGCAGTCGGGATCGGCTACTAAGCGTACGTCTCAAGCAGCGACTTCACAGACCGCCCGTGTGTCGGCACCCGTCAAGCTGACCAACTCGCTAACCGATGCGTTTAAAGCGTACCCCTGGCAGGAACCATCCCTCGTCACGATTCCGGCTCGCGATGGGCAGCCGATTTATGCCCGCCTGTACAAGGCGAAAGCACCTACCGGCAAAGCCGTTGTGTTTGTCCACGGAGCCGGGTATTTACAGAATGCGCACAAATGGTGGAGCCAGTATTCACGGGAATACATGTTTCATAACTTGTTGACGGATAAGGGATATACGGTTCTCGACATTGACTACCGGGCCAGCGCCGGTTATGGCCGCGACTGGCGGACGGGCATTTATCGGCACATGGGCGGCAAAGATCTGGAGGATCATGTCGATGCGGCCAAATGGCTGGTAGCAACGCAGGGTGTCGATGCCAAACGGATCGGAATTTACGGCGGCTCGTATGGCGGCTTTATTACACTGATGGCCATGTTTACGACGCCCGACGTGTTCAAAGCCGGCGCGGCTCTACGCCCCGTTACCGACTGGGCAGCCTATAATCATCCCTACACGGCCAATATCCTGAATGAACCCCAGAACGACTCGCTTTCTTACCGTCGCTCTTCCCCCATCAACTTTGCCGAGGGATTGAAAAATTACCTCCTCATTTGCCACGGCATGGTCGATGTGAATGTTCATTTTCAGGACACCGTCCGGCTCATGCAGCGTTTGATCGAACTCAAAAAAGATAATTGGGAAGTCGCTGCGTATCCAATGGAAGACCACGGCTTTGTGGAACCCACAAGCTGGATGGACGAGTACAAACGAATTTTAAAACTGTTCGACGAGCGGTTGTGAGGTAATTGATTTATGGCGATCCGTCGCTATCTGCGGTCTCATGGGCGACGGATGACGACGGACCGCCGTAAACCGTACAATCCTTACTCCACCAATACACGAATCACCGATTGGCGAGCGTTGGCATTTAATTTGAGCAGATAGCGTCCGGTAGCAACGCCTGTCAGCGGCCATTCCGCTTGCTTTTTGCCGGTAAAGGCAGGTATTTGTTGGGACATAACTGTCCGGCCCGACGCATCCAGTAATTGGACTACTATTATGGATCGTTCATCCTGCTCAACTTCTATCCGCAACCGATCAACGATTGGGTTTGGAACAACCCGAACGGCCAGCAAAGAAGCGGGTTCGTCTACGGCCGTCAACACGACATTGATAACGTCTGATGGCGGAGAGGAACAACCATTGGTGGTGACGATCACGTAATACTGACCGCTCTGAACCGGTACCAGGGTTGGCCCGGTTGCATTCGGAATGGGCTTGCCGGGGTCACTACCCACACGAACGTACCATTGGATTCCAGCCATCGGGTCGGTCGACAGCGTCCCACTTCCCGTTTGTGTCACGAATGGCTTAGCGGGTTCTGGATTCTGCGCTCTCAGGGGCACAAACAGTGTATTTGCTGAGCACTGGTTGCTATCGACAACACTCACCGTATAGGTTCCCTCGGTCAAACTGGTTTGGGTGGCGGTAAAGGTTTTCAGCGTATCCCGGCGTTCCGTAGTCCAGTAAAATTTAAAGGGTTTGATCCCGCCTGCCACCTGCACTGTCGCCTGGCCATCCTGTCCACCCGCACAGGTTACATTTTTAATCGTACCCGTCGATAGCGTAATGGCGGCACCATCTGTCACCACCGCTACGATTGAATCGGTGCAGCCAACTTCATCGGCGACCCGCAATCGGTACGTGTTTGGTCGAAGGCCGTTGATCTGACTATTCGTTTGGTAAGGTTGCCCGATGATCTGGTATTGCCTGACGGTACCAATGCCTCCTGTCGTGGTGAATTTTACGGCTCCCGTAGGACACACACAACAGGTAGCAGCGATGGAAACAGCCTGCGCCTTCAACGGTTCTGCTTTTCCTACAGTCACCGAAGCAAGACTTGTGCACCCATTGGCATCGGTACCCACAACCGTGTAATCGCCGATAGCAAGCCCGGTAAAAACGTTACTGGTCTGGGGCGTTTTGCCCGTAGACAATTGATACTGGACAGCGCCGGTTCCGCCAGCTGGCGTCACTTTAATCGAACCGCTGTTCGGTCCGAAGCAATTGACGGCTCCGGCAACGGCAGTCAGTGTCAGTGGAGTTGGTTGCGCTACCACCACCGATTTCTTTCCCTGACAGCCATTTCCATCAATGACCGTAATTTCGTACGTGTTCGCTGCCAGACCCGTAAATTGCGTCCCTGTCTGCAAAGGTCCGGTTCCTAACTGATACTGGTAGGTGCCAGCCCCACCCGTCGCCGATACCGTAACAATGCCATCCGCCGAACCTGTACAACGGGCGGGCTTCATGTCGAATTTAATATCAAAGGGTACCGGTGAGCCAATTTGTACATCCTGAAAAAATATACAATTGTTTTTGTCCGTCACGCCTAAGGAATAAGTTGTATTCGCTTTCAGGTTTATAAATGTCCCACTGACTTGAGGAGTACCCAGGTTGAGCAAATACCGATAGTCGCCCACCCCGCCGAAGGCCGTTGCCAACAAGGCGCCATCCGACCCGCCAAGGCACTTGGGCGGTACTGGCGAAACACTAACACTCAGCGCTGGTGGCTGTTTAACTTCAACCGTGGCCTGTGCAGTGCACCCAATAGCGTCTTTAACAGCCACGGCATAGGTGCCTGCGGTTAGATTCCCAAACGTCGTATTGGTCGTCTGAAAAGGTTGGCCATTAAACTGGTACTGAAGCGCGCCCGTTCCACCAGAGGCATTGATGGCGACCTGACCATCTTTCCCACCATTGCACAGTGTAGACAATGAAGTGGGTGTAAGCACGATGGGTGTATAAACCTGCACCGTACCCGTAGCAGTCGTTGTTGTTACGCCGGTGGCCGTTCCACTGCCAGGGGTGGTACTGGGTACGTCGCAAAAGGCAGTGTACGTTGTTGTTTTGAGGGGTGTTACCGTAATGGTCGCTCCCGTCTGTGTCGTGGACCAGCGGACAGACCCGCTACAGCCAGAGGCTGTCAGATCGGTTTTGGCCCCGGCACAAACGGTTGCCGAACTCACGGACACAGTCACTACGGCGGGTGCCTGGTTTTCTACATCGTCCGTTGCCCAAACGGCTGTGGTTAACGGGAGCAGCGCAACCAGACCGAGCATACGTATCCGACTTATTTGCTTAAAAAACCAGGAAAATACTTGTACAGGTTTATTCATAACGAAGCTGTTTGCGCAGGCACAAATGTAGTTTACAGGCCCTAATCACGGGCGGGCAACGACTTGTTTATTACTTTTCGGTAATCGGGCAGCCACGGGATAGGGACCTTTCAGCAAGAAGGCCACCCGGCAGAGACTGGGTGGCCTTCTTGTGTGCATATTGTTTTTAACCCGTTAGCCGGATCAGTTTTGGCGGAGTTTAGTAAAAAAGGCCCCAGTCGTCCGGAGCGTCGTTATCTTTATCAAAGCTATTTACCCATTCGACGAATAACAGCCTGAACTGTTCAATTTCCTCCCGCAGCACATTCAGATAAGCTGTTTGGGTCAGCTTTTCGGCTTTGCAATAAGACGTTTGAGCCAGTAACTCACGGGCGTGCATTTTTATAATGACCGCGTTTTCCATGCGCAGCGTGTACAGATCGCCCCCTTCGGCACCAACAATTTTTGGCGCCAGCATCATAGCGTTCGCCAGCATCTGCTCATGCATCATCAGGACATCTTCTTCCTTATTAATGGTTTCGACGATGGCCTGCGTCAACTCCATTAACTCGTTGGCCTTTCGGAGAATTGGCAAATTTTTGATGCGCCGGTTCTCGGCCTCCATTTCAGCACGGGCTTCCTCAGGGTCATAGTCCTCGTCGAAACCATCCCAGTCCATGAAGCTATCGTCGTCGTCTTCGTCGTCAAAGTTCATTACAAATGGGCAAAGGGATTAAACGCCTTCTGATTGCCAAAGTAACACAATCGTTAAGCAAAAACAAACCCCTTCGACTTAAAAAGCTGTCCGTTGCGTGTTTCACGAAGCCGTCGGGCTAGTCCCTGGAAGTAACCTTTCTGAAACGCAGGTATCCGCACTCCTTTGTTACAATGCCTTATTCCGGTGTGTTCAGCGGCTATATTGCTCGGCGGTATACCCTAGCATTTTCGAGAAAACAAGTTTGTAAGTCGAACAAAAACGTAGGCAAACTGTATATTTGTTGGGTTTACAAGTTGCTTTCCCACTGTAGAGAATGACGTATTGTTTAGGAATTAAAGTCGCGTCGGGCTTAGTTGCCATCGCTGACAGACGATTGACTTCGGGCTCTGAAGTGTCGTCTAACCGGAAAATTTCGGTTCATGAAGTCGAAAATCACTCCCTGTTTATCATGACATCGGGACTGCGCTCCGTACGCGATAAAGCGATTACCTATTTTAAAGAAGTACTGGCCGAACAAGATCGCTCATTCAATAAACTGTATAAAGCTGTTAATGCCTTTGGCGAGCAGGTAAAACGAGTGGCGCAGGAAGACAAAACGTCCATTGTTGCCAGCGGACTGAATTTCAACCTGAACGCCATCGTGGGCGGGCAGTTGGAAGACGACGAAGAACATAAGCTCTTCATGCTGTACCCGGAGGGAAACTGGGTTGAAGTGGACCAGGGATCACCCTTTAAAATAATCGGCAACTCCGGCTATGGCAAGCCTCTGCTATTCAGAAACTTGTCTTATGAATCCAGCATGGCCGATGCGCTTAAAATCGGTTTCCTGGCGTTCGATGCTACCCGGGTGAGTGCCAACGATGTGGATTATCCGCTAGACGTGGTCGTTTATCCGAAAGATAGTTTTCACATGACGGAGTACAGGCTCGAGAAAGAAGACATGGACGAAATTTCGCACCAGTGGAGTGCGTTGCTCGGCAATTCGGTTCGTAAAGTACCAACCTACTGGATGGACCCTATCTTCGAGAAAGTGCGTTCTACAAAAAAATGATGCATGATGAGTTATAAAGGATGAGCATCGATATAGCTTCGTCATCATACCGGCGTTCCGGAATTCGTATTCATCATGCATAACTCATCAATCTTTTCTATGCAGCTCCACGTTCGGCACAAATCCGAATATACATACGATAGCCCCGTGGCTCTGGGTCCACAAATGCTTTATCTGTATCCCCGAACGTATCCCTACCAGCGGTTGCTGAAGTACGAACTGCTGATCGACCCACAACCCGCGCGGGTTGTCCGCAATGTCGATGTGGAAGGGAATGTTCAGCAAGTGGTTTATTTCAATCACCCAACCAAGCATCTCAGGGTATCGGCCGACATGGAACTCCAGTCCGATGAGTTCAATTCGTTTGACTTTGTCTTATACCCGTTCGATACGAAGCGTGTCCCGTTCCGCTACCCGAAAGCCATCGAAGATTTGCTCCAGCCTTATCTGGAACAGGTAGGCGTTTCGGATCGGGTCAGAAGTTGGGCCAGGGAGCTGGCAGCGGGGGCAAACTGGCAGACTACGGGCTTTCTGATTGCGCTGAACCAGGCCCTCCGAAAATTTACGTATGAAATTCGTGAGTTAGGGGCTCCCTTTCCGCCCGAGCAAACATTGACCCTTCGCAAAGGCTCTTGCCGGGATTACACAACTCTGTTCATGGCCGCTTGCCGGAGCCTGGGTATTGCAGCCCGTTTCGTTAGTGGCTATTTATTCGGGAATCCACAGCAGGAGCACCAGCTACACGCCTGGGCCGAGGTCTACCTGCCGGGAGCTGGCTGGCGTGGATTCGATCCTACCGAAGGATCGCTGGTGGTGAATCGGCATATTTTTCTAACCTCGACGGCGAAGCCCGAACTGGCCGCTCCCATTAGCGGAACGTTTAAAGGGCGGGCCAACTCAACCTTGCACTCAGAACTGGTTTTCGTCTGAAAAACCTGTCCTGGACTTGCCTTCGGGTTTAACTTTACGGAGGGTGAACACCGATTGCTTGCGCACGATCGACTATCTTTGCATACTTATCCAATTTTATATACCTGACCCAAAACGTGGCATTAATTAAGTCTATTTCCGGAATTCGAGGAACGATTGGGGGGCGCAGCGGAGACGGACTGACCCCTTTGGATGTTGTTAAATTTACAGCAGCCTTTGGTCAATGGCTCCGGAAACGCAATCCCGAACGCCAGTCGGTTGTTATTGGCCGCGATGGTCGCTTGTCAGGAGAGATGGTTTCCAAATTGGTAGCCGCCACCCTGCAGGGCTTGGGTCTGCAGGTAATCGATCTGGGCCTGTCGACCACCCCTACCGTTGAACTGGCCGTAGCCGGTGAAGGGGCGGCCGGTGGTATTATTCTGACGGCCAGCCATAACCCGATTCAATGGAACGCCCTTAAACTGCTTAACGAAACCGGCGAATTTATATCTGCGCAGGACGGGGCGGATGTGCTGGCCATTGCCGACAGTGAATCCTTTGACTTTGCGGAGGTCCGTAAATTAGGAAAATACACCGCCGATAACACCTGGCTTCAAAAACACATCGACCAGATTCTGGCCCTGCCGCTGGTTGATCGAAATGCGATTGCGAACCGAAATTTCCGGGTTGTTGTCGATGCCGTCAACTCGACCGGTGGTATTGCCGTTCCGATGCTGCTGGAGGCATTGGGCGTTGAGCAGATCACGAAACTGCACTGCGAACCCACAGGTAACTTCGCCCATAATCCGGAGCCGCTTCCCGAAAACCTGCGCGACATCATTAAAGAGATGGAAAAGGGCACTGCCGATCTGGGCATTGTGGTTGATCCCGACGTTGATCGGCTGGCGTTGATTTGTGAAGACGGGTCAGCTTTCGGCGAAGAGTACACACTGGTTGCCGTGGCTGATTATGTACTGAAAAATATGCCCGAAGGCAAGGCCGGGAATACCGTTTCCAATATGTCGAGCACGGTTGCCCTGCGTGATGTGACCCGGAAGTACGGAGGACAGCATTTTGCCTCCGCCGTGGGCGAGGTGAATGTAGTGGAGATGATGAAGGAAAAAGATGCCATCATTGGTGGCGAGGGAAATGGTGGTATTATTTACCCCGCGCTTCATCATGGCCGCGACGCCCTCGTGGGCATTGCCCTTTTCCTGACGCATCTGGCAAAATTTGGCAAGTCAGCATCGATGCTGCGCCGAATTTATCCGAACTACTATATTTCCAAAAACAAAATCGAGCTTACACCCGACATTAATGTCGATGCGGTGCTGGACCGCATTCAGGCCAAGTATGCCAAGAACCCAATCAACACCATCGATGGGGTTAAGATTGAGTTCGACAAAGAATGGGTTCATCTTCGAAAGTCGAATACGGAGCCGATTATTCGTATTTATTCAGAATCTGATACGCTGGCAACCGCCGATCACCTGGCGGGAAAAATCATTAACGACATTCGGGAAGTACTGGCCGAAAATCGTCAGTTGTAATTAACCAGCGATCATCGCATTGGCCAATAAAAAGACCGCTCTGCAAAGAGCGGTCTTTTTTTGTTGCCCAACTCAGGCCCCTATCCTGTGGAATAAACTACTCAAAAATCATCGGCATTGACTGAAGTTAACTCCCTGCTCGCATTTAAAAATACTGACAAACAGTTAATTATCCCATTTAAACAGAATATGGCACAGTTTTTAGACAATACAGGTAATCCCAATCGAAATTCAAAACAAACAAGATTATGAGCTTTATAAGAGGTGTGTTAGCAGGATTAGCCATTGGTTATCTGACAGCTCCCCGGAGTGGTAAAGAAACCCGCGACAAATTGACCCAGAATGTCAACGATTTACAGAGCCAGTTGGAAGAGGGTGTATCGCAGGTAAAATCGCAAGTCGATAAACTGGTCGGTAAAGCAGAAACAACGGCTAACCAGTACGCCAACAAAGCAGAAAACAAGGTTGATCAGCTCAAAAACGAAGCACAATCGACATACAATCAGGAGCGTGCAAAGAACGCCTATAACGCTAAGGTTGACGACGCAGCGGATGCCACGAAGTCAGGCATCAATAATATTGAAGATGCGTTGAAGCTGAACTAATTAGTTTTTAGTTTATAATTAGCAGCCAATAAGCCAGGTTCTGTGTTATGCAGAACCTGGCTTATTTGTTATTATCCATAGTCAACGTGTTGATGAAGGTTTTTTATTATACAAGAATGCCCAATACTATGCTCAGTATTGGGCATTCTTGTGTAGTCAGTAGACCAACAACGTTTACTCCCACTCTATCGTTGCGGGTGGTTTCGATGAGATATCGTACACAACCCGATTGACACCTTTTACCCGATTGATGATTTCATTGGATATATCGGCCAGAAATTCATAGGGTAAGTGTGCCCAGTCGGCAGTCATTCCATCTATGCTCGTTACGGCCCGCAGTGCTACGACACGTTCATACGTCCGCTCATCGCCCATGACGCCAACCGATTGTACCGGCAGAAGCATAGCACCCGCCTGCCATACTTTATCGTACAGCCCTTCACGTTTCAGGCCGTCGATGAACAAGGCATCTACCTGCTGCAAAATATCCACCTTTTCGGCTGTCACATCGCCCAGAATACGAATGGCCAGGCCAGGACCTGGGAACGGATGGCGGCCCAGAATAGCTTCGGGCAGACCCAATGTCCGGCCAACCGCGCGAACCTCATCCTTAAATAACGTATTGAGTGGCTCCACCACTTTCAGCTTCATGAAATCAGGAAGGCCGCCTACATTGTGGTGCGACTTGATCGTTGCCGATGGTCCTTTCACGGAAACAGACTCAATAACGTCGGGGTAGATAGTCCCCTGCCCCAACCAGGATACGCCTTCGATCAGGTGAGCTTCATGGTCGAACACGTCGATGAACGTTCGGCCGATGGCTTTACGCTTGGCTTCGGGATCGGTTAAGCCAGCCAAGGCACTGTAAAATTGATCTTTCGCGTCGACGCCTTTTACGTTCAGGCCCAACGTATGGTAGGATTCCAGAACGCCGGCAAATTCATCTTTCCGGAGCACGCCGTTATCCACAAAAATGCAGTAAAGGTTTTTACCGATTGCCTGGTGAATAAGCATAGCCGCCACCGACGAATCGACGCCACCGGATAGCCCCAGCACAACTTTATCGTCGCCTAACTGCTGTTTCAGGTTGGCCACTGTCGTTTCGGCAAATGACTCGGCCGTCCAGTTCTGCGAGCAGCCGCAGATATCGACAACGAAATTATGAAGAAGCATTTTGCCCTGCAGCGAATGCGTTACTTCGGGGTGAAACTGAATGCCATAGGTTGGCTCACCTTCTACCTGGAAAGCAGCCACATGGACCGTATCCGTCGACGCAATGATGTCAAAATTTTCGGGGACGCTCGTGATCGTATCGGCATGTGACATCCACACCTGCGAGTGCTGGTCGATTCCCTTCATCAGGGGGTTTTCAGCCTTAACGGTGCCCAGCTTGGCCCGCCCATATTCGCGAATAGACGATGCTTTGACTTCGCCCCCGCTGGTATGAGCCAGCAGTTGCGCGCCATAACAAACGCCTAACAAGGGCATTTTATGCCGGAACGCAGCCAGGTGAACCTCTGGGGCATCGGCATCACGAACGGACGAAGGACTGCCTGAGAGAATGATGCCCTTGACGTCGGGCGTGATGGTTGGGAGGTGATTATACGGATGGATTTCGCAGTAGACGTTCAGTTCGCGCACCCGGCGAGCAATGAGTTGTGTGTACTGAGAACCAAAATCAAGAATCAGAATCTGTTCGGTGGCCATGAATAGGTCTCTAAAATGCAAAGTTAGGGCATTTTTCGTGAAAACGCCCTAATTAAGGCAACCTTACCCCCGAATGCTTAATGAGTAACCACCAATCGACACTGAACCCCGCCGGTTTTATACTGCATCGCCAGCACATAGGTACCCGTGGGTATAGAAGCGACCGAAAACGATAAAAATGGAGTTCCTGCGGGCACCTGGTAGTTCCGTTGCAGCACAACTTTGCCTGCTTCGCTGGTTATGGTAAGCGATACAGCGTCGCCACTCCAGTCTAATGGCAGGCGCACGTTCACCTGGTCAGTGGCGGGGTTAGGATAGACTAATGTACTCGAATTCGCTAATGAGCCGGTATAGCCCAATTCCAGTTCAGGGCCTACTTTGACATTCAGAACCAGCTGCAGCGAAGCCGTTACCGTGGGCGAGTAATCGGATTCAGCCCGCTTGCTCAACGCTCGCACACGGTATCGATAAATTTTGCCGATTTTGAGTGAATCGGGCTGGTTCGCCTTCCGCAAGTCATTATACATAACGGCCGTACCGGGCAACAGCGCAATAGACTTGAATTGGTCACCACTGTCGGCCCGTTCAATGGACCACTGGGAAATACTATCAGACTTTGTTATCCAGGTAAGTTTGATGGCGCTGGTATCAACCGGAATGGCACGCAGGTCAACAGCCGCTGGCAGTGGCGCAGCGATTGGCACCTGATAGAACGTTAACGCCCGCATCCCCCGACGATTACGGATAACGGGTCCGGCATAGAAGCCAAGTTCATTGTCTTTATAGAACGAAGGCAAATAAGTCAGGTGCTTAGCCGTAATGGGTTTTGTCAGTGTCAATACCAGCCGATTGCCCTGTTCCGTCACAGACTTGATGATTCCAGTTTCGCCAGCCGGGTAATCTGTGTAGATAAAATCAGATAAACTTTGGGTATACTTATGGCCATTGGCCCGATTCGTAATGGTTGTATCGGCGGGCCAGTGTACTTCCTGATTAGGCTCAAACTCCAGCGTGATTTCGTCCTGCTTCGCCGTATTGTAATAAAGTCGCTGCAGGTTGGGCGAATGAATGTTGCTCGTATCAGCAGACCCGTAAAAATCACTGGCCACGAGCCGATATAATTCCAGTCCGAACTGACGATACGCCACTTCATCATAATGAAGCCCCTGATAACCGGGCAGCCCAACCGTAGCAATGGGCTCATTATCGCCAAACAGTGTTTTCGACCGTCGCTGAAAATCCCGTAACGCCCCCGCTTTTATGACATCGTTCGTGAGCAAGTTCAATTGCGAATGGTACACCTTTTTTAAACCAGGGTAATCCTTTTTCCAATAGCTATATAATTGCGGGAAAACGCGACTGTATACATCGGGGTCATTGGCCGCTTCGGCCTCTCCCTGCCGCCAGATCATGGCTTTCACCTGCCCAGCTACACCCGCC
Organism: Spirosoma humi; assembly: GCF_054776575.1. Lineage (NCBI taxonomy): Bacteria > Pseudomonadati > Bacteroidota > Cytophagia > Cytophagales > Cytophagaceae > Spirosoma > Spirosoma humi. The sequence goes on from NZ_BAAHBR010000015.1 coordinate 525,029, forward strand.
TTGCTAACCCGGTAGTACAGGCGTCCATACAGGGTGTTCATCGACGCCGGCTGGTTGGCATCCCGCATGGCATGGCTCGTAATCTCGGTTGACCCGGCGGCCCCGTTGATTACAGCCGTGGGAATACCGTTCTGCTCTTTAATGTAGCGTTGAAGTTCAACGCCCCACAGCGAGTTCGTGCCTTCGGTGGTGTTGGTCATGCACCAGGCAGTATCAGCAGGATTGTACGTTACGGGTCCATTGTTGACGCCAAATGTCCGGCAGAATTCGCTTCTATACGCATTTTCATTAATCCGGCCAAGGGCATTGGACTGGCCCATGATCAGGAATACATCTCCACACACAATGCTATCCCGAATGGCTACCTGAACGGAATCGCCGGGGGTGGCCCGGTGCACGAATACCTGAAAACTATACTGACTTAATTCGGCTTTGATAATGGGCCTGAACGCGAAACGCCCGGTACCAGCTTCTACAGCCGTTCGGGCATACTGGTAGCGAATCTGATCCCGAAGGACAACCAGAGAAACCGCTTGCACATCGCCATCGGCTACCCGGCCGGCAATAGCTACCGTACATTGGCTTGACTGGTCGCGTGGGTAGAGTTGCAATCTCGCAGGCCACTGATCAAAAGCGACAGCAACCTGCGCTGATCCGCGGAATGGAATTAAGATACTTAAGAATAAAAACGTTATTAAGAGTTTCACAGAGCTACGGAAGAGATTCGGGCAGTCAAAGTAGTGTGCGGCAAATGTACTCCATTGTAACTAAATGATTGTTAATAAACAATAAACAAATAGCCACAACTATACCAATAAATAGATTAAGGATACAGAAGATATTTCTTTCGTATTCGTTTGTAGGCTGTCAACCCCGGCTCCCAGCTTTTCCGAATTTTGGCAATGGGAACACCCGCCAGCAATTGCAACCGAAGCTGATCCGTTCCTGCCAGTCGGTCGATGCCATTGTTGGCCAGAAAGAATTTACTCTTGTCGGTAGCCTGATTGAAGAAATCAAAAAAATAATTCAGCATCAACCCCTGTTTCGATACGGCAATCTTGGATAAATCCAGTCCATAACACAGTTGTCCTTCCAGCGGAGGATTAACGGCACCCGGCTTGTCGACCGGTGTAAATGTATACGGCCCGTATTTTGTGTACGGAGACCCAATCACCTGAAACTGCTTGTCGGTACCGCGCCCCACACTAACGACCGTACCCTCAAAGAAACAAAGCGATGGATACAGTAAAATAGCCTGCTGATTTGGTAGATTCGGCGATGGAGGAACCGGTAAGGTGTACGGGGTTTGGTGCGTGTAGTTTTTGAGGGGAATCACCGTTAAGGGACATGTTTTCGCCCCAGCCAGCCAGCCCTGACCATTGATCATGCGGGCCAGTTCGCCCATGGTCAGCCCATACACGACAGGAATCGGGTTGAGCCCCACAAACGATTTAAACTTTTCCTCCAGCACCGGACCATCCACATAATGGCCATTTGGATTCGGACGATCCAGCAAAATCATGGGCTTGCTGGCTTCCGCACAGGCCTCCATTACATAATGCATGGTACTGGTGTACGTATAAAAACGGGCGCCCACATCCTGGATATCGAAAACAACCACATCCAGCGAGTCCATCTGCTGGGGAGTTGGTTTGCGATTTTTACCATATAGCGAGGTGATCATAATACCCGTCCTGGGGTCACGCCCACTACTGATTTCTTCCCCGTCGGTAGCCTGTCCCCGAAAACCATGTTCCGGGGCAAAGATGGTTTTAACGGTTATTCCTCTGGAAAGCAGGCTGTCGACAAGATGAGATGTGCCAACCCTGGACGTGTGATTGACCACCAGACCAACCCGTTTTCCCTGCAAAGCAGGCAGGTATACGTTCATCTGGTCGGCTCCGGTTTGAACGGCAGAACTTGTTTTTGTCTTACCCGTTTGGGCCTGACAGGCGATAGCGACCATACTAAAGCCAATAAAAAAGAGTTTTGTCAAGAAAGTCATAGCAGCAGGCAGGAAGTGCATCATGCAAAACTCTTACTTTTACGCACCATAACAAAGAAGATACGTTAATCAAGTGACCTTTGCGCCTACACTACTTAATTCTCTTCCGGCTCGTTAACACTTATTCGCTTTGAACGTACCTGTTTTTTTGGCCCGAAAGGCTCGGCATGCACCCGAAGGAAGTTTTTCGGCTACCGTTACCCGCGTTGGCGTCGCCAGTATCGCCCTCGGGCTGGCCATCCTGATTGTCGCGTTTGCCGTCCTGTTCGGTTATAAGCGCACCATCGAGCAGAAGATTTTTCAGTTCGGTGCCCACTTACAGGTCAGCAAGTTTACCAACAACGCATCTTACGAACAAACGGCTCTTCCGCTTAAGACCGCGCTTTACCAGGACAGCACCCGCATTCCCGGTGTACGCCACATTCAGGCCGTTGCGCTGAAAGCGGGTATCCTGAAAACCCCCGAAGAACTCAGCGGTGTCATTCTGAAAGGGGTAGGAAAAGATTACGACTGGAACCTGTTCCGGGGATCGCTCATTGCGGGAAAAGTGCCCGTTGTTGGTGCCGATACGGGTTCTGGCTCCACCGACCTGTTGCTGAGCCAACTGATGGCCAACCAGTTGAAAGTAAACGTGGGCGATGCCGTTCCGTTGTACTTTCTGGGCAACCCGCCACGAGCCCGTAAAATGACCGTCGTCGGTATTTATGAAACGGGGCTTGAGGAAGTCGATAAGACCATCGCCCTGGGCGATATTCGGCTCGTTCAACGACTCAATCGCTGGGGACCCGATTCGGTAGGAATCTATGAAATTTATGTCAATGATTTCGATCAGCTAAAAACAGCAGCCGATAATGTTTTCGAGGTTATGACACCTACCATGCGCCTGACGCGCGTGACGGATCAGTACCGCCCCCTCTTCGACTGGATGCTCCTGCTTGATCGGAACATGGTTATACTCCTGAGCCTCATTACGTTTGTCGCTTCGTTCAATATGGTGTCGGTCCTGCTGGTCCTGATGATGGAACGAACGCCTATGATCGGGCTACTCAAAGCCCTGGGCGGTACTAATTCGCTCATTCGACGCATGTTTGTCTTTATCGGCCTCAACATGGTTGGCTGGGGGCTGCTTATTGGCAACGTGGTCGGGTTAGGAATTTGTTTCGTACAGGAACGCTTTAAACTGATTCCCCTCGACCCCAAGAATTACTTTATCAGTTACGTGCCCATTGCGTGGGATTGGGCAACGATTCTGGCCCTGAACGCGGCCACTATTCTGATGATAAGCCTCGTGCTTTGGCTGTCAACGGTTATTATTAATCGCATTCAGCCCGTGAAGGCGCTGGCATTTAAGAAGTAGCCAGAGCCGCCTGGGAGGTTCTGCCTACTTTTGATACGTGAATTTCAAGATATAACCCCGTTTGCCATCTCCTTCGCTGGCGATGTACAGATCGCCGTTTGGCGCGAAGCAAATTCCTTCGGGCTGGCGGAATGCCTTGGGGTCAAGCGGTTCGGAATAGATGATTTTAGCCTGCCGACTCGTAATGACCAGGCGCTTTCCAACCGATGTGAGCATGTACCATTCGCCTGTTATGGGGTGCACCGCAATACCGGATGGCTTGTACGTCCTGGGGTCAATGCCGGCGGCCTCCAGTTGTTCATCGGTCAGGCTCATGTCTTTGAAAACAGCCTTATTCAACAGATCGAACGAATAAACGGCCTTATCGCTCGATCCTTTCCCTTCCTTGACGGCAATCAGCAGGCGCTTTGTTTTGGGATCATACCCCAGCCCTTCTACTTCCGTTTTCTTGGGCAGATCGGTTTTTGTACGCCCGATTTTGGTCGACTCCGGGGCAAAACGATACAGTCTCCCGTTGCTTTCAAGCACGTATACATCGTCGTTCACGTATTCGATACCTTCAAAATCACCGTAGCCCCCAAAGCCAAAATCCTGAACGACTTTTCCTTTTTTGGTATCGAACACATACACGACAGCCTCTTCGTCCTGAACACAAAGCAGTTTATCATCTTTGTAATACGTTAAGCCTGAGATTTCATTCAGGGTGCCGGGCAGCGTGTATTTTTCGTCGGGAGCCGTGAGCCGATACGGGAGTTTAAAGTCGGGAGCCAGCGTTCCGGTTTCCGGTTTCTCATTCTTTTTCGAGGTAGGGCCACACCCGACCAGCACCAGCAATACACCAAAGAAAAGACGATTCATACCAAATAGGATTTAGGACAAATGTACTGTCTTCTCCCGGAACTTTGAGGCCCGGTTAACGCTGCTCGGCCAATACAGGTCGTTGCTTGGTGGCCATACTCATCCGTTCATAATCGGAATGGCGTCATTCAGATTCCCGAATCTGGCATTCCGCGGCTTTCTTTTTTGCTTTTTACGGGTCGTCATTAGTTTTGTTTAGTAAACCCACCCCACCATGATATCCTATCGGCTAACGACTTCGCAAAAATGGCAACTCGCTATAAGTGTGTTCGTTATTTACTTTCCAATCCGATTGTATGTCAACGTATCGTCGTGGAACTGGCTCCTGATGGGGCGTAACATTCCATTCTGGATTCTCGAAACGATCCTGACTGTTTTGTTCTTCTATGCCTGGCTTACGGTAACGGAATGGCTTCAGCAGGTTCTGTTCAAACGGTTTGGCGAGGGTTTTCTCATCGAATTTAAAATACCGGCCCAATTGGCCACCCTGTTCATTGCCAGTGCCCTGGCGTTGGTCTTCAACTTCGCCTTTTTCATGATCTGGCATGGGCTGGATACGGCAATCGAGCAGAATTTCGGTATTTACCGCGAACAGGATACCCGCCAGCCAAAGCCTGTATTGCCCCCCAACATTCTGGAAGAACGACGTAAACGCAGCGATCAGCGACGGCGGGTGAATAACGGATTAACGGTCATGGCCATGCTTTCGGCTTTTTATCTGGCCGCTAACCGGCGCACCTACCGCGAACTGGAAGTTGTGCAGGTGCGGGCCGAACGGCTGGAAAAAGAGAATGTCCAGGCTCAGTTTGCCGCCCTGAAGAGCCAGGTAAATCCGCATTTTCTGTTCAACAGCCTTAGTATTCTGTCGTCACTGGTGCACGCCGATGCGGAGTTATCCGAAAAATTCATCGATCAGCTATCGAGAGCCTATCGGTATATTCTGGAACAGAAAGATAACGAACGCGTATTGCTCAAAACGGAGCTGGAGTTTATTCAGGCTTATCGTTTCTTGCTGAATATCCGCTTTGAGAACAAATTCGACGTGGTGATCAATGTGCCCGAAGCCGATCAGACTCGCTACAGCATAGCCCCTTTGACACTTCAGTTACTGGTCGAAAATGCGGTCAAGCACAACCGCATGTCGACCAGAGAACCGTTGAAGGTGCATATTCTGCTGGATAGCGACTGCCTGGTCGTCAAAAATAATTTACAGCCACGCCCCCAGTCTGAAACCTCGACCGGCATGGGATTACAAAATATCATTACGCGCTATGCCATGCTCACCGATCGTCCCGTTTGGGTTGGCGAGAGTGAAGGCAATTTCATTATCAAAGTTCCACTACTCACGTAAAACTGGTTGCCGGTTCTTTTTCGGCTGGCAATCTGATTTACTTGCTCGGCACGAGCGGTCCGATTTCACGTTAAGCCTATGAACGTAGTCATTATTGAAGACGAAAACCTGACAGCAAAGCGGCTCGAAAGTTTACTTCATAAATACGATCCAGCCATTTCGGTCCTGGCCCGTATCCCATCCGTTGCCGAAGCCGTAGCCTGGTTTAGCGAATCAGATCGGCCCGTCGATCTGGTCTTTATGGATATTCACCTCGAAGACGACCTTGGGTTTCGCATTTTCGAGCAAACGCAGCTAACCACGCCGGTCGTTTTTACAACGGCCTACGATGAGTACATGATTCAGGCGTTTAAAGTAAACAGCATCGACTACCTGCTCAAACCCATCAATTACGACGAGCTGGTAGCCGCCATCGAAAAATTCAAATCGCTGAAAAAGCAGTTTGGCCAGAACACGTCCTCGTCGCACGACATTGAGACACTGCTCAATCTGATTGGCAAATCGAAACATACCGACTACAAAGAACGGTTTATGATCACGGTGGGCACCAAGATCAGAAGCATTGAAACCAGTGAGGTCGCCTATTTTTACCTCGAAGAAAAGGTCGTTTTTCTGGTCACCAGAGATGGCCTGACGCTCCCCGTTGATTATAGTCTGGACAAACTCACCCAGTTGTTGAATCCGCGCCAGTTTTTCCGCATCAGCCGCCAGTTCCTGGTCTCGCTACCCGCTATTCAAACCATTCATACGTTTTCGGCCGGAAAACTCAAGCTGGATCTCACGCCCAAATCGAGGCAGGAAGTGTTCGTGAGTGGTGATCGGATGACCGAATTCAAAGAGTGGCTGGGAAAATGACAGCCTGATTTTTGGGAATGACGGCACTCTGATCAGGCGGAAAACCACCCGCTACGAAAGGCTTTCTCTAGGGCCTTGGACGGCTGCGCTAGCCCCGTGTTCCCCGGATCGATTAACCGCAATAGGAAACTTCGCCAGTACTACCCGGTGCAATGCCATAGGCCTGCAGAAGGCCTGCCGATTGGCGAAACGTCAGAGCGTTAGGGACCTATTCTAAACGACAACCTTACACTGGGCAGAAGGTCCGCCCAGTTTTTTTATGCCTGATAATGGCATTTTTTGAGTCAATTGCTACACTTTTCAATGTAATACGCCTACCGTAATCAATAATTGGTCTAAATAACATTAGGTTTGCATACCATTCACCTAATTAAGCAGGACAATTATCGATGAAATTTACCGCTACTCTTTTACTCATACTGACCGGTTATTTTGCCATTGCCCAGACAGCAACGATTAAAGGTCAGCTAACCCTCGAGAACGGCAAACCAGCCGAATTGATCAACATTGTGCTGAAAGGTACGGGCAAAGGAACCACCACATCGGCCTCCGGTGAGTTTTCGCTGTCGGGTCTAGCAGCCGGGAAATATCATCTGATCGCATCCGGAGTTGGCTATACCACCGTTGAACGGCACGTAACGCTGGCCGATGGCGAGACCGTGACGCTGAACGTCTCCGTTCAGGAAACTATGCAGCAACTGCAGACTGTCGAAATTACGGGTCGGCGGGAAACCACCTATAAAAACGATGTCTCCTTTATTGCCAGCAAAACGGCCACTCCGCTTAAGGATGTGCCGCAGGCGATCAGCTACGTGACGAAAGAAGTCTTACGCGATCAGGGTGCTTTTACGATGGGCGACGCCGTCAAGAACATGAGTGGCGTGAACCAGTTTACGTTCTACGACGATCTGACCATTCGGGGATTTCGCATGAATGGCGGTAGTACAACGCAGTTATTCAACGGGTTACGCACCTTTTCTGGATTCTGGAAGCAGCCTCCCGTCAACTACCTGGAACGGGTAGAAGTTATCAAAGGCGCGGCTTCGGCGCTGTATGGCAATACCTCACCGGGCGGCACGCTGAACCGGGTAACCAAAAAACCACTGACGACGACGCAGAAATCGCTGATGTTTACCACGGGTAGTTTCAATACCATGCGCGTGCTGGCTGACTTTACGGGCCCGATGAACGAAAGCAAAACCCTGTTGTACCGGCTTAATCTGGGGTATGTCAACGCCCAGGGATTCCGCAATCTTCAGTTCGATAAAAATATCATCATTGCCCCCTCGGTGTCGTTTCTGCCCACCGATAAAACCCGCATCAATTTCGATCTGGTCTACAACAAATCGAACAGCCGACTCGACCGGGGGCAGTCTGTAGTGGGTAACAACCTGTATTCCAGTTCGATTGCTACGTCCCTGAATGCTGTCAACGATTACCTGAACGAGGAAACGTACCTGATCACCACCTCCTTTAATCATCAGTTCAGCCAGAAGACGTCGTTGAACATGGCTTATCTGCGGACAGGATACACCGAAGATTTGCTGGAGCACCGCAGCAGTAACGTAAACGGAATCGACTCGGCGGGGGCTGCCATTCCAAACCTGGTGGCCCGTCAGGTTTTTATCCGGCAAACCAAATCGTTCATGGACAATTTCTCCCTGTTTCTAAACCAAACGGTCAATACAGGCCGGGCTGAACATAAACTGGTATTCGGCTACGACTATATTCAGTCTACGACTCCCAAAGGATCGGGTCAGCAAACCGCAAACGGGTATCTGCTTAAGGCTGGAGGAGCCGCAGCTTACAACGCGAAACGTCCGGATCTGTATCAGTTTTATACGTATACCAGCAACGGCGTTACCCGGAGTATTCCGAAACCCAACATTTCGCACTACGATCTCACGCTCCAGAACAATCAACTGGAAGACGTCACGAAGTATACGTATAATGTAACGGCCAATGCCGCTACTACCCCCGTGTTTTATTCGCTGCATGGACTTTACCTGCAGGAGCAAATGAAACTGGACCGCCTGCAGGTCTTGCTTGGCCTGCGTTACGACACCTACATCGACAAAAAAGGCTATACGACCCCAGCCGAACGCAATGTAATTCAGCATGCGTTTTTGCCCCGGATTGGTGCAGTGTATAGCGTCAACAGGAACATAAACGTATATGGTACCTATACGAAAGGGTACAATCCGCAGGATGCGGCCGTCCAGAGTGATCCAACAACCGGTGGCCCGTTTGACCCCATCCGAAGTTCGCTGGTGGAGTTTGGCCTGAAAACGGAATGGCTGGACGGCCGCCTGACGGCCAATGCATCGATCTACAACATAACGCAGACCAATACGCTGTATTCAGCCAACGCCATTGATAACCCGAACCTGTTGACACAGATTGGTCAGGAGCGGGCAAAGGGAGTAGAACTGGACGTAACGGGTACTATTCTGCCGAACTGGAACCTGATTGTTACCTACAGCTACAACGACGCCAAAATAATCGATGCCGGAACGAAAGCAGCCGACCAGGCACTGGTGAATCTGCAGAAACCCAATGCCCCCCGAAATCAGGGCAGTTTATGGACCAAATACACCTTTGTAACACAAGGGCTCAACGGCCTGGGTCTGGGTTTCGGGGCTAACTACGTATCGGAGCGGAACCTGTCGCTGAACAACGTGCAGACCATTCCGGCGTATACACTGCTCAACGCGGCCGTGTATTATCGGATCGACAAATTTCAGTTTCAGGTTAATTTGAATAACCTGGCCAATAAAACGTATTGGGTTGGCGGCTATGATTACCTGCGGCTATTCCCGGGGGCTCCCCGGAATTTTATGGCAACTGTTTCGTACATGTTCTAATTGTTTTAGTCTGGTTAGCTGACACTATTTCTTAATCCAACCGGCCATCTCCCGGTCCGGGACGAGGCTTTTTTCAAACCTGAACAAAGCCTCGTCCCGGATTGGGAGGTGGCACTAAGCCTGTACCACTGTGGCATCACTCGGAAAAACCATCGCAACGAAACTGCACTTATGGCTGGGGCTGGGCTCCGGCCTTGTCGTTTTTATTGTCGCCCTGACGGGTTCACTGCTCGTTTTCGAAGAAGAACTGGAGCCGATTTTCTACGCTCACTTCCACCGCGTTACGCCCCCGGCCAACGCCGAACGACTACCACTTGACCAACTGGTGGCTGCAGCCACAAAGCAGTTTCCGAAAAAGAAGCTAAGTCGCATCGAGATCGAACCTCAGCCCGACCGTACGGTACTTATTGGTCTTCAACAAAGCAAAAAACCGAAAGACCTCCTCTCAGTTGCGGTAAACCCGTACACAGGAACCATTGTCGACACGCGAGAGGAAGAGGCTGCGTTTTATTCGGTTGTGTTACGGCTGCATCGGTATCTCTGCCTGGGCGATGTGGGTAAAGTTATTACGGGTATTTCATGCAGTTCATTTCTGATCATTATGTTTTCTGGCCTGGTGCTCTGGTGGCCTAATCGCAAAAACAGACAACAGCGATTCACGGTAAAATGGGGGGCTTCGTTTAAACGGCTCACCTGGGATTTACACGCCATTTTTGGTTTCTACGTACTACCGTTCGTCTTTCTGATTGCCTCCACCGGATTAATCTGGAGCTACAAATGGGTAAACAACCTACTTTTCTACGCCTTCGACGGGAAACCCCAGACCAAGCGGGAAGCACCGGCAAACCGCTCGGCAGCCGGGCAGGCCCGTACGGGTCGGTTTGAAAAAATCTATACCGAAACCAACCGGCTTCTGCCCCACACGGGAGCAATTACCTTCACCTTACCCGAAAAAGACAGCCTGACGATCACCGCGTCGAAGAAAAATGACGAAGCGGCTATCAGCAACATCGTCGATTTTCTGTATTTCGACAACCAAACCGGCGACTTGGTGAAGCAGCGGCTCTACGATGCGGAAACACCGGGCTTCAAAGCCCGGCGGGTAATTTTCCCAATCCACACGGGTAGTCTGCTCGGATGGCCAACCAAAATCATTGCGTTAGTCGTGGCCCTAATCGCGGCCAGCCTGCCCATTACGGGCCTGTTGATTTGGTGGAATAAACGGCGGAAAAAGAAGCCGTCAGCCACGTTGCGAACCCCGACTACGAAGCGGAGCGTGAACGCACAGGTCGGTATTCAGAATGCGTACTGCAAAGCCATTCCAGCGAGTGCCCACCATCCATAAGCCTCCTGAGCCTGGCGAAATTGTCCATGGCTTCGGTAGCTCATACCCGCTCTGGCCTGACCAATAAGAAAAGAGCGTAGGCAGGTAAGATCAAAAATGAAGACGTACCTTTGCCAAATGGATAACCCAAACCAGCCTCCCCGGCAACGCGGCCAGCGAACCGACATTTCCCTATCCGTTTCGGAACCTACCGAATTGATGGCGTTTCTGATTGCCCAATTGCCCCACAAAAACCGAAACAACATCAAGTCGTTGCTGAGTAATAAGCAAATTCTGGTTGATGGAAAAGTATATACGCAGTTCAATCACCCGCTGAAGCCGGGGCAAGTCGTTACGGTTGCCGCAAACCGTGCTCCCCAAACGTCACAATACCGGGGCCTGACCATTCTGTTTGAAGACCAGAACCTGATTGTTATCAACAAACAGGCCGGGTTACTTTCTATGGCAACCAACAAGGAGCGGGATCGCACAGCCTACGGCATTCTGAGCGACTATGTCAAAAAAGAAAACCCTAAGAACAAGATTTTTATCATTCACCGGCTCGACCGCGAAACGTCAGGCGTAATGATGTTTGCCCGCAGTGAAAAGGTGCAGCGGCTAATGCAGGAATCCTGGAACGCCACTACCAAAGAGCGAACGTATGTTGCCCTGGTCGAGGGTGTACCCAACCCGGAGCAGGGTCGGATCACGTCCTACCTTCGGGAGAGTAAAGCTCTGATCGTGTATTCGAGCCAGAACCCCGAAAACGGGCAATTATCCATTACAAATTACAAGGTGCTTAAGGCTAACAATGGCTACGCGCTGCTGGAACTGGAACTGGAAACAGGTCGTAAAAACCAGATTCGGGTGCACATGCAGGACATTGGCCACCCTGTGGCGGGTGATGCTAAATACGGTGCCGCCACCGATCCCATCGGTCGGCTGGGGCTTCATGCCGAAGTACTGGCGTTCGAGCACCCCATTACAGGTCAGGCGATGCACTTCAATGCGCCTGTTCCCAAACTGTTCCTGAACTTGCTGAAGGAGCCAGTGGCGTGAACACCGCCCTTACTTCACAACTCTGTATTTAAGGAGCACCCAGATCGCTTCAATTCCGTCCAGCCAGGAGATTTTTTTGCCTTCGGCAATAGAACGGGGGTAATAGCTGATGGGTAGCTCTTTGATACGAATGCCGCGTTTGGCTACTTTGGCCGTCACTTCGGGGCAAAACTCGAAGCGGGTGCATTCCAGCGGAATAGACCGCAGAAAATCAGCGTCGAACACTTTATAGCACGTTGGCTCATCGGTAAGGCGCTGGTTGAAAAGTGCATTAGTCAGTAACGTAACTACCTGGCCACCAATATAAAAACTAAAATAAGAATGGCGATTTTCGGGCTTTAGAAACCGGGAGCCATACACAACTTTCTCCTTGCCATCGGCGATGGGCTTCACCAGGGCCAGGTAATCCTGTGGTTCATATTCGAGATCAGCATCCTGAACAATGGCAATGTCGCCCGTCATGTGCTGAATAGCCGTGCGAATGGCGGCTCCTTTTCCCTGGTTTTGGGCATGAAACACAACCTGGATGTTGGGCACCGACTCGAATGTTTTCAGTAGCTCGCGGGTACCATCCGTCGAGCCATCATCGACAATAATTATCTCTTTATTTATGGGAACTGCCTGAATTTTCTCAAGTAATGTATTAATGGAGTTAATCTCGTTGTAAGCAGGGATAAGAACAGATAGTAGCATAAAGCAAATATAAACGATAATAGGCAAACAAATTCCCAGTTACTTGCGCACCCAGTACATCAACGGGAAGCGGGGGTTTTTAATTGGCACAAAATTTTCCTGCAGGCCAGCGCGCAATTGTCGAATAGCATACGCATTGGCCGGTTTGTTCAGGGCCGTACTGTCATCGATCACGCTCGACCGGTTGCCAAACACAACCAGTTTCAGGCTGGTGTCGGCCAGCGCGCGCGCGTATGTATCCGGGTGCGATTCGATGTAATGCGACGTTTGCATCTCGGTGAAAATAAACGGCACATTCGGCTCCCGATCCGACAGGTAATACAAGCTCAGCGCATTATCGACCAGTAACACTTTTCCGGTAGGGCCCGCCTGCTCGCGGATGAACGCGCCCGCCTGCTCCTCACCCGAATAATCGGCAATCGTCACCAATCGTCGGATAGTGGCTGGCCGGTACAATAGTCCACTGATCACCAGCAACACGACCACCACCCCACTTCCCGCAAACACCAGCCGGTACGATACCGCCTTATGACGGGCCTCATAGTGCGTAAGCCACAGTTCGGCCATAAAGCCTAGATGCACGGCAAAGAAAACGGCCGCCGGAAAAAAGTAATGACTTGCCTGTGTTTTGAGCATGGCAACGCAGGAAAAGAAGGCCAGCAGCAAAGCCAGCCAGATGGCGGGCGTCTGCTGGTACTGTTTCCGGTAAGGCTGCTGCCAGACGAGCACAAACGAGATAGCCAGCAACAACAAAAACCAACTCAGCTTGATCAGAAATTTGGCCAGAAAGATTGTGTGGGCCGGGTAACCACCGAACGGGTAAATATACGTCCACTCCAGATGAGCCTCCAGCCGGTCGGTCAAATAGAAATAAAGGGCCGAAAAAATCAGGGGCAGCACGAAGCCAAGTAAAACCAGCATCCCCCGCCCGACCATCGGCCAGAAGGTGAGACGGCCCGTTAGCCATAAAACAAAAATAAAGGCCCCAAACCCGACCATGTAGAAAGCCGCAACGCTCTTGAAACACATAGCCACGCCCAGCAGAGCGCCAGCGCCCAGCCAACGCCAGGCTGAGCGCCCGTTTCCACCCACGGCCAGCGCAAACGCATTGAGGCCAAAAATAGACACCCAGCTTTCAGGTTCCAGGAAATTCATTTCCATAAAGCAGCAACTGGCGGCCGTTAAGCCAGCAGCAATGAACGCGGCTCGCTCACCCACGATACGGGCCGCCCGCCAGGCGGATACAACAGCCCCGGTAGCCAGCAGGGTGATGAGCCCGGAAACACTGATATGGTTGTAGCCCCCCAGCAAATTCAGTAGAACAGTTGTGGAGGAATACAAGAGATAGGATTTGGAAGGAATATAATCGTACAACACATGTCCCTCGTTGAGGCTACGGGCAATAATCAAATATTCGTAAGCGTCGTAGCCGTAGCCAGAGTTGTAGGTAAACAGAAAAAAGAAAGGACAGAAAAAAGCCAGAAACAGAAAAAGACGCGTCATAAACCCCGGATACTGCAGTTGTCAAGTTAGCAAATGTACTGGTTTAGGAACAAGACACCAGCCTGACCAAAACCTTTTTATTAACCGTTCGGCTATTCTTCAGGTTACCAGGCTAGTCCATTTCAGCCCAAAAGTTCTAGCAGCCAGTTTGTTCTTCACCCGGTTATTTTTTGCTTTCGGCATAAAAAAAACGGCATTCAGCCAGATTGGTTTTTGGTTACAAATAGGTAGGGACAACTTTGGCCCATTAATTAGACAATCTCATGAAAGCCCTGCTATTATCTTTACTCATCGTCAGTGCAACAACGCTGTTCGCTCAAACACCCACCGTACCGGGTGCCCCAGCCAGCACAACAGCCGTTACGCCGGCCACGGCTCCCCTACCCGCCAGCACGGTGCCCGATCCTTTCGGAACAACGCCAGCGACTACTCCTCCACAGACATTCACGGCTCCCGGTGGCCCTACTACCATTCAGGCACCCAGCACGCAGCCCCAACCGGCAGCCACCACATCTGACGCTGATCCCATTGCCCGGGGTAACGGAAAAATCAGTGGTGTACTTATCGACTCCGCGAGCACCAAGCCCGTTGAGTTTGCCACCATCGCGTTACTTAATACCGCCACCAACAAACCCATCGACGGAACCACCGCCGACGCAAAAGGTAAGTTTACCATCGGGAAAGTGGCCCCCGGAAAATACCGGCTTCAATATTCGTTTATCGGCTATAAAGACAAACGGAGTGCCCTGATTACCGTCGACAAGGGCAGCGACATCAACCTAGGCACCATTAAACTGGCCGCCGACGTTCGGACACTCAATGAAGTAAACGTAGTGGGGCAGGCCGCTATGATTGAAGAAAAAGTGGACCGGCTGGTGTATAACGCCGACAAGGACATTGCCGCCAAAGGGGGCGATGCCGGTGACATTCTCCGTAAAGTTCCGATGCTCTCGGTTGATCTGGACGGCAACGTTAGCCTTCGGGGCAGTGCTAACGTGACGGTGCTGATCAACAATAAACCCTCGACCATCGTAGCCAGCAGCGTAGCGGATGCCTTAAAACAGATTCCGGCCGACATGATCAAAACGGTTGAAGTGATCACCTCACCTTCGGCCAAATACGATGCAGAAGGATCGGCGGGGATCATTAATATCGTGACCAAGAAAACGACACTCCAGGGCGCTACCCTCGACGTAAACGGTGGCGCAGGCAACCGGGGCAGCAACCTGGGGCTGAGTGGTAACTACCGTACCGGCAAGATGGGCTTTTCGCTCAGCGGCTTCGGTCGGGCTGAATACAATGTAAAAGGGTCTTTCACTAATGACCAGACGACCCGAAACTACGATCAGGCAACCAACACCTACTCGGCCAGCACCCGTACGTTGCAGACAGCCAACACCTTGAGTCAGCGCCTGTTTGGCAACTACCAGCTGGGCTGGGATTATGATATCGACAAACGGACATCGCTCACCGCCAGCATTCGGTATGGTGCCCGCAACGGTACGAGCAACCAGAATAACCTGTTCACACAGACATTCTCTCCGACCAGCTACTTCCCAACCATCAGCGACCGGAATGTGAAAACCAAAGATTTGTCGGGCACCGTCGATGCGAACCTAACGTACACCAAGATTTACAAGCCCCAGCAGGAATTCAGCATCCTGGCCTTGTTTAGCCGGAACAACCGCACCAACAACTTCGTGTCTGACATTCTGGGCGGAACCGATTTTGAGACCATTTCGTCCAGAATCAGAAATGACAACCTGAGCTATAACCAGGAGTCTACGCTTCAGATCGACTATCAAACGCCCATCAAGACGAATCAATTGCTTGAATTTGGGGTAAAAGGGATTTTCCGGAAAGCCAACAGCGACTACCAGTACTACCTCGCCACGGGCGACACGGGTGATTTTGTTGCTGACAACACGCGGCCCGCGAACACGCTCTACTACAATCAGAACATCGGTGCTTCGTACCTGTCTTATACCCTGACAACGAAGAACAAGTACACCATCAAAGCCGGAGCCCGTTACGAATACACCGTGATTGATGCCCGGTTCAGCAACGAAGCGACAGCAACACCAACGGACATTCCCAACTACGGTACCCTGGTTCCCAGTGTCAACATTTCGAAAAGCCTCAAAGGCGGCCGAATCTTGAAACTGGCCTATAACCGCCGGATTCAACGCCCTGGCATTCAGTTCCTGAACCCGAACGTTAACTCCTCGAACCCAACCAACATTACCCGGGGGAACCCGCTGCTATCGCCTGAGTTCACGGACAATATTGAGTTCAGCACGAGCGGCAACATCAAAGGCGTGTACCTGAATGCGTCCTTGTTCGGTCGGCGGACCAACGGGGAGATCACGGCTGTCCGCGATGTAACCCAGCAGCCTATTGGTGATCCGATCAACCAGGTATTTCAGCAGGTAATTCAAACGAACTACCAAAACGTTGGCCACCAGGATGCTTTCGGATTGAACCTGTTTGGGAATGGAACCCTGTTCCGTAAACTTCAGCTGGGTGGTGGTCTCGACATCTACCATGTTAGCCTGACCAACAACAACGCAAATCCGATTTACTCGGCGTCAAATTCTGGACTGGTTATCGGCGGACGCATCCAGAGCAGCCTTTCGCTGAGCAATGGCTGGGGTTTCCAGTTGTTCGGTGGCGGTCGGGGCAAGCAGGTACAATTGCAGGGCTACCAGAGCCCCATGTATTTCTACAGCATCGGCATGCGGAAAGAGTTTAATGACAAGAAAGCAAGCCTGGGACTGGCGGCTGAAAATATTTTCAATCACCCCTTTACGCAACGTTCCGAATTGACGTCGCCCATCCTCAGCCAGAATTCGCAGACGAGTTTCTACAACGCGGGGGTTCGCCTGACATTCAGCTACAAACTGGGTAAAATGAGTTTTGATGCGCCACAGAAACGAAATAGATCGGTCAACAATGACGATGTAAAAGACGGGGATGGTGGTGGCGACCAGCAGCCAGCCCAACAAGCGGCTCCCGCTGGCGGTACTCGTCCTGGTGGTGGCCGTTCAGGCGGTGGTCGTCCACGCTAATAAACAAGTTCACCCTGCCGGGCATGCCCGGCATAGTTTCGGATAATTAGATTAGGTTGGTGATCAATCCCTCCTGCTTTGCGGGAGGGGTTTCTTTTTGCCGTCTCCGCGCTTACATTTACCAGCTCATATACACGACATTCCCTATGAAAACCAAGAATTTAGTCAGTCTGTCAGTTGCCACCGTATTCTTCGTTCTGTCCATTACAGGTCTCCTGATTTATTTCGGACAAGGATCGCACCTGGTTGATCATACGCATGCCTGGTTTGGGGTTTTGTTTGTAGCCGCGTCGATATTCCATATTGTCAACAATTGGTCATCCATAACGGGATACACCAAAAATCGCCGGACGGGAGCCATCCAGAAAGAATTCGTTATTCCGGCTGTTATTGTAGCCATTTTCGCCCTTGGCATTGGTTTCGATTTGCCCGTTTTCAAAAAATTGGCGAATGCGGGCAAAGACCTGGTCCGGGGCGAACGACCACAGAGCGGCCCAATGGCCCAGACGAAAGTCGATTCCATTGCCAGCGCAGTTGAAACAGCGTACGCTGCCGCCTATACGAAAGGAGATACAGGAGCTCTGGCGGCCATAATGCCCGTTAAAACAGCGTTGCTCACCGAGGCAGGAACGATCCTCAGCGGTTCTGATATTCAGAAAAATATCCTGAAGCGGACAGGTGCCGAAATCATCAAAACTAAAGTTGACCATGCCGAAGCCCTCGACGACCACCTCATTCTTGTCTATGGCACGGCAACCAACTCAACGGCAACCTCGCCATCGGTCTACACGCATCTGTTGAAAGAGCAGGATAAAAAGTGGCAGATTATTGGTGCCCAACGCGCCTTCCCATCGGTGCAGTAGGCTGGTTTATTGCCCAACGGATGCTCACGTGATTCCAGTTTTTATCCTCTTACAGCATTCCACTGGGATGCTGCTCCTGGAAGTATCGTCTCAACTAGCCAGAGGCTGTTTGCGCTAAACGGCATAGACACGTTATCGCGAATAGCCTCTGGCTGCCTGGTACTCATGGCTGATTACTTTTGCTTAGCACCTCGTCTACTGTCAGTTCTGCCAGGGAGGGCGCAACCAAATCGGCCTGCTGAAGCACATCCGGCGAACCCAGCCCAACGACAAACATACCGCCCCGTTTACCGGCTTCTACTCCCGCTACAGCATCTTCAAACACCACACATTCGTCGGGGCTAACACCCAATTCGTCAGCACCTTTCGTGAACACTTCCGGATCTGGCTTGCCTTTGCTGATTTTAGTCCCATCGATAATGACATCGAAGGCGTCGGCCATACCGATGCGTTCCAGAATCAGAGGGGCATTTTTACTAACCGACCCAAGTGCCGTTTTCAACCCCGCCTGGCGAACCTGTGAGAAAAAAGTAGCCACCCCCGGCAAAATCGCTTCGGGCGTCATCCGGCTGACCAGGTCAAGATACCAGGTGTTCTTCTGATCCGCTAGTTTCGCTTTTTCCTCATCGGACAAAGTCAATCCCCCGTGGGCCAGGATAAGATCCAGCGAATCCATCCGGCTGACGCCTTTAAGGCCTTCGTTAAACTCTTCCGAAATATCGAAACCAAGCTCCGTCGCCAGCCGTTTCCAGGCCTGGTAATGGTAAATGGCCGTGTCTACAATAACCCCATCGAGGTCGAACAGAAAAGCTTTTATCTGACTCATTTGCGCTTTATTAGCTGTACAAAGCCCAAAGGTAGCCAGATTTAGGTATAGAGCAGACGCGTTAAACACCAATTACAGGACCCCGACCCGCTTTCCGTCGTCCGGTTACGTTCCATGCAGCGCTAAGCTTCCATCGGTTGATGCAACCGACATATTTTGTCGATGTTAAATTTGATAGCTTGATGCGGTAGGTAAACCACAGCCTACTCTCCACCAGCTTACGGAATCGAATGCGCCTTTTGACGAAGATATTTTGTGCCCTACGGAGTGATCAACCAAGTAGCCAAACCGGCAGCTAATGCCGCTCAAAGCACCGGCTCCCTTGTCTGTTTTCAGCGTTATGTGCCTACTTTTGGCTGAGAATGAACCCTACTTCCCTAGTACCTGACCTCGTATGTTAAAACACCGTCTCTTTGTTGCCGTCTCGCTACTTCTAATTCGTTTTAGTTGCTCCACTCAAGGCGTTTATGCCCAGGTTGCCGAGTTGCCAACCCGCTGGACAAAAGCAGCCCTGGCGGACCCAATACCACTGCCTGACTATCCGCGCCCACAGTTGCAGCGTAGCCAGTGGCTATGCCTGAACGGCACCTGGAATTACCAGGGTGGCCAGGCGATCGCGTCGGCTAACAACCCTACCAGTGCCCTGGCCTTCCCAGCTACGACCCAGAAAATACGAGTGCCCTATTGCCCTGAATCGGTGCTGTCGGGTATCCAGCGAAAGCAGGAAATCAACATGTGGTATCAGCGTTCGTTTACCGTGCCCACTGCCTGGAAAGATAAGCAGATCCTGTTGCACTTTGAGGCCGTCGATCACCAGGCAACTGTGTTTGTCAATGGCCGGAAAGTGGGCAGCCACGCGGGTGGTTATGATGCCTTTTCGTTCGACATCACCGCTATGCTGGCTCCTGGTGCCAACAGCCTGGTGGTGGCCGCTTATGATCCGAATGACGGACGGACGCCTTCGGGAAAAAATGGTCCCCGGGGTGACTACACCTTTACCTCCGGCATCTGGCAAACCGTATGGCTCGAACCGGTCAACCACGACTACATCCAAACCGTACGGCTGCTACCAAATCTGGCGGGCAAGATGCTCAACGTTGACGTTAAAGCCAGTGTGGGCACCCGGATTACAGCGGTCGTGCTGGAAGGAAAAAAGGAAGTGGCCAGGGCCGAAGGAAGGGCAGGAACGGCTTTCTCGGTGCCCATTGCCAACCCTAAACCCTGGTCGCCAGATTCTCCGTTCCTGTATGATGTAAAACTTACGTTGACAGCAGCCAACGGGCGCGTATCGGATGAGGTGATGAGCTACGCTGGCATGCGGGATGTTAAGCTGGGGAAAGTCAATGGCGTTGTCCGCCCTTTGCTCAATGGGCAGTTTGTTATGCAACTTGGCCTGCTCGACCAGGGCTACTGGCCCGATGGTATTTTGACCGCACCAACGGAAGCGGCTCTCAAATTCGACATTGAGTATACCAAACGAGCGGGCTATAACCTTATTCGTAAGCATATGAAAACCGAGCCCCAGCGATTTTATTACTGGGCCGATAAGCTGGGGTTACTGGTGTGGCAGGACATGCCCGCCATCTGGTATCCCAACGAAGACACCCTGGCCACCCGGACCACCTTTCGTAGCGAATTGAAAGCCATCATGGATGACCACTATAATTCACCGTCGATTATTTGTTGGGTGCCCTTCAATGAAAACTGGGGCGCTTTCGATGTGGCGGCTATCACGGATTGGGTCAAGCGGTATGATCCGTCCCGGCTGGTCAATGGTAATTCGGGTTTCAATAACAATCCGCCTTATCAACAAGCCTACGGCGACCCTAAGAACGGTGATTTTGTGGATACACACATTTACGTAGGTCCCTATAAAGCCTCGGAACCCGACGAAAAACGGGCGGCTTCGCTGGGCGAATTTGGGGGTGTGGGTTTGTTTGTCCGGGGGCACATGTGGCCCGTCGAGAATAATGCCTACGCCTATGAGCCCACTAAAACGGCCCTGACCGACCGCTACGTTATGCTGCTTGATCAGGTCGAACAATTGATGCGCTACCGGGGGCTGAGCGTAGCCATTTACACCCAAACCACGGACGTTGAGCACGAAGTAAACGGGGTGCTCACCTATGATCGGGAAGTAGAAAAAATGGATACGGACCGAATTCGAGCCGTCAATCAGGCCGTCATCCAAGCGGGCTTGACGATGGTACCCAGAAAAGAGTAATGCTTATTTTACTTCTCACTCCCTGAAAATAAACAGCGCTTAGCCAAGCAAGCTCGGCCGAGGCCCATTGTAGCTATAGGATCACGGATTACACGAAGTCAAAAATGGCTGCGTGTAATCTCTTTTTTGTCAGAACGCCCCCTGGATTAACGCCAACTAACAACGGATCATCAAGTTGACGACTCCGAAGTATCTGGCTATCAACAGCGGCCAGTTAACTGTTGAGCCATTGCTTGAACTCGGCCGCTTTGTTTTTACTGATCAGAATATCCTCCGGTGGCGGGGGGCTAATGGCGATTTTCAGTTGATGTTTGCCATACAGAAAAATCTTCTCGATGGCCCGAATAGAAATAAGGAACTGCCGGTTGGCCCGAAAAAACTGATCAGCATCGAGTTCCTTCTGAAGTTCATCCAGACTCGTGTTGCTGGTATATACCTTAGCATCCTGGCAGTAAATGTGGGTCAGGGACTGTTCGGTATGAAAGTAGGCGATTTGATCGGTGCCAATCACGACTAGCTCGTCTTTCCAGTAAGTAAGAATCCGGCGTCGGCTACCCGCTTCTTCCGCCGGGATGGCCTGCCCCTCGACCGCTGATTCAACCGGCTCGTTTTGAACTTTCGACTGATAACTCACCAGGCTGGCATTAAGGGCCGTTAAGCTTTTGACTTCATCGCTTAGCTGGTTCTTTTCCCCTTCCAACTGCTGTTGGTAGCGATTACCAATCCACCGCACGGCCAGAAATGACAACAAAACCATCAGGGTACCGGCAAGTCCCTGAGCTAACAAAAACTGGGTACGCAGCTCATCAATCTGTCGGTGAATGGCTTGCAGGTTCGCATGGGAGGCCAGCATCCAGCCCGTCTTAGCAACGGGTTGCACATAAATAATTTCCGATCCACGCCCACCGGTACTAAACGTTCGCAAGCCTCCGGCGGCTTTCCCGTCGTTAAGCAATTCATAAAACGATTGGCTGTCACTGCCTGTAATGGGTCTGACCACCGAATTGTCTTTGTCGATCTGCTGGCCGATTCGACTCGGATCGGGGTGGCAGATTTCCTTACCCCCCGTGTTGTACATACACACAAAGCCGGTTTGGGTATCTGTATTTTCTATGCTTTTCTGCAAACTGGCGGCCACCTGCTCTTTCCCAATACCACTACTCAGCTGCCCTTCCAGCAGCCGCTGAATTTCCCGAATCTCCCGTTTGCTGGATTCCAGTTGCGCTTCGAGCAGTTGGTTGGTCACCCTGGAGAACAGGTAATTTAAGGTCAACAAACTAGTCAACAGGATAATCAGCGAGAGCGCCAGCACGGTGTACAGATATACCTTTTCTTTTTTCATTTCATAGAATGTTCCAGACGATGTCCGGAGAAATCGGGTCTCAAGCAACACTTTTCAGCGCGTTTTTTTCGGCTTCACCGTTCATTTTTCCCCTTTGGCATCCATTTCTCTATATGCGTTACGTTCGGACTATCATCTTTGTCAGACAAACTACGAAGCTTATTCGTACAGTAACAAACGGATGCTCATGAAAACAGCCTGCTTACTTTTTGTTCTCGTCCTGATTAATCCGTGGGCCCAGGCTCAGCACACCCATCATACCCAGCCTGCACCCGCTACTAAAAACGTTTATCTGGCCATGATGGATACGATGATGGTGCAAATGGACCAGGCACCCGTGGGCAACTCGCCGGCGGCAACTTTTCTGCACCAAATGCTGGCCCATCATCAGGGTGCCATCGCCATGGCAAGCTATGAAATAGCGAACGGTCACAGCCGGGAGATGATTCAATTAGCCAAGAGTATCCTGATTGAGCAACAAAGCGAGATCGGACAAATGCAGCTCTGGCTGAAACAGGTCGGGGCCGACACCACCCGCCCACCCGCTGCCTTCGGGGCCGCCATGAAGCAAACGATGGATGTAATGATGAACGCCCTGCCGACAGATAAAGCGCTGTCCGACACGGATCGAGCGTTTACAGCGGTTATGAGGCCCCACCATCAAGCGGCTCTTGCCATGGCAAAAGTCGTTCTGCAATTCAGCGATGAGCCGGTTATTGTAGCCTATGCCCGAGGGCTTATGGCCAGTCAGCAGATTGAAATTGACCAGATGACAAATTATTTAAACTAAGACGATGAATCAGAAGAAGCTTCTTTTCGGTTTGCTGCTGGTCAGCAGCGTCCCTTCCCTGGCCCAATCCCGGTACGCTCACGACCGGGTGTATACGGCCAATCAAGTATCCAACACGGTATCGGTCATCAACCCCGCTACGAATCGGCTATTGGGCGAGATAGACCTGGGCAAACCTTACCCAAACGTCCTGTCGCCCCTATACCGAGGGCAGGCGCTGGTGCATGGCCTGCGCTACCTGCCAGCCAAAAAGCTGCTGGCGGTGGTGTCCATCGGTTCCAACTCCCTTACCTTTATTTCCACCCAGACCAACAAGGTATTGAAAACGGTGTACGTCGGGCGTTCGCCCCATGAGCCGACCTTCACACCCGACGGTCAGCAAGTCTGGGTTTCGGTGCGGGGGGAAGCTTACATTAGTGTTATCGATGTGGCCAGCATGAAAGAGATCCGGCAGGTACCGGTTGCGGATGGCCCCGGTATGGTATCGTTTTCGCCCGATGGGAAGTTGGCCTATGTGTGCTCCAGCTTTACCCCTGAGCTTGATATTGTCAATACCTCGACCTACCAGATCATAAAAAAAATACCCGTTGTCAGTCCGTTTTCGCCCAACATTTTTACCAGCCCCAAAGGTGAATGGGTGGCGTTCACCCACAAAGATGTGGGCAAGGTGACGGTGCTGGACACTAAAACCCAACGCATCGCCAAGGTGATCAACACAGGGGCCATCACCAATCACGTAACGTTTACCTACGTAGCGAAAAAGCTTCAGATGCTGGCTACGGTAGGGGGCGAGAACAAAGTTCGGGTATTTGACCCGGCACAGGATTTCAGCCAAACGGACACCATCAACGTAGGCGCACTTCCGCATGGTTTATGGGCGGCTCCGGACGGCAAACTTTTGTACGTTGGCCTGGAGTATGCCGATCAGGTGCAGGGTATTAATTTGGAAACCCGGCAACCGCTGCCGCCGGTCAAGATCGGGCAAAGTCCACAGGCCCTGGTATACGCCGAAAATGCCGTCACCGATGCGGACAACCAGGCTAACTTAAGGCCACTATATGATTCAACCGCTACCCGAATCATCCTACTGAAACCAACGGATCAGGGCAAGCAAGGGCAAGGCAGGCTGGCTATACGCCCCATTGGCCTAGCCGACTTAGTGGAGCAGATTTTTACTAATTTACAGCCTAACAGCTCGTACACGCTGGCGTTGAGTCGTTCGACACAGGCTCCCTACGCGGCTGATTACGAAGTTAATCAATTCCATACCGATGAAAAGGGTCGATACATGGGCCAGTCAACCGGCTTAGTGCACTCGGTTCAGGACCAGACGGCCCCTACTTACCAGCACATTATCCTACTTGATAATCGAACGAACCAACTTTTCTTACTGGACAAGCCGTAAACAGTAATCCCTTGGAAAGCTTGTCTTGATGTTCCCCTGGCGAACACGGGGCCGCGCCACGGTGAAGCGGCCCCGGTTACTAAACTAACTACTTAAAACCTACTTGCCGAAACGAATAAAGCTGATTTTACGCTTGCTTACTGAGGTAATGCCTCCCTATCAAATCTTCCATGCAATTATATTCCACGGAAGATTATTTTAAGTTTACCTTTGCAGGAGTACAGCTTCACGGCCGGATTGGCAAGTAGACTCTTTTCCGTTTATGACTATTGAAGACGAGATAAATCAGCCGCGTTTTGAGAATGCGCAACAAAAAGCGGCCATGAACGTCATCTTCACGGCCAATTGGCTGACCAATAAGTATGCGCTTGCGCTTAAACCGTTAGATCTTTCGTTGCAGCAGTTGAACGTCTTATCGATTTTAAAGGGACAGCCAAAGCACCGGGCCACAGTCAATTTCATTCGGGAAAGGCTGGTTGATCGAATGCCAAACGTTTCCCGGTTACTCAATAAATTAATGGAAAAAGGCTTGGTTCAGAAAGACCGGAACACCTCGGATCAACGGGTTGTTCATATCCTTCTTACGGAAAAAGGAGCTGAAGCGGCCCGTAAAGGGCGAACGCTTTTTCAGGCAGTCGACTATGAACTAAGCCACGACAAGGCCGTCTTACTCAATGACC
This sequence comes from Spirosoma humi, assembly GCF_054776575.1. NCBI lineage: Bacteria > Pseudomonadati > Bacteroidota > Cytophagia > Cytophagales > Cytophagaceae > Spirosoma > Spirosoma humi. The sequence goes on from NZ_BAAHBR010000015.1 coordinate 550,096, forward strand.
TGCTCGATGAGTTCAGAGCGTAAGAGGTAATTTTTTTAACCCATTACAATCCATGGATTATAATTCCATGGTTAATTTAATTATGAAAACGAAAACGATCCGGTTAAAAAATCGTCCAGTGGGCCTACCCAAACCAGGCGACTTCGAACTGGTTACCCAGGAGCTTCCCGGGCTTGCCGAGGGGGAGCTCTTGCTCGAAGCTTTATACATTTCGGTAGATCCTTACCTGCGGGGTAAGATGTCGGGCACCAAAAAACCACAGTTTGAACTTGGGCAACCCATCACGTCAAAACTCATTGCTCGGGTTAAGGAATCCAGAAACCCGCATTTCAGTCAGGGCGACTACGTGAGTGACTACCTGTTATGGCAGGAGTTGCAAATCGCCGGGGGCCATGGCTTAGCGAAAATCGAACCCCATCAGGCGCCTTTATCGGCCTATCTGGGTGTACTGGGTATTACCGGCTTATCGGCTTACCTGCCTTTGTTGGACTATGGGCAACCCAAGCCGGGGGAAACGCTGGTTGTATCCGGGGCTGCCGGTGCGGTGGGAAGTATCGCCGGTCAGATCGGAAAGATTCTGGGTTGTCGGGTGGTGGGCATTGTGGGCAGCGAGGAGAAAGCAGAGCTGGTAAAAAAGAAGTTTGGCTTTGACCAAGCGGTCAATTACAGGGATTCCAACGACCTAAACGCAGCCATCGCTTCAGCCTGCCCCAACGGTGTCGATCTTTATTTTGACAATGTCGGCGGTCCGATTTCAGAGGCTGTCATCGCCAACATCAACCCTTATGGCCGGATCATCGCTTGCGGAGCTATTTCTGATTACAATGAGACAACGCCTGCCCTAAGCCCGAGTCTGCTCCCTTTAGTCGTATATAAATTTCTGCGTATTCAGGGATTTCTGATTGCTAATTTCTCAAGCCGTTTTCCGCAAGCCATTAATCAATTACAGGAATGGTTGCAGCAAGGAAAGATAACTTACTCAGAAACCATTGTGCAGGGCTTTGAAAATCTTCCTAACGCGTTTATCGGCTTGTTTGAGGGGCTGAATCAAGGCAAAATGATCGTTGAAATTTAAGAGTCAGGTGACGCCCGTCAAACCGCATGACTCCTCCTCTTAAGCTCGGGCGGGCTAAGACCAACTTCGGGTAGTTTTGCCGTTTCGTTCAAAATTCATCCCTTTAAAGAGTCCGTGCCATAAGCATGGAGGATTGGGAGAGCCGATGTTATACGACTATCTGGACAGCCATTTCGCACTATAGCTACCCAATATACACTTATACAGCGGTCTATTCCAACGCTTGCCACTCGATCTTGGTCTAGCTAAAAAAAACAATTTTATGAAGACGCTCCAGTGGTTTTTGATTGCATTGGTTGGGCTTTTAGGCTGCTCAAAATCTACGCCAGATCCTCAAGTTGGTGAGGATACAAAGGCTATCTTGAATGGACAATCCTGGAGTGGTTTTTCGACTGCCTGGAAAACTCCTAGTGACTCATGTGGACTGAATTCAGTTAATCTGCGTATTCAAAACAAATTATCTTATCCCAGAGCTCGCTTACTAGCTCCCGCCAATTGTGTAGGTTATTGCGGGGACCAATCACTTGACTTCACCAGAATACCTCTAGCGGTTGGCGTGCACACCCTTTCAACTTATCAGCCCTGCTCAGCGGGTTCCAACCAAGTAGGCGTGAGCTTTACAACCTTAATTGGAGGTGACGTAGTTCGAGATCAATATCAACCCGATTTAACCAAGGCTGGTACTATTGAGATTACTAAGTATGATCCAAAAAGCGGTGAAATTGAGGGTAGCTTCGATGTTACTTTAATAAGAGACAATCGACGGCAGCCGACATCCGATGCAGCTGAAACCATTCATTTTCAGAATGGCTCGTTTAAAACCAAGTTGCCTTAACTACTTTTTTTAAGCATTAGCCAGGGCGTACTCCCGTTGATCGAGCCGCGATGGCGGGTACTCCGGAGCAGAATCAGTGGACAGCTAGTAAAATCAGCGCTTTTCGAGATGATTAATTGACAACTGCCAGATGGCCAGCAGTGGCTGACCGTCGACCTCGCGGGCCAGGTAAGCGCATACGCTTGTATACGTAGTGACTTGGTGAAGTAGACCAAAAATGCCTTGCCTATAGAGGTAGCTGGGCTTGAAAAACCCAGTCTGGTGCGTCATCGATCGTTTGGCGCAGTACTAAATTTAGCTGAGCAGCATGGTGTTGAACATGCCGCATATTGTACAACAAGATTTCAGTCAGTGAGTAGTTCATGCTGCCTGATACGTTTGTCCAACGATGTTTTGCCCGTTCATCGGTCCAGCCAGCCAGCAAGTCATGACATTTCACTCGACAAAATTGCAAATAGGTTAACAGCTCGTGTTGGGAATAAACGCGTTCAGGCATTGCCTCCTCAAATTCGGAGAGGGTGAAAGGGGTTGGTGGCCTGAAGTTTTCTACGTCCAAGGTCAGGTAGTAATCCAGGAAGAACAGGCAATGGTAAGCATTATACCAAAATTTGGCGTTTGTATCCCAGCCTACTGGTGGGCATGCTTTGATGGCATTTTCTAACATATCAATGCTAGCCCCAAATTGATTCCATAGGTCCTCACGTAATGAGCTACTCATAAGAGACAGATTGTAGTAAATCCGAATGCGATTGATTAAGCGTTTGAAACACCGTAAAGATACTTCGTCTCGTCAGAAGCGTTCTGTTGAGAAAAGTAGATAGTAACCACTAAATTGATTTGCTCGCGTCCTCTACTGCTTCAAGAAAGGCCGCTGTACAATAAAGATTGACTTGTCTCAAATAAGAGAGGTTAATAAGGCATTGCCTTTTTAACGTTTATCAACTACTATCTGTCGGATCCGGTAAGCAGCGTTGAAACGTTATTGACTCTCAACCGGGATCATTCCCATGCATTTAAAAGAGGAGCACTTTGCCACGTCATGTTGATGAACCTTAGCCGTTATTAAACCCATCAGATCCCGGTATCAATCCTCCCTCCTATTAAGAACCGTTCCCTGTTTTGTTCGCTGGTAATAGCGCCGGGCTTTCTGGTTGGTACCGCAGGTTTGCATATCGCACCACTTCCGGCGATGGTTCTTGGTTTCGTCCAGAAAAAACCATGCGCAGGCTCCGCATTGCTTAATCAGGTGCTGGGCTTTGGTCGTCAGTAGTTCATAAGCCGACAAACTGAACACCCAAACGGCCTGCATCAGTCCTTTCTCAGGCCGTTCCCACCTTAATACCAGGCTGCCTTCCTGAATAGAAAATCCACGCTCACCGAGCGCTTCCTGGATAGATTCGTTAAAGGAACGTAACACAGGCGCAGTAACCTGCTGCAACTGACCTCGTGTAAGGGCTGTAAAGACAATTAACATGGCCTGCCTGACCTCACGGGCTTTCTGCAAAACACGCTCAGCCTGCTCCGGATTCTGATCGACTAATCTTTTCAAAGCGGCTAGTGTACTTGTATCCAACAGCGATAAGCGGTGGACGAGTGTTAGCAGGTCGGTATAGCTATGGAGCCGTTCCACCGGCAGTTCATCGTTGAGAGCCGTGTTTACAAAATCAAGACAGGGCACTCCACCTGCCAGGTCCATTTCGGCAATCGTACTAACCTTTCCCATAATAAAACACAAACAAATTATCTAACCCCTAAAACAAGTTTAGACGGTTATAGTTTCTACTCTATAATTCATACCATTAAAGTCCACTTTAAGGGTTATACTATGAACAAAGCAATCGCTCCTCGTTTTTGGTTAATTTTGGCCTTTATCGCCATTTATTTCGTCTGGGGGACAACCTATCTGGCCAATCTATTTGCCCTCAAAGCCATTCCGCCATTTATTATTTCCGCTCTTCGCTATTTGATTGCGAGCCAGTTACTGGCCGTCCTTGCCTTTGGCAAAAAACAGATTTTTCCTCAGGGGAAGGAGATACGGGACTTAGCCATCAGTGGTATATTGATGCTGGTGGGTGGCTCTGGCCTGGTCGTCGTCGCTGAACAGTATATCAGCTCCGGCTCAGCCGCTGTTATCGTGGCGACTGAGCCGCTTTGGTTTGTCCTGCTGGACTATCCGCGTTGGAAGCTCTATTTTAGGGATAAAAAGATTATCGCCGGTCTGCTGACTGGCTTTGTGGGCATTGTCCTCTTCGCCCAGTTCTCGCCAGCGAGTACCCCTCATGAAGGCCAATCGGCTAATCAGCTTCTAGGGACAGTAATCGTTCTGGCAGGAGCTGTCTTGTGGGTAAGCGGCACCTTATTTGCCTCGCGAAGGATAAAAACCGGTAGCTATAGCCTCTGGCATACAACGATTCAGTTAGTAGCGGCCGGCGTATTTTCGGCGTTTATTGCCCTGGTCAACGGCGAGTGGAACGGGTTTGAGTGGCAAGCGGTGAGTCAGCAAGCCTGGGGTGGCCTGGCCTTTCTGATCCTGTTCGGTTCGCTAATCGCTTACCTAGCTTTCGCCTGGCTGGTTACCGTCCAGCCGCCAGCCATCGTTAGTACCCACACATATATAAATCCACTTATTGCGGTGTTGATTGGCTGGCTGGTCGCTGATGAGCCAGTGGCTGGTCTTCAGCTTATTGCCCTCGTAGTGGTCCTTACGGGCGTAGTCCTTACCCAACTCAGTAAAACCCGTGCTGATCATTGACACGGCCTGGAGGGCGGGTCTTTTAGGCTGACGGTTTCCACGGCTGATATGATGATAAAATTAGGACTCCACGCCTGGATGCACCTGCGGGGTAAGGCGCTTCGTTTCCAGTACGGATAGGTCAACCGAATCTGGGGGCGTTGGCCATCGCTTGCGAGTGAACGCTTTAAAAACCTTAAAGAGCATCTGTATTTAGGAAGCACGACCCCAGGCCACAAAAGCAGCCAGACCCATAAAAACCAGATTGACCCCAATTAACGAGGCCTCTCCCCGAATAAGGTGCATGACAACGGCACTACTCATCAGCCCAATTACACCGAGCGCTGCCAGGGATGTCATTCGGGGGCGAACGTTGAGCCAGGTTGGTATTACTAAACCGATGGCCCCTAATCCATCAAATAAGGCGGTTAGTTGAACGAATCCATAAGGGAGTTGAGCCGTCCAGGGCCACATGGCGGCTAGTTGATCAATTGGCTTAAACAGTTTCATACAGGCGGCCCAGCCTAAGCTAGCAGCCAGTAGAATTTGGACTATCCATAAACTAATATGTAAAAGCTTGGCAGACGGGCGTAAGTAACTCATCGTTAGCAGAGGTTGATGGATACAAATCTATTTACCTTTGCTTTTCAGTTAATGGTACTATCCTAACAGATAGTGCTATCCACCAAGATAGTGCTTATACTTATGTTGAACGGAACAACATGTCCTGCCAGTTTACTTTCGATCAAAGATGCCCTGGAAGTGCTTGAGGGAAAATGGAAGCTTTTGATCCTGTTTCTTTTATCTTCTGGTCCAAAGCGGTTTAACCAGCTGAGTCGAGAAATCAACGGCATTACAGATAGAACACTATCGAAAGAGTTGAAGCTTCTGGAAGTCAATCAGCTCGTGAAACGTACGGCATCAGCGACACCGTTGCCGACAGTACATTATGAGATTACAACACATGGTCGTTCCTTGGCGGCTGTCATTGATGAGTTGCACAAGTGGGGCCTCATCCACCGAAGCAAAATTATACAGGACTAATCTGTTTAACCGATTTGGTCAGGGCCTTGCAGGCACCTCTAATCACACTATATAAAAATAAGTATGCCTGGTGCGGTTCTGAAGAACGTTCATCTACGTAATGGTATGCCATTCCAAGCCAATTACAGTAAGTAATTGGTTTCTTCATTTTAGCAGGCTCAGGCCATGAAACTACCTCCTCAAACGTTGTGTCTATTAAACCTTAAGGTACAGCCTAGCCTGGATGAGTTAATAAAGGCTTTTACCCGTTTACCGACTAAACTTCGGTATCGTTCTCGACATTTGGTGATAGTAACCGGTACGGACGAGTGCCACCCCTATTAATGAGTTTTTTACACTGAACTTTTCAGCAAACAAATATGGACTTTTAAGAAAACCTCTCCCGACTGGCGTACCCTAATTTTGCCTCATAAAAACTTAATAATCATGGCAAAAACAGTTTTAGTTACGGGCGCTTCGGCAGGAATCGGCAAGGCAACCGCCATTTATTTGGCCCAAAACGGCTACCAGGTTTATGGGGCTGCACGCAGGATGGACAAGATGGCAGACCTCAACGCTTACGGCATCAAACCAATAGCGTTGGACATTACCAAAGAAGAAAGTGTTGCGGGTTGTGTAACCCAAATCCTGAATGAAGCCGGAAGCATTGATATTTTAGTGAACAATGCAGGCTTTGGTCTGGAAGGCGCCATTGAAGACGTATCCATTCAAGACGCACGCTATCAACTCGACGTAAATGTGTTTGGGGCAATGCAGTTGGCACAACTGGTTTTGCCCAAAATGCGGGAAAACAAATACGGCAAGATTATCAACATCTCGTCAGTGGGTGGTAAGATTGTTTTCCCTTTAGGGGGCTGGTATCACGCCAGCAAGTTTGCATTGGAAGCTTTGAGCGATAGCATGCGAAATGAAGTGAGGGAATTTGGCATCGACATTATTGTTGTAGAGCCGGGAGCTACGCGCTCGGAATGGGGAACCATTGCTACGGATGGTCTACTAAAGGTATCGGGACATACCGCTTATAAAGACTTAGCGACTAAAACGCATCATGTGTTTACCCGATTAGCGAACAACATACAAGAACCAATCGAAATAGCTAAACTGATTAGAAAGGGAATAGAGGCCAGAAATCCAAGAACGAGATATGTGGCCAACGAGCTGAATTCGAGGGTTTTGTTATTCTTAAGAAAGATTTTATCCGATAAGCTCATGGACAAATTAATCATGAGTCAACTCAACTGAGAACCCATGGAAAGCAACCTCATTCTTCAACATAATATCCTGTATTCGCGTGGTTATCAAAAAGCACAACGTAGTGAACACTATTTTCCCGACCACGCTTTAGGCATCATGCTGTCGGGGGAATCGCACTATTTTTCAAACGAAGGTACCTTCGTCATGACAGAAGGCACCATCTGTTTAATGCGTAGAAACCAGTTGTTCAAAAAGCTTAAAAAAACGGGCCCAAGGGGTGAACCGCCTTCGTTGATCAGCCTCTTCTTTGACCAAAACGCCTTACACCAGTATGCAACAGAAAATAATATTGTAAAACAAGGGGCGTATAAAGGTCAGGCGATGATTGACCTAACCGACAATGTGTTTTTGAAAGGTTTTTTCGATTCGCTATTGCCTTATATCGATCATCCGCAAAAACTTACGGCAAAACTGGCGGCCCTTAAAACGGGCGAAGCTCTTGAGTTACTGCTCCAGGCGGGGGCTAGTTTTCAACCTTTTTTATTTGATTTTCAGGAACCCTATAAGATCGATCTGGAGACGTATATGAACCATCATTACCAATACAACATTCCTCTCTCCTCTTTTGCCAAACTCACAGGCCGCAGCCTTTCCACATTCAAACGGGACTTTACCAAGATCTTCGATACGACGCCCGACAAGTGGTTACAGACCAAGCGGTTGGAGCAAGCCCACTATCTAATTTCGCAGCAAGCCCTTCGTCCCTCAGCGGTGTATTTGGAGGTTGGTTTCGAAAACCTGTCCCATTTTTCGACTGCCTTCAAAAAGAAGTTTGGCGTAAACGCTTCGGATTTGCCACACCCTACAGATGTTACGATCCAGGCTACGAGTGGAAAGCTCCTATAAACTGGCCAGCGGTATCGACGGTCAGCCCCGGCTGGCCACTCGACATGTGTTGAAACAATCGTCTCGTCAAAGGCCCCTACCTGAGACAAATTGACTTCTTTGTCCTTTATAAACCTGTTTGAGCAGCTCACGAAAAAGGCTACTCACCAATTTGACTACGAAATTTTCCAGTTTCACTACAAGCCGAGAAGGCCGGTATAGGAGCTTTGTCTTTCGAAAATAACAAACGAAAAGCAATGACAAAGACCATTTTCATTACCGGCGCTTCGACCGGAATTGGTAAAGCAACGGCAAAACTATTTGCGGCTAAAGGCTGGAAAGTAATTGCTACCATGCGTAAGCCAGAGGCTGAAGCTGAGTTGAACCTGCTGGAGAACGTTACCTTGCTGCCCCTGGATGTGACAGACCGCCGGCAAATTGAAGAAACTACCCGCAAAGCCTTGGCAATGGGTGACATTGATGTGGTGTTTAACAATGCCGGGTATGCCTTGCTAGGGGCGCTGGAAGCCATTACCGATGACCAGCTGGTTCGCCAGATGGAAACCAATTTTCTGGGTGTTGTCCGGGTTACTCAGGCGTTCATTCCTTATTTCCGGGAGAAGAAAGCGGGACTTTTTATTACAACTGGTTCGTCGGCTGGCTTGATGGGCTTTCCCGTCAGTTCGATGTACGATGCCAGCAAATGGGCGCTGGAAGGCTGGAGCGAAAGCCTCTCGTTTGAGTTGAACGAATTCGGCATTGGCATCAAAACAATTGAACCCGGTCTGGTAGCTACCGAAATAGGCGCTAAATCTGTGATTGCTTCGCATCCGGCTTATGATACCTTGCTAGGCAAGTTCCAGGCGGCCATCACGACCGATGCGGTTTCTACCTCAGAGCAGATTGCCCAGGTGGTGTACGGAGCCGCCACCGATGGCACAAATACATTGCGCTATGTATGCGGTGAAGATGCAAAAGCCTTGTATGCCCAGCGACTTGCCGTAGGCGATGAAGCATTTCGAGAAGGCATTAAACAAATGATCATCAACACGTAGCTAAAAGTATGGGGATTGATTTGCCGGTACACCGTGTTACTTGTGTGTACCGGCAAGAATTTCAACGAGTGATGAAAGGAGAACAAAGAAACAAACCGCGCGTCTTCCAGTCGATTACTGAAATGCAACGGGCTTTTGGCTTACCGAAGCCCCTGCATCCGCTCATTAGCCTGCTCGACTATAGCAACGTACGGATTACAGGTGAGATGTTGGCCACCACTTTTGTGATGGATTTTTACAACATTACCTACAACGAATCGGCCGGTTGCCGCATGCGCTACGGCCAAACGACCTACGACTTTGATGAAGGCGGTCTGTTTTTCACCTCGCCCGGTCAGCCCTTAACAGGCGTTCAAACCGCTGATTCGAGTTTAGGGTTCACCTTGCTGGTGCATCCCGACTTTCTGAGACATTATTCGCTGGATACTAAAATTAAAAACTACGGTTTTTTCTCGTATTCAGTTACTGAGTCGCTGCACCTCTCGGATAAAGAAAGAACAATCATTACGGGTATCGCCAAAAACATAGGCGAGGAGTTGGAAACGGCTATTGATGACCTCAGTCAGGATGTCCTCATCTCGCAATTGGAGTTGCTGCTAAATTATAGCCAGCGTTTTCACAAACGCCAGTTCATCACCCGCAAACCGATCAATAGCGCGCTTCTGGAACGATTTGATGGCTTGTTGCATCGTTATTTTAACGACGAAACAGCTTTAGTGAACGGCCTGCCAACGGTTCAGTATCTGGCCGATGAACTGAATGTTTCGCCCAGGTACTTGGGCGATATGCTCCGGGCGCTTACGGGACAAAACACCCAGCAACACATCCACAACAAACTCATTGAAAAGGCCAAGGAAGTATTGATGCTCAGCGAGTTGAGTATTGGCGAAATAGCCTATCAATTGGGTTTTGAACACCCCCAATCGTTCAGCAAGCTATTCAAATCAAAAACGCAGTTATCGCCGGTGGAGTTTAGAGCAAGCTTTAACTGACTAACCTCATCAAAATGTCCGATTTGTCCAATTTGTCAGGCTATACAAAGACCAACTTTGTGGCATCATTTACTGACAAATCGCATGAAACTAAATCATATCAATATCGTCCTTACCGACATTCCTGCGGCAATCAACTTATTCGAAAAGCACTTCGGGTTTACCTGCATCCAGAATCGAAAAGATGCCATTGCGGTCTTGACCAATACCGATGAATTCGCCCTGGTGCTTTGGTCCGCAAAACTTAACCAGGAGGCTACCGTGCACTATCCTGAAAATTTCCATATTGGCTTTTATCAGCCCGATAAAGAAACAGTTATCGCTATTTATGAGAAGCTAAAGACTGAAAATGTCGTTTTTGAGAGCGAGCCCAAAAACATACGAAAGACGTTTGGTTTTTATTTCCACTTCGACAGTTTGCTCATCGAAATTAGTGTCATTCCGGCCTCATTTGAGTAGGCCACCAAATTAGTCCTGGGTGTAGTGCCCTAATTGAACAAATCGAACAGCCCGCTGCTGATAGAGTTGTTTGGGCGTATGACCCGTATGTTTTTTGGTTTGTCGAATAAAATGAGACTGATCGTAGTAGTGGGCTTGGGGGTAAAAATCGCCTTCACCGATCTGGGGTAAGGACGAGAAAAAGCGGAGCTGTTCCAGATACTCCTTCAGGGGTAAGCCAAAGGTAGTGCTGAAATATCGATTGATCTGTCGAGCGGCCCAACCCGTTTCCAGAGCTAAGGTACGGACTGAAACAGCCCCCTTCGAGTTGTAGACGATGTTGAGAAGCTTCTGTTTTCTTGGGTCAATCGTCAGCGAATGGATTTGCGAATGTAAATACGCATTGAGCGAGTCGATAAAACCAGGCAATGGTGTTTCTGCTTTCAGTTCAACACCTCCAAAACTGGTTGACAGTTCTTGAATAGAATTGGTTGGTAGGGCAGTTTGTAGAAGGTACTCGACGGCTAAGAGTTTAAATCGAATGCCGAATAAGACAGTCCCGGCAGGAATGGCTATATCGACAATGTGAGTAGAAAGGCCAAACAAATCGGTTCGAGGTGGTTTACCCGGTAAGATGGACGTGATTAATTCGATACCCGCATCGGGCAAAACCGTGTAATGGTGTTCGGATTCACTGTTATTTTGCGTCTTCCAAAACGTAAAGATGAAGTCTTTAAGTGGCTCGCTGGGTGGTTGCTGGTCATAATTGATGGCCATGAATGCTAGTTGGGTCGCTGGATTTGTTCTCCTCAGGGCTAATTCGCGATAAAACTAGTGGCAGCACTCAGCATACTCACCGGGGTCGAATTTCTGGAATGCGCTGATTTTATCGAAGCGATTTACCTCGGCCATTAAACAGGGAGAATCCCATCGCTCTCGTTTTCTTGCCTCGCAGTCGCTTAGCCAATTTTATTGAGTTTTTCAACGAGTTCAAATTTCTCCAGTCGTGATGGGACACCAGGATAAACTTGGGATGGGGACATTTTTCTCTGACTCGCTTTAACGTTGTCTCATATTCGGCTTCATTGGCGTCACCCAAGTAGCCCAAATTCTCCGCATCGGCTCCTTTTATCAAACAACCACCGTAAAGAATTTTTTCCTGGCTAAACCACACTACTATATTGTCAAGCGTATGCCCTTCGCCCGGGTAATAGGTTTCGAAGGCGTATTGCCCCAACGTAAATGTGGTGTCTTTATCCAGTAAGAATTCAGCCCGCTTTTGGTTGTTCTTTTTACTCAACTCATCCGTTCGAAAAGTGGTGTATGTCTTGATACCTTGCTGCTTATAGTACTCAAGCCCTTCGGTTCGGTCGCTATGCCAATGGGTGGCAATGCACATAACCACGTTTTTATGGTGCCTGGTTTTAATACTGTCTAGTAAGGGCTGAAATTGGGTCGTATCCCAAGGGGTGTCAAACAAAGCAACCCCGTCATCAGACACCAGGTACATACCATGCGCTGGTATTTTGTCTCCCTCGTAGGTGCTGTAGGTCGTATAGACATAAAAATTGCCTGTTAAGTGTTCAATTTTAAGTCGATCTGAGTTGGTCTGTCCGTAAACTGAAGTCAAAGAGAAAGCAAGTGTAATGGCTAATAAGAGTAATCGCATTTCGTTGTTTTGAAATCGGCCGGGCGCAAAACGGCGGTTATGAATTTTTATTATGTTAAACGTGAGCGTGTTGTATGAGGGCGTAAAGACTAATCAACTTATGAAGCTCCAGACTAAATACGGCTCCAGACAACGCCAAAATTAATGAGATTGGGTTGAAAACCGTCAAAATGTTGCTATCCGGTCAATAAAAGGCAACCAGTCAAATCGCTCCCCAATTGAAACGCCCCCTATATCTGTGGGTGTTTATTTTAACCGCCTGCTTCAATGACTGCCAATTACCAGTCGTAGCCTACCAAGTATAACTGCCTGTATCTATCCCTCCTCGACGCTACTTTTTTAACTGGTTAATGGCAGGACCAACCCGTTTAAACCCATGCTCCTCTCGGAATTTATCCTGTTCAGCTTCACTCATCGTTTTAAGTGCACCTTCGCTTACCTTTTGGAAAAATTCCTCCATTTTACCCGCTGGCTGGAAGGTCATCAATAACCGGCCATTACCAGGGCCTATTTTGGCAAAACAATGGGGTATGTTTCGCGGACCAAACACACTATCACCAGCCTTGGCCTGGTGGATCACCTCACCAACCTTAATCAGAAATTCCCCTTCCAGCACATACCACAGTTCATCCTGATCAAAATGAGTGTGAAGTGCAGGTCCTCCTTCTTTAACGCGAGTAGACTCATACACGTACAGATCGCCATTGGTGTCTTTAGTGGATACCTTGGTCATAAAGGTATCGCCATCGAAAAGTGAAATGGCATGATTAAATCGGTCCTTCCCCGCATCGACTTTAAAGCCTTTGTCAACGCGGTAGTTTTTTAGGGTGTCCGCTGCCCACAAGAAAGGAGAAGCCAGAAAGGTAGCTGTCGCCAAACCAGCCTTTAAGAAACTATTCCGTTGCATATCAATTCAGGCTATAGTATCAAGATTGTGTCATTCCTGCGAATAAACTAAGGTTTACAACACCGTTAGTAAGTTGTTTAGCCAGCGGACAATAGAGTTGTATAAGTGGCGTGGCCAACTAGTTCTTCGTTGTTGGCGCCGGGCTGGCCCGACCTAAAAGTGCCGTCAGCTTTTTCCGTGTGGCGGGCGTTTCTTTCAGCGAAAGAGATTTCTGAAAATTGGCTATGGCACTCATTGTGTCTTTTTGAGCCACAAAGCAATCGCCATACAAGTCATAGGCATTGTAACTGGCTGGGTAGTTCGCTACATTGAGTTTGAACAGACTTTCGGCTTTTTTTAACTTCTGCTGGGATACCATATAAGAGCCCAGTTCATTGACCAAACTTTCCGGAGGCTTTACCGTATAGCCCAGTTGCCTGGTTGCCGCCGTAAAATGGGTTGTCAATTTATCGGCTAATTTGGTATTGTCTTCCTCATAGTCCTGGTCGGTCAGCTTTAATGAGTAGGCATCAAAAATGAAATGGAGCGCGTCGTAGGCTGCAATGAGTGGCACCGAGCTATGGTCATCGAGGCCGTAGTATTTCCCCTGGTAGCGTAAGCCGGTTTGTCCATTGGCTTTCAGTAAGCGATCCAGGGCTAAGATGGAACGAATGTGTTTGGTAGCGCCACTCGTATCCGCCTGTACGCGTGAGGTATCCATCCTGGACTCCATCGTGTTAGCGATGCCTATAAACAGGGCTTTCCCCGCGTACTTCCGGCTGGCTATAACTTGCTTAGCGGTAATGAGCAGCTTTTGATCAGCCCACCACATACTCGGGTCGATGGCCACGTAGGCGTTGAACAGGGTTGGGTGATGAATGAGCGTGTTGATGACCAGCAGCCCACCCAGCGAATGGCCGATGAAGACTTTGTAAGGCTCGGTGGGATACAGCGAGTCAATGTGGGGAATTAGTTCGCCTTCAATGAAGGCGAACTAATTCCCCTCCGCCCGAGTTTTTACGTCTTGTACTGTCTGCCGCCGATGGTATCATTGCGCCCCCCGGTGTGGGGGTCAGATCCCGCAGCCGGTTGGTATTGGCAATCCCCACCACGATCATCTCGGGGTAAATCGTATTGCCGTTGACGCTACTGAGTTGCTCAATCATGCCCACTACCGACGAAAAGTGACTGGTTCCATCCAGCAGATAAACCACCGGGTAGCGTCGTTTGGCATACACCCCATTTGGGTAGCTATCGGGGAGATGCACCCATATTTTACGTTTCTCGTTGAGGATTTTTGAGAAGAGGCTGTCGATGTGGCCAATAACGATGTTGTTGTTTTGAGCTTTAGCCACATAGGATAAGGTAACAAACACCGAAACTAGGATTGGATTCCAGAGCGTACTTTTCATAAGCTGCAAAAAAGAGTAGTGAAACAAGGATGCTGACGAATCGTTACGTAGCGGTGTTAATGCTAGGTTTTTGGGGTTTAGCATCAAGTTAGTAGCCGTATTCTAACGCTAACAACCAAAGAAACCACTTTAATTATTTTTACTATCTATTTGTATGTTTACAGGTTAGTTAACGTGATGGCACTTATACAACATTCTTCGTAAGAGTCTACCCTCAGTGTTACCTGTCTGCTTATGAAATGGATTCAACTAAAATATTGGTGGAAGAATAGTTGGCTTCAGATTGATCTGCTTCTTCGGAGTTATATCCTAGCAAGACGATTGAAACGTCAAGCCAAAAAAGAAGGAATAACCAAACTAGGCTGGCACACCGAAATAGAAAAAAAAGAAGGTTGAAATAATCGAGTATTGATTATAAATGGTAAGTTCTACTTTTCGTCAGATCTTCACAACCAGCAGGAAACGCCCCTTTTTGCCAAAAGCATTGAACGCAAAGCATTGACGGGTTCGCCTGGCATTAAGGTGGGATGCCAAATTTGTTGACAGGTCGAGTAAGCCTGGCGCCAGGCCCAGGTAGGAGGGTTTTATAAAGCTGGTGTCGATCGTAATCCATGCTTAACTAGATTCGCGACGAAGATGAAAATCCGATTAGCCCTAACCCATTATTACGTACTAAGTAAAGCCCCTTCAGCCAATCCGTAGCGACATACACACAAGCGCACTACCTGGTTGAGCGGGGTCCAAAGCGGGAGTAATTTAGGAGTCTAACAAACCCTGAGAAGCGGACGGCAAATTTTGTTCTTGAACAATAGGTAGGCATTCCTAAGACATGCTCAAGCCTCCTTTTACCGCTTACTAAGGCAAACTCACTTCCTACCAAGTTACAAACCATATTTGGGTGAAAGAATGCTTTAGCCCTTTGCAGGATTGCCGGGTCTACTCCCAAAAGCAGCCGATTGTTAACCGCTCAAAACCGACAACATTCATGGTCAGAGTCTTACTCAGTAGTCTTCTCCTGCTGGCTGGTTTAGTCAGTTACGCTCAGCCTAAAGCTGACATTGTAAAAACCATCAATGACTTGGAACAGATCGGGGTGAAAGGCATTTTGACCGCCGACACTACCTTACTGACCCAAATTTGGGGCCCTGACTTTATGGTTACCACGCCCCGCAATACCGTCGCCCCGAATCGAGCGGCTGTATTCAAAAACCAACAGCAGGGCTTAATTGATTACAGCTCGTTTGAGCGAGTCATTGAACACACGCAGGTACAGGAGAATGTGGTCATTACGATGGGGTATGAGTTGTTTGTGGCTAGGCATGATCTTCAGGAAGCGAAGGCAGGCCAACCCACCAAACGCCGGTTTACCAATGTGTGGATGAAGCGAAATGGACAGTGGTTACAGATTGGCAGGCATGCCTCGATCATTTGTTCGCCCTAGCCTGCATTATCATAAAAAGGCAGACTAGGTTATAAACGGACGGAGCCTACTTCTAAAGTAAAGTCAGTCATTAATGTCAACCAGATTCATGAAAGGCCCTATTCCTGACGACATTGATGCTGAGTAGTGGTTCGTCTCACTGGGGAGCGGTTTCGTGAGATTTATGAAGTGAGAATCACGAACCAAGCACAACCGACAGCCTTTTTTTACGCTACTTACAACGACAGCCCCTTTCAGGGCTGTCGTTGTAAACGTCTTCACTTAACCACAAGAAGACTATAGGGTGAATGCACGCATGGGAATAACGATTGATCCTATCGTATGAACGTAATTCGTTACCGCTGCTGCCCTGAGGCCCATGATTGGGAAGACAACTAAGGCTCAATTGATACTACTTAGGATCGCTAATACGGCAGACAGGATAACGAGCCAGTGAATAATAATGCCAACCGTTAGCTGACGAGTGGTCATAAAAAGTATCCCAAATAGAAGCCCCATACCAAAAAACCAACTAAACTGAGGGATCGCTTTGAGACCGTGCTGGAAAACGAAGGGTATAGTGGCTACCAAAACCGATACCCATTTATTCAGTTTGTAACCTATTAAACTCCGAATCGCAAAGCCCCGATAGACGATTTCTTCCGAAAGGCCAGCAGCCAGCCCCATCGATATATAGATAACTCGTTGGCGTAAGGAGGTTGGCGTCAGATTGGCGAAATCGGAAAGTCGGGAGGCATCAACCGAATTTGATTGTAACAGGGCCTCTACCAGTATCAGTAAGAGAATGGAGACCAGTAGGTAGCCCACGAATAGTTTTTTTGACCTGCTCGCATCCAGTGTATAGCCAATATCCGCCAGGGTGTATCCTTCCGAAGCGAGAATAGAGATGACGATCCTGATTTGAAGGACATACCAGCCGGTGATGAGTAGCCAGAAAACGGAAAAGAAATCCCATCCGGTGAACGAAAATAGCGTTCGATGCAACAGCATCAGGGATAACCCGTAAGAGAGTAAAGGAAAGCCGATCAATACGCTTAGGGCTTTCCAAAGGGGTAATTTTATGCCTGTATCTAGGGTGTTCATTTGAATCTCCATATCATCGGCACAAAACTAGGGCAAGCCGGGGGGTTACGAATTACCAAATGGTAATTGAGCGATTTTTTCCGATCGGATACGGCTCAGGCTTTGTGGGGTGATCCCCAGATAAGAGGCCATGTAGTGCAAGGGAATTCGGTCAACATCCTTATGAAGTTGACTAGCTTCCAGGTAGCGTTCCTTCGCCGTTTTAGACAGCAAATCGACCTGCTGGTTCATCTTATCATTATAGGCCTTTTGAAGAGATTTCAATGTCACGGCATAGCCATAGGCGTTGGGCTTGAATGTTTCCTGAAACCGCTGATAGGGTATTCTGAACACCGAGCTAGCTTGAAAGAGTTTAATTTCCGTATCGGTTGGTGTTTGGAAGGCAAACGATGAGTAATCCATCACGCAATCATTCTCGAAATAAAGATCGGTACAGATGTAATTATTTTTTCGCCAGATTAATAACCCTCCGATTCCACTGAGCAAAAAGCTAAATTGTTTTTCGATTGTCCCACTCGGCTTCAGGACAGTCTCGGCGGGGAGGTATTCAACGGTACCTAGTTTCGAGAAATTCTCCCACACCCGCTGATCCAATTCGATGACGGTGTCAAATGCTTTTTTTAGCTGGTTAGCGATCATAATTTATGGGATTCGATGAACAGACAATTTGGGCAGAATTCCTGAACTTACTACCTCTGAAGCGCCGGTAAACGTTACCCTTTTCATTAAGAGCTCGACTACTCTGAAAAGCAACCCGTGTGAATAAACCCGCGATGGTCGGTGAGGTATCAGGCCAAGATGACCTCTGAAATAGGCCAAGCCGGTATCTAGTGTCTCTAAGAAATAAATAGCTTTTCTATCAGGTCATATCCCTTCAAACGCCCAGTTTTTGAAGCAAACAGATAAATGTTCTATTGTCTAAATTGGGAGCGTTTTTAAGAGATGCATACAAACCAGCACTTTCCTGTAAACTAAAAGTAAAAAACTATCTTGAGGGATTATTGGAGTCCATGATGGAAAAATATCCTTCCTGGAAAGCCCCTATTTCTTGACTAAATTCCGAGTTGGAATGATGACCTATCAACAAAGAATTCAGCACTATGAGCTCACTATTGATCAACTCGATCAGCGCTTGCAGCGGCTTTCTATTCTTCGATTAACCATTTTCCTGAGTGCTGCCAGCCTAATCTTTTTACTGGCCAATCAACGCTTCCTCAGCCTGCTACTAGCGATCATTCCCTTAAGTAGTCTAGCTTTTGGCTGGATTTACAAGCGGTATAACCAAACCCTGCTGCAACGCCAGCGCTTTGCCTACTTACGACAAATCAATCAGCAGGAACTTGATCGGCTCGATAACAATCTAACCGATTTCCCTACCGGACAAGCCTTTATAGACCGGCAACATGCCTATCTGGCTGATATTGACATTTTCGGTACGCATTCCCTTTTTCAATTACTCAATCGAACCACCACCGAATTGGGAATGAGTCAATTAGCTCAATGGCTGGCTCAGCCCGCTGCTAAAGACATAATCCTGGAGCGCCAGCAAGCTATTCGGGAATTGACTCCTAACCTAGATTGGAGACAGGCCTTCCAGGCGTCGGGTATGCCGTTTACTAATACCAAAAGTAGTTACGCCCAACTACTGAGCTGGGTCAAAAAGCCCGTACAGTTACTTCCTCGTAAACGAACGTATTTGCTTCTGGGCATTAGCCTCGCTTGTTTAACCATAATCACAGTTACTCTTTTCATTCGCCATTTGGTTGAATTTATTTATATGGGAGGTTCCTTCTCAAGTGGCTATTTGGCTCCCTTTCTTCTGGCCTTGCTGATTAACCGATTGGTCTTAAGACGAGTTAAGCCTCTGGCCGAAGACATCATTGATAGCCTACGCCATCAGGTAAAAACCCTGGCAGGTTATAAAGCACTCATTGAGAAAATCGAGTCAGAGGTCTTCAAATCCCACGTGCTCCAAGGGTTACAAGCCAGTTTTCGTCAAGATCACTATTCAGCGGTTGTAGAAATCAATCAGTTGAAGACTATACTGGAGGTGTTTCAACATCGAGCCACTCAGAAATCATCCATTGGTGGAAATGATTTTTACCGCCTTTTCAATAATTTATTTTTATTGGATATCTATTGGATACTACTGACGGAAAACTGGAAACATAAAAACCAACTTAAGTTGGAGAGCTGGGCTTGGGCGGTTAGTGAATTTGAGGTGTTCAGTAGTCTGGCTGGTTTTGCTTACTCCAATCCAACGTTTAAGTTTCCCCAGATTAGGGAAGAACGCTATTGGATCGATTTTAAGGAATTGGGCCATCCCTTGATCCGTGCAGACCAGCGCGTTTATAATGACTTTTCGTTAAGGGGACGCGGAGCCATCGTCATGATAACCGGATCAAACATGGCGGGCAAAAGTACGTTTCTCAGAACCCTAGGGATTAATGTGTTTTTAGCCTTACTAGGCGCTCCCTGTTGTATGAGTTGTGGTCAGGTATCTTCCCTACAGTTGTTTACCAGTATGCGTACTCAGGATAATTTGGCGGAGGGGGTTTCTTCATTTTATGCGGAGTTGAAACGGATTGAGCAACTGTTAACCTTGCTTAAAAGCGATCAGGCGGTATTGTTTCTATTGGATGAAATGTTCAAAGGGACCAACTCACAGGATCGCTACAAAGGGGGCGTATCACTAATCAGACAACTGACGGAGTTGAACGCCTTTGGGCTAATTTCTACCCATGATCTGACATTAGCCAACGTGGCCAGTAGTTACCTGGCGGTCACCAATTACAGCTTCAATAGTAAATTACGGGATTCAGAGATGCTTTTTGATTATAAACTCAGGCCGGGTTTATGTCGCGATTTTAATGCGAGCGCCTTAATGAAGGCGAGTGGTATTCACATTTTATCTGATCTGGAAGACTTGTCTCTATAGGCTTCCTATTACCAATAGGTGAATACACAAGTACCAGATCGTAGCGGTAAAGGCCCAGTTTTTGAAGCAGGCTCGTGAATATTCGTTCGGCTCACTGGGGAGCATTTGGAGAGACGAATAATAGGATGAAAATAAGGCGATCGCTGCTGACACACGGCTGTCAGTAGACCTACTTTACTTTGTGTGAT
Source organism: Spirosoma humi (assembly GCF_054776575.1). Taxonomy (NCBI): domain Bacteria; kingdom Pseudomonadati; phylum Bacteroidota; class Cytophagia; order Cytophagales; family Cytophagaceae; genus Spirosoma; species Spirosoma humi. The sequence continues at coordinate 569,962 of NZ_BAAHBR010000015.1, forward strand.
TCAAAACAAAATCACATACCTCTATGAATTTTATCTCCGTTCGATTAATTACTGCGGATATTAAGCCCCTGGTTCGCTTCTATGAGCAGATCACAGGTCTACCCATGACCCAGTATACGGATGACTTCGCCGAATTACAGACGCCTTCGGCCACTTTAGCCATCGGCAGCACGCGTACCCTACAACTGTTCGGAGGAGACACCGTAGCCCAGGCTGGCCGTAATCAGTCCGCTATTATCGAATTTCGGGTAGATGATGTGGATATGGAGTATCAAAAGTTAGCCGACATTCTGGGCGAGAGGATCGTTCAGAAACCGACGACCATGCCCTGGGGTAACCGCTCCTTACTGTTCCGGGACCCGGATGGTAATCTGGTAAATTTCTTCACGCCGGTTACGGCTGAAGCCCTCAAAAAATTTGATAAATAGTGCTGCTGATTCTTGTATCCGTTTTTGTTAGAGGCCACTTTAATAAAACGGATACGAGAACGCTTCTTCGTCTCGATTAGGAGCCTATTGTGAGGAGCTATTCAGAACGTTCAACCTAATTTTTCACCTAAAGCCTTTTTCAGGCTATAACAGCATTAGATTTTGATCAGCCTCTGCCATTTCGCTCGCCTAGCTATGCTCATTCCAGCAGTGTAGCTCCGACCAGGGATGACCGTACTACCCTGTATTGGAATCCTCTTGTTACACTGACCGCTCATGAATCTCCCCTGACCTTTTCGTTCTATACGGCTGACCAAATAGGTACTTACCGCGTGGTCATTGAGGGTATCACCAACAATGGTCATCCCATTCATAGTGAAGCCGTGCTCACCGTAGAAAAACAATGAGTTAAAAGTCAAAACACAACGTATCGTTATTGGCTCACCAGGGTCAATACTGACTTTTTTGAGGATCAGTTTGCTAACTAATGTGGCGGTTGCAAAACTTGGCATGAACGCACCAATATCGTTCATGTCAAGTTTTGCCATTGTGGGGTAGACCGTAGCCACCGGCTTTCAACGAGCGCACAAAACGTCAGGCTAACTACTTGTCGGTTATCCATTTTATGAAAAGCCCAATTTATGAAGTTGACCCACCAGCGTAGTGCTTTCTACCTGTCTGATACATGTTTTTTAATATCCTCATAATAGACATAAGTATAATACAATATTTTTAATTAATTAAAAATATTAATTTTTTATTTCGACAATCGCCCAATTCCGGATATATTATTTTTGCGGAGCAATGGTACGCGTAGTTTAAAACAACCTGTGTATTGAGGATGAATAACTAGCCGATCATTCCCACCAGAACTTTATTAAAACAAGCTAGCTCGTTCTCCCATGCGATTAATTGAACCGAAAATTTTACCATACCAACATAAGCTGGCCTTCCCCATTGTGGCTACGGTCGCTCGGGCATACGCTTACGACAAAAGCAAATGATAACTTCTACTTACCAGGCTAGTAACAGACCTTACTCACTCATTCCTGTCCAATGAAACATCTTAGTAACAACCAATCAACCAACTCGATAAACGCATGTTAAGAAAACTATACCTCACTCAACTACGGCAAATAAGCATCCTAAATAGCCTGGCCCTATTTCTGGTTATAGCGCTGATGAGCCCGACGCTTGCTCATGACAGAACCATACACCTTACAAACCGACGAGATGCCAATCCGAATACTATTGCGACATTTCTTTATCCAATTACCGGACAAGTCTTCGACGATACAGGCTCTCCCCTACCCGGTGCAACAATTGTCTTAAAAGGAAGTGTATCGGTCGGGACAACAACCGACGGTGAAGGTCGATTCACCCTGAATGTTCCAGAAAACAGCACACCTGTCCTGATTATCTCCTCCATTGGCTATGCTACTCAGGAAGTAGCCGTGAATAACCGTACTACGCTGGAAATCCGTTTAGTCGTCGATGCCAAATCGCTGGGTGAAGTGGTGGTGATCGGCTATGGTACCCAGAAGAAAGCCGACCTGACCGGATCGGTAGCTGTCATTGACATTAAGGAACTCAATCAGCAACCGGCCGCCCAGATAACCGATCAGTTGCAGGGACGCGCTTCGGGGGTTACGATACAAACCTCCGGTCAGCCGGGCCAGGCGCCCCAGGTTCGTATTCGGGGTATCAATACGTTCGGTAATAACTCGCCCCTCTACGTCGTGGACGGCGTACCGACCTCGACGATCAATGACCTTAATCCGAATGATATTGCTTCGATGCAAGTATTAAAAGATGCTGGTGCCGCTTCGATATATGGGTCGAGGGCCGCTAATGGCGTAATCATTCTGACGACCAAACGGGGCAGCAAAAATGAAAAGGTTAAAGTTAGTTATGATGCCTATTATGGTTCGCAACGGGTCAGGCAAGGGAATGTCTGGAATATCCTGTCTCCGCAGGAGATGGCTGATCTCAAATGGGTAGCCCTAAAAAACACGAATCCCGGTGAGCCGATCAATGATGCCCAGTACGGAAACGGAGCAACACCTGTGCTCCCCAATTACATTGCACCCGCCGGCGCGCAAACAGTTGATGAAGCCTTGTATAATGTCAATCCAAATTACTCGAATCCGGACGATGTGAATGATTTCTACCGGATTGTAAAGGCGAATAAAGAAGGAACAGACTGGTTTCACGCCATCTTTAAACCGGCACCAATCACCAGCCATAATATTTCAGTAACGGGCGGCAGCGACCGGGGTAATTACCTGTTTTCGCTCAACTATTTCAATCAGCAGGGTACGCTGATCGATACGTATCTCAAACGCTATACGATTCGCTCCAACAGCCAGTATAACGTCAACGACCACATTCGGCTTGGCGAAAATCTGGCGTATTCAATCACGGATAACCCGCAAGTCTCGATCAACGACCCCGGCGGCACTATTGGTATGGCCTACCGGGCGCAACCGATTATTCCCGTGTATGATATTCGCGGCAACTATGCCGGTGGGTATGGCTCCGGTCTTGGCGATGCCTTTAATCCGGTTGCCATGCAGGCGAGGACGCTCAACAACCGGGGCTTGTCTAACCGGCTGTTCGGCAACGTATTCGCCGAAGTCGATTTCCTAAAGCACGTTACGGCCCGCACTAGCTTTGGTGGTGAATTTGCCTCGTCGAGTTTTCACTCGTTTTCCTATCCTCAGTACGAAAATTCGGAGAACTCAAAAACAAACTCATACAGTGAGAGCGCTACCAGCGGCAACAACTGGACCTGGACCAACACGGTTACGTACCGCAATACGTTCAAAAAAATGCATAACGTAACGGTAGTGGTGGGTACCGAAGCGTATAAAAACCGATACCGTGAAGTTGGCGGGACAACGCTGGGCTACTTCTCGTTCGACCCCAACTATGTCAATTTATCGACGGGCTCGGGTACCAAAAACAACTATAGCGACATTAGTCAGGATGCTCTGTTTTCCTATCTGGGTCGGTTAGATTACAATTTTAAGGAGCGGTACCTGTTGAGTGCGACACTCCGGCGCGATGGTTCGTCGCGGTTTTTAAATTACCAGTACGGCTGGTTTCCGGCGGTGAGTGCTGGCTGGCGTATTTCCGATGAGGCCTTCATGAAAGGTATTTTGTGGTTGAACGACCTGAAAATTCGGGGAGGCTATGGCATTATGGGTAACCAGCTCAACGTAGACCCAGCGAATGCTTTTACGACGTATGCCAGCAGCCGGGTGTCGTCCTATTACCCAATAACCGGCTCTAATTCGGTAATCAACGAGGGTTTTGAACGAAACCGAATCGGGAACCCGGATGCAAAATGGGAGAAAAACGTGAACTCCAATATTGGTCTCGACGCATCCTTATTCAAAGGAAAACTTCAGTTGTCCGTTGATTATTATCGCAAAGATATTCGCGACTTGCTCTATAATCCGGAGCGGCCCGGTACGACGGGACAGGGGGCCGTTCCGTTTATTAACATTGCGCGCATGAAAAACGATGGTCTCGATCTGTCTGCTACGACCGACCTCGACCTGACGCAGGATCTGAAATTGAATACAACGCTGACGTTTACTACGTACAATAATAAGATTCAAAGTATTTCGAACGATACCCCTTATTTCGACGAACAATCGCTCAACTTCAACGGCAGCTACGTTGTCCGTAACGCCGTCGGGCATGCACAAAGCCAGTTTTTTGGCTATCAGGTAGCCGGGTTCTGGAATTCGCAGGAAGAAATAAATGCCGCTAACACCAGCGTTCAACAAGCCTCCGGCGACCCGAATGCAACGTATCAAACTGACGTAGCGGTGGGTCGTTTCCGGTATGCCGATACGAACGGCGATGGCCAGATTACGGATGATGACCGCACATTTCTGGGTAATCCAAATCCTAAATTCAGTTACGGTCTGAACATAGGGGCAACATTTAAAAACTTCGATTTCAGTATCTTCCTATACGGCGTTTCGGGCAATAAAATCTGGAACAACTTGAAATGGTGGCATGACTTTTCCAGTTCATTTTATTCGGCTAAAAGCCACACCGCCCTATATGACTCCTGGACGCCCGATCACCACGATGCCAAAGCACCCATTCAGGAAACAGTCGGTTCGTTTAGCACGGCCAGTGTTCCGAACTCCTATTTTGTTGAAAATGGTGGGTATTTACGGGCCAGAAATGTTCAATTGGGCTACACGCTACCGGGTAGTCTGCTACAGAAACTGGGGGTAAGCCGGCTGCGGGTCTATGTACAGGCGGCCAATTTATTTACGATCACTAAATATTCTGGTATAGATCCAGAATTAACCGGTATCACAAACACCGCGAACAACAATACCAGCTTTGGTATCGATACCGGCGCTTATCCAAATCAGCGTCAATATCTGTTTGGTGTTAATCTTTCTTTTTAGTCGTCGCTCCAACTCATTCAACACGTGTATATGAAACGGTTCTCATACGCTTTCATCACGCTGACGACTTTGACCGTCAGCTTATTCTCTTACTCCTGTAAAGACGATTTTCTGAAACAACCCGCGCTGGGCGCGTTAAGTGATCAGGTTCTGACCGATGCAAAAGGTGTTGAAGCGTTGTTGATAGCCGCCTATGCGGCCCTGGATGGCCAGGCCAGCGATGCTACGGCTTTGGGTGGAGGTAATGCCTGGGAAGCCTCGCCCGACAACTGGATTTATGGCAGTCTGGCTGGTGGAGAAGCCCACAAAGGAAGTGATGGATCTGATCAGGCCAGTATCGATCCGATTGTCAAGTTCACCGCCGACCCCAGCAATGGTTTTTTCAACAGCAAATGGAAAGCCGTTTATGAGGGAGTGACGCGCGCCAATACGGTATTACGTATTTTAAAAGGCGTTACCGATTTAACGGATGCCGACCGGGCCAACATCGAAGCGCAGGCTCGCTTTCTGCGGGCGCATTATTACTTCGACCTAAAGAAAATGTTCAATAAGGTGCCCTGGATTGATGAAACAACGACCAATTTCAATCAGCCGAACACCGACGACATCTGGCCTAAAATCGAAGCCGATTTTCAGTACGCTTTTACCAATTTGCCGGAAACTCAGTCGGATGTTTCGCGGGCAAACAAATGGGCGGCCGGGGCTTACTTAGCGAAAACGTATCTGTATGAGCATAAATACACCCAGGCACAAACGCTCTTTACGCAGGTTATCACCCAGGGAAAAACAACGAATGGCCTTGCCTATGGGTTATTGCCTAAGTTTTTCGACAACTTTAATCCGGCAATGGAAAATGGTCCGGAATCGGTATTCGCTATTCAGAACGTGGCGAACGATGGCACCAACACCATTGCGAATGCCAATCAGGGTGATATGTTAAATTTCCCGTATAACGGACCCTTCAGCTGTTGTGGATTTTACCAGCCGACGCAGGATCTGGTTAATTCGTTCCGAACCGACGCTAACGGCTTACCCTATCTGGATGATTACAATTCACATCCGGTTAAAAATGATATGGGTCTCACTTCGGCTCAATCATTTACGCCGGATACGGGTCCGGTAGATCCACGCTTAGACTGGACGGTTGGTCGCAGGGGATTGCCCTACCTGGACTGGGGCATTCATCCGGGACAGGATTGGGTACGAGCGCAGAGCTATGGAGGCCCTTACGCACCCAAAAAGAATATTTACTGGCGAGCCACGCAGGCGCAGTATTCCGATCAGAATAGCTGGGCACCAGGTAGTGCGATTAACACCATGTTGATTCGCTTCTCGGATGTGCTTTTGATGGCTGCCGAAGCTGAAGCGCAGTTGGGTAACTTCAATAAAGCCCAGGAGTACGTAAATCTAGTACGCAAGCGGGCTGCCAACAAGGAAGGCTGGGTATACAAATACAGCAATGATGCCGATCCACTCGCTGGGTTTTCTTCGACACCGGCCGCCAATTATTCTGTTGCTCAGTACCCGGCGGGCACTTTTGCCGCCCAGGGCAAAGATTATGCCTTGAAGGCAATTTATCTGGAACGTAAACTCGAATTGGGTATGGAAGGGCACCGTTTCTTTGATTTGGTTCGCTGGGGTACTGCGGAGAAAACCCTGAATGCTTTCTTTCAGTATGAATCGACCATTACGACTGACGTCCGGGGCGGTAAATTTATTACGGGTACTAAAGATTATTACCCGATACCACAGCGTCAGATCGATCTAAGTGGTCCAGGAATACTTACGCAAAATCCGGGCTATTAAATGCTTTTAAGTTAATGATGTAGGCTATCGTCCGACATTGTCTGCTAGTTCAGGAAAAATCCAGTTGGTCCGACTAATGGTTACCATGTCGAGCCACTGGATTTTTTTTATTTTAGGTGACGTAGTGTTAGCCGCCAGATCTATACATGCAGGGCCCTGCGCCGAAGCGTCGGACCGCCGATGCGTCGGACCGCCGAAACGGCTGCTTTTACCTTTCGTTAACATTCTTTTACAAGCCCTCTCCCACACTTCAGCACAAGGACTTGTAGGTTTGCGGCCGACCGCTGTGGTTGATATCCTTACAAAAAGAGAAATGTCTAAACGAATACACGTATATGCTCTGTTGTTGCTGTTTGTTATGGGCACTGCCTGCAACGGCCCAGCCAAAAAAGAAAAGGGAATCGACCACCCCAAACTCATAAAAACCATAGGTTCCCCCAAGTATGGTAATGTTCAATGTGGTTTGCAGGACAAAGCCGGTAACCTCTGGTTTGGAACCACAGAAAATGGTCTTTATAAATATGACGGGAAGACGTTTACCCAATTTTTAGTGACTAATGGGCTAAACAGTAATGATATTTATTGCCTGTTGGAAGATAAAGATGGTAAAATCTGGGTAGGGACTAAAGTGGGACTTTGTCGTTACGATGGTAAAACATTTAGCACAATTCAGATTCCGTTACGAAAAAACCAGCCCCCCAACAAGAATCACTTATACGGCAATTTGCATTGGGTATTCAGTATCATGCAGGCAAAAAGTGGAAAACTATGGTTCGCAACCATTGATGGTGTTTATAGCTACGATGGCAAATCCTTTACTCCGTTTACCGTTAATGAAGGCGCAGGTGGCTTAGCGAGCAGTAACAATAACGTGGAGCATATTTTAGAGGACAAAGCAGGTAACATCTGGTTTGGTGGGCGCGGTAACGAAGGAGTGTATCGGTATGATGGGACATCGGTCATCAACATTAAACCACAGGAACTAAGTTACCCCAGGGATAGGGATTCGATTCGAATTGGTCAAAATTGGGCCTGGCCTCAGTTGCAAGACAAAAACGGGAATATTTGGTTCAGCAATTGGGGTGGGGCCTACCGCTATGATGGCAAATCATTCACAAGCTTTACGGCAAGCGATGGCTTGACGATTGGTGCTATTACGCGAATTATTGACGATAGGAACGGCAACCTTTGGTTTGGTGGTGCTGGTGGGCTTAGCCGTTACGATGGAAAGTCGTTCACTTGTTTTAATGATGGCCTAATCAATCCCTGGATTTGGGAAGTTTTGGACGATAAAACCGGAAAACTTTGGGTAGGTACGAGAGCAACAGGCCTCTACCTTTTCGATGAAAAAACATTTATCAACTATTCGGACTATAAAGGTAGAGAGGGTCAAAAATAAGGGGTGTAGCTGTTTCTCAAAACGCGCCATTTAAGAAGTAGATGCCTAAGACTCCTTCGTTTCAAGGTGAAGCGTTTTTCGAGAATGACCACATACGAGTATCTAGCCTGAGAGCATATCCTTTAGCTAATATGGTAATGGTTCAATAGACTTTTGCAACCGCAGTGGCGGACCGCAGCTATCTGTGTTATATTATTAAACTATTCCAAGATCAACTACCGCTTACGGCCCTGAAAACAGGCTGGATTGTAACTTGGAAAGGGCGGCCGCCACGCGGGAGAATAAAATCATGGAATATCTGTGGTTTGGCACTCTTTATTGCGAGTAAAGGACCACTAAAAACGGCTTCTGAGTTATTATAAGATTGACTATACAGTACAAAGACACGGGTTTCCAACTAGCGACCTGTTGATAAGGTCTTCTCTGAAAGAACACAACAATGTGGACACATCTTGTTAAGTCAATCCTGCTATTTGGCTGCGCTAGCCTCCCTTTAACTAGTGTCGCACAATCCGATTCAACCGCGTCTTTACTGAGAAAATCGCTGTGGCGAGCTGGTCTTTACAACTTTGTCAGACCTGGATTGAGCCACGAGTTGCGCATTACACGGAAAATATCGCTTAGTTCAGTGGCCAACTTACGTACTGATTACATTAGCCATAGTGAACAAAGTAGGCCTACCACTTGGTATCGATCACTCAGGGTTCAAGCTAGCTTAAGCGCCCGGTATTACTATAATCTAGACCGTCGTCTTAGAGCGGGCAAGAATGTACACTACAACAGTGGCAACTACCTGAGCGTAGGGGCTTACTATACTTCCCCTGTTGTTGCCCACTGGGGCGAAGAAAGTCTTTACCAGAGTACCTATCCTTTGGGATTAGGTAATAACGTCAATGTCCGGCTCCTGTGGGGTTTTCAACGACAGTTGCCTCCCAAGCGCTTTTACTACGACTTTTCGGCAGGTATCCAAGTCAATGCTAATAAGCCTAGTAGTCAATTACACGGTTCATTTACAGTTCAACTGGCCATTGGTTACTGCTTAACCAGATAAGTTTACCAGGTTACCATACTGATAACGGTTGTTGCAAAAGTCGGAACGGCTTTCAAATGTTCCGTTTGATCCCTTGTTTTTGGCATGAGCAGCAGCAGCTTATAGCCACCCCTTTACTGAGCTTCCAAATAGGCCCCAACCTGCGCACCTGGCTGACGTAGTGAAAATTATAGTAACTTAAGTTACGAGCACGATGAATTGCTCCATGACTAATTGACTTATGCTACTCACCTACCGCGAAATAGCCATTCGTGAACCTTACAGAGACTGTATTCAAAAGGTCTGGATTCTCGATAATCACCTCAACTCTGTTTCTTCGTCCCCCCAATACGCTTTACCCAACGGCTGCTGTACGCTGGCTTTCATCAGCGGCAACGGCATCTCGTTAACGTTCGCCGGTCATCCAATTCAGTTGGCGGCTGGAATTTACCTGTCCGGCCAAATGACCAAGAAGGTAGGCATCGTGATGAAACCTTATTCCAAGGCCATCATGGTACAATTAAAGCCTTGGGTGCCGTCGATGATTACCAACATTCCGGCAAACGAATTTACCGATGATGCGGTCAGCCTACAAGCGGTTAATAGCCCCCAATATGAAACGATGGCTGCTCTAAATGGGGTTAATGAGACCGTCCTTATAGACAAGGTGTGTGACACGTTTGCTAGTTGCTTACATCCCAACACCGACACTCATTTCATCCAATGGGCCTTTAACCACTTACAGAAGGGACTGGTTAACCAGGAGACGATTGCGGATATGGTTCGCCGGTCGGGATACTCCCAGCGCAGAATGGAGCAGCAGTTTAGGCGTCTGATTGGTCCCACCGCGAAAGAAATGCAGCGTATCCTTCAGCTCAGGCAAGTCATTAGTGAGCTGCACCATCGTGAACACACCACTACGTTAGGGGAGCTGGCCTATCGGCATGGCTACTACGACCAGGCCCATTTCATCCGGGCTTATCAGCGGGTGTTAGGCGAGTTGCCCTCCGCCTTTAGAGCTGATCACTACCTGCTACCGATTGCCCCACATTTCGATTTTTTACAATCGTAACCGGTTTTCGATGAGTACTTTTGGCCTAAACGAATCGTATGCGAAGCCAAAGAGTTATCATCCACTTAGTGTTCATGTTTAGTGCTACCCTGTCCATGACCTTTGGACAATCTCGGTTTGATACGTTGACCAGGGCCTTGCAGCAGGTCTACCAGAAGGACAGCTTACCGGGCCTATCCGTCGTATTAGTGAACGAGAAGAAAATTATCTATCAGCATAATTTTGGCTACGCCAATATCGGGCAGCAGATTAAGTACAGTACCAGGAGCATCCAACCTATTGGTTCGGTCAGTAAAACATTCGCGGCCGTCGCCTTGATGAAAGCGATTGAATTAGGCTATTTTGATTTAGATACCGATATCAACACCATCCTTCCGTTCAAGGTGGTCAATCCGAATGCGCCTACCAGCCCAATCACCGTGCGACAGTTAGCCAACCACACCTCCGGCATTGTTGACAATCCAGCTATCTTTTATGATACCTACCAATTTGACACCACACTGGCGGGATATAGTCCGGTGGCTTACGCCAAATTGAAAAAACTGGGTTTCAACCAGCAAATAAAAGACCGTTCACTAGCCCGTTTTATGTACGATTACCTTTGTGAGAAGGGGCAATATTACGGCAAACAAAACTTCGGCAGCGATGCCGCTGGTCGTTCATCCAGCTATAGCAATATTGGCTCCGCGCTGGCGGCCTATCTGGTGGAGATCAAATCGGGCATGAGCTATGCCGACTTTACCAGGCGATACATTTTCCGTCCACTTCACATGCGTCAAACAAGCTGGTTTCTGAATGCGAAGCGCTTAAAGCAGTATGCCCGCCCCTACGATGATAACTTTTCGGTTTTACCTTTCTATCATCTAATCACGTATCCAGACGGGGGCCTGCGCACCAATACGTCCGATCTAAGCAAGTATCTGATTGCCTTACTACAGGGTTACCAGGGCGAGGGGAAACTCTTGAAAAGAGCATCGTATACCCGGATGTTTACGCCCCAGTTTGCCAAAGAAGCCCCGCCCAAAGGTATCCGTTTAACCACCCGCAACAAGGGTATCTTTTGGAATCTGTACGTGAATGGGACGATTGGTCATGATGGAGATGATCCGGGGGTTAGCGCGTTTTTGTTTTTCAATCCAGCAACGGATTTGGGTGGTGTATTTCTGAGTAACAAATATGTAGTGGACAAAAAGTCAATTACGGATCTACTCATGCAATTTACCAGTGCACGTTGACCATAGGATGTGAGGTGCCTGACCGTAAGCTGAATCGGCATTCGTGCCTACTTCGCCAGATCGCTGTTATCAATGCCCACCCGGCTCTTGTTAATCCGATCCCGCAAGCCCCCAAAATTGTAGGTCAGGCTTAGGGAAATGGAGCGGAAGTAAAGCTGATGCTGGTAGCGTTGGCTAAAGCGGGGACCCTCCGTGGTATTGATCTGCGTGCGATAGGTAGTGAACGGGTTCTTGATCCCGCCCGACAGGCTTAGCTTATCCTTGAGCAGTTCTTTACTAAAATTAAAAGCGCTGTAGAAAAAGCCGTTCGTTTGGCCCTGTAAGCCCGTTGGACTGGCACTGGTCAGACTCAGGTCGGCGTTGAGTGCCCAGCCCTGCTTGAGACGAACTACGTTGGAAAGCGTGGCCGAATACATCAGCAGGTTATTGGTCACCGGCTGTCCGTCCACATCGCCCGCCAGCCACAGATACATGCCATTTCCGTTCAGGTTGGCTCGGTAGATTCCTTTTGAATAACCCAGATTCACATTCAGTCCCAAATTGCTCGAATGCCCCGTGTTAGCATAGGTTACCTGGGTGATCTGCGTCTGGGGATTGAAATGAACCACCTGTAAGTCCAGGTTATTCATAAAGCCGTAGTCGGCCATCACATTCACCGACAGCTTGTTGTTAAAGCCATAGCTCAGCTGAATGTCGTTCAACACCACCGGGCGCAGGCCAGGGTTACCCGTCACTTCATAACTGGGGTTCGACCGATCTACGTACGGGTTGAGCCGGTTGATGCCGGGACGACGAATCCGCTGCGAAAACCCCGCGGTCAGGCTGCCTTCATGGGGCATTGCCCGACTGATCGATACGGACGGCACCACGTTGAGGTAGTCCTGATCAGCAACCGTAGCACTCGTTACGAAGTTCGCCCGCATCAGCGTCCGTTCCAGCCGAAACCCCGCGTTGACTTGCCAGCGCTGGGTCGTGAGCTGATACGAGTTATAGGCACTCAGTACCGTCTGCGTGTTGGTATACTGATTGGCCAGCGCGGGCACGGAAACGAATTGATGGGCGGCCTCCTGAAACGAGCGGTAATCGTAGTCACTGCGATTGGTGCGGAAAATACTTTTCACCCCCAGCTCGGTAACGATTTTTTTGAGGCTCGTGCGGTAATCCACCTGAAACGTATGCTCCCCGAAGTGTTGCTGGTCTTCCTGCTGGTAGTCCGGTGTGTTGACATTCACTTTCTGGCCAAACAACACGTTTCCTGATCGCTCGGTCTGGTTGGTGCTGAACAAGTAGGATACCGTTAAGAGTCGATTCGTATGCGCTTTAAATCCGCGCTCGTAGTTCAGTCCCGCATCCAGGCCCGAACCGTTGCTCTGGTTTTCACTCCGCAAATCGTAGTATTGCTGCAAGCCCCCTGTACCGGCCAGTGAGGATTGTTGAGACATTCGGTTGGTCAGCCGACTCCCATTGTAGTTAACCTGAGCGGTCAGCAACGCCAGCGAATCCAGTTGATAGCTCAGTTCCGCGCTCCCGTAGGCCGTGCGGCTGTTGGCCGACTGAGTGCCCTGCTGCTGGAGCCAGGTGGGTGAGTCGCCCCGGCTAAAACGATCACTCGCTTCCTGGGTGGTCGGATTGATCAGCCAGTTGGCCCCGGCATTGGCCGATAAGCCAAACTTACCCGATTTCATGGTGAACGATGTACCCGCCCCCGGTCCGCCATTGGGAAAACTGCCCTGTCCGTTGATCGTCCCGTTGTAGCCTTCCTTAGTGCGTTTGGCGGTAATAATGTTGATGATACCCGTCAAGCCTTCGGCATCATACTTCGCCGGGGGCATGGTCAGCACCTCGATCCGCTCGATCGTCGAGGCCGGTATACTTTGCAGGACTGCCTTGAGGTTGTTTTCCAGACTAGGCGACGGTTTGCCATTGATGAGCACCCGAAAACTGGTACTCCCTTTCAGCAGAATATTATCGGCCCCGTCCAGCGACAGATAAGGCACTTTCCGCAGCATCGTCAGCACGCTATTGCTCTTGCTGTCGGGGTCTGCTTTCAGGTTATAGCTGATGCGGTCGGCTTGCCGCTCAATCAGGGGACGTACCCCGTTGACGGCTACTTCAGCCAACTGCTTCGACTGACTCACCAGACGAAACGGGTCCAGTTCAACGGATGTGCCGGTTAGCTGAACCTGCTTACCGACAGGCTGATAGCCCAGACTACTCACCTGCACCTGGTAGGTGGCGGGTTTGAGAGAGAGGAACGAAAATGTCCCGTCTTCCTGGGTAACCAGCATACGCTCGCTTTCGCCCCCCTGCAAGGCAACCGTGGCAAAGGGCAGGGGGCTGTTGGTGAGCGAGTCGATAACGCGGCCTTTGAGCGAGAGGGGCGCTGGTAGGGTTTGCCCGGTGGCCAGATGCCCGACAAACGCAATCAAGAGCAGGAGAAGTGGGCGGAGTACAAAACGTAACGTCATGGTTGTGCGTGATAAATGGTGAATTTTGGGCATAGCAATCCCTGAGGACTAGCTATCCTTGTTTTTTTACAGTAGGTGGAATCGCGATAAGCGCCAGGGGAGCAATCAGACGGGGGGCTGATTCTTGTTTTTAATCAGCACGTGGTAGAGCAGGAAACCACTCGCCGTGAACACCATCTCCAATCCATACGGTAAGGGCGACTCATCGGCGGAGAACGGGACAAACTCCAGCACGATCAGGCCCAGGCCGGAGGTCAGCAAAATAAGTCCCCATTTCAGGGCTTCGTCTTCGGAGCTAGCCAGTTGCGCCAGCACTTTCAGGCTTATTTCGTCGAGGTTCCCCGACTCAATGATTCGCTTTTTCAGACGGTGTTTCAGCAGGGCCAGAATAAAGATGGCGACCAGGACTAAAAAGAGAATGACGATAAAAAAAGGCAGGAGTTGTTTCATGGCTCGTTAGCAGATGTTGTTTGGCTGCCCAGCGGCAGTGGGTCCGTTTGGTTGACTTTGTTGCCTGATCCCCAATCGTTGATCAGTGGGTTTTGCTCAAGTAGTCAACGCGAGAACCGACTCGGTTGCAGATCAGCCAAAAAAAAATAAAACAAATGAATTAGTCACGGACCAATCTATTGACGGTCAAGCATTTGCCCTGTAAATTAATACGGACAGGCTCAGGAAACTATCGGTTTGATTGGTGCAGACTTAGTAGCCCGGCCGTGGCTGATGAAAAAATTTACGCTCTTTTGCAACCGCCCGCCGGTAAGCCTTGACTACTGATTATGGTTGATGAAAGAGACTTAGTAGCCCGGGTGCTGCGCCCCGATTACAACGCTTTTGAAGAACTGGTCAACCAGTATCAACAGTTAGTCTTGTACGTGGTTTTTCGGCTGGCTAAAAATCAGCAGGATCGGGAAGATATTTGCCAGGAGGTATTCATTAAAGTGCATAAAAATCTGCACCGCTTCGCCTTTGAGTCGAAACTATCGACCTGGATTGCCACCATTGCCTACCAGACGGCCATCAATTACATCAAGAAATACAGGCGCGAACCAGTACCCGATAAGCCTCCTGAACTCGATTCATTTTACTTTACCGAGGAGACGCCCGAACAACTGCTCAGCATCCAAGATGAACGGGCGTATTTACATCAACTCATTTTACAGATGCCCCTGCACTATCGAACGGTTCTGACGTTATACCATCTGAACGAGTTTTCGTTAGCCGAGATTCAGGGCATCACCGGCATCCCGGAGGGTACGCTGAAGAGTTACTTATTTCGGGCGCGCCAGTTGCTAAAAACTAAACTCAGTCAACACCGCTAATTCTATTTCAGTATGGACGATACACGCGATCAATCGCTTCAGGAGTGGCTCGACGGAGCACCCGACTCGCCTTCCCCCGCGACCTCCTCCGATGAGCAAGCCGACCTGTTGGCCTACCAGGCTTTATTTAGCCAACTACGCACTCCTCCGCCTACGGTGGGCTTGCCCTACGGCTTTGCCCGCCGGGTTCGTCAACAGGTTGAACAGCGGGCTCATCGGCGGAGTGATGTTCGTTTTCACCTTTTCTGTGCAGCCCTGTTTCTGGTATCGGTGCTGGGTGGGTATAGCTTACTGGTCTTCGTGGATGCTGAATTGGCCCGGCAGACTAAGCTGGTTGTCATCCAGCACAGTGGGTCATTACTCGTAGGGGTGGGTCTGTTTTTAGGGATACAGCTAACGAATCCCCAGTGGATGCGCCAGCAAGTCAATGCCTGGAGTCGCTAGCCACTTGACCGACTTGTTTTAAGTCAAGGAGAGGCCGAAACCTGGGGTGAAGTAGCTATCTCAACGGACACCCGTTTTAAAAGACAAGGATTCTAAAGCGTACGTTACTGATTACGCCGGACAAATCATTAAGAAATCAGTGTCTATGTGCCAAATAGATCGAACCGTTAGGTGGCTAGCCAATCATACACTTACCAAGCTACTACCTCGTCAACACTCAACTTTGCCAGCGCTTTTTACCATTTGGTAAATCAAGGTTGGAGGCTACAAGAGACCTTTGTGGCCTACTAATCAACTTGTCATGTTTGCCATTCTAGGAATAACCGGCCAGGTAGGGGGAGCAACCGCTCGCGCCTTGCTAACTGCGGGTCAGCCCGTCCGAGCCGTGCTGCGTAACCCCCTCAAAGCGAAGGAGTGGACCGCACAAGGGGCCCAAGTTGCCCTGGCCGATCTACACGATTCAACCGCCCTACAAGCCGCCTTCGCCGACGTTGCCGGTGCCTTTGTGGCCACCCCACCCCTAGTGTCCGTTGAAGACCCCCTAGGCGAGAATCGACTTATGGTAACCGCCCTCTCCACCGCTCTACTAGCCGCAGGTGTCCCTAAAGTCGTTTATCTCTCCTCCGTCGGCGCCCAACACGACCGGGGCTTGGGCGCCATTGGTAAGCTGCACGACATGGAGCAGGCCTTCAACCAACTCCCCCTGCCCACAGCGGCTATTCGGGCAGCCTGGTTCATGGAAAATTTTCAAGCCTTACTGGAGCCCGCCCGCCAAAGCGGCCAGGTGGTAAGCCTACTCCAGCCAACGGACCGGCCGATTCCCATGGTTGCCACTCAAGATATTGGCCAATTGGCCGCTACTACGTTGCGGGAAAGCTGGACCGGTCCACGTGTGTTGGAACTGGGTGGGCCCTGCTCCTACTCACCCGATGATGTGACGGCTTGCTTAAGCTATTTACTAAATCGGCCCCTACGCACGGTCGTTGTACCGGCCGCCAACCATCCTGACATCTACCGCTCGTGGGGCATGAGTGCGGCTGCAGCCACCCTGATGACTGAGATGATTGCGGGCTTCAACCGCGGTTGGATTGACTTCGCCCATGTGGGCACCGAATCTCATGCCGGGCGTACCCTGCTGGAAGACGCCTTACGGCAATTCGTGGTTACAGGGTCACGCTAATTAATTCCCTTTTTGCCCCTCCTTACCAACATCCCAAATGGCTTAGGATCGCTATAGTGAACCACCGATTAAGGAGCGTGGTTGAGGCCTGAAGTTGCTGAAAAGTGGCCCGGCAAGCCGTTCAGATTGCTGGCATCAATTGATCGGTGTGGTCAAAACAACGTTCATTCTGATTGGTTTAGTGACTACCTTATCTGTGGAAAAGTCGATTCGATAGCCCTGCCATGCTTACGACCCAGCCTTTCATTGAGTACTTACGGCTCTTTCAGGCTATTTCAGTAGCGGATGAGGCCCTATTGGCTCAGGCATTACGTTACCAAGCACTGCCGGAAAACCAAATCCTGGTGCAGCCAGGGCAAGTATGCCAGGAGCTATTCTTCATTGTCAACGGGGTGTTGCGCATTGTGGGCCAGCACGAAGACGGTTCCCAAACAACGTACTTCTTTTTAAAGACTAATCAACTTTGCACGATTCTCGATAGCTTTACCAACCAGGTTCCGGCAACAGAAGGGATCCAGACGGCTTGTTCCACCGAACTGCTGGTCCTGCCGCGTGGTCGTTTATTGACCCTGTACACGCAACTACCCTATTTACAGGCCCTTATTGAGGGGATCACCCAGCGCACCTTATTAGAAAAGATTCAACTACGCCATCAGTACCTGGGCGAAGGGGCGGTAGCTCGCTACCAGAAGTTTCTGTTGCTCCAGGCGGAAGTCGCCCTGCGGGTGTCCCAGCGGGATGTAGCCTCTTATTTGGGCATTACTCAGCAGTCCTTAAGTCGCATTCGCCGGCAGATCAAAGGTTAACTCCCTTTAAGGTTAGCGAACATACCCTCTATCTTAAACGTTGAAAATTTCGCTGCTACAGGTCCTAAGTGATAACTTCTTGGTACTGCTCGAAAAAACGGTATCACCGTTTCCATCAATAAAGGTAGTTGGCACTGTTTCTTGCGTACCTGTGGTGGTGCTCCTGGTTAAAGAAAGTGACATTATGTTTTAGTTTATGATCGGGCTTCTTCTTGGAAGAAGAAGCCCGATACGAAGAATTTATTTTTTGCTGTTCATTGGGCTATTACTTGCTTTCGGCAATTAGTATGGCAGCCAGTTTGTCCGGCATCGAAATGAAGGGCGTATGGCTGCTTTGCAGTGTATACACTTTATCAACTTGGCTGTTTTTTACCATGTATTGTTGGGCAGGATAACTGATCGCATAGTCATTTTCTGTGTGGATATACACCTTCCTGATGCTCCCGAAATTCGTTTCCGTCAGCTGTACCGGGGTAGCGAGAGGCACCAGGGGTTCTGATTTGATAGTAGCTGCCAGGTATTCCTGAACCGGCTGAGGGGCATCGGCCGCGAAAATATCCGCTACCCCTTCTTTCGCAATGATTGCCGCGCCATGCTCTTTATCGACGGTAAGAAACTTGCCGATATGCGAGGCTGGGTCGCCTTTTGCCAGGCCTAAAAGGCTGTCGCCATTATGCGGAAGGGCTGCTGCCAGATAGATCAGTTTGTTGATTTGTGAAGGGATTTCTTCGGCCACCTGGCTGATTACCAGTCCGGCAAAACTATGTCCCACCAAAACCACATTGGTGCGGGTGCCGATCGCTGCTTTTACCTGGTCAACATACGTTTTCAAGGTGATACCGGCAAAGGAAGTGGTATCTTTCCCGTGGCCTGCCAGGTTAACCGTAATCACCTCGTCGCCCTGAGCCGTTAATAAAGGGGTTACGGCATTCCATGCCGATGCATCTGACCAGGCGCCGTGAACAAGTACGACCGTTTTAGAATTTTTGCTGGTTGTGTTTTGGGCCTGAGCCGAAAAACCTAGTACACTCATGGCCATTGCTATTATTGTTGCTTTCATGATTTGAGGTGCCTACTTGTTTATATTTAGGACACCACAAACCTCGGGCTAAGCGGGGCAATAAGTTTAACCCAGGTTAAAATCGAAAAACCCGTTAAAAACTTGTTTAGCGGGTTTCAGTAGGCATAGCCAGAAGGTGCCTGTTTTTACTTTCCAACCATTCGTTTACGAATCCGGCTCAAGGATGGCCCCTGGATACCCAGGTAAGAGGCAATATGATAAAGGGGTACCGAATTAAAAATAGTTGGGTGTTTCTCCATCATTTCCCGGTAGCGGTCTTCCGGCGTTTTAAATAGAAAACCTTCGGTATTGCTCATAACTTCATGAAAAGCCGTTTCGGCAACAATCCGTCCAAACCGTTCCCACTGGTGTGATTGTCCATACAGTTCATTCAGATGATCAATGTGTATATAGAGTATATGCGAATCAACCATAGCCTCCGTGTAATAATCACAGGCTGTTTGGGCTAAAAAACTTTTATAGGAGGCTACAAACTGGTGATTGGTAAAGAACAGCATATTCTTTTCTTCACCGGTATCATTATTTACCCGGTATATCCTAAATACCCCGTTGATCACAAAGCCAAGGTGCTTACAAACATTTCTATATTCATTATAAAACTCACCTTTTTTATACTGCTTTGATTGCCAGTACGGTAATGACAGGTCAAAGGCTTCCGGTTTCATACCGGCAGAGCCTAAAACCGTTCGTAATAAGTCGATCTCTGTTTCTATTTTATTCTCCACCATGCTCTAAAAATATAAAATTTAGTAATAGCGACTAACGGCATGTGCCGATTATATAGTGCCTCCTCATTACGGATTGATCACCGTATGGGTTGCTTTCAGGGGGACTGCTTTGCCTTATTTTCGATTTTAACCTGGGTTAAACTTATTGCCGCAACAGAGCCCGAGGTTTGTGATGTCCTAAACAATTAGGCACCCCAAATCATGCACAAACTTATCTTACTCTTCCTGTCTGTAGCTACGGCTACTATCCTGTTCACCTCTTGTTCAAAAAAGAATGATGACGTGAAACCCGTTGCCAAAAATTATGTGTTGGTACACGGCGCATGGCAGGCTCCTTATGTATGGGATGCCGTAAAAGCCAATCTGATCAATGAAGGCAACAATGTGACCGTTGTGGAACTGCCTGGCCACGGCAGCGACCAAACCGTTCCCTCCACCTTAACGTTGACCAGTTACAGAGACAACGTTCTTAACGCCATGTCGGGAATAAACGGCAAAGTTATCCTGGTGGGCCATAGCTTAGGCGGCATGATCATTTCTGCTGTTGCTGAGCAGAATCCGTCAAAAATTGAAAAACTTGTCTATCTGGCCGCTTATCTTCCTTCGTCGGGGCAATCCTTATTGTCTCTTGCTGGTACCGATGCTGGCTCAGCCCTTGGTGACTCGGTTAATCATGTTCCTATACTGACTCAAAATGCGAACGGAACCCTTGACGTGTTACATGACCAACTCGTGAAGGTCTTTATCCAGGATGGTTCAGTAGAGGTACAAAATCTTGTAGTACAGAATTACCGCCCTGAACCAGCCATTCCATTTACGAATCCGGTGACATTGACTGCGGCTAATTTTGGCTCAGTGGAGAAGGTTTATATTAAAACCCTACAGGATCGTGTGGTTTCGCCTGGCCTGCAAGACAGAATGATCGCATCCGGCAGCGTAAGAACAGTGTATCAAGTAAACACCAGCCACTCGGCCTTCTTAGCCAAACCGGATTCGGTAGCCATCTTATTAACTAAAGCAGGACAATAATTCTTTTCAGAAAGAATTCGATATAAAAATTAAAAAGGCCCTCTCATAAGTCAGTTATGAGAGGGCCTTTTATTAGGGTATTAAGGGACTTTTTGCCGAATGGGAATAGTTTACGGTCAGTTGATATCATGAAGTCAAAGCCGAAAGAGTTGTTGTCCCTATTTTCTGATCTCCATTTTGGTCAGAATTTAATTGACAAAGCCCTTATGCGACTAAGTTCAAAAAGGTATGGCTTATTGAATCTAAACCGACTTTGCTGGTCTATCCCGCCTACATTACACCAGATTGGTTAAGTGACGGCTTTTACGCAGGGCCGCCTGTGCGGTACGAAACGGCAAAGGGACTCCCAATATCAATCTTTGTTTTGTCCTGCAACATAAGAAGTCTTATACTGTACTTGTGTTAAGCATACTAGTTAGCCCTCTAGTAAATGAAGTAAGCTATTTCTATCCATCTCTTTAAACGTCCCAATTAATAAGCAGATTTTTGAGTATTTCATCGCCTAAGACTACAGCCTAGTTATGAACGTTACTTCATCTCACGTGGGAGGTTTTTTGGAGAATGGATGTAAGGCACAGAGAGCTGTCTGACGATAGCCAGACCGGTTCCAACTTTCATGCATTCCGTACCTTCTGCTGCGCCAAGTGGTCGTTAGGCCACGGCTCCCATGATATGCTCCCGGTGCTGGACGCCCCAGTTCTTCAAAGCCTCAATAACACTCCCCAATGTTTCCGCATAAGGCAGCGTGGTATAGGTGATTAAAACAGGGTAGCCATCGTCAACAGTCCGTTTGATCAATCCATTCTCTTCTAAGTCTTTTAACTCCTTGGCTAAGACCTTCGTACTAAGGCCGGGAATACTGCGCTGTATCTCCCGAAACCGATGATTGCCCACCCCAATAGAAACTAAAATCAACAGTTTCCATTTGCCGTTCACGACTTCCAACGCATCTCTAATAGGGATCAAAGCGGATAAACAATCGGTGTAGTTAGGCATAGCTTTCTTAGTTGATTACCCAAAGGTAACTGATTACCTAGGGGTAACTGATAACTTTTGGTTACCAAACGTAGCTACTTTTGGTAAGGAAAACAAACGGGCGACGCCTATCAATTAGCGCATGATACATCCTCAAACTTGAATTAGCTTAATAATGAGCTTTTTAGCCGTTCGTCAGCCGTCGAGACCACACGTTTTTCAACACAAAAGCATACACGACATGAACACAAAAATGAGCGTCGATATCTGGAGTGACATCATGTGTCCTTTTTGTTATATCGGTAAGCGAAATTTCGAAAAAGCACTTGCTGAATTTCCCGCCAAGGACTCCGTGAAGGTTGTCTGGCATAGCTTTCAGATTAACCCCGAATTGACTTATCGCCCCGACATCAGCTTTTATGATTATGTAGCCGAATTGAAGGGGCAACCGCGCGAATGGTCCATTCAGGTTCATAAAACCTTGGTGCAAACCGCCAAAAATGCGGGCCTGGATTACCGACTGGATCAGGCCAAGATCACCAATTCGTTGGATGCCCATCGGCTCATTCAATTGGCCAAAAAGTATAACCTGACCAATGAACTGGAAGAGCGCTTTTTCAGGGCTTATTTCACCGAGGGGGCTTTACTGAGCGATTACCAGACTTTACTCGTCTTGAGCACGGAGGTAGGACTGCAACCAGAGGAAGTAAAGCAGGTTTTACAATCCGATCTTTATAAAGACGACGTTCGCCAGGACGCCCAGCGGGTACGACAAATGGGAGCCATCGGTGTGCCCTTCTTTGTGGTCAATCAAACCCAGGCGGTTAGCGGTGCTCAACAACCCAAGGTATTCGCTCAGGCACTAGCTACGGCCTATGCGCAATGGGCGCACACTGAACGTAAGAAAATAGACATCATCGAAGGAGTGGTATGCACCCCGGACGGTGACTGTAAATAATGTTCATGGACAGTAAATCAGACCCATTACAATTCTCAACCATCAATCCATCATGAATACCAAACACGTAAGACTAATCTATTGGCTATCCACGCTATTTCTGGCCCTAGTTGGCTTAGCGGGTATTTTCAACATCCTTATGATTGACCAGTTGGTCCAAATCAACCGATCGCTGGGACTACCCGATTATTTCATGCCCTTTTTCGGAGTCGTTAAAGTGGTCGGCGCCATTACCATTCTGGTGCCTGCGCTTCGACGCTTCCAGCAAGCCGCCTATTTCGGTTTTATCTTTTATTTCATGGGGGCAACCTACACCCTGATGGCCACCCATGGCGGCCCCCAAAAATGGGGCGTTACCCTATTGATTCTTGCCGCTGCGGGTGTTTCGTATTGGGCCTGGCAGCAACTGTTTCAGCCTAAAGGAAACCCCCATATTTCGTAGTTCTCACTTCCAATAATCTTCTCTACGTTATGGCACAAACAATCGCCATTATCGGAGCTGGCCCTGGTGTCGGGCTGGCAATCGCTGAAAAATTTGGTTTGCAGGGCTACAACGTAGCCCTCTTATCCAGAAATACCGGGAAACTTGCCCCGCTCCAAAGCAAACTGCAAGCCAAGGGCATTGCGGCAGGCATTTTCCAAGTCGATATTCTGGACCGGGAAAGCCTTACTCGGGCACTCTATCAGGTGTATTAAGGGTATCCTTTATGAAGTGGGCTTTTATAGGCGGACTTTTCGAAACCCGGTGTTTCAACATTGTTGAAGAATCCGTGTTGGCCTGATGAACAAAACTCATTTTACCAACTCCAGTACCAGCGCCGATTTGGCGGGCAGCTTTACCATTTTCAGGTCGGTCAGTTTAGCGTCGGTCAATACATCGCGGGCCAACGTAAAGCCAGCCATCCGTTCAGCAAAACGGGCTGTATCGAGTAAAACTTCCTTGTCACCCATGTTTGTCGCGACCATTACGGTCTTGCTCCCATTGTAGCGGAAGTATACATAGGTGCCATCCTGCGGCAAAAACTGCATAAGCTTGCCCGTATGCAATACCGGGTTATCGCGCCGGTACGTAGCTAATTGGCGCACAAACCGATAGGCTGCATTTTCTTTGTCGGTACGCCCGGCCGTCTCGAATTTATTTTCTTTATCACCTGGAAAACCTCCCGGAAAATCTTTGCGTACTTCGGCATCACTCGGATTTTTAGTGCCTTTCATCAAGATTTCGGTGCCGTAGTACCAGTGCGGTATGCCGCGGGTGGTGAGCAGCCACGTAACCCCAATTTTATACTTATCGTAATCGTCGCCAATAACGGATAAGTAACGATCCGTATCATGATTTTCCAAAAAGGTAACCAGCTTATTGGGGTCGGCATACACGTCGTCCTGCGCCAGTACCTGATGAATCCGGTTCACGCCCGAATCCCAGTCGAATTTCTGATTCAGCGCATCGTTGAAGGCATTGTACAGCACAAAATCCAGGGCACCCGGCTGATTGCTCTTAAAGGGAAAACCCACCGTATTTTTCACAAAAAAGGCCTGTCCAACCGGGTTGTTCACGACCGATTCGCCAAACAGATGAATCTTTGGATACTCGTCCATCAGCGCCTGATTGCAGCGATTCAGGAACGCCAGGTCATTGTATTTGTAGGTATCGATACGCCAGGCATCGAGGCTAAACATCTCCGTCGACCAGATGGCGTGCTGAATCAGGAAGTTGGCAACAAAGGGGTTACGCTGATTCATATCCGGCAAAAAAGGCGTAAACCAGCCATCCAGCAGGGTTTTCTTATCGGCAGTGGCCCCGTGCGGGTCGTAAAGCGATTGCTCTTTATGGGTCGAACCGGTATAGCTGGGCCACTCGTTGACCCAGTCTTTCATGGGTTTATCTTTAAAAAACCAATGGTCGTCACTAATGTGGTTATAGACCGCATCCTGCACCAGTTTCATACCACGGGCATGCAGTGCCTTGGCCAGTTCGATATAACCTGCGCTGCCACCAAACCGTTTATCGATGGCATAATGGTCCGTGAAATGGTATCCATGATAGCCCGCCTGGTTTCGGTCGGGACCTTCCTTTTTCAACGTTTCGTCATTGTCGAGCACGGGGGTCAGCCAGAGTGCCGTAACGCCCAGATCTTTCAGGTAATCGAGCCGATTGATAATGCCTTTGAAGTCGCCCCCGTGGCGCAGGTATGGGTTTTTCGGGTCGGCTTCCTTATCGAGCATATCCGGAAATTTGTCATTCCCCGGATCACCATTGGCAAACCGGTCCGGCATGATCAGGTAGATGAAGTCGGCCGCCGTCACGCCCTGCCCTTTCGGGGTTTTGTCGCGGGCCTTCAGCTCAAATGGCTGGGTCAGGGTCTGGTTTCCACGCTTCCCTACAAGCCTGATTGTACCGGCTTTAGCGGTCGGCGCAATGGTCAGATCAAGAAAAGCGTAGTTGGGGTTTTCGACAGTATGCGTCTTCAGGAGCTTTACCCCGGCATAGTTGATCGTATAAGTCAACGTTCCGGCATTGGGGCCATAAACCAGCAGTTGCAGGTTGGGATTTTTCATACCCACCCACCAATTTGTGGGGTTCACCCGCTGAATCTGTACGGCCTGCGCCAGGGCAACCGATAGACAGGTCGATAGGAAAACGAGTAGCGTAAACGTGATTCTTTTCATAAGTTGGCCGTCGTGGAGTGCACCAGGCGCTGTGGCAGACTGGAAATAATGCAACAATAACGTAAAAATAACCCAGTATTTTCGTCAAAAAAGGCCATAGTTTTGCGTTGAGCAACCCTGCTGCTTGCCCGACTCCGAACCAATCTCGTTTATGCCTTCGACATCCCTTGTTCCCCTGATCGACAAACTGATTATTTATCAGATTTTTACGCGCCTGTTCGGCAACCAGTCGACCACAAATCACTGGAATGGAACCTATGCAGAAAACGGTTCCGGTAAATTCAACGACATCAATGATGCGGCTCTCCAGTCGATCCGGCAATTTGGCGTTTCGCACGTTTGGTATACGGGAATTCTGGAGCACGCTACCCAAACCGACTACTCGGCTTACGGTATCCTGCCCGACGACCCAACGGTGGTAAAAGGGCGCGCCGGATCACCTTACGCCATTAAGGATTATTACGACGTCGACCCCGACCTGGCCGTTAGTGTGCCCAACCGCATGGCCGAATTTGAGGCCCTTGTCCAGCGCACCCACGCGCACGGGCTGAAGGTCATTATCGACTTTATACCGAATCACGTAGCCCGGCAATACCGATCCGATGCCAAACCGCAGGGCGTTGTCGATCTCGGCCAGAACGACGATACGTCTGTCGGTTTCGCTCCGGACAATAATTTTTATTACCTGCCCGGAGAAACATTTGTTTCTCCCGAAGCCGCCAGCCCGGTAGCGTCGCATAGGCTGCACGAATACCCGGCCAGGGTAACGGGCAGTGGCTCCATCACGGCTACGCCCGACCGGAACGACTGGTACGAAACCATAAAGCTGAATTACGGCATCAACGTATTCGACGGAAGCCGCCATGTTGACCCAATTCCTGCTACCTGGAAGCAGATGCTCGACATTCTGCTTTTCTGGTCGGCCAAAGGCGTCGATGGTTTCCGGTGCGATATGGCCCATATGGTGCCCATTGAGTTTTGGCATTGGGCCATCCGCCAGGTTAAACAGCGGTACCCTAGCCTGATTTTTATCGCGGAGATTTACGAACCCGGCCTATACCGGCCCTTTATTCTGGACGGTGGTTTTGATTACCTCTACGATAAAGTAGGCCTGTACGATGCCGTCCGGCGCTTGATGGAAGGGCACGGTTCGTGTTATGACCTGACCCGCGTCTGGCAGCAGGAGTCCGGCGATTTTTCTCAGCACATGCTCCGGTTTCTCGAAAACCACGATGAACAGCGCATTGCATCCCGCTTTTTCGCCAATAACCCCTGGGCCGCCATACCGGCCATGACCTTGTCGGCAACCATGCATACGGGTCCCGTTCTCCTTTATTTTGGCCAGGAAGTTGCCGTACGGGCAGAGGGTGCCGAAGGGTTCAGTGGCGACGATGGCCGCACGACCATCTTTGACTATTGGGGCATCCCCGAATGGCAACAGTGGCTTGCCAACGGCCAATACAACGGCGCGGAGCTGTCCGATGAGCAACGGCGGCTGCGGGCCTTTTACCAGCAGTTGAATTACCTCGTCAATGGCTCCGATGCCATTCAGAACGGGTATTTCTATGACCTGCAGTATGTCAATGACAATGGCCAAAGCGCCGGATATGATGCGCACCAGGTCTATAGTTATCTGCGCTACACCGATCGCCAGAAGCTGCTCATCGTCTGCAACTTTTCGCAACACACAACCTACGACACAACCGTTGCCATTCCGGCCGCAGCCTTTGACCAGATGGAAATTGACCCTCATAAACTACTTCAATTAACCGATATTTTCCTCACCAACGAAACCCAGGAAGCCATTGGCCGTATGGGAATACCCTTGGTGCTCCCTCCCTGGAGTGTGCGGGTGCTGGAAATTAAATCGTAGATTTGTGGCGAATTTCGGCGGTCGTTTTACCAATAAACCATGCCCGGAAGCACCTGCCCATTCATGACGAAATTATTTACTGCCTTATTCCTGCTGTTTTTACCGCTGATCCTACGGGCGCAGGATACCACGTCCGGCGATTTACGGTCGTTAACGCTCGTGCCGGGTCAAACGCCGGCCGAAACGGCCATTACCGTTGGCAGACAATTTCTGGGCAGGCCTTACATCCCGAATACGCTCGACCAACAGGCAACGGAACAACTGGTAGTCAACCTCCGGGAATTCGATTGCACGACGTACCTAGAAACCGTGCTGGCGCTTTCGCTGGCCTGGCAGGATGTAGCCAGCAAGCCCGGTCCGGTTCTGTCCGAACAAACGTTCCGAAATTACCTGACCAGACTCCGGTACCGAAACGGCCGGATCGATGGCTACGCCAGCCGACTGCACTATTTTTCGGACTGGCTCCGCGATAATGAACGGAAAGGATTGATCTCGGATGTAAGTGGCGAACTACCGGGTAGCCTGGTGGTTGCCAAGCCTGTTTCCTACATGACGTCGACAACCTACAAGTACCCTCAACTCACTAATCCCGACATCCTTAAGCAAGTCGCGCTCACGGAGGCCTCGCTGAGCCAGCAGTCCTTTCCGTTTATCCCGACGAAAAATATCCGGCAGGCCGAAGCGCAACTCCGAGAGGGAGACATTGTCATGATGATTGCGGCCCGGCCCGGCCTCGACATGAAGCATGTCGGGCTGGCCGTTCGGCAACCCAATGGCCGGATGCATCTTCTACATGCCTCTTCAGACCAGGGAATGGTCGTCGTATCGGCCTATCCCATCAGCGAATACGTTCAATGGCACAAGCGCCTTTCGGGTATTCGGGTGGCCCGGCTGAAGCCCGTACCGGGTAGTGTGGCCAATTCGGCTTCCCTGCAGGGAAAGTAGGTATGACACGTTTGGCTGCCTGTTTTCAGCCATCAACAACCAGGAGCGAATCATTATGCCAACAAGTAAATTCATTCGTTTCCAATTGGCGGTGTTAGCCGTGTTCGCTGGCGGTTGTGGGTCATCCAACCAGCAGGCAACAGATACAGATTCGATACCCTGGGTCGCTTATTCGGTCGACGCCTTACCTAAAGACACCACTCTGTTCAGGAGAGCCGTAAAGGTTGGCGTTATGCACGACGCGGATCTTTCTGAAGTATCCGGGCTGGCCGCAAGTCGGAATAATCCGGGTTACCTGTGGGCCGAAGAGGACTCCGGCAATTCCAATCAAATCCAGTTAATTAATCCAAAAGGAAAGATCGTAGCCCGGTTCACCATCGAGGGAGCAAGAAACCGGGATTGGGAGGACATTGCAGTTGGGCCCGGTCCAATACCGGGGAAGTCCTATATTTACGTAGCCGATATTGGCGATAACAGGCGCTGGCGTTCGGAGAAAATCATTTACCGTTTCCCCGAGCCAACCCTGATCGGAGAAAAACTACCGTTCGACGGGAAAATCACCAATGCCGATGCGATTCGGGTATACCTGCCCGATGGGTCGCAAAATGCCGAAGCGATTCTTCTCGATCCAATGACAAACGACCTGTTCCTCATCTCTAAAGGCACTTACTCGGCCGTGTACCGGGCCGCTTATCCACAATCGCTGACCCAGCCTACCCAGATGACGGCCCTGCTGCGTATTCCCTTCGATCATGCAACATCGGCGGCTATTTCGGCCGATGGCCGTGAAATCCTGATACGAACCTACGAGCAGATTTTTTACTACAATCGCCGGGCAGGAGAACCCATTGCGGCTGCCCTCAGTCGTGTACCCCGGCGGCTACCCCTTGCCTACGAAGTGCAGGGCGAAGCCATTAGCTGGACGATCGATGGATCAGGCTATTATACAAGCACGGAAAAATCATTTACTGCTACCCAGTTCGTTTATTTTTATCCACGCAAAAAATAGCCGCCCCCAGGTAACAATTTTATAATACCGCGGGTACTCAGGAATCGTTTATTTTCGTCGGTCATTACCACTTAATTAGCTGAATGATACGCCACTGGATAAACGAATTAATGAATTTGGTTGCGGGGAACAGCCGGTACGTTCAGTATAAGCGATCCTGGCAACTTATATTTTTGCTTATTCTCCTCTTTCTACTGACCGTACCCGGCCTGTTGTATTTTCTGACCTGAGGCTGACTCTCCAGGATTTTAGGTGGCCGTCTGGCTCCCAAGGACAGTAGCCAACCGCTTACCGTCTGGAACGCCTAATCCCGTACAGGCATCCCAACCCGTACCTGCCGTATATCCTTTATTGCTCGTCGTTGTGCCGTTATTCCCCTGGGTTATATCCCGACATGTGTTTGCATGGGCATAAAGGACAGGGTGAATAAAGCCAACGGCTTTGCCCCGTTGTTGATTGATCAGAGCAATCAGACCGGCCATCAGCGGAGCCACTGCACTGGTTCCACCAATAATCAGGTTGTTGCCATCGACCCGAACCGCATACCCGGTAGCAGGATCCGCTACAGCCGCCACATCGGGTACGCCCCGACCAATCCGTTTTTTGTCGTTCACCGATGGCGGTACATGGCTCTTCTGCTGATAGTCGGGTAGGTCGAATGCGTCACTTACCCCCCCACCCGTTGCACTCGTCTTACTTGCATGCCAGACCACTTCGTCCGTGATCGAGTCGCCCGAAGCGGTGAGCTTTGTGCCTCCGCAAGCCAGCACGAATGGGCTCGACGATGGAAAGTCGACATGCGCTTTCCCATCCCCCACACTATCGTCGGAACCGGTATCGCCCGCGGCTGCACAAACCGTTATTCCCAGGGCGGCTGCTGCCTGAAAGGCCTCATTGAAGGAAGTGAGCGCCTGGGGTGTCCAGTTTTTCTCAGCGGCTCCCCAGCTAATGGAAATAACGGATGGTTTATAATTTGTATCGTGGATGGCCGTGGTGATGGCATCCAGAAAGCCCTGATCGGTATTGGGGGCAAAATAGACCACAATAGTTGCCCCCGGCGCAATAGCGCCAGCTACTTCGATGTCGAGCATAACCTCGCCATCTGCCCCGTCGGCAGTGCTGGGTGCATTGAGTCCCCCATCGACCGAAACGGCCACCACCTTCGGCGGTTTCAGGCCTAACCCAGCAAAGTACGCGGTGATATCTGCCTTTCGAAAGCCTCCTCCCAACTCAATGATGGCGATGCTTTGTCCTTTTCCCGTCACCCCCGTTGGAAAGTTATATAGCCGGGCCAGCTGTGGGGGCGTAAACGAAACAGTCGTTGCCAATGGAGCCATGCGCGCCCCTGCCCCTGTTGTCAAGATTTGAAAATGAGTCTGTGCCTGCGGCCGATTGTCTAACCCAAACACGCCCTCGATACTGTCGATGAGTTCCGCTGGTACATTGATCGGCCCCGTCCGGCCCCGAAATTCCGTACCGTCAGCCGTGCGGTAATTGGTTAACAGCACACCAAAGGCGCGCTCCATCTGGGCCACGGTTCCCCGCAGCAGCACCGTCCGGCGGGTCGCGCTCTGATCGACCAAACTCAAATCGTAGGTGGTAGCGAACGCTTCTACCTGTTTTATAACGGCCGGGTCAGCACCGAACTGAGCGGCATAAGCGCTGCGGGTTACGACGCCTTCCACCGCGTTAGCGGTGCTGACCAAAGGGGTCAGCGACCGTTTTCGACGAATGCGAACCGTGACCGTCAGCACGTCATTGGGATCAAGGGTCTGTAGCGGAGTGGCATCCGGAGCCGTTTTTTCGCTACCGGGTAAGGGAACAAGTTGATCAAAAGCGCTCATACAGGTAGGTTGTGGGGGCTAGTAAGTCATTGATTCAGCAATAACGAATCTTACTAGCCTTTGTCGAATTAATTTTTGATTAATCCGATTAGCCGTACTCCTTCTACAACGAACGGTCCTCTACGTGATTAGTAATCTTTCTTTCTACGCTAGACGTCTATTCAGCAGATGTGATCTCACACGTGACTCTGCCACCGTCCGGAAGTCTAAATTCCATTACTAACCTATGATAATTGCCCGGCCAGCTCCTGTTTGCCGGGCTTTTTTAGTCTGTTTTTCCAGTTATATCCAGTTTCTGTCTGATCCGCCGGAGCGTTTCCCGACTGGCCGTATCCCCCGCCTGCAGCCCCAGTAGGGCTAGTTCTATTGTTTTCTTCACGTTGAATGTCGATTCCCAGACTGAAATCTGGAAGTATCCTTTGGGTGGTAACTTGCGTCCTCTGAAGAAGGCAATCAACTTCTCATCATCACTATTCATCCCACAAATATACCATCGGTCTCTTTCCGGGCGGCAGAATGAGCCTTGTTTGCTAGATACTCCTTTACGCCATACGACCTCCCGCAGTAAGAACTACCTAATCATCATGAATAAATTATATAACCTAACTGTACAATAGATGCCTATTTGACGAATCACTATCCACGCTTAGCGTGATAAACCCACAAGCACTCTTTCATCCAGGATGTATAGTTATTGTACACTTTTTATAAGGATGTCCCTCTATTTATAGGCTAATTTAAGCATTAAGAAGACAATTAGATAAACATATCGATAGCTACTCACTTTGACGAATATGCTATCTTGTATAACATATTTTCACTTATACACTAAACATTTATTTACTATAACTCTTTTTTGTATACTATTTAATTAATCATTTACAAAAGAGTAAATCTCATACAAAAAAGGGATTCAGATTAAAAATAGATTAAAATTACATTAAATAAGGCCAATAACGTGGCTATAAAGTTACCTGGACAGTTTACCGAAAATACCTGCTTTTAGGCCAAATCAGTAGATTATTACGCCATTATTATAACTATATAAATAATAAGTAATAATATATTTAAATTTAATCTCAGATGTAGCCATAAATTAAAATCAGTACATCTTTATCTTATTTAGCTTCACCTCCAGTTAGTTTTTGTCGAAAAGATTATCGAATAGATTTATTTGTAAATTTACTTCATCATAATTCAGGGAACATAAGAAGACACCCAATTATATACTATCTACATCCATGATCGTTTTTACAACTACTATGTCGAAGAGACAACATTCCGCTGGTCATCAACCGACTTCGCTTTTCTAAGCGAATGGTGATGCATATGAAGTTCTCGATAGTTTTCATTACTCAACAACACTATCGCTAATTGTTGATCCCCAGTTTCTAGTCAACATTTCTGACTGTTCACGACTGGACTATACCCAGTAAATTAAGGCACATTTTTATTCTTACCGAACCCACGGGAGAAGGCCATCTACTAATAACCTATATTTCCATAGGCAGGAAGTCCTATGCGCAAATTTTATTTGTATAATTTATTCGTACGAATATATCGTATTGAGTAAATCATAATGACCATAAAATATATAATCCTATTCCAGGTCAGAACGCTGGTAGCCCATTTTACCCAGTTGCTCTGGTTTATTCACCGCGTCAATTGAGCAAATAATTGACATCTAATTAATCAATCAAATTTCACTATCACACAGAAATCTTTACATGAAAACTGCAAAACCGAACATCAAACTGCTCCTTTACGGGTTTTGTCTGGCGACTGTCCTGTACAATTGCAAAACGAAAGATGTTGATTCGCTGACGCCTTTCACCTATACCTTTAAGGGATTTACGGATGTAAAACTGCCCGACGTTACACCAACGGCTCCGGCTGCGGTTACGGTTACAGCGGCTTCTATCACCTCCTCCACTGCTGCGGCTGCCGTAAGCGCCGGCCTTTCCAGCATGAGCGCTACCGGCCAGATTCCTGCGTCTGTACAGCAAGCCTCAGATAACGTTGGTAAAGCGGTAACTGCAGATAAAGCCTCGGCAATCGTTGCTGAATTTACACCAGCCGTTATCAGCAATCTGTCAGCTACTGGGGCACTACCTGCGTCTCTACAAGCCGAAGTAAAGACTATAGCCAATAATTCGGCCATACAAGCTTATCTGCCTACTTTTACACTGCCACAGGTGAACGGCAAAACGGTTGGCGGACGTCTCGCAGCAGGAGGGATTGTTGCAACGGTAGCCACTACCTATGGGGCATTAGACAATGACGCCTGTAAAGCGGCTGCTACAGCTGCTTTCAATACAGCCCTACAAGGACTGGATGCCGCAAAGCAAGCGCAAACGGCAACTGTTACTACCCAGTTCACGCAACTCCAGACAACCATTCAGGCCGATGCCACGGCTTGTAAAAGCAGCAAGCCCGCTACCTACGATGCTTACAGAGCCCTTGCTACACAGCAACTTAATCAGGGGTTAGCAGCCTTGGGCGCAGTCAGATCTATATTAGGTGAGGATTCTTACAATTTATTGACCGTCCTGTACTACGTCGCCTATGCCCAGGCTATAGTCGGCATTGGTATTCTACAAACTGCCGATACAACTGCCTGCGATACTATTGCGACCGCTAAGCTAGCCAATGCCCAGACTGCCCGGGACAAAGACCTGAGTACTATAAACAGCAATTATAATGCAACGATCAGTACGCTTACTGCAACTCGTGATCAAGCAATTAAGAGCTGCCACAACCAGGGAAATGGCGGTTGATCCATAGCTGCTTTCGCTCAGGAGAGATTTTTTGGAACTCACACCAAATCAGTACGATGAAAACAAACTACCTTTTTTTATCAGTAGCTGCCCTCGTGGGCGGCCTATTTGTCGGTCCGTCCGCTGCGCAGGCGCAGGTTAATCTGAAGAGTATCAGTGTAGGCGCCAGCTACTGGAAACCCTCGCTCGATTACTGGAACGAACGCTCCATGCTACTCGATTACAATGCCGGGAAAGGTGCTACCCTCTCGGGGGCCATCATGCCCACGGCAGCCCTCGAAGTGGGACTTACCAAAGGCCTCTCCGTTGGTGGTCGGGTTGGCTATTGGAAAAACTCTGTTTCGGGGGATGTCAGCATAGGCGGCACAAACCGCTCCGAAAAATTCACGCTTTCAGTTATTCCGGTCTCACTCGATCTGAAATACACCTTTGCCAAAGCGGCCCCCGCAACGACAACGACCAATGAAGCAACCAGCGAACCTAAAAGCCCATTCCTGACCCCCTACATTGGTGTAAGCGTGGCCCGCTATTTTATCAACAATGACTTTTCGCGGCAGGTGGCGGGCAACACCGGCTCTGTTAAGGAAACCCAATCGGGCAATAACTACGGCGTGCAAGTGTTTGTGGGTGCCGAGAAAAAGCTGGTGAAGAAATTGTTCCTGGCGCTCGATGTCCGCTATCATTTGGGCAGTTACAACCAGGTTGTTAAAAGCGAGACAAGCAGCACGACCCAGAAGGTAAGCCTCAACGGTCTCGAAGCGGGTCTCTCCCTAAAAGTCACATTCAACTAGGTAAACTGAACACGTAGCCAGTACCGGTAATGATTTATCACAGTATTATACATAACGTATATACTATATCGTTCAGACCCTTCACCGTCTTGAAGACCGTTCAAAAGGTTTTCATTATGGGTGCAGTGCTCTGTCTTGGGCTTCCGGGGCTGGGCTGGGCGCAGGTAAATATTTCCGGTAAACCAGGATTGATTTACATTCCTTCGGCGGACGTGGTGGCGGATGGGACATTTTCTTTTGGCTATGGGTTCAACCCGTCGAGCTACGCGTTTCGCTTCAACAAGAAGAATTCGGAAAGCATTTGTTTTGTCAATCTGTCGCTGTTGCCCCGGCTGGAAGTAAACATCAATTTGCTGAACCCGAATGGCCCAATCGGCTTTAGCGGACGCGGTATAGGTGATCGGCAAATTGACATCAAGTATGCTCTGTTGACGGAGAAGGCAAAACGGCCATCCGTAGCCGTTATCGTCTCGGCACCGTTTGGCATCGACAACTCGCTTATTACCAATGCGGTGGTGGCGACCAAACATGTCGACCTATGGAAGTCGATCACGGCGTCCTTTACCCTGGGAATGGGTAGTCCTTATTCGCTATATCGTGCCGAGGTGAGAAATGACCAGGATTCTGATATTTTCACAGGGTATACGCTAAAAGACAAACGCGATAAACCCTATTACTATCTGGCGGGGCCCTTTGGGGGCGTCAACCTGAACGTCAACAAGAAAGGTGGGTTGCTGCTGGAATGGGATTCGCAACATGTCAACGTGGGCGCGTACGCGTTGCTGTTCGGGCACTGGACCGTGCAGGCAGGTTTGCTGAATGGCGATCAGGTAACGGCGTCAACCTCCTATGCTATTCCTTTACTTCGTAAACCGAAACCACTATGAGGAGCGGCCTAAGGAGTAGGAAATGCCACGGGTTCGCGGCCTGGGGGCTGGGGATGACGCTACTAGTGAGCGGCCTGACCGACAGCGTTGCCCAGTCGCGCAGCGGGTTGTCGAACATAGAAAACCTGCTGGTGGACAGCACAGCGCAGCGGGTGTACTACGAGCAGCGGGTGTATCGAAACCCGTTTATGGGGCTGCGGGACGTAGCACAACCGATGACGGCTAACGGGATACAGACGTTTGTGCCCCTCTACCAGGGGGTGCCCATCGCCCAATATCGGCTGGACACAACAGTGACCACAACGACGCTGTCACGGCCCGAGCGGCAGCGTTTCGTGAAGCAGCACCCATTCGACAGCCGGGCCTACAAGTTCGACTTTCGGTTGCTGCCCGAGTTCATTGCCCAGTTCGGGTACCGTGAACAAACGGTTGAAGCCAAAACGAATCTGCTGCTGCAGAGTCAGTTATACTTAAGCCGGGGGCTGGTGCTGAACTGGGGCGTGTTGTTCCCCATTGCCAATCACCTGGATAATCAGGGACTAAACGTTCGACCCGCGCCAACCTTCCTGAACCAGTTTCTGGCGCTGGATGGGGTCAATTTTATGAGTCTGTCGGCGGGGTTATTTTATTCGGATCAGTACGGTGTCAATGTGCAGTATCGTCATGCTGATCTCACCAAAAACTGGTCGTATGGCCTGGAAACGGGCGTGACGGGGTTCTATTTTTTCCCGCAAAACGGGTTTTATTACGAATCCATGAACAACGTTCTGATCCTGGCCGATGTGGCTTACCGACTGCCCCGGCATGATGTGACGATCAAAGTGTCGGGAGGGCAGTATCTGCACCAGGATCGGGGGGTAAGGCTGGATTTCATCCGGCAGCTGGGCAATGTGGAAGTGGGCTTTTATGCCACCAAAACGGGGAACGGGGGAACGGGCGGTTTCAATTTCGCCATCCCTATTGCCCCCGGACGAATTGTACAGGGCCAGCGGGTGCGGCTCCGCACAACGGAGGAGTTTCGCTGGGAATATGCCTATAGCCGGGGCTATAATATTGCGTCACGCTATAAAGTCGGTTATCAGCTGGATGCCCTGCTACGGCAGTATCACAGCCGGTATATTCAGAATCAGTATCGTTAGTTAATGACTAGTACCCATATGAAATTACGCGTGCTATGTACCCAGGCCGGGTGCTTGCTTATTGGATTGATAGCGTGTCTGTCTGGCTGTATTTCCAGCAAGGAGCTGGTGCTGTACCAACAAAGTGCGGCTGGCAGTGACACGACCGTTGCGCTGGCTCCCCGCTACATTCCGACCATTAAACCGGGGGATGTGCTATCCGTGCAGGTAAGCAGCCTGAGTCCCGAAGCTTCGACGTTTTTCAACCCCTATGCCGCCATTACGATGGCTGAACGGGCCGGATCACCCCAGACAGTGACGCCCACCACGCCCCTGCCCTACACGCCCGGTTATGTCGTGAGCGAAGAAGGACAGATTGAACTGCCGCTTATGGGTCAGCTGACCGTGGCAGGTCTTACCAATAGCCAGGCAGCCGCTCAGATTAAGACAAAACTGCTTGACTTTTTGAAAGAACCCACCGTAAACGTACGTAACCTGAACTTTCAGATTTCCGTATCGGGCGAAGTAGCCCGGCCTTCGCTGTTCTCGATACCCAATGAACGCATTTCCCTGCCCGCGGCCCTGGGGCTGGCCGGCGACATTACCATCTACGGCCGTCGGGATAATGTGCTGATTATCCGGGAGGAAAACGGCAAGCGGACCTTTAACCACATCGACCTGACCAAACGGGATGTCTTCAAATCTCCGTACTACTACCTGCATCCGAACGATGTGGTCTATGTAGAACCCGGCAAAGCCCGCGTCAACAATGCCGACCAGACGTTTCAGCTTTTACCGATCATTATCAGCGCTCTATCCTTTATCGCCATCATTGTCACGCGTCTTTAACACCAGCTATTATGGTTACCAATACTAATCCATACACTCCCTATCAGGCATACGAAGTTGAACCTCAACCGAACCTGCGGGCCATGCTGATGCGCTATGTACGCAACTGGCCCTGGTTTGTGGTGTCGCTGGTACTGGCGCTGGGAGCGGCTTACGTTTATTTGCTGTACCAGCCCCCGGGGTATAAAGTGAAAGCCAGCCTGCTGATCAAAGACGAGAAGAAAGGCATGGGGGGTGAAAGCATGCTGAAAGAACTCGACATTTTCACACCGAGCAAAGTAGTCGAGAATGAGGTGGAAATCCTGAAATCGTACACCCTCATGGACCGGGTGGTGACGAACCTGGGCCTCGATGTCCACTACTACACACCTACCCGGACGGTGAAGAAAGAAATCTATGGTGACTCTCCCATCCGTCTGCTGGTGGAAAAACCGGTGGCCCAACTCCCCGACGAAGCGCTGGAATTTACGTTTAATGATGCGAAGACGGTGAATCTAAACGGGAGCCCCTACCCCGTGAACCAGAGCATCCAGACACCCTACGGCCAGCTCCGCGTTCTGACCCGTAAGCAACTCAATAGCAAGATGGAGCCCCTCATAGTCTCCATCGCCGATCATACCGAAACCGTAGAAGGTTACCTGGGAAATCTAACGGTTGAGCCAACGACCAAACAGGCCACCGTGCTGATGATGACCCTAGATGAAGCCGTACCCGACAAAGGGGTGGCCATCCTGAACCAGATCATTAACGAGTACAATAAAGAGGCCGTTATCGACAAAAATAAGGAAGCCGGTAACACGCTCAACTTTATCGAAAACCGCCTGGGCTTGATCTCCGGAGAGCTTTCAACGGTGGAAAAAGAAGTCGAACTCTACAAATCGACCCAGGGCATTACGGACCTGGGCGTGCAGGCGCAAACGTTTCTGAGCACAGTGAAAGACAACGATACCCAGTTGAACGAGGTCAACATTCGCCTGAGTGCCCTGGGCGATGTGGAGCGGTACCTACAGCACCAGGATGGGCAGAGTGGCCTGGCTCCCGCTACGCTGGGACTGAGTGATCCTATTTTGACGGGGCTCTTGGTAAAAGTATCCGAACTGGAAGCGAAACGTGATGAAGTGTCGCGAACCATGTCGCCCAATAACCCACTGGTTCAATCGCTGGATAGCCAGTTAAA
This sequence comes from Spirosoma humi, assembly GCF_054776575.1. Lineage (NCBI taxonomy): Bacteria > Pseudomonadati > Bacteroidota > Cytophagia > Cytophagales > Cytophagaceae > Spirosoma > Spirosoma humi. The sequence goes on from NZ_BAAHBR010000015.1 coordinate 608,302, forward strand.
GACCCTGAAAGCGAGCATCAACGAAAACGTGCAGACTATCCGCCAGCAACTGACCAGCAACCGGGGGCTATTGATGGCCAATAACCAGCGCCTGGAAGGCATGATCCGGACGGTACCAGGCAAAGAGCGGGCCTTGCTCAACATTACCCGCCAGCAGGCCATCAAGAACGGCCTGTATACCTACCTGTTGCAAAAGCGCGAAGAAACGGCTTTATCGGCGGCCTCTACCATTCCGGACAGCCGCATTGTGGATAGCGCGCGGGCCGGGAGCAAACCGGTAAAACCCGTAAAGATGACCATTTTCGCCATATTTGGCTTGCTGGGTCTGTTAGTTCCGGTAGGCTTTCTGACAGCGAAAGACGCCCTGAATAACCGAGTCTTACACCGGGCCGATGTAGAGGATGTAACCCAAGTGCCCATTCTGGGGGAGGTGGTTAAAAGCCGCCAGATCACCATCGACAACATGGTATTCAAACCCCGGTTGCAATCCGTCATTGGCGAACAGATCCGTACGCTTCGTACCAACCTGCACTTTTTGCGAAGCGACCCCAATGCGTCCCAGGTGGTCTTGTTTACGTCCAGCATCAGTGGCGAGGGAAAATCCTTTATGTCGCTCAACCTGGGTGCCAGCCTGGCCCTGGTGAATAACCGAACGGTTATTCTGGAAATGGACATGCGTAAGCCCAAACTCCACAAAAGCCTGCACATGGAAAATCACGTGGGCCTGAGCAATTACCTGATTGGTGAGGCTACCATCGACGAATTATTACAGCCCGTTACTGGCTACGATAACTACTTTATCATCACGGCGGGGCCGCTGCCCCCAAACCCGGCGGAGTTATTGAGTTCGCCCCGACTGGGTAAGTTGTTCGAGGAGTTGAAAGAACGCTTTGATTACGTACTGGTCGACTCCCCCCCCGTTGGCCTGGTGACAGACTCTCAACTGATTGCCCCCTATGCTGATGCAACCCTGTTTATGGTGCGCCATGATCATACGCCTAAGAACTCGATCAAGATGGTGGATGTGCTGTTCAAGGAGCAGCGTTTCCAGCGGCTCAGCATCATTCTGAACGGCGTTGGCGAAGGGGAATCCTATTACTACAATTACAACTATGGCGAATACTATGGCGGCTCTGAGAAGAAAAAATGGCTAAACAACGGTAACGCCTAAACACAACGCTGATCGCACGGGCACCCACGCTCCTGTCTGCCCCAAAGTGACTAACCAACAGAAACCAAACGCATTGCTTCCTCTCTCCACGATCAACCCAACTAAAAGTAAACTTGTATGCTTAGTCTTGACACACACTACAAACCCCTGTACGTGTACACTGAGCCTAACACCCGGCGCAGAGTAGACTACCCAACCATAGGCAAGCGAGGTTTCGATATTTGCTTTTCGCTGCTCATTACCCTATTCGTCCTCTCCTGGCTGATCCCCCTGCTGGGTGTCCTGATCAAGCTGGATTCTCCAGGACCTATTCTGTACGTACAGAAGCGTACAGGGTATAAAGGAACCTGGTTCAATTGCCTGAAATTTAGGACCATGACGCACAACCCCAAAGCTCAATTTAAACAGGCCCAGAAACAGGATAACCGGGTAACCCGGATTGGTCGATTCCTGCGCAAATCAAACCTAGATGAAATGCCCCAGTTCATCAATGTCTTATTAGGGCAGATGAGCGTGATAGGCCCCCGCCCCCATGCTGTTCAGCACGATGCCCAATTCTGGCGAGTATTACCAAAGTATGGAAGTCGTTATCGGACAAAACCAGGCATAACAGGATTAGCCCAAGTTCGTGGCTGCCGGGGTGAAACTGATGAACTAATAAAAATGGTGCATCGCGTTCGACTTGATCGATTTTACAATCGAAAAAAATCCTTTTGGTTAGATATTAAAATCTGCTGGTGGACTCTTGCATCTATGATGAAAGGGAATATAAACGCATGGTGATATAATTCGATTATATTCAGAAGATAAATTAATATTAAGAAAAGAAAAAATCTCACAGATAATTAATTCAACGTATACAAATGAAATATTAATATTCCCGATTAGCATAAAAATTTGTTAAACGAAACCTGGGTATTAAATAGATTTTAAATACGTGAAATTACTTCTACTTATGAGGTGTATAACTCTACATGAGTACTCGAAAATTACAAAAACAATTATAAATTTAATATATTAAATTTATAACATATACGAACACCCAAAAATATACATTTACAGCAATAAGCGTGTGCTAACAAAAAATTTAAATCTTAATTATACATAACAACTATGAAAATATACAAATTGGCAACAAAGTTATATTATCTAATGCATAGCATATACTTTAACTTTCACTATCTACCTATCAAACAAGCAATAAAATTGCCAATAATTGTATATAAACCAAAATTTTTTAGCATGAAAGGTAAAGTCAAAATAAACGCCGATACACTATATTTTGGCATGATCAGATTAGGAGGATATGATGTTTCAATATATGAAAACAATTCAGGAATAATTTGGGAAAATCATGGTGGTGAGGTTATTTTTAATAAAAATTGTGTTATGGGAAATGGGGCAGCTATTTCTATTGGAGAAAATGGAACACTGAACATTGGAGAAAACTTTAAATCTACAGTAAGATGTAAAATAATTGCATACAAATTAATAAAATTTGGAGAAAATACTTTAGTTGGCTGGGATTGTCTATTTGTAGACACAGATTTTCACGCATTAACTAATATAGAAACGGGAAATAAAATGCTTGCAGTAGCTCCAATAATCATCGGAAAGAATAATTGGTTTGCAATGAAATGTATAATTCTAAAAAATACGGAAACACCAGACTTCTGTACTATAGGAGCTAATTCGTTACTGAACAAAAAATACAACAAAAATCCATATTGTTTGATCGCTGGCAACCCTGCAAGTATAAAGAGAAACGGTCTGTACCGAAATCCAAATCATGACAAAGTTGATTACTAATAAATTCTGCTATTGAACTTTAAAATACCAACTAAATAAACCATGAGTGTTACAAAAAACTTTATTTATAATAGTGTACTGCTAATATCTCAATATTTAATTCCGATTATAATATATCCGTACATCTCTAGAATTTTTGGAGTAGATAAAATAGGAATAGTTAATTGGGTAGACAACACAATAAACTACTTTATTTTATTTAGTATGTTGGGGCTAACGTTAACAGGAATAAGAGAAACTGCAAAACACAAAAATGATATCAAAATGTTGAGTAATGTTTTTGCAGAATTAATTATTATTCACATGTTATTAACGTTATTCATCACAATCGTATATATATACATAATCTTAAATAACGATAAATTCAATGAACACAAAAACTTATATTTTATTGGTGTAATTAAATTAATATTTAATGTATTTCTAATTGAATGGTACTTTAGGGGAACGGAAAACTTTAAATTTATCTTAAATAGATCAATAATAATAAAAATCATATATGTAATATCAATATTTATTTTCGTAAAAAGAAAAGAAGATTATACAATATATTTCACAATTACTTGTTTAATCACTTTGACAAGCGCTATTGTGAACTGTTGGTATGCATTCAAAGAAATAAAATTTTCCTTCAAAAGACTAAACATACAACGTCATCTTAAAACTTACTTTACAGTTGGAATCTACTTAATTTTAACTAGCATGTATACTACTTTCAACATAACATATTTAGGACTAGTATCAAATGATATCTCCGTTGGATATTATACTACAGCTCTTAAATTATATACAATTATTTTAGGAATTTTTTCCGCGCTAAATACAGTAGTAATTCCTAAATTATCATCATTAATAGCAGAAAAAAAGTACAATAATTTTGATGAATTGGTAGACAAATCTTTAACTTTCATCATAACATTAAGTTTTCCTGTAATAATCTGCGGAATAACTCTAGCTCCACAAATAATACTCTTGCTATCAGGTCCTGGATTCGAAAAATCAATAATTTGCTTTAGAATAATTATTCCACTAATTTTTATTGTGGGAATCGCTCAAATTTTATCAAATCAAATCTTAATGTCCATAAAAAAAGATAAGGAACTCGCATACATCTCCTTATTTGGCGCATTGGTAGGTATAACATTGAATGTATTATTAGTACCTAAACTCCGAGAAGTTGGAACATCATTAGTAGTTCTAATATCAGAGTTACTAGTAACAGCTACATTGTATGCACTTTGCAAAAAAATTACTAAATTAAAGTTTCCACTTAATAATTTAAAATTAAATATATTAGCTTCATTGCCATATTTTTTCATTTGTAGAGCCGTAATTAATAATATCAAAAATACAGAGTTTTGTGTAATTCTATCAGCAATCATATGTGCTATATATTTCATCTTTTCGCAAAAATATTTAATTAAAAATAAAGTTATTCTAAATCAAATGGACAAAATAAAAATATTATACATTAATCAGTAAAAAACTACTTTCATTGAAATGTGAGTGCGCTCTTAATGAATATATCCAAGTACAAAATTAGCCGTCATTCACAATAAAATGAAAACTTGTTAATGAAATAAAAAGATGAAATATGTTATTATTTTACTCGTTGTAATCACCTCTATTAATTTTTGGTCTTTCAGCTTAATACCTGATTACATAAATAAAGACTTACAACTAATTATATCATTGTATTTTGTGTATAAAATCTTTATGCAAAAAAGAATGGTAACAAAAAATATGCATTTTCATAAGTATATCTTATTATTAGTATTAGCTCAGTTATTAAGCACAATCCCCTGCTATCTTATTCACAACCAGCCATTTATGCTTTCAATGCTTATTCAACGAGCATTACTCGGTTGGCTATTTTATTTTATCCTTCACTATTATAAAATACAGGCAGAAAAACTAAATAAAATAATTTTGATTGTAGGAGTCATTTGGATTATTCTTACTTTTTTACAGCAATACACATTTCCAAATTATTGGTTCTTTACGAGAGGTGAAGATGTTGAAAAACTAGAAACTAGATTTGGTTTATATAGATATGCAATTGCCGGAGAATATTATGTTATACTAGCATTTTATACAGCTTTTGTTAAATATTTTTCCACTAAATCTATTAAAAGTCTCTTTTTACTTATCACTTTTCTATTCGGTATATATCTAACAGTTACAAGGCAAATAATTGTATCCAGTGTTTTTTGTATGTTTATTTATCCAATCTTTATCAGTAAAGTAAGAGTAAAAACTAGAATCCTTATATTATCTGTAATTTCTCTTTTCGTTTTTTTAGTATATTTAAATAGAGACTATCTATTTGGTTCAATGATAATGGCTACTAACGAGCAGTTAGATGATAATGTGAGATACGCGGCATATCAGTTTTTTCTATTTGAGCATTGGGATCACTGGATAACTTATATATTTGGTAATGGTATTGCCCATATAGATTCGTCATACGGAAAATACATATTCGGTAAGATCGAAAATCAAGGTATTATTCAAGGAGATATAGGAATAATCGGAATTCTTAGCCAATATGGTATATTTTATATATTTATTACAACCGCGTTAATAATGAATTCAATAAAACCCATTTTTCGAAAAATTCCATCAGATTTGAAGTTATTTTTTATAAATTTACTAATGATTATTCCTCTAATATTCTTTTTTAGAAACTTTTCAGGATATATATTTGGTTCAATTATTTTATATTTATGTGATTACTATTATAAAACATCATTAAGTAATGTAAATCATAAACTAAGTTTAAAACAATTGAAATATGACTATACCCACTAATGACTTTATTGGAATAATTATTTTAAATTATAATAATCCAATAGCTACCAAGAATTGTATAGAGTCCGTCACTAAATATTCAAGTGATTCAAAAATTAAGTTATTAATTGTCGATAACTTCTCAACACAAAATTCAAAAAATGAATTACTAAAAATATTATTTAATATTGACAAAGATTTTGTCAATATTAATAACTTTCGTAAAGGCAAAGAAATGATATTAGGTAAAATTAATTTCATTCAAACTCCAGCAAACAATGGGTATGCATATGGTAATAACTACGGCTTAAGCATAGTTTATAACGATCCAGAAATCAAATATATAATGATCCTAAACAATGATATTTTATTCACTCAGAACATTTTCCCCACTTTACTAAACTTTATAGATTTAAAAACTGACGCTGCTGTTGTTTCACCCCTACTATATGATAAAAATGGAAAAATTGATTATGATTGTGCGCGAAAAAGAATAACTCCAAAAATTTTGTTCGCAAAACTTACCATATTAGGCAAATTACATTACTTCAAAAAGTCAATGCTTGAGCTAAAAATACTTTTAAAAAATCCAACATGGGTTAGAAAAGATTTTTTCAAAATAGATTTGCCATCAGGTTCATGCATGTTGTCCCATAAAATTAACTTTTATAAAATTGGAGGATTTGACCCAAAAACATTTTTGTATTATGAAGAAGATATCTTAAGTTACAAGATTCAAAAAGCGGGTCTAAGTTCTTATTTAATCCCAACTGTGTCCTGTATACATTTGGGGGGGAATACAATTCAATTAGAAAAAAACAGCTTCATCAAAAAATGTTACGATAACAGTGCACTTTATTTTTCAAAGAAATACTTAAAGATCCCAATGATTTATTATTTAATATTATACATGTATGTAAAGATTAGAATTATTAAAAATGTATTTGCTGGATAAATATTAAATTTTGCCAGCAAATACATTAACATCACTCAAAAGTCATTTGCATGTTAACATGAAATTTTATGAAATATTTTATAAGTAGTTTCAAAAATTCACATACCAAAAAAATACTTTATGTATTTTATATTAAATACTTAACTATTAGATATGGAATTAACGCTAGAAAAATAGAAAAAAAAATACAAAAGTTAAATAATTATGGTACTCGGAAGTCGAATGACAATGTAATGGTTTCTGTAACGAGTTATGGAGAACGATTAAATAATATTCATCTAATGTTGTATTCTCTTTTAACACAATCTTTTAAACCAAATAGAATTATTTTGTGGTTATCAAAAGACGAATTTCCAAATCTTGAAAAAGACCTGCCCAGTTCACTTATAAGTCTTAAGGCATTTGGTATAGAAATTGAGTGGTGTAAAGATTTGAGATCTTACACAAAACTTGTTCCTGCTTTAATTAAATACCCCGAGTATACATTAGTAACTGCCGATGATGATGTTTTTTATAAAAATGATTGGCTTGAAAAATTATACTATTCTTTTCTAAAAGCTCCAAATTATATACACGCTCATATAGCAACAAAGATTACTTTAAATCAATTTAACTATCCAATTGATTACTCATGCTGGAAGAGTTCTTCTCAAGGATCCGTTACTTTCAAAAATTTTTTAAAAGGTGTTGGTGGAGTATTATACCCACCTAACAGCCTGCATCAAGATACTACTAGAGATGATTTATTTTTGAAACTATCACCAAGTGCTGATGATATATGGTTTTGGGCAATGGCAATATTAAATGGTACAAAAATAAAAGTAGTAGAGAACAATATAATAGATTGTCGGTATACGGATGTTGAAATAGTCTTAGGAGGATTGTCAAAAAGTCTCCATGAAATTAATGTTAAAGAGAGACAGAATGACAGTCAAATAGTGAATGTTATGAAATATTACCCTCAAATAGTAAATCATTTATGTGAATCATAAACTGAATGAATGCCCTTACAGCCCTTTAATTAAACTAGTAATAGTGCATCCGCTTATTTGTACTTCACATACTAACATAAAAATGAAAATTTTAATAACTCATTTAGACTTTAACGCATATTTTCCTCTTAGGCTTAAGCATTTTAAAACTTTCCTAGAAAATAGAGGCCATGAACTTTTTATCGTTGAGTCAATTGGAAAACCTATGTTATATGAATTTTCTAACGTTGATAAAATAGGATTGAATATTATTACTTTATTTCCTAATAAATCTTATAAAGATGTAACAATTAAAGGTATAAAATCGAAACTTACAAGAATTCTTAATCAACTTAATCCAGATGTTATTCTTGTTGGCACAATTGTTTTTCCTCCATCAGCCACAGCCATACAATGGGCGAAAAGGCATCGTAAAGGGATTGTTGTGTTTGAAAATGCAAGAAAAGATACTTTCCCTAGGAGCAAATTAAATAATTGGATAAAAAAAATAATATTCAGAAACATTGAAGCTTTTTTATGCCCTTCTAATTCTTATGATGATAGCTTAATATATTGGGGATTTAAGAAAGAACAAATATTTTATGGTTTAAACGTTACAGATAACAAGTTCTGGGAAGAGAAAGTAGAAAACATTAATTTCAAACATTTACCAGAGCAATATTTTTTAACGGTTGGCAGACAAATGGAGTTTAAAAATTTGTCTTTTTATATTGATTCATATATTCAGTATAGAAATAGTGGTGGCAGTATACCCCTTGTAATGGTTGGTGAAGGCCCTTGTCATAATGATTTAGTTGAAAGGAATAGATTGGGAAAAGAAATTATATTTCTCCCTTTTCAGGATTATGAACATATCAGAGAATTATTTATTAACGCGAGGGCATTATTTTTGCCAAGCTTTAAGAAGGAAACTTGGGGACTAATAGTTAATGAAGCGATGGCTGCAGGGACGATTGTCGCTGTTAGTACAGATTGTGGTTGTTGTGACACTCTTGTACAGAATAATGTTAATGGTTTTTCATTTAATCCTTTAGATTCAGCTGACTTAATTGATGTTATGTACAAAATAGAGAATCTAGAACCAACTGCCTTTAAAAATATGAAATGTAGTAATAAGTCTATAATTAGTGCATGGGGATTAGACCGTTTTTCAGAAGGAGCGTATGATGCAGCTGTATACGCGAATAATAATCGGTTGAGAGGTTCTATATTTGATACGATTATTATTAATTTATGGAATGGACAACTAAAGGCGGAGTCAATAAAATAATTTAATGAATTATGGTAGACACCATCAAAGCTAAATCGATAGTAAGAAGGAATGATGATTTTCCCCTTATTTCTATCATTACAGTTGTATACAACGGAATTATTAATATAGAAGAGACAATCCTGAGTGTTATCAATCAAACTTATAGTAATATAGAATATATTATTATTGATGGGGGTAGTACTGATGGAACTCTTAGTATTATAAAAAGGTATGAAAAAGACATTACCTTTTTAGTTTCTGAATCAGATGAAGGCATTTACGATGCAATGAACAAAGGTATTCTATTATCAACAGGCAAATGGATTCTATTCATGAATTGTGGTGATTACTTTCCACACAATAACGTTATCAATACTGTCTTTTCTCTCGATGATTATATAGATATAGATATTATTTATGGCAATTCTGTAATGATTGACATCAATGGGAAACTACATGAAAAAATAGCAAGAGATGATGTTAAAGAGTTGTGTGTACATCCTATTTACCGACACGGGGCTTCTTTTGTCAAGTCTTCTCTTCATAAAAATTTTCTTTTCGAAATTAATTTATCAAGTAAATTTTCATATAGCTTAGATTTCTTAAATATTTACAAGTTCTTTCTCACTGGAAAGAAATTTCAAAAAGTAGATGTATCAATCGTAGTATTTTTAAAGGATGGTGTGTCTAACAGTTTATTCAAAAACATATGGTATAATTTTCTAATTACTACCAATGGCATTAAATCACCTCTTGAAATACTAAATTGGATGTTTAAGTTAGTAAGGTATAAATTATTTTAACAAAAATTTTAAAGTATTCATGAAATGATTCTGCTACAATGTAAATTTTTCTTAATTGAGTTTTTAAACATATCTATCAATTTTATTCCTATAAAAAGTCGACATATTTATTTAAAGATTTTTAGATTTGATATTTCAAAAAGTTCCGCCATACATAGGAATGTTAAGTTTTTCCATATTGGAAAACTAAAGATAGGGCACAATTCTACTGTTAATTTTGGTTGTTACTTAGACAATCGAAGAGGAATTTATATTGGTAATAATGTAGGTGTTGCCCATGATACTAAAATATACACTTTAGGTCATAATCTTAATAGCCCATTTTTTGAAACAAAAGGTTCTGCTGTTCATATTGAAGATAACGCGTTTGTTTTCTCTAATTGTTTGATTATGCCAGGTGTAAGGATTAAAGAAGGTGCTATTATTTTACCGGGTAGTATTGTAACAAAGGATGTGGATCCTTATACAATAGTCGGAGGTAATCCTGCAAAGTTTATTAAATACAGAAATCCTGAGATTGGCTACTTACACAAGTATAAATATTTTTTTGCATTATAAATTAATCTTCTCCATGAAGAAAGTTTCAATTTTAAATATTGATTTGATCAATATTTCTCAACAAGAACTTCTTTACCGCTTAAAAAGTGGAGTTTTATTAACTCCCAACGTTGATCATTTAGTAAAATTACAAAAGGAAAAAGCTTTTGTAGATATATATAATAAAGCTGAATGGGTAGTTTGTGACAGCAAAATAGTTTTTTGGGGCTTAAAGTTTTTAGGCAATCCAATCAAAGAAGTCATTGCGGGATCGTCTTTTTTTCCTGCTTATTGTGATTACCATAAAAACAGCCATGATGTGAAGATTTTTTTATTAGGTGCGGCACCTGGTATTGCAGATAAAGCGATGAATAAAATCAACTCTAGGCTTGAAAAAAATATCATTGTCGGAGCTCATTCTCCATCATATGGTTTTGAGAGAAATCACGATGAATGTGAAGATATCGTTTCAATTATAAATCATTCAAATGCTAATGTACTAGTCGTTGGAGTTGGCGCCCCTAAACAAGAGCATTGGATTTATAAATACAAACATAGATTGGTGAATATTGATTTATTCATGGCTCTAGGCGCCACTATTGATTTTGAAGCCGGAAATATTAAACGTGCACCTAAAATATTTAGACTATTGACACTTGAATGGTTTTATCGAATGGTGAATGACCCAAAGAGATTGTTAAAGCGCTATTTAATTGACGATATCCCATTCTTTTATTATTTAATCAGACAACGATTTGGCATTTACAAAGCGCCTTTTGTAAATCCTTTAAATGATGTGATTGAAGAAGTCGTCTCTAAATAGAGGGAGGACTTCTTCAATAAATTAGTTTACCATGAATAAATATTTTATAGTTAGCTTCTAATGTTGACTCATATTGTCATGGCACCGTTTGTCTAATCTTATTGCATTTAACTCTATGGACGAAAGATTTACCTTAAAAATATGTTTTTCTTAAATCTTTTATAGCCTCATTTATTTTAATTTGTATTTCTACCTTTTCATATAAATATTAACAAAAGAAATAATTGATTTTTATTCCATTCAGGTTATTTCAAAAATAACTAAAGTTTAATTTAAATATTTATAACTTCAGTGTTTACTAATAAAGGGATAGTTACATTCTACAGCCTCGCGTTCTTGTATGGGTCACTGTTAACATTTATTTCTGGCTGCACGGAGTTTAGTATCAACACTATAACGTATCCTGGCTTTAACGGCTTTGATGCCAATGACGAGAGATGGTATGTAAGTGAAGGGGGAATTGGTAGCTATAGCATTATGGGCGGCAATCCAGATGGCTATGTCATCGGAACGGACAACTCATCTGGGATTTGGTATTTTATTGCCTCTAACGGCTTTGTGGGCGAAGCTCGAAGAAGCTATGGTCGGACACTTTGTTTTGATCTGAAGCAGTCGGCAACCGACTTTCAAAGCGATACTAATGATGATATTATTCTGACAAATGGCATAACTACCCTTACCTTCGATACAGCTTATAATCCGAAAACAACCTGGACGCACTATTCAGTTAAGCTGGATGACACGAATGGGTGGAAGAAAGGATCGTCAAACGCTACCAAAGAAGATATGCAGACTGTACTACAAAATTTAACTGACTTACGAATTCGTGGGGAGTTCAGAGCTGGGCCCGATCGAGGTGGTTTGGATAATGTCACCCTTTATTAAGTTTGCCCCCTTCGTATTCAGCTGAACAGGCCATCGGTAGTCATTTAATTCTTGCAGGGCACAGATTATTTACAACTTTTTAGGCTTGACTGGTATCTTCATGTTGATAATAACCAAAAATCAACAACTTATGAAGTTATTAGGCTCTAATCCAGAAAAAGTTGTCTTTTATAAATTTGCGGTTGTTGGTGGGCTGCTTCTGGCTTTACTCATTGGGTGTTATCGATTTACGCTTACTCCACTGGACCCGCCTGATTCGAATTCTTTCGACGAGGGGGATCAGGGCTGGCGGATTAGTGAAGGGGGCGTCGGGGGATTCAGCGCTACGGGCGGCTATCCCGGCGGCTACATGGCCGGTTCGGATAACCTGGATCCTATTCAAACCTTGTGGTATTTTGTTGCACCCGATCGATTTATGGCTGAGGTCAGGAAAGGCTATGGCAAAACGCTGCGCTTCGATCTGATCCAATCGGGCACCGACGAGCAACGGTTTTCTGAGGATGTAATCCTGACGGATGGGAAGAACACCCTCACCTTTGATACGGCCTATAACCCCAATACCACCTGGACCAGCTATGCCATCAAGCTGGATGAACTAAGTGGATGGAAAAAGGGGAATAAGCAGGCAACCAAAGCCGATATACAGGCGGTGTTAAAGAATCTAACGGAGTTGCGGATTCGGGGTGAGTATAAGTCTGGTCCTGATGATGGCGGCCTCGATAATGTAGCGATCTTTTAGGGGCGCACGCGTCTGAATAACCTGCTATCACGCTACCGGGCACTCGTCGGACGTTCATCCATCGTTTACTATCGACCCTGGCTACTGCTGATGTACCCGATGCGGGCTGTTGACGGGGCGGCACAGCGCTCCAATCTTCCTGAACTGGCTAATTACTTCGTCCACACGGTGGGTATCATCGAGGGGAAGGGAAAAGGTTTCTCCGCTCAATAGGGCATGTGTCCGGTCGTAGGCATCGAGCATCGTCAGATGAAAATAGTCCTGAAAAAGCTGGACTGACGTTATCTTACGGTAGCCTACCTGCCAGCCATAAAAAAGTACATAGCTCATACATCTACATGTATAATTTTGTCAATGTACGAAGAAAGGAAGGCTATGGTTTTCTCGAAAGTATGTGCTGTTTGTAAAAAATATCAACTTATAAAGTCCAGCCATTGGCTACCCGATCGGTCGGGTGAGTAACAGCCAGGCCAGTAAACAGGCCACCAGCAAATACAGCATGCCAGCGGCTGTGCATTTGGTCTGGCAGTAGCTCCCCTGCTTGGTTGTCAGGGCTTCGTGAAAGAAAGTAATTGTCAGGACGACTTGCAGAAACACCGACAGGATGATAGCCAGGGCAACGTTCATCTAGAAGCACTCGTTTTTATCAATATGTATTTACGCGGAGAGAGTATTTTTACCCTTACAGTTTACTTAAGTACTCCCCATGTTTACAGTTCCACAGGGCTACCACAGAAAACAAAAGGCATCTGCCATGAACAGCACAGCGCTGGCATTAGCTAGCGGGTTGATTGATCAACAGGCTCATGGTTTGCGCCCGTTGGTTTAACCGAGTAAGTACACGGGTATGATTCGTCAGCTTCCGGCATTGCTGCCAGGTAGAGCCGGAGTCAGGCATATCGGCCTGGTCCATGTCCTGCACGAGCATTTCCAGCTCCTGATGCATTCGTCCCAGCAGCTTTCTCAACTGACCAATCGGACATTGGCCCGGATTGATATGGTAAACGGCGTTCAGACCCGGCTCTTCACTGATTTGGGCGGCATAGGGCCGTAATTGATTATAGTGATTATAAAAAGCGGACGCGGCCTCAAACCAGTTTGTCAAAATCGTGGTGTATGTCGATTGATCTATTGACTGCTTATTGCTGCGATGGGTTTTACCTTCCATGTAAACGTCTTATTTAATCTTTAGACCTCTCTTCTACTGAAATGTCATTGTAGTCATTAACAAATTTAACTATTTTCATAATAAGTAAAAGTGCTCATTAAAGATTTACGTATAATTAAATAAATATACCTCTATGTTCTCCTTCATGCTTTTAGTAGCAATAATAGAGCCAAACAGGAGAAAATATTTTATTTATGATACCGCTCAAGGCTATACGTGCACAAAAATTAGTGCTTAAATTTAACTGGATATCCATTTTCAGGCCGTTACTTATCCCTTATCTCTGGGTCTTATGGGAATATCTATCCCATAAATAACAAGGCCCGACCTAACCAGTCGGGCTTTTTTGTTGGCGATACCACTTTTTTTGGGGGTCGGCGGAGTAATTGCTCGTCGGCAATGCCACAGGTAGATCACATACTGCGTATCGGCTTTACAATCGTGGGTTTTGTCGACTCATCTATTTTGTGGAATAGGCCTCAAACGCTGACTCTTCTGGGGTCAGCGTTTTTTTATAAAAAAACAGCCGTCATCTACAAGATGACAGCTGTACATATTCCACCATTCACTGCATACAGCAGTTGGTGGTAGTTACGTCGGTTCGATAATAAAGTTTAAACGAGTGAGGTAACGGGCCTAGACCAATGCAGCCATCACCCAAAAGGCAACGGCTGTGCGTATCATCTTAATGTTAGACTAACTTCTTCGTTACCAGCGACCTGAACGCTTGTTGGAAAATCGGAGCGTATTAGTAGGTAGAGGACATACTCACGAACAGGGCAGAAACAGACTGAAGGTAGCCCCATGCCCTGCTTCGCTGCGTGCGCTGATAAACCCACCATGATTGGCGGCTACCTTCTCGCACACGGCCAGACCGATGCCCGTACCATCGAACTCACTTTTACCGTGCAGGCGCTGAAAAATCTGAAAAATACGATCCACATATTTCTCGTCGAAACCAATTCCATTGTCCGACACCTCGATGCAATGATAGGCCAGTGCACTGCCCAGAGTCGTTTTCCTGCCAGCTGGCAGGTGGTCGGCGGAAACCCACCGGGCCGTTACCTGTATGATAGGCTGCGTATCGTTGCGTCGAAACTTGAGCGCATTGGTCAGCAAATTCTGGAACAACTGGCCAAGTTGAGAGGCATCTCCCGGCACAGTCGGCAACGGACCGACCTGTACATCTGCGCCACTGTTGGCAATGGTCAGTTCCAGATCAATCAATACAGCTTTCACGACTTCGTTGAGGGACACCTCGGCGGTAGTTTCGCGCTGGGTGTGGATGCGCGAGTAGCTGAGCAGGTCACGGATGAGCGTCGACATGCGGGCGGCTGCACCCTGCATTCGCTCCAGATAAACCACTCCTCCGCCAATCTGGTCGGCATATTGGTCTTTCAGCAAATCACCGAACGACTGCACCTTACGCAGGGGCTCCTGTAAGTCGTGGCTGGCGATGTAGGCAAACTGTTGCAGGTTTTCGTTTGATCGGGAGAGCAGGTTGTTGGAAGTGAGCAGGGCTTCATTGGCCGTCGCCAGTTCCTGCGTCCGTTGCTTGACCTGCTGCTCCAGTTCTGCCGAGAGGGCCGCGTATCGTTCTTCACTTTGTTTCAGGGCCTTGTTGAAACGCCTAAGCTCCAGCAGGCTGACCACTTGTTTGGCCAGGATTTTTAACGCGTCCAGTTGCGGCTGACTTATTTGCCTGGGTTGATGGTCAATGATGCAGAGCGACCCCAGCATAAAGCCATCCGAATCAATCAAGGGTACTCCCGCATAAAACACTACGTGCGGCTCTCCCGTTACGAAGGGGTTGCTGGCAAAGCGTTCGTCCTCTCTTGAATCCATCACGACCAGTGCTTCTTCCGGATCGACCAGCTCATGATAGCTACAAAACGCGTACTCCCGCGGTGTTTCCCGAATGTCGATTCCATAGCTGGCCTTAAACCACTGGCGTTTTTCTCCCAAAAGACTAATCAGCGAAACGGGCATCTGGCAAATCTGGGAAGCCAGCTTGACAAGATCATCGTAGGCCTGCTCGGGTATCGAATCCAGTATATCGTACCTTTTTAAAGCCTCTAATCGATTACTTTCTTCGTCTGGAAATGGCGGAATACGCATGGGGTAGTAACAAAAGAGAGTTGTATTAACAACCTGAGTAGCAAAGAGCCAGTAAGGGTCAATTTGTAGTAACAACGATAGCAATCATCTTGTTACTCAGGTCGCCAGTGGCATGTACTTCACCCGATCGTGAGCGGTACAATAAAGTCGGCTCACTCCCTGACCGACAGCCAGCACTCGTTCCGATTAAAATCACTTCTATCGCTGCCATTGGCTGTAAGCTCTGTCCTGCAAAGTCTCGCCGGACTAATCGGGCCAAAATTACACCTGAACCATGAGTAAGATTACGGTAATCCTGGCGCTACAACATGGCCCTGAGCTGGAAGCGAACCAGCTAGTTGCCTTCATCCGAATTAACGCTTGAAGGGCCGTAAAGGCCATAAATGAGAATAATTACAGCGAAATTTAATCCCTTTTTAATTTTTAACGTAAATTGCGACTTAATCACAAAACAAATCCAGTTAGTTAATTGTAGAAACCCTTAGTAGCTCATAAGTAATTATACTAGCTATCCCAAACTGAATAACCGGACATTGTCTAACTTTTTGTAAGCCTGATACTTGATCATTCCAGAAGACACGTAAACGGACGTACTGTGTCGTGCAACAGGGAGTTCACCATCTGGTCTTATAAACGTCTTTATAACTTTTCTATATGGCAGGTAAACGTATTGTTGAGTCTTTGCCTTCACCGACCCAACGATTGATTCGGCTCTTAACAACCGAAAAAAAAGACATCGGATACATTTTTATATACGCCCTGATCACCGGCGCAATCAGTCTTTCCTTACCCCTGGGCACTCAGGCCGTTTTTACGCTGGTTTCGAGTGGTCTGGTTTTTAGTTCGGTCTATGTGATGATTGGCCTGGTCATTGTCGGCATCGTCGTGGCCGGCTTGTTGTTGGTTGCCCAAACGACATTGGTTGAACTGCTCCAGCAGCGGGTGTTTACCAAAGCTGCGTTTGAGTTTACCTATCGCTTGCCCCGCATCGACCCCGAAGCGTTGTCAGCCTATCATGCGCCAGAACTGATGAATCGGTTCTTCGATGTGCTGACCATTCAGAAAGGATTGCCCAAACTACTGGTCGATATCACGGCGGCCATAGTGCAGATCGTTTTTGGCTTATTACTGCTGTCAGCCTACCACCCCATATTTATAGGATTTAGCCTTTTCGTCGCGCTGGCGGTGGGGCTGGCTATCCGCATCCTCGGTCCCAGTGGCATCAAGACGAGTCTGGCCGAATCCAAGTATAAATACAAGGTCGAAGCCTGGCTGGAAGACATGGCCAGTGGGCTCCCCAACCAACAACAGGAACCTACCCGCCCGCCAATCGAGCAGGACGAGGCTATGGCCAAGATGGATGAGCTGGTGGCCAGATACCTCACAAACCGGCAGGCTCACTTTGAGGTGATCAAAAAATTTCTGTACAGTGGCGTTGCCTTTAAAACGATTGTCGTGGGTGGCCTGCTGATTCTCGGCACTTCCCTGGTCGTTAGTCGACAGATGTCACTTGGTCAGTTTGTTGCGTCCGAAGTAATGATTGTGCTCATAACCGGTGCTGTTGACAAACTTTTATCCGGTGTCGATACGGTATTTGATATGCTGACGGCCGTCGAAAAGATTGCTACGGTTACCGATTTACCGCTTACCATTTCCAACGTTGAACCTGAATTACACTAAGCACAGAACGTTCTGACCAACTGGCTGCTGCTTTATCATCTATGCTTAATATTTCAAACGAGCGGGTCGATGTCAAAGATCTCGACCGATATCCCATTAAGGCTTTACGCACGCTACCCAATCCCGACAGTGGCCGCCGGCTGGGGCGATGGTGGCTATTTTTTCTGCTCGTTGGGTTGGTGGTTATGTTCCTGCCCTGGCGTCAGAATATCGACGGAACGGGAACCCTAACCGCGCTGACGCCCAAAGACCGGCCCCAAACCATCCAGAATGCCATACCGGGTCGAATAGAACGCTGGCTGGTTAAAGATGGTGATTTTGTCAAACGGGGTGATACCCTGCTGGTTATCTCGGACATTAAGGACGAATTTTTCGATCCAGCCATTATCCAGCGCCTTAATGAACAGCTGACAGCCAAAATCGGCTCAGAGCAGGCTTATGTGGACAAGATCAATGCCTTAAACGGGCAAATTCGGGCCCTTGAAGACGGTGTACGGATTAAACTGGATGCGGCTCGCAACCGGGTCAAACAGTCACAGTATAGGTTGGTTGCCGATGAAGCTGATCTACAGGCAATCCGTCGAAATTACCAGATTACACTCGACCGGATTGCCCGGTACGAAAAAGCATACCAGAATGGCCTTATCTCCCTGACCGATCTGGAAAGTCGGCGCGTCCGCGTTCAGGAGGATAACGCCAAAGTTATTGCGCAGGAGAATAAACTGAGCATCACGCGTCAGGAACTGGTCAATGCTCAGCTTGAGTTAAGCACGATCCAGGCTCAGTTTCAGGAAAATATCGCCAAAGCCCGCTCAGATCAAAGTTCGGCCGTGTCGAGCCGCACCCAAACGGCGGGCGAAGTGGCAAAGTTGCGCAACCAGCTTAGCAACGTCCGGGTCCGCCAGGGACTGTATATTGTTCGGGCACCCCAGAATGGGTTTATCGTTCGGCCCGCCAAAACCGGAATCGGTGAAACCATTTCGGCGGGCGAATCCATTGCAACCCTCCAGCCGGATAAGCCTCAACTGGCGGTCGAGCTGTACGTTCGGGCGATGGATGTTCCCCTGATTCAGCGAGGACGAACCGTCCGGCTGCAGTTCGATGGCTGGCCAGCTATCCAGTTCTCGGGTTGGCCCAGTGTAGCCGTGGGCACATTTGGCGGTAAAGTAGCGGTGATTGATGCTGTCAGCAGCCCCGACGGTCGGTATCGGCTGCTGGTACGGCCCATTCTGCAACCGGGTGATCAGCCGTGGCCAGCTCAGCTACGGGTTGGCTCGGGCGTTCGCGGCTGGGTCATGCTCGACGATGTTCCGATCTGGTATGAACTGTGGCGCTTACTCAATGGGTTTCCGCCCAGCCTAAAAGCTGAGCCAGCAAAAGCAACTTAACGCAATTCCCTCATGATCCGACTGACTTCGTTACGTGATCGTCTGACGGGATGGCTGATTCTGGGGCTGTGCGTGGTGTCGTTCACACTCCGCGGCCAGGGTGATTCATCCCGCCTGGACACAACTGTTTTTCAGGCCCGCCTATTTTATGATCTGGTCCGGCAACACCACCCGCTCATCCGGCAGGCAGGCCTGTTTGGTGAGGAAGCCAGGCAGGTCGTGGTGCAGGCCCGGGGTGCCTTCGACCCTAAGCTGGTGTCGCACTATGATCGTAAAGAGTTTGGCTCAGACCTGTATTATGATCATTGGCAAAACAAACTGGCTGTGCCCATCTGGCCCGCGGGCATCGATCTTAATATCTCGTATGATCGAAATGACCCGACAGGTAAATACATCAACCCCGAAGAGCGTACTCCGCCGACGGGCCTCACCGGCGTTGGCCTAAGCGTACCCATTGGGCGAACCCTGTTCATTGATGCCCGGCGCAATGCTGTGCGGCAGGCCCGGGTAGCACAAAATCTGGCGGAAGCGGATCGTATTAGCCTGATCAACAAAACGCTGTACGAAGCGGCTAGTGCCTATTGGGACTGGTATCTGGCTTATCAGCAGCGTCAGTTACTGACCGAAGGCTACGTGCTGGCCGAACGCCGGTTTAACGCGTTACGCTTACAGGCTCAACTGGGCGATGTGGCCTACATCGACACCACAGAAGCGTTGATTACCGTACAGGATCGGCTGGTCCAGAGACAGCAAGCCGTAGCGGATGAGCAAAACGCCCGACTGCGGGTAAACGTTTTTCTATGGACTCCCGACGGGCAACCTGCTGAACTGCCGCCCTATTCGGTTCCGCAGATACCGCCACCACCCACCTCGGTTGATGTGCTCCAGCGATCACTGCTGGAGCAGGTCGCGGAGCGCCACCCTAATCTAATTAAACTCGACAATAAACTGCAGCAGTTGACGCTGGAAGAGCGTTTCCGACAAGCGATGGTTCAGCCGCAAATTGCCTTGAGCGCTAGTTTGCTCAGCCAGACACCCGCCCTCGATGCGAGCTACGATTGGAGCAGCTATTACTCGTTCCGCCCCCAGAATTATAAAGTCGGGGTCGATATTGTATTTCCTCTGTTTTTACGCAAGGAACGGGGCAAGCTTCGCGAGGTTCAGATCAAATACCAGCAAACACGCCTGGACCGGCAGCACCAGGGGCGTTCGATTGCGAATGGGGTTCAGGTAGCCTATAACCAACTCCAGGCCTTGGTCAATCAGATAACCACCCAGCAGCAGACGATCGAAAATCAGCGAATCCTAGTCAAGGGCGAATCGGATAAATTCCTGTTGGGAGAGAGTTCACTTTTCCTCGTCAATTCCCGAGAGACCAAATTAATCGATCTGCAGATAAAAGGTGAAAAGCTTAAGGCCAGCTATCAAAAAGCCATCGCTGAACTTTACTACAAAGCAGGCAGCAATATTGATGTTACTAACTGACGGCTTCTTTTGCTCCGCGCAATTGCCCTCGGTTCAGTAGCGTTCGACCAAGTCGGTTGATTCCCCCTACTCTCACACATTCCCCTTATTTATCGGGTTCATACACCTCGATAATTAAGGGGAATGTGTCGTTTTAACTCGGGCCCGGCCATAGCGTACTCAGAAACGATAATAAGCTAGAAAGCACACCTCGGTTTTAGCTTAGCAACTAGTAAAAGTCACAATCCACTAAAACCATATTACTGATAATCAAATAGTTACCTCTCATCAACGCCCCTCTATTCAGACTCTATTTTAAAGATCACAACAGCGAATGTTTCGTTTTATGCGCGGTATACGTGATTCTTGAGTTATCAGAAATTGCTATCTGTTGACAGCCAGATACGGCTAAATAACAACAAACCTCCACTCACATACTACAAGTTGTTGCTCACACTCTATTTATCGTCATTGGTATACAAACGGCAATTCTCTGATCAATCTTCGGCTAACTTCGATTGTCGAAAATAAGCCGAGTAACGATCACAATTCGCTTAGTTAAAGAAGCAAAAATACGGTATACTTTAATGCAACAATTAACCCATATTCTTTACACATTCACACACAGGCACCATGTGACAGGCGAGCCGTCTACGTCGAGGGTACTCCATCATACCAACTATTTGCAGCAAGCAGCCCCCTTGAGGATACAGCCCTATTGATCAGACGCTTACACGACCTGTCTACACTTTGTCTACGCTTCATTTTAGGCTATTTGTTTCCCCTAAACGTACATTTGGCTAGTTCCTGACGATACATGTCTACTAAATCAGCACTTAATTAACTTTAATAGAAATAAGCGAGACTTACGTAAGTATAATATTACTATTTCTTGCTTTTATTCAAAAATATCACCTACCTGGTCTATCAATAGGTCACTTCTTTAACAAAACGACAGACGTCGTTAAGTTATCTTCTTATCCGTACTCCTAACCTGTACTTTACTCTTAATACTCACAATGAACAACAGCTTTGCTATCTCAACTTCAGAAGGAACATCTGTTTCAGATATCATTTTATCCGTGCGCGTCAACGACCTCCGAATCGGTTGGCAGAGTAAGTCGATCAGCGACCTGATCATGATAAAAGGCGTACGAGGCTATAGCTGGTTATACTGGAACGATGGCAGCAAACAGATGATGGCGTACACCATTAAGCATTATGCCAATCAATTACCGATTGATGACTTCATCCGCGTTCATCAGAACTGTGTGATCAACCGGAATTTCGTTCAGAAAACACAATTGACCCACCGGGGACCTATGCTACGCTTAGCTACGGGAACAGAGATTATAATTTCCCGGCGTCGCTGGTCAATGGTAAAAAAGGAGCTACAGCATCTTTATTGGGGATGATAGCGCTGTTGCAAACTAGGTAAGCATACACAGGGTTCAATTACACGCTATATTTACTCATTCTTCGATTTTCCTGTTCTATGCCTCCTGCTGCCCGTTTAACCGACATGCACACGTGTCCCCAAGTAACCCCGCCAGGCATTCCGCATGTAGGTGGTCCTATTGTTGGGCCCGGCTGCCCGACGGTGATGATTGGAAACCTGCCCGCTGCTCGCGTCGGAGATTCGCTCGTCTGCGTAGGGCCACCAGACACAATCGTTAAAGGCTCGGCAACCGTGCTGATTGGCGGGGCTCCAGCGGCTCGCATGGGCGATCTGACAGCGCATGGAGGCTCCATTGTGCTGGGGTTGCCGACCGTGATGATCGGCGGGTAAGTCAGGGACGACTAGTCAGGATTTAAGATCACTCTTTATGGATGTCATATCCCCTTTCCTACTAAGTTATTTAGTTGTGGTCCTGATTACGCTGGGCCTGTTCATTGCAACGATATGGCTGAATCGTAAGCTTGAATTAATGAGTAATAAGCGGTTGGTCCTGACTGTCCTGATCAGTGGCTTTGTTATGGCCATTGCCGGGCTGTTTGGCCTGAACGGCTTACAGTTCATTCCCGTCTATTACATTGTCGTACAGGCCTTTAGTTTGGTGTGCGGCATTCTCTTTCTGAGTCGAATGATAGCCGATATGGGTCCTGCCTTTGCCACGAAACCCACGTTCGTGATTCTGATGACGGCCAGTGTCGTCGGCCTAGGCCTTGTCTTGTTCACCCCGCTTTTCAACTACCTGAGCAGCCTCCGGTATGGTCTGCTTCAGTATGATCTATGGGCATCGAGCAGTCTTTTACCCTTTCTGTTGCCGGTACTATTCGCTTACACCTTCAACTCCCTGGTGAATGTACCGAACGAAATCTATAAACTATGGTACTACCCACGTCACGCCGAAGAGGTCGTCATGGAGGGAGTGGATTATTACCGACTGATGCTGCTGGAAGTTCAGATCTATAAAGATCCAAATCGAAAGGAGCCCCCTATTAAAGTCAAGGCCCGCACAACCGGCGACGTAACGTTTGGTACCTGGTTTCAAAAATTTGTCGACGACTACAATCACAAATTCCCGAA
Source organism: Spirosoma humi (assembly GCF_054776575.1). Classification (NCBI taxonomy): domain Bacteria; kingdom Pseudomonadati; phylum Bacteroidota; class Cytophagia; order Cytophagales; family Cytophagaceae; genus Spirosoma; species Spirosoma humi. The sequence continues at coordinate 631,406 of NZ_BAAHBR010000015.1, forward strand.
CGAACCGATTCAGACGTTCGATGATACGGCCCATGAATACGGGTGGTTATTTTATAGCCTGAAACCGTCGTTGTTCCGATTACGGTCGTATATTGATTTTGAGCAGACAATTGCCCAGAACAACCTTCGCGAAAACTACCTGATTGTTGCTAAACGGGTAGAAGAAATCAGCTAACCGCCTATGTTATTTCCCAAGAGCCACCTTCCTGTCAATTGGATCGACGGCATGAAGCTGTCGCAACAGCATTTCGTAGAGACCGATCACCACGTCCAGGATCTGGTGCGTGATTCGGTCTCGCTCTTTCTGACCAGTTATAATTACGGCCTGTTGCCACCGGTCAGAGGTACGTCGGTGGCCCACGAATTTGATTTGCTCGAAAAAAACAGCGACCATGTCGAAGTTCGCTTATCCCGATGCAACGCCATCACGCAGGGCGGCTGCCGCATTGCCATCAATCCGGATGTTCTGAAATTCACGGTCCTGACGGCTTCGTTCGAGATCAACCAAAGTCTGGACGATCAGCTCAGACCGGATTATGACATTGTGCTGGTCGTCAATCCGTTCAAAAAGGTACCCATCGGAAATCCCGATCCGGAAGAATCCCCATTGCGGCATCCGTATACGGAGTACTCTTACCAGCTCATGGTTGTGTCGTCTGAGCAGGTCAATGCCAGCGACCTGGGGCACCATCACCTGCTTATTGGAAAGGCTACGTATCACGAAGGGCATTATATTGTTGATAGTCAATACATTCCACCCTGCGCGTCGGTGGCCAGCCACCCCCGCCTGATCCAGTATTACAAGAATTTTGGCTGGGGTTTAAATGAAATTCAGGTTAGTTCGTTCAAGATTATCCGGAAAATACACGACCAGTCCCAGCCGTCGGATCTGGCTCGCCGGGTGCAGTCGTTTTGCAACCGAATTCTGGATTATCTGGGAACGGTCTTTTTTGAGTATCGCAACCTGGACCACCAGCATCCGCCGGTGTATCTGGTCGGTTATTTTGCCAACCTGACCAGCATCATTTACACGGAACTGTACTGTCTGCCCACCCGTCAAAAAGAGGAGTTGCTGCATTATTTTTACGAGTGGACCGACGTAACACCCGGTCAATTTGAGGAGTTGCTCCTACGATTGCTCGAACATGACTACAACCACCAGCAAATTGGGGCTTCTATGCTGGCGGTAGAGCAGTTTCTGAATGTCTTCACCCGACTTTGGAACAAACTCAGTACGCTCGAATATATCGGGCAGCGGAAAGATACGATTCTGGTGCGAGAGGAGGCTCCCATTCAGCTCGCGCCCACCCGGCGGGGCTGGAATATCCTGGACTGATAGGCAACCCGGTAGCGGCATCGTAGTATCGGAAATTAGCATAAATCAGACCGGCTTCCTGGTCCTCGTATTGGCCCCTGCCCAGGTAGGTATGCCAGTGAGATGGACCGGTCAGGTTGTGCTTTTTACCAAACAGACACCAGCGCCATTCCCAAACCGGATCGCCCTGCAGGTTATGAAATGACAGAGGCTGACCCGCCACGTTACATACCACGCTATACCACTGGTTGCCAACCTGAAGCATCGTTGGCTCGTCACCGCCTGCCGTATACCAGGTTAACGGAATGGGCTCACTCCCCGGCAGATGGTGCCATTCATGGAGGAGTCGACGACCATGCCACGCCCAGCGTACCTGATAGTCGTCCATCTTTTTGTCAAGGCGTCGGCCGAGGGCGTCGTACGTGAACGTTACGACCCGGTTGTCTGGCCGGACAACCCGCTGCAAAACGCCGGACTCATGCCATTGGAATGTCCAGATCTGACCAGACACCCGTTTTTCGCGCAGGTACCCGTCCGCATCGTAATAAAAACGAGCCGTCCCAACCGTCAGCATCTGCCAGCCCAGTTCTGTCATGTCGGGGGCGGGTTTTAGAAGTCGCTGCTGATAGTAAGCCCGTTCGGCTACCCAGCGATCGGTCCAGCCTGCAGAGCAGATTACTTCCGTCGGGTCATTGGCGTCATCGTATCGTATCGTAGCCGTTCCGTACTGGTTGTCGTCTATTCGAACAAGCCGCTGGCGTTCCCATCCATACGTCTGCGAGCGGGAAGCCTGCAAGCCGCTTCCCCAGAAAAGCTTCTGATTGACAGGCAACGAACCGACATCATACTGCCAGCGGCTTTGCAGTCCACCAGGCATCTGGCAGTCGGTCAGACGCCCCAGTCGGTCATAGCTAAACTGTAGCTGCCAATCGGGATGCACCTGTCGGCTCAAATAGCGCCGGGTGTCGTAAGTAGCCTGCACGACCGCCTGCTCCGACGTTTGCCAGCTTATCGGCCGACCGGCTTGGTCATAAGCCGTTGTCACCTGTACGGGGCCCGCGGTTTCGGCGATAATACGGCCCAGGGGGTCGCGCTCAAACTGGATGACCGAAGTTGGTGTGGCGGCCTCAACGAGCCAGCCATCCAGCCGGTAGGCGTAGTGATACCAGCTCCCATCGCTGAAAAGCACCTCGGTCAGGCGTCCGGCTGCATTGTAATGAAAATGGGTCGACGTTCCATCCGGACGAGTGTATTCACGGACAAATCCGGCCGCATCCCGAATGAATTGCCAGTTCAGCCGGTTACTCCGTCGAAGCCGGATGAGCAGTCCATCGGCATCGTAGGTCGGTTGGTCCAGTGCCCCTGTCGACGGTGTCGTTGGCCGGGTTGCGACCGAACGTTCGTTTATTTTCTCGATTATCTCCGTTCTGGTTCCGTCTGGCTGGGTAAGGCTGATCAACTGGCCCAGGAAGTCGTATTCCCGGATGGTCTGCTGACCCACTTCATCGGTCTGTAAGCGCAGATTTGCATAGGCATCATACGCCCACTGACTCCTTTGACCGTTTGGCTTTATGCGTTCCACCAGCAGACCATCTTCAGCATACGAGAACGTTGTTTCGGCGCCAACAGGATCGATACAGGAAAGGAGCCGGCCGCTCTCATCATAGGCCCATTGCCAAACGCCATCAGCGCGGTCTGTCAGGGTAGTTAACTGACCCTGATCCGTATACTGCATTTGCATACCTCCCCCATCCGGCCAGGCGGCCTGGGTCATATTTCCCTGCTCGTCGTAGGCAAAGAACGACGTGTTCCCGAGCCCGTCCTGCTCGCTGGCCAGTTCGCCATATTCATTAAAAAACCAGACCCGCTGCCGTCCACCCGCGCTGATAAATCGCTGAACGATTCCGCCTTCGTGTACGTATTGCCTGACGCCCCCCACCCCATCGGTAACTTCGGTGCGCCCTTCGGCAAACAGGTAACGAAACTGAAGCGCAGGCTTCCCTTTCTCAACCGTTAGCTCGCTGCACACGGGCTGATTCCCCATTTTTTCGTAGGCGAAATAAACACTTTGGCGGAAAGAATCCGTCAGCCGGATCAGTCGATGCTGCCGATAATGGTATTGCGCTACCGGTTTGCCCTGGGCAATGACATCGTTCAGATCATGAAGCTCATCATACTGATAGTCCACCAACGTCAACCGCTTCTGCGGTTGGTTGGGCAGCGTGATCTCCAGGCGACTGATGTGCTGGTGAGCATTTGTCACGATATCAATAACGCGCTGAAAATCATCCGTTATGCGCCGGAGCTGACCCGTACTGGTGTAACTGAACCGAAGTCGATAATCGGTACCGGTTGCTCCAACTGATACTAACCGGCAAAGGCTGCCACTCGGATTCATCGCGAAACGATACAACAGACCGTCCGTTCCCTGTAGCTGGTATCCATATGCATCGCGATTAAGCCGGAGCTTTTCGGATCGGTTCAGGAAGGTTTCGCCCTCGGTCAGAGCCGGAAACATAACGCCCCGGCTGTCGGGCAGGCGGATAATCACCTGCCGGCTGTGTCGGTCCTCCAGCAACAAAAAATCATACGAATGACGCCAGCCATTGCCCACTGAGCCGGTAACCAGCTGGTTAGAACGCCAGAAACGAGCCCACCGAAACGGCACTACACCCGGAATGTCTACGTCAACCTGCTCAACCAGCACTTCGCCGGTAGCGACATCGACAAACCGTCCGACCAGCGTACGGCGCGCGGCTGGTACTACCTGACTGTCTTCCGGTCGAAGTGCCAGCCGTTGCCTGCTTTCGTTGAGTTGCTCCTGGTTTTCCTCTTCCCTCAATAAGCTGCGCACAACAGCGGGATAAATCAATCGGCGTAATCCTGACCGAAATAAGGGTGATTCTGGCATATAGAGATTCGATACGCTGGTGTCGCCGTGCTGTCGGTTACTTCTAACCGACAGCACAAAAACTGCTTTATCGTTAAAAAAATACAATTACGTTTTTCGCCACTCAGGGCCAAGCACCTGGGCAATTAAGTCAGCCACTTTCTGTCTTTTTTCGGGTGTTTGCTGCTGTTGCCAGTAGAGTTGGCCAATATCGGACAGACGGGCGAGCTGATGCTGTTCGGGAGGAAGCTGTTCGGCCAGCGCAAATACCTGCCTGTAGTGCGTTTCGGATTGCCGCATCCGGCTTTCCTGCGCCTGGACCATCCCCAATCGGCGATGACTTTCGATGGCCAGCAGCCATTCCTTCAGCGTTTCGGCCCGCTCGCTGGCTAAATTATAGGAGTCGATAGCACGCTGCCGCTGACGCAAGGACTCGTACACGCCACCCGCACCCAGCCAGGCCATGATACTCATTCGGCCAGCCGATTCGTCGCCCTGACCGAACAAGCCTTCCATCTGGTCAATTACCCGGCCATAGCGGGCCAGTGCTTCCTCGTAGCGACGGTGGGTTACGTAAGCGTGGGCAACCGACAGATGAACACTCCCCTCCAGGGTGTGCCACTGCTCCTGCTGGCAAATCAGCAGGCAATTGCTGGCAAAATAGTCGACGTCCCGCAGGTTCCGCTGGCTCAGCGCATTCGATAACTCGGCATGCCATTGGCGGAACTTTACATCGGGGGCCGTTGGTGGCCCGGAGGACGCTAGCTGCCGGATCACCTTCTGAAGCTGAAGATCAATTGTGTGTGAATAAACCTCGGGGCCAAACCGGCCTGGTAACGTGGCCAGTTGTTCCTCCCCGATCGTATCGGCTACGATCAGGCGAACATCGGGCGACAGTTTGCCCAGCAGCAAAGCCGTCAATACCTGATCCAGTATTGCCGGATTGGCCGATGAGGCCGGTAGCATACACAGCACCAACACCCCATCGGTGTGCGCACTCAGTCCTTTGACAAACCGATTGACATACCCCACGAAACGAACCAGTGAATCCGCTTCGTTTTTTTTCGGGTCGACGGCCCGAACAATAGCCAGATTCCGTTCAGCAAGAAGCGCACTGTCGTGGTCGATCAGGCTGGATAGTTCGTCCAGCGCCTGGTCGAAATACGTTTGCCAGTGCTGAACCGGCGTCCGAAGGGTTATGAACACATCGTTGGAAATGGCATCGGGTCCGGCCTGCTCCTGCAGGAAAACATCCAGAAACCAGGCTTCACCCGGCGCAAACAGCCATCGGCATAAACGCGCATCGGGCAGCCGCCGGAATTCCAGCCAGAGCCGTTCCAGAACTGCCAGCCGCTGGCTCAGCGGATTGGTGGCTACAAATGGCATAGATTCCCCGGATCGCGTTAATTGATCATGACCATTGAGCCCTTAACGGCCGTTATGCCCGAACTTTTCACGTTCATGGTGGCCATGCCTTCTATATCCGTCATATTGCCTTTCACGGCCATCTGGGCGGTGGCTTCTATTTTTACCTGAGCGCCTTTGATCGTCACGGCCTGTTTGCCTTCTATCGTTACGGTCGTGCCGGACAGAACAATTTCCGGCGCTTCGACGGTGACTTTGGCCGTCGCCTTTACCAAAATATCCTTGGACGATTGCACCGTAATCGTGCCGTTGCCGCTCGGCACGGCGATCTTGACAAAGTTTTTTTCGTCGACCTGCAGGTGAATCTCCTTCACCGACGGTTTTTCGATAAACGTCAGGGTGCTGCCGCTGCCCACGCTGATGTGTTTTTCCTCCTCAGGCTTGCTGGTATCAATGCCGCTATTCTTCCCATGAGGCAACGCACCGATCACGAAGGGTCGCTCCGGGTCATTGTACTCGAACCCCACCATGACCTGATCGCCAACGGTGGGAACGAATTGAAAACCCCTTGTTTTTTTGTTATCGGCATGAAGCCCGAAGTGCGGCAGCGTCATTCGGATGAACGGGGTCGTATCGGGCGCTTTCATCCACAGCATTTTCACCTTCACCCGGCCCATTCCTTTCGGATCTTTGTTGTCGGTCACTTCGCCAATCTGGGTTTGTGCCATGGGGCGTACCAGTTTCCGGACGGGCATGGCTACCACCGTGGCCGGAATAGCCCGAAACCGATTGTGATACTGCCCAACGCCATCTACGTAATGCACAACATCGGTGACCAGATAGGGCGCAGATTGCCCCCCTTTGCCCAGTGGGGAATCTTTCACGATAATTTTACAGCCCGGATACAAACCAGGTACTCGTGCCTGACCCTCCATATACTTTTCTTCGGCCGCCAGAGCCGCTTTGCGATTGTCGCGATAGGGAGTCATATCGGCCGTAGCCTGAGCCGGGTGCGGATTGATGACGCCATCATTTTCGGGTTTGCCATAGGGGGCCAGGTCCTTGGTGGATTCCGTTTCCAGCCGACGATCCTCTTCCGGCAAATAATCGTAGTGTTTAAAATAGGTCGGAACAGCCCGCACGCCCGTGCGAAAATGAATCAGGTTCGCCCCGAAGGTTAGGGTCAGTGCCGATGGCGTACCGGGGCTGGTCGTAAACTGCAATTTTGCGCCATCGTAGTAAAACCAGGCCCCAAAATCATAGGCCAGCCGTTTCAGAAAGTCCCAGGTCGACTCCTGGTAACGAACGCAGAACGGCAGTTTGGCGGGTCCCAGGGGTGCGGTTACTTTTTTAGGCTGTACATATGAGCTTAGGGAGGCCGACACGACATCCGAAATCGACTTGTCGATAAATGTCTGGGTGCCGGGCACGGTCCGCAAGGCTTCACAATGGCCATGCCCAATCAGTGTCATGAGGCCCCAGTATCCATCGTCCTGCTGCCGTAATTCGGTTTGGGTAATGACCCCTTTGAACTCCAGCGGACTAGTAGACGCATCCCCTTTGATGGTAAGGTCGATCGATTTTCGCTGGAGCTGATCAAATTGATCCGAAAACAACGTCATCAATTCTTCGATAGCGTCGTGTTCAAACAACACCCGAAATTCGTGCGTGGAATGAATGGACTGCTGGAGAGTTAGCGAACGAAAAGACGAGATCCGTTTTCCTTCGATGAGTAATGTAGTTTCGGCAACAACTGAATAAACAGACATGGTAAGGAGAAGCGAGAGGGTAAGAGCGCCTGGTTAGGTTTCCCAAGAGAGCAGGCAAACAGCGTTGAATTTAGGGCCAGGAATTAACCACGCCGAATGTAAGAAAATGCTTGTCGATTACCAACCAATTTTGTTTATTGGTTAGGATTTGTTACAGCCCCCTACCGTACTACCCGTAAATAACTATGAATCAGCCATTTTACCGTCTACCAATTCGCTTTGGACCTTTGATGGCCGGCAAAGAATTACCGACCTGTGGCGTGGGTGTTTCGATCGCTCAGGTGCTGTATTTATTACTCCACACCAAGTACGGAGAGCTCCGAAGTGACCGCTCGTTCGGCTGCAAAATCTGGGATATTGAGTTCGATCATACCATTCGAAACAGCCGTTGGATCGACTACCTGTGCGACTCCCTCGAAGCTGCGATCCGGCAACATGAAGGCCGACTGAAAAACCCGCAGGTATCGGTCCAGTTTCAGCCCGTTGAGCATCGGCTTGATGCAACGCCGGCAGAATACCGGCGGCTGGCAACCGTAACGATCAACGCGATCCTGTGCGAAACCGAAGAGCCGTTCCGGTTTGCGACCCAACTGCATATCGGGCAGTTGTCCACCTAACAAGCCGTACCCTCCGACAAACGCCACTTTATTACCCGACCACCCATGCCGCTGAGTGACCAACGATCTTATTTTTCCAAAGAAGCTATCCGGCAACGTTTATTGCTGCACATGATGCAGATGTGGGGCGTTCGGGACCTGAACAACCTCGATTCGTTTGTCCGGATGCTGATCGATACGCTGGCCAATGAAGTATATAAAATCAGTAACGAATTCATGGAGTCGGAAGGGCGCGTCCTTGAGCGCCTGTCCGACCTGCTGACACCCGACTTACTGACCATTCCCCAACCGGCCCACGCCATCATGCAGGCCCACCCGGCTGAACCCGTCGTCGAATTAGGTCCGAACCAGAGTTTTCTTTTTCAGCAGAAATACGCGTCGCAGCTGATGGGTGAGCTGGACAGCCTGCAGGATCTGTTTTTCTCAGCCGTCGATTCGCTTAGGCTTGTCGACGGGCGGGTGGCTTATCTGGCGGCCGGTTCTCACCTCCACGCCATTCATCCGCAGTTGGGCAAACGGCTGATAGCCCCAGCAAGGCCGCTCCGAAAACTGGCCCCGAAAACACTCTGGATCGGGTTAGCCCTCAACCCGGCCATCGACACCCTTGACCGGATAAATTTCTTTTTCAGCTGGCCCACGGACGTAGATTCACAACCGTTACTTCCGCTGCTTGCGTTGAGTCGCTGGTATCTGAACGGCACTCTTTTACAGACCGCTACCGGTCCGGCGTATGCCAAGGCTACTGAACGCACAAGTGATGGACCGGCTCAACTACTGTCTGAATACGAGATTAGTAATCAACTCGAAAGCGACATCCGGCAAACCTACCAGACGCGCTTCGTTCATATTCAGCAGCCTGCCACCGGCGAGCTGGAGAGCCTCAAAATGCCTTATCCAGCCGCCTTTAGTGAGGCTTTTGGCACCCAGGAGTTGCAGTCATTAGCGAGTGAATCGTTGCTTTGGCTAGAGGTTACCTTTCCGGCCCGCTTCGACGAGACAGTACTGGAAAAGACGGCCGTCGAGCTGAATGCCTTTCCGGCCCTGAACCGAAAAGCTAACCGGATTCTGTACCGGACCAACGCCAATTATAACCTCCTCCCCCTACAAACAGCTCCTTTCGAAACCCTGCTGCTGGTTCGGATGGTCGTGGATAGCAAAGAGCGGGTATTTACGCCGTTCCCCTTCCACAAAGCGGATCATATCGATGAGGGCGGGTATGCCGTTCGTCGGGGTGGCGTCGAGCGGTTCGATGTCCGGAATGCCCGTGAACAGTTGACCTTTCTGCTGGAACTGCTTCGCGATGAATCCGTTGCGTTTGCCGTTTACGGGCAGGATACGGTACGCTTGCTGCTGACCCAGTTGCAGGAAAAGATCGAGCAACTTGAGCGCAAGGTTCAGAACACGATGACACCGCCGATCGCCCTGAATCAATACGTGCTGTTTAAGCCGTTTGAGGAAGGGGATACCATGCAGGTCGATTTCTGGACGACCAACTGCGAACTGGCCAACCGTATTCCCGCGGGTACCACCTTGCAGGCATACAGCTCGAATAGTCTTCAGAACGAAAGCATCAAATTATTGACAACCACCCTTGGCGGCCGCAGCCGTCCTTCCGCGCTCCACCGGGTGCAGACATACCGGTATGCGCTGATGACCCATCAGCGTATTGTCACCCTGGAAGATATCCGGGCCTTTTTTCACCACGAATTAGGGGACTTGCTGGAATCGGTTACGATAAAGAAAGGTGTTGCTACGGGCAATACACAAAAAGAAGGCCTGATCCGAACCGTCGATATCAGCCTGCATCCTGCGGAGGATTGCACCCTCACCCAGGACGAGTGGAACGTGATGCTGGAAGGACTTCGGCAGAAGCTGATCCACCGTTCGGGCCAGGTAACGTCATACCGGTTGTTCCTGGCGCAGGAAACGCCACACCTTTAGCTTTTAGCCTTGTCTTTCGTTTATGCGTCTATTTTTCTGGATTATACTTAGTAGTGCTGTTCTCGTCCTGGTCAATCGTGTGGCGGCACAGGATTCACTAAACTATAACCCGTTGACCCTAACCCAATCAACAACCATTGATGCCTTTACGCCTGTAAAATGGCGGGTAAGCGGTTCGGTTGGCTACAACCGGCTGCTCCCTAAAGGATACGCCAATGATAACCTGTACCTGACACACGGGTTCCAGGCTGCGTTGTCAACGGATTATTTCGTCGGACGATACTGGGGACTGGGTATTTCTATGGGCTACCAGAACCTGGTCGTCAGCGACTTATACAAGAAAGATCCGGGGATCCCTAAATTTCCTACGCCCCGCTTTTTACCACTCAGGCCCCTGAATAGCTTCATGCTGACGATCGGGCCCGCCTTCTCGTTTCCACTTAGTCAGCGGGTTCTGTTTGATCTTGACCTGCGGGGGGGGCTGTTTTACAATGACGCCCCTGTTTTAGGGGCTTACCTGTCGAACTCCTTTCAAGACGATCCCTCGAATGGTGTATTCCTGACGACAGCCATTCCCAATGATCGACGGTTCCGGGCTGGTTTCAATGCCAGCGCTGGGATTAAATACCAGCTTACGCAGCAACTGAGTGCGGGGCTGTCGGCCAATACCTCATTCAGTTCGTTTGGCTATTCGCAGGTAGGCAGCACGAATAACTTCGTCCAGAAACAAGTCGATATGACAATGTATGGCGTGCAGGCCGCCGTTTCGTACCGTTTTTTGTCTTCGCAGCGGCCCCGCACCAGTACGGTCGCGGCACCCTCCGCCAGCCCCAGGCCCGTTTGCTATCCGCCCGTTCTGGATCCGGCTCAAATCAACGAATATTACATTGGTACGACCAGCCAGCCGGTTATCAGATGGCGAAGCAGCGCGCCCATTTATACGGAGGGCGAACGGTATTCGTTCCGGCTTTATACCTTACCAGGCAATAAACTGGTCTACGAAAAAACGGTTCAGGAGCCCCAACTGGCCTGGCCAGCGCAACTGGCGATTCCCGATACCGCGACCTATTTTTTCTACTCGATTGCGACAACCCGAGTCGACAACCTGGAGCAAACCTGTCGAAGTGAGCCCGTTGTTGGAACGCTCGGTTTTTATAAGCGGCCATCGGCCGAGAAGGTGCAGCCAACGGCTCCTCGTGAACCGGCCTTCACGTTGAAATTATACGAACTGCGGTTAGTGCCCGTAGCCAGGACAACGGCCCCGACAACGAAGGGTAAGCCTAAACAGACGACGCTCACGAAAGGCCGAAAACCCGTTCAGACAAAACCCGTCAGCCAGTCGGCCGAGTCCGTTGATTCGTTGCAGGTACCCGTTGTACGGCCGGATTCGGTTCGCTCCGATTCCGTTCGGTTACGTCCCGTGCTGGTCGATTCGGTCCGCTCCGACTCGGCTCGGGCCGATTCTCTTCGCACCCGTCCTGTTCGATCCGACTCCGTTCGTTCGGATTCTGTTAAGGCTGACTCGTTACGCGCTCTGACCCTGCGGACCGATTCGGTGCGGACTACGCGGCTTCCGACCGCTACCAAGGTGGTGTTCAGGCTTGTTTATGACGGACCTATTCAGGAGCCAACGTTCACTTGGCCTGGCCTGGCTCCACTACCAGCCCAACCAACTGTTTATCAGTACATTATTAGCCGAATTAGCAATCGCCAGATTGTGCAGAACCATTACCTGCTGGTTGAACCTGATGGCTGCTCGACGATTATTTACGAAGCGGCCAAAACTAAGTTTTTGCAAAACAGAAGCCCAGTCAGGCAACCACCGGTAAAGAAATCACCGGACTAAGGAGACGTGCTTAAAGAAAGGAATTGTAGCCCAGAAAAGTGGCAGCCGGCCGGGGAACATCCGGCGCTGTGACAATGGAAATAGATACATCGCTGGAGACAGGTAGAAAATAATCAACGAGGTTATGCAACAACGCAATGGTTTGGGTATGCGGCAAAAAGTCAGCTACCTGCGCATCCGGAACAGGCCCGACAGTAATCTGTATGGTATACTCGTCGGAACTGAAATGATCACTCACGACAGAGTCGACGCCCAGCCGGAAATTGGCTAGTGTCAGGGCACTGTCAGCCTGGGTCGATTCGGGCCGTCGGCGGCCTGTTTCAACCTGAACCGGAACACTGAAGAAGAGATGAAGGAAACGGCTGAACCAGGGTAGATTGCTGCGAAGCACATGCAGCCAGGGTATTATCTGAATAAAGATGCCAGCCTGCGTACGGTTCATGGCCTTCAGGATAGGCCACTGCTCAGCAAACTGCTCGATGATGACGGTAGCATGGTCCAGGTGGTTAACGGAATTGTCGTAATGGACGGATAAGGTCCGTAAGTAGTTCAGCTCGGCGTCGAAGGGCAGAAAAAACAGGCGGGCCTGCTGCTCCTCGTCACGATCCCGGCGTATGTCGTCGAGCAGTTGATCAACGTTTCCGGCATTCGTCGATTCGACGGGGCTGAAAAACAGGTACTGGGGCATCATATCGAACAATCCCTCGCGGGGCGTGTCGATTCGGTTGTAGATGAAGGTAGAGCCATCCAGCAACCAGTCTCTCACGTCTTCGATGTCTTTGGAATACGCCCGGCTGTAGAGCCCCATTGGATTAATGATGATCCGTTCGGGAGCCACCTGTTGACTGGCCAGCGAGGCAGCCAGGATCTCGGCTTTAAAGTCGACATCGAGCAGATCAAGAAAATAAGGCAATGAAACGGAGGATTGGTGGAGAACGGACATGATCAACGAACGAATTGAGCTATTTGAAAAACAAGTTACCCGTTTCTGATGAAAGAACCTTTGTAAACAAATGAAATCATTAAATCATAAAGAAATTAGGCAGGCGTTCAACCATTTTCTGACTTGGTTCACCAGTTTACTGCTGGTCACGATCGCCTGTGTTTACTCCTGTGTGCAAACCAGTTCCCGGCAGGCAACCCAGTTGATTCAACAGAAAGAAGCGTTTGATCGGGTCATTTATACCGACGCCATGCTGGCCGATAAAGTTGATTCCTTATACACCTACATGAGCCTGATGAACACCAACCAGAATCAGGACGATCAGCAATTGCAGCGGTTAGTTACCCGAAAGAAGGAAGAATTCACCCGGCTGATTAACCAGCAACAAAAATCCCAGCGGTATTTCGTGGTGTATAACCGCTTATTTAGCCATGTCAACGAAATGCTCTTGTTAAAAGACTCCCTCAACAAGTCAATGATGGAAGAAGGCGATCTTCGGGATGAACTGAGGGGCTGTCTTCAGCAGGCAGTAGAGAAGAATCGGCAGACCAAACGGGGTAGAGCTACCAAGCCTTATTAATCAAGCAGTTATGAACACTTTTTTTCGGCTCACAATGCGTGAACGGCGGCTCCAGTTCATATACCTGCTGGTAGCCATAAGCCTGTTGTCCGTTCTGGTAAGCTGGATTGCTTTTCGCAATAAAACGTATTCCAGTTCGGAATCGAAGTACCTCTCGGATCAGATCAAACTAAAAGAGCGGATTCTGACCAGCCAGCTCGACAACCTGCCGTTGCTCGACTCCGCCTATCATTCCATCGTTATCTATCAGCCACAGATCAATGCCGTGTTTATTGACGTCGATATTGAAGACCACCTGAATGAAATTCGAAAGCTGTCCGGCCCCCAGCAGGAAGGCACTCGGTTCAGGACCTTTGCCCAGATTGCGGATTTCTATCGAATGATGTACGTGGACAAAAAGCTGGTCTGGAGCAAGCAGTCGAATATCAGCCTGTTTCGTAAACAGTTAGACGATTGTAGCGTCGGGATGTTCCCTGGTTCGTCACCCACGTCGGCGGCCACTCCGCCTATCATCAGTTCCCGGTAAGTGGTATGAATAGTAAAATGACCTTATCGGCCCAGACATTTCTGTTAACAGTAGGCATACTCGTTATCCTGTACTGGTATACTGCTGAAATCGAAATTCAGGCTAGGGTGTATCCGGTTCAGCAGGTCGTTGGCCAGCCGATTCGCTATGCCGACAGTACCAGCCAAGGCGACCAATGGCGCTGGGAATTTGGCAATGGGCAGGAGTCCTGGCGGTCGCGGGGCGTGGTGTACTATTACCAGCCGGGTACGTATCTGATTCGCCTGCGCGTCAACAAGGAAGCTACCCGAACCTTTACGGTCGTGATCCGGCCCAAACCACAAGCCAACCAGCAGGATTCCATTGTCAGCATCCAGGGGCCTTCCAACGGTTATGAGCGGGAAAAGCTGGTTTTCAGGGCGGTGGGTGGAGGTGCCCGTCAGTTCACATGGCGCTTTGGCGCAACGGGCCAGATTGACTCCCGCGATCAGACGGCCATTTACAGTTATCCCACCGAGGAGGATCGCTCGAAACCCCATACCTACACCGTGGAGCTGATGACCGATGTAACCAAGTATCCGATCCGGAAGCAGGTTACCATTATTCGGGGGTACAACCGGTTCGACCCGCCCGTCGACTCGCTGGATTTTGTGGGGAACGACATTCGTCAGCAGCTGCAGCAAATTGCCGAGGGACAATCCTTCAACACTCATTATAATTACCTATTGCGAAAGTACCTGTGCAACCGGAACGGGGCTCTGGTGCAGATAAACAGCACCAAAGCCAACGATTTTTATTCCTACTGCATGGGCCTTCAGTTCGACAAGGGCGTCCATATCGACGGGGTAACCGTCGTCTCAGATTCGACGACCTCCTGCATTACACGCTTAAACGTGACGCAACATAAACCATGAGATGTCTGCCAATCAACGGGCTATTTTTCACCGCTACGCCATCCTCCGGATTGGCCCGGCCTCCGTATTGGCTTGTTTTTCTGCTGCTTTGGCTAGGTGGCCCTCAGTCGGCTACGGCTCAGTTACCTTTTTTTTTACGAGTGGCCCGTCAACCGTCCAATCTGGTCCCTGTATCGGGAAACCCGAGTCAGATCAAGTCTGGCGTGGGCATTTCGACCGAAGGCTTCAAAGCTAGCCTGCAACCACCCGGCGGCACGCCCTGGATCGTTTATTCGGATCGCAACAACAACACGACATTCCGCAGTTCGAACGGAACGGTACCGTTTCGGAAGATGAATTTCATGGAAGCGTTTTACGTGCTGAAGGAGCGAAATGGGTATTTAAAGATCATCAAATACGACCCGGCGCTCCCCATTGGCAATAAGTTTTCCAAGCGCGTCATTGCCGACCGAAAGGCCGCCGTTTATTACGGGTGGGCGCTTAAAAGCCGGTTTCTACTGGCCAACCAAAGCAGCCGGTCATCGGATCAGCGCCGGGCGCAGATTGTCAGTGCCGTGCTGGCCCAGCCCGCCCTGCTGACGAATCCCGATCAGTATTTTTCCCATGATTCCGTACGGCTTTTCACCGACCCGTCGCAGCATACCGCCACCGAAACCAGAATGCGGCTCTACGATCTGGCTTATGTCTATAAACTCTCCGAAACGCGCCAGCAGGCCCTGGTCGGGCGGGCATCCTGGTTTCCCACGGATAGTGTCAAGCAGATTATGCTGGGCTGGACCCCCATCGAGGTCCTGCAACCCATCGGCCAGCGCGTGTTTATCGAGGCCGACACCATGAATGTAGCGGCCCAGCCGATAGCCTTTTACCGATCGGTTTCTGCGCTCCGCCGGGGCGGCCGGGATTCAACCCTTGTCAACAGCCCCTTTCCGGCCGTTTCCTGGAATCGACTGGGCCCTAAATACCCCGTGCTGAAGCAATACAATACGGCAGACAGTCAGTCGGTGATTCTGACCAATGCCCTGACTCCGTTGGTGGAGAAACGACAGGTTCCGGTTCTCAACGTAACGGGCAAGTCGATATCCAGCCAGGTTTTGACCAATGTTCGGGCGAACACGAACAACTACAACCTGGTGTATGTCATCGAAGGCAGTTCAGCCATGCAGCCGTACTGGGGCGAATTACTCAACACCATACAGTATACGATTACACAGTTAACGCAGGATACAAGCCGGGCGATTTCGCTGCAGGTGGGTGCTACGATCTACAACGAATACGAAAAAACACCGGACAACAAAAGTCTGACCCTCAAAGGTAAAGTGACGCTGATTCCTCTGACAACGAATTACACCAGTCTGTTAAGTCTGATCAGCAAAACCGCCCCGCCCCCACGCAATCGGCCGGAAACGGAAGTAAAATGCATTCGGTCGGGTATTGGCGAAGCACTGAAACAGTTTGCGGCTCACCCCCATGAAAACAACATTATCGTGCTGGTCGGTATCAACGGCGACGTACAGTCGGTCGTCAATGGTGTTCTGATTCCGGCGGCTTTGAAACGGGTCGAATGCCGACTGCTGTCTTTCCAGGTTTTTGGCGCGATGGGCGACATCCCCAATAATTTCATTCTCCACAGCCGGGAACTGGTTCAGGAAATTGCCGACCGCGGGAGCGATCTCAAAAAAGCCCGGCTGGTGCGGCCCGATATGGTTACGCCCACGAATGAATTCAACCTCAGAATGGGTGACCGGAATGTTTATCAGCTAGCCTATCCCGACCACAGTATGGTGCCGGGCTGGGTACTTTTTCCCCGCAAAAATCAGACGCTCCCGTTCAAAGAATTGTATGCCGCTACGGACAGCCTGTTTTTGCAGGTCGCCAATGAATCCCAAACGGTTACGACAGCCCTGGAGAAAACGTTCCAGCGCCTGGAACCACAGGGCGACCGGGTCAATCCGAAGCTATCGCCGGTTTATGCCTCCGCCGGGATGAAGTTACCGACCAGTGCGGCTACCCTGATGCGCCTTGATGAATACCCCTATCTGTCGCGGGCCTACACCTCCCCCGTGGGAAAAGAAGGTACGCACTGGAAATATATTGCCCTGCTCCCGGTCGATGAATACGACGGTATCAGCCGATGGCTTGATCAATTGAGTGGCGACGATATCGACCCCGCCCTCAACCTCGACCGGTTCAAACTCCATAACCGATACCGGCAGGTACTCAGCGAAGCCGGTTTATCAAAAAGAGCCTCGATCACCCTCGACCAGTTGCTGAACAGCTTTCTGGATTTGCCCGTTACAAACCCCTTATTCAAACGCCTGCCCATTCGCCAGTTGATCAGCCGGAAGCAGGTATCCGATGCCTTGCTCAATCAGGTACTCTACTTATTGCGCGAACGACGCGACTATTACCGGCGAATACCAACCTTTCGCAATAGCCGATTCACGTCCAACGAGCGAACGTATTACTGGATCAGTGAAGACCTATTCAAATAACCTCTGCCTAACCATCCTTCTTTATGCGTCAGTTACCCTTACACCAATCGGTCGAAAAGGCCCTGCACATTGCCCGCGCGCTGGCTCGCGAATACCACAATGAACAATTTTCGGCGGCTCACCTGCTGCGTGCGTTGCTCCATGATGACGTAGGCGGTAGCGCCCTGCTGAACGCGTTGCACCACGATGTAGCCTATATTTTCGACTGGGCCGATGTCTGGATGGAGGAAATGCCACGCACGGCGCTGGTTGTCACGGAGCCAGAACACGACATATCGGTGGAGCGGGTGCTGACCGAAGCCGATTTCCTGCGGGTAAAACTGGGGCTGGATTACGTCGAGATCATCTGTGTACTGGCGGCTATTACCAAACCCGGTATTGGCTTTACTGCCGATCAGCTGCGCTCGTTACCCTTAACGGAACGCGATCTGCTCGACCGGTTTGTGCGCGACCTGTCATCGCCCGCCCCCGACAAAGGCCAGGCACCGGGTACCAATGGACAGTCTGCCACCAGCTATTCGCCAAAAGGAGAACCCAAATTTTGCATCGATAAAACCGCCCAGGCCCGGGCAGGTAAGCTAGACCCCGTTGTGGGCCGAAACCAGGAAGTGCGCACCATGCTCGAAATCCTGGGACGTCGCAGCAAGCCGAACGTGATGGTCGTGGGTGATCCGGGCGTCGGTAAAACGGCCCTGATCGATGGACTGGCCCAGCAGATCGTCGCCGGCCTGGTGCCCGCCCGGATGAAAAATGCCATTCTGCTCGAACTGGACCCCGGCGCGCTGCTGGCGGGTGCGTCATACAAGGGTGAAGTAGAGGATCGGCTCAAGACGGTTATCAAAGACGTGAAGCAGTATGAGAAATGCATTCTGTTCATCGATGAGATCCATATGCTGCTCGATCCAAAGGGATCGGCCGGAAACGGTGTCGCCAACCTGTTGAAACCGGAACTGGCGCGGGGCGAACTGACGGTGATCGGCGCGACGACACCCGAAGAATACCGAAAGCTGATTGAACCGGACCAGGCCCTGAGTCGCCGATTTGAGATGCTGACGGTGGGCGAGCCGACCGAAAAAGTAGCTGAGCGGATGATGCGCGGACTAGCCCCGGCCTATGAGCAACACCACCAGCTGGCGATTCAACCAGACGTTATTGCCACCTGTATCCGGCTGGCCCGACGGTACAGTAAAGAACGTCGACTGCCTGACTCGGCGCTTGACCTGCTCGACCGAACGATGGCGGCCATCCGGATGGCCATCGAAACATCGGGGAATGAGTTAACGCAGATTGAGAAAACCCTCAACGACCTGGCCGCTGGCGACCTGGCCCCCGACGAAGTCCTGGAAGAATACCGTTGGCTGGACACGCTGCTGCACCACCAGGTCAGCCCGGTTCTGCTCGGCCAGTGGGAAGATGAGGTTAACCCCGCCGAGCTGGAAACCTCCGTCGCTTACCACGACTACATTATGGCCAAACTTGCCCGCTTTCAGGCCTTAGCCAGTCAGCAGGAAGCCACGGTTACCACCAGCGACCTGGCTGCTGTGGTCGCCCACAAAACGGGAATTCCCATGGGGAAAGTACAGGCGCAGGAAAAAGAACGGCTTCTGACGATGGAGAGCTTTCTGCAACGCCGGGTTGTGGGCCAGGACCATGCCCTTCATGCCTTGTCCGACGCCATTCTGGAGTCGCGCAGTGGCCTACAGCGGGCTGGTCAGCCAATTGGCTCCTTCTTTTTATTGGGCCCCACGGGAACCGGGAAAACCGAATTGTCGAAATCGCTGGCCGATTTTCTGTTCAACGACGAGCGGGCGCTGATCCGCTTCGACATGTCGGAGTTTAAGGAAGAACACTCGGCGGCTTTACTGTACGGGGCTCCTCCGGGCTATGTGGGTTACGAAGAAGGCGGCTTATTAGTCAATAAAATCAGGAAGCAGCCCTACTCGGTTGTTCTCTTCGATGAGATTGAAAAAGCGCACAATTCGGTCTTCGACGTATTTCTACAAATTATGGACGAAGGACGGCTGCACGATAAACTGGGAAAAGAGGGCGATTTCACAAATGCCTTACTCATTTTCACATCCAATATTGGTAGCGAGTGGATCAGCAGTGAGTTTCAGGCCAACCGCATGCCGACCTCGCAGCAATTGATGACGCGAATGACGGGGCAGTTCCGTCCCGAATTTCTGGCCCGGATTACCGAAATTATTCCGTTCTCCCCGATGAAGGAAGAGAACGTCGTCCGAATTTTCGACATCCAGCTGGCGCACCTGCACAAAAGCCTTAAACAACAGGGCATCGAGCTAACGGTGCAGGACGAAGCCCGTCGGCAACTGGCCTTGCAGGGGTTTACGCCCCAGTACGGTGCCCGCCCCCTGGCCGGTATCATTCGCAACCAGCTCCGCCGACCGATTTCCCGCCTGATTATCTCCGGTCAGTTGCAAAGCGGTCAGTCCCTCAACGTCGGCTGGAACGACGAATCGGCCGAATTGATCTGGCAAGTCAATTAACCTTCGAGTCGAATTCTAGGCTTTTTTCCATCACCAGGAATCCCGAAATCAGACAACGATTGGCAGAAACAAAAAAAAGTACCGTTTGTTTGAAATTGCCTTTCTGCATCAGGCAGTTGCCTTGTTGCCTATCGGCTTATTGATAGCTTTGATAAACTTAACAATCAGCCCAAATAAGATATGTTTGATTTCGAAATTGGTGGTAATGAGATAAAGCCCGAATCAGCGGAGGGTATCGTTAACATCCCCCACAATCGTACGCTGCTGGCGCAAAAACTTACACAGCAGGCTCCCGTCAACCCGGAGGCTGTCTATGGCCTGAAAACCGTTGAAGCTGTTTTCGATCACTTCAAGCCCGAAGTGGAAATCGAGATGGAATCACTGGATGGCATGCCGACGAAAGAAACCATGAAGTTTCGGAGCGTAGCTGATTTCCGGGTCAAGGAAATGGTTGCTCAAAGTCCGTTCCTTCGGTCATTAGATGCTCAATATCAAGAGTATACACAGATCAGCCGTCGCCTTCAGGGGCACCGTATTTTGCAGACCGCGCTGGGCAACCCAGACACGAAAGCCGCGTTGATCCAGACGCTGCAGGCGCTGGTTGCCGAGCTCGACGCTAACGAAAAAACCGAAGCCTAATCGCCGGTAAAAACGTCTTCTTTTCTACCCTTCAGTCCCTTTATCGCCTTTATGGAAAGCGAACCAACAACACCTTCGGCACAACTTGATGCCAGACCCTCTACCGGCGTTAGTCGCAATGCGGCCCTTCCCGGCATTTCTGAACTGTCGGCTTATGGTGGCTACGCCTTTATCGAAAGCTTTATCGACGGTTCACAAAACCTCAACCCCGACCGCAAAGCGCGGAAGAAAATATACATGGGCGACCCGACCAAAGAAAGCGACCGGGCCGTTCTGAAAGAAAAACTTAAACTCTGGATCGAAGTCCTGAGCTCGTCTGATAATCAGAACGAGATGCTCGATACGTCTAAGCAGAAAGCAACGGAAGTTGAGCAGAATCTGCAAAAAAACCTGCTGACCGCGCTGGAAACAACGCGCGAACTGGAAACCAGTTACCGCGCGCTTTCCTTGTTCTATAAAAACGCCGAAGTTGACAAACTACCGAACGTTACGGTGGTGAATGCCAGCTTCGAGCAATTGACCGATCTGGACAACTCGCGCTTTATCGATTACATCGCTGATGAGCTGAAGCAGAACTACGACCGGCTCGACCTCCGCCAGAACTATTCGCTGATGGTGGTTCCTGGCTTCATGGGATCGAATGCAGTGCTGGAAAAATGGGCCAAAATTGCCCACAACAACAAGGTAACCCTGTTCACCGATTTCGCCGATCTGGAAAGCTCCGAAGACGTGATCGACCTGTTCAGCACGGCCAACATGACGGGTGCCGAACTGTTCCGCTCCAGCGTAATCATGACCTGTAACTGGGTTGTGGGACGTAGCAAAGTGGCCGAAGTTGGTGAAGTGGAAAACCTGTACGTGCCGCCCTCCATGGCACTGGCCGGCAAAATCTACTACACGCTGATGTCACAGGTAACGGCGGGTAAGAAACACGGCGGTATGAACGAAGTACCGGGTGTTCGTTTCCCCCTTCGCAAAAGTGAACTGTCGGCGGTTGAGCGGCTGAACCTGGTTCCGATGATCGACGAATACGGTCGGGTGATGGCCTTCGGCAGCAAAACGCTTTTCAACGGCGACAACATGGGATTGCAAACCTATTCCGTTGTCCGGGTATTCGATTACATCACCAAAGTGCTGTTCGATTTCCTGAACCGCCGGGCGTTCGAAAACTGGAATTCCCTCATCGAAGCCGATTTGCGTCGTCAGATTGCGGGCTTCCTGGACAGCATCAAAGGACCCGACAAGCTGATCGATCAGTTCCGCATCATGCGCCTGGAACGCGACGACAAAGTAAAAGATCGGATTTACCTCGATATCCGCCTGACGCCTTACTTCCCAGCCAAGAGCTTTGTAATCCGGTTAGACGGTCGCCGGGGCGACGATGTGGAAAGTCCGGAATGGGTATCTGACTACGGTCAGATCTAATTCACCAGTCAACTGGCTATTCCTAACAATTTATCTTTCAATTAATTACATCTAGCACTATGCCATATTCAAGTAAAATTACGCTGGGCGCCGATACATTCGATATTCTGGGTGGTGACATTGGTTTTACCAGAAGTGTTGATCTGAAAGGAAGACCATCCAGCCACGTCATGGGTGGCCAATTCTCATTTACGGTGGAAGTCACTGATAAATCAAACTTGGTCGAGCACATGGTCAATTCGCAGAACAAACCTTTTGACAAAGGTGCCTTAGAATTTACGGATGCCGGTGATGATGGAATAACGCGCAAGATTTCGTTCACCAACGCGTACATTGTTAATTACAGTGAGTCATTTTCAGCGGCTGGTGCTGCTTATACGTGTTCACTGACGCTGTCGGCCGAAAAAATTCAAATTCAGGAAGCCATTCTTGATCAGCGGTGGCCCGTGAAGAAATAACTCCTAACTTTTTAATCAGATACATACATGGCAGATGCAGCGGATGTAGGGTTTACATCAACACTAACAATTGGTGCTAAAAAGTTTGATGTTCTTAGTTTTGGCGCGTCCTTCTCGCGCGATTTTGATCAAAAAGGCCGCCCTTCTTCAGCCGTTCGGGCAGGTGATATGAATATGACGATCGAAGTGACGCAGAACGAGAACCTGATCGATACCATGATCAATGCCCAGAATAAAATGATCGAAGGAAAGGTCGAGTTCTGGCAGTCTGGTAAAGACGGTGTCTTCCGGACGGTCGATTTCAAAAGTGGCTACATCACGAGCTACAAGGAAGGCTTTCAACCGGCGGGGGGTAGTAACTTCAGCGCGGATATTACCATTACGGCGGAGAAAATAACCATTGGCACGGCCGCCTACGACGCCCAGTGGCCAATCAATAGCTAGGTGATTCGGCATGAGTAAGCTGTGGGTCTGGTGGATGGGGCTGGGTGCATGGGTAATCGTTTCTGTTTATGTGCATGTTTTTTACATCAAACGAATTCGGTTATCCGAAGAACCTGTGCTTCCCTCCATACCCATTATTGATGGCAATCAACTGCGCATAAAACTTCCCGGCAGTCTGTTCCAACGGGCAGGAAGTGAGCTTAAACTAGTAGGTAATCGGTCAGCAACTAGTCATTCAACACTGGATACGCTGGCTGATTACCTGAAAGCCAATCCCCGTCGGTTACTCACGGTGATCGGTTACCATACCCCTGCCGAAAGCAAGCAAACATTGGTTGCCAACCTGGGGGCGGTGCGGGCCACCAGCGTTCAGCAGTATTTAGTAAATGCGGGGGTGCCCGACGAGCAGATAAAGATCTGGGGAGAAGCCTCCAGCGCCTTGCAGTTTGTGCACGATTCGACCAATGCGCTGTCGTTTGCGTTTCAGTCGATAACGATCAATGCGGACTGGCTGGCAAGGCATCAGACGTATATTGACCTGTATCACCCGATGCAACTGTATTTCCCAACGGGTGCTACAGACTATATCCACACGCCCGACAACGAGCAGTTTATCCGGGAAGCCATTGGCTACCTGCGCGATCACCAGCCAGAACGATTGGTGATTACGGGCCATACAGACAGCGTGGGAACGGCTGTGCGGAACCTGCAATTGTCGCGCCTTCGGGCGCAGGCAGTTCGGGATCTGCTGGTGCGGCAGGGTGCCAACAAGCGCTGGTTCCGGGTGGTAGCCCAGGGAGACAAAGCCCCCATTGCGCCCAACGCGTTGCCGGAAGGCCGCGAAGCAAACCGTCGGGTGACGTTGCTTGTAGAACGACGTTGAGTATGTTTGACCTGAATCCGTTTCATTTAGAAGACGCCAGTCTGCTGCACTTCCTGATGCTTCAGGGAACAGCCGTACTGGCTTATTTTATTTTCCGCGAACGCTACCGGCGGCAACTGAGCCAGCTGGTAGCCAAACGCCAGGCGCTGGAGGAAGCGCTGGAGCAGGAAGAGGTCATAGAACTGGAGGTCGAGGAAGTGTTTTCGGCAACACCGGGTCGAGATGATTTAAAAGAAATTGCGGGTATCAATCCAAAAGCGGAAGCCATTCTGAATGGTATCGGCATTTTCCGGTTTATGCAACTGGCCCAGACACCCGTACCCACCGTTCGGCGGGTGCTGGCCGAACATGGCCCGCTCCTGCATACATACGATCCGGCTACCTGGCCCGGCCAGGCGCTGCTGGCAGCCGACGGCCGTTGGGATGAACTGCGTAGCTGGCAGGAACAAATGCGCCGGGGTCAATCCAGAGACAGTAACCCGCTATTTTTACCATGAATCCATTAAACCCCTGGGTGGCTTTACTCGAAATGCTGATTCTGCTGGGGCTGGCCTTCGGCCTGGGCTGGGGCATTGCCTGGCTACAATACCGTAAGCCAATAGACAGGCAGCAGCAGGCAATCCGGCAGCAACAGGCAGCCTTAAGTGAGCTAACGAAATGATACCATGAGTGACGTAACAAGCGCCGACCTGTTTGCGATTACAATCAATGCGACAGCTCTTGAGCAGGAAGTGATTTGGCTGGAAAATGTCATTTCAGCCCGGTTTCAACTTTATTTCGAACAGGAAAGTCAGTATGGATCGGTCGAAGAAATTGATGAGCCGGATTTAACGGATAATGAGTCGGCCTATGCGCAACTGGTCCGCGAACATGGTTTGGATAATTACGAGCGACTGATGCTAATTATGGCCCTGGCTCCCCATATCCGGCCGCAGGTACTTGATTTTTTCTACACAAACAACAGCACGTACGACCGGGTATTCACCGAATTTGGGGGCGTTCGGGACAACACCCGCGGTGGCTTTGTCCCTACGGTTGAAACCATTTTATTTCTGGTAGCGGGCGCTGATCTGACCCGCCGTATTCGTCTGCAATCGCATCTGTTTCACGAATCGATGCTTACGCAGTTAAATATTATTCTGGTTGGCCCGTCGGGACCGAATGAAGCCTGGACATGTGGCGCCTTGACCATATCTGACGAATACCGCGCGTTGCTCACCACGGGCGAAAGTAACCGGCCGGATTTCAGCACCGATTTTCCGGCCAGCCGGGTAACGACCAACCTGGACTGGGATGACCTGGTGCTCGACTTTCAGATCATGGAAGAGGTGAAGGAGATCAAAACCTGGATCGATAATTCGGAAGCCATTTTAAAAAATAAGCAACTCAAGAAATTTCTTAAACCGGGTTATCGCGCGCTGTTTTATGGCCCCCCCGGTACGGGTAAAACGCTGACCGCGGGTTTGTTAGGCAAATCGACGGGTCTGGATGTATACCGGATCGACCTCTCCATGATTGTCTCGAAGTACATTGGCGAAACCGAAAAAAATCTGGGTCGGGTATTTGATCTAGCCGAACGCCGACGCTGGATTCTTTTTTTCGATGAGGCCGATGCGCTCTTCGGAAAACGGACCGAGACAACATCGTCGAATGACCGACACGCAAACCAGGAAGTGGCGTTTCTGCTCCAGCGCATGGAAAATTTTCCGGGAGTGATCGTGCTGGCCACCAACCTGAAAGACAACATCGACGAAGCCTTTGCCCGGCGCTTCCAGTCCATGATCTACTTCCCGGCCCCGAACGCATCGAAGCGGGCCAATCTATGGCGGCAGGCGTTTAAAGGCTCGGTTGAGGTTGACCCCAAAGTCGATTTCGATAAACTAGCCGAGCGGTTCGCCATTACGGGCGCCATCATCATGAACGTGCTACGTTCCTGCGTCATGATCTCCGTAAATCGACAACGCCCCATCACGCAGGATGACATTCTGATAAGCCTGAACCGCGAGTTTCACAAAGAAGGAAAGTCACTGGAAGACGTGGAGAAACAGACGATGAGAAGATAATAATTCACTATCTGATTAGCTATAATGCAAACAAAAAATTACTCATAAACAACTAAAGAGCACGCATAAATATAATTATCTCCTCAAGGCAATAAAAGCAATGACTTGGCAACATAAAAATGCTCCGAAGCAAACGCTACAAGCTAAAGATGGTAAGAATGGAAAAAAAATGGATCCTCCTAAAAAGAAAGGATTTGTACCCCATATAAAAGTCTTACCAAATTCAGGCTCATCCCCAGTACCTCAAGATTGGGTAAAAGGCAGCAATCCAATTTTGGTTGAGCTTTTAGTTACCGACAAAGCAAAGGCAAAAGCGTTGATTCAATCATTGACTGATGCCAATAGGAATTCGTCAATAAAACGAGCGTTGGCCATCGGGCTTAATGGTAAGAATGATAAAAATATTGAAAAAAATTTAGCTTCTGATTGTAAAGAACTGGTAGATTTAATGAAACTGAACGGTCTCCCAGGTTTCTGTATTTCTTTTGTCTGGGAACCTATAAGTACTAAACCAGATATGAAAGGTTATATATTTCCATTTAAGGAAGCACGTAGTGAGTTAACCAAGAATAGCTTAGCCCTTGAATTTCATGAAGAGCTAGAATCCAAGATGGGAAAAATAATTGTTCGTACCATAGATCAGGACGTAAGTAAAGACCCTTTACTCGCGAATGAGGAAGATGAGTTTTTTGAAAACGAGTTGATCCCTCATCTACTATATAACAAGCAAGCGCTCTTTACTGGTGGGTACGATTGGGATGCCAATTCGGAAGATGTGAGAGCAAGACTAGCCGAAAAAAAGAAAAATATTGCCTTTGCAGATAAAATAGCTACAGCTATTACGATAATTAATGAGAAAGAACATGCGGTACGTGAAGCATTAATTACGGAATATTCTAAGAGCGTTTACATGCCGGAACCTAATACGTATATGACTTTACAGCACCGTAAGGAAGTAACGCCCGATAATTTAAATAATAATCAACTAATAGATGATCAAAGTCAGCAAAATGAGGGGCTTGTCTTCGCAAAAATGGCCAAGGTAAGTCGTTATGTACAACAAATAAAGACGACGAAACCTATCAAACAGCACATGGATAAACTAATCTATGCTTTCGCTGATATTTTGGCAAAAAATGATCAGGGTGGCCATACCGCTGAAATAGAAGCAATCATTCAAAATGCTCACCAATCCCATCTTAGCAACAATGTGGTCGGAAAAAATATAAATAAGCAAATGACAGAGGCTGATAAAACTTTCTATAAACAGGAGGTATTAGATAAAATCGACGCCATTGTCAAAAGCTATAGAGATGAATGCGTTGAAGCTATTGCCGAATGTTTTAGACAAGCTTAGTAGTAACTTAAGAATGCATTTCATATTTGATAAGAAATACGAAAGTTAAGCAACATTGTCTAACGCTTGCTATTCACTATTTCCCTTTCAGTCAAGAGTACCAACAACGCACTCAACTTAGGCAGTCGAAACCGGCAAGTGTGGCTCTTTGAATTGGTAAGCTATATTTGTAGGAGAAGCGTGCACATGTAGTCATCGACTAAAAAGTCCTACACCGATGCCCCGCCCCGCCAATTTTAATCAGTTAAGTAATGCCCTTTAGATTGACGTCGTTCCGGGTCACCAAGTTCAGGTCGATTGACGATTCAGGTGAGTTAAACGTAAACGAGTACCTGTGCCTGGTAGGAACCAATGAGTCGGGTAAGACGAACCTGCTGGCGGCCTTGCACAAACTGAATCCGGCCGATAGCGCGCTTATCGATCCGTTAACGGATTACCCCCGTAAGCACTACCTAACTTACGAGACCGATGCGGCCAACGAACCATTCATTCGGGCAACGTTTGCGCTGGATACCACGAGTCGGGAGCAACTGGCATCATTTCTGGGGGCTGGCTATCCAACGGAGCTGTTGGCAAGAGTCGTCGTAGCGCGCTATTACAG
Organism: Spirosoma humi; assembly: GCF_054776575.1. Classification (NCBI taxonomy): domain Bacteria; kingdom Pseudomonadati; phylum Bacteroidota; class Cytophagia; order Cytophagales; family Cytophagaceae; genus Spirosoma; species Spirosoma humi. The sequence goes on from NZ_BAAHBR010000015.1 coordinate 658,960, forward strand.
CGGCTTATACGCTATAAACTTCCCGGCTTCGTTTCTGGAGCAGTACCCGAACAGATACATTCATGCCCTGCTAAGCACTTTTTGGGAAAATTATTTAGCCAGTGAGCTGATCAACAGAGATAAAGAAGAAAATACGCAGGATTTACGGGAATTTATCGATCGATTGCTAACGCTTTTGCCGGAATCCGGTAGCCTGGGCGAATACGATGTCTATAACCTTGTCGCTCAGATCGACGAATTTATTACGGTCAAGTATTCCCGGCGGCAACCGTTCCGAGTTTTTGTCGACGAGCAGTTAAAAACGCCCCTCGAAACCATTGCCCGGCTGCTGGCCAATAAGCGCATCGTGCTTTCCGTCGAACAGCAACGACTATTTCTTGAGCAACTACCCCGTTTTGTTTACTATTCGGAGTACAGCAACCTGGACGCGGAGATCTACCTGCCCCACGTGATTCAGAACAGCACCCGCCAGGATCTCAGTTTCAGGGAACAGGCCAAAGTGCGTACGTTGTCTATACTGTTCGATTTTGTTCGCCTTAAACCGGAAGAAATTCTGGAACTGGGATCGGAAGTACGTCATACAAAGATCCTTACCCGCGATTCGTACGGGCAAATTGAGCGCACAGAAATCGAAACCGCACCGGAAAGCAGCGTCGATCAGGAACGGACCAATAAAAAGAAACGAGAGGTTATTCTTCAAACGGCTTCGGCTCAGCTCACAAAGGCTTTTCAGGACTGGTGGCGTCAGGGCAAGTACCGCTTTCGGTTCCAGGCCGATGGAAATCATTTTCGAATCTGGGTTAGCGATGAAAAACGGGCAGAAGAAATCGAACTGGATGGCCGCAGCAAAGGACTTCAATGGTTCTTCAGCTTTTTTTTGACTTTCCGGGCCGAGCAGTTGACCGGTCATGCGAATTGTCTTTTACTGCTCGACGAACCCGGTCTTTCCCTGCACCCCCTTGCTCAGCAGGACCTGTTAACGTTCCTTCGGTCGCTCGCCCAAACGAACCAACTCATCTACACAACGCACTCGCCCTTCATGATTGGTAGCCAGGCAACCGACAACCTGAACATGATGTCTATTGGGCCGGATGGTAACTCGCTTGTTTCGAATGATTATCGGGCTTCGACGCCAGATGCGACCGCGTCTTTTTACCCGATCCGGGCGGCCCTGAACCTGCGTGCGTCAGATCACTTGATGACCGGGCGATCCCTGGTGCTGGTCAATGCCGTTTCGAGCCAGATTTATTTACAACTGATCCAGTCCTATTTGCTCCAGACGGGTAAGCATCCCCTCATAAAAGATCTTTTGTTTATACCAACGACTTCTCTGGCCGATATAGAACCCTTGTCGCGTGTGTTGTTCCAACGGGAGGGTTCGCGGCCGTATGTGTTGCTCGATGGAGTGGAGAAGGAACACGCGCTGGCCAGCCACCTACAGCAAACCGTGTATAAGGACTGTCCCGCACGCGTCATTACGCTGAGTGAGTCCCAGGCAATGGAAGATTTACTACCCGCGACTGAACTGGCCCGGCAGTTTTCCCGGCTGTATCGCGGTCTGCAAACAGATGATTTTGATTATATTCTGCAATCCAATCAGCCAATTATGGGTCAAATAAAGTCGTTCGCTGAAGCGAATGCGTACGTTTTGGCCGAGGACTGGCGGTTAACCCTGGCGCAACGCACAGCGAAACTATTCGACACGATAGCTACCTGTCTTCAACCGGAAACCGTTCAGTCATGGGCTGCCTTGTTTAAGAAACTGGCTTGATGGCCAACCAGGCTTCGTTTTTACGGGTCCCAGTAAACGAAGCCCGTCTGATCCATGTAGACCAGTTGGTTCTTCTTTCGGACCAGCGCCAGCCCTTTGCGAAAACGATACGCGTGCTCTAACCCGAAGGCAATTTTTTGGTCACCCTTCTGGTTTATATAGCCCCATTTATCGCCCAGTTGAACCGCGGCCAGCCCTTCCGAAAAGTTATCCGCATTCGTAAACTGGAACGGAATGACCGTCTGCCCCTGCCTGTCGATATACCCGAACAGACTTCCTTTTTTTACCAGCACCAGATTTTCCCTGAAGGGCAAAACCACATTGTACGCGATCTCATCAAACTCGTAGGGAATGGCAAGAGCGCCAGTCCGGTCGACAAAGCCAACTTTTCGACCTTTCTTTACCGGGGCCAGCCCTTCGGCGAAACTACCCGCCATGTCGAACTGGTGCGGAATCGCGAGGGCTCCGTGCTGATCGATAAACCCGAACTGCCCGTCCTTTTCTGCTGCAGCCAACCCTTCCGAAAAGTTATCCGCGAAGGGTAGTTCGCAGGCTATCGGCAGCCTACCATCGACATCGACGAATCCAACCTTGCCGCCCAGTTTAACCCTGGCCAATGCCTCGACAAAGCTCCCGGCCGACTCAAATTGCAAGGGAATGACAACCTGCCTCTGTTTATCGATAAAGCCATAGGCATTGTTCTGCCGGACCAGGGCGCGTTCTGCGGCAAACGGGGCGGCTTCCTCATACACGCAGGGGACGATCGGTTGACCTTGGGGATCGATAAACCCATACTTTCCCCGTTGTCGGACCAACGCCAGCCCCGCGCTGAACTCCCGGACTTCATCAAACTGACACTCAATAACCAATTGGCCATCCAGGTTGCAAAACCCCCATTTACTCTGTTTGCGGACGGGGGCCAGCCCTTCCGTAAACAACCCGACCTGTTCCCAATCGCCGGGCCCGATGGGTTCGCCCGCCTGGTTGATAAAGCCCCACTGTTTTTTCTGGAGATACGGTATCGGCGTATCGGGCAACAGCGTGGCGGCAACTGTATTCGTAGCCGATTTTGATGTAGGCAACAGCTCAATAAGACCTAAAATCGGTTTGGGCGGACAGTGAATTGCATGTTCTAACAGGCTTGCCCGGGCCGATACGGCAGCGGACGACAACTGTCGAAACAAAGTCCACTGGTCTGTTTTAAACGGGTCGCTTAGGAGTTCAGGCGTAAGCAGTAACGTATCGGTATTGGCGTACAAGGTGGGGGCGATGCGTAAGGCATGAAGTTCCAGCGAGAGACCCAATAAACTAAAATCATCCAGATGGCGGTCAAACTGCTTAGGCGTGCGGGCCGGGTGCCGATACGGTAAGGTGCCGATTTCGGTAGCCTCCTGACCCGCCAGCGCCGGCACAAAACAACCATCGTAATCGATGAGAACCAATTGGCCATCGGGCCGGATCAGGATATTGTCTGCTTTCAAGTCACCGTGGGCTATTGGCTGGTCGAGGAGCCAGCGACCCAGTTCATCGAAACGGTGAGCCAGTTGAGCGAGCTGTTGAGGCTGCTGGTTACGGCAACAGTGGGCCACATACTGGCTTACCGTTTGCCCATCCACCCAGGGCATCACCATCACATCGAATTCATGCTCCTGGCCGAAACGGGTGTCGACCCAGATTTCATTCGGATAAACGGTGAACGGCAATAAATAATCCGACGGGTTTTCGCTCAGGTAGCTGGCAATGGCCCGAAGTCGCTCACGACGCCCGGCCACGTCTCTCAAAAAACAACGCAACGCTACCGGCTGGCCCGTTCGGGTATCCTGCATCCGAAAGACGACGGCAAAATTCCCGCTGCTGAAATACAACTGCCCGTCTGACTTCCGAACTGGAATCAGGTGATTCAGCCGATGTAAGGTTTCAGTTGAGAGTTCAATAGATTGTATATATTCGCTAATCGAAGGAAACATGCGAGCGTGGCACGCCATGAACAGGCAGGCCCAGTGACTAAATTGAGGAACCGGCTTAAGTTGATCAAAAAGTTACAGTAAAGCAACCAGTACCCCTCACTTTTTAACCAAATCATATGCGTGTAAACCGAACTGCTGAAACGTTGGTAATGGTCCAATCTATTTATCGCTGGAATCGATGAACGCTCCGTCAATCCCCCCTTCGCTTGTCGTTCACCCCGCCAAAGCTGATTTGCTGGCCCAGATTCGGGCGCTGGAAACTCAGATTGCGTTGCTGGAGGAAGAAAAAGCCGCCTGCCAGTACCAAATTGATCAGTACTACCGACTATTCCGGCTTCACCTCGGCGACCTGCTCACCAAGACACTTGACCTTCAATGGAAATTATCACTCCAGCGAGCTGCGCAGACCGGTCGGCGGAGCGATGCCGAAGAAGCCCAAACCTGGCGGGATCGGTTTGAGAAAACCAATCGGGCTGTGCGGGAAGCCGTGGCCCACAAACCCACTAACCTCGACGAAATGGCGGAACGTGAACTCCGCCGACTTTATCGGCAAGCCGTGACGCTGGCCCACCCCGACCGCCATATCAATGACCCCGATCGCCTGGCACAGGCCAACGAGTACATGGTTCGGCTCAACGACGCCTACCAGCGCCGGGACCTGAAAACTGTCCGCGCGTTGGTGCAGGATCTCCATGACGGGCGACTGTTCATAGCCAAACCCGAAACGACCCAGGATCTGGAAGCGCTTCAACAAGGGTATCAGCGGCTCATGGATCGCCGGCAGACGCTACAGACCGAGATCACCAAGTTTAAAGCCGACGAGGGATACCAGTTGCTGGCCAGCCAGGCAGACTTGATGACGCACTTTTCAGCTTTGCGCGAACGGATGCAGCAACAAATAATTCATCTTCTGCAACAGCTTACAGACGCGTAACAATCAACACCATGACCCACTTACAGCCCCTTCCTTCCTACGCCTTATCCGTCGCCGATTTGCAGAAAGCGTTGCAGGACGTCCTGCAACGACCCATTAAAGACCGCCCCTACTCGGCCCAGATCATGCGACAAACGCCCACCGCCTTTGTCTTCCTGATCGATCAATCGGGGTCGATGGATGAACGGACGACCTACCGGGGTCAGTCGCTTTCCAAAGCTGAGGCCGTCGCGCAGATCATCAACCAAACCCTGCTGGAATTGGTACTTCGCTGCCAGAAAGGCGACGAAATCCGGCATTACTACGACATTGCGCTGATTGGCTACGGCGGTTTCAGCGATGAAAAAGCGAAGCTGCTCTGGTCGGGTGCCATGTCGGGAAAGACGTTTCTCAGTCCGGCCGAATTAGCCGAAGCGGCCATCCGGGTGGAAGAGATCACCACGCAGCGCACCATTCGGGGCCGGGTTATTCCCTTTACGGAAAAACGGCCCGTTTGGATACAGGCGATTCACCGCTATCGGACGCCCATGAAAAGTGCAGTTTGTCTGGCCGAGTCGCTGGTGGAACAGTGGCTGGCCGCCCAGGCGGGTAAAGACGTTTATCCGCCAACCGTCATCAACATCACCGACGGCGTGGCGACCGATGCGACCACCGAGGAGTTGCTGGCCTGCTGCAACCGGCTGAAAAGCCTGCACACCATGGACGGCCACGTGCTTTTGATGAACATTCACGTATCGGACGAGCAGGGGAAAACAATTCTCTTTCCCTCGAAAGCGGACGAACTGGGGGCCGATCCCTACGCACGGCTGCTCTACGATATGTCGAGCGATATGCCTGCCTCCTACCACGCTGATATCGCCAATCTATTTGGGCTCGACCAGCGAACGGCGTACGTGGGCATGTGCAGCAATGCCGACATGGATGCCCTGGTTAAGTTTATGAATATCGGTACACCGACCCAACACAACCAGCATTTTGCGGCTACCCTTCAGCCTGATTTATGAAAAGCCATCAGCAGTCGGTTGGAAAAGAAGCGCCGGTACATGCCGACAATGAAGATGCCTGGCGATCCGATAGCGAAGCGGGTGTATGGGCCGTTGCCGACGGCGCTGGTGGAACAGGTATTTATGCCGGCGAGTGGGCACAACATCTGGTCCGGCAAGTGCCGGATTCGCCCTTCCAGGGAATCGACGGCCTGGCTCACTGGCTCGATGCCCACTGGGGCTCCTTTTTCGATACGTACCAGCCGCTGGCGCAGCGCCATTACCTGATTGACCGCAAGTTTATGGGCGAAGGTTCCAGCGCAACACTGGCCACGCTGCATCGGCAGGCAGACAAGCTTCACTGGATGGTCTACGGCGACGCGGTGGCGCTTTGTTTCCGGCCAGCAACGGGTGAGTTAGGGGCTGCTAATGCAGACATACGCCAATTTGAAGCCGCCCCCGATCTGCTCAACTGGCTTCGTCCGCCCGCTGCCGACGGCTTTCGATCCGGTATCTGGCAGCATCAGTCCGGCCAGCAGTATGCGTTGCTATCAGATGCTTTGGGCCAGTATGTACTGATGGCCTATGCGACTTTACACGGTGATCCGGAAGCCGTACAATTCGTAGCACAACAACCGACAGCCCTGGGGAACCGGGCTCAGGCTCACCTGAATTATTGGGCCGAAAAACGCCCGCTTTTCGAGAAATCAGTCTGGAATCCCCTTCGAACGGCGCTGACCTCCCCCACCCGGTTCCTGGCTTACACGCAAAAACTTCGGGACCAGCAGTTGGTAGGCGCGGATGACTACACAGCTATACTCATTGGCGATTGATTCCGTTTTCGTCCTTTGTATCTCTCTACTAACACATAATGCCAGGTTATTAGCCTGGCATTATGCATTCGAAATGATCCATATCGCCTTAAACGTAGCTCCCTACAAGCCGAAAGGCGACGATAGGCACTACCGTAACCGCCTATAGTTTAAGGACTTTACGCACCGTTGATCGATCCCCGACGGTAATATACAGCAGATACGTACCCGCTGGCTCCTTGTTGAGATCCAATATCGTCTGTCGTTTTTTCGTTGTTACCTGCTCCGTGACATGGCCGCTCGGACTAACCAGTCGAAGTTCGGCTGGCTTGCTCTGCAGCGGCAAGTCGATATCGACCGTCACGGCCCCTTCCGTCGGTACCGGATACACTTTCACCGAGTTAACAAACGGATCTTCTTCCGCCGTCAGAATATCGACGCGCACCGTTATGGTGTCAACTCCTTCAATTTTACCAGTACCACAGCCATTGGCAATCGATAACATCGTGTAGGTTGTCGTCGTGGCTGGCGTAAGCGTTGCCGAGTACACACCCGTCGTGGACCCGAAGGCCTTAACTTCCGTTCCCGCCGAATACGTTCCGGTCCAGGGGCCTTCCCCACCTAAGTTAAAGACGAGTACGACACTTTCACCCTTGTAAATGGCCTTTTTACTAGCCGTAAAGCCAGCAGTTGGTAAGGCCCGAACGGTCAGTACGGTTGGGCTAATCGTACCGATGATCGGATACGGCGCGTTGGATGCCACGACCCGAACATAATACTGTCCCGGAGCGATTGTAGCCGGAACGGTAGTGGTAATGAAAGGACCCTGGACGACCCCGTTTGAAATCGGGATGTATTTTCGACTAGCCGAATCCCCGACCGTACTGGCAATTTCGACCGTAAAGGCATTGCCCGTCACGAATTCGCCCGTGGTTGAGAAAGGTACGGTAAAGGCCGTACCCGTACAGACCGATGCTGGTGCAACAGGGCTGGTTGTAAGCGTTGGCACTTTCACCGTTACCGTGGCCGCTCCGCTGGAAGGCCCAACGCCACAAGCGTTCGAAATACCTAATAAGGTATAGGTTGTTGTGGCAGCCGGCGTAACGGAAATCTGCTTCGTGGTTATCGGCGAGGTGGTCGACGTTTCGGCGAGCCCAGACGTCCCGTCAGACAAAGTATAGCTGTATGGGCCCGCCCCGGTCAACGTAAGTGTCAGCAGCGCCGGACTACCCAGATACACCGACGCATTCCCCTCTAATTTAGCGGTGGCCTGCGCATTCACCGCCACTTTTATTTCGGCAGGGCGACTTTCACAGCCGAGCGCGCTCGTCTGGGTAACAAAATAGCTGCTCCCGGCAGTTACGGCCAGAGTAGACGGAACGGGGGCATTCGCACTAATTACCCCGGTCGGATCTGTCCATTTCAAGTTGCTGCCCGTGGCCTGCAAGGGAGACGCCACCGAATTCTGACAGAGCGCAACGACGGGTACGACCGTTGGCAAGGGCGTTACGTTGACCGTGTAAGTCAACGTAGCTTTAGGACTGGTACAGCCATTGAGCGTCTGCGTGACTTTATACGTATAGGTCTGTGCAACGTCTACTTTCGTTACGGGCGTTGGGGCAGCGATCAGGTTATCGTTTACATCATACCACTCCAAAGCCGTACCCGTAGCCGTCAACGGCTGTGCCACCGCATCCTGGCAACCCGTCAGATTTGCCACGATTGGCGCGGCAGGGAGTGCATTGACCACAACCTGTACCTGCGCCCGGGCTCCTTCACACGAATTGACCGTTTGACTAACGTAATAAATGAACGTTCCGGGCTGAACAGTCGATTGAAGAACGGCACTACCCAGGCTGGCGGTTGTTGTTGGATCGCTATACCATTTCAGGTTTTCTCCGGCGGCCTGCACAGGGAAAGACGGGCCATTCTGACAGGCGGGCGCAATGGCGGCAACGACCGGCGCGGCTGGTGCCGGTGTGACGGTAACCAGCACTACATTTCGACTACTTTCGCATCCATTCGCATCAGTCTGGCTGACATAGTACGGCGTTGATCCGGGGCTGGTACTAACGGGCGTAGGAGCTACGGGCGAAGCGACGCCACCGGCGGCCGTTGTATACCAATTCAACGACACGCCACCGGTCAGGGTCGCCGTCAACGCTGTAGTCGGGCTGCCCTGACAATACGTAACGGGTACTGTCGACGGAACCACAGGCGGAGTGTTCACGGTGACCGTGACAACCGAGCGGACACTTTCGCACCCATTCGCGTCGATCTGACTGACGTAATACGGTGTTGATCCAGGGCTGCTGGTCGATGGCACTGGCGCCACGGTTGACCCACTACCACCCGTTGGTACGCTGTACCAGTTCAGAACGCCAGCCGTTGGCGTAGCTGTCAGCGGAACAGCGACAGCACCCTGACAATAAGCCACGGATGCCGTAGCGAATGGGGCGGCTGGTGCCGCCTTGATATCTGCCGTCAGGCTAACCCTCCCACTCTCACAACCATCGAGAACCTGACTGACGTAATACGTAACCACGCCAACCGTGTTAACTGGCGGAACCGGTGGTGTTGGCGATGGTGTTCCACCCGTCTGCGCGGTGTACCAGTTCAGTGAACCGCCGTCCGGTGCTACAGCCGACAACGCCGTCGCCGTACCACCCTGGCAATAGATTGGAGCCGCACCGACCGTTGGTACAGATGGTGTACGTTTTATGATGACAACGATCGGCACCCGTGGGCTTTCACAATCGGTTACACTCTGGCTGACATAGAATGTTGTAAGGCCCGGCGTATCCGTTGCCGGAATCGGCGCAAAAGGCGAAGGGCTTCCGCCAGTCGGTACCGTATACCAGTTCAACGTACCGCCCGGACTGAAGCCCGCGGTCAATGGTGTAGCGACAGTGCCCTGACAGAACGTCACGCTGCTGGCCGCAACAGTCGGTGCCGCCGGTAACGCTTTAATGGTCACCGTAATGCTGGCTTGAGGGCCTTCACAGCCGTTCACACTCTGGCTCACGGCATACGTCAACACACCCACGGTCGCCGTTGAGGGAATGGGCGCAACTTGTCCCAGCGGACTCAACACGCCCCCCTGATTGATATACCAGTTTAACGTTCCGCCACTGGCCGGAATGGCCGACAGCGCCGTAGCCACGCTATTCTGACAGAAGCTTGGTGCATTGTTGGTTACCGTTGGTGCTACGGGTAAGGGTTTAATGGTTACGTCCAGATTGACCCTTGGGCTTTCGCAGCCACTCACACTCTGGCTTACGAAATACGATGTCGTTCCTACTGTAGAAGTGGACAGGGCTGGGGGGAACGGACTGGCCGTACCGCCTGTGGCTGCCGTGTACCAGTTTAAGCTCCCTCCCGGACTGGTACTGGCTGTCAGGACCGGTGGGGCCACATTCTGGCACAGGCTCAACGAGGTTACACCCGGAGCCGATGGTGTAGCGGTAATAGTCACCGTGATGCTGGCCCGGTCGCTTTCGCAACCATTGGCATCGGTCTGGCTTACATAGTATACCGTTGGCCCTGGCGTGGTTGTCGACGGAGTCGGAGTGGGTATCGGGGTGGCAGTGGTCGGATCACTGTACCATTTCAACGTTCCTGTTCCTGTGGCGGTTAACGCCGGTGCCGTCGTATTCTGGCAATAGGTCAGCGACGAAACGACCGTTGGCTTAGGCAACCGTGGACTAATCGTCACGGTAATCGATGTTTTGGGGCCTTCGCAGTTATTCACGCTCTGGCTCACGTAGTACGTAATCGTGCCCACAGTCGATGTTGAAGGGGTCGGCGCGGCCTGGCCCAGCGGAATCACGACGCCCCCCTGGTTGATATACCAGTTTAGCGTGACACCCGTAGCCGACAAAGGATTAGCCACCGCGTTCTGGCAGTAGCTAAATGAGGTAACGTTTGCTACTGGAGCCGTGGGTAAGGGTTTAATGGTCACATCCAGGCCCGCCCGGTCCCCTTCGCAGCCACTCACTCGCTGGCTTACATAATAGGTAACCGTGCCCACAGTTGAGGTGGATGGTCTGGGCGCTATTGTACTGCCCGTTCCTCCCGTAACACTGGTGTACCAGGTCAAAATACCGCCATTATCCGGCGTAGCCGTTAGCGCAGATGGCGCTGTATTCTGGCACAAACTCAATGAGGTTACACCCGGAGCGGCTGGCGTAGCAGTAATGTTTACCGTAATACTGGCCCGGTCGCTTTCACATGTTTTGCCATCGGTTTGACTGACGTAGTATACCGTTGGGACTGGCAGGGTAGTCGAAGGCGTCGGGGTTGGTATCGGGGTGCCACCTGTAGCAGTTGTATACCAGTTCAGGGTATTCCCAGAAACGCCCGTTGCGGTCAACGCCGGTGCCGTTGTGTTCTGGCAGTAAGTAAGCGATGAAACGACTGTGGGTTTGGCGGGACGTGGGTTGATGGTTACGGCAATTGAGGACCGGGGTCCTTCGCAATTATTGACCGTCTGACTCACATAGTAGTACGTAGTAGGTGGCTGGCTGCTGCTCGTCTGTGGAATCAGCGCCGTTAACGAAGCCGTACCACCGGTTTGTGTCGTATACCAGTTCAAACTGCCACCAGTGGTTGCCGTAGCCGACAACGGAGCTGCGGTAGCATCCTGACAATACGTTACAGGTATTGAACTCACCGTAGGCGCTACAGGAAGTGCCTTAATCGTGACGGCAATTGACGCTTGTGCACTCTCACAACCCTCCAGCGTCTGACTCACGTAATAGGGAACAGCCGTACCAATAACGGCCGTTGTTGGCGTTGGAGCGGTTGACGTCGGGGTTCCCGCTGCATTGGTTCCATACCAGTTATGGATGGTGCCTGCATCGAAGGTAGCCGTCAGGGGCGTTACCTGATTGGAACAGAAGCTAACAGGTGCCGTGCCCGGTGGAGCGGGTTTTGGCTTGACCCGAACCGAAATGGATGCCCGATCACTTTCGCATCCATTGGCATCGGTCTGAGTAACATAATAAACAGTCGTACCTGAAGCGGACGTGGGTGGCGTTGGCGCCGTTGCTGACGAAGCCCCCCCCGTCGGGCTATCATACCATTTCAAGGTGTTACCCGAAACGCCCGTAGCCGTTAAGGGGGTGGGTGTTGATAACTGACAGACCGGGAGTGATGAGGTAACCGTTGGCGCTACTGGTTTTGGGATGACCACTACATTCAACGTAGCTTTCGGACCTTCACAACCATCAACGATCTGGCTAACCGAATAAGAGGTCGGTCCAACCGCGTTGGTCGACGGCGTTACTGACGTAGAGACTTGACCATTAGGGCTATACCATTTTAAGGTTCCAGTCGCGATGGCCGTTAGCGGGGTCGGCACCGAACTCTGACAAAGATTCTGGGTATTGAAGGTTATGGTCGGTGCAGCAGGCAACGGTTTAACCGTTACAGGAATCGCACTCCGATCGCTCTCGCAATTGTTAATCGTCTGGCTTACATAATAATTGGTTGTTCCTACGGCCGTGGTCGAGAGCGTCGGTGCAACCGTTGAGCCGGTGCCACCATTTTGAGCGGTATACCATTTCAGGTTAGTCCCCGAGGTCACCGCCGTTCCCAAAGCAACAGGGGTTGCATTCTGACACAGGGTGATAGAGGTCACCGTTGGCGCGGTCGGTTTTGGATTCACAATTACGGTAATAAACGCCCGACTGCTGCTTTCACAACCGTTACCATCCGTCTGGCTGACGTAGTAACGAGTAGAGCCGGGCGGATCGGTTGTTGGGACAGTGAACCCTGAACCCGTTGAGGCTGTACCACCGGTTTCGCTCGTACCATACCAGCTAAGTGTGTTGCCCGTAATGGGCGTCGCGGTTAAGGAAGTGGGCGTCTCAAACTGGCAATACGTTACGGGCTGAGTACTCACCGTTGGAGCAGCCGGTCTTGACACAGTCGTTACCGTGACGCTGGCCTTGGCGCTTTCGCAACCGTTATTATCCGTCTGGGTCACGTAATACGTAACGGCAGGGCCCGCGAGGGCTGTAGACGGCGTGACCGGGCTAGGCAACAGCGTACCCGAAGCGGAGTACCATTTCAGATTTTGGCCGGTCGCCGTCAAGGGCGGGGCCGTTGCATTCTGGCAATAGAGGAGCGTGGTGGGTGTGGGTACCGGAGCCGCCGGGAGCGGGTTCACGGTGAACGTAATCGCCGAGCGGTCGCTTTCGCAGCCACTACCGCTCGTCTGACTCACATAGTAGGTAGATGACCCCACGGCCGTGGTCGACAGCGTGGGCGCGACCGTCGAGCCAGTGCCACCCGTTTGAGCGCTATACCATTTTAATGTACCGGTAGACGTGACGGATTGTGCCAGCGGGGCGGGCACGCTGTTTAGGCAGGCGCTGGCGGGTTTTGTAACAGGGGCCGTGGGCTTGGGATAGATCGTAACGCTGATCGGCGCTCGTAGGCTCTCACAGCCGACAGGATCTTTCTGGCTCACATAGTAGGTAAACAAACCGTCCGTGTTCGTTGATGGCGTTGGGGCTATTGTAGAAGCGGTTCCGCCCGTTGCATTCGTGCCATACCAACTGAGGGTATTGTTGGTCGATGCGGTGGCACTCAAAGGAGTGGCAACGGTAAACTGACAGTAAGTAATGGGCGTGGTTACGGCGGGCTGGGCAGGCAGCGCATTGATGACAACGCTGATGGTGGCTCGTTGTTGACTTTCGCAACCGTTGAGCGTCTGGCTGACAAAATAGTTGTTGCTCTGACTGGTCGACGGAGTCAGTGTCGCGTAAGGTGTCCCACCCGTGGCAACCATATAATAGGTCAGGGTAGCGCTGGCTACAGGGGTAGCGGTTAAGGGCACCGCTGTCGAGTTTTGACAGTATGTCAGCGAACTCGGATTCACCGTCGGAGCCGCAGGATAGGCATTTACCGTGTAGGTAATCACCGCCCGATCACTCTCACACCCGTTGCTATTGACCTGACTAACGTAGTAAGTCGTTGAGCCGGTGCTACCGGTTGGGGGTGTTGGCGCCACCGTGGAGGCCACTCCACCCGATTGAGCAGTGTACCAGCGCAGATTTGTTCCGGATGTAACACCCGTTGCTAGTGAAACAGGCGTCGTGTTCTGGCAAACACCCACAGGTTTTGTCGTTGGAGCCGCCGGTTTTGTATTGACCGTCACTGGAATGGTTGCTGTTGTACTCGTACAGCCACTAAGTGTTTGGCTAACCGAATAGAAGATAGTACCGGGTGCGCTGGTGAGAGGTGTGGGGGCCGTACTGCCCAGCGAATTATTGGATGGAGGTGGTCCATACCAGTTCAGGCTAGCGCCCGAAACAGGCGTGGCCGAGAGCGGGGTCGCCGTTTGATCCTGGCAATACGGAGCTGGAGTCGTTACGGCAGGGGCTGCCGGACGGGGTTTGATAGTGACGGTGATGGCCGCCCGATCGCTTTCGCAGCCATTGCCATCGATTTGACTAACGTAATAGGTAACGGGGTTCAGAGACGCTGTAGAGGGCGTTGGCGCCGTTGTGGAACCGTTGCCACCCGTTTGAGCGGCATACCATCTCAAGTTACTGCCCGAAGTTACCGATGAAGCCAGTGAAGGCGCAGTCGAATTCTGGCAATATGACACCGACGAAACGACCGTTGGTTTGGCCGGTAAGGGATTGATAGTTACGACAAGCGTAGCCCGGCTACTTTCGCAGCCAGCAGTACTGGTCTGACTCACGTAGTAGTTGGTCGTGCCGGTCGCTGACGTGGGGGGCGTTGGCGCGGTGGTGCTGCCGGTGCCTCCTGTACTGACGCTATACCATTTGAGGTTTTGCCCACTGGCCGTCAAGGGGGGAACACCCGTCGTGCCTAGGCAGTAGGACAATGGGGATACCACCGGTGCGGCAGGCCTTGCAGTAACGGTAAACGGATTGCTGGGCGGACTATTTACCTCACCGATAAAGGCAATGGATGATACCCGACGAATAAAAACGGTATAAGAGCTGGTGAGCCGATCGACGGGAATGGTTCCGGATACCGATCCACTTCCGCCATTGGCCGATGCCTGACCAATGAAAACATTGCTCGTGTTAGGTCCATTCAGATATACGTAGGCAGTGCCTGGCTCAAGGAATGAATACGTGTAATTCACGGTGATGACCGAACCGGCACAGACCGGATTGGGGGTAACCGAGGTGATGTTAACTTGTTGGGCCCGTGCCGCCTGCCAACACAGCATTGACACGAACAATGCACCTATACATGCACGTAAAGATAAAGTCATAAAATATTGAGTTGATTTTGCGTGTATGACGCGGTACACTACGAGTTATGGCTGGAGGATTCCTGCATAATTATTCCCATAGAGATAAAAAACCAAGCAGTTTCAAACAGTCGGTAGGGATAATTTGTTGAGGGCACCAGGCGTTGGACTCGTTTACTCAGCCACGCTCAGAGAACCTACCGAAGCCGTGGTAAACCCGGCTGAGGGCTCCCCGGATGAATCACGGGAAATGTCGAAGGCCAAGTTCCAGATGAACGAGGGAACGGCTAGTTCTTCACTGTCACGAGACGAGGTTCGTTCGCGTATACGGGTCCAGTACTAACGTATGGGCCTAAAAGATGGGCTAATTAAATAGGCTATTGACAGTCAGCATTTTACCTGAGCTATCCACACGCCATTTTGAGCGATTCGCTCGCTTTAGCTATCGATTTAACTGGGCTGAGGGTATATACTTGTTCGGCAGATGACCTGTCTCTTTTACTGCGCGCTCCTCTTTACCTGTGTATGTATTTATCGTTAACGATGACAACCTGTGAGCAACAAAATGGGCAACGATGTTACCGAATAAAATATTTACCACTTAAAATGACATATATAATAGAAATAATTAAACATTCTCACTACCTGATCCATATTATACGTACATCCATTTTCACTCAGCATACATGAATCATTTGTCTCTTCCCAACCCCTTTTCTGCTCGTGATGGGTTCTCCACTCCTGGCCAGATCCTTTCCACTCACTGGCTTCGCTACCCTTGCGCAGGCCGAGTCTATCTGCCTTCGTCCAGACGCGCGGCTGGCGGCACCTTAAAACGATAAACGGGATTACTCATGGCCAGTCTTAGCGAGTAAGCAACCAGGCGTCTGATCTTAGCTCGAAAGGGCTTGCCCCTATCCCCCGACGATAAGTCTACCTGTTGACATAGCATAACCTCATTAGCCTACACAACGAAGTGAAAGACCATAGACAACTGTTAAATAGTCGAATTGAGAGCCTGAATGAATTGATACGGCGTATGTCGAGCGGCATTACGGTTAGCCAATCAAACGAATTGGCTAACCGTAATGCCGACAGAATACTTGAATCCCGGAAGCGACTTGTCGAATTAACGACTTATTATTCCAGCATATACGGGTGAGGAAGTTATCACCATCAAACCAGCTGTCCCGTTTTCTTATCTGTGCGGGCGGGTCTTTTTATACCGGCGATTTACTCTTTCGGTTTGTCGAGCGAAACCACACTCCTTACTACATGTCCGTCAAGCTGACCTGTGCAGGGAGATCTAGCATAATCCAGGAGCGAGTCCAGGACACAGGATTATTGGTGGATTCAACAGCGCTTAGCTCTGCTTCTGAAAGACTCGAAGGCGGTAAACATACCATCTGTAAACATAGCTTTACTGGCTGGCGTGAGCGAAACAACCGCCTTCATTAGTCATCCGCGTTCGGATCGAAAAGTTGAAACAGTCGATAACCGATTGCGAAATAGTAGATTATACAGGTATTAATGAAGGTACGCATAACTTTGATTGACGTATATACGTCTGAAGTAGAACAAGTATGTAGCCCGCTCAGCGGAGCGAAACTGGCTACAAACAGGAATTAAAGAAGTGCATGTGAATGGCGGGATATATTGATGTCCAGTGAAGATCAAAAATCAGACAATAGTAAACTAATAGTTAATAAATTACATAAATATTTACTTGATGGTATACTCTTGTAAAATGGAGATTAGCGCAAACAAAAACCCCTACGCGTTAGGTCGGAGAACCACTACGTAGGGGAAGCGCGGACAAGGTTACCAGCCAAGCCCACCGGGGGCAAAGGTATGATAGATGAGACGTTAAACAACGCCCAACTACCTTGAAAAAAGCCATACCAAAACAAAAGGCTCAAGCATAAACGCCCACTTTGTTCGGATTTACACGCAGCAGTGAAGTCAAACGGCTGAATAGCTAGCACATAGGCTATTGATGAAACAATACTCAACGATCTCGACGATACCAGAGTTTAATACTATAACTGATTGTGTCGATTGACCCATCAGCAAAACGTAACACAGATTTTTGGGGAAATTTATCGGTCACCAATCGATCACTACTGGCTCTGTAAATTAGTTTGTGAGGTAGAGGGTTGTTTACAGCTAAGGTTATTATTGAATCGGCTATCACCCATTGACCACTATCAACCTGAATAGTTGAGATGTCACGCAAACCACCGTTTTTAAAATAAGTTTCGCTAAAACTGTCCTCATTGTCAAAGGAAAGGGAGTACACGTTGAACTCTTGAGCAAGTGTCCCATTAACGTAAACGGTATCCGTGGAGCTTACCCTGTACTCGGTATGTGTTTTTGTTACAAACCAGCTTGGTAACTTATAAATCTCATGGCTTTCCATAATCCATTTCCCGAGTATGGGATTGGGTGGCTCCAAAGGAGTTAGCTTCTGACAGCAAAGTAGGCTACTAATCACTAAAAGTATTGATACACAGGATGTAAAGCTCATAGCTAAGAGTAGAGATATAAAAATTACTTAACAGAGCCAATCCTACTATCGAATTAATCAGGTACTATTCAACAAGGAATGGGGTAGATTATTGGCCTTCTCTAACTAGATGAAGTATAGGGTTAACTCCTCTACTTTCTCCAGTAAAAGCGCGTTCATCTTCATGGCATCAATACCTTGCTCTATCACTGGCTGACAACCTCAACCAAGAAGCAACTCAGAGAGGTGCTAACAGTGGTTAACTTCATTGTTAAGGCCTCGACCAGTGTAAGCAGATTGAGGAGGTTAAACGGCTTATGACTCAGGTGTATAAGAATGGTTAGGCCAGAGCAAATACAGCTCTGTAAGCGAGAAGGCTTTCCTGAAGCAGTGGTCTGAGCAACAACAAGGAAATAGCAATGGCACGTTAGTTTATATAGTGAAGAGCCTGATTGGCAGACCAGGCTCTTTTGTTTCACAATCTGGCTTTGGACTTGCTACTGATTGGCGGATCAAGATTACTTCTTGCCAAAACCACCAAACCCTTTCAGGCCCGATGACAGCGACGTACCAAGGGCCGATGCAGCCGCAGCCGCTTTCTGAGACGCCGTAGGTTCGGCAGGGGCATCGGGATCGGCCAGTAGTGTCGGGGTGGGCTGGTCACCGCGCTTCAGGTAATTGCCCGTCAAGATATCCTTGTACTGCTCCGACTCCGACCAGGCCATAATTTCTTTCACCCGCAGCACCGTATACGGATGCGTTTGACGAAGCATCGACTGTACCTTGATGAGTTTAGCCATCCAGTTGTCATCGACATACTCCTCAAATTCATCGGCCTGCTGCTTGATGGCGTCAACACTAACGGGATCGCTTAGGGTTTTAGAATAGCCCGCAATTTTGCTCAAGGCTTCGCTGACAGCGCCTACATCCTGAGTGGTCAGCAGGGCGGCCCGGTCGGCAGAGAACTCGGCCCGGCGGCTCCATTCGAGCAGCGCCAGTTGCACGCTTATGTCGAGAGCGCTGTTGAAGGGAGCGGGAATCATGCTCATCAGGGAGGAGCCGAAATACCGCAGAAAATACGTGAACGTATTGTAAAACATGTGGTCGCATTTGACATGCCCCAGTTCATGACCAATAATAGCTAAGGCCTCTCGTTCGGAGAGAATATCCAGCAGGCCTGAGTTAATGTTGATGCTGTAGCGGTCGATACCGCTGGCGAAAGCGTTAATTTCATCGATGGTTTCGACGTAGAGATCGGGCAATTTGGGTACGTCGAGTACACGCGCCATTTTGGTGTAGGCCCGATAGAGTGACGGATACTGGGTTTCGCTGACACGTACACAGGATGAACTGTTGTAATAATGCTGAGCGTGTTCAAAGTAGCCGTTGATGGTGCCAATAATGGACTTGAATTTGTCAATACCTTTCAGAATGTTACCGGCGTCTCGGTCCAAAGAATGTTGAAAGGCGTGGTGGGAAAGCTGAGGAAATTCGATCAGGTCTTCTCGTAACATGATGAGCTAGTTTAGGAGTTGATTTGTGCTAAACTACAGTTGATCTTCAATAAACCTACGTTTACTTTATCGATCAGCATTTTTTCTATGTTAAAGGTAAGAGTTCCCCCAGACTAGCTAGCTTCCAATAGAGATGTGTACCTACCTTCTACCCAGGAAAAGGTAGTAAGTCCAGTCCACCTTATATAATGTACCTGGCAGGACTGCGAGCCACTCACCCTACGAAGGCATACCGGCATCAGCCCTGTTGATCTGGCTGATGACATATAATCAAGATCTTATCTGTAGATGTCCATATGCTCTTCAGGTGTTGGCTTCTTGGTAGGTCTGTCGGGCAGACCTGCTTCAAGTACCTCGTGGACAATCAACAAAAGGGAGGTCCATATGAAGTCGTAAATACGTGTAAACATATAAACATAGACCTTGAAACAAATAATGGGTCACAACTCACTTGATCACATTGTCGCAATTCTTATCAACCGTAAATCCATTCCGTTGGGAAACTACGCTTTATTTTAGTTAGCTTTTCAATTAGTGGGACAGCACTTATTTTTTAAGAAGCACGCGAACCAATGAACAGCCTGGCCCTGTCAGGAACTCAGTTCTTTACAGATCCTATGTGAGTGTATTACTACCAAGTTTTCCGAACATATAGTATTACATAATCTACGTTCTTCGCATCACACTGAGTGCCTTCCAGCACGAAGCGCCGGGCAGTAATAATGTAAGGCTCATCATCTAGCAGCAACTCATCACCCATGGATGGAGCCGGGCTCGTATTTAGGTGGAATAGCTCTTCAGCCGTTCCAGCCAGAAACACGTTGATGATGTTTTGATAAATATTAGAATGTGGCGTATTACCAGTGAGAACACATCCACAATGTTTATTTATGGACACAAACGAAAAAATTGATGATGATTATGCGTTACAACCGATACAGCGATCCCAAAGTGGCCATGCGCTACCTGTGGAGCCTGGGGATGTTGGTAGACATCCAGCTTGAAGTAGAATATAATTGAGAAAGACTATATAACTGTACTACCCACGAATTGACTATGATAAAAATTAAGAAGGAAAAAATGAATCGTGAATTTACCAAATACCACATCAAAGGCTTACCCTTCGACCTAGTGATTCACCACTTTAAATCAGTTGCCGGAGAGAATGCCCATGATCATCCGTTCGCGTTCCAGAGTATTATCCTGTATGGTGGCTACACAGAACGGATCTACACGCCAACCGGTGAGTCTCACGATGTATTCCGCGCCCCTGGCACTACCCACCTCGTACAAGCTGACTGTATCCATGAGTTGATCGATCTGCCCAAAGGTGAATGCTGGACCGCTATTCTGCCACAGGCCAAGACAAGAGAGCCAGGGTTCTGGAAATTTGATGAGAAAGGACCCTGGTTTCGCCAATGGAACAAACGCTGGAGTAGAGTTAAGTAAGCGCCCGATCTAATGCAAAAGCCCGGTCGTCATATGGCCGGGCACTTGCGTAAATATAAACTTACACAAGTGCATACAGCACCAGCACAAGGATCAACGCTACACCAAAAACAACGAGCAAGGCCCTCTTTTTAAAGCGGTCTGTCTTTAAGTCCAGTAGTTTGAGAAATTTGTAAGCCGATTTTAGTCCCTTCCGCTTATAGATGCCAACTGCCTCTACGGGGACGTTTTGCCTGGCGTGGTCAGCCCGTCCCGACTCGTAATCGACGTAAAACTTCTCTTTCCTATCGCCGAACGTGAGCGCATCAAGCTGGCTTTGATCTTCTTGCTGCTGGAAGGATCGTTCCTCGGCATTCCACTTATGGCCACAAACTAAACACTGCCGGTCCCGGTTATCGCTGGCAAATAAGTCAGTCAACACCTCATCCTCCTTTTCTCGGGTTAGGCTTATGCTTTCAAGAGTGATAGGTTGTTTAGTGCCAAACTCGGCTACCTGATCAGACTCGCACTTGGGGCACCTTATTAGATCATTCATTATACTAAGCTGGTTGGTCTACTTTAACAATTCAGCTCTGACGATTGAGTTTATAAGCTTCACTCAGGCATTGACTGAAGAAGATAAAGAGGAGGCAACTTCTGCCCGGCTGGAAAGGGAATTGAGATGATGTTATAGAACTTGAATTGATACCCTATCATTGCGCTAGGGCATCAATTCGATACTAGCCTCAAGTTGCTTCTTCAGTTTATCTAGCACGCTGATATTACCCTGTGAGAACTCCACTAAGCTGGATTGGGCATACAGGTTAAGTAAATTCCAGGAGGTAACGTAAGGTGCCGGGTCATTGGTTAATTCAATTACCGCCCAGGCTTTAGATTTGAATGACTCGAATGCGGTAGCAATATCATCAGTGGGTGTGAGCCCAGAAAAGACTTCACCCGCCAGCATGAGTGTTGCAATGGGCGACTCAAAGTAACTTCTTGGCATACAAGGCATTACACCCACAACGACTATACTTAGTGATTGGTTGAGGAGGTCGACGTACTGCGACTAGTCTTGGCCTTTCTCATCTCACGGCTACTACCCGTTGTGCTCTTTGAATTACCAGGCAGTGCAGATCCTGAGCCTTTGCGACTGTCACCGCTGGTGGACTTGCTGACAGAACCGCCAGACACAGTAGGGCCTGTAGAGCCATTTTGAGCGGGCGTTGACCCCGACGTACCATTGCCGGTATTGCTGCTGCCTGATGCCGTCGATTGAGCTTGCAAACGAAAGCTGATCAGGCTCAGCAGTAAAGCGCTACTTAATATTATCTTTTTCATCGCGTTAAGTTGGTTTAGACTCTTCAGGTAGTTAAACTAGTTATTGCTCCTGGCGGTTACATGCGCACTTACTTGCAAGATCGATGCCTTCAGTTCATCCAAACTCGATGGCTTCTGCAAATGATCTGCCGCTCCTAGCTGCACGGAGGCTTCCCGCTGTTGGTCATCTACCTCGGCCGACAACATAATCAGACAGGCCCGTTGACAACTGGGGTGGAGCAGTAAGGTACTTAGCCATTTCATTTCCTCTCCATCGGGTATCACGCCATCCATCACTAAAGCCACCGGCATATCCTTGCCCAGAGAAGTTGCTGTGAGATACGCACTAATGGAGTTAAACCAGTACAGTTCCAGGTGCTGGGCCCATGAGAGAAAGCCATGTTGCCAGAAAACGTAGTCATCTTCATCGGCATCCAGCAGGGCAACCCAAGGCTTTATCGTATCCATAAGCGGTATTGTATTTTGTGGTGTAAAACAGCTACCTAGGATAAGCGCATTCAGACGTTCTTTGTTCAGTGAACTAGTTAGTCGATAAAGTAACAAACCAAGCACATGCTACCTAAATTCATTGTAATATTGTCTAATGACAGGATGATCACATAAAAGACTATTAAGATTCTCCTTTTTATTCATTGTAACCTTCAGCCTTACTGATGACCAAAAACTCTTACACCTGCGTCTTTGTGGCCGATGACGATGAAGACGACCGTTACTTGCTAAATAGTGCCTTCGCTAAGAATAGCCCCCAATGCCAGCTTGCCTTTGCTCACGACGGTCTGGCCTTATTAGAAGCCCTGGAACAAAGCGGATCGACACCTGAATTAATTATTCTGGATTTGAATATGCCCCGGCTTAACGGATTTGAGGCACTGAAACAACTTCGGGAACACCCGCTTTACCAGTATACGCCTATTGTTATTCTGACCACATCTGATCAGGAGCAGGATCGACAACGGGCACAGATACTTGGTGCCAGCGAGTTTATTACTAAGCCGATAAATGGAACATTATTAAGTCAATTAGTTATCCGGCTGCGAGAAGAGTGGCTGGTGGGCCGATGTTGCTAGATCGGGGACGCTACAGACGGGAATGTATGTAAAATATTCTAGCGAGAGGCTTACAAGCGATTTTTTAACGCGTGAACGTGCGGTGCTTATTATAAGGAGACGGTAAACAGTCAGGTTATCGCTTATTAGTAGCCTATGTAGATGTGCAAAGTAATCACTTAGAAGTTGTTTGAGTTATGGCCAAACTCGTTTGATGGTACGCCTGATGTGAGCGATCCAAATAAAAGCTTGGGCAGATAAGAGGGTGCGCTCGTAGTCCTTAGCCAACCGTCGATTGTTGCCTAACCAAGAAATAGTCCGCTCCACTATCCATCGCCATTGGTGAATAATTAGCTTATTACTAGCAGGTTGATTGGTGATGGGAGACTTTGGAATGATGGCCCGCATAGCATATATGGTTTCTAACGGCTCTTTAAAATGACCGCCAAACGTACTGTCAGCATACATCAACACTAAATCGTCCAGCAAAGGATTCAGGTGTTCGGCTTGCTCCCAAAGCAAAATCCCCGCTTTGCCATCGGCTACGTTGGCGGGTCGTACATCGGTCCACAGCAAGTGCCCCATTGTATCGACGATCAAAAAGCGTTTACGGCCCTTGACCAACTTACCCCCATCAAAGCCAATGTGCTGGGTAGCAGTCGAACTGTTTTTGACACTTTGCGAGTCGATGATGGCCACCGTAGGCAAGGGTTTTTTATCGACTCTAAGGCGGCTAATCATAGTCAACTCATTGGCTATCACTAATAAAGTATCGTTCTTGGCCCACTTTCGAAAGTACCAGTAGACGGTCTGCCAAGGCGGAAACCCTTCGGGCAGGTCTCGCCAAATAATACCGTTTTTTGTCAGCTAAAAGATGGCCTCGACGATTCGCTGGAGTGGCCAAACGCTTTTTCGTTTGACACAAATAAGTTTTTCGATACCTTGCCATTGAGAGGCCGTCAGGTCGGAGGAATAAGGTTGCTGCACACAACTTAACCCCGATTGGCGGCTTTCTCGTTTCCAAACTTGCTAACTCAAACAGCTTCTTAAATACGTAAATGATGAGCCAACCCGTTTACACTACGATTCCCGGACAGGGGTGGCCTCGGTCAAAGCCAGTGTTGATGTAATCAGTATGCCGGACCTGATACCACGTAGTTGGTAATGATTGATCTGGGATGAAGTTACCAGCGTAGCGGGTGGCTGACCCCTTCCAGGCTAAGCTTAAATGCCAGCTGCACCAATTAGCAATAGTGGATTGATTGTAGGAAAGCGAATAGGTAGGACGCGTAATCAGGTAAGCGTTGAGGCTTGACTCTGACGACTTGCTCCATCGGGATTTCCCATCGCCATATTATCGTCCCGAGTGGGTTTCGTGTTAGCTGGTACAGGTACACTGGGCTGCTTACATTGGTCGAGCGATGCAATGAGCAGGAGGCCAATTACAACCCTACCAATTTGAGTTCGAAACGATACGGTTGGAACGTTGAGATAAGTCGCATATAAAAGCCACTGTATGCAAATGAAAAACCGCCAACATCACTGAAAGCGGTTTTTCGTTTATAACTCTTTGATTATCAATGAGCCAGTGGAGGGATTCGAACCCCCGACGCGCTTGCGCATCCTGATTACAAATCAGGCGGAATCGACCGCTATCCGACACTGGCAACAACTCCCAACTCGTTTCCGAATTGTGATGCAAAAGTAGTGGTTTTGAGCCTTCGGTGCAAGATCAATGCTAAAAAAAGCAAAAAAAAGTAGCCTGGTTTTGAATCAGGCCACTTTCTATTTTGTCTATCAGGAGATTACGCCTGAGCTACACGCAACTGGTGTCGAAGGTCGTCCAGTTGTTTTTCAGCATCGGCAATTTTCCTGTCGATATCAGCGCGGAGTTTATCGGCGTTTTTCGAGCGGGCAAAAAACTCAATGTTGTTCCGATACGTAGCAATATCGTTTTCAATTGAGGTGATGCGCCGACGGATATCGCTTTCGCGTTTGTTATCCGGATTGCCTCCGTCGCGGTTACCCCGGCTATAGTCACCACGATCCCGATCGCCACGACCACCCGCACGGGTTGCTTCGGCTTCGCTCTGGAGCATGATCCGCTCTTTATCTTTCGCCGGAATTTTACCCGTTGCGCCAACCAGTGCGTTGATTGCATTGATATACCGCTTCTGGGTCGACTGCATATCTTTCTTAGGAACGAAACCAATACTGTTCCACTCTTTCTTGAACTCGTTGAGTTGAGACAGATCAGCGTTCGCTGTGGCTGCGGCTTCAATTCGTTCGATCAGCGCAAGTTTGCTGGCCAGATTCCCTTCGAATTCACGTTCGGTCTCCTGATTTTTCGACCGCTTTTTGTTGAAGAACGCATCGCAGGCCGCTTTGAATCGGTCAAAAATAGTGTTCTTCTGTTTCTCAGGCACCTGGCCGATGTTTTTCCACTGGCGTTGCAGCTCGATAACCGTTTGCGTGATTTCGGGCGACTCCTCCCCGGCAGCCAGGATAGCTTCTACCTGTTCGCAAAGTTCGGTTTTGGCCCGTAGGTTCTCTTCCCGCTTGCTCTCAAGTTGCCGGAAAAACTCACCCTTGTTGTGGAAGAACGTTTTCAGAGCAGCCCAGAATTTCTTACTAAGTTCCTTGCCTTCTTCGCGCGGCATTGGCCCTTTGATGGCATTCCAGCGGTCCTGCAAAGCCATTACCGCCTTCGTTTTGTCGTTCCAGTCGTTAATACTGTTCGACGAAAATGAGGTAATGGGTACTAACTCTTCGTAAATAGCTGACTTTTCTTCGTACAACTGCGCCGACTCTTTCCGCTGTTCATTGGTTTGGCCCCGGCGTTTTTCGTACAGTACATCCAGAGCGGCTTTCATGCGGCCCCAAAGTACTTCCTGCTCGGCCTTAGGAGCCGGACCGATGTGTTTGTATTCTTCGAACAGCGCGTTGGCTTCGTCGATCGTCTGGCGCGTAACGGGCGTTTCTTCCGCAGCTTTAGCCATCGCTTCGACTTTCTCGATCACCTCTGTTTTCAGGTTGGTGTTGCGCTTCCGATCAAGTTCTTTTAATTCAAAATAAATGTTCCGGTTGCTGTAATAACGGTCAACCAGCGCATGGTAGGTAGCCCAGAGGGTAGCATTGTGCGGAGAATTCATATTTCCGGCGGCCTTCCACTCATCCTGGATTTTCTTAAACTCGTTCCAGCTTACTTTCGGATCGCCGGCATTGTTTTCGTCCGTTTCCACCAGTTCACGTAAACGGGTCAACAGGTCCGTTTTCGAGGCAAAGTTGGTATCTTTGGCTTTATCCAGATTCTGGAAATAGGTATTTTTCTGGCTCTTGATCAGCTTGTACAACTCATCGAACCGTTGAACGGCATCGTCGTACTTGTACTCGAATCCTTCCTCAGAACCGGTTTCGGCGATGTATACCTGTGAAGCCGCTTCCCGCTCGGCCCGCTTCATCTGGTCGAACAGGGGTTTTACTTCTTTCAGTACCTGATCGGCCTTTTTAAAATCGCCGGGCGTAACGCTGGCAAGACTGATTGCTGCCAGGTGCGTTTCGAGTAGGTTGACGAAATCCTGCTTCGAGAACTGGCTGTAATCGACCGTTGATGGCACCGGTGTTTCGTCTTCTGGCTCGTGAACCTCAGCGTATTGCGCCGTCATCTCCTCAACAACGGCGGCTTCGGACGTTGGCTCCGACGCGCTGTCATCGGCCACCGATGTCGTACTGTCCGGAGTCGCTTCAGCCGCAGGCTCACTTGTTTCCGGTGTTGGCTCAGCGGCAGGCTGGTCTGTATTTTCTGATGCAACGGGCGCAGCAGATGCCGAAATTTCGTCTTCTGCAACGGGGGAAACCGTTACCGATGAAACTTCTGGCGTTGATTCATCTACCGATGTTTGATTTGTTGTTTCCGTTGCTTTAACGACATCAACGGATTCAGGCTGCGCATTTGCAGCCGTATCTACTGGATCGGACATAGTTGTTTCACTATCCTCTACAGCAGGTTCTGGAGTGGTTGGCTCCGAAACGGGTGTGGAGTTATCTTCGGGAGTATTGACTGCCAGCGAGTCAGTAGCCAGGTTTTGGACTTCCGGCTGCTGGTTAATTTCCTGTTCTTGGTTTGCCATGTTGGGAACGTACCGATTACTTTTGCAAAAGTACGACAATATGCGGATTTTCTTGTAGTAGGGTCATCGAAAAGCCATTAACCCAACTTATCCAATGCCTTCAGCAATCAGCGACTTACGAAATGAATATACCCTAAACGGGTTAGACACCACTGATGTTTCACCGGACCCGTTTGCTCAATTCCGACAGTGGTTCGACGCAGCGCTTCAGGCGGGTGTCCCTGAACCCAATGCGATGCACCTGAGTACAGTGACCGCTGAAGGACGTCCTGACGGGCGGATTGTTTTGCTTAAGGATGTGTCGGAGACGGGGTTTGCCTTCTACACAAACTACGAAAGCCGCAAAGGCCGTGAGCTGACTCAACAGCCTTTTGCTGCCCTGACCTTTTTTTACCCCCAGCTCGAACGCCAGATTCGCATTGAGGGAGTTGTCGAAAGAGTTAGTGCTGAAGAGTCGGATGCCTACTTCAACAGTCGCCCACGGGGTAGCCAGATTGGCGCCTGGGTATCGCACCAAAGCTCGGTTATCGACAGTCGAGAGGTGCTGGAACGTCGGCAGCGTGATTTGGAAACTCAGTTTGCGGGCCAGGCAGTGCCCCGCCCGCCTTACTGGGGTGGGTTTCGGGTGGTGCCCTATACGCTGGAGTTCTGGCAGGGTCGTCCCAGTCGGTTACACGACCGCATTCAGTATCGCCGGGCGGATGGTACACAACCGTGGCAATTGGAACGGCTGGCCCCCTGACAGCCATCCAGGGCAATAGGTGTCTCCTTTCTGAGCAGCTCATTTACAGTAGGAAGTAGGGTTAGAATGGCTTACTGGAAATAAAGCCTACTTCCCTACTTTTTATGCTTACAGAAGCACCTAAAACTACGTCCGGCACACGCAGTTTGATCAGCGTCATCGGGGCCTCATCGGTTGGCACGCTCATTGAATGGTACGACTTTTACATTTTCGGATCGCTGGCTACCGTGCTGGCCACCAAGTTTTTTCCGGAGGGTAACCCAACGGCCGCTTTCCTTTCCACACTGGCTACGTTTGCGGCCGGATTTATTGTCCGGCCCTTTGGCGCCCTTTTCTTTGGCCGTCTGGGCGATTTGATTGGGCGTAAATATACGTTCATGGTCACGCTCATGCTGATGGGTGGTGCCACCTTCCTTATCGGCCTGATTCCGAGTTATGATACCATTGGCTACCTGGCCCCTACGCTGGTTCTGGTGCTCCGACTTCTGCAGGGACTCGCCCTGGGGGGTGAATACGGGGGAGCCGCTACCTACGTGGCGGAGTACTCACCCGTGGGGCAGCGGGGCTACTGGACATCCTGGATTCAGACGACGGCCACCATTGGCCTGTTTGTGTCTCTGCTGGTCATCCTGCTCACCCGCAAATCAATGTCGAAAGACGATTTCGATGAATGGGGCTGGCGCGTTCCCTTCCTGGTATCGATTCTGATGGTGCTTATTTCTTACATCATCCGGAAAAACATGCACGAGTCCCCTCTGTTTGCCAAAGCGAAAGCCGAGGGCAAAACATCAACGAATCCGCTTAAGGAAAGCTTTGGCAACAAATACAATTTCAAATTTGTATTGCTGGCCTTATTTGGGGCTACCATGGGGCAGGGCGTTGTCTGGTATACCGGCCAGTTCTACGCCATGAATTTTGTGAAAACGGTCTGTAATGTCGACGCCATTCAGTCCGATGAACTGATGACGGTGGCGCTGCTCATGGGCACCCCGTTCTTTGTGGTTTTCGGCTGGCTGTCGGACAAAATCGGCCGGAAGGGCATCATGCTGTTCGGTATGCTGGTGGCCATTCTCTCCTACCGGACCATTTACGAGTCGATGTATCAGACGACCAACGTGAAGAATAAGCAGGAGGTTACGACTGGTTTCTCGGCTGACTCGACCGTAACGCCTGACCCGAAAGGCGCGGGGGGCACCATCATGACCCGTACCCTCAAGCGTACCTACACCGACGGTACCCTGTTAACGGAGGTGACCAAACTAAAGCGTTCTGCTGACCCTGCTGCCGAACCAGCGAAACCCGACGTTAAACGGACGGTGACGGTAAATGACAGTGATCGGTGGCGGCTGATCTGGCTGGTATTTATTCAGGTAATCTTCGTCACGCTGGTATACGGCCCGATTGCCGCTTTTCTGGTGGAGATGTTTCCCGTCAAAATTCGGTACACGTCGATGTCGTTGCCGTACCATATCGGCAATGGTGTCTTTGGCGGCTTGCTGCCCGCCGTGGCGACGTATCTGGCTACCGGAGCTAATGAAGCCAATCTAGCCGCGGATAAAGCCGGGAAGGCGCTGCCTTACGCAGCCCCGTATCTGGAAGGACTCTGGTACCCAATTATTGTGGCCGGTGTAAGTTTACTGATTGGCCTCTTCTACATCAGAAACCGAGCACAAGTCATTGACTAGCAACGTAAAAATCTTTTTTTTATTCTCGCCGGGTTAAGTGAATTGTATTAAATAAGCTCCGAATCAACCCGCTATCAGCACATCGCTTTAGCGGTGGGTTTACAAAAGTAAGACCGTGTTTCCTTAACCGTTTCAACGGTTTGCCAGATGCTTAAACCGTTGAAACGGTTGAGGAAACACGGGTATTTTTCGGCGGTTTCCCCGGTTAAAAACCGGGGACTAATAAAAAATTATTCGTCGCTTGTTTAGTGTAATCAATTAATCCGGCCCCAAACTCCTAATTACAACAAGCCAACTTTTAACTATATGAATACAGTAAAACGATACTTAGGCCTCCTCTGGCTGGCCCTGGCCGCCCTGGCTGGTTATTTTGGCATTACGACGCTGGGCTTGCCCAAACTCACCTCCGGCAAGACAGACGATCTGGTTTTTGGTATCATCATCGTTTTTGTCCTGATGCCCCTTATTGTGGGCGGTTTGATTCGATTTGGCCTTTATGCACTGCAGGGCGAGTATGACGATTGACGGGCAAGGAAGCTCTTTTTCTGACAATACCCTTACCATTACCGGTCAATCAGGAAGTTTGGCCGATAAACGTGCGCCAAAATTCAGAAGACCGTTTTACCTTTAACGGCTGAATACAACAATTCCCCAACAACGTCACAAACCCATGCGTATCCGAACCTTTGACGAATACCAGACAGCTTATCAAAAGAGTGTAGACGATCCTGAATCGTTCTGGGCCGAAATAGCCCAGGAATTTCAGTGGCGCAAACCCTGGACCAAAACCCTACAATGGAACTTCACCGAACCGAATGTCAAGTGGTTCATTGGTGGCAAACTGAATATTACCGAAAACTGCCTCGACCGTCACCTGATTACACGGGGCGATCAACCCGCTATTATCTGGGAACCAAACGACCCGAATGAAGCCGGGGTTACGCTCACCTACCGCATGCTCCACGACCAGGTTTGTCGGTTTGCCAACGTCCTGAAACGGAATGGCGTGGTGAAAGGCGACCGGGTTTGCGTGTATATGCCGATGGTTCCCGAACTGGCCATTGCGGTATTGGCCTGTGCCCGCGTCGGGGCGATCCATTCCGTCGTGTTTGGTGGATTTTCGGCCCAGAGTATCGCCGACCGTATCAACGATGCGCAGTGCAAACTGATCATCACATCGGATGGCGCGTATCGGGGAAATAAAGAGATTCCGATGAAGAGCACGGTCGATGATGCGTTGCTGGGTTGCCCGACCGTTCAACGGGTCATTGTCCTGACGCGTACCCGTACACCCGTTTCGATGCTCAAAGGGCGCGACGTCTGGTGGGAGCAGGAACTCAAACAGGTCACCGCCGATTGTCCCGCTGAGGAGATGGACGCCGAAGACATGCTGTTCATTCTGTATACCTCCGGCTCAACGGGCAAACCCAAAGGCGTTGTGCATACCTGCGGGGGGTACATGGTGTATGCCACCTATACCTTCCAGAACGTGTTTCAGTACGAACCGGGTCAGGTTTTCTTCTGCACCGCCGATATTGGCTGGATTACCGGGCACTCGTATATCGTATACGGTCCCTTGGCCAGTGGCGCGACATCGCTGCTTTTTGAAGGTGTACCGACCTATCCTGATGCCGGACGCTTCTGGGATATTACGGACAAGCACAATGTCAACATCCTGTATACTGCCCCAACCGCTATTCGGTCGTTAATGGGTTTCGGGCTGGACCTGGTTGAAAACCACGACCTGAGCAGTTTGCAGGTACTTGGCTCGGTGGGTGAACCAATCAATGAGGAAGCCTGGCATTGGTACGACGACCATATCGGGAAAAACCGCTGTCCCATTGTGGACACCTGGTGGCAAACCGAAACGGGCGGGATTCTTATTTCGCCCTTAGCCGGAATTACCAAGACGAAACCGACTTACGCTACGCTTCCACTACCGGGGGTTCAACCCATTCTGGTTGACGAAAATGGGGTAGAAATCGAAGGCAACGGCGTCAGTGGTAACTTATGCATAAAATTCCCCTGGCCGGGACTGCTTCGCACAACCTACGGTGACCATGAACGCTGCCGCCAGACCTACTTTGCCACTTATCCGGGGCTCTATTTTACGGGCGACGGGTGTCTCCGCGACGAAGATGGATACTATCGGATTACGGGGCGGGTCGATGATGTATTGAACGTATCAGGACACCGCATTGGCACCGCCGAAGTGGAAAATGCGATCAACATGCACACGGGTGTGGTAGAGAGCGCCGTAGTCGGCTACCCGCACGACATTAAAGGTCAGGGCATTTACGCGTATGTCATCACCGATCAGGTACCCGAAGGTCATGATGCCGACCTGACCAAACGCGATATTCTGGCAACGGTCAGCCGGGTTATTGGTCCCATTGCCAAACCGGACAAAATTCAGTTTGTAACGGGCCTTCCCAAAACCCGCTCGGGAAAAATTATGCGCCGTATTCTGCGCAAAATTGCGGAGGGTGAAACCAGCAGCCTTGGCGACACCTCTACCTTACTTGACCCTGCCGTTGTCGAGGACATTAAAGCCGGAGCGTTGTAAAGAGGTCGTTGATTTAGTGATTTGAGAACGCCGAACGGACATTCGTTCGGCGTTCTTGTTTTTTCCTAAGACTAAACTTACTCCTCCAGAATGTCAGCCAATACCGTCTCAAAGCCGATCATCACATCCTCACCGGAGAGTGTCTCTGTAAAGGCTTTTGTTTCGACGGGTTGTTCAGGGCGATAGATATACGTCAATTTTTCTTCTGGTGAGATTAACCACGCCAGTCGGACACCATTGGCAAGCCACTTCTCCATTTTCTCCTTGACAGTATCGAGGTCATCCGAATCGCTGGCTAGTTCAAGCACAAAGTCCGGTGCCAAATGCGGAAACGAATGTTTCTCTTTCTTGCTTAGGGCATCCCATTGTTCGCGTCGTATCCAGGCAACGTCGGGTGCCTTCATGGATTTATCTTTCAGAAAGAAACCGCCGTTTGAGTCGATAACTCTTCCTGCTTTCGTTTTTCGATTCCAGATACCAATTTCAGTATTTAATTCACTGTTGTTAGAACTTGTCAGAAGGTGGGTTGGAGACATGTCAATGAATAAAGTACCCTTTTCGTCACGCTCAATTCGCAGTTCGGGATTAGCCAGACAAAACTGAACTAATTCGTCATCCGTAAAGCGGTCAATTTGGGGAATATTTAACGGCAGTTGCATACGTTTCGCGTTTTCAGCTATAAACAAATCTACTAAATCTCACGGACAATCCAGCTGAAGTATCTTCTCTACACATACCGCAACCAGCCAATCTCCGGGTGGGCTGGTTTGAATTTGCCATACCATTTACAAAGGGGATACAACAGCATAACCAGCCCGATCCACACCAGATAAACCCCGCCCAGAGAGATCCCCGCGTTGGCCGGGCGGCCGAAGTTCAGTGGCCCCGTTGGTAAATCGGCCAGCGAGTATCCCTGAAGCAGACTCATGCCGATCATCGCCAGATGCACCAGATACCAGTGTAAAATGTAATAGAACATCGGCACTTTCCCATACACGGTCAACCAGCGGGTGAGGGCGTTATCTTTCCCATCCACTGCCGACAGGAAGAGGAACATCAGGCCAAGCATGAGCAGCGCGTACAAAAGCGAAGGCGGGTATTTGGTGACGTTGATAAACGACAGCACAGTGAACAGGCCGGTTTGCTGAGTAGACCAGGGCGCCGGGTCGCCGTAGACATTCAGGAAACGCAGCAGAATAAATAACAGCAAGGCCCCCAAACCAATGCGTAATAGCAGCGGTTTTCGCTGCTCAATCGGTCGTTCCATCAACTGGCCGGTCGCAAAGCCGACGAGCATGATTCCCAGCCAGGGAATGAGCGGATAGCCCGCTAACATAGCAAAATGCGGGCTAACCGGAAAGACATCCGTCCGGAATAACAGCGCCCAAACGAGTTTAGCCGCCGGATTTGTGAACGTGGGTACCAGTTGCAGGATATTATGCCCAAACATAATGACAAGACCAATGATACCAACCCACTTAACGGGCAATTTCGCCAGGAGCGACAGGATAATCAACCCGCCACCGATGGCGTAAATTACCTGCAAAAGTAACGATTGGAACTGAATATCGAACCAGAAGGCGAAGTTGACAACCGTCAATTCGAGCAGTACCAGAACGAGGCCTCTCTTGAGCAAAAATCGGCGGGCCGATCTGTCATCGCCATTGGCGGCCTGCTGCTTTCTCAACGATAAATAAGCCGATGTACCCGACAGAAAAACAAACGTTGGGGCGCATAAATGGGTAATCCACCGGGTCATAAAGATCGCGGGGGTCGTCGTCGCCAGATCGGTCGGATTTTGAGTGAGGGCGGGTGTGTGCAGCAAATCCCGAACGTGATCCAGGGCCATAATCACCATGACCAACCCACGGGTTATGTCGATAGCCGTGACGCGTTTCATTTCTTATACCGGCATTTCGTGTTGTCCGCTTTCACGTAGTAGGCCTTGTAATTCAGGGCTTTCGGATTCATACAGCCTGTAAGATCGAGCACCTCTATATCCCGAAAATCGATGGGATGGCTTTCGGCCTGTAAGGCCAGGAATCCGCTGCCAAGTGGCGTATTGGCCCGCTTGATCCAGTAATTCGCAGCCTCAGCACTGAATTTGCCAGCCGACCAATCGTGGTTGTGACTAACAAAACCACCGCCAACCTGTGCACGCTGATAGCTCAGTACGGTATCGCCCTCAATGAGGTGATGGATAATCGAATCGCCCAGCACAATCGCTTCGGCCCTTACCCAGCGGTCGCCGTCATACGTTTTTGACTTGGAATCCGTGCAATGTTCGGTTTGGAGTTCTCCATTCATGTGCACCTGCGTGCCGGGGGTACACAGGTTGCCCGTATGCCGCTCGCCCTTACCCAGACCACCCAGTAACTGCATTTCCAGGGAAACAGGGAACGTTTGATTAAGCGACAAACTTTCGGCCGATTGCGAGTGGAGCATAATGCCGCTATTGCGAACATTCCAGGCATCACCCTCCGGGGTTTGATTTCCTACAAATCGATACTGGAACCGCACTCGATAATAGGAATAAGGCTTGTTGTAATAGATATGCCCGTATTTTCCATCGAAAGTCTTATACTGATCGTAGGAAACACGCATGATGCCCTTTTCGACGCGAAACGTGTTTTGATAATTGTCGTTTAGCGGTCGCCCGGCAATCTTTATGTCCCATCCGGTTAAAT
Organism: Spirosoma humi; assembly: GCF_054776575.1. Taxonomy (NCBI): domain Bacteria; kingdom Pseudomonadati; phylum Bacteroidota; class Cytophagia; order Cytophagales; family Cytophagaceae; genus Spirosoma; species Spirosoma humi. The sequence goes on from NZ_BAAHBR010000015.1 coordinate 693,311, forward strand.
CTTTGCCATTAAAAATAGACACCCACTCCTCCTTACTGGCTACTTTTTGCGCAGATGATAAGCTGGAGGCAAACAGAATAATAGAAAGTACGTGCAGGAATGGTTTCATAAATGATCGGAAAGAATAAAATGACGTTTTTGTGAATACGCTGTACCAGCTACACTATTCGGCCTTATTTCAATACTTCAACGGTGTTCAGTTCCGGTCCGCCACCATGATTGGCCGAGCCCGCAACGATGTAAATCTTGCCCTCATGCACAACGGCCTGCGTACCATGTCGGCCCTGTTTCAAGGTTGGTCCGGCGGTCCATTTGTTTGTTTTAGGATCGAGTGCTTCGGCTTCGTTATGCGCCAGTAGCTGCACGGTTTCACCACCGATAATCCAGACTTTACCGCCCTGGGTCACCGCCGTGGCCCCCGCTCGTTGCGTTGGAATATTGGAACTGGCCGGCAGTGTTTCCCAACGTCCTGTTTTGAAGTCGTACACATCCACCTCGGCAATCGTCGTTTCGAGCACTTTATTGATACGCGCCGTCGAATTGCGGCCACCTGCCAGGTACAACTTGTCGCCAACCATAGCAGCCGTGATATGGTCACGGGTGCGGGGGGCATCGGGCAGTCGTTTCCAGGTATTGGTTTTCGGGTCATACTCGTCAAACCAAGCGACATGGCCATCGTAGTGGCCGTCAATGATGCCACAGGCCATATAAATTTTGTTTTTGTAGACCACTACCCCCGCCGATCCCCGTAGCCGTTCCTTTGGTATTTCGGGACCAGTACGCCATTTGCCTTGCTTGGGACTATAAATATAGATGGTTGGCAGGGGCGTTTCATGCGGGTATTTCCCCTGGAAGGCACTCAGCACATAAAGTTCTCCATTGTATGTAATGGCCTGAAAGTGATTCATTTCGACGGGTGGCGTAGGAAGCGTCTGCCAAACAAGCGTTTTCAGATTCAGCGCTTCCAATGGTTTCATGCCGCGCCCACCGACTGCATATAGGCTATCACCAATCAGCGTAGCCGCGTTCTCATGCCGGGTCGAGCAGGTATTCTGGGTGACTACGGGTTGCCAGCTTTGGGCCTGCCCGGTCAGGGCGCTGCCCAGCAGGCAGAGAAGAGGTAAGTAGTGTACCTTCATAAAGATCAATAACGAAAAGAAACAGGTCGAATCAATAAATCACAATTCCGCCGGATACTACTCTAACTAACCGTCGTTTCGCCAAACCATTTGTTAGCTCTCCCGTTAGACTGGCCCTATGGTAAATCTATCCAATCTTGTTATGGAAACGAATCAAACGGGCAACCCATCTGCCGTTCTGGTCGATGGTCTAGTTCTCCGACGATGAAATGCTGCAGGGGCGGACGTTCTCTTACTCCGACACGCAGCGGTATCGGGTTGGTACCAACTGCCCATCAACGCGCCCAGAAAACACGTAGCCACCAATCAGCGCAATGGCCAGATTGCATACCCCGTCGATACGGCACCGGGGCAAAAGAAGCATGTCAATTACGAGCAGAAGATATAGCTCATACGGCTCAGCCTTATTAAAATTGCCCAGTGTAACCGCGCGTGAAAGCCGTCGGCGACACGGAGCCATACAGCCTATTCTATCGGAATGACCGTCGAGTTTTTTACGTCGGCCATTGCAAAAAAACTACTGATGTGCAGCGTACCCGGAATAACGGACAGTTGTTCCTGATAAAAGTAATTATACGTTTCCATGTCGCGGCTGACGATTTTGATCAGATAGTCGAACGTGCCCGACACGCGATTGCACTCCAGAACGTCGGGCAGAACGCGCACTGCCGTTTCGAAATCGGCGAAGGCATCACGGGTCTGCCGGTCGAGCGTGACCTGGCAGAAAACGATCAATAAATTACCGAGTTTTTTCTTATCCAAAATTGTCACGTAGCGCTCAATGACCCCTTCCCGTTCGAGTCGTTTGATACGCTCATGAACGGGCGTTTTCGATAGGTTGATCTGCTGCCCGATCTCTTGTATCGTCAGTCGGGCATTCTGCTGTAACAGCATCAGGATTTGGCGATCTGTTTTGTCTAAACCTTGCATTGCGGCATTTTTACGGCTTTAATCATTTTATTCCATTACATATAGACTTTTTTCCTTCTAGAAGAGTCCATATTAGGATTTAATCCTAAAAAACAAGTTTCTATTAGAAAACAAATATAGCGCCTTTACCTTTGTAACAAGCAATTAAACAACCCTCCAATCGTACTTATTCGTCATGGTTATTGGTGTTCCAAAGGAAATTAAAAACAACGAAAACCGCGTGGCACTAACGCCCGCTGGTGTAACCGAACTACGTAAGCATGGCCATACGGTTTATGTACAGGTAAATGCCGGTGAAGGCAGTGGGTTTGAAGACGAGGAATACATTGCGGCTGGTGCCTTCATGCTCCCGACCATCGAAGACGTTTACGGCATTGCCGAAATGATCATGAAAGTGAAAGAGCCGATTGCCAGTGAATACAACCTGATCAAACAGGACCAGTTGCTGTTTACGTATTTTCACTTTGCTTCGTCGGAAGAGCTGACCCAGGCCATGCTGGCTAAAAAAGCAGTTTGCCTGGCCTATGAAACCGTCGAGCGCCCTGACCGTAGTTTACCCCTGCTGGTTCCCATGTCGGAAGTAGCTGGCCGGATGGCGATTCAGGAAGGAGCAAAATATCTGGAAAAACCACTGAAAGGCCGGGGCATTCTACTCGGGGGCGTACCGGGGGTAAAACCAGCGAACGTACTTATTCTGGGCGGTGGTATCGTAGGTACACAGGCCGCTAAGATGGCTGCGGGTCTTGGCGCGCACGTGACCATTATGGATGTAAGCCTGGCCCGTTTGCGCTACCTATCGGACATCATGCCGCCAAACGTGCAGACAATGATGTCGAACGAATACAACATTCGGGAGATGATCAAAGTGTGCGACCTGATTGTTGGTGCCGTGCTGATTCCTGGCGCCAAAGCTCCCCACCTTATTACGCGGGAAATGCTGAAACAGATGCGGCCAGGTACAGTGCTGGTAGACGTAGCAGTTGATCAGGGCGGTTGCATCGAAACATGCAGCCCGACCACGCACGAAAACCCAACCTTCATTATCGACGGTGTCGTTCATTACTGCGTTGCCAACATGCCGGGTGCGGTTCCTTACACGAGTACGCTTGCCCTGACCAATGCCACCTTGCCCTATGCGCTGCAACTAGCCAACAAAGGCTGGCAGCAGGCTTGCCTCGACAACACGGATCTCAAAATGGGATTGAATGTCGTGGATGGCAAAGTGGTTTATAAAGGCGTTGCCGACGCATTCAACCTGCCATTGACCAACGTGAGCACCCTGCTGACGACCGAAGAAATGGCTTAATAGATATTACTTATTCATCGACAGACGCAGGTCGCATTCGTACGAATGCGGCCTTTTTTTGTAATTTGACCAGTAACTTAAGACCTCTCAGATGAACACAACCCCAAAAGCAGCGGTACCTACTTTATACGAGTGGGCGGGCGGTATGGAAAAGTTTGAAGCCTGGACCGATTTATTTTACCAGCGAGTTAAGGAAGACGCGGTGCTGGCCCCCGTCTTTCAGGGTATGTCTGCTGATCATGCCCGTCATGTGGCTCATTTTATTGCCGAAGTCTTCCGCGGCCCGGCTACGTACAGTACGGAAGAAGGGAGTCATTACGAAATGATTCATCACCATTTGGGGAAGCACCTCACGGAGAGCCAACGGCAGCGCTGGATTGGTCTGATCCTCGATACGGCCGACGTAGTCGGTCTACCCGACGACCCGGAGTTTCGGTCGGCACTGGTCGGCTATCTAGAATGGGGTTCCCGCCTGGCCGTGATCAACTCCAGGGCAGGCGTCGTCAGCGAGCAGGTAGACGCCCCAATGCCAACCTGGGGCTGGGGCGAAACGGGAGGCCCCTACATTCCCTGACCGGTCTATAAAAATTGCGTCACCAGCGCAGTCCACTCGTCCTGTAAAGAGCCCTCGAAAAAGGTAGCTCCGGCCCGCCGATACCAGTAACTGGCGTTGAACCGGTCGCCTTCTTTTCGGTGCAGATAGGCATGCAGCCGATCGTAGCGCGGCTCCCCTTCGCGGCTTTGGGCAATGGAATGGGCTTGCTCCCAATCGCCATTGGCATCGTACCAAAGCCCTTTCACTACCGGATGCAGGTCAGCAGGGGGCTGGCTTTGGGCAAGAGAATTATTGAATTGTTCCAGCGTCATTGCAGCGCGATTTTTTGTAATAACGACGATTTCACGTACGGCTCATAGGCTGGCGTCACGTAAATAGTATAGTCCTTTAACTGAATAGCCCGGTAAGGATGCTTCATTACCCTGGGCAAATATTGGCTAAGATTCTGAAAGTCTTTCTTGGGAATTACCGCCACATCAGCATCCTCCCACTGCTTTTCGGTTGGCCAGATGTTGTAATGCTGATAAAAAAACGGGATCAGAAAATCGAAGATAAACACATTGGAGTGCGCCGGGATGGTTTGGCCCAGGTTACGGATAATAGCCACATCGGATTCGGGAAGCATAGGTTCCTTGATCGGGTCGTACTGATGTTTTACCATATTACGGAGTAGCGTAACCCACCGATAATCGGGACGCCCATACTGGACAATGGGCAGTTGACTACCGATGAGCAGTGAACCGATCAGCAGTGGTTTCCAGGAAAATACGGACTTGCCAGCTCCGAACAGAACCCACACGAGCAGGCAGTAGGTTACGGAGAACGTGTAGACAAGCACAAACCGAGGGGGCCAGGTCAGCGAAACCAGGTCAAAGTAGGGGTTTGTGCCATAGTAGGTTGCCCCCTGCACCCAGTTTGACGCCAGCAGGGCTGCCTGGGCTACTACGTATACCAGCAGAATGCTGCCCGTTTGTCGCCAGTTCACCTGATACAATCCGAACAGCAACGCACCAATGGAGGGTAACAACAGGGCTACAGTTTGGATAAACAACAGGCCATTCCTGCGGATAAAGACCCGGTCATGCAACCCGTTCTGAATCGCCAGCAACGCTTGCTGTAAACGGGGTTCCGGCTCAGCCGCGTGATTTTTATAGGATAAGAACGCCATCCCAGCGATAAACACAATAGCCCAGCTGATGAGTACCAGCCAGAGCCTCGGCTGTGTCAGTATGCCAAAAATGTTTCGCTGGCGATTTCCGGCCAGGTATTGTATGCTCAGAAACGCCAGATGAATGGCTCCGGCCAGTAAGGCCCCATCTTCCTTAACAAGGATGATTAGTAAAGCAGTGAGCACGAACCAGCCAGGCCGGTTTGCCTGCAAAGCCAGAATAAAGAGAATGGAAAGGGGAAAATACGTCAATTCGGGATGCCAGCCAATGCCTGGGTGATCGTTGAACCAGAACCAAACGGGTCCTACCAGCAAAACGAACAGCATAAACCAAATAGCCCAATTTGCCATTCGGCCGCTGAGCTGGCGTAATAACAAGCTATAACTTAACAGCGAAAGGCCTGTCTGAATTGTAAATACCGCATACGGACCCGCTACATAAATGAGCGGCCCCCACAACAACATGGCGTAGTTGTTATGAATTCGGTCGTCGTACCCCCATATGTTTTCGTAAAGTAAGGGCCGCCCATCCATCCAGCTGCATGACGCCTGCAGAAAGATGTACATGTCATTGAAGGTGTAGTACAGCCCCTGAAACCGAATAACCTTAAACCAGAAAAATAAAAGTAAAATCAGGCTGCTGACAGCAACCGGGGCAATCCACTTTGTTCTCATACATAAACCCGGCACCTCTCACCAGGCAGTGACAGGCACATCTTGTGGAGCAAACTTACGGAATTACGACGGGCAAATGTTTTTCTGGCCAATCAATTTAGTGATTTGCACCTGCAGCCAACCCAGGAAACCCTCAGTACCAGTCTTTCTGCAGAATCCCGTCGAGCTGGGTATAGGGCACTGTTACCTGGATCGGCCCAACGGCATAGGCCGCAATTTCGTAGGGATTATAATAAAATACCATGCCTCTGGGGCTCATTCCGACATTGGCCGGGAGAAAAAACCGACCGTCGCGCAGAAAGTACCCCCGCTCTTCAAGGTTATTCTGCGGCATCACCTGCTGCTGCTCCCGGAACGCTTTCTCCACCAAACTGAGGAGTGCCGTTGTATCCGAAACCATATCCGTGATCGTGAGCATCTGGCCCGTTTTTCGGTCGAAGTTGTAAAAAGACAGGTTGGAATTCGGGTGTGCACCACCCGTATAGGCCATGGTTTCGTACTTGACGGTTATGGCTTTCGGCCCGGCATGAACCGTATCGGCCGTCGTTTTCACCTCCCAGCAGCCCCCAATACTACCCATATCTTTACGGACAACGTCGTAGTCGGTGGCAAACAAAGAGGCAGCTTTAGCCAGATCTATTTTTGCATCGGGATGCTCGGCTACGGTTGCACTGTCGAGCCAGCCCACGATACTGTTTGCCGCCAGCCGACGCAGACTATCGTTTATCTTACGGGACCCTTCCGTATCATCTTTGAGCAAAACAAACGCGACAGAAACATCTACGCCGGCATTTTTAGCCGTGTCACAGCGGTTTGAACCAGTAAATACGTACTGTTTTTTCTCGAGAGCGGGTGGCGTTGAATTTGTCGAATGGCAAGCCGTAACGATATAGAATAAGCCACAAATGAGCAGGGCTAACGTATGCTTCATGAGAACGTTGTCGTAATAGGAGCACCTCGTTGTCAGCCTAAACCATCCAACAAATCAAGCGCTCTTTCCTACAAACTTAACAAATCTTTGAACCGGATAGCCTGTCGACGGCTAATTTCGATTTTGTCTCCTCCTCTCAGGGTAACGAGTAGACCACCACTGAACCAGGGTTCGATCTTTTCAATCCATTGCAGATTGATAATATGTTTGCGGTTTGCCCGAAAAAACGTAGCGGGATTGAGCCGGTCTTCCAGTGCATTTAACGATTTGAGTACCAATGGCTTCTGGTCATCAAAATACAGCCGAACGTAGTTACCCATCGATTCGAAGAGCCGAACCTTACCCAATTTGACGAACCAGCATTTTTCGCCGTCTTTCACGAAGACCTGATCATTTTCGCCTAATATTTTAGTCGATGTGCCCACGGAAGTTGTGTGGGCCGACTCCTGATTGTGTTGCTCTTCTTCTACCCGGTGGATAGCCTCCGACAGCCGGGCCAGTTCGACGGGTTTGAGCAGGTAATCGAGGGCGTTGAATTCAAAGGCCTTGATGGCGTATTCGTCAAACGCCGTCGTGAAAATCACTTCCGGCGTCTTTCCTTCAATTGACTGCAGAAGCTCGAAGCCATTTTTGCCCGGCATTTGAATATCCAGAAACAGCAGGTCCGGCTCCAGTTCTTCAATCATGGGAAGGGCCTCATCGGCGTTGGCCGCTTCGCCAATAATTTGAATTTTAGGAAAGTTTTCCAACAACCGACGCAGTTCGTTACGAGCCAGGCGTTCGTCGTCAATGATCAGGGTTTTCATGATAGGGGTTAACTAATGAATGATCGGTTCTGAATGGATGAGCAACGTTAATTAATCGCCCGCCCTTCATAGTTCTTTACTTTTTCACGCCTGAACATTCCCTCCGATTGGGCGGGAATGGTTATTTCGGCACAAACAATAGGGCTCCCATTGAGGGTATCGTCTTCCTGAAAAATATGAAAGGTGGCATCAGGGCCGTACAGCAACTCCAGTCGCTGCGAGGTATTGGCCAGACCAAAGCCTCCGGAAGCTTTCTTATCGCCCAGAACGCCCGTATTTCGAATAATTATGTGGAGTTTATCCGCGACCAGGCTGGACTTCACCTCGATAAACCCACCCCCTACGGCCGTCGACACACCGTGTTTGATGGCATTTTCGACCAGCGTTTGCAGCATCATGGGGGGAACCTGCCAGTAAAGCGTACGACCATCGAGTTCGATTGATGATTCCAGTCGCTCTTCGTACCGTACTTTTTCGAGGGCCAGATAATCCTCCACGGTTTTGATTTCTTCGCGAAGTTCGACCGTTTTGCGCCGGTCGGCCAGCAACGAGTTGCGTAACAGATTGGAGAGTTGCGTAATGCTCTGCTGGGCTTTTGTCGGATTTTCGTAGACCAGCGCCCGAATGCTGTTCAGGGCGTTGAAAACAAAGTGCGGGTTCAATTGCGACCGCAATACTTTGGCTTCCGTTTCCCGGATGCTTGTCTTCAAGAGTATTTTTTCGATTTCGGCATTGCGGTTCTCTTCCACATAATGGTAGGCCGTATAGCTCAACACCCAGGCAAGCATGGTTTTGCCCCAGGTCATGATGTAGCCGAACAATGGCCAGGGTTCATCCATCAAGTGCTGCGGAACAATGAGTCGATCCATCGGCAAATTGACCATGGTCATAATCAGGGCCAGCACAAAAACAGACAGTAACACCCTGGGAGCCAGTTGAAAGAACGGTAGCCGAACCCAGTTCCACCGCCGAATCATGAGCCGGTAAAGGTGCGTCAGGGTGATGCCCAGAAAGATATTGGCAATGGCTAAGTACAGTTCATCGGCCTGAAAACCATCTTCAAGCAAATAGGCCAGATACTCCACTAAAATGAGGAGTGACCAGCCGAACAACTGACAAAACCAATATATTCTTTGCTTCGACATACCTTTCTATTACGGCCCCGCTACTCGTCAATCAGCGAATATAAATCGTTCAACGCTGGTGGGTAAGGTATACTACACCAGTGGAAAAAAAGCGGGAAGGCCGGGGCAGTAAGCGGAAGAAAAACAAACGGTTTTATACCCCTCGGGGAAGTCCTGCCGATTTCCTCCTCCCCTCTTTATCTTTATTCTCTGACTACGACGCCATGGCCAGCGACAACAGATGCGCCGTATCGTTTGCCAGCTCAATAGTAAAGGCTGCTGTGTCGTAATTGTACTGTAGTTTGTACAGGCAAAGGTTACTGTGCTCGAACTGATCCATGAGCGAAAGGGGCTGGTTGGTGATCCAGCAGAGCAAAATACGCATGGCCCGGCCGTGCATAGCCACTAAAATGGTTTCTTCTTCGGGGTGCGCGAGAATAGTGGCCATAGCCTCTTTTTGCCGGGCTACTACTTGGTCCGGACTTTCCCCGCCATCGGTCGTTTTAGCCGAATTGCCCGATGCCCAGGATTCGATCAGATCACGGTAGTACTCATTTTCCAGGTTGCCGGGTGCTTTGCCTTCCATAACGCCCCAACTGATCTCATTCAGTCCGGTTAGCTTTTCGAAAGGCAGCCCAAGCTCGATAAACGGTTCGGCGGTCTGGTAGGTCCGCTTCAGCCCGGATATATAAATCTTGCTGAATGGCACGTGCTGGTAGGCCTGAAAGAACGCCTGAGCCTGCGCTCTTCCCATTTCGTTGAGGTCTGAATCGACGCCACTACCCTGTACTATTCCCCGCCGGTTATAATCGGTTTCGCCGTGGCGAATCAGATAAATCGTTTTCTGTATCAATCGTATCGCCTTGCCTATTGGCAAATTTTTCCAAAATTGAATGTAAAATTACGAAAAACACCGTATTTATCTGTTGCATCGACAAGGTTTCGCGGTAAAGATTCCCCCTAAATTCACGTAAAGTTAATCCCATGAAAGCTGACTTCGACCTGACTACCCTTGGTTTTATGGATACCGATTCGATTAGCAAACACCTCGGCATCGAATTCGTTGAAGCGGGCGAAGGGTATTTGGTTGCCCGGATGCCCGTCGACAAACGCACGCATCAGCCCTTTGGCATTCTGCACGGAGGAGCCTCGGTCGTGCTGGCCGAAACGCTGGGGAGCGTTGCTTCCTGGATGATGCTGGATAACCCTGCCAACCAACGGGCCGTGGGCCTGGAAATCAATGCCAACCACATTCGTTCCGTACGTGATGGCTGGGTGTATGGCCGCTGTACGCCCATTCACACCGGGCGCACAACCCACGTTTGGGACATCCGCATTACCGACGAGCAAGGCAAACTGGTGTGCGTAAGTCGGCTTACAGTGGCCGTTGTTGGGGGATAACTCAGAACAAAACACCAGACACAGCCGATGGTAGATTACCAAATGAAATCGTTCCGGGTCAAACGAAAAACGTTGTGCTTAAAACCCATCGGATTGCTCATTCGGGAAAGCGATTACCGCAAGCAATTACGCCAGACCGAGCCGCTCACGTTCGGCGACAAGTTCAGCAATTACAAATTGATTCTGGCGTTTGGCGTCAGGCGATCAGGCCCTGTTCAGCTTCGAACGATCAGACCCGGTCATGAACCAACCCATACGAATCCTAATCAACGCACGTTTCTGTTGGGTGTTCCTGCTTTTTTACTGGGTCGGTTGGATTGCCATCGATCGTCAGCCGGTTATCGGAGCAGATTGATTCGCCACCCGGCTCACTTTTTCCGTACCTTCGCGCTCCCAACCGTTGAGCAAAAAACTCATCAACATTCGTATGAATCAGAAAATCCGGCGCGAAGATGCCCTTGATTACCACTCCAAAGGGCGTCCGGGTAAACTAGAAGTCATTCCAACAAAAGAATATAGTACCCAACGCGACCTTTCATTAGCCTATTCACCGGGTGTGGCCGAGCCTTGTCTGGCCATTGAAGCCAACCCCGACGATGCCTTTAAATACACGGCCAAAGGCAATCTTGTCGCCGTGATCAGCAATGGTACAGCCGTGCTGGGCCTGGGCGACATCGGCCCTTCCGCCAGCAAACCTGTTATGGAGGGAAAAGGCCTGCTGTTTAAAATCTATGCCGACATCGACGTCTTCGACATTGAGTTGAATACGAAGAATATCGACGAGTTTGTCCGCACGGTCAAGATCATGGAACCCACGTTTGGTGGTGTCAATCTGGAAGATATTAAAGCCCCGGAATGCTTCGAAATCGAGGAGCGGCTCAAGCGCGACATGAACATTCCGGTCATGCACGATGACCAGCATGGCACCGCTATCGTTAGTGGAGCGGCCTTGCTTAATGCCCTCGAACTGGTCCGTAAACCCCTCGATACGGCCAAATTCGTGATTCTGGGCGCTGGCGCTGCTGCCATTTCGTGCGCTCGTCAGTACATTGCCCTCGGGGCCAAACACGAGAACATGGTGATGTTCGACGTAAATGGCCCGCTCCGTACGGATCGCACCGACCTGAGCGAACTGATGCGGCCGTTTGCGACCACCCGTAACATTCAGTCACTGGCCGACGCCTTTGCCGGAGCCGATGTATTTATCGGCTTATCGAAAGGTGGCATCGTGAACCAGGACCTGATTCGCTCGATGGCCCCAAACGCGATTGTGTTTTCAATGGCCAACCCAACGCCTGAAATCGGTTACGACGAAGCGATGGCTGCCCGCCCGGACATTATCATGGCCACTGGTCGATCTGATTACCCCAACCAGGTTAATAATGTCTTGGGATTCCCGTATATTTTCCGGGGTGCGCTGGATGTGCGCGCCACTGAAATTAACGAAGCAATGAAGCTGGCGGCTACCTATGCGCTGGCCGAGCTGGCCAAAAAGCCGGTACCCGATCTGGTTAACCTGGCCTATGGTGAGTCCAACATGATTTTTGGTCGAACGTACATTCTACCCAAACCCGTTGACCCACGCCTGCTGACGACGGTGGCACCGGCCGTTGCCAAAGCCGCCATCAATTCGGGGGTCGCCCGGTCGCCGATCACCGACTGGGACGCCTACGAACAACAACTCGCCCGACGGTTGGGGCAGGATAACCAGATTTCCAGAGTCATATTGACTAAAGCCAAAGCGAATCCTAAACGGGTGGTTTTTGCCGATGCGGAGAACCTGAAAGTCTTGAAAGCGGCTCAACAAGTTCGGGATGAAGGCATTGCGCAGCCAATTCTGCTGGGCGAACGCGCAAAAATTGAGCAACTCATCCAGGAAAATAGTCTTGACCTGGGGCAGATTCCCATCCTTGACCCACGGGCACCCGAACAGGCGGGCTTGATTGATCGGTTTACTGATGTGTATTTTGGCAAGCGCAAACGCAAGGGCGTCAACGCGACCGAAGCGCGGAAGATGATGTATTACCGCAATTATTTTGGGGCGATGATGGTGGAAACGGGCGAAGCGGATGCGCTCATTTCGGGTCTGACACGCAGCTACCCCGACACCATTCGACCCGCGTTGCAGATTATTGGCAAAGAGCCGGGGGTTAAGCGGGTGGCGGGTATGTATATTTTGCTCACCAAACGCGGACCATTGTTCTTCTCCGATACAACGGTCAACTTTAACCCGACGGCCGAAGAAATTGTTGAGATCACCGAGCTAACAGCCCGTACGGTTGAGCGGTTCAACATCAAGCCTCGCATTGCCCTGGTTACTTATTCCAACTTTGGTAGCGCCAAAGGAGAAGATGCCGAGAAGATGAATCGGGCGGTCGAAATTCTGCAACAAAAACACCCCGATCTCATCGTCGATGGAGAAATTCAGGCGCACTTAGCCTTTAATACCGAATTGCTCCAGCAAAATCACCCGTTCAGTAAGTTGGTCGGCGAAGGAGCGAACACACTCATATTCCCCAACTTATCGGCGGCCAACATCGCCTATAACTTAATGAGCGAAGCGGCTGGCTTCGATGCGATTGGCCCCATTCTACTTGGCATTCGTAAACCGGTTTATGTATTGCAATTGGGTTCCTCGGAGCGCGAAATTGTCAATATGGTCGCCATCGCCGTCGTCGAAGCACAAGGAAAATGAAGAAGTTAGTATCAGGAGCGAGGAATGAGGAGGGCAGACCGCACCGGCGGACCGGCGTCCGCAAAAAGTACGCATCAGCCCTTCTCACTCCGCGCTCCTTACCCCTATAAAAACCATGGCACGAATCTTAACCGGTATACAAAGCAGTGGTCGTCCGCATTTAGGCAACATTCTGGGCGCGATCAAACCAGCTATCGACTTATCAAAACACCCCGACAATGAGTCGTTTTTATTCATAGCGGATCTCCATTCACTCACGACGATCAAAGACGGTCCCACCAGGCGGGAGTTCACACGGGCGGTAGCCGCTACCTGGCTGGCCTTTGGGTTAGACACCGACAAGAATACGTTCTGGCGGCAGTCGAGGGTGCCCGAACATACAGAATTGGCCTGGCATCTGAGCTGCTTCACGCCCGTGCCAATGCTGAATAATGCCACCTCCTTCAAAGAAAAATCAGATCGGTCCAGCGGCCCGGTCAATACGGGTTTGTTCGTGTATCCGGTCTTGCAGGCGGCCGACATTCTTCTCTACGACGCCGAGATTATTCCGGTCGGGAAAGACCAGCGCCAGCACATTGAAATGACCCGCGATATTGCCAGCATTTTCAACCGGCAATATGACAGCGAGGTGTTTGTGCTACCCGACGCCAAAATTGATGATCGCCTGATGACGATTCCGGGTATCGACGGGGCGAAAATGAGCAAGTCCTATAATAACTACATCGACATTTTTCTGCCCGATAACGAGTTGTGGAAAGTCGTTAAGAAGATCAAATCGGATTCGACCCCGCTTGAGGAACCTAAAAACCCTGATTCGGACATCACCTTTCAGTTGTATTCATTACTGGCTTCGGATGAGCAGATTGCTGAGATGCGTGGTTTGTACGAAGGTGGCAACTACGGCTATGGAACGGCGAAAAAAGCCTTTTACGAACTTATTCTGAAACGATTTACTACCGAACGCGAACGTTTTACTTACTACATGAACAACAACGATGCGCTGGAAGCTGAACTCCGGGCCGGTGAGGAGAAAGCGCGTGCCGTTGCCAGCAAAACGATTGCCCGGGTTCGGGAGAAGCTGGGCTTTTCGTAGCCCCGTGAGAAAAGCCTACCGTTAACTCACTTGATAGGAGGAAAACGTGCGTATGCGTTTATTTTCAGGCGGTTATCCACTACCCTTAACGCCAACTCGCACCACACAATGTACCATCCTTCCTCTAACCATAACCTGGACGCTGTTCCGTTAAATCACCGTGAACGCCATTTTCTACAATTAGCCTGCTCTGAGCTCACCTACGTTCAAATCGCCGATAAAATGTGTGTTAGTCCCCGTACCGTGGACGGCTATCGGGAGGCCCTTTTCGAACGCTTACAGGTTAAAAGCCGGGTGGGACTGGCTATGTGGGCCGTGCGAACGGGAATTGTGCTGTTATAATTGAATTTTTGATTCGCCGGATTTCAATCTGGCGAATCAAAAATTAACAGCTAGTCAGGCGAAAAGTGATGCGGACTCATCAGCCGCCTTAAAAATTGCCTCCGGATTACCGGATAGTATGGCCCCGGCCAACTGAACGGCACTGCCCGCAAGCTTAAGTACCCGATCCACTTTTTGCAGGTCATTGATCTGCTCTTTCATGGTCGTCGTCACCTCCTCAATTCGGGCCAGAACGGGCTCCAGATCAGCCAGCGAAATAGACAAGGCCAACGCCGTGAACGCCGTTGATGAATCGAGCAGTACTCGCTCAACTTCTTCTATTTTTTTGCGTTTAGCCGGTGTGAGCTCATCGAATTTGTCAAAGCGATATTCACCCAATGCCTGCGCCAGATCAAAATAAGACCGCGCTAGTTTACGAGCCTGATCAGTAGTGAGTTCCATACCGGTGGTGCTTAAAACGTATCGTGGATTTCGTCAAGTAAGGGAACTAGCTTCGAGGTATACCCTAAAATTTCCTTTCGTACTTCCTTTCGGCTTAGTCTGGCCTGATTCTCAAACAGGAGCTGGTGACCTTGTGCAATGGTCGTCAACACGCTGGCGTAGGTAGAGGCTGCTACCTTTCTGTCCTCTAATGCATTAAACTCTCGACTCCACTGCTGCTGCAAGAGAACAACGGCTGCCGGTTCTTTTTTCACGTTTTCTTTTATGGTGCCCAAGTATAGGTTTTTAGCCGCCAGTTGCTCGTCCTGCAACAGTTGAACGTAGTCGTTTTTTATAATCGCCGACAGCGTCGCCAGCAACGTTTGAATAGCGGGGTTGGCCTGCGCAATGGCTTTGCCCAACTTCTTCCGTCGCCACCCCGTTGTCGAGGCATCGCTTACTAGATTCGCAAGCTTCGACAGCGTTGTTACCTGCGCTTTGGGAATGAGCTTCGAATCACCCAGGTTAGCCACCAGTTTGTCGATGCTTTTGTCATACGTCACAATATCATCGCTCGCTAACTGGTCCAGTGTCTGCAGGTACTGAACCAGCACTTTATTGGCAACGACAAAATTCTTTCCTGACGCTTTTAGAGAAACGCACTCTTTCTCGGCTTCGGCGTCCCGCCTTAATTTGACCGGATCGAACTGCCCCTCCCGGATGGAGGCATACTGATTTTGCCGAACACACGACTCGGCCAAATCGGTAGCCAGTACCGGCAATCGCTGGGTGGCCTCAAGCGAAGTGCCCGTGAATTCTTTTATCGCCTTGTTGCTCACGCACCCTGCCGCCAGACATGAAACAACTGCCAGTGAACAGACGCCGAACCGAATCTTTTTCATACGCTAGCTAATCGGGATTTAGTGTCCGTTAGGAATTTACCGGCAGAAACAGGGCTTTGGGGTGCTCCGCCCAGTAAGCCCGTTTTGAGTAATCTACTACCCGGATGCCTATAAAATTTCTGCAATATGGTACTCTGTTCAGGGGAATCAAACCGTAGAAATACCCTTTGTTGGCCAAACACGCCCATAACCTCCAGGTGTCGCCTTCATCTTTTTCCGTAAAAGCCCTCTCATCTATACCGCCAAAGCCTTTACCTTTGACTCTCATTCAACAATTCATGGTTTCGCTTCCCGGTTGCTAGACAGCCAAACTACCTGACCATACGATACTCGACAGGGTATTAAGAATGACCCGGATGGCCACATCCGGACATGGTTTTTCACCTATAGTTAACCGCCCGGATGTGGCCGTCCGGGCCGCAATAAACCCTTCTATGCTCAACCTTGGCTTTGTTTCGGCTATCCTGGCCGACTATGATCTGAATAGCGTTCTTCAATTTGCGTCAGACCATCGGTTTAAATGTGTTGAAGTCATGTGCTGGCCGGCCAGTAACGCCGGAACGCCGGGCCGCGATACCCGACGGTATGCGGGTGTCACGCACATTGATGTCGACAACCTGAACGTCGATCAGATTCACTCCCTGACACGACTCCATAAGGTATCTATTTCGGGCCTGGGCTATTACCCAAATCCCCTCGACCCGAACCCTGAGCAAGCCGAGTTCTACCGGGAACACATTAAGAAAATTATCCGGGCAGCGGCCAAATTAGGCGTTCCGGTAGTCAATACATTTATTGGCCGGAACCCATCACTCAGCATCACCGACAACCTGAAACTGTATGCCGAACACTGGCCCGCTATCATCCGCGAAGCCGAAGCGTGCAATGTAAAAATCGGGATCGAAAATTGCCCGATGTGGTTTACCGACGACGAATGGCCGGGCGGTAAAAACCTGGCCACCACGCCGGCCATCTGGGATCGGATGTTCGAGATTATTCCCTCGCGGGTGCTAGGGCTCAATTATGATCCCAGCCACATGATCTGGCAAATGATGGACGAAGTCAAACCCATTTACAACTACCGCGACCGGCTGCACCACGTTCATCTGAAAGACGTAAAACTGTACCGCGACAAGCTGAATCGCGTGGGTATCATGGCGAATCCGCTGGAATATCACTCGCCTAAACTTCCCGGACTGGGTGATGTTCGCTGGCGCGACTTCTTCGCTGCCCTGACGGACGTTCGGTACAGAGGCCCGATCTGTATCGAGGTGGAGGACAAAGCGTACGAAAGCCATCCCGACGATATTAAAACGGCTATTCTGACCGCTCGGAATTACCTCAGTCAGTTTTTGGTTTTGTAATCCATGATCGATCAACTGAACCAACTCGACATACGCCTTTTTTTGTGGCTCAATGGTCGCTACACGCCCTGGCTGGACCCGATCATGATCTGGATTACGGAGCGTAACAGTTGGTTCCCACTGTACGCCCTACTCATTGGCTGGCTGATTTACGAGTACCGGAAACAAGCCATCGGGATTATCCTGACCCTTATTTTTTCCGTAGCGCTCGCCGATCAGGTAGCCTCATCGGTTTTCAAACCGCTAGTCCACCGGCTGAGGCCCTGCCATGAACTAGCGTTGCAAACGTTCATTCATCCGGTTATGGAATGCGGTGGACAGTATGGCTTCGTCTCCTCTCATGCGGCCACCACGTTTGGCCTGGCAGCCAGTCTTTGGTTTATGCTGGGCAAACAGCATCGCTGGTTATGGCTGGGCTTTTTATGGGCCGCTATTGTATCGTATAGCCGGATTTATGTAGCGGCCCATTACCCCCTCGATGTCCTGGCAGGCACTGGTGTCGGCATATTATCGGCAGCCCTTTGTGTGTTTATTCTTCGCAAAATTCAGTCCCGTTCAGAGACGAGTAACTTGGCGTGAATAACGCATCGTATAGTACGTCATTTTCGTCAGCTTTTTCGGGCGACCGGTTCTTAACCCTATCCGGTTTCGAAAACCTTCCAGGGAATCAGATTCTCAATTCTAACTACCTGGAAGGTATAAATGAGCATCAATAACTTCACAAACCGCATTAACAATTCTACAAACATTCCGTTGTGATTAAGGACATCTCCGTGTGACCAATTTTTTCACATGGGCCACCAATAGCCTTATGCCAACGCTGACACAGGAGATAGATGGTGCCATCGCCCAGCCTCTGCTCTTTAACGATACCCCGCTTTCTTCACAAACACGACTCACGGTCATTGTTCCGGCAAGAAACGAAGCCGACCAACTGATCGAAACCTTAGAATCGCTTCGTAAACAATTGGATGGCAACAAATTACCACTAAGTCCATTCCTATACGAAGTTCTGTTACTGGCTAACAACTGTACAGATTCTTCCTTCGCCATTGCCCATCAATACCAGCAACAATTTCCTGCGTTTCAACTGCATATCGCTCAGATTCAATTACCGCCCGACAAAGCAAATATTGGCACTGTCCGGCGGTTGCTCATGGACGAAGCCTACCGTCGATTGACGAGTCTGGGTCGATCGGATGGTATCATAGCCTCGACCGATGGCGACACGGTCGTTGATAGCCGATGGGTATACAACATCATGCTCGAAATGGCGAAGGGCAACGACGCTGTCGGGGGGCGTATTCTAACCCGACCCGATCAGAGCAGTGTGCGGTTGTTCCACCTGCGCGATGTAATGTACCGAACCCTGGTGGCTAAGGCCGAAGCTCAGTTCGACCCCTGTTTGCATGACCCCTGGCCCCGGCACTTTCAGCATTTCGGCGCGAGCATTGCCGTTACCTGCCAAATGTATGAACAAGTGGGTGGCCTGCCCGAAAGGCCTTACCTGGAAGACGAAGCTTTTTACCGGGCTTTGCTCCGCATCGATGCCAAGGTTAGAAAGAGCCCGCACGTAAAGGTCTATACCTCAGCCCGCTTGCAGGGCCGGGTGGCGGTTGGCTTTTCGGAGCAGTTGCGGTATTGGTCGACAATGAATCAGGAAAATCAATGTCAGTTGGCCGAGCCTGCCGGAGCCGTCATTACCAGGCTTAGTAATCGGCAGCAGTTACGGCTTTGCTGGCAAAAGCGTAACCAGGACGTACATACCGACTCCCTGAAACGTATTGCCCTTGAACTGCTTATCGATTCAGACTGGCTTATTGATCAATTTAAGAAGAGTCGCTTTTTTGGGGAAATCTGGGAAATGATCGATGAACGGATGAGCTCGGGGCAATGGATTACCCACTGGAAACCCGTCCCCATTACTGTCGCTATTCAGGATATGCGAAACTACCTGGCCAGATAATCCTGCTCCAGGGGCTGCGTCCTCACAGCCTCTGGAAGACACTACTGTTTCTGGAACAGATCAAGGCGATACATCTCCATTCGCTGGCCCAGCAAATGCTGAAGCGGCTTTCCTTCACCAGCTACGACCAGAAATTCCTCATGAACCTGATCACCCGTCAGCGGGTAGTCCGGTACGAATGGAGTCCAGTGAACGAGCAGCAGATGTCCGTTTTCCGTTAAGTGGTCGAGCATTTGTTGACGTGCCCGTTGCAGGTCGTCCAGCGTGAGGTAATAGCCTACCTCCGACAGTAAAATCAGGTCAAATTGATCATCAGGAAATTCCGTCGGAATACTCAGTTGCCTGACCGTTACCTGCTTATACGAGGCCAGCCTTTTTCGAGCGGCTTCCAGGGGCAGTTCGCTGGCATCGACCGACAGCAGACGGCTGCATCGTTGCGCCAATAACTCACTCAGTACGCCAATAGAACAACCGATCTCAAAGGCGTTGGTGTAGCGCTCCCGAGGAAGGGCGGCCAGTGTCGTTATATATTTGTCTAGTTCATACGGACTGGTTTCAAAAGACCAGGGATCGTCATTGGCCCGGTAGACGTCGTCGAAGTAGGTCTTGGGCAGGCTTGATTTAGGCATAATCGAGTTCATTAATACGCTCTTCCAGAAACAATTCCCGCGGTTTGTTAAAATGCATCAGCAACTCGGGTGACAAGTAAAATGCGGTAGGATCGTCGTCAATCAGCCGGCTCACCTGCGATCGGTGAGCCGCAATGGCTTGGTTCCGCTGCGCCATAACTGACTCGATCGGTATAGTCCAGACAAGCATTTCGTCGTGACCGGGCATATCTTGTTCATTGCCGAGCTCCCACAGCCAAATCAGGTATTCCAGTACCCGCGGTCGCACCGAAAGCGTTGACAAAGCGGCATTCACGATTTGCCAGGATGCCCGATGGTCCCGGTGGGGGTCACGTCGCCAGGGGAGCAGCACAGTGGCGGGTTCGATCTCTATTAGGATTGTACGGACAAAGTCAACCGCATCGGCAAAATCAGGACTGTCGGTCGTCGCTACCTGGGTATCTTTCTGCCGCATAAAGAAGGCATTGTCAACGGGCACGCCCAAAAGTCGAAGCGCATCCAGTGCTTCCGTTTCCCGTACCTGTCGTAGCCGCTCGGCCGGATAACTGGGGGAGTTCGGATGCGACATGGTGCCATCACTCACAAACAGCACATGGACCTGAAACCCCTGTTGCCGCAGAAGCGCCACAGTTCCCCCACACCCCAACGATTCGTCGTCCGGATGCGGAGCGATGACCAACACATTACCAATCAGATTCACATCCATCGGATGCGCCCTGGTTTCCAGAAAATGGACTTTATCAACGCCAGAGTTCATGCACGTTTTGCGGGTTATCTAAAACATAGCGACCAATATCCAGAATGGTCGCATCGGGAGCAGGTTGCCGTAAATAGAACGTCAAGTCACGATGAATGCGCTCGAACGGGAGTGGCCGCATGAGTCCGCGCGCCCCCACCGACCGTTCGGCCAGGGGCATCACCCGGAGGCAGATTTCCTCGATGGCCGTTCGGGTCATGTTGGCGTAAGCCACTATTTTTTCGGCTCCGTTCTCCTCAGCCAGCCAGGCATCGGCATGCGCTCCGGCAGCCCGGAGCCACTGGTTTCCTGATTCGATCAGCCAGGCCATTTCGGCCAGCCGGGTGCGTTGAAGCGGATCGCCGGTTCGGTGCATAGTCGTCAGCAATTCCCGCGTTGCGTTGAACAGAGCCTCGGCCCCACCCAACTGTACAGCCGCAAATCGACTGGCTCCCCCGCTGAAATGCGGTTGCCGGTAATAATCGTCGGGTTGCCCGAGTAAGTCGTCCTCTCTGATTTCCAGGCCAGTGAAATCGAGTTTATAACTAACCGATGCGCGCATACCCAGTGGTTGCCAGAAGCTGTCGTCCTGCGCCACGGCGCTTACCCGCTCCGTGGGAATGATACACATTTGCCAGCCTTGTCTGGACGGGTCACCCAGAAGCTGACCGGTTACTAGCGGCCGCTGAATCCAGCCCGAACCCGAACAGAACGTCTTTGCCCCTTCGAGCCGGTATCGCCCATTGCCGATAGCGTGAATGTTCACACCGTCGCCCGCTTGTGTGTTCCAGACACTGAATAATCGTCTGTGCTGGCTTACGTCGGCATACCACCTTGTTTTCTGTTCCTGCGTAGCGTATAAATGAATCAGATTCAGCGCATTAATATGTCCTTCATAAACCCGCCCGACGGATAAGTTGGCGGCCCCGATACGTTTCAGGAGCTGGAGCAACTGGCCGGTTTGGGGCAACTGATTGTCCAGTTGCCTGCCCGGCAGGGTAATAGCCAGCAAACCAGCATCAGCCAGGTTGTTAAAGGCTTCTTCAGGAAAGGTTTTATCCGTATCTGTTTGGGCAGCTTCGTCAGCAATCTGCTTAACTAAGGCAGCCATCCCTTTAGAATCCAGCCCTAAAAGCGACTCCTTCGCCGACCCATCAACCTGAAAAGGCATACGTATTTCCATCCTTAGTAAAGCGCCTGTTCGCGCAAATTGTTTGCCCTTCCCGTCATATGAGATGACAAATTATGGCCCTGATTCATCCTGATACCGGACCTCAACAGGCAGTTTATCCGAAGAAAGTTTACAGCCGGGCAGCAAGTGGGCTGTTTTTTCCGTACCTTTGCGGGAAATTTGTCCGGCACACATGGCTTCGTTTAATCCGGTTAAGATTTTTTCGGGCAGTCAGTCCACCTATCTGGCCGAAAAAATTGCACATTATTACGGGAAAGACTTAGGTGGTTACACCTGCCGACGCTTTAGCGACGGTGAGATGTCACCCAGCTTTGAAGAGTCGGTGCGTGGCTGCGATGTTTTTCTCATCCAGTCGACGCCCCCCCCCGCTGATAACCTGCTGGAGCTGATGCTGATGGTCGATGCGGCCCGCCGTGCGTCAGCGCACTATGTAACCGTTGTGATTCCTTACTTCGGATACGCCCGCCAGGATCGCAAAGACAAACCGCGCGTGTCGATTGCGGCCAAACTGGTCGCCAATACACTGGCGGCATCGGGTGTCGACCGGTTGATGACGATTGACTTGCATGCAGGACAAATTCAGGGTTTTTTCGATTTCCCAGTTGACCATCTGGAAGGAACATCGGTATTTGTGCCGTACATCCGAAGCCTGAATCTGGAAAATCTGGTGGTTGCCTCGCCGGATGTGGGGGGAGCCAACCGGGCCCGTACGTTTGCCAAACACTTCAATGCCGACATTGTGTTGTGCGACAAACACCGCAAACGGGCTAATGAAATTGCGTCCATGCAGGTGATTGGCGATGTGGAAGGTGCCAACGTTGTCCTGGTCGATGATTTGATCGATACGGGTGGTACGATGGCCAAAGCTGCCCAGATCATCATGGACAAGGGCGCTTTATCGGTTCGAGCCGTTTGTACGCACCCGATCATGTCGGGCAAAGCGCACGAAAACATTGCTAATTCCGTATTGCAGGAGTTAGTCGTGGCGGATACGTTGCCGATGAAGCAACCAAATGAAAAAATTAGGGTACTGTCGGTGGCTGAATTATTTGCAAAAGCCATTGGCCGTATTCGTGACCATGAATCTATTAGTTCACTGTTTATAAAATACTAAAGAGCGAAAGAGTGAAAGAGTGAAAGAGCGATTCGTCTGCATCTTTCGCTCTTTCGCTCATTTGCTCTTTCACTCTTTAAAAGTTAAAATCATGAAAAAACTCGAGATTGTAGGGTATCAACGAGCGAATCTCGGCCGCACGGAATCACAGGCGATTCGGGCCGAGGGCAATGTTCCATGCGTGTTATATGGTGGCGAAGAGCAAGTGCATTTTTATGCACCAGCGATTCTGTTCCGCGATTTGATTTATACGCCTAATATTTTTGAAGTAGCGCTTAACATTGAAGGTGCTGAGTACCGGGCTATTCTTCAGGAAGCCCAGTTCCACCCTGTAAGCGATGTGCTTTTACATGCCGATTTCCTGCTTATTACGGACAAAAAACCCATTAAAATCGCCGTTCCCGTTCGTTTACTGGGTACAGCACCGGGTGTTCAGAAAGGTGGTAAACTGGTAACCCGCGTTCGGAAACTGCGCGTTAAAGGTACTGTTGAAAACATCCCTGACTTTATTGATGTGGATGTATCGAAACTCGACCTAGGTAAATCGGTTCGTGTTAGTCAGATTTCTGTACAAAACATCGAACTGCTCGAAGAAGCATCTAACCCCGTTGCCAGCATCGAAATTCCACGTGCACTGCGTGGTACGGTGGGCAAATAAGGGTAGCCATAGCTGCCAATTTTTTAAGGCTAATAGATTTACAAACAAAGCCCGGCCAGATTTCTGGCCGGGCTTTATTGTCTGCATCAGGTCGTTTTCCAGCCGATAGAGGGATTCGAAACTACAGGTTCATGCCCCGTAGCCGCAGGCTATTGCTCACTACCGACACGGAACTCAGTGCCATAGCGGCTCCGGCGATCATGGGATTCAGCAGAAAGCCAAAGGCCGGGAACAACACACCAGCCGCAATGGGAATGCCGATGAGGTTATAGATAAAGGCCCAGAACAAATTCTGACGAACAACACGAACCGTTTGTCTCGACAGGTTGAGCGCCCTGGGAATGCTGGTCAGATCGGATGTAATGAGTGTCATTCGGGCTACATCCATCGCAATGTCAGATCCTTTCCCCATCGCAATACTCACGTCGGCCTGGGCCAGCGCCTGCGAATCGTTGATGCCATCACCCACCATCGCCACCACCTTTCCCGAGGCCTGCAGCGCTTTCACAAAATCAGCTTTATCGCCCGGCATGACGTTGGCTTTGTAATGCCGGATGCCCACTTGACTAGCGACGGCGGCAGCCGTTTGGCCAGTATCGCCGGTTAGCATATACACGTCGATACCCTGGCGCTGCAAGGTGTCAATCGCCTGCTTCGAACTCGCCTTTACAGGATCGGCAATGGCAAACACGGCAAGCACCTGTCCGGCAGACTCACTTTTACGGGCAAAATAAATCAGCGTTTTCGCCTGGTTCTGCAAGCCAGCGGCATATAAACCCAGGTCAGTAGGTACCGTAATATGGTTATCGCTCAACAGGCTTTCGTTACCCGCATAGTAAACAACGTTTTGGTACGTGGCCCTGACGCCCCGGCCTG
This sequence comes from Spirosoma humi, assembly GCF_054776575.1. Classification (NCBI taxonomy): domain Bacteria; kingdom Pseudomonadati; phylum Bacteroidota; class Cytophagia; order Cytophagales; family Cytophagaceae; genus Spirosoma; species Spirosoma humi. The sequence continues at coordinate 717,334 of NZ_BAAHBR010000015.1, forward strand.
TTACACTGTCGAATGTATCCAAGGGCAACGACGCACGGGTTGGCAGGAAAGCGGTAACCGCCTGGGCCAGTGGGTGCTCCGACTGCTTCTCCAACGAATATAAGATTGACGTCAGCTGGGCTTGCTCGTTGACAGGAACAGTCCAATGGGCATCGGTAACCAGGGGTTTCCCTTCCGTAATGGTCCCCGTTTTGTCGAGCACGACGGCATCGACCGTATGGGCAACCTCCAGACTTTCGGCATCTTTTATCAGTATATTGTTTTCAGCCCCTTTGCCAACGCCGACCATAATGGCGGTGGGCGTTGCCAGCCCGAGCGCACACGGACAGGCAATGACCAGCACAGCGACAGAGGTCAGCAGAGCCGTGGTAAACGGATCGCTGTTTGGGGCCAGGTAGTGGCCAAATACCATCCAGACCGCGAATGTCAACACCGCTATGCCCAGCACTACGGGCACAAAAATACCGGCGATTCGATCGACAAGCTGCTGTACGGGCGCTTTGCTGCCCTGCGCTTCCTGAACCATGCGGATGATCTGCGCCAGCAGGGTATCAGAACCAACTTTTTCGGCATGGAACTGGAAGCTGCCTTTCTGGTTGATCGTACCTGCAAAGACTGGCTCCCCCACCTGTTTCAGTACAGGTACGGGCTCTCCGCTAAGCATACTCTCATCGACATACGATTGACCCGACGCAACCCGGCCGTCTACCGGAATTCGTTCGCCCGGCCGCACCCGTAGCAAATGACCAACCTGCACGGCAGCGGTAGGAATCTCGCGCTCGGTATCGCCTTCAATCAATCGCACCGTTTTGGGCTGTAAACCAATCAGTTTTTTGATGGCTGACGACGTGTTTCGTTTGGCTCGCTCTTCCAGCAGTTTACCCAGAAGAATGAACGTAATAACAACGGCAGCCGCTTCGAAATACACGTGAGGATGAACATTGGAGCCGTTCCGACTGTGCCAGTACGCCGGGTAAAGCGTAATGAACGCGCTGAACAGAAAAGCGATGCCCGTGCTCAGCGCCACCAGGGTATCCATATTGGCTTTGCCATGCCGGGCCTGTTTCCAGGCATTTGCAAAAAATGGCTGACCTAAACCAAACACAACCGGTGCTGCCAAGCCCATCATGATGTAGTTGCCGTAGGGAAGCGACATGAAGAACATGCCAATAACCACAACGGGCAACGACAAAATCAACGCCCAAGCCGTCCGTTTTCGGAGACCCTGAAGCCGCTTTTGATTCGCATCTTCCTGCACTTGCCGGGCGTCCAGGCCCGTTTCTTCCGTTTCGATAACAATGTCGTAGCCCATTTCCCGAACGGCATGTTGCAGGGCCTCTGGGCTAACGACGGCCGGATTGAACTGGACCCAGGCCGACTGGTTGGCGTAGTTTACCCCAGCCGCACTAACTCCCGGCGTTTGTTTCAGAATGGATTCGACACTGACCGCACAGGCCGCACAGCTCATTTCCAGCACAGGATATGTTTTCCGAATATCGGGCACAGCTCCGCGTCTGGCCGTGGTCGTTCCCGAATCGGCAATGGTCGTATTCATGGTTCTGTTAGTTAAGCGGTTCTGCCTTGTAACCAGCTTTTTCAATCGCCTGTCTGACTTCCTCCGCCGTTGCATTTTCGGCGGTCAACACTTTCTTCGGATCGCTTATGTCCACCTGCCAGTTCCCTTCTCCCACGGCTTCATTCAGAAAGGGGGTTACGGTAGTAATGCAGTTTCCACATTTTATATTGGTTTTGAATTTTACGGTTTCCATAATTTTGGGCGTTTAGCTCGTTTCGTTTTACTGACAAATTTCGGTTCTGTCTCCTCAATAACGCTTACAGAATTCGTGATGACCCGTATAAAATTGCGCACGGGGCCACGTAATATTTCTGGCAGACATCCCCTACCACAACAACAGCAGATAGCCCCAGAAAATGCCTTTTGCATCTGCGACTATCTGCTGGTCTGTTAGGTCGATAAAAACTTCTGCTCCAGCCTTACTTACACCGGCAGGGCGGGCATTTCGCTGTAGCCCTCCGATGCCAGTAAGCCAGCCGGTACGGACAATTCGCCCGTGTGGGGGTCGATCAGGCCATTCTGCTCATCTTCGATGTTGGTAGCCTGGGTATACACATCGCCGGCAATTGCCCGTTTGCGCATTTCCTGCTTAAACTGACGGATACGCTCGGTACGCTCTTCTGCACCCTGGGGTCCGCCATAGTTGGAAAAGCCGAAGCCACCCCACTCACTAACCACCAGCGGAACCTGCCGCCGGTAAAAAAATGGATCGCCCACGACCAACGGAAAAGCCGCCACCGTATCCAGATCCCCTGCCACCAGCCGGTCGAGGAGCGATTGCCAGTGGTTTGGATCAGGTGTATATAAATGGGCGGTCAGCAGATCGGATTTAAGCCGACCCTCGTAGGAAATATGTTGCCAGCCATCGTTATCGACCACCAGAAACTGCGGGTAAGCGAGCTGCATGAAATGGTACATGTTGGTAATGTACTCCCGGGTATTGGGATTTGTCGCAATATCCTGCGCGCCCCAGTCTTCATTATACAGGCTCCAGATCACAACCGATGGGTGCGTGCCAATCAAGGCCAGCATACGCATCAACTCAGCTTCGTGATTATGTCGGCTGCGAGCCGTTGAACTATGCGGACTGGGCACTTCGACCCACAGCAATAACCCTAACTTATCAGCCAGGTTATAAATGCGCGGGTCGATACCGGCGATGTGAACCCGCACCAGATTACAGCCCAGTTCTTTCATGGCCAACATGTGCCGTTTCATTTCTTCGTAGGTTGCCGTGCCCGGCTGATACAGTATGCCGTCCAGATAGATGGGTTTGTTGTTCAGGTACACAAATCGTCCGCGTGCTTCAATCTTTCGAAGGCCAAACTGCGTTTCAATCTGCGCGACGTGGCCAGTTTCATCGATTAGCTGGGCAATGAGCCGATACCGAACCGGGTTTTCGTGCGACCAGAGTTGCGCCCCCGGCACTTCGATCACAACTCGCTGCTGTTTTTGCCCGGCTTCCAGCATCAAGGGAAAATCAGACGTGGCCATTGGCGTCGATGACAACGGTGCTTTTCGCTCGAATACCTGCAGGCGCAGCGTGTAATTGCCGGGGTCATGGATCCGGGTAGTCAGGCTAAAACGCACCAGTTCATCTTCAACGGTGCTCACCACGCCCACACGCGAGCGTAGCCGATTTCGCTCCACGGTTTCGAGCCAGACGGAGCGCACAGCACCCGTGTATGTCTGGTACCAGATCCCGCCCCGCTTATACACGTGCGACTCCTGCTTGCCGCGCGGAGTTTCGGCGTCCATCGTATCGGCAATGCGGACGGTCAATCGGTTGGTGGGCCGCAGCAATTCATCGGCTAATTCATAGGAGAAGGACGTATATTCCCCATAATGAATAGCCTCGCCTTCAATGGTGCTGAGCGGATGCCCGTTAAGCCACACGCGGGTCTCGTAACCACAGGCGCCAAATGTGAGCTGGATGATGGAACTGGAAAGGGGCTCGGTGCGCGCAGGCAGGTCGAATTCGCGTTCATACCAGGCCACCACCTTATCCTGCCAGATAACAGGGCTAACTTGTCCTTTTGCATGCGCCATGTGTTCTTCGATGGAACCAGGCCACTCGGCAACGCCTTCGTAGGGGTGCCCCAAAAACCAGCGGTCCTGCAAACCCGCGTCATTGGCATCAATCGAAAACTTCCATTCCCCGTCCAGCAGCCAGTGTGAATTGGGGCGAAGTACCGCTCTGGGTAGCGGATTTATGGGTTCATCGCCTATGGCGCCTTCTTCTTTACTATCGGTAAGACCAAAATTTGATTGGATTTCGGACATAATACGTAAGACAATTAACGACTGTAGATTGGTTTAGTACCCTGTAAACCTATCAAACGGAAGAAAGGCTTAAAAAATTAGCCTTCGTTTGGTAATGCCCGATCCACACAGGTGTTTACGACCAGAAATTCTGCTTACTTATTTAACGCACTTTTAACCACAGGTTAAGGCCAATTTAAGTTCAGACCAGCACTTTTGTTGACCTAAAAGACGTACACGCCGTAACCGGTATGAATAAATTCATAAAGAGCATTTTATCATTTTCGCTGAAAAATAAGTTTTTCATATTTTTTCTGACAGGCCTGGCCGTCGTTGCGGGCGTTATCAGCTATCAGAATACACCCATTGAAGCTTTCCCCGACGTTACCAACACCCAGATTACACTCATTACACAATGGCCGGGCCGGTCGGCAGAAGAGGTCGAGAAGTTCGTAACGATTCCGATTGAAATTGGCCTGAATTCCGTGCAGAAGCGCACCGACATTCGCTCTACGTCGCTATTCGGTCTGTCGGTCGTCAAAATTCTGTTCGATGATGGCGTCGATGATGCCTTTGCGCGCCAGCAGGTCAATAACCTGCTCAACGGTGTCGAACTGCCCGAAGGAATCAAGCCCGATGTGCAGCCCCCCTACGGTCCTACCGGCGAGATTTTCCGCTATACTCTTCAATCCCCTACCCGCACGGCCCGTGAGCTGAAAACACTGCAGGACTGGGTGATCGAGCGTCAGTTGAAAAGCGTACCCGGCGTTGCCGATGTAGTCAGCTTTGGGGGCGAGGTAAAGACCTACGAGATTTCAGTAGATCCCCGTCGCCTGATCGATTACAACATTACCCCCCTGCAATTGTACCAGGCCGTTGCCAATGCCAACGTCAACGTGGGTGGTGATGTCATTGAGAAAAATTCGGAAGCTTATGTGGTTCGGGGTATTGGCCTGCTAAAAAACCAGCAGGATATCCAGAACATTATTATCAAGAATATTAAAGGAACGCCCATCACGGTTCATAACGTCGCCCAGGTCTCGGAATCGGCCTTGCCCCGGCTTGGGCAGGCGGGCCGCGACAAGGAAGACGATGCGGTCGAGTGTATCGTTGTGATGCGCAAAGGCGAAAACCCAAGTGAAGTGATTGATCGGGTGAAAGCCAAAATCAATGAACTGAACACCAGCATTTTACCCAGCGATGTAGAAATAAATACCTTCTACAACCGGGAAACGCTCATCAATTTTGCCACCCACACGGTTACGCATAACCTCATCGAGGGGATCGTCTTCGTAACGGTCATCGTCTTTATCTTCATGGCCGACTGGCGTACCACCGTGACGGTATCCATTGTGATTCCGCTGGCGTTGTTGTTTGCCTTTATCTGCCTGCGGTTAAAAGGCATGTCGGCCAATTTACTGTCCATGGGGGCCATCGATTTCGGGATCATCGTAGACGGTGCCGTGGTGATGGTGGAGGGCATTTTCGTGACGCTCGACGAACTGGCCCACGAGAAAGGAATGGCTACGTTCAATCGGCTGGCCAAAATGGGCATCATCCGGAAAACGGGCACCGAGATGGGCAAGGCCATCTTCTTTTCTAAAGCCATCATTATCACCTGTTTGATCCCGATTTTCTCGTTCCAGAAAGTAGAGGGCAAAATGTTCTCTCCGCTGGCCTGGACACTCGGCTTCGCGCTCCTCGGTGCGCTCATTTTCACCCTGACGCTGGTGCCGGTCCTGGCCAGTATTCTGCTCAAGAAAGACGTTCGGGAGAAACACAATCCCTTCGTCAACGCGGTGACGAGCTTCTCGACGCGGTTATTCAACTTTACGTTTGCTCACAGAAAAATCAGTATCATTCTGACCGGCATTCTGGTAGCGGTTGGGCTGTCGGGCTTCACGTTGCTGGGAACCGAGTTTTTACCCGAGCTAAATGAAGGCTCTATCTACGTACGGGCGACGATGCCCATGAGTATTTCGCTGCCGGAGTCCGTCAAACAGACGGTGCTGATGCGTCATATTTTCGAGCAGTTCCCGGAGGTGAAGGGTGTTATTTCGCAAACCGGCCGCCCCAATGACGGTACGGATCCGACCGGCTTCTACAACATCGAATTCCTGGTGGATATTTACCCGCAGGACGACTGGAAAAGTGGGTTGAGCAAAGAAGAGCTGATTGAAAAAATGCAGGAGAAACTCAGCGTTTTTCCGGGTGTCAACTTTGGCTTTTCCCAACCCATCATGGATAACGTCGAAGAGGCTGTATCGGGGGTGAAGGGGTCCATTGCCGTCAAAATTTACGGTCCGGATCAGGGTATTCTGGAGACAAAAGCCAACGAGATCCGCAATCAGTTGGCTACGGTGCAGGGCATCGAAGATCTGGGCGTTATCCGCACGACGGGTCAGCCCGAAATGCGCATTGAACTGGATGAACACAAACTGGCCGTTTATGGCGTCAATAAATCAGATGCCGAAGCGGTGATTGAAATGGCGATCGGTGGTAAGGCGGCTACTCAGATTTATGAAGGCGAGCGGAAGTTCGACCTTCGTATCCGATACGACCGCCCGTTCCGTTCCAGCGAGTCACAGATTCGTCAGTTGATGGTGCCGACTGAAAATGGCAGTATGATTCCGATCAAAGAAATCGCCAATGTATACACACAAACCGGGCCCGTACTGATTTTCCGGGAAGCGAGCCAGCGCTACGGAGCGGTCAAGTTTTCGGTGCGGGGCCGCGACATGGGTAGCGCCGTGGCCGAGGCTCAGCAGAAAGTGCAGGCCAACGTGAAACTTCCGGCTGGTTATACGGCCAAATGGGCGGGTGATTTTGAGAACCAGCAACGCGCCACAGCCCGGTTAGCGCAGGTTGTTCCGATTAGCTTACTGGCGATCTTTTTTATCCTGTTCATCTTATTTGGCAATGTAAAAGACGCAGGTCTGGTGCTTTTCAACGTACCCTTCGCGATCATTGGCGGCATTGCAGCCCTGCTCGTCACGCATGTCAACTTCAGCATTTCGGCAGGCATTGGCTTCATCGCCCTCTTCGGAATTTGTATTCAGAACGGCGTAATCCTCATTTCCGTCTTCAAGAAGAACCTGCGCAACGGTATCCCTTTAACTGACGCGATACGAGAGGGCGTTATTTCCCGGATACGACCCGTGGTGATGACCGCCATGATGGCCGGTATCGGCCTGATTCCCGCGGCAATTTCGCATGGTATTGGTTCCGAAACGGCCAAGCCACTGGCCATTGTCGTTATTGGTGGATTGATTACGGCAACTCTTCTGACGCTGTTTATATTTCCGCTGATATTCTATGCGTTTTACCGGCAAAAGTTCAGCACAATTTAATTATTGATTTTTCGGGCACGTTAAATAATTTTAACCACGGTTTTACGTTTTTTTTAAAAAGAAATTGCAACATTGCAGGGTGTTTTAGCAGAAAAGTGCTTGCTTTTCTGTATATATAAAAAAATTGCTTACTTTTAGCATAACAATCCTTTACAAAGGGAAGGTTGAACATCAAGATTAGGCGGCCGCCCGGTCGCCAGTCTTGAAATGGTGTGGATAGAAGCGGAAAGCCGCCCCGATATTCGGAGCGGCTTTTTTGTTAGTAATCGAAACGCATTTGTTTATATAGGTTTCTTTTTTTCCTTATACACGTTATCCTGGCTTCCAGTTACGTATTCATAAACACAGCACTTTTATAGCCAAAAGTCTAATTTTTATTTAACTGCCTTTTAATTCTATTTTCAACTCCTTTTAAGGTTATACGGCGAGTTTTAAGCTCTCAACCAAGTAAACATCTACCGACATTTAGGTAGCATTTTTAGCGAGGCTGTGTATATCTTTTAATAAATAAATTAATCTGCCGTTTTTAAATCAGCCGATAGCTATGTATGTTGCCGATATGAAGATCCTGGTAGTAGAAGACGAACCCAAATTAGCCTCCTTCGTCAAGAAGGGGCTGGAGGAGCAGTCGTGTGAAGTAGATGTGGCCTACGATGGGCAAGTTGGCCGTAACATGGCCCTCAACAACCTCTATGACGTGATTGTGTTAGATATCAACCTGCCTAAAATGAACGGCTTTGATGTGGTTCAGTCCATCAGACAGGAAAAGAATCGGACACCCGTTCTGATGCTGACCGCTATGGGTTCGGTAGACGATAAACTTACGGGCTTCGAAGCAGGTGCCGACGATTACCTGGTGAAGCCATTTGAGTTTCGGGAGTTGATGGCTCGCTTACGCGCACTGACCAAACGAAGCAGCGACGCTGGCATGCAGGCCAATGTGCTCAAAGTAGCCGACCTGGAACTTGACCTAAACGAAAAAATTGCTCGCCGGGGTGACAAACGCATTGAGCTGACGGCCAAAGAATTCGGTCTGCTCGACTATTTAATGCGAAACCGGGGCCGCGTCGTTTCACGGGTCGATATCGCCGAAAAAGTCTGGGATATTCACTTCGACACGGGCACGAATGTCATCGATGTGTATGTCAATTTCCTCCGCAAAAAAATTGACAAGGATTTCCCAACCAAACTTATTCATACAGTTATTGGCATGGGGTATATGTTGAAAGAAGAGTAAGTTTAAGTATTAGGAGTTAGGGGCTAGTGTTGGGAGTTGCTGACGTCCGCATTGTTGGCGCGTCGGCAACTCTCAACACTAGCTCCTGACTCCTAACTTCTAAACAATGAACATCCGCACACGCCTGACCCTGTTATTCGTATTACTGGTTGCTTCGATTGTCCTGCTTTTCACGGTCTCCGTTTACTACCTGTATGACCAGTTCCGCGAGCAGGAATTTCAGCAGCGTCTCGTGGAGAAAGCGTACACGACGGTCCGGCTACGGGAGGACGTAGGCGAGGTGCCACGGGCCGATCTGCCCGTAATGACAGATGAGCAGGTCACGATTTACAATCGGCAGGGCACGGTTTTATACAACCAGGAAACCAAGCGCCCCCGCTTTCCGGTAACACCGGCATTTCTAAACAAAGTTACTTATCAGAACCCCCAGTATAGTCGAATAGGTGATATCGAAGCGATTGCCGTTTTGCATTTGAACGCCCGAAAAGAACCCTTAATCATTGTTGCTTCGGGCAACGATCGCTATGGCTTAAGTAAGCTGGACCGGCTCCGGGAAATTCTCTTTTCGGGTTGGCTATTAAGCCTGATTATTGTAGGGATAGCGGGTTATCTGTTTGCAACCGATGCGTTAAGGCCCGTGGCCGAACTCATTACCCAGGTGAACGCCATCTCGGCAACCAATATCCACGAACGATTGCGGGTGGGTCGCCAGCGCGATGAGCTGGCGGATCTGGCCCGAACGTTCAACGATCTGCTCACCCGGCTCGAAGAAGCGTTTGTCTTGCAGAAAAGCTTCGTTTCGCACGCGTCGCATGAGTTGCGCACCCCACTCACGGTCATGATGGGCCAGATTGAAGTAACCCGGCTGCAGGCACGCACGACGGAGGAATATGAAGTTGCCTTCGATGCGTTGCTGGATGAGGTGAAGAGTATGATTCGGCTCGTGAACGGCCTGCTCGAACTAGCCCGCGCCAGTTCGGACATGGTCACGCTCAACTACGAGCCGGTACGCATTGATGAGCTGTTGTGGCAGGCGCAAAGCCAGATTATCAATAAAAAGCCAGCTTATCAGATTGATATTGATTTCGACAACCTTCCCGTCCACGAAGAAGAACTGGTTATTGTCGGGGAAGAATCGCTCCTGCAAACAGCCTTCCAGAACCTGATGGAAAACGGCTGCAAATACTCCCCCGACGCGAGCGTGTCGGTACGGATACTATTTGAACGGGGGCAGCTAAAGCTTACCTTCAGCGATCAGGGCTATGGCATTCCAGCCAACGATCTTCCACATATTTTCGAGCCTTTTTACCGCTCAGAATCAACCATGACCATCGCTGGTCACGGCATTGGCCTGGCTCTGACGCGACGCATTATTGAATTGCATCATGGTCATATTCAGGTCGATTCCATCGAAGGAAAAGGGACTACGTTTCGCATTACACTCCCTACGACCTATACCCCAACCCAAGCTTCGGGCGGAACCCACAAACTCAGCGAAGGCATTGGCAGTTGACCCTATACACTAAACCAACTTCTTCATATCCAGCACTTTCACACTATTCTGTTCCGCTTTTTTAAGGGTTTCGGGCGAGTACGTAGATAAACGCACGTTTTCCTGCATATCGGCTCGTTTCTGAATGTGCTGCTCGAGGTAACGGTCGAGGTGCTTTCCTTCCAAACCATAGCTGAAAAACAGCGATACCCGTTCGCCCTGCTGCTCACGAAACAGAAAATCGGGCAGGCGATTTTCCAGGCCCACATGCAGCGGTAGATTGGTCAGCACTTTTAGTCGGCGGGCATTACCACTGTGAAGCGTTCGCATGTTCCAGACCACAATATCGCCCGCCCGCGTGTCGGCAAAGACATCAGCCCCGTCGGCTGCGTCATGACTCCCAGCTTTAAATCGAATTCCACCACTGTAGCTGTCGTGGTTCTGTAAATAAATACCGAAGCGGATAAGCGAATAGGGTCCCTCCCAATCGGCCCCCTGGCCAAACTGATAGCGATCGATGTTGTCCCGATGAAAACCGCGGGTACCCGTACCAATCTGATACGTACTATCGGAGAAATAGACGGGTGTATCGCCCAGAATTTCGGTGGCTATGGCCACAATTCTCGGGTCATAAATAACCCAGCCCAGGCCTTCTTTACTTAACAGATCACCTTTCACCGAAGCTGCTTGCTTGACCTGGGCTATCTGACCGAGTTTTTGTTGTCGGTCCCGGTGTTCATAGGCCGCCTGACGTAATTTGGCTACTTCGTCGGGCGTAAACACCTTACGGACAATGAGATAGCCCTGCTGTTCGAATTGCTCCCGGTGTGTCATCGTGGGTTACTATTTACAGTTTTCGACTTAATGTATGTAAGCTACCGTTGCCACTTGCGCCATATCATCCCAGAAGGAAGGATAAGATTTCGCCACGACACCGGGTTCGTCAATGATGATTTCGTGCTGCATGGCTACCGGCGCAAAGGCCATGGCCATCCGGTGATCGTCGTAGGTAGCGATGGTGGCCGGGCCCGAAGGGCTTACCGCCAATTGATGAACTTCGTATAAATGATTCGGTTCAATCTCGACCAGTTCAGCACCAACCTTCTGTAACTCAGCCTGTAAGGCCGCCACCCGATCGGTTTCCTTTATCTTTAAACTCTCGATACCCGTCAGCCGGAGTACAACGCCTTTCACGGCAGCACAAACGGCCACGGTCTGGGCCAGATCCGGACAATCCGTAAAATCCCAGGCCAGCGATGTAGCCGTTGGGCCTTTGGTTAACCGCACCCCCGAATCCGTGAATGTACTCTCGACACCCAGCGCGCGCATGATGTCGGCAATCGCGCTGTCGCCCTGGAGCGACTTCGCTTTCAGGCCCAGCAAATTGATCTCTGCCGTTTCATCTTTGGCCAAAGCCGCCACACTGTACCAGTAACTTGCCCCCGACCAATCGGATTCAATCGCATATGGTTTGGGCGTATACGGTTGGGGAGCAACGGTAATCGTCTTTGTCTCCCAATCGGCCTGAACATCGGCTCCGAAGTACCGCATCTGTTCGAGCGTCATCTCAATGTAAGGGCGGGAGCCAACAGCGCCCGTCAGTTCCAGGGTCAATCCCTCAGGAAGCAAGGGGGCAATCATCACAAGCGCTGAGATGTACTGACTGCTTACATCCCCACGAATGCTCAGCCGGTTACTAGACTCCCCCGACGAGGAGAACCCCTTGATTTGCAGGGGCGGATACCCTTCCTGGTTCAAATAAGTGATCTTGGCACCCAGCGTACGCAAGGCATCCACGAGAATTCCGATGGGTCGCTCGCACATCCGGGGCGTCCCCGTCATTATTTTTTCCTGACCCGTAACGGCAAAATAAGCCGTCAGAAAACGCATGGTTGTACCAGCATCCAGGACATCGGCCGTCGGATCGGTTGATTTCAGCAACCGGATCATCGTCTGCGTATCCCGGGCGGTCGAGAGGTTTTGTAAGTCGCAGCGAAATCCGGTGAGTGCGTCGATGATTAACGCGCGGTTGCTTTCACTTTTCGACGAAGCCAGTGGAATGGTGGCCTGGACGAGACCGGGCTGCGTGAGCGTGGCGGGGGGAGTTAAACGAACAGCGTTCAAGAGATAAACAGGTTGGTACTGACACGAAATAGTTCGCAAAAAAACGAAAAATCGACTACATTCCGGCCATTATCTGCGTTAGGGTAGCAGATGGGTTGCTCTTTTTCGACAGAATAACCGAATTATCGACTATCTGCCCGATTCCGAACTGGTCAACGCCGTCTCTAAAAACACCGAACGCATCAGGCAACTCAACTAACATTCAGGCTGAACAAGCATGACCCTTATTTTCACCAACGCCCATTTATTTACCGGAACCGAATGGTTACCAAATGCATCCGTCCGCATTGAAAACGGCCGTATCCAGGCAATTAGCTCCTCAACACCCACCCAAAGTGATCTCGACAACGCCACGGTCATCGATCTGGGTGGCGATTATCTGGTTCCGGGTCTTGTCGATTTGCAACTCTACGGCGGCTCCGACTTATTTCTGAACGATCAGCCAACCCCCGAAACGGTTCGGCATATTTACGATTCCCACTCCCGTAACGGTACCACGACTCTACTGCCCACCATCCATTCTACGTCGCTCGCGATCATGCAGGAGTCGATGGCAGCCGTGCAGGTTGTACGGGCAGAAAATCCGTTTGGCGTACCGGGCATTCACGTTGAAGGCCCGTATTTTAACCCGATCAAACGGGGTGCGCACAGCATGGCCTACGTTCGAACGCCCGCCGATGGCGAACTGGAAACCCTGTTCAGCGCCAACGCCGATGTTATTCGGATATTAACGCTGGCCCCCGAAATTCTGACGCCCGACCAGCTCGGCACCATAAAAAAGCTGAAGCACGCAAACACGCTTCTTTCCCTCGGCCATAGTAATGCGACGTATCAGCAAGCCACCACGGCGTTCAACGAGGGTATTCCGCTGGCCACGCACCTCTACAACGCCATGCGCGGCTTCGAGAGCCGGGAGCCAGGGGTTGTGGGGGCCGTTTTCGATCACCCGACCGTGCACGCCAGTATCATTGCCGACGGGTACCACTGCAACCCAACCGCTATTCGCATTGCCTACCGGCTGCTGTGCCCCGCGGGTGAACCGGAACGATTGTTTCTGATCTCGGACGCGCTCTTTGCCAATCCTCCCCGACCCAATTTCGAGCTGGGGCAGTTTATCGTTCATTTTGAGCCCGATCAACCACGCCCCGGACGCTATGTCAATAACGAAGGCAATCTGGCTGGATCGGCCATTACGCTGATCGACTGCGTTAAGATTGCCGTTGAGCAAGCCGGAATTCCGCTGACGAATGCGCTCCGAATGGCCTCGGTCATTCCCGCCGAAATCATTGGCATGGGTGATCAACTGGGCAAAATTCAGCCTGATTACGTTGCCAATCTGGTCCGGCTGGATCAAGCCATGAACGTGAAGGGCGTCTGGGCATCGGGAGAGTCGATAGCGTGAGTTCAGCTATATCACCGGGCGTCTCTGGCGATGGCTTTCTCGTAGTTTTGGTTGAGCGTTTCCAGAAACTTGCCCGTTACCCAACTGATATCCGAGTCGCGGATAAATACAAATCGCTTGGGTATCGACGTGTCGGCGTAGGCCCGAATAACGGCTTCCAGCAGCAATGAACCGGCAATAAGCTGTTTTTCGTTGAACTGGTTCTGCACATTAGCCAGGTCGGCCTCCGCCTTTCGGCGCACAACCGGGTCCGTCAGGTCAGACAAGTCGGGGTGAATCAGACTTTGGTAATCCGTCATGGCCAAGCGAGCAAAGCGTTCGGCATCGGCCAGTGTCAGGGGTACGGCCGTCGTACCTGCTTTTTCAGGATGCAGGTAGGCGGCCATGGCCCAGGCTATGCCACCGCCCAGCGCTACGGTTCTGCGTTGGTGCAGGCCGGGGCTTGTGGTGTTGAACTCCACATTAATAGCCGTATCAGCCATCATTTTGATAACCTGCTGCGCTTCTTTTTTATAGGCATCAATGGACAGAGATCGGTTGTTATCGATCAGGTTAGCCAGTGTTTTGGTGCCAATGGGTAAACTGACGGAATGAAACCGATGGCCGCTATCGTAATAGCCGCCCTTGGTATTTCCACTCCCAATATCGACACAAGACGCTGTGAGCCAAAGCTTTCGGGGAATAGAGCCGATCATGAACAGTTCGGCTTCACGGGCAGCCGTCAGCGTAGAGTCAATAAACAGGCTGTCGCTGCCGGGTAGGCTATTGGTCACCAGTGCCGAAAACAATTCGTAGAGTTTCTTTTTCTTGGCAGGTGTTTTACCCAATGTTTCGTTGACCCCGCTACTAAAGGCAACATAAATATGGTCGGCGGGAATATTGTAACGCCGAATCGAATCCAGATAAGTTTTCATCACCTCCTGCCCATCCTTAAACGACTGGGCCGTACCCGACACCAGGGTTACGTTGGGAGCAATGGGTTTAACCTTAACGTCCTTGTTGTAAAACCCATTCTCGTAAACTGTCCGGAAAATAGCCAGCTTCACGCCCGAGGCCCCCACATCGATGCCCGCATAGAGGTCTTTCGATGCCGTTTCGCTGATCAACTGCCGCATCGCAGCTTCGCTCGCTCCGAAATTCAATTTCTTGTATAGCCCGTGGGCCTTATGAAAATAGCCCAACGCCGTCTGGCTGTTCTCCTGCTCACGGTAGGCAAAGCCCAGATTTTCGTAGGCCACAGCCTCCATGTATTCATCCTTAGCCTTCACGGCGGGCAAGGCCCTCAACAGCAAGTCAATGGCCTGCTCAGGCCGATCAACCATTCGTAACGTATTGCCCAGTTTAATAAAATGCTGAGCTTCCACCACGTTGCGCGCATTCTGGGCCAGCGCAGAAACTGAGTAAAGCAAAATAAAAACCAGCGAGAAGATGTAGCTCATATACATGTAATCATTTGTTGGACAGAGGACTATACCGTAAAATTCACAATTCGTTGACACAGCAAGATAAGCATTCAAAGTTGCCGGAACGGCGATTGTGAGGGAAAGGGGCAGTAGCCCCGAATGAGCCTAACTTTCTACGCCAAACCTACAGCCATGCATATGGAACAACCAGTAACTGACGAAATCTTATTGGTGAACAAAATAGACGTCAATTAACCATCTACTGCATTTATTTAACATTTTAAAATTATATTTTGCATAACTGTTGTTTTCCAATAGTATAATATTAATATTTGATTAATAACAGTGAATACTACTCTCTAACCGTGCGCACGGGTACTTTCCAGGGGGTTATCTAGTCAGGAAGATTATAGCGTACAGAATCATCTATAACTGAACTGATTACAGCAAAAAATTAAGCCTTCCTTTTAGTCGTTAGTAAAGCCGGAAAAATCGGCTTCCGGTTTCTTATTGCCCAGTTTTTACCCTTGCCTTTGCCAAAACTTACTCCTGATACAACACGCCAGAATGCCTGAATTATTTACTACTCATTTGTTCAATCTTATTAAATACAAACCATGAAAAGAAAATTACATGAGTATCACCTGTTGGTCACCCTATGTATGCTGGTTGCCTTATGCCCCGTAGAAACGTGGGCTCAAAGCCGGAAAATAACGGGCAAAGTTTCCATAAGCGGCAATACCGAAGTCCTGCAGGGAGTCAACGTACTGGTCAAAGGAAATACACGAAAAGGGGCCGTTACGGATAGTCAGGGTATGTTTGCACTCGAAGCGTTGCCAACCGATGTCCTTGTGATCAGCTTTATCGGATTCAAATCGAAGGAGGTAAAAGTAGGTAATGAGACCAATTTCAACATATCGCTGGATGAGGACGCCACGCAACTGACCGAACTGATCGTAACGGGGTCGCGCAATGCAGGTCGCACCATTCTGGAAACGCCCGTCCCCGTCGATGTCATCTCGATCAAGGATATTATGGGCGAACTTCCTCAAATGGATCTGGCCCAGATGCTTGCCTTCGTAGCGCCGAGTTTCAACGCTGTCCGGTCGCAGGGGGGCGATCTTAACTCGCACGTCGATCCTGTTCAATTGCGCAACATGGCTCCCAACCAGATACTGGTGCTTGTCAACGGCAAAAGACGGCATACTTCTGCCCTGCTCATTACCGAAACAGCCGTTGGTAGCCCATCGACCACCGTCGATTTGATGACCATTCCTGTTTCGGCCATCGACCGGGTCGAAATACTTCGTGATGGGGCGGCCGCGCAGTATGGCTCCGACGCGGTAGCGGGTGTGGTCAATATTATCCTGAAAAAAGGAACGAACAAACTAACGGGTAGCCTTACCGGTGGCGGTTATGCCAACACGGGCGGCCAGGCCGGAGCGCTGACCAAGTCGGGAAAACCGGACGGATTCAATTATCAGTTCGATGCCAACTACGGATTCAAAATCAGCGACAAAGGCTATTTCAATATTTCAGGCCAGATTACCCAGCGCCGACCCACCCTGCGGCCGTTTGTCAACGACTGGGGCTTCTTTGACAATACCTACCTGAACAACCTGCGAACAGACAAGAATGGAAATCCGGTCATCACGAACCCCGAATTGATCAGTGCGCAGGTAGCCGGTAATACAGCGCAGATTACGGCTCTGAAAACCGAAACGGGCCTGATGAGTGCCCGCGGCCTGACCAAAGCCGACTTCGCGGTATATGCGGGTATGCCAGCCATTACGCTGGGAAGTACTTTTTACAATGCTGGTTACGAAATAAACCCGACCACAACCATCTATAGTTTTGGCGGAGCATCCTATAAGTACCTGGAAGGCTTCTCATGCTATTTCCGCCGACCCGCTCAAACCGACCGATTCAACTACCTGCTCTACCCGAACGGATTCAGACCTCAAATGACGTCCAACACGTCGGATATCTCGAACACCATCGGCCTCAAAAGCAAGATCGGTGATTTCAGCGTTGACTTCAGCAACACATTTGGCCGGAACACCATGCGCCTGGGTATGGTCAATACCTTCAATGCATCCCTCGGCTCCAATTCGCCGGTAAACATGAATCTGGGTACACACCAGTTCTCGCAGAACTCGACGAACCTCGACTTATCCCGCTATTTCAAAGGGGTGATGAATGGGCTGAACATCGCCTTTGGCGCAGAAATGCGGGTTGAAAATTACAAGATTATCAAAGGACAGGAGGAGAGCTACGCCTACGGAAACGCAGGCATTCTTTCCGTAGTGAAAGACGGCCTGCTGATTGGCCCGGACGGAAAACCGCTTGAAGACGCCAACAGCGCCCCGATCGTTGATGCCAGCGGCAATCCACTATCCGTATTTGCCGGACAGCAGGTAACCGTCAAATCCCTGTCGTCTAACTGTCAGTGCTTTGCAGGATTTGGCCCCAAAAATGAGCGAAACGAGTTCCGGACAACAATGGCCGCCTACTTAGATGCTGAACTGGAACTTACCCGCAAATTTTTACTGGCAGGCGCTTTCCGTCTGGAAAATTACTCGGATTTTGGTGGGGTAACCATCGGAAAACTGGCCGCTCGCTATTCGCTGACCAAAACCCTGTCTATCCGTGGCTCTATTGCTACCGGCTTCCGGGCCCCATCGCTACAGGAACTAAACTACACCCATACCGCGACGGCTTTCGTACCCGATGCCAACGGCATTCCGCAACCTCTGGACGTGACGACCTACCCGACCAACAGCACG
>NZ_BAAHBR010000015.1:735025-1428132 GCF_054776575.1 Spirosoma humi
CCGGGTGTTAGGCATAAAAGGATTAAAGCAGGAGCAGTCTCGCACGTATGGATTCGGTCTGACGTATCAGCCAGCGCCAGGCTTTGAAGTAACCCTGGACGCTTACCAAATTGACGTTGACAACCGGATTTTCAGAACCAGTTATTTCAACGCATCAGAAGTTGGCAACAATTACCAGGAAGTCATTGGCGACGGGGAGGCCCAGTTCTTCGTCAACGGAGCGGATGTTCGCTCGAAAGGGCTCGAAGCCGTTGGTAATTACACGCTGAATCTGCAAAAAGGCAGTAGCATCACGTTCAGCCTGGCTGCCATTTTCAGCAAGAATACGGTGCTAAACCGGAAAGTGCTCGACCTGAACGTGGCCAATCTTACCGAAGATCAAATTGTCGGAAAATACCTCAGTCGCGACGTCATTGGCCAGTTTGAGACGGGTACTCCCCGCACCAAACTGATCGGTTCGGTCAGCTACCGGGTAAACAAATTTAACACCATGCTGAGAGGTACATACTACGGAACGGTCACGGAGCGCTCTGTCTCCTCGGATAACGATGGTAATTTCTATGACCAGACTTTTTCGGGTCAGGCAATTTTCGATCTAAGCGTCGGGTACGACCTGAATCGGAACGTGAAACTGTCCATTGGCGGCAGCAACATCTTCGATAAATACCCGCAGATACTCCGCCCCGAAAATCAGGGATTCTATCTATACTCCAACAATCAGCAAGGGTCCAACGGTGCCTACTATTATGGCCGTTTGATGTTCAACTTTTAACTGTAATTCCAGCGATGAACCGATTTTTCAATTTACGAAACACGATCGCCGTACTGGGCATCTTTATCTCACTCGTTGCTTTGCTCAGTTCCTGTGAACAGGAAAAGTTTGAACCCAACACGAGTGTTGCGCCGGGCGGTGGTACCATAACGACCTTCAAGTCGTATACCATTACGCCCGCTGCGGGAACGACCGTCTATGGCCGGGTAGTATTTTATAAGTACAGTTCGACGGTTACTCTCGTCGAGATGGGCCTCTACAACACGACAACGGGAGCGTCTTATGCCGCATCTATTTACGAAGGAAAAGCGGCCGACAGTGCTGGCAAAGCGCTCAAGTCGCTCGATACCATTACGGGTGCTACCGGCGAATTTTCCACAAACAAGTACTACACGATCAGCGAAGCGGGCTTCTATGATAAGCTGAATGCCTACAATGCCAACGTCAAAATTATGGCGGGTACAAGTCTGGTAGCCATGGGCAATATTGGCAGCAATGCGGCCCCCGTTGCCCAATCGCAATAAATCAAATTCGACCTTCTATCCATCACCACCACAACGTTCCTCTTTTTCAACGTGTAAACGCTCCGGTTTGTAGCCGGAGCGTTTTATTATTTCCACTAAAATCTGGCAGATCAGGAGTCATTACTCATTTACATAGATGGTCAGCTCATCTTTACCTACTATTTCCCGGCTACTTACCTGACCCCGCACCCGAGGAGCGGCTATTCCCGCACCCAGCATGGTCCGGCTCCGGAAAACCCGCATTTCGTCCCAGAGATCAGCTTCCATGAACGATGTCAGCAAGCGGGTTCCGCCTTCTACCAGTACCGACTGGATCTTTTGCTGGTAGAGATCGTCCAGTATATACGCGACTGTCGACGGGGTATCTTCGGGTACGAACGCGTACGTAACATTGGCAAGACCGGACTCGGCCTTACCCTCGACCCGATGATACACCCGAGTGGGTTGGGAACCATCGAACAGGTGCAGTGAGTGATCCAGCGAAAGCTGGCGATCAATCACAAGGCGTACCGGATTTTGGTTAACCTGGCCGGGCCTCTCCTGGCCGGGCCTCTCCTGGCCGGGCCTCTCCTGGCCGGGCCAAAGTCGGACATTCAGGCGCGGGTTATCCAGGCGGGCGGTAGTGGTACCCACCAGAATAGCGGGTTCTTCGCTGCGCCAGCGATGCACCCGCCGATGCGCCAGCTCACCGCTTATTTTAACCTGCCGCCCCTGTTCACCCGCAATAAAGCCATCGGACGTCTCGGCCCATTTCAACACAACATACGGACGCTTACGCTCAAAAAAAGTAAAGAATCGCGCGTTCAGCTGGCGGCCCTGTTCGGCAAGAAGTCCCGTTTCTACGGCAATACCAGCCGCCCGAAGTTTGGCAAATCCCTGTCCCGACACGAGTGGATTCGGGTCGTCGTTACAGCAGATGACCCGTTTCACCCGGCTTTCAATGAGTAAGTCAGCGCAGGGGGGCGTTTTGCCCCAGTGCGAACAGGGCTCCAGCGTCACATAAACGGTCGCTTCGGGTAGCAGATGCCTGTCTTCGGGCCTCACCGAGCGAACGGCATTCACTTCCGCATGCCAGTCGCCATAACGCTGATGCCAGCCCTCCCCAATGATACGCGGCTCCGTCGAACCTGACGCATGCGTGATGACACAGCCAACCATCGGATTCGGGCTAACGTGCCCCCGGCCAAGGCTAGCCAGTTCGAGCGCCCGAAGCATAAACCGTTCATTCATCCCAGTCAACATACATCAAATGCGGTTTAATTTAGAAGACGGAGCCGCCTGTTCATCACAAATTGGGCTATTTACCCAAGAATGGGGCACCCTAACGATCAGATGCCGCAAATCCCGGTACGGAACCGCCTAATCTTTCCTATTTTTGACAAAATTACTCGTCACGAATCAAATGGCTACTGCCAAACCCTTATACGAACGCCTGAGCAAGAACATTACGGCTTACGCTCCCGAAGAAGCTCGGGAAATGGCCTTCATGCTACTGGATCATTATTTCGGTTTACGAAAAACCGATGTACTTACCGATAAACCGCTTCCACCGAACCGTACGGAGCCCGACTGGTTCAAGATTCTGGAACGCCTGAACAGACAGGAGCCTATTCAACATGTTATTGGTACGACAATTTTTTGTGGTTTAGAGTTTGACGTATCGCCTGATGTGCTGATTCCCCGTCCCGAAACCGAGGACTTGGTCCGGCTCATCATGCACGATTTTGCCGACCGCGTCGATGATGTTCCCATTCTGGACATTGGTACCGGCAGTGGCTGCATTGCTATTACCCTGGCCAGATTTCTGCCTCAGTCGGTCGTAACGGGCTGGGATGTATCGACGAAGGCCCTGGCGCTGGCTCAGCAAAATGCCGAAAATCTCCACGCCGATGTCGAGTTTGCGATTCAGGACATCCTAAACATACCGGCTGAATTCAGCCGCCGGTTTGATTGCGTGGTTAGCAATCCACCTTATGTAACGCGCTCGGAAGCCGCCGACATGGACCGCAACGTTCTGGATTACGAGCCTGATCTGGCCCTTTTCGTCGACGACAACGATCCATTGGTTTTTTACAAAGCCGTAGCCGATTTCTGCGTTCGGCATTTGACAAAAGACGGGGCCTGTTACGTTGAGATCAACGAACGCTTCGGCGAAGCGACCCGGCAGGTTTTTGCGGATCGGGGGTTCACTAAAATTCACGTTTACAAAGACATTCACGGTAAAGACCGTAGTATTCGAATAACGTTCTAAGGTATTTGGTTTACGGTTTATCGGTTGCAGTTTATGGTTTGCGGTCACCGTGAATCATAACCCGTAAACCGTAAACCATAAACCGTAAACGGATTACTATGCAATCAACGACCTCTTTCACCTACCATACTAAAATCCGCGAGGTATTCAATGAGATGAGCCAGGTTGTGGTCGGGCAGGATCGATTGCTCAACCGGTTGCTCATTGGCCTGTTTACGGGCGGCCACATTTTGCTCGAAGGCGTACCGGGCCTGGCTAAAACGCTGACGATCAACACCCTTGCCAAGGTTCTGGAACTGGACTTCCAGCGCATTCAGTTCACGCCCGATCTGCTACCTGCCGACCTGATCGGCACCATGATCTTTAACCAGAAAACGGCCGAATTCGAAGTAAAGCAGGGGCCTATTTTTGCCAACCTGATTCTGGCCGATGAGGTCAATCGCTCACCCGCCAAAGTACAGGCGGCCCTGCTGGAAGCCATGCAGGAAAAGCAGGTCACGATTGGTGAGGAAACCTTCGTCCTCGACCGCCCTTTTCTGGTGCTGGCTACGCAAAACCCCGTAGAACAGGAAGGCACGTACCCGCTCCCCGAAGCACAGGTAGACCGCTTCATGATGAAAGTCTTCGTGGATTACCTCAATAAAGAAGACGAACTGGCCGTAATGCGCCGGATGTCGAACATGAACTTCGATTATGAAGTGCAGCCGGTCTTGGGCAAGGAGGAACTGTCCGCGATTCGCGATGAAATCAATGGCATCACCATTTCAGATACCCTTGAGCGATACATTATCGAGCTGGTTTTCGCAACGCGTCGGCCTATGGAGTATAACCTCCGCGACGAAGCTCGGTACATTCAGTTTGGGGTATCGCCACGGGCCAGCATTAACCTGAACGTGGCCGCCAAAGCCCTTGCCTACTTCGACCGCCGGGATTACGTTTTGCCGGAAGACATCAAAGAAGTAGCCCCGGATGTGTTCAATCACCGCATCATGCTCAATTACGAAGCCGAAGCCGACGGAGTGACTACCCTACAGGTAATTGATTCCATATTGCGAAAAGTAGCCATTGGCCGATAAGCCCTGGTGAACGGTAGATGGTCTGTTTTGTGTTTTAGACGAAAGCCTTCGGGTCGTCATTTATGCCACAGAACAGACTTTTTATTCTCATTGCCGTACTGCTAATAGTTGGTTTATGGGTTTACGGCACTTTCATGGCCACGCCCAGGCCACCACACCAACGCCCCGCAGGCACCACATCGCCCGGTAATCGGCGGGTTGAAAAATCAGATGCTGACTGGAAAACGCAGTTGACCCGCGCCCAGTACAACGTTGCCCGCGACCGGGGTACCGAGTGGCCCAACAGCAGTGAACTGACCCAAGAGCATCGGCAAGGCGTGTACTCCTGCGTCTGCTGTCATAATCCGCTATTTACGTCGGCCACCAAGTTCGACTCCCACACGGGCTGGCCCAGTTTTTACGCGCCCATCGTCGCCAATGCGGTTTACAATGAACCCGATGGAGGCCGCACGGAAGTCCGCTGCTCCGTGTGCGACGCTCACCTCGGGCACGTTTTTAATGACGGCCCGGCCCCAACTGGCCTGCGCTATTGCATGAATGGCGTGGCGATGGTGTTCATTCAATAGCCTGTGAGTTAACAGGCGCAGGCCTCCTTTTTGACTTCACCACGTTGAGCTAAAGTCATAAAGAAGGCCTGCGCCTGTCAAAGTGTAATTTATTGGCGGTTCGGACTTATTAGGGCCAAATGCATTGTCCAGCGGTTCAGCTTATAAATTACTGCACGTCGGGGTATTTGATTTGAGTACGTAATCCAGCGTGCGCTCAGTGCTTGCTTCTGTCATTGTAAACTCCACGCAATACTCCCCTTCGTAATGAATACAAGCCTGGTATTTTGTATTCGGTTTTAAACCTTTCAGCACGCCTTTTCCGTTCACGAATGAAGCCGATCCTCCTGAGTAGGTTTTACCAACTTCGCCATAAAATATAGTTACGGTTGGGTACACTTCGATATTATTGCCATTTTCGCATTTAGCCCGAACCGTAAAGCTGGCGTCTACCCGTACTGGGGGAGTAATATTCAGGGAAATAGCTCCGCACGGGTTCGTTGTTTTTGTGCTACCCATCACATCATTGTTCGACACGGGGTCAAGTATAGAAAACTCGTAATTTCCCGCAGGCACATCAAACTCAAAGACACGATCAGCCGTATTTTCCGAGCTATTTCCAGAACTTACAACCACGCTGGCCCCACTTAGTCCCTGATCAAATTTCCGAAGCGTGTAGTTGACAGAATACCCTTCTGGAAGTCCACGAACGGTATAAGCAACCCGGCAGGTCGTAGACGTACGGGGAATGGTCAGCGCGTAATACGATAAGTGGTTAATGGGCACATTGGCCATCAGATCGTTTCCTTTGCGCTCGGCCAAAACCTCTCGTTCGTAGGTCCAGACACCCGTCGTTTCGTTATAGCTATACACCTCCAGCCTATCGCCTTCCTTTACCGGCTGCCCCGTCGAGCTATTAAATCGATTGGCCGGAATACTCATTTGTAGGGCAACTGGTCTACTAAATGTTGAAACCGCTTGATTCGCTGAATTTTTCATGTCGATGGCCACGAATCCAATCGGATCGAAAATACCCTTTGTGTCGGTTTTGCCCTGAGCATCCTTCGCTACGGGCGCATTCAACCCACCCGGAAAAGATTGCAAAGCCTCCTGACTCTGGCCTGAATAAGCCACAAGCGAGACGGGTATCTTGCCCGTTACAGGTTGCCCTTTATTGTCCTTAACGACTATACCGGCAGAAAAAAAGACGGACATCGTCATCGAAGCAACCGAAGCACTGGCCGGCGTCGTTACCTGAATTTCTTTATCGCCCATTAAGGCACCGCTAGTCGAAGCAGTTACCTCATCAACTTTAGCCGCCACCCCCGCAGGTGTTGCCATGACCTTTACCAAACGAATGATAAATGCGTCGTTTATGGCTCGCTTTAAGGTCAGATTGACCCCGGACGCAACATACCCCTGGGCATTGACCACGACTTTCAGTTCGGCGGGCGCTGTGGCGGTAGGCACCTCCCCTTTCAAGCCAATAAATAAATCACCTTTCGGAGCCGTATAGGTTGTGAGTGCTTTACCGTCAAACGTTACTGTGCGACCGGCATCTTTCCCCTGGATAGTTACCTGAATCGGAATGTCCAGAGGTATACCTGTTTTGGCATCAACCACCAGCCCTTGAACCTGCGATTTAGCTGGTTGATAATTCAGCTTGAAAACGACTCCCTTTAACGGATCGATGTTCTTGATATCTGTTATTTCCTGGCAGCCAACGGCTAACCCGAGTGTAGTCAGGATAAATAGCGCCTTCAGGAAAGAGCGTGAGGATGCTGACAAAAAATGATTCATAACGTTAGATGGTATAGTTACAGCTTATAGGAAAGACCGAAGTTGACAATTGGGTAAAATTTTAGCGGCTTCAGGTTATCCTGAATGATGGGCCCCTGATCGGAGGAGGGTTCCAGAAGCCCAGTCGTTTTAAATGTAATTTGAGGAGACTGCTGGTAGAAGAAACCCAGATCGAACATGAACTTCAGTCGACGACGGGTGTAGGGGTTTCCAAAGCCTAGCCCTATGTAGGGCGCCACTCTAGTAAATGTAGCTTGCCCACTTAGTGTACCCACTTCGTCAATGGTGAATGTTACGTCGTTTAGTTTAACATCTTTCGTGGGTTTGCCGAAAAAATCAATCTGGTTCAGATTGTAAAAAGCGCCACCCGTGAGCCGAACGCCCGTTTGATCAAATGGGTAATAATCGATTAATGCGTTAACTGTCTGTAACTTAATTTTATAGTCAAACCCGATTTGAAGTTCATCGGAATCCTCACCACTGGTCAGTGTACCCGAATAACGGAACGCATTCGCACCCAGCCGGGCGGCAAACCGTCGGTTGATGGAGTAGCCTACGGCCACCCCTCCACCAGCTGATCCTGCAGACGCCATAATGGCAAAGCCTGGTCGATAGGTGGGCAGATCGCGCGACGAAAAAGACGTGCTTTCTGATGCTTTTCTGGACAGGTTAGCCTGGGCGTAAAGTGTAAACGGAAAACACAACGCTAAGGCGAAGAGAATTTGTTTCATAACAAATCGGTTGAGTTTGCGCATATACTTATGTTTAAAATATTGATATTTCACTAACAACAAATAGATAAAATTGTCTTTTAATAAATTTAAGATATATATTAAACGGTTATACAGTCCTTGCCCCGTCGTATTTAATCCGCTGTTGGCAGCAGAATGAACAGGCTTAGTAATCAGATGGAAAACGTATGTTGTTGATCGAAATGGCCGGTCTCTCATAAGCCTAGTCCTACTATGTGGCCATAACAGATCCGGCGAGCCTGCCGATTACTTCACAACGCAGGTTGATGATGAAGCCAATCCGACAGGCATCGACCTCGTCTATATGGCAACAGCTTGGCTGCATTAAGAGCGAGTACGTCGTTAGCGAACCAATTTTAGAGAAGCTGGAAGAAAACTACAGATCATGCCCCTGTCACTTCGGTTGAAGTCTCAGTATCGGCTATGAAGGCCTAGCTTCTGACTAAAAAATCAGAACTGAAAATAAATAAACTGATTCGAGGAGAACACGCCGAACAGGTACGTAACGAAGGTGACCAGCACGAATAAAGCCGCAAAACGGACGGTGTTTCGGGTGGGAATAGTAAGATAAAACTGCTCTTTCAGGAGAAGAAATACGATCAGGAAAACGCTGAACCATAGTTCGGTTGTATTCATCGGACTATCGAGCTGATCGCTAAACGACAGCGTTGGAATCCGTTTCAGAATCAGGAAGGCATCGCTCAGGCTACGAGCCCGGAAAAACACCCAGGTCAGCATGATGAGCACAAATGTGATCAGGGTATTTACAACCACACGAATGGGTGATTTATGCGCGTGCTTCTCGTGAACGGGCGACGTTATTTGACTCGGCGGTGTGTTCGAAAAACCCATTCGGGCTAACCCAAACCGGGCCAGTAATTTATCGCGTAGCACAGCCAGAATCTGGTAAAGGCCGTTCAAGCCCCCCCAGATCACGTAGGTCCAGTTTTGACCGTGCCAAAGACCACTGGCCAGAAAAACGATCAGAATATTGATATACTGCCGCAACTCGCCTTTTCGGTTACCACCGAGCGGAATATACAGATAATCGCGAAACCAGGTCGAGAGCGAAATGTGCCAGCGTCGCCAGAATTCCGAAATGGACTGGGAGATATAAGGCGTCCGGAAGTTTTCCATGAGTGTAAAGCCCATGACCCGAGCGGCTCCAATGGCAACATCGGAATAACCCGAAAAATCGCAGTAGATCTGGAAAGTGTAGAAAAACGTAGCCACCAGCAGCGTCAGGCCATTTTGCTGAGCCGGGTCGGCATAGGCATGATCGACGAGCATAGCCAGCCGGTCGGCAATGACGAGTTTCTTGAATAGGCCGAATGCCATCTGCATCAGACCCGCTTTGACGTTCTCTTTGTCGTATTTAAAATAGTCGTGAAACTGCCAGAGTACATTTTGTGGCCGCTCAATTGGGCCGGCTACTAACTGCGGATAGAACATGACGTAAAGCGCGTAGATGCCGAAATGCCGCTCCGCTTTCTGGTTGCCCCGATACACTTCAATCGTATAACTCATGGCCTGAAACGTGTGAAACGACAGACCAATGGGCAGAATACTCATATTGTCTTTGTAGGACGTAATACCGCTTTGCCCAAACACGTGCAGCACCTTGATAAACACCCGGTTTACCTGTTCCGTGACGGTTTCGGCTACCCCCGGCATACTCAGTTTTTCAAACAGGAACGACAGGTTTTCGGCAAAGAAGCCGAGGTATTTAAAAAAGGCCAGAATACCCAGGTTCGAAATAAGCGACAGAATGAGCAACCATCGCCTGTAGTTGCCGCTCGTTTTTTCGATCCAGATCCCGGCGATGTAATCAATGACAATGGTCAGAAGCAGGATAAGGATGTACGCGGGCTGGAAAACCATGTAGAAATAGCAGCTGGCTATTAACAACAGTATCCATCGCCCCTGCCATTTCAAGCTGAAATAGCTAAGCGTAACGACAATAAAGAAAAGTAAAAATTGCAGTGAATTGAATAACATCGTTCAATAGTTCACCAGCTGTGGTTGCCACAGAATACCCACAACCATACGCCGTAAACCCGTTAGTATATCGTCTCGACCTTTTCAACAAAATCCCCAAATTGCCGTGCCGGAATAAACTGGGGCTGCGTTCGATACGACAGCACAATGAATACGAGCAGCAGCGAAATCAGAAAAGCCTGCAGAATAACGATCAGGAATGAAAAAACCAGATAAGTAGCCCACCCTGGCACAGTGGCATCGGTAAACAGCCGCAGAAAGACGACCACACCAATGCCAAATACCGATGCAACCACCATCATAACGCAAAACAAGGCTAACCGCACGGCCGTAGTGTCCATCAGCACCGATACCGCACTCAGACCGTGCATCACCAGCGAGACAAAGTTCATCTTGGACTCGCCTGCCAGCCGATGACCACGTTCCAGCGGCACAGCCGTATAGGGCAAACGGGAGCGAATTACGCCACCCGGATAGTTATTCCAGATCTCCGACACATACGACAGTTTCCGTAATTGCCGGGCGGGCACAAGGCTAAAATTCCCGAACGTGATTACTTTACCCGTCAACAGGCGAAAGACACTTTTATACACCTCGTAGAACGTGCGAAAGACAAGACTCTCATGCCGTTTGGCACGATGAGCAAACACAATGCTGCCCGGATTGGCAGCGCCGGTTTCTAACAGTTCAGGAATATCTTCGGGCCTGTCCTCGCCGTCGGAATCCATAACAATAGTCGGATACTGATCGGGCAATGAGCCCAGATACGACAACCCAAGGGCTATGGCCTTCTGATGGCCAACGTTCCGAAAAAGGCGCAGCACCGATAACGACTGCCCGATGCCAGTGGGCAGGGTGTCGAAGTTCGTTGATGAGCAGTCATCGACGATTAAAAAAGCCAGTCTTCTCGTTAAGGCCGGCTCATTCACGTCCCGGATGCGTTCCATCAATAACCCCAGCGCCTGCCAGTCATTGAATAAGGGAATGACAATATTGATCCGGTCAGGATAGGCGTTTAAGGTATTATCTAAAGCCATGGGGTTTTTTAAAGGTTGTTGAGCTTGTGGGCTGCCTAGGCAACCGTTGTTGAATCTGCGTTCCGTAGGGTTGGCAAGGGCTGACGCTGCTGGTGTCGGATAATCTCCCGAACAACGTAAAGCGGTCGACCTTTAGCCTGAAAAAATATGCGTAATACATATTCGCCAATCAAACCCAGGGCGATTAGCTGCACACCGCTGAAAAGAACAATAACGAACAACAGGGCCGTAAAACCCTGGGGCACATCGTGGTAAATAAACCGCTTTATCAGTGTCTGGATCAGGTAGATCACCGCCACGCCAATCGTGAACATACCCATTCGGGTAATCAGCTTGACGGGGTATTCACTGAAGTTGAATATGCCATTGTAGGCCAGGCGTTGCAGCATACTGAATGAGTATTTCGACTCGCCCTCCAGCCGGGCATCACGCTCGTACTCGACGCCAATCTGGCGAAACCCAATCCAGCTCCGCATCCCCCGGATAAACCGGCTCTCTTCGGGCATTTGCTTTAATACGTCGGCCACCCGGCGGCTGATGAGTGAGAAATCACCGCTGTCCAGGGGCAAATCGACGTACGAAATCGACCGCATCAGGCGATAGAATAGCGAATAGGCCGTTCGTTTAAACCAGTTTTCCTTTCGCTTCTTCCGAACAGCGTACACCACATCGTAGCCTTCCTGGTATTTCTGGTAAAATTCCGTCAGTAATTCGGGCGGGTCCTGCAAGTCGCCGTCAATGATAAACAACGCTTCCGTACCGGTAGCCGAGGCTATTCCCGCCGTGAGCGCAATCTGATGCCCGTAGTTGCGCGACAGGAATACGCACTGATACCGGCTGTCGGTAAGGGCCAGTTGCTGCATGAGCACGGCCGTCGTATCGCGGCTTCCATCATCGACCAACACGACTTCAATACGCAGGGGCGATGCATCCATGACGGCGTTCAGCCGGGCAACCAGACGCGGTAACGATTCCGTTTCGTTATAGAGTGGAGCGACAATAGAAATCTGTGGATTCGGCAAAACAGTGAATATTGAGTCAGTACAGACTTGACAAAAGTAACCCTTTTGGCGGTGCAGACCGTGAATTCCCGTTTTTTCTTAAGGAATGGTCACCGTCTGACAGCTAAACTGAACCGGACGATTCGGTTCTGAAGGCGTTAGTACCCCCACTTTGTAACG
Organism: Spirosoma humi; assembly: GCF_054776575.1. NCBI lineage: Bacteria > Pseudomonadati > Bacteroidota > Cytophagia > Cytophagales > Cytophagaceae > Spirosoma > Spirosoma humi. The sequence continues at coordinate 746,962 of NZ_BAAHBR010000015.1, forward strand.
ACCCGGCTCCAGCATGATATTGATGATTTCGGCCTTCACCGACGTCACGGGCCGATTTAACCAGAAACTTCGAAAGGTGAAAGGAGCTTCCGATGTATACAGGAGCGTGCGTTTGTCCGATTGAACGAAAACAGCCGCCTGTCCCAGGTCATGCTGGAAAGCCGTGGGTTCCGTTTGAGCCACGTAATTGTACCCGCCCCCTTCTACCTGCATGGTCAGGCAGGAATCGCTGGTCACTCGCCCGGTTGCGGATGTCAGAAATGACTCGACTGGCGTAACGTAGCTGGTTGGGTAATGGTAGATGCCCCGCTTGGCTGATTCGCGCATGACCGAGCGGGCCATATTGGCAAATGGCGTTCCCCAGGTTGCACCGAGCCCAATATCATTGTGCTTTTGATTCATGGCGCTGGTCAGCAGCATCTGTTTCCGGTAAGCTGCCCGGGGCCAATAGACGCCATAAGCGAATACCCAGATCAGGACACTCACCAGTAAACCCACCTTCAGGCACCGTTGCAGCGCCCGTCCGTTCGGGGATTCGCTCAGCACGTTGAGGTAGATCAGGGTAGCCATCACCGCCGGATAGATCATGTAATTGCTGACAACCATGACCTCATAACCGTAGCGAAGGCGCAACAGGGCAATAATGGCGACATTGCCGAACAGGAAGACATACCCACCGATAAAGAACAGCCGCCGTTTTTGTTGCCCTTCATCATGTTTCTCATGGCCAGCTGACCAAAAGCTAAGGCCCATTCGATACACCAGGGTCAATACTAATGCAGCCAGCACGGCACCCGCCAGTGTCGGTGCGGCATAGCGCCAACTGCCCTGAATGGTGGGTGTCAGGTCAAACATGGCTCCCGTAAACGTAAAAAAGGCACCAAAGGCCTGCACCGGGTGGGCCAGGCTGTAGGCTAAACTATCACTGGTCCGCCCGGCACTCTGAAAATTGTAGAAATAGAGCCAAATGGCGATTACACTACCAACGACCCAACCGCCCAACCGATACCAGTTCCGGCTTAGCGCCAAAATAATACCCCCGGCAATCAAGCCCATCAGGCCATTACTCATGGAGAGCGCAGCCAGTATCTGCAACGTAATCGCGAGTGCAAAGTTGCTGCGTCCCGGCTGGGTAAGCATGTAGAGCGAGGAAAGCGTCAGGCAAATGACAACGGAATGCTGCAAACCGGGTATGGTCCACAGGCTCGTCAGGTAATATTCAGGTTGAAGCAGCAGGAAAGGAACCGGCACAAAAGCCAGCCACGGCAACTGCATGGATCGGAATACGCGGGAAAGCAAGACGAGCGTGCCGAGGATGAACAATAAGGCAATCAGGACGAGCCACCGAAAATTGACCTCGCCCGTCAGGTAATACATGGCCAGCGTAATCAATTTGGCAATCACGATCCGGTGCTCGTTGTTGGGCACCAGTACGTTATAGACCTTCTCGGAGAGCGTCGTGGCATCCGTATACGCCAGCGTAAACCCCAGAAACGCATCGATGTCGTCGAACCAGGGCACATTGACCGCATAGGTGAATACGAACAGAATAAAGCAACCAACTGGCAACGCTATCAACACAGGGGCAACGCTTTGTAGCCGGGAAACAAGACGGCTTTGAGCAGGTGCGGTACTAACTGTAGACATAATGCAGAACTTAATTTTCAGATTCACTCTCGTAAGCACCACGGTTGGTGCCAACAGAAGTCGATTAGTTGCCGATCATACATTCCGGTATTTTCGCTGAATCCGGTACAACTCATACCACATTCGAAAAACATACCCGGAGCTGATGCGCGAATCACTTTGCTCGATCCACTGCCGCAAAGGCTGCTCGGCCAGGTGACTCAGTACGCCCGGCCGACCGTAGTGCTGCGTGAGCCGGGCCAGTAGTTCGACGTCGAATAGCCACGGACTAATGAACGGCTCCTGAAATAACCTTCCGACAATGCCCGACCGGAATACTTTAGCCCCGCATTGCGAATCGTAAACGGGTAATTTCAGGATCGTGCTGATGACAGTGGCGATGATCCGGCCAACGTAATGCCGAAACGCATCCCGCCGAATATCGACGCCCAGAAACTTAATGCGCGACCCCAGCACCAGATCCAGCGCCGGGTTAGCATCCAGCACCGCCGTCAGATCGGCAATGGCCGTGAGCGGGGTGGCGAGGTCGGCATCCAGATAACCCAGGTAATCGAATGATTTAGCGGCACAATGCAGCACACCCGCCCGCACGGCACCCGCCTTCCCCTGATTCTGGGGTAAGAGTAAGGCATTGATGCGATCGGGGTATCGGGTTTGCATCGCTTCCAGCACCGCTTTGGTCCCATCGGTGCTACCGTCGTCTACAAAGCAAAAATTCACGGTTGTACCCTGTTGCATATACGCCAGAAAAACCTCGGACCGAAGGCGGGTTGCTTCGTTGTAACAGGGAATAATGATGCAGACAGACGACATTTATGGCTTGGCGGTGGCGGTGAGTGTGGAATCGAGAACAATTACTTTGTGCCCGTAATAGCCTGATTGGCAGCGGTTCCACCAATGCGACCGATCCGGCTTAATATCTTCGACAAAAATACTGGGCGGGTATACACTGATCGGCCGTAAATGAACCGTATCGGCGGCCAGCATCAACTGCTGGTGCCGCTCGGTCATCTCACGATCATAGGTGGCGGCATTGCCACTGACCAGGTCACTACCCATCTGCTTAACCGACTTGCTGACGCCAATACTACCCATCACCCAGATGCTGGCAAGTATCCACACGGGAGCAGGCCACTTCTGAACGAGCGTCAGGCTGCGCCCGCGCCGTTCCAGCCAACCGACCCAAACCGTCAGGACATAAAACCAGCCCAGGGCAAAGAAAACGAACAGGACGTTCATCGTTCTGGCGAAAGGCGGAATTCCTAACCCGTAATAGGACGGAAAAATGGTGGCGGCCAGCAAACCAAGGTAGACTACAGCGACCAGACCGGCCGGTAGTAAAAACAACTCACGCACCGGACTTCCATGCCGAACCAGCCGACGGGCAATTGGAATAAACAGCAGCGAGAACGGTATGATGGGTGTTTTGAGTAACCACAATCCCAGCGACCGGGCCAGCCAGCCAAATGAGAGCACTATCGATTTGACCAGTTCGCCAGCCTTCGCCTGATTGCTTCCCATTCGGATTGCGTTGCCGGGTGCCCGAAACAACAACCAGGCCGACACGCAGGCCACCAGCACCAGCCAGATCAGCATGGGATCGAATCGACGAAGAAACACCAGCCGATAGCCCACAATGGCCAGCAACAATAAAATTAACAGAACGAGGTTCGTTTCGCCGGAGCCGATGCTGGCAAATACCAGAAACCCTGCCCACACGGCGGTCAGCCACTTGAGGAGTCCATCCGGTAGGCGATACCACCGCATAATGACGGCCATCAGATAAATGGTAAGTATGGTCGGTACGGTATAGGTTGCCATAGCGGCTGTCCAGAAAAACGCTTCGACGGTACTTTGCAGGGCCAGCACGATCATAAAAAACAGCAATCCGGTTACCTGAAGGCGATTTTTCAGCGACTCGCCCCGTAATAACTCACTAGCCAGGGCATAAATGGCGCCAACCAGTGCAGTCGCCAGCAGCGCCGGTATAAACCGGTATCCATCATACCAGCCCCAAACCAATGGGCTGCCGTGCACCAGCATATTGGAGAAATAGCGTCCTGTCCATCCGTCATAATAATATTTCTGTCCCTGCCAGAACCCGTACCGCATGGCTGTATCGGCAAAACAGTAATCGTCAGCAGCCGATGGATGGTTGTGAAACGAGAGCAGTACTAAGGGCAGGTAAGCCAGTAAAAACAGAAGAATAACGGTTACGGTCGCTAACCGATCAATAAGCGGATGTTTCATGTAAAAATTCGTACAGACGTAAATCAGGGCACAAGCGAGGGCCCTCTCTTCGCTTTATGGTTGAATATCTATTTCCAAATCACCCCCGGTAGGCGTGGTATTCGTCGGTTTCTGGCCACCCAGAAACGGATAAGCCAATACGGCGATCAGGATAACGAGCGTACCCATGTAGAAGCCCGACGTCATGTGTTCGGTATCGCCAAAAATCAGCAGGGCCAGTAGAATACCATAGACTGGCTCCAAATTTACGGTTAATATAGCCAGATACGCCGAAAACTTTCGCAACAGACTAACCCCGACGGTATAGGCATACACGGTACAAACCATCGACAGGAGTAACAGCCAAAGCCATTGAAGGGCCGTTTGGGGTACGTATTGAACAACACCGGCATCCTGCCCATTGAGTTGTTGTACCAGCAGCCATAGAACAATAGCGCCGATCAGGGCACCGGCCATTTCATAAAACGAAATCACCAGCGCATCATAGCGATGGGTAAATCGGCTGTTGATAATGGTAAACAGCGACGATAACATGGCTGATCCGACGGCAACGGCCAGCCCCACGACCTTATCGAACTCGAAGCGAAAGATCAGGTAAAGACCCGCCATAACCGCGGCCCCAAGCCCCACCTCAACGGGACGCACCCGCCGACGCAGCAGCAACGGCTCCAGCACGCTGGCCCAAAGCGAACTGGTTGCCATACCGGCCAGACACACCGAAACATTGGACAGCCGGGCAGCCAGAAAAAACAGGACCCAGTGCAACCCGATAAGCCCACCCGTTCCCAGCAGTCCCCAGGCGTCAGCGGTCGATACGCGCAGGTTTTGCCGACGAATGGTCAACACGAGGCCAATCCCGAAAACTGCCAGCAGGGTCCGAAACAAAACGACCGCCGACGGGTCGAGCGGTTGCAGTAATTTACCCAGAATAGCGGTAAAGCCCCAGATCAGAACGATGAAATGAAGTTGAAAATAGTCCGTGAGTGAAGCTTTTTTTTGCATAATGGTAAATGATGAATTAAGACTGCCCGGGCAGTCTCAATTCATCATTCGTTACACCTTACCTTGGAATGGTGTTGTACAAAAGTACACCGATGGCTGCAAAAATAGCGTTTGGCAACCAGACTGCCACTATGGGGTTGAGGTTACCCGACTCGGCAATGCCTTTGGCCAGCATGAAGAACAGCAGATACGTGAAGGCCAGAATAAACCCTAAGGCAACCTGCCAGCCCACGCCCCGGCGGCTTTTCCGGGCCGACATAATGACGCCGATCACCGTCAGAATAATAATGGCAAACGGACGTGTATCGCGGCTGTATTTTTCGAGCAGGTAGGTTTCGACGCCATCGGCACCGCGGCTTTGCAGCAGTGCAATGTGGCGATTTAGCTCTGGCCGCGTGAGGGTTTCATAAAGGTTAAAATCCGAACTGAAATCATCCGGTTTCAGATTCAGCGTGGTGTCGATGCGGGGGCCAGGCGTGAGGGTTTCCTGCAATCCGTTGATCGTCCGGATTTTGTAGTCGTACACAGTCCATTTTTTCTTCTTGGCATCCCACTCGATGTGGTCGGCAGAAAGTTTCTGTTTGAGCTGGTTTCCCTCTACCCGCTCCATCGTGAACTTATACCCGGTGTTACTCTGGTTGTTGTAGCTTTCCAGATAAGCGTAGGTGTTAGGAGCGATTTTCAGGTGCACATTCCGGCCCGAGTAATTATAAGCGTCGTTGATGTATTTTATTTCGAACGCGATCCGGGTTTTGTTCGCACTGGGAATCACGTAATTGACCATAAAATACGTGGCAACGGCCAGCACCGATGCGCCCAGCACGTACGGAAAAAGCAACCGAACGAAACTGACACCACTGCTTAGAATGGCAATAATTTCCGTGCGGGCCGCTAACCGTGACGTCAGAAATACGGTAGCAATGAAAACCATCAACGGGCTGATGTAATTGGCCCAGTAAGGAATAAAATTAAGGTAGTAACTGAACAGGATTTCATTGCCGGGCGCATGCGTTTTATGAAAGTTATCCACCTTTTCGGTGTAATCGATCATAACCACCACTAGCACAATCACCAGCACCACGAAGATGTAGGTTTGCAGAAAGCGCTTTAATATATAGGCGTCTAAGAGTTTCATTATTAGCTTACTAACAAATTTTTGGCGACTTCGTACGTAACAAATACCGTACGACCGGCTTCAATCTGCACCAATACAGACTTATCGAAGGCATTGATTTCGTGGACCGTAACCGTGCTGCCAAGGGTAAGGTGCGAATGATCGAGGTGCTTCAGGAACTCGGTCGAGTGTTCCAGTACGGCCATCAGGCAAACGTCCTCGCCCGTTGCCACCTCCGACAGCTTTCGATAACCCATCTCAGGCATCTGACCGGCGTGGGTGGGAATCGGGTCGCCATGCGGGTCAAACTGCGGGCAACCCAGGTAGGTATCCAAACGCGCCACCAATTCTTCCGACCGAATATGTTCCAGCTCTTCAGCAATCTCATGTACTTCGTCCCAGCCAAAGCCGAGTTTCTGAACCAGAAAAACCTCCCAGAGCCGGTGCCGCCGAATAACCTGAAGGGCAAGCCGTTCTCCTTCCTCGGTTAGCCGGACGCCCTGGTATTTTTTGTAGTGAATGAGCTGTTTTTCAGCCAGTTTACGCAACATATCCGTTACCGATGCCGCTTTCGTAGCCGTCATTTCTGCGAGGGCATTTGTACTCACTTCACCCTGCCGACGATTGGCGAGGTAATAGATGGTCTTCAGATAGTTCTCTTCAGTAAATGAATGCATGGAATGGACGACTGCTTATTCATAACGGCTGAACAAACGGAAACTGTTTGCCGGCAAAGGTAGTTTTTATGTTAAACTTTCTAAAAATTTAGATAAGTCTAAATTTTTATTTCAACAATCCTTACCTTTCGATCGTTACAGGAGGAGGTAACAGTCAATTGTACTACATGGAAGCAACGAATACGTCGATGAAAGGCTGGCGGCAGGCGAATGATACCAACTCACTGGCCGATGTACACAGCTCCGTTAACGTACCCGTGGGCGGTGGTTTTTTCAAAACCTTACGGGCCTACGCGGGTCCGGGATTAATGGTTGCGGTGGGGTATATGGATCCGGGCAACTGGGCCACGGATATTGCGGGCGGGGCGCGTTACGGGTATCGGTTGTTGTCGGTCGTGCTGATCTCCAATCTGTTTGCCATTCTACTGCAGCATTTAGCCCTCAAGTTGGGCATCGCTACCGGCCGCGATCTAGCGCAGGCCTGCCGTGACCATTATAGTAAACCCGTCTCGATCGGCTTGTGGGTACTGGCCGAAATCGCCATTGCGGCTACTGATCTGGCGGAAGTGATCGGCTCAGCCATAGCGCTTAATTTGCTGTTTGGCCTGCCCCTCACGGTCGGCATTCTGATTACGGCGCTGGACGTTTTACTGCTGCTGTTCTTACAAAACAAAGGCTTTCAACTGATTGAACGAATTGTGGCCAGCCTGATTTTCCTGATCGTGGGCTGTTTTGGTTACGAACTGCTGGTGTCGAAACCCGACATGGCGGGTGTCGTTTCCGGGTTAATTCCCCGGGCCGAAATAATAAGCAATCCCGGTATGCTCTACATCGCCATCGGTATATTAGGCGCTACGGTCATGCCCCACAACTTGTACCTGCATTCCAGCATTGTGCAAACCCGGAATTTCGAACGGAATGAGGAAGGTCGTAAGTCCGCTATCAAGTTCGCCACCATCGACTCGACCGTTTCCTTATTTCTGGCTTTTTTCATCAATGCCGCTATTCTCATTTTAGCGGGGGCAGCGTTCCACTTTTCGGGCAACCAGCAGGTCGCCGATATTACGGATGCGCACCGCCTGCTCGACCCCGTACTTGGCGTCAAAATGGCGGGTATTTTGTTTGCGGTGGCCTTGCTGGCTTCCGGTCAAAACTCGACCCTCACCGGTACACTGGCTGGCCAGATTGTGATGGAAGGATTTATCAACATACGCGTTAAACCCTGGATACGTCGGCTCATAACCCGGCTGGTCGCCATTGTCCCGGCACTGATTGTTGCCATTTTATACGGGGAACGAGGCACCAGCGAATTGCTTGTGCTTAGTCAGGTTGTGCTCTCTCTTCAACTTAGTTTTGCCGTCGTGCCGCTGGTTCTGTTTACGAACAGCAAAGCTAAAATGGGGCGTTTTGTCAATCCGCTCTGGATAAAGGCGTTGTCGTGGGCTGTAGCAGTGCTCATCATTGGCCTGAACGGCTATCTGTTGTGGGATACGGTTTCGAGTTTGTGAGTTTGTACACGCGATGTTGATGCCGATCTCCCTGAAGATCAAAGTTTGTTATAGAGATATAGAGCGTGCCGGATGCCTTCTGTGTGGTGCTGGCCAAACGAACCTCGTGTTTGGCCCCATCGAATTCAATGACCCGGACCCACGATTTTCCTGAATCGTTTGTACACATGAGTAAACTCTTTGCCTCCCCAGACAGGCAACTATAGGACGTAGCCCAGATTTCATTACCGGCCTTCGCTTTCCGGGTGATCATATTCATAATGGGGCTGCGCCGGTACGGATCGGGCAACACGAGTTTATCAAAACGCTTACCGTCAAGGGTTTTCACAATGAAATTTGTGCCCCCCAGATAATCGCTGCCAAAGAGAACGGCCTCATCCGTTTCGGCCATCGACAGGTAACCACCGGTCTGATGATGGTGTTTGTTGATCAACTGCCACCCCGCCTTTTGCTTAGTTGCTTCGCAGTTGAAGTGAGACAAGGTCGTATTCTGCCATACCTGCTTTTTGTTATCTCCGTCGGTCAACACAATCGATTGCAGGTGTGCAGAGTATTTAACGACGTGAACGTGTTTATTAACCCCCTGACGAATCAGAAAATCTGAGGTATGCCACGTCTCTCCCCCGTCTGATGAGTGATAGAGGAACGCCAGGTTCTGCCAGCTTTTGCCATGCCAGAGCGAGCCATACTCGCCGATGATCAACGTCTGGTCGGGCAATTCAGTCATGCCATTGTTGAACAGGAAATAACTGATTGGCGTCGACAGCTGTAAGGCCCGCGCAAAGGACTTGCCGTTGTTGGTGCTTTTGTAAACGACACCGTTCGAGCAAACGAACAGGCCATTGTACTCACTAAGGAAAATCGACGTGATCGGATTCTCAAACGTGTAGACACAAACAGCCGATTTACTTTGGTCGTCGCTCCGGTACAGCTTTGTCAAGTTTTCGTAGCAGCACCCCCACAGCAGGCCGTCGGCCCGTTCGACGCAGTATTTCCAATCAACGGCTACCAGTTGAAAATTCAAACCCTGAGCCGCTAAAAATGAGTTGGTTACCGCTTCTTCGGCTAACCAGGCTCCTGCATTCGAGATGCGCAGGCAGGCATCGTTCGTAAACTGGACGTATTTATTACCGGCCTGGTAAAAACAAAGCTTATGCGTTAGTTCCCATAATAGAAACGAAATGAGTTCTCTTACTTTTCCAACCCGTTTGATATCCAGCAAAAACGCCCATAAAAATTTGATTCGGTAAGGGTTACGTTGACTGAACTGCGTAAAATATTTTGACGAAACGTCCATGACCGTTGTAGTTTGGGGGATAGAATTCAATGCATTAATTCCCAAGCCGATTAGCCTTCAGAGACCATCAGCCCTTAAAAATTCATTAATAGATTTGGGGAAATCTGGACAATAAGTTACCTATCCGCAAGCCTGTCGGGCTTGCGGAACGTTAGCGGTAAACAGGGCGATCGTTGATGAAAATGCCAAATACGCAAGTCAGCCTACTTCATTTCCACCGTCCGCCTGGCGACGATGGTGTACATGAGCTGCGTCTTGTTATGCTGGGCGAAGAATTGCTTGTGGTATTTGATCTGGATATTCCCAAAGCCTAATACCCCTAAAGCCTGTTCCAGAAATTCGGGCGTAAAGTGCCACCAGGTTTCTTCGGGGTGCCCAACGGCAGCATTTGGGCGGAAGACCAGGGATGGACCCAGTAGTTTCTTCCGGATTTTCCTCACCGCCGATTCCCCCATCCACCCAAATAGCTGGTTGATTACTTTTTGTCGGCCGGTGTCTAAAATCTCCGTAACGATGATGGTTTCCCGCGTAATCTTCGCAACCTGTTCCAGCGCCAGGAAAGGGTCGCGCACATGGAGTAAAATGCTGCCAAACGTACTGACATCCACCAGGCCAACAGTTTCAGGAATCGAGTAAACGGTACCATGCACGAGTTGCGCCTTAGAATTAAACAGCGAATGGCTCAGGCGATAGGCGTTGTTGAGCTTTAGAATGTGGTTCTTGCGTTTGGGAGCCCAGGCCGCCCCGTCTTTGTGGGCAAATGGAACCATATCCCAATCCTGCTCGGGCGACAGGTCGTAACTCACCACAGAGGCCCCTTTCTTTTCCATGTAAAAGGTCAGGAACCCGTTGGCCGCTCCCATTTCGAGTACCCGCTTGTTGGTTAGGTCAACATGGCCCAGATAATTGTCAGCAAACGCGCGCAAGTCCCATTCGCCTTTCATTTCGCCCAGACCGGGCAAATCGATTGTGTGGTAGAAGTAATGATCGTCGGCATTAACGGTTGGTGAATCGCCGGAGGGTTTAGATGTATTCATGCGCTTGTGTGGTTGTGGATTTTGTAAAAAGAAACGTTAATCATGGATTGGTTTTGTGGATGTGATAGGAAGCGGAAAGCGAAATCAACTGGTTCTCGACTGTGTATAGCCGGAGCGGGAAAAAGGTGAGTGGCCGAAATGAGAAATCTTTAAAATTTATTTTTCACTTACCTTTCCGAGGGTTCTCCTATTCATCAATGAAGCTTATCAGATTGGGTGAGCGTATTTTTTGTCATTCCGAGGAACGAGGAATCTTCGGGCACTATGAAAGTTTCCTTACCCGAAGATTCCTCCTTCGTCGGAATGACAAAGTGGTTCGATTGGGGTGGCCCGTAAGACCGTTTAAACCGATTCGATTCATAGCGCAACGATACGATTACAGGCCATTGGGGGTTATATTCGCCCATTCTACAGCCTTATGTCAACCCGACCGCTTCCTGTTTACGCAACGGAACCCGAATTTTATACGGCCTTAACCCGTCGTGATGAGCGGGCCTATCAGTTTTTATACGCTGATGTGTTTCCTTCTTTCCGCTATTGGGTGCTGTCCAACAGTGGCTCCGAGATGGACGCCGAAGATTCGTTTCAGAAGGGCTTACTTAATTTCCTGCTCAATGTGGAGACGGGGAAATATCAGCTTCAGGCAGAAGCCCGCATTACGACGGTCGTTTTTGAGTACTGTAAACGCGTGTGGCAGACCGAACTCAAGTCAGCCCGGTTCCGAACAAAAGCGGCTTTGGCCGACGACATCGACGTGACCGACACGGCTGATGTATCAAAGGATCTGGAACGAATGGACATTGTCGACGCCGTTCGTAAATCGCTTGATCAGCTTAAGGGTGAATGCCGGAAGTTAATCGAGTGGTTTTACGTGGACGAACTGTCACTGCGGGATATTGCCGAACGACTTGGTATGAAGGAATCATCGGTTAAATCGAAGCGCTATGATTGCGCGGAAAAGCTGAAAACGTTTTACCTGAAAACCGCGACTCAGCGAGGGCTATGAATTTATCAGAAGAGCAGTACGAACTTATCGAGGCTTATTTAACCAACGAGCTGTCGGCCGTTGATCAGCTCGCTTTTGAAAACGACTTGAAAGCCGACGCTGAACTTCGGGCCGAAGTTGACCGGCAGCGCGACATCCGGCTGGGCCTGCGGGCGCTGGGCATCGAACGCGCCCTCGAACAGGCCAAAGCGCAGTACAAAGCCACCTTCGCACCAGCCGAAATCCCACTGGTTAGCCAGCCGGTGGTTCGGCCGCTGGTTTCCTGGCGGTATTGGGCTGCGGCTGCTTCGGTCGTTGGGATGTTGGGCGTAGGGTATTTTGCCTATCAGCAAACAACAAGCCGACAGGCGGATATTGCTTATGCCGAAACGTTCTCGTCGGACCCGACCGCTGACCTGATGAAAGACTTCCCTTCCGGTCAGGTATTGCCCTCCGTCCGTAACCAGTTCATGGACGCGATGGCAACCTACAAATCAGGAAAGTACGACGAGGTGATCGACCAGTTAAAGACCCTGCCTGCCGACAAACAGACGCTTCCGTACCGAAATTACTTTCTGGGGCTGAGCTATCTGGCCAATAAACAACCCATTGAGGCTATTCCGTTGTTAATCAAAGCGCAAGCGGCATCGTCAGGTAAACTTCAACAGAAAGCGGAATGGTTTCTGGCTCTGGCCTACGTCAAGAATAGCCAAAAAGAAAAGGCCCTGCCTATCCTGAAACGAATCAGTACAGACAAGGCCCATCCTTTTCAATCACTGGCGAAGCGGGTGCTTGAAAAGGTCGAGTAAGGTGGTTTTACTGCTTATACAGCGCATCGACTTCGCTGGCCGTCAACGCCCGTTTATAAATGCGAATGTCGTCCATGGCTCCGTGAAAAAACCAGTTGAGCCCCTGAATGGCCGCGCCAAATTTCAGCTCGGCACCGGGGCATTTGTCCATCGTGTTATTGGGCAGTTCTGTATTTGTATACAAGGGTACATTATTCAAATACATGCGAACCGTTCTTCCGCTGTAGGTAAATACCAGATGGTACCATGTATTCACTTCAATCCGGCTGGTAAATGGAAACTCCAGCCAGCCCTTTCCGGGTTGACATCCGCTATTTTGCTTAATATTGGTCATAACCACCGTATTAGGCCCTCTATCGTCTTCTAATTTCAGCAAGGCACTGTACGTTTCGAAAGCACTATCACTGAATCGCGATTTATTATAAACCTGCATCCGGTGCGTGAATGACGACATTTTAAACCAGATACTTACCGATAGTGCTTCCGGATTCAGACTACTATTCTCATCCATGTAGAAATAGTCATTTACCCCGTCCAGGAAAATAGCTGAATTTGCTTTCCCTTTATGGTCAGTCGTAAAGGTCGGGTTATCAACCAACTTCACATGATTATTATACCCACTAACGTCTAGGAGTGATTGGTCTGTAAACGAAATGGAGGCAATCAGGTCCTGAGCGACAGGATCGACCTGGGTTGTGAAGGACATGACCGGTCCGTATATGATGTCTCCCGATGCCAGTCTGGCGAACGAACGGTAATAGTAGGTTTTGTTAGCCGTCAGGTCGTTCAGATTGACAACCACATTTACCCCGGCTGTAGGACTGACAACCTTAACCGAAGGACTATTCACATCTGGATTATTGGTCGTTGATGAGTAATAGATACCATATTCGATAGCGGCTGGATTACCCAGATGCTGTACGACCAAATTAATCGAAGCCGTTGCGAAGCCTACACTGGCGGTGCCGTTTGTAATAACGATCGGATTCTGCCCAGTTTGGAATGTTTGTACAGCACTATAATTAATTTTTCCAGCGGCATTGACAGCAAAACTACGAACGTAATAAATCGTATTGGGCTGAAGGCCCGTTAGCGACATAGGAATAGCCGTACTGATAGGCGCTGGAAGTGCGCCCAGAATGACAAGGTCATTCTCTTTAGTCGGTGTCTGATTCGTTGTCGAATAGCAAAGGCCATACTGGGTAATCGTTGCATTCCCGTTGGAGGTTATGTTCATTCCGGCCAGTGCCGTGGTGGTAGAAACGCCCGTGATTGCCTGCAATGTTACCGTCGGGTTAACGGCATCACTTACAGTAATTGTCTGCTGAAGCGTCGTTTCCTGACCGCACGTATTCGCCATCGTTACCTTTACGGTATAAGTGCCATTGGCGGGATACGTGTAACTCGCGGTCATTCCCGTCGTAACTGACGTGTTACCATTACCAAAATCCCAGGTCACTTTGTCGATAGTTCCCCCGCTGTTACTAATTGAAAAATCAGCTTTCCGTTGCGAAATGGCGGCATTGACCGTGCCAGATGCAGATGGCTTAACACACTCACGTTTCGTTTTTTTGGTAGGCACTTCCCAGTTGCCACAACTTAACAGCAGACTACCCAAACCGCAGAGGAGAAAAATAATAAGGAAATAAGTACGCGATGATTTCATGTTAATGGAAAAGATGGTGTGAGTAGATCAAAACGCATAGCTAATGGCCAGTCCCCACGATTGAGAGGAGGGTCTCCATTGCAGCGCATTCACGCGTGTTTTTGGCTTATGCAGTAGCAAATAGAGTTCGGCTACGGTTGCCACGGCAGCCACACCCAGGCAGGCTTTGAACAATCCGTTCTTTTTCTGGGCATCCTGAGCCGCGTTGTAAGCGGCTTCGTACTGCCGGTAGCTGGCATCATCGGCAATAATGCCGCTTCCGGTCGGATCGGTCGTTTGACTGACCTGAGCCAGCGTACTCATTTTCGACTGGTAATCACTTCGCAGGAGCATACCGTAGGCGCCCGCTCCTACCGTAACCAAACCTGTAACGACCTTTAATCCAACGTGCCTGGATGGTTTCGGAAACACAATATCGTTGATAGTCTGAATTTGAATCGATAGCGACTCTTTTTTCGTCTCAGTTGCGTACTTAACGGCCTCCGTGTAATTGGTTTTTGCCTCCAGGTACCGTTTCTGGTTAAAAAGCTGATTGCCCACGCGTTCGTAATAATCCGCTAACTGCATTTTTGTAATGGCATCGTCGGGATTAAGATTTAACAGTTGGCCAAATAGTTTGACAGCTTCCAGGCCCCTATTCCCTTTCAACGCATCGTCGGCCTGCTGGCGCAAGGCTAGTCCGGTGGTGCATTCCTGGATCTGCTCCTTCGCGTAGGGGTCATTCTCGAAACCGGGCACTTCGAGGCAGTTCTGATACTGTCGGCGGGCTTCCTGGTATCTACCTTCTTTGAACAGCGCATCGCCCCGTTTTTTGTATCGGTCGTATTCATCGTCAACTGTGACGGCAATCGATGTCCGGCCCAGTGCCCTAACCGAGGGCAACAGCGTGAACGATAGCAAAAGAGTGAGGATAAAAAGCGGTAGTAGTTTACGCATAAAACTGGGTTACTGGTTGTTACATTGTTTAATCTTCCGACGGACTTCGTCAGTATCTTTCAGGGCCCTGGCCACCTGGTACCAGTCTTTGGCCCCCTCCAACTCATCACGATCAAAGATTCGATTGGCGGTCGCCATGTAAGTTGTATAGGCCGCATCGGCTTTGGTCGTGTTAAGGTCCTGGTCTTTTGCCAGCGACCGGGCTTCCGTAAAATCAGCAATCGCTTTGGGTTTATTATTTCCCTTCGCAATGGCTTTCTGGCCGCTCTCGATTAGCTGATCATATTTCTCCTGTGCTTCCAGCTTCACATTCTTCGGCGCTTCCGGAGTTGGCTCTGCCAACTTCGGCTTTTCTGTTTCCGGCGTTTCTTTTTTCGGTGATTCCGGCAAAACAGCATTTGCCGGATCAGCTTTTTTCTCTTCCGGCGTTTTAGCCGGTAATTCTTTCATGGCCGTTAGGGCATCTGCACGTAACGCAGCCACATCCCGGCGATTAGGATCGAGCTTCAACGCGCTGTTGGTCATGGTGATAACATCCATATAATCTTTCTGCTGGTATGACCGTTGCGCTTTGCCATAGGCGATATCTATTCGTTTATCCAGCGCCTTCTTCGATTCGCCCGGCACTGGTTTTATTACTTCCGGCTCTTTTTTCGGCGTTGGGTCTAAATGAATTGGTGGGATAGCCCCCGCCGTAGATGGACTTGCTACTTTACCCATATTACCAGAGACTATTTTTGGCGCACTTTGCAAGCTCATGTACAGCACTATACCCCCGACAACGAGGGCAATGGGCGCGACAACCCGCCAGGGGAACGCTCGCCCTGCCGGGTTGACAAGAGCAGGCTGGCTGATCGGCGGTAAAACAGGCGCTTTACTAACGGGGCTGGCCGACGACGTAGGCGGTACCACAAAAGCAGGCTTCGTCTCTTTGGTCGGCTCGCGCTTTATTTCCTTGACGGCCACCGGCTTTGCGGGTTTCGCAACCGGCGCTGGCGTCGGTACGTAAACGTCGGTGCGCTCTTCCTGATACACATCCGTCAATTCGAACTCAGGTATGAGCGGTTTTGGGCGGAGAGCCTCGCCACATAGCGCCAGCCCGCGAATGGCGGTTTCGTCAACCGGATTGAGCCGCAACACTTGCTCATACAGGGCTTTGGCCTGCTCGAAACGCTGCTGACTTATCAGCTTAGCAGCTTCCTTCAGGCTACTTGTCTGTTGCTGCTGCTGTAAGCCTGCCGCACATTGTTCCAGCCCTTTTTGCGCGTCAGTATGGTGCTCCCGTTTGGCAAGTACCTGCTCATACAACGTACTCGCTAGTTTGTACTCCTGCTTGTTCAGTAATTCCTGCGCTTCGGCGATCAGTTGCGGAATGGCATCCAATAAATCCAGTAATTCCTGCTCTTTACGGGCGCGTTCGTGGATGTCGCGCACCAGACACCGCCGAATGATCGTTCGGTACGGCTCGGCAACCTGATCCAGTCGACCGGGCAGTTCGACCGTCATGATTTTCTTCTCGATTTCGCGCCGTACGGATTGTTCACTGCTGTTGCGCAAGTCGGACCGGAAAGGCTTCTCCCCCGTCATCAGTTCATACAGAATGACGCCGAACGCCCACAAGTCGAGGTTAAAACTTACCCGGCTCCCTTCAATCTGCTCCGGAGCCTTGTACGATGGTGTTCCCCGCCCGTCACTTAGGTCAAAATCCGAACTGTCCAGTTCCTCATCGCTGACCAGCTTACTCAGCCCGAAATCCGCAATTTTAGGAATAAATCGTCCTGCGTTATCGCGTGAAATCAGGATGTTGGCTGGCTTGAAATCGCGGTGAACGATCCGATGGCGATGCAAATGCTGAAGCCCCAGCAAAATACCCTGCGTAATGTCATAAATCTGGGAAGGCGTCAGCACGACACGTCGGATCAGGTCGGCCAGATTACCATCCGGATAGTACTTCATGATGGCGAAGTCGCTAACGCTGGTGTCCGTTTCGAGCCGGTAGCAGGCATCATAGCGGGCAATATTGGTTTGCCGGGGCACGCGCTGCGCCAGGTCGACCTCGGCTTTCAGCGACTTGGTGTCGTTCCCTTTGAACTCACTTATTTTAACGGCAACCCATTCCGTCTCGAGCTGGTCTTCAACCTTGATAACCCGACCGTATGAGCCACTGCCCAGCAAAGCCCCCTCGTCGTTGGGACGAATAGGGTAGCGTTGTTTGAAGTCTTTAAACGAAGTAAACGTTTGATGCATACACCTGATCAACAAGCCAATAACTACTAACTTTAGCGATACGACAGGGGCAGATTGTCGGAGAAGCGCCCGTAGAACATTGGGGTTTGACGGCCCCGCGTTCGCTTTCTGACCTCTGGCCCGACGTACTGGTGTAACTCTCGTATCGTTACAATGCCATTCCCATCCAGATCACCCTGACCGGTCAGGCCCTTGATCAGAAAATGCGTAAACGCGCCCCCCGCCAACTGGCCATCTTCAACGGCATACTGCGTAGACCGGCTGGCCAGTATCATGGCCACATTGCGGCCGTCATTTAGCTTATTTTCCAGGGCTGGTCGGCTGGTTTTCGGCTGCGTCATCCCACCCGACAGACAGGCATCGGCAATGCATAGTTTGGTTATGGCCGGAGACGCCCGGAAAGCCGTTTTAATAGCCTGGTAGGATAACATCGTCTGCTGCCTGCCAGGCCGGGCATCGTAGGGAGCAAAGCTACCCGGCAAGCCATGTCCCGAAAAGTAAAGGATAACCCGATCGGCGGGGCCCGCCTTCCGGAAGAGCTGTAAGGCTTGCTGCACCGCTGCCTGCGTAGCCTGCCGATTGGTCAGGAGCCGAATATTTGCCGTCGGCACGTTACCGCCAGACTTACTGCGTAAAAAGGCCACAACCTGCGCGGCATCCCGATCGGCAAACCGCAGATCGCCCGTTGCATACGACAGCGCCTGATAATCGGCAATGCCGACCACCACCGCATAGGTAGTTCCGGGGGTGGCAGTGGGGAGATAACCCCAAAGCGAACTTAGCCAGATCAGTAAATTAGTCAGCATACTTTTCGGAAGAATCGATGGAATGAACGGATTCCGTTTGTCTGACGTAGCTGATTCCAATCAAATAGCCAGAGTAGTTATCCTTTGTCTGATCGCCACACACCGCCTGCAGTGACTGTATTTTGGTCAGATCGGGCAAGTTGCTGGCGATCACGGTTTTCAGCACATAGTCATCCATCTGTTCCAACACACCGTCGGTACACATAAAGAAATAATCGCCGGCCTGAATGTCGGTCAGGGTTACCACATCGGGCACCGATCGGGAGGCATCGCCTTTTTTATCGGTAGAGCTGGCTACCACCGCCCGGCTCAACCGATTGCGCCAGGGATGTGACAGGGCCTGGGTAGCCGTGATAATTCCTGATTCGACCATGTCGTTCACCTGCCGGTGATCCTGAGTTTGGAAGATAACCTCCCCCGCCCGAAGCTGGTAAACCCGGCTATCGCCCACATGAGCTACCGTAATGCCTTTTTGATGAATTTGGAGCAACGCCAGCGTAGAGCCCATGCGGCTCACGAAGGGATGCTGCTCGAAATAAGCCTCGTACGCGTCATACACCCGATCCAGGGCGGCATGCAGATGCACCTGATCAAAAACCGGCTCATTCATCGAAAGGAAGTACTCGCTGATAGCCGTACACAATAGATGACTGGCAACTTCGCCCTTATCGGCACCACCCATGCCATCGCAAAGAATGAAAAGCCGGGTTTTATCCGTTGCCATACCGACAGCCGGACACAGTGCATCCTGATTGATACTGCGCTGCCCAATGTGCGTAAACGCGAAGGGCAAAGCGGATTGGATATACATACGTTATTCGGTGCGGTCGGGGTTATAATCCAAGGAAACCCTGTAGGTTTCGAGCATTGTGGCTGGTATTGAAAAATGAGTCAGGCGAAACCGATCCAGGCCACCCAGTGTAATGATCGACTGATCTCCGACATCAATAATTTCGGTTTTCAGTAAGGCCGTGCCGTTAACCAATGTGCCGTTCAGACTGGGTTGATAAGACTGGGCATTGGGGTCAACCGCACCATCCTGCAGGTGATACCGAAGCTGACCTGTCCACCTATCGAATGTAATCGTCAACGTGCAATGCCGACGGCTGATGAAGCAGCGACCATTGTGAACGAACCGATCGACCCGAATGGGGTTCGCGTCGGATGTTCCAATGACATTGCTCCCAAACCGAAGCGGATAGGTCGTACCAGCGTCACCCAGGTAAGTCAGTTGACCGAAGGAAGGCAATCCCTGCACGATAACGTCGTCGTAGTGAAACGCGGTGGCTAGTACGTTTAACGCTCCACAGCCAACATGCGAACAGACAATAGAGCCCCGTTCGGCATCGGCAGCTCGCACCATAATCCGTCGACCACACTGCTGGCAGGTAATAAGCGTTGTTTTAAATCCGGCCATGTTTCCTATTCGTCCATGTCACGTACATCCCCATTGTTGACATAGGTATCGTCGGGCTCGTGTGCATCAGCGAGGTATTCATGCTCACTGGCTCTATACTCATCCATCTCGTGATCACGAAAACTATGTCCGTCAGGGGTTTCTGTTGTTTCGGGAGCAGGTGTTTCGGTAGGTACATCTACGTCTGATTCCAGGATTGAATCCACGACCTCCTGCGACATGCTGGCTTCGAGGCCCTGATTGAAATTGTCATTGGACAAAACAAACGGTTCGTCGATTCGCTCAATTTCCACCAGTTCACCGCTGAGCGAATCATACCGATAGAGCGTATCCAGGCCATCGTCGCCACGGGCATCGACAACTTTATAGGTATAACCATCTGCGCCATCCAGTACGATCGTGTCGATAACGCCGTCCTGATTAAAATCCAGACCCATTACCCGCTGTCCGTTTAGGAAACCCTCAATAATCGTCGGTTCTGGCTCTACTGATACTGATTCTTCAGTAGCTCCAACAGCGGCAATTGTTGTTTGGGGCGATCCGTATGGCTTAACGGGCAGTTTCTCTCCCGTAACGTTTTCGGTGTATTCCTGCCGTTGTTCCAGAGACAGACTGCTCCATTCTTCCTTCTCGAAGGTGTTGTACCAGTGACCATGCCAGCTAAACACACCACCCATACCGACCTCCTGACGAGCCGCCGTAAACGCCTGTTCAAACGACATACCGTCCGTTACTTTTCCGGCCACGTCAATATCGTCTGGGATTTGTGTACCCGAAGCTGCTGGCGTCTCCTCTGTATCAACTGGAGGCTCTTGCGATTTCTTAGTGTTATCAATAACAGCCCAGGCAGCTCCGCCTAACAGCATAGTGGCGGCAGCAATCCCGAGCGTTTTTTTCTGAGTGGCGGTAGCGCCAGATTTGGTTGTGGAAGACGTTGACGGTGTCATGGAATAGGTATCGGTTGGCAAATCGGACTGGTTGGAAAGTTGCGACATGGCTGATAAAAAAGTCTTGATTGATGTGGGTTAATAGGCCTCAGGCCAAAAAGGTAAGTGTGATCAGGAGAAAACTTTTTAATTGACCCAAACCGCCTGACAGCGCCGACAGCTCTTTTGCTGAACGAGCAGTTCCCACTCCCGGGTCCCGAATGGGTCGCGACAGGTCGGATTGGGACACCGGTATTTCTCCCGATATTCTTTCTCGATGACGTCCAGTTTCTCATCGGTCGACAGCAGGGTCGAACACAGAGTGGGCACTAACACACTCAGGCCAGCTCCGGACATGATGTGCAGCAATGGCAAGGCCGCCCCGCCCGTTGAGAGAACCGAGCTTATGCCAACGATTGAGGACAAGATGACGCTCCCCGTCCGAATCATTTTTTCACGGTTTCGGCAATCTTTTTTAAGTGTCGGGTATTGCTCATAAACCTGTTTCAGGTCAGCGAAGGCGCGGGTAAAATCCAGCGGGTTTGCCTCTGCTTTAGGGCGTTTTTGCGTTGCACCTGGCACTGCCTCTACTGTGGCCCTGGCGGGCTCGGCCGGTAACAGGGCCAGAAGTTCTTCGACGGTAATCAGGGTGTCGGCAAGGCGGAGCGTGTCTTGCCAGTCAACGACTTTGCGCGTAATACGCACCTCATTAACGAAGGTGCCATTTTTACTGGATAGGTCTTCAACGATGAAACTCGTCGAAGTGCATTGGATTAGCCGGGCATGATGCCCACTGATTTTATTGTGAGGAAGAACCAATTGATTATCGACACTTCGCCCAATTGTGTAAGCAGTCAATTGGCTCAAGGTATCAATCAGTTGGTAAAACTGATTATCGTTCATGTGTGTGGAAACTATAGAATCGGCTGGCGGGTAACCCGATCCAATACATGAAGCGAAGATAATGTAATTATCTACTTGTAACCTTACTAGTATACTAAATATTTACTTTTTTTAAAAGAGATGGCCCGTTAAGCTAACGGGCCATCTGCAAAACACACCTAATTAAACAGAACCAAAAAATCCGCACTAAAACTGTATATATACGGATCAACGCAAACTTTAGTTTTGTCAACCTAAGGTTACTTACGGCTTTCCCAGACAACGGCACGTATGGGCCTTTTTATTCACTCCAGTCGCGCTTTAGAAAGAAAAGCCATTAGTCGGTAGTTGATTAGTTTTACCGTATAGTGCGTATAGACATCCGTTTTCTCATTGATTTTCAACGAAATAATCCCGTTAGCACACCTTTTCCCGTCTGGAATCCGTCTAAACAGGTAATGGCCTGTTTCGATACGGTTCGATTGGGTATAACTTTCGACCCAATACACGTCAAAACGGCGCAAACATCGGTTATCTTTGCGCCGTTTTGACCGCTACCCGCTCGTAAGACAAGAAGGCGCTAGCCTATTTTATGGAAGATAAGAAGCATATAGACACTGTTACGGCTGCCGGTCTGTTAGTGGCCATGGGCATCATTTATGGTGATATTGGCACATCGCCCCTGTACACGCTCCGGGCTATTATTGGTCCCGAAAATAGTATTCGACCCGATGTCGTTCGCGGAGCGCTCTCCTGCGTTCTCTGGACACTCACCCTGCAAACAACCGTCAAGTATGTCATTCTGATTTTGAGGGCCGACAACCGGGGAGAAGGGGGCATATTCGCCTTGTATGCGCTGGTTAGGCGACATGCCCGCTGGCTTACGCTTCCGGCCATCATTGGAGGGTCGGCGCTGCTGGCCGATGGTATCATTACCCCGCCCATTTCCGTTTCGTCGGCGGTGGAAGGGCTGCGCCTGCTTTATCCGGCCATTACTCCCACCGAAATTATTGAGATTGTCATTGCCATTCTAACCATACTGTTTCTGATTCAGGCGTTTGGAACGAATGTCGTCGGGACGGCTTTCGGCCCGATTATGCTCGTGTGGTTTGTGATGCTCGGCACGCTCGGTGCCATTCAGATCGCTCAGGCACCGGGCATTCTGGCGGCCATCAACCCCTACTATGCCTGGTGGTTGCTCGTTGAATATCCGGGTGGTTTCTGGCTTTTAGGCTCGGTATTTCTGTGCACGACCGGGGCCGAAGCCCTCTACTCCGACATGGGGCACTGCGGCCGGTCCAATATCCGGGTTAGCTGGATATTCGTAAAATCCTGCCTGATTCTCAACTACTTCGGCCAGGGTGCCTGGCTTTTAAGTATTCAGGGACAGGTTCTGAAAGATCGTATTCCTTTTTATGAAGTGATGCCGCCCTGGTTCCTGACCATCGGCATCGTCATTGCAACGGCCGCTACGGTCATTGCCAGCCAGGCGCTTATTAGTGGGTCGTTTACCCTTATCAGTGAAGCCATCCGCCTTAACTTCTGGCCCAAAGTTTTGCTACGGTACCCAAGTGTTCAGAAAGGGCAGCTTTACGTACCCAGTGTGAACATGCTCCTTTGGGCGGGTTGCGTAGGAGTCGTTCTCTACTTTCGCGAGTCATCGAACATGGAAGCGGCCTATGGACTGGCCATTACGCTGACCATGCTGATGACCACCCTGCTCATGTCCTACTACCTGTATACCCACAAGTATCAGGCGTGGTGGGTGGTGTTGTTTCTGACCGTTTATCTGGGTATCGAAGGGTCCTTTCTGATCGCCAACCTCATTAAATTCCCGCATGGCGGCTGGGTATCGGTGATGATTGGGGCCACCATAGCCGGGGTCATGTACATCTGGCTACAGGCTTTCCAGATCAAACTTCGCCTGACCGAATATGTCCGCATCGATCAGTACACGCAGGCGATCAAAGAGCTTAGCCGGGACATCAGTATTCCTAAATATGCCACGCACATCGTGTTCATGAGCAATGCCGCCCGGCAGTCGGAGATCGAGTCGAAGATTATTTACTCGATTTTCCAGAAGCGGCCCAAACGGGCAGATATCTACTGGTTTGTCCACGTCGATACGACGGATGACCCCTACACGATGGAATACAAAGTGAACACCATTGCGCCGGACGATGCCTATAAAGTGACCTTCAAGCTGGGTTTTCGGGTTGAGCAACGCATCAACCTGTTCTTCCGTAAGGTGATCGAGGACATGGTTAAGAACAAAGAAGTGGATATTACCAGCCGCTATGAATCCCTTAGCCGTCAGAATGTTATCGGCGATTTCCGTTTCGTGGTGCTGGAGAAGTTTCTCTCGTTCGAAAATGAATTACCCGCCCGCGAACGGTTCATCATGAACTTGTATTTTACCATAAAAGGCTTTACCACGCCCGAAGATCGGTGGTTCGGCCTCGACAGCAGTTCGGTTAAGGTCGAAAAAGTACCGCTGGTTATCCGCCCTGTCGAAAACGTCCAACTCAAACGTATTACAACCTAATTTAAAGAGCGAAAGAATGAAAGCGTGAAAGAGCGCTAAACAATAGGACCGCTTCTTTCGCTCTTTCATTCTTTCGCTCTTTCACTCTTTCATTATGAAGCTATTAATCACAGGTGGAGCCGGATTTGTGGGCTCATCGCTGGCGATCTCGCTGAAGCAAAATTACCCTACCTATCAAATATTCGCCCTCGACAACCTCAAGCGTCGGGGATCGGAACTGAGTCTGGCCCGCTTAAAAGCCGCTGGCATCGAGTTTTTACATGGTGATATCCGGAATAAGGAAGATTTTGACGCCTTGCCTGCCGTGGATACCGTCATTGAAGCTTCCGCCGAACCGTCGGTATTGGCCGGGCTGGATGGTACTCCCGACTACCTGATCAATACCAATCTGTTTGGTACCGTCAATTGCCTCAACTATGCGCTGAAGCACAAGGCCAACTTTATCTTTCTGTCGACGAGCCGCGTATACCCCATCAAAACCATAGAAACCTTAACTTTCGAGGAAGCCGATACCCGCTTTGTATTGACCGACGACCAACCCGTGCCAGGCGTATCGTCGCGGGGAATTGCGGAGAATTTTCCGCTCGATGGTGCCCGATCGCTTTACGGAACCACCAAGCTGGCCTCTGAATTGCTGATTCAGGAGTATAACGAATTCTACGGTCTCAAGACGGTTATCAATCGCTGTGGTGTCATTACCGGCCCCTGGCAAATGGGCAAGGTCGATCAGGGCGTTATGGTTCTCTGGATTGCCAAGCACTTTTTCGAACAGAAGCTGTCGTATATTGGCTATGGTGGCACCGGAAAGCAAACCCGCGATATGCTCCATATTGCCGACCTCTACCGGCTGATCGACTGGGAACTGCACCATCTGGATGCTGTCAATGGGCAAATTCTGAACGCGGGTGGTGGCCAGCACAGTAGCGCTTCCTTGCAGGAGCTGACCAAAATTTGCCAGGAAGTAACGGGCAAAACGATCCCGATTTCGCAGGTCGCTGAGAACCGGGCTGCTGACATTCGGCTCTACATTACCGACAACACCAACGTCACGAACCTAACGGGCTGGAAACCCGAACTGGGCATCCGCGAAATCGTGACCGATATTCACGACTGGCTCAACGAAAACCGGGCCGCCCTGGAGCCAATTCTGAAGTAAATCAGCCGTTTATATTTAACACAAGGAGGCCCCGATTCAGGTTTGAGTCGGGGCCTCCTTGTGTTATGGTAGTTCGATGTTGTGTATAAAGTGAAACACGAGTACCACATCTATTCGGGAACCTCTTAGCAGCGTTGAGTGAGCTTTAATATAGTGAAGTGCCATACATGCAGAATAGAATTTAAGCTACTTCCATAGTTCCATTTTTCGATGTTGACAGAGTAAAGCTTATGGCAAAAATTGAGAAAGTTAACTTGGCTCTTAATCCAACATCGATCGGGCTTTAAACTAATTATTGCAACCAGTTCTGCTGGCATATTTACCGACTTATACTTAATAAAGACTACTATTATAATTAGTCTATTCGTCATAATAGCTGCGAGTCTTGGGAGCCGGGCATTAAAAAAGAGAAATCCGTTTTCCTGATGAGCAATGAACCCAGCATTGAACAAGACTTCTCTCTTAAAAACTGAATCCCTATTGACCCGGCTTCTTGTAAGTGGCTGTCCGGGCATCGGTAATGACGCCTTTCCAGTTTAGGCCAAAGCCAAAATCATACACATTTCCGACCGAATCTTTGTAAGGCGTCATGTCACGAGGAACATCTTCGGCCTGCGCTTCAACGGTTTTCATATCGGCGGGAAACTGCATGGGTAATAGCGCCGAAGGTTCATGTGCACCCGTCAGAATGTCCAGCAAGGCCTGATCCTGCACGCCGAAATGAGTCAGAATGGCGTTTGACTGGGTCTCAAATTCGCGGACAACCGTGGGGTTTGAGGCCAGCAATGACACGATCACCGGCTTCCCCTTCATTTTGGCGTAGGTTTCGGTGACCATCCCCAAATCGGAGGTATTGATGGTCTTGGCCGTTTTGCCATTGTAAGTGCGGTTCGTGAATTTTTCCAGCGGATCGCCCCCGGCAATACTCGGATCACGGCTACCCTGAGCTTTGTAATCTCCATATTGCAGGCTGACCGGCACGTAGCCCGTTCCGCCCGCTTTGGCATCATCGGAGTCGTAGCCTCCACCCGAATCAGGGCTTTGAATGAACACCAGCGCGTAATCCGCTTCGGCAGGATTGTCGGTTACAGTAAAATACTTTTTAACGACAGTCAGGTTGACCGGATAATCCAGCTTTTCAGGAATTTGCATACCCAGAAAATTACGCCCCGCTGGCGTAAATCGCTTTGGAATATAAACGGTTTTGCCTTTGGTCAATGGCAGGGCTTTCGCGCTGTTTTTCAGCATCACCACCGACTCCAGTTGCGCCTGGTAACCGGCTTTCATAAACTCGGCCGTACCCACCGACTGCTGCGATACTTGTGGGTCTAGATACGGGTTTTCAAACAGCCCCACCCGGAAAATGTTCTTCAGCAAACGAACGGCCGATTGCTCGAACCGATTTCGCATGAACGCGGCACCACGCTCCTGAACGCCCATCTGGTAGGCCTCGATAACCGGCTTGGATTCATTGTTACCCCCAAACTGATCGACCCCGTTCATGAGTATTTTGTAGTGCCGCTGAGCCACGGAAAGCTTCTCGACTCCCCACGATTTACCCGTCAGGAATACATTGACGGCGGTTTCATCGGCCGTAATCAGCCAATCCGTGCACACAACCCCATCGTATTTGTATTTGGTCCGCAGTAAATCGTGAATGATGTATTTATTGTAACTGTTTCCAACGTTCTCGCCGTACTTTTTATCCTGATCGAACGAGATCGTGTAATAGGGCATGACGGCCGACGCCATACCCGTTTTTCCTTTTAGCTTGAAAGCACCGTTGAGAAAGGGCTGAAAATGAGTGTCAAAGTTCTTGCCCGGATAGACCGCATACTTTCCGTAGCCGTAGTGGGCATCGCGGCCACCCTCCCCCGAGCCACCGCCCGGCCAGTGTTTCACCATCGCATTCACACTATGATAGCCCCAGCCGCCGGTTATCTCATTCGCACCCGTTGAGGTTTGAAAGCCGTCGATGTACGCCCTCGCCATGTCGGTAGCCAATTTAGGATCTTCGCCAAATGTGCCGCTAACCCGGTTCCAGCGGGGATCGGTTGCTAAATCGACTTGTGGAGAAAGCGCCGTGGCAATACCCAGCGCCCGGTATTCCGTGGCCGCAATTTGCCCAAATCGTTGCACCAACGCCGGGTTAAACGTAGCGGCCAGTCCCAGTGAGCCGGGCCACATGGAGATGGCCCCACCCGCTCCGGCATTAAACTCGGCATCGGCCCGGGTGCCGTGCCGCGGATCAGAACTGCTGTTTATGGGAATACCCAGGCCAAGTCCTTCGACCAGTGCCTGCGCGTTATTGTTCCATTCAGCCGCAGCTTCGGGACTTTGCACCGACGTGATCAGGACGTGACGGAGGTTATCCTTCGTTAAAAACTCCTTCTGCTGATCCGACAGATCAGACACCCTGGCCCCGCTTTGGGCAAATATTTTTCCGTTATACGTACCGGCAAACGGGCCACCGGCTGCGGCCGGAATGGGCTGGTGTTTGCTGTACAGCATCAGACCGGCAATCTGCTCGACGGTCAATTTCGAGGCCAGATCTTTGGCCCGCACATCGACCGGTAGCCGCCAGTCTTCGTACTTGTCCAGTTTGCCGTTCTTGTTCAGATCTTTAAACGCGAAGCCTTTTTCCGTGATCAGCTTCACCCCCGAGTTGGCCGAGTACCCCAGGGTTTTTCCTCCTTTGTTGGTCACTTTCGTCCAGTTGCCCAACCTGGCTTCGGTCCAGTTCTGCCCAAATGCAACCGAGGCCGAGAACAAGCTCAGCAAACCAATACAAATACGTTGTTTTTTCATTTTAATAGGTTAGTACGCTGTCGTAAACGTATGCTGACATTTTTATTCGTCTCATTTAGTTGCCAACCCCATAATACGTTTCCCAAAAAGCGAGTTGTGGCTTGGTTGGTAAGGGAGCACTGCCGATGGTCTTGTCAATAACCATCACCTGTTCAGCGGTTGGGGTATAGGCTGGCCAGTTGGGTAAATTCGTTCCGTTCGGATTACCGGTCTTGGCAAAATTGACCCAGTACGATGACATCACATCGGCGATATTCTGATCGATGGGCTCCCACGGCCGATTGAGCGTATGCAGGTTGTTGTAGGCATACACGATTTCGCCGGAGTGAAACGCACCAAATTGAGATTCCGGCGTGGCTGCGGGAACTTGACGGTTGAAATTATACATGTAAACGGGGGCCTTACCGGTTTTGGCCTGCATTTTGGCCCATGTATAATCCTGAATGCCGAAGGATTCATCCCGATTGCTGTTGCCCTGCGCCTGGGCCGCTTCGGCGTCATTCTGGGCCGGGTAAGCCGCCAGAAAGGCGTCACTTTTATCCGCAAACCGCTTTTTCACCTGTTCCCGGAACGCATCGGCTTTGGCAGGAGGCCCCATCAGTTTGTCGTCCTTGTTCCAGCCAACAATAAGCGGCACATCACTCTGGTGGGCCTTCGCGTAGCTATTCATAATTGGCTCGGGCGTCACGTACCCATCGACAATAGGAGCGCTCAGGCCGCCTTTCGCGTTTTGAATCGCATCGGCGGGCAGCGCCCGAAGTTCACGCAACGAATTCGCATTCAAGGATTTGGCAAAAGTTACCCCCTGTTGTTCCGCACCCTGTAACGTCAGGTTAGGCCGGATCGGACTGATCACGAAGCTACCTCCACTCTCGGCAATAGCCTTCTGGAAAAGTCCCTTGGCGAGTGGTGATGCCGTCAGGAAGTTGACCGCAAATGCTCCTGCCGATTGCCCGGCAATGGTAACGTTGTTGGGGTCACCGCCTAGCGCGGCTATATTCCTCCGAACCCATTGCAACGCGGCAATCATATCGAGCAAGGCATAGTTACCCGATGCGTGATGGCCCGACTCGGCCGACAGCTCGGGATGGGCCAGAAAGCCGAATACGCCAAGCCGGTAGTTGATGTTAACAAACACGACGCCTTTTTTCGCCATGGATTCTCCATCGTAAATGGGGCAGGCACCTCCCCCACTTCGGAACCCACCGCCGGGAATGAAGACGATAACCGGACGTTTTTCGGTAGCCGTTTTGGCTCCCGTCCAGACGTTCAGGTACAGGCAATCTTCGCTGATGGGTTGTTCCGGAATCAGAAACTCCGACGACCAGTACATAAAGGGGGCAGGTTTCGCCTGCATCGGGCTAGGGCCAAATGCCTGACATTTCCGAACATCGCTCCAGCTTGTAACGGGCTGCGGGGCTTTCCACCGCAGATTTCCGACTGGCGGGGCCGCAAACGGGATACCTTTGTAAATTCGGATAGCGCCCGATTTGTTAGTCATTCCTTCGATGCGCCCGTTGTCAGTTTTTACTACCAGCGATTGCCCAACGGTGGTAAGTGAGAGCGTTGTCAAAGCAAGGAAAAAGATTCGTTTCATAAAGAGATGCTGTTTTAACGCTCAATCCAGGGCGCTGCTTTCGTACTGTTTACACAGTTTCAGACTACCGAATTCATTCCGTTCGGAGGGCACCGAAACCGGTGCCTGTCAGGGCATGGCCACACCATTTCCCTTCAAGACTTTATGAAAAAACAACAGATGAGCTGGCAGGGAGTTCTCCCAGTATTCCCAGGTATGTCCGCCGGGATGTTCGGTATAATCGTGGGGCGTCTGATTATAGACGAGCCGCCGATGCAGTTCTCGGTTGGGCTCGATCAGGAAATCGTCAACCCCACAGTCGATGATGATTTTCAGGCCATTGGCTTTGATCTTATCAACCATGTTCACCACCGAATTAACCGCGTACAAATCGGGAGTAGCGACAGCCGGGCCAAGAATACGCTCAAATTGTGGCGTAATCTGTTTGGCAAACTCGGGCGTTATCTTCCAGTTTTTCTTATCTAAATCGACAGCGCCACTCATGCTGCCAGCTGCGCAATACAGGTCCGGATGACGGGCCGATAGGTATAAAGCGCCGTGTCCACCCATACTCAGTCCGCTAATGACCCGTCCTTTACGATCCCGAATGGTCCGGTACGTGTTGTCAATTTTTTCGATAACCTCTTTCGTTATATACGTTTCAAACTGGTTGTCTTTCCGAATAGGACTATCCAGGTAGCCGCTCAGGGTTTCGCCCTCCGGGGTTACGATGATGATGTTATACTGATCGGCCAGGTTTTGCAGGAGCTGTCTATCGGGGGTTTTCGACAGCCAGTCGCTAAAGCGCCCGCCACCACCGTGCAACAGATAGAGTACAGGATAAGTCGCTTTGCCTTTCGCATACGAGTTCGGTAAGACAACGGCCGCCCGCAGATTCTTTTGCATAACCGCCGAAGGAATATCCAGCGAATCGACGTTGGCCCCAATCGACAGAAGCGGGGCGCCGAGCAGGCTTAACAGGAGTACGAGTAACGTTCGTTTCATAAAGGTAAACTACTGGTATAGAGCGGGATGACGCTCTATACCAGCGCATTGAATGGACGAATAGGGTCTTACTTGAACAACAGGGGTACATACTCGTTGAGGTACTGCCGCCAGTTGATCCAGGTATGGCCACCCGTCGTTTCCTTGTACTGGTATTTTATCTTATGCTTATCGAGGAGCGCCAGCGTTTTCTTGTTCGCATCCATCACGAAATCATCTTTACCAATCCCAATCCAGAAGAGTTTCTTGTTTTTATTGAAGGACGCATCATTTAGTACTTTGCTGTATTTTGTTTCTGCTTCGTCGATCGAGGGACCAAAAAAGCCCGAGCTGAACACGCCTACGTAATCGAATAAGTCGGGGCGGGTCAGGCTCACATCGAGTGTCTGGAAACCACCCATCGACAAGCCCGCCAGCGCCCGGTTTTCGCGATTAGGCAAGGTGCGGTACGTTTTCTCCACATACGGCATAACATCTTTCAGGAACTCATTGGCAAACATATCGCGCATGGCGCTCAACCCCTGCATCGGGTCGGTTTGCCCCGTAGCTGGCGGCATGGGCATACTGCCGTTCGGCATCACCACAATCATCGGTTTCGCCTGTCCGGCGGCTAGTAGATTGTCCAGAATAAAGCCGGCACGCCCAACCGTGTTCCAGCCCGAATCATCGTCTCCTCCTCCGTGCAGCAAATAGAAGACCGGGTATTTTCCGTTGCCCTTCTCATAGCCGGGTGGGGTGTACACATGCATTCGGCGCATCCTGTTCAGCGAACCCGATGAATACCAGACTTCCCGGACTTCGCCATGCGGCACAGCCCGGTTGTCCTCAAAAGCCGTTTCAGGACCGGGCACGGCCATCACATTTTCAAGGCTGCTGATGCCCTGCTTGACAACCGGATTTTTCGGATCCATTGTTCGCACCCCATCCACCATCAGCGTGTACGTATAATAATCCGGCCGAAGGGGACCAAGTACGGCTGACCAGACGCCCTGCTCATTCTTAACAAGACTGACGGGTTTGTTGGTTGACAAAAAATCACCGCCAACGGTTACTTCGGTAGCTTTTGGCGCGTAAATCTGAATAGCTACCCGCTTGTCAGCCATCACGTTGGGCGACTTTAGGGTGTCGTTGGGCGTGGGGGTCCGCTGGGGCATTTGGGCCATTGCCCCCGACAGGGCCATTGATGTGCACAGCGCAAGCCCGAAGCCGCGTTTACTGAATTTGATAAGTGGATCAGTGCTTTTCATGAGTAGGAATAAGGGTTAAAGAATTGTACCGATGGCGCCAGACCGGTCTTGCGCCATCGGCAAGCTAGTGGCTAGTCCACAGGTTTGGTAAGAGCCTGTAATACAACAAATGACGCCAGGTACCCCAATCGTGAGCGCCCTCGCCCCCGACGTAATAATCGTGTTTGATGTTGTGCTTCTGGAGCGCTTCGTGCAAGGCAACGGCCCGTTTTCCAATCGTTTCTACTTCGCCAGTGCCCTGCCCGACCAGCAAATAATCGACTTTCTGATTCGCTTTTGGATCGTTCAGAAAGGCCGCGCTTACTTTTTCGGTTTCCAAATCGCCCGCACTTAAAATAGCGAATGAACTGAACAGGTCCAGATTATTGAGGCCGACTAACTGCGTGTGTCGCCCGCCCATCGACAAGCCCGCCAATGCGCGGCCTTTGCGGTCGGCCCGGGTACTGTATGTTTTATCGACAAAAGGCACGATCTGTTTTTTCAACTCGTCTTCCAGTAGCTTGAACGTCTTTTCGGTATGCGCCGGATCACTGCGGTGAACAACCTGATTGTTAGGCATCGCAATCAGCATGGGCACCATTTTACCCTCGGCCAGAAGGTTATCGGCAATGAAATTGGCGCGTCCGTCGAGGCTCCAGCCCGACGCCAGTTCACCGCTGCCGCCCATCAGGTACAACACCGGGTATTTCTTTTTGGGTGAATAGCCGGGGGGCGTGTAAACGTATATCTCCCGTTCGCCGTTGAGTCCATCCGAATGATAAATGTGGCGCGTTACGGCGCCGTGGGGCACAGGCCTGGCATCGTAATAGGCGGGGCCATCTCCCTGAACGACCACATTACTGTAGCCCGGCTGGTCGTTGAAACCCGTGAGGGTATTATTCGGGTCGACGACCTGTACGCCGTCAATGATGAATTTATAAACGTAAATATCCGGCTTGACCGGGCCGACCGTCACCGACCAGAGTCCGTTGTCGTCTTTCTGAAACGAGATAGGATCCTTCACGTTCAACGCCAGCAGCAGCGGACCGCCCGTCAACATAACCGACTTAACGTCAGGCGCTTTTAGCCGAAAAGTGATCGTGTGATCGTCACGGACATCGGGTGAGATAACAGTCGCCCCGAAGGGCAGCAGGTTCTGCGTGTTTTTCTGAGGATTCCAGTCCAGATTGACGTGCGCCTGTTGCGCCTGCACCCAGTGATTACCCGTCAGCAACAACGCCGTCAGCAGGCAGTTTACCCAATTTATAGCCATCCGTTTTTCTTTGTGTCAAAAATACACAAGGTTCTGATACGTAAAGCCGGATGCCTTAAAAAATTGTAAATTTATCAGGACTATTTATCACCATTTAATGGCTGATGATCCGTTCAGATGGGTAGCTCATCACTTCCTGTAATCGACCAGCATCCCCTGGCAAAGCCAGTTGGCCAGGGCCTGACGGTTCTCCGCCAGCAGAAACCGACGCTGATCGAGTTGGTTCTGAATGTTGCCCAACTCGATAAAAACCGTCGGTGCCTGACTATTTCTAATTACGTACAGACTCCCTCGACTGCTTACCCGGCCCATGTAAGGCCGCGCCGGTCGGTAGCGCTTATAATTGGTTTGGAACATTCGATGAATATTCCGGGCTAAGCGCAATCCAACTTTACTTTGGGGGTGATGGTAAAAAAAGACATCAATCGTCTCTCCCCTGCTTCGGCTGTCAACGTGGATCGTCACAAACCGCTGGTACCGCTCCTTATGACGGGCAAACTGCCGATTGACAGCCGTGGTCGTTTGCCGAAGCCGGGTTGTTTGATCAAGGGGAATGGCCTGATTGGGGTAAGCCCGTTCATCGTAGTCGATAGGAAGCACGGCACCATCGCGAATACCATCATTATGGTCCTGTACGATCATGTAGACCGTAGCGCCATGCTGAATGAGTACCCTAGCCAGCCGGATCGTGACATCATACGCATACTCGTCTTCGGGCAGGCGCTGAGAACCGTACTTGCCAATGGCCCCCGGATCGGGCCCGCCATGACCGGACGCCAAGTAGTAGACTGCCCCACTGAGCTGGTTATCCAGTATGGGTATGGTAGCATACCGACGCCCCATAATAGCCAGGGTTTTACTCACCGTCCGAATGGTCGTTTTCGCTGCTCGCCGGGCCGATTTAGCGGAAGTTGCGGCCGGACGGCCTTTTTTAACAGTCCGCGCCGAGTGCCTGGTCTTCGTCCGGGCTGACTGGCGTTTGGCAGACTTCTTCGGACGAGCTTTCCGACCCGTTGTTTTTTTTGGCTGCGGTTTAGTATTGACCCGTTTAACGGAACCTGCTTTCGGATCGGACCAGGCGACTGGTTTATTGATCGGCAACACGTCTGCGTCGTTCGGGAAGGCAGCGCCGAAGGAAAGCAGGTAAACGAAAATAGTGGTGAATAAATACAATGGACTCGTCTTACTAAGGAATCTTCTTTAAAATAAAAATGGGGTCTCCCAACCGAATCTACAGACGGTCAAAACCACGTCCGTTATTACCAGAACGCTGGACTTAAGTAACCTAGCCGCTACTGCCCCTGGCTTTGGCAACGATTTCTGCTTACGCATTCCCTACTACGGCCGGTTCGTCTGTCTCTCAGCCTGATGGTACAGAACAGGTCAGGCTGAAAAAATCATATCGGGAAAATACAAAATTTGAATCGGCAAAAGTAGCCTGTTTTTATAGGATTAGCCAGCAGAGCCCTAGCCCCTACGATAAGAATCTACGGTGAAGAGGAAAGTCGGCAACGTTCCCGATAACGTTTGCGGGAAAAAATAAAGCGCAACGCTTCTATATCCAAACTAGCGTGCTTACACTTACGAGGAGTAGCCGGTTCAGAGACAATGCGCCGAAACAGATCGTTTCCCAAAAAAAGACAATTCAACAACCTATTCTATCCTATATACCCATTACGTTGGCCCAATTGGGTAGTTTTTTACCGGATGAATGGGTATGAAACGGGCGACAACTGCTCTGGTTGATATAAACGTATAGTGTCGGTTTAGGACCCTATTCACCGACTAGTTCATTGCCCTATTACTATTTATGACCAAAATTTCCTGCTTCGGCGAATTATTATTACGCTTTTCACCCGTTGCTCATGGAGAATGGATTCGGCACGGAGCAATGCCGGTCTTTGTGGGTGGTGCCGAACTGAACGTTGCCACCGCCCTGTCCAACTGGGGGCTCCCCGTTAAATACAGTACTGTTTTGCCCGTAAACACCCTAGCCGATGACATCATCGACTACGTAGACAGCAAAGGCATCGACACATCGGGCATTGTTCGATTTGGACAACGGGTGGGTAGTTATTACCTGCCACAGGGAACCGACCTCAAAAACGCGGGGGTGATTTATGACCGTGCCCATTCGTCGTTCTCTGAACTTTCGCCCGGCAAGGTCGACTGGAACGACCTGCTCGCCGATACGGCCTGGCTACATGTTAGTGCCATCAGTCCGGCCTTAAGTGCTGATGTGGCTGCGGCCTGCCGGGAATTGATGGTGACGGCTTCGGCCAAAGGAATTACCATTTCGATTGATTTGAACCATCGGGCGCGGCTCTGGCAATATGGGATGGCTCCCACTGACGTTATGCCCGGTCTGGTAGAATACTGTGATGTTGTGATGGGCAACATATGGGCCGCCAACGCCTTGCTGGGAATTCCGGTCGATGAACATATCCACGCCAAAGGGCAGCAGGCCGACTACCTGGCCCATGCGCAAGCCACTTCAGAAGCTATTCAACAGCAGTTCCCGCGGTGCAGAGTGGTCGCGAATACCTTTCGATTCGATACGCATCCAACGGGCCTCCGCTATTATACAACCCTGTTCACCGAGGGCCAGCAAGTGGTCTCCCCCGAATTACTGACGGATTCGGTCATTGACCGGGTCGGCAGTGGCGACTGTTTCATGGCGGGCCTGATCTACGGCCTGTATCACCAGCATCCTCCTCAGCAAGTCGTTACGTTCGCGGCAGAAGCTGCCTTCGGGAAGTTACAGGAGTTAGGGGACGCTACCGCCCAATCCGTTACCGATATAACCAACAGAATTTACGCATTAACCCCATTATCCTAACTTATTATGGCAGCATTCACTCCCGACAAAATCCTTGAACTAGTTAGTAGTCATCCGATTGTACCGGTATTTTATCATCCCGACGGGGCTCATGCGCAGGCTATTGTCCAGGCCTGCTACGATGGTGGGTTGCGGGCGTTTGAGTTTACGAACCGGGGCGACATGGCTCTGTCCGTCTTTACGGACCTGGTCCAGTATGTCCGCAAAAACTGCCCCGATATGGCCATGGGAATCGGTACCATTCTGACGCCCGAAGACGCGGAACGGTTTCTGGATGCGGGGGCTGACTTCGTCGTGCAACCCGTTACCACAGCTGCCGTCGGTGACGTTTGTCGGGCACGGGGTGTTTCCTGGATGCCAGCGGGTTCGACGCTGAACGAAATATACCAGGCAACGCAACTGGGTGCGGATCTGGTTAAAGTATTTCCGGGCAACGTTGTCGGACCTGATTTCATTAAGGCGATCAAGGGACCGATGCCCGGCCTGAAATTAATGGTGACGGGGGGGGTTGAACCCACAATCGACAGCCTGTCGGCCTGGTTCCGGTCGGGGGTCACGGCCGTGGGGATTGGCTCACAACTGTTTTCTGGTCAGGCGGCCTCGCCCGATGCCCTGCGCGACCGGATAGCTTCGTTGGTTAAACTTGTGGCCACCTTGCTACCGAAGTCCCTATGAACAAACCCGTTGGAAATTATCGCTGGACTATTGTTGCGCTTCTCTTTTTCGCGACGACCATCAATTACCTCGACCGGCAGGTGGTGGGGTTACTGAAGCCAACACTGGAAAAGGAATTTACCTGGTCGGAGCTGGATTACAGTCGCATCGTGCAGGTTTTTTCGGCGGCTTATGCCATTGGGCTACTCATTTTTGGCCGGTTCATCGACCGCATTGGCACAAAAATGGGCTACTCCATCGCCATTGTTTTCTGGAGTCTGGCGGCAATGGGTCACGCCCTGGCAACCAGTACCCTTGGCTTTATTTTTGCCCGTATTGGATTAGGACTGGGCGAAGCAGGCAATTTTCCGGCGGCTATCAAAACGGTAGCCGAATGGTTCCCCAAAAAGGAACGGGCGCTGGCAACGGGCATTTTTAATTCGGGAGCCAACATCGGAGCGGTCGTCGCCCCTATTCTTGTGCCTTGGATTTTAGGCGTTTACGGCTGGCAGATGGCCTTCATCGTGACCGGGGCGGTTGGGTTTGTCTGGCTGGTGATCTGGTATATTACCTACGAAATACCCGCGAAACAGGCCAAGCTCTCCAAAACGGAGTTCGATTACATACACAGCGACAATGAAACGACGCCCGATGAGCTTGCCGATCACGGAAAGCCCGTATCCTGGGGCAAGTTGCTGAGCGTTCGCCAAACGTGGGCCTTCGTTTTCGGCAAAATGCTCACCGATCCCATCTGGTGGTTTTTTCTGTTCTGGCTGCAGGATTACTTCTCGACAACGTTCCACCTCGACACCAAAAAACCTAACCTTTACCTGGCGGTACTCTACACGCTGGTCAGTATTGGCAGCATCGGTGGTGGGTATCTGTCGTCAGCGCTGATTAGCCGGGGCTGGAGCGTCTGGAAAGCCCGCAAAACGTCCATGCTCATCTTCGCCCTACTGGTTATTCCGGTCATTGCCGTGCGTTTCGGCCCCGACATCTGGACCACCGTAGCCCTGATCGGTCTGGCAGGTGCCGCTCACCAGGCCTGGAGTGCCAACATCTTTACAACGGCTTCCGACATGTTTCCCAAACGGGCTGTTAGCTCCGTGGTGGGCATCGGAAGTATGGCCGGATCGGTTGGTGGTATCATCTTCCCTGAACTAGTCGGCCGGATTCTGGATAGTTATAAACGGGCGGGTGACGTGCAGAGCGGCTACGGAATTATTTTTTTGATGTGCGGCTCGGCCTATTTGCTGGCCTGGCTGATCATGCACCTGCTGGCCCCCAAAATGCAGCCCGTAGCGCTGGGCCAGTCGGAGTCAGTCGTATAGTTCTCAGGTTAATTTCTACCTGGCAGCGTCAGTAGGTTTGACAAAAGATTCTTTTATAATTAAGTAGATACGCAAAACAGAAATAGATTTGAACCATAGAGGCACCAAGTACGCAGAGATAGAAAAGGTTGACGTTTAGTTCTCTGTGTACTCGGTGCCTCTATGGTTAATACATTTGCGCGATCACCTGTTTAGCAGGCACATAGTACTGTCTCAACCGATACGGCGACCTGCT
Source organism: Spirosoma humi (assembly GCF_054776575.1). Lineage (NCBI taxonomy): Bacteria > Pseudomonadati > Bacteroidota > Cytophagia > Cytophagales > Cytophagaceae > Spirosoma > Spirosoma humi. Next base: position 784,816 of record NZ_BAAHBR010000015.1, read on the forward strand.
ACATTGATCAGGATAACTAGTTATATCTTCAGCAACGGCGAATGATTCATTATACACACCCCAATCGGATTCTGGTTGCCCTGGACTGTATCATCTTCGGGTACGATGGCGAACAACTGAAGCTGTTGCTCATCAAACGTAACATGGAGCCCGAACAGGGTCGATGGTCGCTGATGGGTGGGTTTTTACACGACAACGAAGACCTTGAAGCCGCTGCCCAGCGTATTTTATACGACCTCACCGGCCTGGCCAATACCTACCTCGAACAACTTCAGACCTTTGGGGCCGTAGCCCGCGACCCGGTTGAACGGACTATATCGGTTGTTTACTACGCGCTGGTCAACATTCAGGATCAGGACATTCATGCAATCCGGGCGCACAACGCTTCCTGGGTAAATCTGGAGGAGAAGCCGAACCTGATTTTCGACCATGATGCGATGGTCGAACAGGCGCTTCATCGGCTGCGCTACAAGGCCGCGCTACACGCCATCGGCTTTGAACTCCTGCCCGAAAAGTTTACCATTCCCCAACTTCAAAAGGTGTACGAGGCCATTTACACCAAACAGCTGGACCGGCGAAATTTCAGTCGAAAAATCCTATCAACCGACCTGCTGATTGGTACGGGCGAGAAAGACACGACATCAGTGACCAAGAAAGGACAATTGTATCGGCTCAATACAGCGAAGTACCAGGAATACCTGACAGACTACGTAAGCTTCTTCCCCGAGCTAACCCTTTCCTGATAGAATTAGAAAAATAATCACGTTTTCTCATGGAAATAGTCTAAGAATGCGCTAGTATTGTGTCAGACAAACACCATTCATAAAAAATTATCTCCCATTCAACCGCATACGCTGACAAGCCTGTTCGTCAGTCTGATGAATCAACCTTAGCAATGAACAACTCTTACGTTATTGGCGTGGATTTTGGCAGCGACTCGGTCCGAGCGCTGGTGGTCAACACCCAAACCGGCGAACCAATTGGCACCCACGTTCATGAATATACCCGCTGGAAACAAGGCCTGTATTGTGATCCCGCCAGTTCCCAATTTCGGCAGCACCCCCTCGATTATCTCGAAGGGCTGACCGAAACAATCAATGGGGCTTTAGCGGGCGTTTCCGACGAGATCCGGAAACAGGTAGTCGGTATATCCATCGATACGACGGGTTCCACGCCCGGTCCGGTAGACGAAACGGGTCTGCCATTGGCCCTGCGCCCCGATTTTGCCGAGAATCCGAATGGCATGTTTATTCTGTGGAAAGACCATACGGCCAACGCCGAAGCGGAAGAAATCAATACACTGGCGCACCATTGGGATGTCGACTACACCAAGTATGTAGGCGGTATTTATTCGTCGGAATGGTTTTGGGCCAAAATTCTGCGTACGCTGCGCGTCGACGAAGCCGTTCGGCAACACGCTTTTTCGTGGGTTGAACATTGCGATTGGATATCGGCCGTACTCACAGGGAATACGAACCCATTGACCATTCGGCGCTCACGTTGCGCGGCTGGCCATAAAGCACTCTGGCATAGCGAATTCGACGGGTTACCATCCGACGAATTTCTAACCAAACTTGACCCGCTACTCGGTGGCTTACGGAAACATCTATTCACGGACACCTACACGTCAGACCTGCCGGTAGGCAATCTTTCGGCTGAATGGGCGGCTAAACTGGGCCTTTCGACCAGTGTGGTGATTGGTGTAGGTGCCTTCGATGCCCATATGGGTGCTATTGGTGCCGAAATCGAACCGTACGCGTTTGTGCGGATCATCGGTACGTCGACCTGTGACATTCTGATGGCCCCCAATCAGGAAATCGGGCATCGCCTGATTCGGGGCATATGCGGTCAGGTCGATGGCTCCGTAGTACCGGGGATGCTGGGTCTGGAAGCGGGCCAGTCGGCATTTGGCGACTTGTATGCCTGGTTTGCCCGCCTGATTACGGGACCCGTCCGCGACCTGCTCGGCAACGAAGCCGCCGACACCCTGAGCCGCCAGCTTATTCCGCATTTATCGGCGCAGGCGGCCAAACTACCGGTTACCTCAACCGACCTTATTGCGCTGGACTGGATCAACGGTCGCCGGACACCCGACGCGAATCACACACTCAAGGCCGCCATCTCGGGCTTAAACCTTGGTACCGATGCCCCCAAAGTATTTAAAGCGCTGGTGGAAGCAACGGCCTTCGGTTCCCGCAGCATCGTTGATCGCTTTATTGAGGAAGGCGTCCCGATCAAAAAAGTCATTGCCATTGGCGGAGTCGCCAAAAAATCAGCCTTTGTCATGCAAACCCTCGCCGATGTGCTGAATAAGCCCATCCAGGTCGCCAGCGCCGATCAGGCCTGTGCGCTGGGAGCAGCCATGTGCGCATCTGTAGCGGCCGGTGTCCATCCGACGATGGAGGCTGCCCAGCAGGCTATGGGTTCCGGCTTCGACGCCGAATACCATCCCCGCCCAGCGTACGTGGCTATCTACGAACTGCTTTATCAAAAGTACCTGACCCTGGGCGCCTTCGTCGAAGGACAATGAGTAGTCGTGCGGTCAGTTTCTTAAAACTGCATGACCAATCAGAACCGGTAGGTTTTGAGAAACCTCGCTTGTCAGTTTTAAGAAACTGACCGCACAACAAAAACTGGCGACCCATTAAACACAACATTTTTCACTAATGCTTGATCTGAAACAGTTTGACATTTGGTTCGTTACGGGGAGCCAGCATTTATACGGTGAAGAGACGCTACGTCAGGTAGCGGAACATTCCCAAATCATCGCCCAATCGTTCGATACGTCGGCGACTATTCCGGTACGGGTCGTTTACAAACCCGTTGTCAAAACACCGGATGAAATTTATGCGATCTGCCAGGAGGCCAATGTAGCGCCTAATTGTGTAGGCATTATCACCTGGATGCATACGTTTTCGCCCGCTAAAATGTGGATTCGGGGGCTGTCCGTGCTCAAAAAGCCACTTCTTCACCTGCATACCCAATTCAATCGCGACATTCCCTGGAGCACCATCGACATGGACTTTATGAACCTCAACCAGTCGGCTCACGGCGACCGGGAGTTTGGTTTCATAATGTCCCGGATGCGCCTGAACCGGAAAATTGTGGTGGGCTATTGGGAGCAGGACGATGTGCTGGCCAACATAGCCGACTGGTGTCGCGTATCGGTGGCGGCCTATGAACTGAAGACGATGAAGGTCGTTCGCTTCGGCGATAATATGCGTCAGGTAGCCGTTACGGATGGCGATAAAGTGGCGGCTGAAATAACCTTCGGCATGTCGGTGAACACGCATGGCATTGGCGATCTGGTCGCGGTTATCAATCAGATAGCAGACGGCGAGATTGACCAGTTGGTGACCGAATACGCCGATACCTACACGCTGATGGATTCACTGCTGCGGGGCGGGGCTCAGCATGGCTCCCTCCGGGATGCGGCCAAGATCGAACTGGGGTTACGGGCTTTCCTGAAAGACGGCAATTTTTCTGCGTTTACGGATACGTTCGAAGATCTCCACGGCATGGCCCAGCTACCCGGCATTGCGGCTCAGCGGTTGATGGCCGATGGGTACGGCTTTGCGGGGGAAGGCGACTGGAAAACGGCGGCAATGGTCCGTACGCTGAAGGTGATGGCGGCCGGCCTCAAGGGTGGTAACTCCTTTATGGAAGACTACACCTATCATTTTGATCCGTCGAATCCACTGGTACTGGGTTCGCACATGCTGGAAATATGCCCATCCATTGCGGCCCATAAACCCACCTGCGAAATTCATCCGCTGGGTATTGGCGGCAAAGCGGACCCCGTTCGGCTGGTGTTCAATGCCCCTGCGGGCCCGGCCATCAACGTGTCGTTGATCGATATGGGCAATCGCTTCCGGCTGCTGGTCAATGAAGTCGAAGCGATTGATGTACCGGAAGCGCTCCCCAAACTACCCGTAGCCCGCGCGATCTGGAAGCCCAGGCCCGACATGCAAACGGGCTGTGCGGCCTGGATTCTGGCCGGGGGTGCCCACCATACGGTGTACAGTCAAAACCTCACGACGGATCATATTGAGGACTTCGCCGATATTTTCGGGGTCGAACTGGTCGTCATCGACCAGCACACGAACCTGCGCCAGTTAAAGAATGAATTACGCTGGAGCGAAGGGTACTATAAATAAAGAGCGAAAGGGTGAATGAGCGTTTCACTCATTCGTTGGTCCCGTGGTCTGGGCGTTCCGATCTCCGTGACCACGGAACCAACCATGTGCTTAGTCAATAAGCGAAAGCATTTTCATAACTAAGATCAATATGAAAAAACAATTCCTTACCCTTGCCCTCGCCTGTTTTGCCCTCGGTGCATCGGCACAAAACAAAGTGACGATCAATACCGGTGACGGAAAAACGATCATCAGCAGGCACATTTACGGCCACTTTGCCGAACACCTGGGGCGCAGTATTTATGATGGCTTCTATGTAGGCGAAAACAACACGAAAATCCCCAACAAAAACGGGGTTCGACTCGATGTTGTCAGCGCCCTGAAGAAGCTCAAAATTCCCAATCTTCGCTGGCCGGGCGGCTGTTTTGCCGATACGTACCACTGGAAAGATGGCATCGGGCCGAAAGCGAAACGGCCCAAGATCGTCAATACCTGGTGGGGTGGCGTTACGGAAGATAACAGCTTTGGCACTCACGATTTTCTGAATATGTGCGAACTGCTGGGAACTGAGCCGTATCTGGCAGGAAACGTTGGCAGCGGAACCGTACAGGAATTGTCGGAATGGGTCCAATATGTCAACTTCGAGAAGAACAGCCCCATGTCAAACCTGCGTCAGCAAAATGGCCGACAGATACCCTGGAATGTCAAATATTGGGGAGTAGCCAACGAAGCCTGGGGTTGCGGAGGTAACATGAAACCAGATTTTTACGCCAACCTGTATCGCCAGTATAGCACCTTTATGAACCCTGTGGTGGGTAAAGGGAAGATTTTCCGCATCGCGTCGGGAGCCAGCGACAATGACTACAACTGGACCGAAACGCTAATGAAAAATATTCCCTCAACCATGATGGAAGGGCTGGCCATGCACCACTACTCTGTACTGTCATGGGGCGAAGGCAAGAAAAGCTCCGCCACCCAGTTTACCGATACGGAGTACTTCAAAACGATGCAGCAGGCCTTGTTAATGGACGAACTGATCGAGAAACATTCGGCCGTTATGGACAAGTACGATCCGGAGAAAAAAATTGCGCTGATCGTCGATGAATGGGGCGGCTGGTACAACGTTGAGCCGGGCACCAACCCAGGCTTTCTGTATCAGCAAAACACCATGCGCGATGCCGTGCTGGCCGGAGCAACGCTCAATATTTTCCACAAACATGCCGAACGCGTCCGCATGGCGAATCTGGCGCAGGCGATCAACGTATTGCAGGCGGTCATCCTGACCAAAGGCGACAAAATTCTGCTGACGCCTACGTACCACGTCCTCGAAATGTACAATGTGCACCAGGACGCAACCCTACTGCCGGTAAGTGTCAAATCTGACGACTTTACGTTTGAAAAAGATAAGCTTCCTGCCGTTTCGGTCTCGGCCTCCCGCGATAAAGCCGGTAAGGTTCACATTTCGCTCGTCAACATCGACCCAACCAAACCACAGGAAGTTTCGGTGGATTTGAAAGGCCTGAAGGCGGCTGGCGTAACCGGCCGAATTTTAACTTCTGCCAACGTACGCGATCATAACACCTTCGAGAACCTGACCAAAATCAAACCAGCCGCCTTTACGGGTGCCAAATTAAACGGCGATGACTTAACGGTAAGTCTGCCCCCGGTATCGGTGGTCGTGCTGGAACTTTAATTTTGAATGATAGAGTGAATGAATGATAGAATACCACAAGGCAATCCATTCATTCATTCTATCATTCTATCATTCTATCATTCAAAATTTATTATGTACACATCCCTAAAAGAAGAATGTTACGAGGCCAACATGCAGCTCCCCAAACTGGGGCTCGTGCTGTTCACGTTTGGCAACGTCAGCGCGGTTGACCGCGAGCAGGCCGTATTTGCCATTAAGCCCAGCGGGGTGCCGTATGAGAAACTGACAGCCGATGACATAGTGATCTGTGATTATGACGGTAAGGTAGTCGAAGGGCAGTTACGGCCATCATCGGATACGAAAACGCATGCGCTGCTCTATAAGACCTGGCACACCATCGGTGGCATTGCGCATACGCACAGCACACATGCGGTTGCCTGGGCGCAGGCGGGCCTGGACATCCCCATTTTCGGGACCACCCACGCCGATCACACGCACCAGGATATTCCCTGTGCACCTGCCCTCACCGACGAGATGATCCAGGGAGACTATGAACACGAAACGGGGCATCAGATTTTCAACTGTTTTGCGGAGAAAGGTCTGGTCAATACCGAGATGGAAATGGTCTTGCTGCAAAACCACGGCCCGTTTACCTGGGGGAAATCCGCCGAGAAAGCCGTATATAATTCTGCGGTTCTTGAAGAACTGGCTCGGATGGCCTACCTCACGCTTCAGATCAACCCCAATACTCCCCGCATCAAGGATACACTGCGGCTGAAACACTACGAACGGAAACACGGAAAAAACGCCTACTACGGGCAGGGTTGCTGATCGCTATAGTATGAATACCCGCAACCATTCTTTACGTACTGAATGCGCTACCGTTTGAATTGTCCCGGCGTTCGTGGGGTAAAACGAGTGTATTTCGGTCGAACCAATGTATTGCTCTGGCATAATCCTTAAATCTTAATCGTTCATGAAGCTTCTGCCTCAACTTTTATCGCTGGCCCTGTTGACTAGTTGTTTAACTATGACCTCCTGCTCCTCCAAAAAAGAAAATCAATCCGACGAGAAAAAGCCGGGTATCGAAAAAGCAATTTATGGCAAGCTACCCGATGGCCGGGAGGCCGATCTGTATACGCTGACCAATGCGTCGGGCATGACAGCCCAGATAACTAATTACGGCGGGATCATCGTAGGCTTGAAAACACCCGACAAGGACGGCAAATTTGAGGACGTCACGCTGGGGCTGGACTCGTTATCCTCTTACGTAAAAAATAATCCGTTTTTTGGCGCCCTGGTTGGCCGCTATGGCAACCGCATTGCCAAAGGGAAATTTACGCTCGACGGCAAAACGTATAACCTGTTTATCAATAACATGGGAAACCACCTGCACGGCGGCAAAGTAGGTTTCGATAAAGTACTCTGGACAGCCACACCGGTTGAAGGTGATGAACCTGCTCTCAAACTGGCCTACACCGCTAAAGATGGCGAAGAAGGCTACCCTGGCAACCTGTCGGTTGAAGTCACATACACATTGCAGAAAGACAATGCGCTGAAAATCGACTACAAGGCAACCACCGACAAGCCAACGGTCGTTAACCTGACCAACCACACCTATTTCAACCTGACGGGTGGTGCCAAACGCGATATTCTCGATCACGTCGTAACCCTCAACGCAGACAAGTTCATCGCTGTCGATCAAACCCTGATTCCGACGGGCGAACTGAAGCCAGTAGCGGGTACCCCTTTCGATTTCCTGAAGCCAACAGTGGTAGGCGCTCGCATCAACGACTCAACCGACACGCAGATCAAATACGGCGGTGGGTATGATCACGGCTGGGTTCTGAACGGTCCGGCCAACGAGCTGAAACTGGCCGCAACGGTATACGAACCCACCAGCGGGCGCGTTATGGAGGTTCGCACAACCGAACCAGCCGTGCAGTTCTATACCGGCAATTTTCTGAATGGACAGGTAGTTGGTCGGGAAGGGTTCGCGTATAAAAAACGCTACGCGCTCTGCCTGGAAACCGAACATTATCCGGATTCCCCCAACCATCCGGCCTTCCCGACCACTGAGTTGAAGCCGGGTCAAACCTACAAGACCACAACGATTTATCAATTCTCCACGAAGAAGTAATAGCAATACAAAAACGGGTCGTGTAAAAAACGACCCGTTTTTGTATCCCGTATTTATGGCTGATCAATCCCTTACTGACCGGGCGAAGATGCCGGTTGCCCACAACCCCGTTCTGGAGCGTAGAACCGTCGAGAACGCTAACCGCAACTTGCTCACCTACTTACGACCGGGCCTGACTGTGCTCGATGTAGGTTGCGGATCGGGCGCTATTACGCGTAGCATCGCCGAAAAAACCGGCGCTACGGGTCGCGTGCTTGGCATCGACCCGAGCCCATCCCTGATTGAGCAGGCAACGCAACAGTCGCGTACAATCCCCGGCTTGGCTTTTCAGCAAGCCGATGTGTACTCGTTTGATACGGTTGAGCGATTCGACCTGGTAACCTGCGCCCGGACGCTCCAATGGCTGGCCCAGCCCGAAGCGGCCCTCCTTAACATGAAACGGTTTGTGAAACCGGGCGGTTATCTGGCCATTCTTGATTTCAACCATGAGAAAATTGCCTGGACACCCGAACCGCCCAACGCCATGAAACTCTTTTACGATGCCTTTCTACGCTGGCGGCAGGATGCGGGTTTCGATAACGCCATCGCCGATAACCTTCAGGAACTGATGTACGGTATCGGCTTTCCTACGGTACAGGTAACCGAACAGGTTGAGCGAACGCAACGGAGCGAACCTGATTTTAGCGTATCCAGCCGCTTATGGGCAGAAGTAGCCGAACTGCGCGGGCCTCAACTGGTAGATGCCGGGTATATTAGCGAAAGCCAGCGTCTGCAAGCCATTACGGAGTACGACCACTGGATTGCGACCGTCGGGGAGTCGATGACTGTTTATTTATTAGCCGTCGAAGCGCAGCAGCCTGCATGAGTCCTGTTTTCTCGATGTCAAGAAACCCATTTTTACTCATTGGAATAACCGATGGCAGCACACAAAGCCAGGATGGCCAGCAGCTAGCTGCCCTGTTGGCGAATGGGCTCGACTATATTTACTGGCGTACACCCGCCGACCCGGCGGATGCGATGCGCTTACCGCCTGCCGTTCAGAAAGCCTTGCTGGTGTCAGCGCCTGCTGCTGACGACGTTCACCAGCCATTTAAGTGGCATCTGAAAGAGTCCGACCGGGGCAGGTTGTCCGGTCGCAGCCAGTCATTTTCTACCAGTATTCATCAACTTAGCGACTGGCCTACCCTAGCCGGTCAGGCCGAGCTTGTTTTCTATAGCCCGGTTTTTGCCAGCATCAGTAAACCCGGCTACGGGCCGACAGTGAGTCTGGATACGATCAAGTCGGAGATCGACTCAATCCGTCAACAGTCCGTTCAGTTACCCCGGCTAATCGGTTTAGGGGGCGTACAGGCAAATACGATACAGTTGGTGAGACAGGCCGGTTTCGATGGAGCGGCCCTGATGGGTGCCCTTTGGCAAGCTTCTGACCCCGTCGATGCATTGATTAAAATTAGGACCAACCTCCGTGCTGAAGCCCCCTGACGGCATTGAGTCCCCCGCGTAGATTGACAACGTGTTGATAACCGTGGGCAATCAGCCATTCGACGGCTTGCCGACTTCGCCCTCCCGACTGACAATGCACAACCACGGGGCGATCCGTCGGCACCAGTTGCGGCTTCGTTTTCAACTCGGCCAGCGGTATCAGCAGCCCGCCCAGGTTGGCTTTCGCGTACTCCTCGGGTTGGCGTACATCAATCAGCAGCGGAGCATCGGCCTGAGCCATCCAGGCGCGTAACTCATCAGCGGTGATTTCCGGAATCGTAGCCGCACATACCACAGCCGATGCAGGCAGTTCAGTTAAGACTTTGTTCGCAGGATTAGCCGCAAACGAAAAGGTGTTGAACGAGAGTGTTAGGGCATTAAACACCAGAAGTTTACCGCTGAGCAGGTCGCCAATGCCGGTAATGAGTTTGATAACCTCATTCGCCATCAGGCAACCCGTCAGACCCGGCAACACACCCAGCACCCCAACCTCACCGCAGGCTTCCAACTCACTGGGTTCGGGATACAGGCAGCGGTAGGTGGGTCCGTCCTCGTGATTGAAGACGCTTACCTGTCCGTCGAATTTATAGATCGACCCAAACACCAGCGGTTTTTTCAGCAACACACAGGCATCGTTGACCAGGTAGCGCGTAGCAAAATTATCGGACCCATCCACGATAATATCGTAGGCATTTAATACGGACAGCGCATTCGTCCCGTCGAGAAAAATAGGGTGGCTCACCACCTGACTGTAGGGATTCTGGCGAGCGAGTAGCCGCGCGGCCACGTCCGCCTTTCGCTGGCCAATATGCGCGGGCGAAAACAGAATCTGCCGTTGCAGGTTGCTCTCTTCCACCACATCCCCATCGATAAAGCCTAACGTACCTACGCCCGCAGCCGTCAGGTATTGCCCCACGGGACAGCCAAGCCCACCCGCCCCAACGATGGCAATACGGGCTTGTTTCAGCCGCTGCTGCCCGGCCAGCCCTATCTCTGGCAGCCGGATATGCCGGTCGTATCGGTTCCGTTCGCCGTCAGTCATACACCCATCAGTGTTTTGTCCCAGTCTTTCCAGACGGGTTCGTAGCCTTGTTGCCGGATAACCGTTACCATTTCGTCGGGACTGCGTTCGTCCGAGATTTCGAATTGTTCGAGCGACTGCGGTTCGACGGCATAGCCGCCCGGATTCGTTTTTGACCCGGCACTCAGGCTGGTAATACCCAGTTTCAACGCATGGTTGCGGAAGTGGGGCGTTTCTCGCGTGGACATGGACAATTCGACTTCCTCATTGAGCAAGCGATAGGAACAGATCAACTGCACAAGATCCCGATCAGACATACACCGCTCGAAGGACTTCGATGTAATGGTATTATTTTGTAACTGGTCGATGGGGCGCAGGCGCGGAAAGGAGATACTGTAGCGCGTTTGCCAGTAAGTCCGTTCCAGGTATTGCAGATGAGCAGCCGTAAAAAAACTGTCGGTGCGCCAGTCGTCAAGGCCCATCAGAGCACCCAGCCCAATCTTATAGATACCCGCTTTACCAAGCCGGTCGGGGGTTTCGAGCCGGTACAGAAAGTTCGATTTTTTGCCCTTCGGGTGATGCGTTCGGTAGGTTTCCTGGTGGTAGGTTTCCTGGTAAACCAGTACCGTGTTCAGCCCTTCGGCCATCAACGCTTCGTAGTCCGGCTGATCCAGGGGTTGCACTTCCATCGAAATATGGGCAAAGTACGGTCGCAGAAGCCGAATGGCGTTTTTCAGATAGGGCACACCAACGGTCTGATTGGCTTCACCCGTTACCAGCAGGACATGGTCGTACCCCAGCGCTTTCAGGGCGTCGGCCTCCTGCCGGATCTCGCTATCAGTCAGCGTCTTCCGACTGATTCGGTTATCGAGACTAAACGCGCAGTAGGTACAAATATTCTGGCATTCGTTGGAGAGGTAAAGGGGCGCGTACAACTGAATCGTTTTACCAAATCGTTTCTGCGTAAGCTGATGGCTAAGCTGCGCCATCGGCTCCAGATAGGCCTGAGCCGCTGGAGAGATCAGGGCTCTGAAATCGTCGAGTGTCCGCCGGGTGTTTGCCAACGCCCGTTCAACCTGCCGGGCCGTCGTGGCATAAATAGCGCGCTGGATGGTGTCCCAGTCGTGCGCATCAAACCAGCTATTTTTCATCATAATTCATCCAGAAAGGCCGTTAGTGGACTACTGGCCTGGGCCATTGTAGAGGGCCGGGCCAGCCGGGCTTCGTACGCCAGTCGGCCCGCTTCGACCGCCAGTTTAAACGCCAGCGCCATGCGCACGGGGTCGTCGGAGACAGCCATGGCCGTGTTTACCAGCACGGCATCCGCACCCAGTTCCATAGCCGCAGCCGCGTGGGAGGGTGCGCCCAGACCCGCATCGACGACCACCGGAACACGGCTCTGCTCGATGATAATCTCCAGAAAATCAATCGTTCGTAACCCTTTGTTGGTACCGATGGGCGCGCCCAGGGGCATTACGGCGGCCACGCCCACGTCTTCCAGCCGTTTACACAGAACGGGGTCGGCATGGATGTACGGAAGGACCACGAAACCAAGCTTCACGAGTTCGTCGGCAGCTTTCAATGTCTCGATAGGATCAGGCAGCAAGTATTTAGGGTCCGGATGAATTTCCAGTTTCAGCCAGTTTGTTTCCAGGGCTTCACGAGCCATCTGAGCCGCAAACACCGCTTCTTTGGCCGTGCGAACGCCGGACGTATTGGGCAACAAATTAAGCTGTGGATGAGCCAGATGCACCAGCATATCATCCTGACTATTGTGAGCGTCAACCCGTTTAAGGGCTACGGTTACCAGCTCTGTACCCGAAGCGAGCAAGGCTTCTTCCATCAGGCGGGCAGATCCAAATTTACCCGTTCCCGTAAACAGCCGGGACCCAAACGGTTTACCGGCTATTACCAAAGGTTGCGTATTCATTTCCGTTGCGTTTAGCGGTTGAAGGGGCGAGCTGCGTCAGAAACAGGCGCGTTTGAGCAGCCGGATCGGCCACATTCGTAATGGCCGACGATACGGCAATACCCTGAAACCCAATCTGTAGTAAGTCGTTCACATCGGCAAGGGTGATTCCCCCGATAGCCACAATAGGTAGCGAAATAGCCTGATTTTCCAGCGTTGCCAGAATGCGTCGATACCCGTCCAGACCGAGAATAGGGCTTAGGTTTTCCTTCGTCGCGGTGAACCGGAAAGGCCCCAGCCCCACGTAGTCGGCTCCGTCGCGATGGTGGGCCCGTATGGTTTCGGCGGTATTAGCCGTTCCGCCAATCACAAAATGCTTTTCCAACAAAGCGCGGGCCTCGGCAACAGGCATATCATCCTGACCCAGGTGCACGCCATCCGCCCCAATGTCACCCGCCAGGTAGGGATTGTCGTTGATAATCAGGCGGGCGTTGTACTGGCGACATACAGCCAGCGTCTCCAGGGCGAGCGCTTTCCAGTCGGCATAGGGCTTGTTCTTCACCCGAAGTTGTATCCAGTCGGCCCCAGCCCCGCAAGCCACACTGGCTTGCGCAGGCTGGGTAACGATGTAGTGTAAGGAACTGATTTTCATACTATAAATAAAGCTGGTTACCCTGATCGGCAAACTCCTTCGACTTGGTCTGCATGGCTTTCTCCAGTACCTCGTCGTCGGCCATTCCGTTTTGTTCAGCATAGTCGCGAACGTCCTGCGTGATCTTCATCGAGCAGAAATTGGGGCCGCACATCGAGCAAAAGTGAGCTGTTTTGGCGCCTTCTGCAGGCAATGTCTCATCGTGAAATTCCCGCGCTGTATCGGGGTCGAGCGACAGATTAAACTGGTCCTCCCAGCGAAACTCGAACCGGGCTTTACTCAGCGCATTGTCCCGGTATTGCGCGCCGGGGTGCCCCTTGGCCAGATCGGCCGCGTGGGCCGCAATTTTATAGGTAATAACCCCGTCTTTTACGTCTTTTTTGTTGGGCAGCCCAAGGTGTTCTTTCGGGGTCACGTAGCACAGCATGGCCGTACCGAACCAGCCGATCATGGCCGCGCCAATAGCCGACGTAATGTGGTCATAACCAGGGGCAATGTCCATCGTCAGCGGCCCGAGGGTGTAAAAGGGCGCTTCGTCACAGTGCTGTAGCTGCTTATCCATGTTGGCCTTGATCATGTGCATCGGCACGTGGCCCGGCCCTTCGATCATTACCTGCACATCATGTTTCCAGGCAATTTTGGTGAGTTCACCCAGGGTTTCCAGTTCGGCAAACTGCGCGGCATCGTTCGCGTCGGCGATGGAGCCAGGCCGCAGGCCGTCGCCCAGCGAAAACGAGACATCGTAGGCCTTCATGATTTCGCAGATCTCCTCAAAATGGGTGTAGAGAAAGTTCTCTTTATGGTGCGCCAGGCACCATTTAGCCATGATGCTCCCCCCGCGCGATACGATTCCCGTTACCCGACGGGTCGTCAGCGGAATGTAACGTAACAAGACACCGGCATGGATGGTGAAGTAATCGACACCCTGCTCGGCCTGCTCGATGAGGGTGTCTCTGAAGATTTCCCAGGTCAGCGCTTCCGCTTTGCCGTTCACTTTTTCGAGCGCCTGGTAAATAGGCACGGTTCCTACCGGTACCGGGCAGTTGCGGATGATCCATTCGCGGGTTTCGTGAATATTCTTTCCCGTCGATAAGTCCATCAGCGTATCGCCCCCCCAGCGGCAACTCCACACGGCTTTTTCTACTTCCTCCTCAATGCTCGACGAGACGACCGAATTCCCGATGTTGGTATTAATCTTGACCAGGAAATTACGGCCAATGATCATCGGCTCAACTTCCGGATGGTTGATATTGGCGGGAATGATGGCGCGTCCGGCGGCCACTTCCTGCCTGACAAATTCGGGGGTAATGCATCCTTTGGGCGTGTTTGCGCCGAAACTATTGCCCGGATGTTGCTGCCAGAGGGAGGAACCATCGTTCAGCGTATCGATTCGCTGGTTTTCGCGAATGGCAATGTACTCCATCTCGGGGGTTATAATGCCTTGCCGGGCGTAATGCAACTGCGTAACGGTATGGCCCTCCCTGGCCCGGAGCGGATGACGGATGTGCGCAAAGCGCAGGGCGTCCAGATTCGGATTCGCCAGTCGCTGATTGGCGTAGGCAGACGAAAAAGCAGGCTGTTGTGCCACATCGCCCCGGTTTATAATCCACGCTTCGCGCAGGCGGGGAAGGCCCTGTTCCAGGTCGATCGTAACGTCGGGGTCCGTGTAGGGCCCGCTGGTATCGTAAACCGTAACGGGTGCATTGGGCTTTCGATCCTGGCGGTTGCCACCAGAAGACACCGTATCCGACAGGCTAATTTCGCGCATGGCAACACGAATAGGGTGCAGTTGACCGGATACGTAAATTTTCCGGGAACCCGTTAGTGGTTGCCGCGTAATGGTTTGCTCGGTTGGTAGTTGCTCGGCTTTCTGGCTCATGGTTATCCTCCCTGGGTAGCTTGTAGAATCGTTATTTTCTCATTTCCGGCCAGGGCAAACTGATCCCAGGCTGTGCGGGGAATGATGCTATTGTTAACGGCAACGGCAATGCCTTTTTTGTCGGCAATGGTCAGCTCGACCAGCAAACTCGTGAGCGAGGCCGCCGAGTGCGTTTCAACAGACTGGTTATTGACGAATACGGTCATAAACTGCGTGCATGGTTACGCCACAGGCACCAGCTACAGGGAAATCCGAAGAAGAAAACAGGGAAGAAAATAACGAATGGCAGCCGACAGGTCGGGCGGGAAACCACACGGACCACTGTCAACGTCTACATGCTCGCTTTTCCCTCCGCAGGTATTATCCTGTTCAGGTTCAAAGGGTGATCTCTCAGCCCGGATGGGCACCCCTAAAGCTTGTGCTTGTTAGCAAGGCAAATGTAGAAAAGGTTTTTTAGTAACCCGGCCACTGGCCTGAATTATTTTGCGGGTCAAGTGATGCTGTACACCTGACTCACCTGTCAAGACTTCTGGTTAAAAAGACCGACTAGTCAAGTTGAAAGAGGTTACGTTTACCCAGCTTGGAAACGAGCCGATGGAGGCTGCTGAATGTAGCGATGCGGATCAAGCTGCTGGTGTGTTTGTCACAACACATTTCCACATAAAAATCGTTGAATCGGTAAAGGTGATAAATAGCACCACTATCGGTCCATTTAGTCAGGTGTATTCCCCACAGGAATAAGGCTCCCTGTTTTATAAACAGGGGTTTCAGATCATAGGCTTCACGTGTAATATACATTGAGCAAGGGTTAGCATAAACGAATATGTCTCCGGCCAGGCGCTGGCATCAGGGTTGCATCAGACCTGAATCTATCAGGCAATGTAAAACAAGGCAATCGAACCACTTATAAATGAGCAAGAATCATAGAAAATTATTCAGTTGGCAAAGCGTTACACATTGTTCGTTAACAAACTAACAATGTATCAGAACAATATCCTAAAAATAAACCATAGACAAAGTGTGTACATTTTACATAACAATCTGACTGTCATATTATTAAAAAAATTTACAAAAAAGCAAAAAGAATAAAATAGTCTAACAGTATGTACATCACTTACACGGTTTTGTGGAATTGTCTTTCTCCCCTATGTATACTTTTATAAGCCCTGTGATGGCCAAGGCGGTGGCCTGAAGCGTTAATTCCATCAGCCATGCCTCCCACTGATTCTTTCTATCAACGTACTCCGCTGGCGATTCCCCATAAAAAAGGCAGCCACTCTTTCGAATGGCTGCCTTTTGCTGGTTCAGACGCGTTGGCTTAGTTGATGGCTACCAGCCGACTGGGTGCGCTGGGCTGGTTGGTCGATAACGTCACCGCGTGCGTCGTCGTGTCCACTCCATTGCTCACCCGAACCTGGTAGGACCCGTCGGGCAAATCACTCAATGTCAGCCGTAGACGAGCCATCGTCTCTCTTTTGGCCACCCGTTGGGCAAACAACACTTTGCCCTCGGCATTTACCAACTGAATATCGACCACGCCCGTCGCTTCTTTATCCAGAGCGATCTGCAGTTTACCTTCCGCCGTGGTGTACATGCCCGTTTTGTAGCTGGCCACCGTGGCAGGGCGTCCGCCGGGGTTGGTGTCGGCTAAGGCCGTTTGGAACGTAGCAATGGTTAAGGACAAGGCAATGACGAGGGGATTGATGAGCGCTTTCATGATGTATGTGCTTTATAATTAATGATCTGTTTTGATAGATCAAAGGTCGGCACACGGACCAGCAAGCCCTGTCACAAATGAGTCAATCGCTGATACTTTTGGGAATAGCGGCTCAACCAGCGACCCCAGCCCCCGTATCGAAGAATAATTCCGGCAACAAATCCTCTTCAAATCAGCTATCTTGACCCATTTAATCAAATAACCCCGATTCATCATTTGCGTCCTGTTCAAGGTTATTATCCCCTATTCAGGTTACTAAACTTACTGTTTATAGCCTGACAGATGGATACAGTTTTGATGTTATCTGGCTGGCAGACAAATTGCTAGGCATAAAGCTGTATACACACCCTCAATCATCCACGACTTCTTCCCTTCATGCGACAGTCGCTCCTATTCGTTAGTCTGCTTATAGCAGGTATGCTTAGCCTATTTCTCTACGGTGCCGCCCTGGTTAACTGTCTTCACCATTACCAGACGGGCATGTTCGCCAGCCATTCCACGGAGGCCGGGCTGGAAGCCGTTGGTCTTCTTATTTACTCGTGGCTGGGTCTAAAATTTTTCAAATGGCGGCTTACGCATCAGAATAACCCCACGAACAAGGCCGATCGTGTCGAGTTGTAACTAACGACGGCTATGTCAGAATCCCTGTTGATCCGTGAGTTGATTGATTGTTCCACTCATTACCTTATTCCCCTGAGCTGATGAAACACATCTCCTATTTTTCAATTCATTACCGGTTGACCCTATTATTGCTGCTGCTTTGCGCTATAGTAAAAGCCCAGCCCGTTGCGTTTGAAGGCGCGAATGTCATTGTCGTTACTACCGACTTAGCGGATAAGGAAGCTTACCTGACCATTAGTCAGGTACTGATGGAGCAACATATTTCATTCGAGGTCACCGACGACTGTTTGCAACTGAGCGTTCCGCTTAAATCACCTCAGTACGCCACCTCTGCGGAGCCTACCCTGATCGGCCAGATATCGGTTCATGCTGGCCTGGTCAGATTAACGGGCACCATACGGCGGGGTACCCCAGCCAAAAATACTGACGGACTGGCTTTCGCCAAAGTCGTTTCCGTAGCATACCAGAAAGAGAAAAACAAATCAACATCCGCACGGATGGGTTTCCTCTATCTCAGTGAGTTAGCTCACAAACTCCAGCCATCACTGCATGGCGTAATCAGCTATAAGGTTCAGCCCGAACCGATGGACTAAGCGCCGTAATGAACAGATCAAGTAGGTACATCTACTTAGCTGCTTTCATCTCTAATCAGGAATTAGTTTTCAACAAAGTTACAGCGGCCGTAGTTGGATTACTGTAGCTTTGTTGGAAACTAACTTCTGATCAGGCGAAATCAGTTTCTGCCCATTACTGAAAACTCTGTAAACACATGCCTGGTAAAGTCCGTAACTACTGTGCACCCCGCCGTATTGCCTATCCTTTACAACTCCTTGATCTATTTGTAGATGCTTATGTACGGGTTCGGCCAACCGTCGGGCTTGGGTCCAATCATTCATCCGATTCCGACAGTCCGGCAATTTTATTCATGACGGCGGGTCATTTGGGCGATGCCCTCGTTCTGTCCTACACCTTTCCCCTTATTCGGCAACGTTACCCCAATGCCCGGATCGATATTCTGGCAGGTAGCTGGTGCGATCCGATCTGGAAGCATAATCCATACATCGGGCGAGTCATTCACCTCGATCATGTTTCAACAAACCGAAGTGCCCGCTCCAGAACGGAAAAATGGCAGTTGTTTTTCAACTCAACCCGTTCAGCTATCAAGTCTCTGGAGGATACGGTCTATGACTACTCCATTGATATCCGCTATTCCGATTCACCTATGCATTTTATCCTGCCTTTTCTAAAGGTCAGACGTAAAATTGGGTTTGGCTCGCGCGGCCTGGGTGGCTTACTGGACGACGAATTTTTTCTACCCGATCAGGAAACGAATAATTTTGATTTGCTGCTTATGCTGCTCAAGCCAATGGGAATTGAGGGCGAACTACGCACCGTTAAACCTTATTTTTTTCATCCGGTCCAGCCACCGCAGCAGTTGTGGCATAAACTAGGCCAACGGGCTCCGGAACGGAAACCAATTTTGCTCTGCCCGGAATCGGGCAGTGCCGTTCGAATGTTTTCGGCTGATTACTGGTGCCAGCTGGCTACCCGACTCTTACAGGAAAGTCCGCATGGCTTGGTATTTAGCGGCCAGACCGCATTCACCAGTGCGCTCTACGAACGTGTTCGTCAGGAAAACCCAGCCGCTGCGGATCGGTTGTATTCGGTTGTCGGTCGGTTAACGCTCGAAGACCTGACCAGTTTAAGCGAACAGGCATTGGCCGCCTTTACGCTTGATTCATTGCCCATGCACTTATGCTGTTTAGGGTGCCCCACGATCTCGTTTCAGAAAAATGGTATGGGAATTCAGTTTTTCCCGATAGGCAATTACCCGACGCTGGTGATTCATAACCATTATCAGAGCCGTCTGCTGAAGCTCGACCGTCCTGAATCGACCAGCGACTATGTGACAATTTTTGATGGGACGGTATTGGACAGGGCTTTGCAGTGGTTCTGGGCACTCGAAGGCCAGGCCCAGACAATCTCTGAATAGCCTTCGGTCAGAGGATAACCCTTTATAGAGTAGCCAACGGAGTATACACCCTACCGGTAATTCAGGGGAAGGGTTGCCGACCTATATAAACCCCTCGCCGACCCCTGCTTCACTGCTCCTGTCTACCACGTGCCATAGCGTTTAACTGCCTAATCAGGGTATTCAGCCTACCCAAAAGGCGATTCCGCTTACTTCATTTGCCCCCCCAGCTTCGAGCGGCTAAGTTAGCGATCTAAATCGCTAATTATCCAGACCGAATGGTAAACAGTCGGCAAGTGTGCTTTGAAGGCGGAACGCCTTCGATTCCAGACATTATTGAACGAGTTCGTCAGCGCACCGGCATTGATGTTACTTACCTGGCCAGCAAGTGGCTTCTGGCTAACCCGCTCGATTCAAACGATGTGTTCAGCTTATACCCAGAAGGAGACAGTTGCCTTTTACTGATCAACGAAGGAACCGAAACGGATATCGTGCGGGCAACCCTCTATACCTTGCTTGAGCTGGGTGGTTACTACCAGGACTGGTACGAGTAACTGCGTCTGAGTAGAGCCGCTTACCCACGGCTACCGTGTCTATTGGGCTGGTTATACTTCCTGATTTAACAGCGACGAAATTAACGCCGGAGAGCCGGAAAAAGGGCCTGATGAACTGATTTTGAGGGCGGCCAGAATGGAACCAAATTCGCCAGCCTCTTCAATCGAACTGCCCTGCAAACGTCTCCAAAGGTAGCCAGCCATGTAGGTATCTCCGCAACCCGTTGCATCGACTACTGCCGTTGGTCGTGCGGCCATAATTGGGTAAAATGTGCCATCCTTATAAATTAAGGACCCTTTGCTGCCAAGCGTTATGATTACTTCCTGTACGCCCAGATCAGCTAAATACCGGGCGCCCTCCCGCGCGTCTCGCTGCCCCGTGAGCACGTTCATTTCGTGCTCATTTGCTTTCAGGGTGTGCACAAAAGGGAGCACTTTCTTTTTGTCGGACCAATCCTGGTAGACAACCTTTTTTTGCCTGACATGCCGCAGATATCCTTGCGCATCCAGTGACACCAGACTCTTTTTCGATAATTTCTCGATCAGCTTTACGGGTATATCATCGTACAACAGCGGCCCCAGATGAACAATTTTGGCATCGATTGGCGGTATGTTGGCAACTCGAAACGGTAGCGCCTTTTGCTCTACCCGCTGGTCGCGGTGGTCCTGATCCTCACTGTAGATGTTTTCAAAATAAACCGTATGCGGACTGGGCAAAGCATCGACCTCAACGCCCTCCGCCCGCAAATCGTCGACGAATTGATGTTCCTGAAACGATAAAGCCGTTACCAGTTTATACTTTAAACCGGAATGGAGCAGAGACTTGGCCATGTAAATAGAGGTACCGCCCGGCTTGAACGCCACCGATTGTGGCGTAACTATTTTATCCAGCGATATATGGCCTATTATGCAGAGATCGAGCATTATGTAGGGAATCGAAATGGTAACAGCTAGTAGCTAACCAAAGTTGAGTATGCAGGCAACGGCCGTTTCTCTCCTGTATCTCCACGATTCAGGTATAGGAGTAAAGCCACTGTTCGCCTATGGTTCTCTTTGTCAGACACAACCGAAAATTTATAACACGATCCTGTCAAGCCTGTCATTATTGTTTTCGGCAGCGGTCGAAGCGATGTACGGTCGACTTTTCTGACGACAAACCAGCGTCGGAAGACTCCATGCTCTCGTCGCCCGACGGTCGATTGATCGTTGATAATCCAAACCAATCGAGGTACGATGCACATCGGACGTTCGCACGCCCTACTCCAGCCTACCAAATGAACTTTTCAGGGTCGGTAAAATTTTAAACCGCTACAACGGCCCATTCGTTCGTTGTGGTAATCACTTTTAGAAGGGAATGGTCAGGGCCGTAGCCCTATGCGCAGAAAGGGAGCCGATTTTCGGCAACGACCAGTCCAGGGTACGAGATCGCGCAGGCGTCGCTTCATCGCGCCAAACCCTTCACTCGTCAACCCGACGCGGCCTTTCAGTAGCTTTGATTTTCGGCACGCTGATTCGGAATCTATTTTTGATTTTTCAACTAAAGGCGGGCAACCAAGCACAACTAAAGTAAACCCAACAGGCTGCGGATACAGACCTTTTCCGTAAGCTAGTAGCCAACGGGTTTCTTTATCTTTTTACTAAAAATAGACAATGGTCGAAAAGCTGACGTATCAACAAAAATGGCAGGTGGCTTTTCGGTTGCTCCTGTTATACTCCCCGCTCCTGCTGTATATCAACCTGCCGGACTCCGTCCGTCACCCGGCAAAATTGCTGGAAATATCGCCGTTTATAGCGGTCTTCATCCTGATTGCGCTGGGTTTATACTTCATCTGGATTACGGCTACCGACTGGATACAGATTCAATTATTCCGCAGGTTTGGCGAAGACTTCCTTCTTGAGTTCAACTGGCGGGCGATAGTGCTGACCATGCTTATTTCGCTCGGATTAGCCCTGCTTTACGCTCAGGTTTTTAAGCTGATCATAACGACGTTGTTCTGGTTGTTTTTTGAAGACGGAATGACGAAAAAACAGTCAGCCCAGGACTTACCGTTCAGCCCTGACGTTTTCGCGTATTTGCAGCGGGTAAATAGTGTATTTAACCTGGTCGTTATGCTTTCCGCTTTCTACCTGACCATCATTTCCCGTTCGTATCAGCAACTAAAGCACGTGCAGCTCCGGGCCGAAAAATCGGAGAAAGAAGCCGCGATAAGCCAGGTAGAAGCGTTAAAGAGTCAACTTAGCCCCCATTTTCTGTTCAACAGCCTCAGCATTCTCACGTCTATGGTCCACGAGGATGCTGATCTCTCCGAGCAATACATCAAGCAGTTAGCCAGGGTCTACCGATATATCCTCGAACAGCGCGATCAGGAACTGGTTTCGCTCAAAACGGAGGTCGATTTCATTCGGTCCTACACGTTTCTGCTCCAGATCCGTTTCGAGAACAAATTTGAGGTTATCATTGAGCTCAGCCCCGACGAGCAGAGCCACTATCGGATTGCGCCGTTATCGCTACAACTGCTTGTTGAAAACGCCGTCAAACACAACCGGATGGCCATCGACGAGCCCCTACGCGTGCGTATCCATTGCCAGGATGACGGGCTGATCATCGAAAATACCTGGCTACCCCGCGATCAGCCCGAACACTCAACGGGTCTGGGCTTACAGAATATTGTAAACCGCTATGCCCTGCTCACCAAACGCCCGGTATGGTATGGTCATCAGGCTGATTTATTTATTGTTAAACTTCCTTTACTCGCATGAACGTCGTCATTATTGAAGATGAAGCCCGAACGGCCCGCCAACTGGAGCGAATGCTGAAAAAGTATGATGGCTCGGTTCATATTCTGGCCCAGCTGCCTTCGGTAAAAGAAGCGGTTGCCTGGTTTAATGAGCACAGCAGCGGCCAATTGCCAAAGCCCGACTTAGCCTTCATGGATATTCATCTGGAAGACGGACTGGCTTTTCGCATTTTTGATCAGATCAATCTGAGCCTGCCGGTCATCTTCACGACCGCCTACGATGAGTACGTTCTCAAAGCCTTCAAGGTGAACAGCGTCGATTACCTGCTCAAACCGGTTGAGTATGACGAGTTGGCAGCCGCTATCGAGAAATTTAAATCGACCCGAAGCCAACCAGCCCTGCCCGACCTGAAGGCACTGGTCCAACTGATGCAAAACCCCGTGTCGAACAGTTTCAAGGAGCGTTTTATGGTCAGCATTGGCACCAAAATTCATAGTGTGGAGGTGTCCGACATTGCGTATTTCTATTCGGAGGAAAAAGCCACGTTCCTCATCACGAAAGGAGGGCAATTGCTGCCGCTCGAATACAGTCTGGATCAGGTATCGGGTCTGCTCAATCCGGCTCATTTCTTTCGGGTGAACCGCCAGATTATCATTGCCCGCACCGCGATCCAGTCCGTTCATGCCTATTCGGCCGGAAAGCTCAAACTGGACTTGTTGCCCGTTCCCCGCCAGGACGTATTTGTCAGCACCAGCCGCCAATCGGAATTCAAGGACTGGCTGGGCCGTTGATTTATAGCATCTTTGTCTGGGCCAAGGTGCAACGGCGCACCGTTACGGCCTGACCCAGACAAGTTTCGTCTATTATACAGAAATCAGGCGGTCGCGGGAGATGGTTCGCCATTCGCCTGTTGCATGACCATTTTCGATGGTGTAAGCCCGTTCGTAAAGGGCGACCGTCGGGCAAATATGGTTGGGTATTCCGTAAACGATATCGCCAACCTGATACGGGTGCCCCGCTCCGGCTTCTACCACCAGATGTTCCTCACTCTGGCCAATTGCCTTTAGTTCCGGTGCATTCAGAAACGTAATCCGCTGGGAAAGTTCGCCCTCGGCAGCCACTGACTTATGGCCAACATCGAGGCATACTTTTGTCGCATCGGGCAGCGAGATCACCCGCGAGACAACCAGTGCCGCCGGCAAAAACGGCTGCTCGGTCAGCACAATCTGGTAGCCTTTGTCCCAGTAAATAAACGTACCGGGGCTGCACTCCACATCCGGCCGTTTGGCATGGATCGGAAACGTCGGGCTCCCGCCCACCACCAGAACGGGTTTGGCAAAACCTTGCGAAACTAGCGTATCGCGCAGGAGTTGAACGGGCCAGAAAGCCGCATCACACTGGGTTGTACGAACCGTAATATCCGGGTCGCGCAGGTGTCCGTCATAGGCATGCAGGCCCACGGGCCGAACGCCCGGCAACTGATCCAGCTCCGCATAGAGCGCCAGAACACTGCCCCCCGGTGCAATCCCGGTGCGGTTCATGCCCACGTTCAGGTCAATATAGACCGGCACCACCCGACCAGCCGCGACAGCTATATCGGAGAGTTGCTGAGCGGTGGCGCGGTTATCGACCAGACACGAAAATTCCGTTTCGGGATAGGTATTGATCAGCTTGAGCAGCCGGTGCATTTTGGCCTCGTTGGGCTGATAAGCCAGCAGTACATCGGGCGCTCCGATCATGGCCAGCATTTCGGCTTCTGCGATGGTGGCACATTTAAACTTCCGGATACCGGCCTCGAGCATCAACTGGCAGGCCTCCCGCGATTTATTGGTTTTCACGTGGGGCCGCAACCGGCTTACGTTGTCGACCGCTTTTAGCAGGAACGCAATGTTTTGTTTTACCCGATCCGGATACACCACCAGGGCGGGTGTATCGAGTTGGGTTATGTCGGCAATCGAGTACCAGGGCGCTTGTTCCATAACCTAAACCAGTTCGAATAAGGCTTCTATCTCAACCGGAATGTTATCGGGCAACGAACCCATGCCCACCGCCGACCGAACACCGATGCCGTTGTCGGGTCCCCAAACGGTCGCGAAAAGTTCGCTGCATCCGTTGATAACGTAGGGATGACGACCAAAATCGGCCGTACAGTTCACCATGCCGAGCACCTTGATAACGCGTTTGACCCGATCGAGACTACCCAGGTTCGTTCGGATGGTCGACAAGATGGTAAGGCCCACTTGCCGGGCCGCTAACTTGGCCTGCTCAATGTCCAGATCGGTTCCAACCCGGCCAATGATCAGACTTTTATCGTCCTGCACCGGGCCATGCCCCGATACGTACAGGTATTTGCCGTCAATCAGATATGGTTTGTAAACACCCAGAGGCTGGGGCGCGGGCGGTAACGAAAGACCGGTGTCGGCAAAGGCTTTTTCGGGCGACATAGGGTTAAGCTGCATAGGAGATGAAAACAACATTTAGTCAAAAAATGGATCGGTTCAGGTCAATGTCAACGACTGCGCTGGTCTGACAACAACTGAAGCCGTACATTCGCAAACTTAACCGAAACTATCGGGTTAAGCGGCCAGCAGGCCGAAATTCCGTTAGATTTATCGTATCGACGTTTATGAACAAGAGATTACCCATCCTGTTGTTTTTCCTTACTGCTCTTTGCTGGATAGCCGCTACCCAGGTACAACGCCCCACTCTTTACCTCATCGGCGACTCGACCGTCAGGAATGCCAACGACAAGGGTGAAGGCGGCATGTGGGGCTGGGGACATTTTATCGACGCTTATTTCGATACGACGCGCATTCATGTCGAGAACCACGCCATTGGAGGGCGAAGCAGCCGCACCTTTCTGACCGAAGGCCGCTGGGATAAGATAATGACCCGATTGAAACCTGGTGATTTCGTCATGATCCAGTTCGGGCATAACGATGCCGGAGCCATCAACGATACCCTCCGCGCCCGGGGAACGCTAAAAGGGACGGGCAATGAGACCCAGGAAATCGACAACCTGATGACCAAAAAGCACGAGATCGTACACAGCTACGGCTGGTACATCCGCAAATATGTGACAGACGCCAAAGCGAAGGGAGCCACGCCCATTGTCTTATCGCTGGTGCCGCGCAACGTCTGGAAAGAGGGAAAAGTGATCCGTGGCGATACGGATTACGGCAAATGGGCCGCCGAGATAGCCAACGGAGAGCAGGGTAGCAAAAACGGGGCTTACTTCATCAACCTGAATGAGCTGGTTGCCCGAAAATACGACGTTGTGGGCGATTCGACCCTGCTACAGGCCACCTACTTTGTGAAAGACAACACGCATACGAACGCTGCCGGAGCCAAAGTCAACGCATCGTCGGTGATAGACGGGCTTAAGGAAATGAAGTCCTGCCCGTTGAACAAATTTTTGAGGGAGTAAACCGTTTTTCATTCTCGTCGAGCAAAATGGTTTGAATTAACTAAGCGCCAAATCGACCCTCTATTAGCCCATCGCTTTAGCGGTGGGTTTCCAGAATAAAATCGCCTTCTATCAACCGTTTCAACGGTTTGGGCATCCGGAAAACCGTTGAAACGGTTGATAGAAAGTGGGTATTTGTCGGCGGTTTCCCCCAGTTGAAACCGGGGGCTGATAAAAAAATTATCCGGCGTTTAGTTAATATAAATCTATCTACCCAGCGAGATTAAATAAACTCGCGCAGCCCGAATCAGGATATGCTTGCCCGACGGACAGTAAACAGCTTCGTCGATTTTCTTTTCCAGCCAGCACCATAATCAAGCGCATGAAACAGTTCTGCATTCTCCTGGCCCTGATTTGTCTAACCGGTTCCATCAAACACGAGGAGGTTAGCTGGGTCGCCATTGGTGACTCGATCACGTATTTAAATGACCATCTGGACGAAACCGGTAATCGCGTCACCAAAGGATACATGACCCGGGTCGTTGAACGGCTCCCGTATATCCACTTCACAAACCAGGGGCATAATGGCTGGACGTCGGGTGGCATTGCCAAAGAAATTGATAAGCTGGGGCTGGTCAAAGCAGATATATACTCCATCTTTCTGGGCACCAATGACTGGTGGTCGAGCCGACCGTTGGGCCGTCTGGCCGACTATCAGGCCAATGCCGGCAATACGACGGTGTATGGCTCCTTCCGGATCATCATCAACAAACTTCGTCAACTGAACCCACAGGCCCCGATCGTCCTGATCACACCCATGCAACGGGCTGATTTTGTGTACTTGACGAATTTCAAGAACAACGCCTATGGCTCCTACAAAGCCAAAAACGGCCAGTATCTTGAAGCGTTTGCCAACGCCATCGACTCCATCGGCCAATTAGAGCACCTGCCCGTGCTGGACCTTTACCATACGAAAGCATTGCGGGTAAAGAAACTCGTTAAATTCAAACGGCTGAAAGACCCGAAAAGCGGTCAGTACACCAACTACCCGTATCCGGATTTCATCGACATTCCATTTAATCCAGAAACCGATGAGTACCCGTATCCGGTGGAGGCTATCGATATGACTTACGACGGCTTGCATCCATCCGATAAGGGGTATGAGGTGATTAGCCGCCAGCTGGTCAAAATTCTTAAAAAATACTGAGTCAGCTTTAGCTCAGTTGTCGGCTTTTCCTTTCGAAGAGAGCCAATTTACAGAAACAAACTAACCATCGCCAGACATGAAACGCATACTCTTTGCCGCTGCCCTACTAATCCGTTCGGTTTCAGTTTCGCTCGCCCAGCAACCAGCCCCGGCCGCACCAACCGCAGCCCTGCCGATGCGGTTAACCACCACGGCCTTCCCGGATGGGGGCCTCATTCCGATCAAGTTTACGCAGGCGGCTCCGGGCGCTGCACCGGGCGGTGGCGCTTCTCCGGCACTGACTTGGACCGATGTACCAGCCGGAACGCAGAGTTTTGTGCTGCACATGCACGATGTCGATGTGAGTCGAAATAAAACGATTGACGATAATCTGCACTGGCTGGTCTGGAATATTCCGGCTACTTCGACCGGGCTACCCGAAGCCATTCCCGCTGGGGCACAGTTGCCGGATGGTAGTTACCAGGTAAATGTATTGACTCCCTCCTATCGGGGACCGGGTGCGGCTGCTTCGGGGCCGTTGCACCATTATGTTTTTGAATTGTATGCCCTGGATACCAAACTCGACGTTAAGCCGGGTCCCGATGGGTCGGCCACACGGACAGCCGTGCTGAACGCCATTCAGGCCCACGTGTTGGGCAAAGCGGCCTATGTCGGCCTGTTCAAGCGCCCTCAATAACGCAGGGATTACCGAGTTGCCCGATTCCCCGTTTTTCTTACTCCTATCTTCTTCACAAACACGTCATGAACAGACGGAATTTCATCAAGAGTAGCTCCGTGGCTAGTGTATCGGCTGCGTCGCTTACGGTAGCCGCCTGCAACGCTCCCCAAAAAACACATGCAGAAAACGACGCAGAAACCTTCTCTGATGAGTTTGAACTAAATGAACTGACTATCGGTGATCTCCAGAAGAAAATGCAGTCGGGTCAGTCCAGTTCGGTCGCCATCACTCAACTCTACCTGGACCGTATTGAGGCCATTGACAAAAATGGACCCAACCTGAATGCCGTCATTGAGGTCAATCCCGACGCGCTGACCATTGCGAAGGCGATGGATGAAGCACGCCAGTCGGGGAAGACTCGGGGCCCGCTACACGGCATTCCGGTGCTGATCAAAGATAATATCGACACGGGCGATCAGTTGATGACAACCGCGGGTTCGCTGGCGCTGGAAGGCCATAAGGCCGCTAAAGATGCGTTTGTCATCACTAAATTACGGGAAGCCGGGGCGGTCATTCTGGGCAAAACAAACCTCAGCGAGTGGGCCAACTTCCGGTCAACCCGTTCCAGCAGCGGGTGGAGCAGCCGGGGCGGTCAAACCCGCAATCCATTTGTGCTGGATCGTAGTCCGTGCGGCTCCAGTTCAGGGTCAGGCTCGGCCGTAGCCGCCAATCTGTGCGCGGTGGCCGTAGGTACAGAAACGGACGGTTCGGTCATTGCACCGTCTTCATTTTGTGGCATAGTCGGCCTAAAGCCAACGGTTGGGCTGGTCAGCCGCAGCGGCATTATTCCCATTTCGAAAACGCAGGATACCGCCGGGCCAATGGCCAGAACCGTAACCGATGCGGCCATCTTACTGGGGGCTATGGTAGGCATCGATCCGGCCGATGCCGTCACCAGCGAAAGCAGCGGTAAAAGTGCCAAAGACTACACGCCCTTTCTGAACGCAGCCGGTTTGTCGGGCAAGCGCATTGGCATTGAGAAATCATTCTTAACGGGCCATGAAGGGGTGGTTGGCTTATACAAACAGGCCATTGAGGTACTCAAGAAACAGGGCGCGAGTATCGTGGAAGTCGATCTGCTCAAATCGCTCGACGCCATCAGCGGGGCCGAATTTACGGTCATGCAATACGAGTTCAAGGACGGCGTAAACCACTATCTGTCAACGGCCAACGCACGCGTCAGGACGTTGGCCGATGTGATTGCGTTTAACCGGCAGAACGCGGCCAACGTCATGCCCTTTTTCAAACAGGAAACCCTGGAAAGCAGCCAGGCTAAAGGCGGACTCGACAGCAAGGAATATACCGATGCGTTGGCTAAAACCCGAAGTTCGCGCCAGCTTATCGATAAACTCATGTCGGACAACAAACTGGACGCCATCTGCGGAACCAGCATTGGGTTTGCGGGTTGCATCGGCCTGATCAACGGCGATTATGATACGGGCTTCTACTTCTGTCCACCGGCGGCTATGGCGGGTTACCCGCATATCACGATTCCAATGGGCAGCGTTCAGGGTCTGCCCGTTGGGTTTTCGTTCATTGCCGGTGCATATCAGGAAGGCGCTTTAGTATCACTTGGATATGCCTACGAGCAGGCGTCGAAGAAGCGGGTACGGCCCGCGTTTATCGAATCACTCATTCCGGCTTAGGTTGAGAACGTTGTTTTAACTACTTATACCCTTCAGGAGGTTCTCCCCAGCTCCGAATAACCACCTGATTGAACCGTACTAGCCCACCGCTTTAGCTGTGGGCTAGTACAGCCCTCTACTGCGATTCCACGAACGCTCTGGGCGACTGCCCGGTCAGTTTCCTGAAGGCTCGGTTGAAGGTCGCTTTCGAATTGAAGCCACAATCGAGGGCAATGCCCAATAAGCTTAGGTGTGCATTGGCCGGGTCAAGCGCCTGTCGTTTGAACGCATCGACCCGGTACTGATTGACAAAATCATTGAAGTTCTTCCCCGTTCCGGCGTTGATCACCGGCGACAGTACGGAGGTGTTCGTTTTGAGCCGCCGGGCGAGGTCGCTGAGCGACAGGTCCGGGTCCAGGTAAGGACGTTCGTTCTCCATATACGCCAGTAACGTGTCGCGCCAGGGCACCAGATCAGAGGCTAAGGCGGTGGTCGTTTTACTCAACTGCCGCACCAATCCGCCAGCCTCCCGCATGGGTTCCGCGATCTTTTCCGGCTCCGCACCTGCACCAATGGGCAGTGAATTGGCCTGTGTAATCTGGGCTGGTGTTTGTGCAAACGTTAACCGACGACCCGGCTGCATCTGCGCGTACCCGTGAATACTAACGTAATAAATCATAATAACGCCCGCCAGTTCATCCCACCAGTCCTGCCAAAACGTAAGATCGAAGGTCAGATCGAGAATCAACATGAACAAGCTAAATAGGAATGTAGTCGTTAAGGCGATCAGGAAATTCCGGAACCACCGAAAGCTAATAACCTCTGTATCCGAGAATTGCGTTTTTATCCAGGCTCTGTAGCGCCGGTAAAGCCGTAAGGACAGCACCAGGTAATAAACATTCAGACCGATGCCTGTAATCGTCTCTAAATCATTGATATGGTATGGGTAATGCACCGTTGCTTTCCACCGCTCAACGAAAGCTGGCCCCATCGAAAACACGCTGACATGGTAAACGACGTATAGCAAAAATGGAACCGCGTGCCAGCTGTCGTGCCGGGTGAATCGAAAATCGGCATTGATCTGGCTTTTGAGGTAGAAGTAGCATAGAGCCGGGAACAGAAAACCGAGCGTCCGGGGAAAAAACTCCAGTTCACGCCAGAGTAGTTCAATGCCGCCAAAGCCCAGCATATACTCCCAAATATTCAGACTAAGCCCAACCAAGACCCAGCCCAGCAGCCAGTCGGACAGGCGTTCTTCGCGCCAGGCCCGTACCCATAGCAACACGGCATAAATCCAGCCCTGAATGAAGCCAAATAACAGGGGCGATGAATAAGCGTTGAACTCAAACGTCATGAATGCAGGGATTTACTGGCAAGATACAGCCGGTTTCCTTACCGAAAGATATTGATGGTTTTGCCTTTGTCCTCTTTTCTGACGACCAGAAACGGCTTGCTCCCGTCAATTCGCTGACCACTCATCACAATGTCAACCTGCTTATCGTCTGCAAAGTAGACTTTCGTGCCAATGGGCAATTTTTGTGTGGTAGTGCCCTGCGGCATCAGCATGATTCCCTGCGTGCCGTTGCCCGTTTCGTCGGGTCGGTAGGTAATCAGCATAATTTTACGGGGTAACAGACTGTTATTTCGGAAGCGAAGGGTCACGATAGGTATGGATGAATGGGTTGTCGTTTCGGGATCGGTCAATAGTGTCTTGCCCGCGTCGGCAGCCGTTACGGTCAGGATGAGTTCTTCCGTTGTTTCGCCGTCCTGACTAAAGTAGAGTTTACTGCCTATCGGCCAGTTTTTGGGCGTCGATTCGTTGCGGTTCATGGTGAATCCATAGGCCATACCCGGCCCTTCGGCGCGAAACATGCGATGATACCCAAGGTTGTTTCGGAGGGTAAAGGCCACGCGCGCAACGGCTTCGGCTGACTCGGTATGTTGAGCAAACCCAACAGAAGAAAGGGTTTGCATAAGCGCTAGTAGGGCGAGGCAAATAGGTTTTCTGTTCATTGCGGGTACGTTTATAGATTGCTTTTCGCTTTAATTCGCTCTGTCTCTACGCCGGTCTGGCGCTCACGGGCCGCTTTCACGTCGTTGCTGCCGAAGTGATACGTGAACCGGATCGAGACCCGGCGACTTTCCCATTTTCGGTCGATGTTGAACTGCTGTGTCAGGAAATCCGCCGACTGTTTCCAGCGCATGGTGTTCAGGACATCGTCGATCGCGAAGGTGATCTTACCCCGCTCCTGCATGATTTTCCGTTGAAGACTCATATTCAGTGCACCCAGCCCGCCGATGTGGTAAACCGTTTGCTGGGTGGGGGCACTCCAGAAGCCCGACACTTGCGCCAACCAGGTTTTGGCGAGTTTAACCGAATGCTGCATGTAGCCCTCGAAGGCAAATGTCCGCTGATCGAATGGTTCATTCGCCGACAGATTGCCCTGAAATTGATTCCAGGTACCACCAGCATACGCATACACACTCCATCCTTTCGTAAACTGATACGGGGTGCTGATCGAGACGTTCAGGGCATTGACCCGACCCACGTTGGCAACCGTTTGGTAGGCAACAAGCCCCTCCTGTCGGATTACATCGGTGGAAAAATCGTTGGTATGGCTGTAAGCCAGTTTGATCGTCGACGCCCATTTGTAGGTATAGCTGAATTCGACATTGTGGGTATAGGTGGGGCGCAGGTAAGGATTGCCCCGCTGGCTCGTATAGGGATCCATCTGGTACACGAATGGATTCATATCCTGGTAGTTAGGTCGCCCGATCCGGCGGCCGTAATTGACGGAGAACTGGCTTTTATCGGTAGCGCGATACTGCACGAAGGCCGTTGGAAACAGATTCAGGTAGGTTGTATCCGGCGAATTGATGGTTTGCTGACGTAAATCGACGGAACGCCCCTTTACATTCGAGTGTTCGACCCGAAGTCCGCCCTGCACCGACCATTTACCCACCGACCGGTTCAAGGATGCGTACCCCGCACTGACGATCTCCCGGTAAGTGAACCGATTCGTTCGGTTGCTGTCGGCTTGTTCCGCCGTTTCGGCATTATCGGGTCCGGTAAACGCCAGCAGATCGTTGTCGGTGGCTACATCGGTGCGTTTGAGGCCGGTTTCGAGTTTCAGATGGCGGCTTTTCCATTCCTTGACAAAGTCGCCTTTCAGCGTAACGATGGTAATGTCGGTGGCCGCATCGAATCGTCGTTGCCGCCGAAACAGCGGTTGCCCGTTTCGGTCTGCATAGTCGCTGGTGATGGTGCTGGGGGCCGTGTTCGTAAACCGCGTCATATCGGCATCGATGTTGAGTTCCAGACCTAGCGTATCGGCATAGCGGTAGTTCAGCGCGGCATTGATCCGGTTGTTCCGGGCGGGTCGTTCTGCCGTTCCGGTTGTCGATTGGTTGGTGAGGCTCGAATCCAGTGTATTCCGGCTGTCGATAATCCTCGTTGTGGTATAGGTTCCGAAGCGATTGCCCGACGCGTTACCCGATACGACCAGACCAATCGTTTGCCGGGGCAGCGCCTTCCGGTGATCCAGCGTGTAATCGACCCCGGCTTTGTAAACGATGGCCCGCGTTCCGTCGGAGTCGTAGCCGCGCTGAAGAAACTGCGAACCGCCTGCCTTCCGGTCCAGCAGAACGTTGGTAATCTGAAAATTATCACTAACGGCGGCATTCCCGAACAGGTTTATCTGGTTAGCGCGGTAGTTCAGGTCTAGAGCCGCGTTGGCACGATGATGATCGCTCTGGCCATACCCACCCGATGCATTTCCGTTCAAACCCAGGCTCTTGTTCCGCCGAAATTTGATGTTAATAATGCCCGCCCCACCCTGTGCGTCGAACCGGGCCGATGGGTTCGTAATCAATTCGACCTTATCAATGCTGGACGCGGGCGTCGCCCGGAGCAAATTGGCCAGGTCAGCCGCCGACAGGTTGGTGGGCTTTCCGTCGATAAACACCGTTACGCCCTGTTTTCCGGCCATCCGTATGTTGTCGTTTGGGTCGATGACCAGGCCGGGGGCCTGCTGTAACAGTTCATAAGCCGTTTTTCCCTGGGCCGTGGCATCGGCAGCCACATTGAGTACGGTCTTATCCACCTGCTGCTCGACCAATGACTTCTGCGCCCGCACGCTCACATCCGTCAGCGTTTGCTCCGTTGTGTTAAGCACGACCGGCTCCAGTACCAGAGGCTCTACGCCCTGCACCGACACGGTCTGACTCGTCGTATTCGCCATCCCCACCATAGATACCTGAACCCGGTAGAGACCGGCCTCTACCGCCGTAAACCCATACTGTCCGGCTTCGTTGGCGAGCGTTCCTTTAACGAGCGTAGAGTCAGCCGCTCGCAGCAGCTTGACAACCGCAAATGGAACCGGTTGCCGGGTAGCATCCCGTACAGAACCCGTTACGGATTGGGCGATTGACAAAACCGTACTCAGAAGCAATAGCGAGAGGGTAAAAAATCGTGTCATGGGGTTGGCCGTTTGTGATTGACCCTCCAAAGGTGCTCGATCAGCACCCACTGTTTCGCCCCAAACTAGATTTGAGACGCCCCAAATGATGAATTGAGCCGTTTGCACGCATCCGCCGGGCTTCGCTGCGCTAGAAACAAGTTTTATGCTCCCTTACCATTAACAGGACCTTTGCCTAAAAAATAATGCCCAGCTGTAAACAATTCAGCGCAACGGAAGTTGCGCGGCCTCTACATGGAGTGTATATTGACGTTAAAAACTATATGCTATGATCAGCGAACGTTTACCCTCCGCAACTGTACTTGACATACGTACCCCTGACAAACCTTTCACAGGGTACATAGCAGTAAGCCACACCTTGATGCAGAAAGAAGGATTTGCCGACTTCCTGTTCGATAATTTCAGGATGATTCGGGATTTGACGACCGATCGGGAGAGTCTGCTAGGGCTGAATCGGTTTGAGATGCAGTCGATCCAATTTACGGAAGGCTACGGTCAGTATAAGATCGTTGTGGAGCGATTACCCAACGGCGAGTTCATGATCGGTTCAGTTCGTAAGTTTGCCTGATGGTCAATATGTATAGCGCCATCGGTTAACCAACAAAAAAGCCATTCCTCAAGGCGGGAATGGCTTTCGCATTTTCTTAACCTAAACTAAGTCCGTTATTGTGTATGATGTAGGCTATAGGTTCCGGTATGATCGATCATGCCGTCTACCTTCTGCATCTTTCTAATTTCCTGATTTTACCCGGTTCTGTTCGGCCGATGTGGCTGAATTCCGCTGACGGGCTCCTTTTACGTTCTGGTTCCCGAAGCGGTAGGTGAACGTCAGCATAATCCGGCGGCTCTCCCAACGCGATCCAACCCGGAAGTCAATGTCCTGCACCGCAGCCCGACCTCTGAATTGATTCATCCAGAAGGGGTCATTCACGTTCAGTTTCAGATTGGCTTTTCCATCCATCAGTTTCTTCTGAACACCGATGCTGAACGCGCCCATGGGTTGTGCCCGGTAGAAGCCATATTGAGAGGCCGAATTGTACCAGCCCGACACCTCGGCCGACACCGTTTTGCTCAGGGTGAAATTGTTGGATGTGTACAGATTGAAAGCCACCAGCTTCACCTGGTAAGGCGTGTCTGAATACACTGTCTGGTAGTTCTGGTAATAGGTACTAATGTTGTTCTGCATGCGCCACCACTTCGTAACGGGCACCGGGAAACTCATGTTCAGGCTCAGGTTATCCAGGTGACCCAGGTTTTCGGGGGTTACGTAGGTGATGTTCTGAGCGGCTATCTGGCGGGGTGTTTCCTGGTTAATAAAATCCGTTGTCCGGCTGAACCCAAGTGTTGTCGAAAAAGCGCCCTTGAACACGTGGGTCAGTTCAACCGAGTTGGTGTACTGAGGCCGTAGAAATGGGTTTCCTTTCTGATAGGTATAGGGGTCGAGATAGAATACGAATGGATTCAGGTTTTGATAATCAGGCCGGTCGATTCGGCGACTGTACGACAGGTTCAACACGTTGTTGGTATCTAGTTGACGGGACAGAAACACCGTCGGGAACAGATTCAGGTAGTTGCGGTCGACTGTTTGATTCAGCGTGACCGATGTTCCCGTCGAATGAGTATGTTCAGCCCGCAGTCCCGTCTGGATTTTCAGCTTACCAATTTTACCCGCGTAGTTGATGTAGGCCGCGTTGATATTTTCATTGTATTTGAACTGGTTCGAGCGGCTGGCATCGGGCAACCATTGCTGAATTTCCTGTTGCAGGGTATCGTAGATCGTGTTGTTGTCGGCATCGACAAAGCTGCTTTTCAAACCGGCCTCGACCTTGCTGCCATTTTTCATAGGATGCACGTAATCCGTCTTGAAGGCCAGGATGTTAATCACCGACGGCATGTTGTTGCGAACGTCCTGATTGGGGCGGTTCAGCGTATTGTCGGGATTGTAATAGATCGTGCTCAGGTTGTTCGAGTTCTTCCCGCCGTAGTGAACATAATCGGCGTCAATTGTCCACTCACGCCCTTTCCCGTCAAAATCATATTTGTAATTCACATTACCCGTCACGTTCGACATGAGTTCACGGGCGTCGGTTTTGGTCGTCGGCCGACTGGTAAGCTGCCGATTCTGATCGCGGATGAATGTATTGTTCAGCCCGTTCGAACGCCAGTCGTTCGTAAATCCGTTGAACAATACGCCAACCGTACTTTTATTACTAATAAAATAATCCAAACCGGCTTTGTACGAGTGACCGGTAAACTGGTTCGGCCGGAACGAGTACTGGTCGAAGTAGGTCGTCTTGCCATTATACGGGATGGCCCGATTGATCTCGTTTGTCTGGGCGCTCTGCCGATTTACGTAACTGTAGTTTCCGAACACATTGACCTTGCCTTCGCGGTGGTTCAGGTTCAGGGAGGTGTTGAATTTGGGGAGATCGTCGCGGGCACCAACCAGGTTATTTACCCAGCCGTAGCCCGTGCCAAGAATGAACGTACCATTGGTACCGAAGTTCTTGTTCTTCTTCATCTTGATGTTGATGATCCCCGAGTTGCCGGCCGCATCATATTTAGAGCCGGGATTGGTGATGATCTCAATACTCGCAATGTTATCGCTGGGCGTATTTTTGAGTAAGTTCGACACTTCCTGCTGCGAGAGGTAGGTTTGTTTGCCGTCGATGTAGACGATCACACCGGCCTTTCCCTTCAACTGGATTTGGTCATTCTGCCGGTCAATGGTGACGCCGGGCGCTTTTTCCAGCACTTCCAGTGCAGTGTTACCACTGGCGACAATGCTGTTTTCCACGTTCATTACGGTACGGTCTACCTGTTGCTCGATGAAGGGCTTCTGCGCAACAACCTTTACTTCGGTCAGGCTTTTGGTTTCGTCGCTCATGGCCAAGGCAGGAACGCTAACCGCCGGATGGGCTTCGTCAACGGCGAACGGTGCACTATACGTTTTGCGGTAGCCTATCTGCTGCGCTGCGATCAAGTAGTTACCGGCCCCGACATTCTCGAAAGCATATTTTCCATCGACGTCACTGATGGCCCCTTTCACCAGGGTAGAATCGTTGGCTTTCAGCAGCATCATCGTCGTAAATTCGAGAGGTTTCCCGGCTGCGGAACCTACTTGCCCATTTACGGTACCCCGCGTCAGGATTTGTGCAAACCCTGTTGACAGAGCAAATAGCGTTAAGAGAGAGGCCGATAAAACAGTTTTCATAATGGTAGACTTTTCGGGAGGTTGCGTTCTTCTCTGCAGAAGTACATGGCAAAGGTAGGTAGTAGGCATCGCAAAGTACCTGTTCTTACACAAGCGGTCTGAACGGCAGGATAAGCGGATTTTAATGCGGGATTAACTTTTGGCGAGGGAATTCAGACGAAAGACACCGGGACGAATCATATCGTTGCATGGCCCTACACTTTTTATTTGTACTTTCCGGCAACACCATCACTTTACATCGTTCATGGCCGTATTGTACACAATTTGGGGGTTACTAAACATCGGGCTGGGTATTACGCTGTTTGTTGTTTCTTACCGAAACTTCCGTTTTTTCTCGGAACGATACGGGTTACTGGCTACCGGAATTCTGTTTCTACTGACGGCATCCATGTGCCACTCGCCGGGTAATAACCAGTCTATGCAATCCACTCAGGGTATTTCGACGACAACGGTTCTTATTCCCGAATTTTCCCCTGAGTGGCTAAAGCCGTATCGAGCCCGCTTAGTTGATTTTGGTTCATTCCAACTGAATCAGCACTTGACGCTATACCGGAAAAACCAATCCGATTCGACCCAAATAACCACTACCGTCTACCTGACCGGCTTCACAGCAGGTATTCTATGGAAACCCATCGGCGCATCAGCCAATGTTGGCCTGGATCGACGTATTCATTATAGTGCGGCTGGTACGCTGGAATGGCGATTGCTCGGTCTGCCTCTTTACAATCAATTGCAGCAGTTCATAGGCAGCGTACCTGTTGACAGTTTGCGAACGCTCTGATGCTCGCGAACATCAGAGCCGGTCAGCAAAATCAGATTTATTCTGGTTTAGATTTTGACGCCCACGGCCCATACGCTGGCATCTGGACCTTGCCCGGCGCGGAATGGACTTGTCGGTTCGTACCGGAAAAACAGTTTTGAACTACCCCGGAAACCCAGTTCGGTGGTGAGTCCCCAGCGTACGGGATTCAGGTTGTAGGAACCGTGTGTCCGAAGGGCCGACCCGCCTTCGGGCTTCACTTTGGTATAACTATCCAGTCGAATACCGGCATACGCGCCCACCCCCAACGTTAATCCCGACCGGAACGCCACGTTAATCATCACCGGTAAATTCAGTTGGGCCGTTACAAATTTCGATTTACGCAGATCAACATCGGCCTGTTCGATAGTCAGCTGGTTATTCCGGTCGACCAGCGTATTCCTCCCCTCAAACATGAAGTTATTCCAGGCAACTTCGGGGCCGGTGATCAGCCGGAGTTTGGTAGCTCCTTTCACCGAAAGCGGAATTCGTTTCTGCCAGGACAGGGCTACAAAACGTGAGCCGATGGGCCGAAAATCGTAGCCCGCGGGCAGCGATCCCCCGAAATTATTAAAACCCAGGTAGATGCTGAAATCAGAGGTGATACGATCCATAGTTCTCCGATGGCGGGTCGTTGACACTGTAGAATCCGAGGTGATGATCACCGTCGTCGTTTGAGCAAACGTAGCGGCTGAGGTAACCAGTAACGCTGAGGTGAGGAGGTGTTTGATCGTTTTCATAGCTGTAGTTAAGTGTAGGGTTTAGGAAAGTTGATGTTGCTTTTTTTTCCAGGTTGTCTTCTTTGTGGTATTTGACAGGAAGATGTAAAGACAGTGTGTTCAGGTTGCACGAACCTTAAAAAAAAATAATATTTAGTTGGTTGACAAGAGAATTAATTTACCTCAACCAGTTCGTTATCAGAGTTTTGACAAAAAAAATAACCTCCTAAAAAAGAGGTTATCCTAACGTATCGAACGTTTGAGATGGTGTCAGTCTCTGGATCGTCAGTTTAATTGAAGCCACGGAGTAGCTTTTCGTGGGGTTGGTTACTTACAACCGACTCGTGAGGTTTCTTAAAACCGAACGGTTCAAATTGTCCGGTTTTAAGAAACCTCACGAGTCAGATTTAAGAAACTAACTTCACGAAACATCTCTGTTTCCATGGTCCGTGTCCTCACGGACCACACGCGCGTCAGCAACACCATCCGGCCAGGTGGTCCGTGGGGACACGGACCATGGAGAAGGCTAGTCGGGTGAGGTAAGCCTACTCCTCTTCGCTATTGTTAAGTTTAGCCAGCAGCCCATAGCCACCCCGAATCACGATGGGTGTCTTTTGGGGGTCGATGTCGCTGGGCAGTGTAACAGCGATGTACCCGTTTTCATGCACTCCCGTCTTTACTTCTAGTTGTCGAAAATGATACACAGCGGCTTTAGCATCCTTACGATCAAGCACATACACGTATGACTTGCCGCCATAAGCAATAATAGCGGCCTCGGGCAAGGCAGGCAGCGGCTGCGTTTTCACATCAACCTGCGCCGATATGTAGGCTCCGGGAATATAATCGCTGGCCGTGCCTTCGGGGTGGGCAAGTACCGAGATGGTTCGATCGGCCGCGATGGCTTTGCCAATCAGAAAGATGGTTCCCTGCCGATTGAGGGCGGCATCGCTCCCCATGCCAAAACGAACGGCCTGCCCGTTACGAATGCGGCTGATGTCTTTCTCGAAGATATTCAGCCGAACGTGCGGGTGGTCGACATTTGTAATCTGCACCAGCACATCGGCGGGATTCACAAAACGACCGTTGTTCACGGGCACGTCGGTCACATAGCCCGATACGGGCGCTGGCACCGCAATGGTCCGGGTCATTCGCTCCGGACTCAGGGTGGCGGTGTTGATATGAAGAATCGCCAGCCGCTGCCCCATGCCCGCCAGTTGCGCCTGTAAACTTTGCCGATTGGATCGAATCTGCTGAAAAACCTTCAGGGCGTTGACATTATCACGGCTCAGCTCCTGCTGACGGGCAAACTCCAGATCAGCAAATTCCAGTTTGGCTTTGGTATCCAGGTAATCCTGTTGAAGCTGAATATACTCGGGGTTTTCGAGCACAACCAGCGTCTGACCTTTCCGAATGCGCATACCTGGCTCAAGCTGAATCTGGCGGATATATCCGCCGACCGGCACCGATACCGACACCATATTCTGAGCGGGTACGTCGATGGCCCCATTCACTTTTAACGTGGTGCTCAGTGGCCGAAGCGTGGGTTGGCCCAACGCGATAGAAGCCATATCGTATTGGGCCTGCGTCAGCGAAACGACGACGGGTCCCGATAACGGTTTTACCCCGCCGGAATCTGCTTTAACTGCTTGCGACTCGTCGGTTTTGGTCTTTTCTTCCTCCGATTTCCCGCCAGACTGACAGGCTACCGAACCGACGAAAACACTGATAAACAGGACAAACAAGCGCCGTAAACGCGTTGATTTTAGTTGAGAATTCATACAAATGGGGAGAATCGAATGGGCTACGGATTGCCCAGTAGGTAGTTGATATAGAGAACCGATTGATTGTACTGATTCAGCAGATCGAGGTAGTTTGACCGGATGGTGAGCGCTTGCTGGAGCGCCAGCGAAAACTCGACATAGCCAATGTCGCCACTGCTGAACGCCCGGCGGGCATTGGTCTGAATCAGGCCTGCCTGGGTCAATCCGTTCTGTTCATAATACGTCAGCGCATCCCGGTACTGCTGATACTGCTCCACCGCCTGCGTCAGTTGCTGGCTCAGGGCAAACCGCTGTTGCTGCAATTCCGTCTGGGCAATTTGCTCACCAATCCGGGCCGCACTGATGCGTGCTTTCTGCGCTTGTCCAAGCAAGGGTAGCGAAATACCAACCTGGCCGCCCTGGAAACGGTAGCCCGGCCCGAAATACAGTTCCTGCCCGTTAATCAGCTGACTACCAACGAGTGTTTGTGTAAACAGCCCCACCAGAAAGTCTGGCTTTAGCCGTGCCTGTTCGACCAGTCGGGTTTGCTGGGCCACCCTGATTTGCTGAGTCAATTGCCGCAATAACGGGTTTTGCTTCAGGCTAGCGGTATCACCCGACATCTGGAGCGTCA
This sequence comes from Spirosoma humi, assembly GCF_054776575.1. NCBI lineage: Bacteria > Pseudomonadati > Bacteroidota > Cytophagia > Cytophagales > Cytophagaceae > Spirosoma > Spirosoma humi. The sequence goes on from NZ_BAAHBR010000015.1 coordinate 825,852, forward strand.
GTTTGACCAAGGGCTGATCGGCTGCATCAAGGGCAGAAGCGCTATTGAGCAACGTCTGCAAGCGAGTCCGGGCCCCTACCCGATTGGCTTCGTTCTGCGCCAGTCGAACCTGCTGATCGGCCCGTTGGCTTTCGGCGGTTGCCTTCTCCAGACTACCCGTTTCGCCCGTACGAAACCGCAAATTGGCGGCCTGCACAAACTCACGCAGCAAGGTATCCTGCTGCCGAAACAAATGACTTTTTTGACCCAGGTAATTCAACTCATAATACGCCGATTTGACCTGATACTGAATATCATTTCGTGTGACGAGCACCCCTACTTCCCGACTGGCAACAGTCTGATCGTTCAGGTCGGCCAGTCGATGCATCAGCGTTGGGTTCGGAATCGTTTGGGTAACGGTCAGGTTGTTGTCGAATCGGCGGCTATTGTACTGGCCGAGCAAAAGCGTGGCCGATAACCGGCCGGCATCGTAGGCGGTTCGGCGCAGGGCTTGCTGCTGACTTACGCCCAGCCCCGCAATCTGTACCTGCGCATTCCGACTCCCGGCCTGCTGTACTGCCTGATCCAGCGTGATCGTTTGCATCGGCGCACCAATACGGCCAACGGGTTGTGACCAGGCCCCCGTCGACAGGAGCATCAGCAGGCTAATTGTAGCCACGATAGACGGTTTCTTCGTGGCGGCTTTCGCTTCTTGCTCCAGCGCTTTCTTTTCCATCAGCGAATACAGTATGGGCAACACAATAAGGGTAAGCAGCGTAGCGGTGAGTAAGCCGCCAATCACAACGGTAGCCAGCGGCTTCTGTACCTCCGCGCCAGCCGAATTGGAAACCGCCATCGGAATGAACCCAAACGAAGCGACCAGTGCCGTCATGATAACGGGGCGCAAACGAACCTCGGCCCCCTGCCGGATAATTTCGGTCATATCGGTCAGGCCCTCCTCGTGCCGGAGTCGGTTAAACTCGGCAATCAACACAATTCCATTCAGGACAGATACTCCGAACAAGGCAATAAAACCAACGCCCGCCGAGATGCTAAACGGCATATCACGCAACAGCAGGGCAAAAACGCCACCGATAGCCGCCATCGGAATAGCCATAAAGATGAGCAGACTCTGCCGAACGGAGCCGAACGTAAAAAACAGCAAGGCGAAAATGAGACCCAGGGCAATGGGAACGGCGATGGTCAGGCGCTTTTTGGCGTCGACGAGGTTCTGAAACTGCCCTCCATAGGTGATGTAATAACCCGGCGGGTATTTGATCTGCCGACCAACTTTCTGCTGCAGTTCGGCCACGATGCTCTCTACATCGCGACCCCGGACGTTGAAACCCAGGGTGATGCGTCGATGGGTGTTGTCGCGCTGAATCTGGTTGGGGGCCTGCTCCATGGTCACCGTAGCCACCTGGCTGAGCGGAATCTGACCCGTCGATGTGGCAATGTAGGTGTTGCGAATGTCATCCAGGTTCTGCCGCTTGTCGGCCGCTAACCGCACGACCAGATCAAACCGCTTCTCTCCTTCGAAGACAAGACCCGCCGACTGACCGGCAAAGGCGGTGTTGATCACGCGATTGACGTCCGAAACGTTAAGGCCGAACTTGGCAATCTGCGCCCGGTCGAGCCTGATCAGAATCTGCGACAGGCCACCCACCTGCTCAATGTACAGATCCTGCGCTCCGTCGATCGTTCGAACAATCCGGCCCACGTTGTTTGCCAGCCGTGTCAGCTCCTGAAGGTCTTCGCCGTAAATTTTGAGGGCTACATCCTGCCGGGCACCCGTCATCAACTCATTGAATCGCATCTGAACCGGCTGCTGAAACCCAAACGTAACGCCTGGAATGACGGACAGCGCTTGAGCCATTTTGGCGGCCAGTTCATCGCGGGTTTTCGCCGATGTCCATTCACGTCGGGGTTTCAGAATGACCATTTGGTCGGCCGCTTCAATGGGCATCGGATCGGTGGGAATTTCGCCGGAGCCGATTTTAGCGACCACCTGCTCGACCTCCGGAAATTGCTTCAGCAACACGCGCTCGGCTTTCAACGTCGCATCCACGGTTTCGGAGAGTGAGCTACCCGTGAGCGTACGCGTGTCGACGGCAAAGTCGCCTTCGTCCAGTTGCGGAATGAATTCACCTCCCATCCGGCTGAACAGGAAGATGGCGATTCCCAACAACGACACGGCACTCAATAGAATAAGTAACCGATGTTTGAGCGCGCGCAAAAGTACCGGCTCGTAGAACCGATAAATCCGGTTCATGATCTTATCCGAAAACGTTTCTTTATGAACGATCTTTTTATTCAGCAGCAGCGCCGAAATCATGGGCACATACGTCAGCGACAGAATGAAGGCCCCCAAAATAGCGAAAGCTACCGTCAGGGCCATTGGCCGGAACATTTTGCCCTCGATGCCCGACAGCGCCAAAATGGGCAGATACACGATCAGGATGATGATTTCGCCAAAGGCCGCCGACGAGCGAATCCGGGCTGCCGACAGAAACACCTCCTCGTCCATTTCGTCCTGCGTCAGGGTTTTGTCCTTGTTGCGCAGAGTGATGTGGTGAAGTGTGGCCTCCACGATGATAACGGCTCCGTCGACAATCAAGCCGAAGTCGATAGCGCCCAGACTCATCAGATTGCCCGATACGCCAAAGAGGTTCATCATGGCAATGGCAAACAGCAACGCCAGGGGAATAACGGAAGCGACGACAAACCCGGCCCGGAAATTACCCAGCAATAAGACCAGTACAAAAATCACGATGGTGGCCCCTTCCAACAGGTTACGTTCTACGGTGCCGATGGCGCTGTCAACCATTTTTGTCCGATCCAGAAAGGGTACGATCTGAACACCTTCTGGCAACGTTTTCTGGATTTCGGCGATCTTGGCCTTTACCCGTTTGATCACCGCCGATGAGTTTTCGCCCTTGATCATCATCACCACCGCCCCAACGGTTTCGCCCATTCCGTTGCGGGTGACGGCCCCGTACCGAACGGCCGACCCGAGTTGTACCGTGGCCACATCCCGAACGCGTATGGGTAAGGCCTGTGCACTTAGCCGGATAACGATGTCGCCAATATCACCCGGTGAGGTGATCAGCCCCTCGGACCGGATAAAATACGCATTCGGCTTTTTATCGATATACGCCCCGCCTGTGTTTTGGTTATTCTGCTGCAGGGCCGTAAAAATATCGGTAATCGTAATGCCCATACTCCGAAGCCGGTCGGGATCTACCGCGATTTCATACTGCTTTAATAAGCCCCCAAACCCGCTGACATCGGCCACTCCGGGCGTTCCCAGCAGCCCCCGCCGGATTGTCCAGTCCTGAATGGTACGCAGGTCCATCAAAGAATACGTTGCTTCATACCCTTTTTTGATAGCAACAGTGTACTGAAAAATTTCACCCAGTCCCGTTGTAACGGGGGCCATTACGGGCGTACCCACACCGGGAGGAATCTGGCCCGCTACGTTCTGGAGTCGTTCGGCAATCTGTTGTCGAGCCCAGTACACATCGGTCGCATCGGTAAAAACCACCGTCACAATGGATAAGCCAAAGCGCGAAAAGGAACGCAGTTCGGTGATGTTGGGGATATTGGATAAGCTGACTTCTATAGGAAATGTTACCAGACGTTCGATGTCTTCGGCAGCCAGAGAAGGACTACTCGTGATCACCTGAACCTGGTTGTTGGTAATATCGGGAACGGCATCGATCGGCAACTGGGTAACTGACCAGCCACCCCAGCCCACCAGGGCGAGGGAGAATAGGCCAATGATCAGCTTATTGCGGATGGAAAACCGAATAATGGCATTTAGCATGAGAAAGACGGCAGCATAAGAAGTGAACAGCCCTGGCCTGCCTGGCCCGAAAGTGTATACGGCGCAAAGCCTACCAACACCCGATGGCGTTAAGCACAGACTGCAGAAAAAGGAAAATCAGCCCAAACGACTTAATGTGTGCATCCGTATGGGCACAATGGGGCTTACAGAATCAACCGATGGCTGTTCGGGGGGGATTGATGAGCGAGAAAACCGACAGGAACGAGTACAGGTCAGCTTTGCGAAAAAAGGCCGCTTTGTTAGCCAGAATGGCCCCAACGGCTGAAGAAAAATGGAGTCGAACGGTAGTAGGCGAAAAGACGGGGATAGTATGGCCACCCGTCGGCAGGTTTTGGTGACTGTGTTTAGGATGTTTCTGGTGTTCTGAATTAGCGCCGTAGTGCATCGCCAGAAAATCTAGAAAACTTAGCTGCGCATCGGCTTCGCGGTGCTGTTTGTAATGCTGCATTAACTCGACCCACTTGGCCGATTGGTCAATACTGAAACCGGGCAGCAAACTGCTTCCCAATATCAGACCAGCCAGGATTAATGCAACGATTGACTTCATATAAAGTACCTTTCAACCCAATAACGCCGATTCGGCGTCAAAGTTTCTAAACCGGATTGGCGCGCGCTAATTTAGAACGAGTCCAATGGTTTATAGGGACTTAGGGCCGATTGTATTCCGTGGTTCGTGAGGACACGAACCACTTACGCGTCAGCTGTTTCCTTGGTCCTTGAGGACACGGACCATTCATCCGACAGGCAGATTTGGCTGACCGCACCGGCGGACCGGCGTGGGTGGTCCGTGAGGACACGGACCAAGGGTACGACTAAGAATAAAATCGCCGATAGTCAATCAACTGACGGGAAAATAGATCAGAAAGGTAGCCCCTTCTCCCAGTTTGCTAACCGCCGTGATGGCTCCGCCGTGATTGGCAACTACTTTCTCGCAGATAGCGAGGCCAATACCCGTACCCGCATACTCACTACGCCCATGCAGCCGCTGGAATACCTGAAAAATCCGGTCGATGTATTTCTCATCAAACCCAATTCCATTGTCGATCACCTGAATACAGTGATAGGCGGTAGCCTCACGGGCGGGCTTAACCGAAGCGGGTACCTGCTGCGCCGGAACGCGCTGGTTCTGAACCTGAATGTGTGGCGTAACGCCCGGCTTTCGAAACTTCAGCGCGTTGCTCAACAGATTCTGAAACAGTTGCCGCAATTGCGACGCATCGCCCGGAATTGTCGGCAGTTCATCGACCAGAACATGGGCACCAGCCTGCTCGATAGCCACTTCCAGATCGTCTATTACTTCGGCAACCAGCCTGTCCAACCGCACGGGAGCGGTTTTTTCCTGCCGGGTAGAAATGCGGGAAAAGGAAAGTAAGTCTTTGATCAATAGAGACATTCGACCAGCCGCCACCTGCATTCGCTCCAGATGGTCAGCACCCTCGCCTAGTTGGCCGCCATACTGGCTTTGCAGAATACCGCCAAAAGACTGAATTTTCCGAAGCGGTTCCTGCAGATCGTGACTAGCAATGTAGGCGAACTTTTCCAGGTTATCATTGGAGCGACGGAGGTCATAATTGGAAGCCTCCAGCTCCTTTGTCCGTATCAGTACCTGCTCTTCCAGATTGGCTGCCAGCTCTTTCTGCTCGTGAATATCGGTTGCTGTGCCAACCCAGATCGTAATTGCCCCGTTTTCGTCCCAGATTGGGATAGCCCGGTTCAAATGCCAGCGATACATCCCGTCCGAGCCTCTCCGATACCGGTTTTCTACCACAAAATTCGTTCCGTCAGCGAGAGACTTTGCGTAGGCTTCCAGCGTATACCCCAGATCGTTGGGGTGCACAACAGCTTCCCAGCTAATGGATGTTGCCTGCCCGGCGCTCAGCCCGGTATAGTCATACCAGCGCTGGTTGAAAAAATTCATTTCTCCGTCGGGCATGTTGGTCCAGGTCATCTGCGCAATGGCCTCCATGAGCGTACGGAAGCGTAATTCGCTTTCTTCGATGGCACGACGCGCCATTACCTGTTCGGTTACGTCGATCGCCATATTCATGATGGCATACACCTGGCCATGGGCATCCCGCAGGGGCTTGTAGGTAAGGTTGAAGTAGTAGCGTTCCAGCCGGCCATTGACCATAATATCGGCGGCAGCCTCCTGAGCCGAGTATTGAATTCCACTCGCATAAACGCGGTTTAGAATGTCCACAAATGGCTGGCCCTCCAGTTCAGGCAGGGCTTCGAGCAGGGGTTTATTGAGAACCGCGCTGCCTTTGCCCCAGAACTTGAGCATCGGCTCGTTGGGCAGTTCGATGACCAGATCCGGGCCAACAAATAAATTCATGGCAACGGGCGACTCTTCGATCAGGTTACGAAACCGCTGCTCACTGTCCTGCAATGCATTTTTCGCGTTTACCTGCTGGGTAACTTCGGTAGCAATAACGATGATACCTGCTGTAGCATCGGCAACATCGTGCACGGGAGCATACACAAAGTTGAAATACGCTTCTTCCAGTTTGTCCTTTCGGTGCAGCCAGGCCAGCGTTTCGAAGCCGTAATGGGTATGGCCTGATTCGAAAACCTGCGCCAACAGGTGGGGAAATTCCTGTTCCTTAATTTCGGGGAGCGCGTCGAGTAAGGGACGCCCAATGATCGATGCATCTTTCCCCCATATCTCCAGCATGGGTACATTCGCCGTTTCGATGACCATATTTCGGTCATTGAGAATACCAATGGCCACAGGTGCCTGATTGATCATACTCCGAAAGCGCTCTTCGCTGGCTCTGAGTTTCGCTTCGGCCTCAACCCGGTCGCTAATATCCAGAATGGCGCCAATATAACCGGTAAACGTTCCGTTGGCGTTGTACTGGGGCGTGCCCGTACAGACAACCCATCGAACAGTCCCCTCTCTGTGCGTTACCCTAAACTGGATTTCGTGATACCGGCGTGCCGTAAAGTCGGCCAGCAGGTTTTCGGCGGCTCGCTGGCGGTCGGCTTCTACTACGTACTTCAGCCATCCGTCACCAAGGTGATTCGCAAGCGGAGCACCCGTCCACTCGATCCACTTTCGGCTTACGTACGAAATAGCCAGGTATTCGTCGGTGATCCAGAGCGCTGCCGTTGACGCGTCGGTAATGTTACGAAACAGGGCTTCGCTCTCGGAAAGGGCTTTACGCGTGACCATTTCGGCACTGATGTCGTTGGCAATGACCAGCTGGCCGTAGGCTTGCTCGCGGGCTTCGGCAATGCGGGTAACATTTACCTGCACCCAGCGTTCAGATCCATCTTTACGAATGTAACGCTTAACCAGATTAACAAAATTCCGTTCACCCCGCATAAGCTCTCCGAACAGCCGACGGTTCTCTTCCAGGTGATCAGGATGCGTTAAATCGAGAAAATTAAGTGTATACAACTCCGAGGCCGAATACCCCAATAGTTGTATGAATGCCGTGTTGGCCAGGGTAAACTTACCGGCCTCGTCGGTAAACGTCATCCCTACCGACGCGTTGTTGAAGGCAACAGAAAAGCGTTGTTCAGCCTCAAGAAGTGCCTTTTTCTGTTCATTTTGTTCAGTAATGTCCAGGGCAATGCCCGAAAGGGATACGGGCTTGCCGGCTGAGTCAAACAAATATTGCCCAATGACCTTAACCCAGTGCACAGATTTGTCTGTCCAGATAAAGCGGGCTTCGTAATTTACGGTGTTGGTTTGCTTCGCCCGTTCATAAGCCTGATCCCGAATGGGGCGATCGTCGGGATGAAGGTGATCGATGAAGGTGCTTCTGGTTATCAGGCTCCGCTCTTCACCCGTAAATATTCGGGCGAGCGATGGCGAATAGAGCATCTGGCCGGTATCGACGTCGATAGAAAATGAGCCGGAACCCGAGCTTTCGATAGCCATGCGGGCCTGTTGTTCCATCAGCGCAGCCTGCTCCTGAGCGAGCACCTGGGCGGTTATTTCCTGCGCTACTCCCGAAAAGCGCTGGACCGGCCCCGTCTCGGCAAAATGAGTCTGACCAATAAACCGCACCCAGCGTAGTTGATCATCCTGACTATTGATGGTCCGGAATGTCGTATCGTATCGTCCCCCAGACAATGGGTTTAGCGCCCACTGTACTTCCTTATCGACTCGATCTCTATCATCAGGATGGATGTTACGCAGTGAATCTTCGTAACTGACGTTGCCCTTAACCCAGCCCAGTAACTGTTCGCAACGCTCGTCCCAGCTAGCCAGATTACGGACGGGATCGAATGACCAGGTGCCCATCTGCGCCGACTCCAGCGCGAAGCGAAGTCGCTCTTCACTTTCGTTCCGTTCCTGTTGCAAAGCGACCCGCTCGGTTATATCCTGCATCGCACCGACCATTCGCCTGGCCCGGCCATCGCGGTGCACGATATAGCCCCGATCTAGAACCGTAGCAACGGTTCCATCGGCCCGCAGGAACCTGTACTCAGCCGCCCAATTTAGCCCGCCCTCGTCAATAATCCGATGAATACCATCGACAACCCGTTCTCTGTCATCGGGATAGATGTGGGCATACCAGAACTCCGGTCCACTTGTATTTTCCTGTACCGCGTGGCCGAATAAGGTCTTAAGCCCCTCATTCCACCAGATTGTGTCTGTATTCAAATCCCAATGCCAAACCGCATCACTCGTGGCTTTGGCAAGCAATTCGAATAACTCGCTGGTTGTCACTAAATCGTTCGTCAACTGTCTATCTCCGCAATCTTGCTAAAACGCTCCCAGGCCTAAAGTTAAGCAAACAAAAGCAAGTAAACGCCCGATTGGCGTTGGTTTACACTATATTTAGTAACATCGGTATCGCCTTTTTTCACAGCGTCAGGAAAGAGGTTACCATCGCGGATTTGCTAGCTGGAAGAGGCTAAGGCCAGATTGAGTAGGATACGCGCTTTACGATTCAATCGGTTCAACCGGCTGGTGTGAGAGACAAAACGGCTAAGATGCTGGTTTGCATTCGTTTCGCTGAATTCATCAAGCTGGTCCATTTCATACACTAATTTCTCTAACTCAGCCTGCATGGTTAAAACAAGCGTCAGTAATGAACCGACCGGACATTGGCCAAGGTAGGAAATCCCTGTATGGTCTACCTGAACTTGTTGATCCTGTTGGTTTATCAGGTCCATTAAGCGCTGGTAAAACGTATAGAAATCGGATGTCGCTTTGAGCCAATTCTCCAGTACCTTTTCAGGCCCATGTGCATCATTGGATGAATCGTCTGGTGTCGACGGGGTAGCCATCACATCTACGTCGTTTGACCTGGTATCCCTAACTGGGCTCCATGACCGGGTGAGAACCGTACTAATTAGACTTTTCTAGTTGAATAAAAAGTAGGCATCAACCACTTACACCCGACATCCGGCCTGACTGCTGGCAGAAGATTATACTGTTTTATAAACGGGCAGAAGAGCACTGCACTAACCTAAGTTGGCCTTGGTCGCCAACTGGTGTTTCAGTAAAGCAGAAGAAGCTGCCTGGCGAATAAAATAAAATTAAGAATAGCCAGGGCAGGCAATTTAGGGAACGGCACATTACACCGGTAAACGGAAGTTCTATCAGCCAAAAGCCCTCAATTCTGCCAGGGCAAGCCGCATGCCTATTCACCCTTCACCAGAGAAACCGAAACGCTGGTTATAAATCAGTTGCTACCTTACTTAAAGAAGTATAACCTAACGCCTGGTTCGTGACTCAAACCTTACGAATCGAATGTAGCCGTTTCAGCAGCCTGGCCGTCACGTGCTGCGTAGACAGACTTTTTGCGTGCTGTGCCTGTACACTTTTGATGTAAGCGGTAAGCCTGGCCTCAATCTGTCGATTGGCAGTATTTGTCGTAGAGATGTGATTGGAGTCGGCAGCCATAGGCGGCAAAAATAGGAATCGGGTCTTTTTCCCCGGCGGGGAAAAAGACCCGATTAAAGCGGGGCAAATTACCCCTTTTAAGTAATCAGGTACAGCGCATGTGCACACGTACGAACGAGTACGTACCGGCTATTACGGATAAAGCCCGTTCGCTCGTAGGGGTAGTTTGAGAGAGATCGGTATTGTCTACGGGGGGCTACATACCATTTATAAATTCTCCTTTCTCCTCAATAACGCGATTTCCCCAGGCTGTAATCGCGTCAAGGACAGGAATAAAGGTTTTACCAAAATCAGTGAGGCTATACTCTACCCGGATTGGCGGTTTGTCCCCGTATACCTTCCTGACGATAAAGCCATCTTTTTCCAACTGTTTGAGCTGAATACTCAATGTCATTTCGGTTATATCGGGCATCTCTCGTTTGAGTTCGCTATACCGCTTTTCCATATCCTTCAAATGATAGAGAATGACGGCCTTCCATTTTCCACCCACTAAATTCATTGTCAGACTAACCGTGCAGGGGTATAGCTTACCCAGTAAACTCACGGACTGACTCTTACATTCGGTCTTTACCATACGTGCCCTTCTTTGAACCTATCCAATTCGATAGATATTGCAACGACAATTGGCTCACAATAGTTTTGTAACTCTAATTTTTATAGTTCAATCCTAAAGGAGGTACAAAAACATGGTAACTAGTTTCGCAGGGAATGAGTCGAGCGCAGAAGAAGCGAAGCCACTCATTACGATCATCGGTGTTTTGGGTAAACAGGGAAGCAGTGCCGCGCGTACGTTATTACAAAGCGGTCAGTATCGTGTGCGCGGCATTACGCGCCGTACCGACTCCCCCGAGGCAATCAGCCTGGCCCGGCAAGGCCTTGAACTAATTAATCTGCCACTCGAGCCAGGCTATCAGAAGGAGTTTGTCAAGGCGTTTCGTGGCTCTGCGGGTCTTTTCATGATGACACCCAACATAGCTCCTCCGGCAACCCACGAACTGGCATTGGGTAAACAGCTAGCCGATGCCGCGGTTGAAGCGGGCGTACCCCATATTATTTTCAGCAGTTTGGAAAATGTGGAGAAGATCACGGCCGGCAAAATGTTCGCTCCCCACTTCACCGACAAGGCCAACATTGAACAGTATATCCGTACGCTTCCCATAACAAGCTCATTCATTTACCTGGCTTTTTTTTACACCAATCTGCTGGAGTTTTACACCCCTGTTCCGAAAGGAGATACGCTGGTTTTTCCAATTTACCTACCCCAGGATTTTCGGGCACCTTTTGTGGATCCGCTGACGGCTACGGGACCCGCTGTTTTAGAAATTTTTTCGAATCCAAGCCACTACGCGGGTAAGTCTTTACCGGTAATCGGGGATATTATCTCACCCCAGGAAATGGTGGATACCTTCGTTCAGGTTACCGGCAAAAAAGCAGTCTATGACGCGGCATTCGATCGTGACGATTTGCTACGTTATTTCCCCGAATTCAGAGCGAATGAGCCTTTGGTCGATGAGATCCTGGGCATGACTCACTATGCCGTTGACTATGGCTATTTCGCCAGCAACCGCGATTTGTTGTGGAGTCGACGAATTAATCCGAACAGCCTTAGCTGGGAGCAGTTCTTGCGTACGACGGGCTGGCTAGGCCAGAAGCGTTCGTTTTAAATTCAACCTTTTCGCAGCGGTTTCGAGGCCCATAAATCATCAGCCCGTTGGATTAATCCGTTTCGCCGACCTTCACCATCAGCCTGTTTCTAATTGCGCTGCAACCGAACATCCACGCCTTAGCCTAACGTGCTATCGCTCTGACTGTTGCTGTCTCAGGGTGAACGGGGGATATTCAGATAAAGTAAAAAAGGAGAATCACCCAGGCAACGTTCTAGCCCTACTACACTCTTTAGTGCAGACATAATAGCCTTGCCGTTAAACTTAACTGGCCTGGTATACTCTATAGAGGACTATTCCAATCTACCTTATGAAAACCTCTACCCATTCAGTCTCGCTCTGTCAATGGCTGATCTGCTTAGCGCTTAGTATATTAAGTGAATACGCTGCTCAGGCTCAATCGAAAAACCCGGCTCTTGACAGCATGGGAGCCAGTATAAGCAAACAAAACTGGAAAGCCGCTACCCAATGGGCCTTGAAAGCGGGGGAAGCCGACCCGAAAGAAAAATTCTGGCGTTATCTGAATGCAGCTGATTTCGCCAGCCGCGACAAGAACGCCGAGTTAGCTATTCACTATGCCTCCCTGGTCGTGGATTCCGACATGGCGACCAACGCTTACTTTGGCAAAAGTTTCGATTGGCTGCGCGACGATCCGCGCTGGAAGCAACTCATGAGCAAAGTGGCGCTGGCGCGCGAGCGGGAACGCCAACAGCGTATTCAGGCGAATCTCCCCTTTCGTTCGTATCAAAAAGAGTTGGTCGCCCAAACCAATCAGCAACTGGCTTCGTGGGCAAAAACAGCGTCCGCCCGTCAGCTTTACCAGCAGTTCCAAAAAGCGCCCCCTACGCATACCTATTCGCGAACGGGTCAGTATCAATACGCCTGGTTACGACTGACTGATTCGCTCGAATTTCCTTATCTGGTTCAATTGCCCCCTCATTTTGATGCCGCTAAACGTTACCCGCTAGTTGTGGTTCTTCACGGTGCCGTTAGCCGCCAAACGACCCTGCCGGATGTCGCCGACAGCACGACGGCTTTCTTCGGTCGTTTATTCATGGAACAAGCGGCTCAATCGGATTTGATTGCGGTCTTTCCTTACAGTACCCGTCGGTATAACTGGATGGTGCCCGATGATGGATTTGAAATAGTACCTGAGCTGGTACGGGAAATCAAACACATGTATTCGATTGATGACCGTCGAGTCTATGTTACGGGCCACTCGAATGGAGCTACCGGTGCTTTCTCGTATTTGATGAAACAACCCAGTTTGTTTGCGGGCTTTTCGGGCATCAATAATCGACCCCAGGTGCGCACGGGTGGCAGCTTTTTGAAAAACGCGACGAATCGTTCGTTTTACAATGTGGCCACTGACTACGACTACTACTTCCCCCTGGAAGGACATCGTTCTTTAACCAACCTAGCCAAAACGCTGGGTATCGACTGGCAAAACCAAGAGGTGGCAGGCCATCGCAATCATGGTTTTTTGATTTCCGCGAAAGACAGTACCACAACGGAAGTGTACCGTCGGCTTTTTGCCCATATGCTGACGAAACAACGTAACCCTTTCCAGGCTACTCTCTATTGGGAGTGCGATGATGTGCAGCATGGGCGCTGCGACTGGCTTGACATTACGGAGTTGGATACCCTGCCTACGAAGGCGAACCAGGCACTTCCCCTTAATGTGTCCGTTCGTGGATGGCGTAGTGTAAATGATCCATCGGTGGTGTTGGATAGTACCTCTCAGGCTTTTGTCTTCCCTCGCCAATCGGGAGCAGTGCAGGGCCGGTATGCTCGAAATCAATTTGACCTGACAACCTCAAAGGTCGGATCGCTGACAATTTATCTGTCGCCGGAAATGGTCGATTTCAGTAAACCACTTAAGGTGGTCATCAATGGCAAGCGGGTATACAATGGCCCTGTTCAGTATAACCGGGCTTTCTTACTAGCGCAATTTGACAAGGAACTGGATCATCAAGCCTTATGGGTCAACCGCTTAACATTTCAGGTGAGGTGATCAAACGAAATGTGATTTATTGTGGATGTGCAAGCTCTGATGCAACTTCCTGTCGGTTTGGCTGTCATTGACCTGATTGCACCTTACCCTTGATTCGCTTATGAAAGCAGCCTTTACCTGTCTGATCTGCTTATGCACCCTTTGTTCGTTCGCTGGTGAGTGGACCACTCCCCCGGATCGCAAAAAAACCATTGTTTTACTGTATGATGCCTACGCTCAGGATCAACTGGCTATCCATAATAAATTTGGACAGGTTAAAGTCGAACTCTGGAGAAGACCCGAAATTCAAGTCACCGTCCGGATACGGGCTCACTCAGATGACCCAGCCGTTGTTGACCGGTATCTGAATTCGGTTTTGATCAGGGAACAACGAGAGCACAACCAGATTACCATCCACACAAGTATTGAGTCACAGGAAGGACTAACTCCATCAGCCCTCTCTGCCAGCAGAGACAGTATTCTGAGTAGCTGTTTACAGGTCGATTACACCATCCTGATGCCTGCTGAAAACAAGCTAACCCTGACCAATCAGTTCGGCAATACCGTCATTCCCAGCTTTAAGGCTCCCCTGACGGTTTTTGTCCAAAATGGAAACTTCACTGCGAACACGCTGACTCACAGCGAAACAAGCATTAAAGCTGAGTATGGAAGTGTCGCCATCAAGACGATGGATGATGGGGAAGTCGATGTATCTTTTGGCAACCTAGCGGTCAAATCGGCTAAAAAGGTGAAGTTGAACAACAAGATGGGTAAACTACAACTGGGCCGAGCGGATGAACTGACCACCATGGCGAGCTACTCGGAGATGGAGATTGGTCAGATTCACCAATCCGCTTTGATGACGATCAGCTTCTCGAACCGATTCCATATGGAGCATTGGCCGGAAAGCTTGACGAACTTGGATATGGCCCTCTCGTATTCCTCCGTCGTCCTGCCAGTGGATCGAAAGTCGAACTATAATTTTAATGCCAGCCTGACTAATAGCGGGTTTTCCTATCCAGCCAATAAATCCATTGTGCTACAAACTCAATCGACTGTTTCAAGTGAAGCAAATGCCATCAAACGCTATTCGGGCATAGTCGGAAAAGGGACCGGCTCGAAGGTACAACTAGTGGGCAGCTACAGCACCATTGGGTTTAAGTAAGCAATACGGACGCGGATTAGTGCGGCTTTGGTTTAAAGCCCTGCCAGGTGTAGTAACCCACTTTTTTAGTATAAGAGGGGGTAAAATCAGGGGTGTAACTTGCCAATCGTTATGGCCACAGAGGCACAGCTGGACGGAAGATGGTGTACTTGGCAAAACCCTACGAACCGATTGCCAGCGATAGAATCCCTCGCTTTTGCTGGTGATAAGCGGCCAAGGCATGACCATAATCCGCATCCAGATCCGATAAGCGAATGCCCGCCCCCTCACCCCACACGATAGGATCAATCGTACGAATTTTAGGCCTTAGTTCGCGCCAGGGGTTGGTTTTGGCTTCGATAAACCGAATGGGACTCGTAAGCTGGATTACTTGACGCTGCAGGGCCTGATCCGGGCAACTCACGAGTTTATTCCAGAACGCCTGATCGGTGAGCCACACATCGGCTTCGCTGATGGCCGATAGCCGAAGGCCTGTTCGAATGAGCCCAGCCATCAATTCATATAAGCCAATCGCCTGGCTATTCGACCAACTTGATTCATCGGCTTTCATGTAGGTGTAGGCTAGCCATTGAGCCGTTGGAAGATCATCGACCCCGATCTGCTCATTCTGCACCCGCAAATGACTTACTGCTTTTATGGCTTCCTCAGCGGTCAATAAACTCAGCGCCAGTCCATCCCGAAAAAAGTAGTCCAGCCGGTCGGCACACAGCGCCGGGGCGTCTTGTTCCAGAATGGGGTAAGCGGCTTCGTGAACAAACTCCCGCCAGTCGTAGCCATACCGGGCTAAAACGGGGGGAATGTCCGATTGCTCCAGATAGGCGGCTTTCATCCGCTCGTGGTAACTCTGCCCCGTGGGTTCGGAAAAGACATGATCCATCACATGCGAAAAAGCGGTATGGCTCACATCGTGCAGTAAAGCGGCAACCTGCTCCTTCAGAGGGGCACCGAGCTGCCGAGCCAGCAGCATAACCCCTACCGAATGATCAAAGCGGGTGATGGGCTGGGTGATCCCCAAAAAGCCCGTAATGCCATGTTGTAGTATGTGTTTCAGACGTTGAACCGCCTGGGTGGCCATCAGATCAATCAACACGGGCTCGGTGATCGTAACCGGGCCGTAAACGGAATCAGTATAGTGCATAGGGACTGGTCAGGGTATACCGTCTTCTGTAATTAGTCAGGGACAAAACTAAGCACTTCAGGCGTTTGTTGGCCAACGGAAGGGATGCCTGATGATTAACTTATCGGACAGCGACCGCTCATGCGCAGCACTACGTTAAAATGTGTCAGCTTTCCCCACTTTTGTATCCGTCCAGAGCCCCGCCCCGGCCCCAACTTTGCCTCACCAAACGATGCAACTAAACGTCATGAGCAAAACCATTTTGATTACCGGTGCCTCCCGTGGCTTTGGCCAACTGTGGACCAAAGCTTTTCTGCAACAAGGTTATCAGGTAGCCGCCACCGCCCGAAACGTGGCCAGTCTGGCTGAACTGAAAGCCGAATTTGGGGGCCAACTGCTGCCCCTTCCCTTAGACGTAACCGACCGGCAAGCCGCCATCCAGGCCGTACAACAGGCCCATCAGCAGTTTGGCCGTTTGGATGTGCTGATCAACAACGCTGGCTATGGCCTCTTCGGCAGCGTGGAAGAAACTTCGGAGCAACAGGCGCGCGAACTGATGGAAACCAATTTCTTTGGCCTGCTCTGGCTGACCCAGGCCGTTCTGCCCATCATGCGCGAGCAGGGTCACGGCCACGTCATCCAGGTATCGAGCGTGCTGGGGCTGATCACCTGGCCGAACGTGGGGCTCTACAATGCCTCCAAGTTTGCCGTCGAAGGCCTCAGCGAAACGCTGGCCTCGGAGGTCAAAAGCTTTGGCATTCAGGTCAGTCTGGTAGAACCCGCCCCCTATGCTACCGACTATGCCGGTTCTTCGGCGGTACGCACCCAACCGCTACCCGCCTATGACCCCTTAAAGGCGAGTTTGCAGGCTCAATACGCCGACCTCTCGATGGGTCAGCCCGAAGCTACCACCGCAGCGATCCTCAAACTCATTGAAAGCGAACAACCACCGCTTAGGCTGCTACTGGGTAAACTCGCTTATTCCTTAATTAAACAAGGCTATAATAGCCGGTTTGCTGAGTGGGACGCCTGGGACCAGGTCGCCAGAGCGGCCCATGGCGTTTAACCAACTAACCATACCGGTAAAACTACACTATTTTTGGGTGTAGCTTTACCGGGTACGATCGTCTCATGTTCCTTGCCCTGACACATGATCCATTTCAATACCCTTAGCGCGATGCGCCGTGAGTTGGGTCTAACCCCGCCCGAGCATCCCCAGCTAGCCCTGGAACGGGGCCTGCGACGCTGCCCCCTGGATGGGCAGGCCTTCACCACCGATTGTTACGGGATCATGTTCAAAAAACTCAAGGCTGGCGTCATGCTCTATGGCCGTACGGCCTATGACCATACCAATGGCTCGCTGTCTTTTGTGAAACCCCGCCAACGGATCGAGTTTCAAAACCTGGACGTGGAGGAAGACAGTTTCCTGCTGTTTCTGCATGAGGATTACCTCAACGGCCATCCGCTGCACGAACAGATTCGACACTATTCGTACTTCGATTACGAAGTGGCCGAAGCGCTGCATCTCTCCCCGCGGGAAGAACAAATCATTTGGGACCTGTTTATGAAGATCGAAACCGAGTATTACAGCAATACCGACGAATACAGCCGACCGATTATCCTGACCCAACTGGATGCTCTGCTAACGTATTGCCAGCGCTTTTACAAGCGTCAGTTTGTCAACCGCGCCGAACTATCGGGCAAAACGGTGTCCCGGTTCAACCAGGCTTTAGGGAGTTACCTTCAAGACGGAGCGGGCCAAACCCACGGATTACCTACGGTCAATCAGTTGGCCGCTCAGCTCAACGTATCCTCGCGCTACCTGAGCGATCTGCTCAGGCAGGAAACGGGCAAAACGGCCATCGAGCTGATTCACATGCGCCTGATGGCCGAAGCCAAAAACCGGCTCCGTCTGAACGAACTGAGTATCTCCCAAATCGCCTATTCGCTTGGGTTTGACAACCCGTCTTATTTTTCAAGACTCTTCAAAAAAGAAGTTGGCCTTAGTCCGCTCCTGTTTAAAAAGCAACCTCAATAGTAAAGGACGAATAGCCGATATCGCCGGAAACTTTACACCGACCGGGAGATTGCTCAGTCAAGAGGGGCCACCTATTTCACAAAAATTGCCAACCATCAATAGAAACTCGATAAGCACGACTTTAATGGTCAGTATCATCAAGATGCTGACCATTTTTTATGAGTACGTAAGGCTCGCAGCCAGCGCACGCCAATGAAAATAAGTGCTTGTAGTGACAAGCGGTTTTTTTTATGGGTTGCCCGCGTAAGCACGATGAACCACAACCAGTCATATGAGAAATGTATTGATTTACAAAGTTCTTCCCTGTTTAGCGGGCGTACTTGTTTTTTTCTGGAGCGTTAAAGCAGCCAGTCAATCGATGGCTCTACGGTCAAAACTTGGAGCCAACAAAATCACATTGTCTTTGACCAAAAAGGGAGAACTGCGTTACAGCGTAACCCATCAGGATAAAATCATTATCGCCGACTCTCCCCTGGGCCTGACCCGTGACGATCAGGATTTTACGTCTGGCCTCGCAGTCGTTACTGTCTCACCCATCGGCGCAAGAAGAGAGCAGTACGACTTGAAGGTGGGGAATGTCAAAACGATCGATCATACTTTTGAGACGAAGAGCATAACGCTAAAAAATAGGGCGGGCGCGCTGATGATCATTGATCTGGTAGCCGGAAAAGAGGGCGTGGCTTTCCGGTACCGGTTTCCGGATCTGGATAAAACGACACGGGTGATCAGCCTGGAGAGCACAGGCTTTCAGATTGAGAAAAAGGCGAGGGGCTGGTTGCAGCCGTATAATAAAGCGGGAAAGGTTACCCCAGGCTATGAAGATTTTTACGTCAACATACATCCCGGCGATTCAATCAGTAATCCCCGTAACCCGTCTGTGGGTTGGTGTATGCCTGCCCTATTTCAGGTAAATGAAGGTAAAAACTGGGTTTTACTGGCGGAGTCGGGAACGGATGGTTCGTTTCCAGGCTGTCATTTACAACCCGATTCGAAAGGTGGACTGTATAAAATTGCCTTTGCCGAAACAGACGAAAAATATACTCTTCCCCTGCGCGGAACGAATCAGCCGGCATTCAGTCTTCCCTGGACTATGCCCTGGCGGGTGATCATCATTGGTGAACAGGCGGGGGACATCCTGCTGTCGACCTTGATCACCGATTTAGCTCCTGGCTCTAAATTTGACGACACGTCCTGGATCGAAGGGGGAAAAGCCACCTGGTCATGGTGGTCCCATCCCGAGGATCACTCCCCTGACATGTATAACCAGTTCACTACGCTTGCGGCTTCCTTCAATTTCGGCTATACGCTGTTTGACGCGGGCTGGGAGAAAGCCGACCGAGAAGGGGGAATTATTGCTAAGGCTACTGCTCAGGGCATCAAACCAATGGTATGGGGCTATTCGGCTTCGTATTTCGACCCAGAGAAAAGAAGAGCGCGGTTTAAAGAATTGGCGGCTATGGGCGTCAAAGGGGTTAAAATCGACTTTTGGTGCTCAGACCGGCAGGAGGTAATGGCCTGTCTGCCCTCACTTTTTGAGGATGCCGCGAAAGAGCATTTACTGGTCAACCTTCATGGCACTACCGTTCCCAGAGGCTGGCATCGAACCTGGCCCAATTTCATGACAGCCGAGGCTGTTCTAGGAACGGAACATTATTTTTATGAATCCAGATACCCTGATTTAGCCGCTGAACAGAATACCATATTGCCATTCACCAGAAATGTAGCTGGCCCCACAGACTACACACCGTTTGCCCTAACCATCCGAAAATACCCCCGGTTGAACACAGCGGTTCATGAGCTGGCGACGGCGATGATCTATACATCGGGCATTATTCATTTTGCGGACTCCAAAGAAATATTTGACTCCCTGCCGGTGCAGGTTCGACAGTTATTGAAAGACATGCCCGCCACCTGGGATAAAACGGAAAGTATTATCGCTGAACCGGGGGAACAACTCATACTCGCTCGTCAGAAGGACCGTTTTTCTTACGTTGTAGGCATAAATGGTACGAATAAAGTAGTACCCGTCAAGCTAAATCTGGCCAAATACGCCAAGGGTTTTTCCAAATTTAGAATCATCAGGGAAGGCGAAAATGCACTGATGACGTTCAAGACGGAAACCTACCCCATCACGTCTACCTGGCAGTATGCTTTTGCGCCCAAAGGAGGCTTTATCATTCAGTTTGTTAATGAATAAGACTGGTCGAGTTGGTAATTTCCCCGGGCAGACCATCGATAAGGTACGGCATTGGTAGAGACCATGTTGTGCTCTGTTATGTCAACCCTCTTTTTTGTATTGCTTCTTCATTCATACCGTAAGGAATAAAACGTTTGCTGTACCTAAACGCAAATCAGCTAGCCAGCAATAAAGCTAACTAGCTGATTACCAACGTGATCCCGTTTGGATTCGAACCAAAGACCGCCTTCTTAGAAGGAAGATGCTCTATCCAGCTGAGCTACGGGACCAAATTACCGGACCAGTTGCTCTAGCAACCCGATCCATTTTCTGAATACTCTACAGAACGTATGCTGCACCGAGCATTTAGAAGCGTCAAAATTACGCTCATTGACACTAGAATGCAAAAAACTGACTCCCGAAAATCATTTTAACTTTGCCAGTAACCGATTAGCCAGTATCGAAGCTCTCAAAATGAGCCGAGTCATCTTACAGCCTGGAGATACTAGTCAGGATGTATAACGCAGACGAACCGAATTAACGTACTTGAAGAACATTTGCTTAGCAGGAAAGTTATCTACCCATCGGTATTCTTAATCCCACTGATAAACCAATGAGCAGTAACTCCGAAAATCTGAAGGTTATTTTTTTCGAACCAGCCTCTGAAAATAAGGCAGGCTGTATAATCGCTGATGCCTATTTTAGCTTCGTCCCTACGTTTAAAGAAGGCGACGAAATAAATATTGCCCTCTCCCGCAAAGAGACAGCCAATGAAGCTGTGCATGATCCGATTGGGTACAAAACCCACCAAATCGTCAAGACAGACTGGGTGATGATGATTGATGAACAAACAAAAGAAGCCCTTGCTACGCTTGTTGTCTCGGTTTCATTGATTTCTCCGTCGGCCAACGTCATCTCAGCATTCCCCAATGTAGTCGGCACTCATGCCTGATACGAACACGTAGACGCTGTAGTAAGCCTGAAAAATTGCCGCAGGCTGACGAGTAGTTTACTACATTCATATAGACATAAGGTGTTTCATCATCAAAAATCGCTACCTTGTAGGTTAGGCAAAACACCTTAACTATGGCTAGATTCATTGAAGTAACTGTTAGTGAGCGAAATACCTTATTCGATGCAAGTCATATCGCGAGCGTGATGGATATGGCCGCGGGTTGCTATGTTTATGTAGTAGGCATTGCCCAGCCATTCAACGTAGCACAAACCTATCAGGAGGTTGTCAGTGCGCTTAAACGAGCTCCTGACATCGCGGGTTTTGTGTATTCTATTATTGATAAGGCCAAACAGAGCAATCCACCAATTGTGGCTGGTTAATAGGTTAAGTACACTCCCTAGTCAGCTATTCCAGAAATAACAAATCAAAGCCTGCCAACAATTGGCAGGCTTTGTTGTAAACACGGCAAGGCTAGAATTCTTCAGGAAGTTGCTCCGATACGGCTTAAATACACTGATCCAGCCGCCATGTTTTGCGAAGGTTCAGAACCATCTGGCCCAATAGGTCCATCGAAAGTGGCTTGGTCAAAAATTCATTTGCCCCCAGGGCAAAAGCACGTTGGCGATCGACGGTTTCGTTGGATGTGGTGAGAATCACAATGGGTTTATTGGCGTATAAAGGACTATGACGCAACAGCTGCAACGCTTCCAGCCCATTGATGCGGGGCATATTCAGATCAAGAATAATTAAACAGGGTTCCGTTTCAGCCTCCGACAATGCATCGAGCAGGGCTAACCCATCTTCGGCAAACAGCAAATGACACTCAGGGCTATGCTCAGCAAACGCGTATCGCAAAAGCATCCGGTCGTCTTCATCATCGTCTGCAATAAATACACTGTGGGAGGGAGAATCTTTCATTGATTTGGTTGATCATTACGGTATTTGCGGCAACCAAGATACATCAACCAACTCAATTATCCTTTACCTACATGGAATTCAGGGGTTGGCTGAAGTAAGCAATTATCCTCTGTTACGTGTATATGTGTTTGTTGAAACCTGGTCGAACGAATGAGCACACAAAGGTATTGGGTAGCTCTTCTGGATGAAGAGGACGTTGTTTTCTGGCAATATAGCTTTGGGCGAGTTTGACCAGGTTCTGGTAGCTAATTACGGGGGCCGGATCGATCAAGCAGCCTTAACATACCATAAGTCCAGATGACAGCTAACGATCTTTATACCGGCAAATACACATAAAAAGTAGCCCCTTGCCCAGGCTGGCTTTTCGCCGTGATGGCTCCTCCGTGGTTCGTTACTACTTTTTCGCAAATAGCCAGACCAATGCCCGTTCCCGTGTATTCTTTTTTGCGATGCAGTCGCTGGAACACCTGAAAAATGCGGTCAGTATACTTTTCATCGAAGCCAATTCCATTATCCGCCACGGTCAGGCAGTGGTAAGTCCGGGCGGTGCGAACCGGCCTGACAGTATCCGGTAAGCGTTTCGCCGTAAGGTGCTGCGCGCTTACCTGAATAACCGGACTTACGCCAGGCCGCTGAAACTTTAGTGCGTTACTTATCAGATTCAGGAAGAGCTGGCTTAGTTGGCTAGCATCACCCAGTAAGGTGGGTAATGGATCAACCCGGATGACGGCCCCCGTTTCCTGAACACGTACCTCCAGATCGATTAGAACCTGATTGACCACTTCAGACAGATCAACCTGCGATCGGGAGTCCTGTTTAGTCGAAATAGTTGAAAAAGCCAGTAGATCGCTGATCAGCGTCGACATCCGCCCAGACGCGGAGTACATCCGCTCCAGGAGGCCAATGCCTTCACCAAGCTGATCGGCGTATTGATCTTTGAGCAGTTCAGCAAAGGCCTGAATTTTGCGTACCGGCTCCTGCAGGTCATGGCTGGCGACGTAGGCAAAGCGCTGCAGATTTTCGTTGGAGCGCTTCAATTCAGCATTCAGGTCCGTAAGGTCCGTATTAGCGACAAGCAACTCCTGGGTTCGTTCGGCCACCCGTATTTCGAGCGCCGTAGCTAACGCTTTGTACCTGGCCTCGCTTCGCTCGACGGCAAACCGCGCCTGCTCTGCCAATGTACGGGCCTGGATCAGCTCCGTTTCGTAGCTCTGTCGCTGCCCGATTGGCAAATAAGCGCAGTAAATCGCCCCCGCATTTTCGGCTTCCTGAGCAACGGCGTTCAATAGTACAGGAATTTGCTCACCTTGCCGGGTCAACAAGGTCAACACGACTTCATCGGCACGCCCAGTATGAATGACAAGCGGGTAGAAATTAGTCTGGTAAAACAGTAAACTCGCTTTTGTCAGAATCAGCCTAATGTGCTTTCCTAATAGTTCAGAAGGCGCGTAGCCCAGCTGCTGTTCAGCGGTCGAATTAATGTAAATGATTGCGCTATCTTCACGAACCCGTATGACCCCACAGGGCAGTTGGTTGATCAACTCATCCATAATAAACTAATTCTGCTGAATAGAGGATAAATACTCGTTTATCAAAGCAACTGTTTCAGCGGAAGCGCTCACATGTGGGTAGTGCCCCGTAGCCTGCATATAGCGCAATGTACTGTTGGGCAAGTGTTTATGAATATATTCACCAACAAACAAAGGCGCAACAATATCCTGGGAAGATTGCAGAATCAGGGTTGGTACGTTCAGTTTAGGCAAGTCAAATCGAAAATCAGAAAGGTAGGTGATCCGGGCAAACTGCCGCATGATTACCCAGTCTGCGGCATAAAAGCTTTGCGCTAGCTCCTGGCTCAAAGCTGGCTTATCGGCGTTACCCATTACAGCGGGCGCTACCGTCGTAGCCCACCTCATGTAATTCTGATCCATCATATCCAGCATCTGGTCGATGTCAGCCAGCTCAAAACCACCCATATAATCAGGTTTCTCGTTCAGGTAGCGGGCAGAGGGAGCAATCATGATGAGCTGGTCGAATAGCTGCGGCTGTTGAATAGCCGCCAGGAGACCAATCATTGAACTAACCGAATGGCCCACAAATAGCACATTCGTCAGTGCCAGAGCCTGACAGATTTCCAACACATCCTGGGCGTATCCGTTCAGTTCGTTGTAGCGGATTGGGTCGTACTCTGCCCGATCTGACTTACCGGAGCCAACATAATCAAATAGAATCAGTCGGTACCGTTCCTTGAAAGCGGGCGTAATATAACGCCACATATGCTGGTCACAGCCTAATCCGTGAGCCAACACCATAGGTTGAGTTCCCTCGCCAATTATCGTTACGTTATTGCGTTTCAGAACATCCTGGTTCATGCTCTTTCAGGCTTAGTCCACCATAGGAAGCCAGCGGACTTCCTGTGATTTTTCCGAAAATGAATCGCCAACAAGTTAACTAATTTTATTTATGATAAACAAAAATAGTAACCAGGACAACCCACCGACTATGTCAATCAAAAATAAGTAGCGTAGCATCCGATTAAACTGGATGAGCTGACCCCACAGCAGGGATCTTACTTCAAGGGCATCTGAACCATCGTCGCGCTATTAGCCCCCAGTTGGGTGGTTGGAAGCTGCCCATTCCATTTGGAAATCCACTGCTGCTGAATCAGCATGGGCGTAAGCGTTCGCTGCTTTAATTCGTTAGCACGGGCTTCTGCCTCCGCTTCAATTACTTTGGCGCGGGCAATCCCGTTTGCTTTAGTGACGGCAATTTCAGCCGATGCCTTCTCGGAAGCAATCTGATTGTTTAGGCGTAGTGCATTCTGAACCGCTGTATTCTTTGCATCGATCATAGCTTGCAGGGACTCAGGGGGCATCAGGCCAGAGGTAATGTTCTCAAAGGAGAACCCGTCATCGCCTAAGGCTTTTCTGAGCTTAGCCTCCACCTGTTCTTCAAAGCCTGCCCGGTTATTGACCAGTGAGTCAGGACTAAACGAGTTGGCCACATCCCGGTAAGAATTATAGACAATCGTTCTCAAAATATTATTTTCAATATCAGGTAATTCCTTCCGGTACTTACGGTAGACATTGGCCCCCTGCCCTTTAACCAGATGATAGTTCAGGGTCGGGTCAATTTTAAAGAGAGTACCGCCCTTGGCACTCACCTGAAAGGGATCGAAGTCTTTGGTTTGCGTAAAGGTTGGATACTGCTCGATGAAGGAAGTCAGGGGATTATAGAAGATCCAGCCCGTTACGTTTTCGATGTCGGATGCGCCACGGTCCGAACCAATTTTACTAACCTTGATACCTTCGTGCGAAGCATCGACCGTCGTACAGGAATTAACCAGAAACAGACCGGCCAGCAGCAGGATGACACCGTAGAGGATCAGTCGCATTTTACTCATTTTTAAACGGGTTTTTCGTGAACAGTTTACTGTGAATGGAAAGCCATAAATAAAGCGTAATGACTAAACCGGCCACGACCAGAAGGTAATCGCTGGGTTGGTTAAGTAGCCAGTAGACTCTGTTGAAACACAGGGCGCTAAACACAACAAAGGAAAAGTATTGAAGCGTTTTGGTAAGTGTCATGACAATCTATTTTTGCCTAAAGAAACGGCTTCTGCGGGCGTCTGACACGGATAATTGTATGAATGGTGGTTATACTGTCAAATATGGCTATTTTTTGTGTCAGCGGGGACGACGGTCGCGCTCATGACCTGTTTACTCTGGAGACTGTCCTAGTAGACATTGTACTTTTTTCATGCGCGATTCGATTTCTCAGTTTACTACCATTACGTAGATCGGTCCGAAAGGAGTAACGTCTTTTAATGAAGTACAGATGTAAGCTCACACCTGTCTCAGGAGATACTAATCACGACCTTATTGTACTCGAACTAACTGAACACCCAGCACCGGGCGGCCATCGACCGTAACGCCTTGTATGACCACGCGTAACGTTCGCACTACATCCGACAGGGGACAATGTAGCTGACTGTGACCCTTACTATCCGTTTGCATGAGGGGTTTCCAATAAAAAACGTCCCGTCGATCAATGCGGCCAGAAATGGTGCTGGTGTTTGCCTGCGCATCATAGCGTGGCACATAAAATTCGCCCTGCACCGACGGGTAACCAACAAATTGAATCGGCTTCATAGCTTCCTCAGTTCTCGTATTGCCCTGCATAGATCGTGTAGTTTGAACCGATTAAGGGTCTCAATGGACGTGCTCATACCGGAGATGGGATTCATAGGACCGCCTGGTGGGGCGCTGATAGCCTGGAACAGATAGGAACCGGTCGATAAGAAACTAGCTTTTTGCAAACAACTAGCTTTAACAAATGTTGGGTCGTACGTATAGCCGTTTTACGTATCCGCTTCTTTCGCTTGGCTGCTTACCGATGTCAAAGCGAGCTCCCGATGGTTAAGCCTGACGCCCATGGGCTTCATCAACGATTGAGACAAGGCTGAGACTCGGCGGCTGATTGCCTGACACCCATTCATGGGTTATCGTCCTAAATGATCATGGGTTAGCCTACCTACCGGCGCGGTCCATTTTTTAAGATGCGACCTTAGCCTCACTTTTTTAGCTTACCTATAACATTCCTATTAAACAAAAGTTATTGGCAGACAAGTCGGCGACTCGACAGGGGTGAGTGAATCTCACGCTACGTAAATCGTTACCAGGACTTGACAGTATAGCCCAAACCATGCTGATAGCGGTAGTTATCAGAATAACAACGCACGACCATTCCGCAGAATGACCACTCTTCGGTACGGTGACAAGGTGAATGGGCTTGTCTTCAGCAGACACTATCTGTCTGTTAACCAAGCGTACAATGGCCTGTTATTGCTTAGTCTAAAGGGAAAAACGATACAGATTGTGTTAACAGGCTTGCCCGATACACACGACACGCCCTTCGGCTAACCCAAACGCTTCGCTCGGCAAGCGTGGGTCTGATCCTGGAAAAGCCAGTTGTTTTTACGCCTTTTTAACTTACCGCTCAGGTAGGTTTCTAAACCCGTCATTGTCGCGGCTGGACCCGTTTTGCCAAAAGGGCAAACGCTTAAGTTAGCTTCAAGGCGGCATGCCAGCTTGACGTCTTCAGTAGAGTAGTTCAATCACGTTTAACGACAGGAAGCTATGTTAGCAATGAATTTTCGCGGTCCCCGTCAAATCAGGTTAGACCGGAACAAGCCCGAGCCGGAAATCAAGCATCCTTATGATGCCATTGTCCGGGTCACCCGATCCCTGATTTGCGGCTCAGACCTGCACTTGTATCACGGTCGTGTGCCCGATACCCGGGTGGGCATGACCTTTGGCCATGAGTTTACCGGCGTAGTCGAAGCGGTAGGCTCGGGCGTACAAAAATTAAAAGTAGGTGACCATGTGCTGGTGCCGTTCAACGTTGCCTGCGGCACCTGCCCCCATTGCAAGCAGGAACTCTATGGCAACTGCAATGAGTCCAATCCGGAAGCCACCGCCGTCGGCGGCTTTTTTGGCTATGCGCACACGGGCGGTGGCTATGATGGCGGACAGGCCGAATACGTTCGGGTACCCTACGCCGATGTGAGCCCCACCAAAATCCCTGACGGCATGGACCTGGAAAATGCGGTGCTGCTGACAGACGTCGTGCCGACGGGCTACCAGGCTGCCGAGCAGGGCGGCATCCAGAAAGGCGATACCGTGGTGGTGTTTGGCGCCGGTCCGGTAGGGCTGATGGCGGCCCGTTTTGCCTGGTTTTTCGGGGCTACCCGCGTCATTGTGATCGATCACGTCGACTACCGCCTGGAGTTTGCCCGCAAGTTTGCCTATGCCGAGGCTTACAACTTCCGGGAAATGAAAGACCCCGTGTTGTTCCTGAAAAAAGCCACCGACTACTTTGGCGCTGACGTTTGTATCGATGCAGTGGGC
This sequence comes from Spirosoma humi, assembly GCF_054776575.1. NCBI lineage: Bacteria > Pseudomonadati > Bacteroidota > Cytophagia > Cytophagales > Cytophagaceae > Spirosoma > Spirosoma humi. The sequence goes on from NZ_BAAHBR010000015.1 coordinate 853,479, forward strand.
TGCGATGGCACCGGCAGTGCCTTACAAACCATCACCGGTAAAGGACTGCTGTTGCAGGCCGGCGATGCCACGGCCCTGCACTGGGCCATCAACTCGGTCAAAAAAGGCGGAATTGTGTCCATCATTGGCGTATACGGTCCGCCCTGGAACCTGGTACCCATTGGCAGTCTGATGAACAAAGGCATTACCCTACGGGCCAACCAGGCATCGGTAAAACGGCTGCTGCCCAAACTGATTGATCACATAATGAGCGGTCGCATCAATCCCAAGGAAATAATCACGCACCGGCTGCCCCTGGAAGAAGTGTCGGATGCTTACCGCATGTTTTCCGGTAAGATGGACCACATCGTCAAACCCTTATTAATTCCCCCAAGCGCCCATGCGGCTTAAACCCTTATCGTATGCAACCCGTATTAGAAGAGAAACTAGATGAATTTCAGGACCGCAAGATTGCGGACCGAAACCTGAAAAGCCGCACGAAAGACATCCCCGGCTGGGGCATGGATGCCGACCCGGAAAATGACCCCACGTACCCGATGAAGCATTGGAACGGTGCGGACCACGAACGGCTCAACTATGAAAAAGCCCCCCAACAGCCCATCGACATCGAGGTCTTGCATTCGGTGGAACGACCGGGCGTTACGCGGGTCTTTGGTACGTCATCACCGCCGTCGGGCCTCAGTGGGGCTCTCCGTCGCTATGCCTATCAGTATAGCGAAGCAACCGCTACGCACTGGATGACGCTGATATTGGCCGACCGGATAAACGCCATTGAGGGAAAGCTGAGTGACTTAACACAGGGCATTTTTCCCAATCCCTGGATTGAAAGGGGCTGGCGAGCGGAATGGAAGCACAACCGCCCTGCTTTTATCCGAAAGACAGCGACTACGGCCTTGCTGATCACGGCTGGCTTGATGCTGCTGAAACGAAAAAACAAGCATAAGTAGCTGATGGCAAGCGGGTAGGACTACAAGTTTAGTATAGACGCTTGTAAACTGTTTTTTTCGACAGGATTTTCAGGATTAACAGGATTTTTAGAATGTATCTCGGCAATAGTTAACACAATACATTCTGAAAATCCTGTTAATCCTGTCGAAAAAAGACCTTATCCTATACCCCTTTTAGGTTGATCCATTCCGACCCGACTTGTAAATAAGTACCTCCCTGCAGGTACCCTATTAATTAAACCGATTCAATCATGAGTACGAGCAGTCAGGAATTAGAACAAGTTTTTTCAGACGATACCTACCAATTAACCGGTGTAGCTATATCGAAAGACGGTCGTTTGTTTAGCTGTTATCCGTTATGGCCCGGACCACACCAGGACAGTGTTGTCGAAATTTTACCCAATAACCGGGTGAAACCGTATCCAGACGAGCAATGGAACAGCTGGCAGGCAGGGGACGATGGAACAAACAAATGGGTTTGTGTGCAAGCCGTGTATGTGGATGAAGAGAACTACCTGTGGGTGGTGGACCCGGCCTGCCCGAATATGGAACAGGTTTATGACACTAGTTTTAAGCTGGTCAAGTTCAACCTGGCTACCGACAGCATCGAAGACGTGTACCGGTTTGATGGCGTACTAAGTAACAAAAGCTATATCAACGATGTGCGGGTCGATACCCGTCGACAGGTAGCTTATTTAACCAACTCCAACGAAGGGGGAATTGTGGTGGTTAATTTGGAAACGGGAACTAGCTGGCAGGTCTTGCACAACCATCCGTCGGTGAAACACGACCCTTCCTTTACCCTGATCGTGGACGGGAAGGAATTCAAAAAGCAGGGGCAGCCGGTACACCTTCAATCCGATGGCATTGCCTTAACACCGGATGGCGAATGGCTGTATTACAAACCGCTCACCGACAATAAACTCTACCGTATCCGAACGGAATTTTTGCGAAACGAAGCCTTGTCGGAAGATCAACGGGAGGCTGCGGTAGAAGATTTGGGACGGTTTGCGGTTACGGACGGGATGATCTTCGACAAAAACGGCAACCTGTATCTGGGTGATTACCAGAATTATAAACTGGTGCGACTAACGCCTGCGCACAAGCTGGAAGATGTCGTGTCCGATGAACGGCTGATCTGGCCGGATAGTTATTCGATTTCGACGGATGATTATTTATACATCAGCTGCTCTCAGATCAATAAGCAACCCGATTACAATGAAGGCGAAAATAAACGAACCACACCGTATGCCATTTACCGAATGAGGCTGCCTGATGCCTAATGCGCTACCAAGTTAGTTGCGGGTAACCTCCCACCTAGTGCCTTAGTGGTCCGGCTGCGCCGACGGTTCAACTGGATGGCGCAATTTTACCTCAACATACCCTACTTTCATGACACATCAAACAAGCGTTTCAATTGACATAATCTAGTTACCCTATCACGTGTCTTGAATAAATGGCAAAACGTAGGATTAAAGTTGTACCTTGTTAACTATCATACGTATTACAAACCTTTAAACTCATATATCATGGAAAAACTGTCATTACTGGCTCGTGTTCAAGCAAAACCTGGCCAAGAAGCTACTGTCGAGAACTTTCTGAAAGAAGCGCTGGCTATGGCTCAACGGGAAGAGGGCACCCTTCGTTGGTATGCCTTCAAGATCGATGAGAATACGTTTGGTATTTTCGACACATTTGCCAATGAGGACGGCCGGCAAGCCCACCTGAGCGGTGAAATTGCGAAGGGGTTGATGGCAAATGCTGACACGTTACTGAGTGCGCCCCCTGTGATCGAAAAACTTGAATTACTTGCCGTCAAGTAACTGTTTTAACAGGGCAGTGACTTTCGTGTTTTGGTAAGAAAAGTAGAAAGGAAGGTAAACAAATCTTATTGGATTTGTTTACCATTTACTGGACAATATAGTATGATTGTTTACTATACGGCCCAGCAAAAGCAGTAATTTTATTCCCGAGGTTAACGAAAAAGCGTACACGTTGATAGTTTATAGCAACCTCGCGAAGTATCTTCTTTTCCCATGGCTCGACGAACAAACGCCAACGACCAGGACGATAAAGCAGCATCCGGATTTGTCCGCGTGCGGGGGGCTCGTGAGCACAACCTCAAAAATATCGACGTCTCCATACCCCGCAATCAGCTGGTGGTTTTCAGCGGTGTTTCCGGCTCGGGCAAATCGTCCCTGGCCTTCGGTACCCTCTATGCCGAAGCACAGCGACGGTATCTTGAATCGGTTTCCCCGTATGCCAGACGGCTGATCGATCAGGTCGGCGTGCCGGATGTCGATGCCATTGACGGCCTGCCGCCCGCCGTCGCCCTGCAGCAGCAACGCGGTACGCCCAATGCGCGCTCGACGGTAGGGAGTCTGACGACGCTCTCCAGCCTGGTGCGCATGCTCTACTCGCGCGTGGGTACCTACCCCGCCCACCAGACGATGCTCTATGCCGAGGATTTTTCCTTTAACACCCCGCAAGGGGCTTGTCCCCGCTGCCAGGGCATGGGCCGGGTGCATACCATGACCGAAGAGTCGATGGTTCCAGATCCATCGCTGACCATCCGCCAACGAGCCATTGCCGCCTGGCCCACGGCCTGGGGCGGTCAGAACTTGCGCGACATTTTAGTCTCACTGGGCTATGACATCGATACACCCTGGAAAGACCTGCCCAAAACCGATCGACAGTGGATTCTCTTTACGGACGAGCAGCCGACGGTGCCAGTCTATGCAGGCCTCACCCCGGCCCAAACGCGGCAGGCTCAGCGATTGAAGATGGAACCGAGCTATCAGGGAACCTTCAGCAGCGCCAGGCGAAACCTGGAGCACACGCTGGCCAATACCGACAGTGCAGCGATGCGCAAACGTGTGCTCCAGTTTATGATCAGTAGCCTTTGCCCGGTATGCAAGGGCAAGCGCTTAAAGCCCGAGGCACTTTCAGTTACCTTCGCTGGCTACGACATCGCCGATCTCTCGCATCTTTCCCTGGACCAACTGGCAGACGTTATCACCCCGGCCGCGAATGGCGAATTTGCCGCCGACATGAATGCAGCAAAGTCGCTTGTAAGTCGCCAGGAGGCCAAAGCCGCGCTGGATAGGCGCCAGCAGGCAGGGGGCTCAGCGCACAAGGGAGCGCCTGATGTGCGCCGTACGGATGATCTTTCGCCTGAAAAGCGCATCGCTGCCGAGCGCCTGTGCGGTGATCTTCTGGATCGGCTGACAACGCTCATCGAGCTGGGTCTTGGTTATCTGTCGCTTGACCGCAGCACGCCCACCTGCTCCTCCGGGGAGCTGCAGCGGCTGCGGCTGGCCACTCAACTCTCCTCCCAGCTCTTTGGGGTCATCTATGTGCTGGACGAGCCGACGGCAGGACTGCACCCGGCCGATGGCCACGCGCTCTTCGACGCACTGGACAGGCTCAAAGCGTCGGGCAACTCACTTTTCGTGGTCGAACACGACGTTGAGATGATGCGTCGTGCCGATTGGCTCGTTGATGTTGGCCCTGAAGCGGGCAGTGCGGGCGGGCGCATTCTCTACAGTGGAGAACCACAAGGCCTTAGGACGGTCAGCGAGTCCCGCACCCGGCCCTACCTGTTTGAGGAAACAGCCCGGCTTGAGTCCCCCAACCGTGCCCCAAAAGGCTGGCTAGGCCTGGAAGGAGTCCGACGGAATAATCTCAAGGGCGTGAATGTTTCGTTTCCGCTGGGTTGCTTTACTGCTGTGACCGGTGTCTCAGGGTCGGGTAAATCCAGCCTGGTGAGCCAGTCTCTACTGGATCTGGTGGCCGGGCACCTGGGCATGAGACGGGAAGAGGCCGAGGAAGATACGCTGGAAAATACCCCTGCCGAAAAAACCATCGGTCGATTGGGGGGCGATATCGATGCCATCCAGCGACTGATTGAGGTGGATCAAAAACCAATCGGACGTACGCCACGCTCCAACCTGGCCACCTATACCGGGCTTTTTGATCAGGTCAGAAAACTCTTTGCCGCAACGCCGGAGGCCCGTAAGAGACACTTCGATGCCGGCCGCTTTTCCTTCAACGTCGCCAAAGGGCGGTGCCCAACCTGTGAGGGAGAAGGCCAGGTCAGTATCGAGCTGCTGTTCATGCCGAGCGTGTATGCCCCCTGTCCGACCTGTCATGGCACCCGCTATAACGAGAAGACGCTGGAGATCAACTGGAATGGCAAATCCATTGCAGATGTGCTGGACATGACAGTTGATGAAGCCTGCCTGTTTTTTGCTAAGGAAGCGTTAGTGTTGCGGTCCCTGGACACGCTGAGGGATATTGGCCTGGGATATCTTAAACTTGGGCAAAGTGCGACCGAGCTTTCCGGCGGGGAGGCCCAGCGCATCAAGCTCTCCACCGAACTGCAACGTACGCAACGGGGCACCACCCTCTACGTGTTGGACGAGCCGACCACAGGCCTGCATCCGCGTGATGTCGACCGTCTTCTTGTTCAGCTGAACCGCCTGGTTGATGCGGGCAATACCGTTATCGTTGTCGAGCATGATATGCGTACGGTCGCCCAGTGTGATTGGGTGGTCGACGTGGGACCTGGAGCGGGGAATCAGGGCGGCACGATCGTTGCGGCAGGGACACCCGCCCAGATTGCCGCGTGTCAGGCAAGCCGCACGGCACCATTCCTGGCGAACATTCTGAAGCCCGAGCTAAGTCCCCCCTAATCAACATCATGACAAGTCTATTTCCCCTATCACGTGTTTTGAATGAAGGGCAAAACGTAGGACCAAAGTCGTACGCTTATTAACTGTCTCACACATTACAAACCTTTACACTCATATATCATGGAAAGACTGTCATTATTGGCTCGTGTTCAAGCAAAACCTGGCCACGGCTCAACGAGAAGAGGGCACCATTCGCTGGTATGCCTTCAGGATAAATGAGAATACGTTTGGTATTTTCGACACATTTGCCACCGGAGACGACCGGCAAGCCCACCTGAGCGGTGAAATTGCGAAGGCGTTGTTGGCAAATGCTGATACGCTATTGAGTATGCCTCCTGTGATCGAACAGCTTGAATTACTTGACGGCAAGTAATTCTTATGAAAGGATAGTGACTTTTGTGCTTTGACAAGTAAAGTATGAAGGCCCCTACCCTGTTACAAATCAAGCGACCTGTATTATAGTCTCAAATTACTCTCCCCAGTGAGACTAAGAGGTATGTATGTATCTACTTCCGGGGCCAGACGTTTTTAGCGCAATGACATACGAAGGAGCTGATAAAAGGGGTTTCCCGTAAAAATTACCTGACCCCTTGCCTCCATGTCCAAAATTCTGGACCGTATTAGGTCTATGGAACTCAACCGGCAGCCGATGGGCTATTAACTAAATCAATGTACTTTTCCCGGGTGACGTTCTCCAGTAAGGTACGCCCCCAGATGCCCCCAAATCAAATGATATTTATACCATATATTACCTTCCAGCATGTCATCTGCACTACCCGACCCAACCAATTTAGACAAGCTCCTACCCCTGGCCGACGATTTGCCGGTGATGATTTGGGTCACCCAACCCGACGCTAGCTGTGTGTTCCTCAACCAACGCTGGTATGACTACACCGGACAAAACCAGTTGGAGGCCTTGGGCACCGGCTGGCTGACGGCGGTCCATCCTGACGATGCTCAGCCATCGGGTGCTATCTTCCTGGCCGCCAACCAGGCCCGGCAACCCTTTGCACTGGACTATCGGCTACGAGCCGCCGACGGCACCTACTACTGGATGAAAGATACGGGCCGCCCCCGCTTTGACGCCCAAGGAACCTTTCTGGGCTTTGTGGGCTCAGTTACCGACATCCATGAATTAAAGATCACCCAGCAGCGGTTACAGATGGCTATCGAATCCACCGAGATAGGTACTTGGGACCTCAACCCCGCCACGGGCGAGCTGATCTGGTCGGATCAATGCAAAGCCTTATTTGGCTTACCGCCCCTGGCCAGCGTCAGTTATTCACTGTTTCTGCAAGGGGTGCATCCCGATGACCGGGAGCGAACCGATGCCGTCGTTCAAGCAGCCCTGCAAGGCTACCAGTCGGGTTTTTATTCCATCGAGTACCGCACCGTGGGCTTAACCGACGGCCAGTTGCGTTGGATTCGTGCACAGGGGCAGGCTTACTTTGACCAGCAGGGGGTAGCTACCCGCTTTGTGGGCATGGTGGTGGACATTACCCAGCACAAACTGAGTCATGAACTCCTCGAACAGCGGGTAGCCCAGCAAACGCACCAGTTGCAGCTGGCCAATCAGGACCTGCAACGCTCCAACGAGAACTTACAACAGTTTGCTTTCATTGCCTCTCATGACTTGCAGGAACCCTTACGAAAGATCCAGTCGTTTGGCGACCTTCTCAAAAGTCGTTACACCGGTTCGGTAGGGGATGAGCTAGCCTACCTGGAGCGGATGCAGTCTGCGGCCAGCCGCATGTCCACCCTGATCAAAAACCTGCTGGACTTCTCACGTATTGCTACCCAGCGGGATGCCAGCGGCCCGGTGTCCCTGGATTGGGTCCTTGAGCAAGTGTTGACCACGGTCGAGATGAGCATCCAAGAAACGGGCGCTCAGGTGAGTGTTGACCCCCTACCTACTGTACAGGGCGATGCTTCGCAGTTGGGTCAGGTGTTTCAAAATCTGCTGACCAATGCGCTTAAGTTTCGGCGTACAGGGGTAACTCCCCACATTGTCATTAAGGCCAGCCAGGTGGCGGCCGATCAGTTGCCTGCCGGCCTCAAGCCCGCCCGGTCAGCTATGGCATACCACCAGATTGCGGTGATGGATAATGGGATTGGTTTTGATGAGCAGTACCGGGACCGCATCTTTCAGGTCTTCCAGCGCTTACATGGCAAGAGCGAGTATGTGGGTACGGGTATTGGACTGGCCATTTGCCAACGCGTAGTGACCAATCATGGCGGGGCGATAACGGCTACCAGCCAACCCGGCCAAGGGGCTACCTTTACCATCTACCTGCCTATATAGCTAACTACCTTAGTAATTGTGTTATATGTAATCCGGGCGAACGGTCCTCCTATAATAAATAAGACGCTGACGCACCGGTAAGAAGGCAAGAAACCTATGTATGACGTCTTTTCGATTCGAGCCTATCTAATAGAGCAAAAAATTGAGTGTTCGTCAGTCGATAAGTATATTTTATTGGCTCGTTTAGCTCAGTAAAACGTTTCAAAAGCACAAACACAATAACTTAGACTTGTCTGGTTCATTTATTTATGAGTAAATTTGTCTTATCTAAATAGAAGAGCCCTGTACTGCTAATACAGGGCTCAACAACGTTCGCTTTTAGTTTAGATGTCGATCAATAATGTCAACTAAAAGCACTACAGTTCGAAGGTAACCAAGCCACTTTACTAGAATTGATTGGCTACCATTCTCATCAGGGTTCGGCTTCCGGCCGGGCCCTGGCTTTTTTAAACGCTTTTGCATTATACAAATCGGTTTAAGAAAGCTTGCTATCACTTTCTGACCTAAAATTGTAGCGCAAAAGGTAATTGATACTGGTAAATTCGATGAAGCGTAGCTTTTCCTCGCCCAAATGCAATCATTTACAATATTTTCTCGACAAATCGCGCAATACACGCTGTATTGAGCCCTAAAAGGAGGTTTTTCGGTTACCCACCTTCGATGAACGGTTATTTTTACACGATATATGGCGCTTTGAAACCATTTCCTCTATAGTGTATAATTAAAGCAAATTGAGACGGTTCATTAATTCTGCCCTATACGTTCTGGCAATAGGAATAACCTGTTTTAAAATGACTAGTGTATTCTCTTCAATGTCTTCTATTTTGTCAATATTGACTATATATTTACGATGTACGCGTATAAATAGGTGCCCTAATTTTTCTTCGATACGGTTCATCTTTGTATATACTGTATATGTCTTATCCGTAGTAACTACCTTGACATAATCACCGTAGGCTTCGACATATAGTATTGTCTGATGTGTAAGTTTTATGTAACGACTATCAACTTTGACATATATTTCCTGTCGTTCTTCGGTTGTGTTCTGCTTTAGACGTGTACTCAACTCTAGTACCTTTTCAACGGCTATATTGAAACGAGGTAATGTAATCGGTAACTTTAGATAATCTGTTACATTGTACTGAAAAGCTTCAAACGCGTACTCGATCTTTCTAGTTGTTAAGATTACATATGGTACAGACGGTAGCTGTTCTAATAGATCAAAACCTGACAAACCCGGCATCTCAACACTCAGCCAAATCAAGTCTATATCCTGTTCAGCTAGAAAGTCAAGGGCACTTATCGTGTTGTCAAATACGCCCAACACCTCCAGCGCACTATGCTGCTTGCACAGACGTTGCAATGATGTACGAGCCATAGTTTCATCTTCAACAATTATACATGTAAGCATATATTTTCTATAATCCTATATTATACAAACCTTACAATTAGCTAATCGCTACTATATACTCGTCCAAGTTACCCAACACTGTATTATTGTCGCGAAGGGTTTGTTATCAGGCAAAATGAAAAAAGAGACTATTAGTGACTACTCAAAAGTGAAGCAATACTGTAGTGTATTGAGTCGGATGATATATTTTTAGTCCAAGTCATTTTCGAGGCATATTATTTATGATTTCTTTAGTCAACTCTTCAGCTTCAATCCAATGTACTGTTAGATCAATTAATCTTTTTAAATCTTGCAAATCGTGGTTATCCCATAGTCTAACATAATGGGTTTGGTCATTACCTAACCAAACTGCCCGCTCTGCTACCTTCTTAATATTGCCACTTTCAACAAATTTATTAATACACTGCATCAATGGCATTTTTAGAATTAAATCAGTTTCGTTCGGATTATTTAAAACTGCAAAGTCTTTTATCAAAAATTCTATAGCCTTCCTATAACCTACTCCACATATTTCCGATAAGCCTTGCTGTTCTGATGTGTATGCTTGGTTGTATATCGTAACAAATGGCGCTGATAGAGCCTTTATTGTATCACTAAATTGCCTAGGCCTAACAGTACCCTTAAATATGGGGCCAGACGATGAAAATGTAGGATAGCCAGACGACGAAATTGTTTTTTGATTCACTCCAATAAAAACAGATCCACAATTATTGATATTAGGACATCTAAGCATTAAATCGATACTTGATCCATTCGAGCGGACGAAAGCATACAATGGCTTAGGAATAATATTTACATGACAATTTGGGCAAATGATAGTATCTTCAATTACGTCAATCGTAGTATCATCCCCACTATTCGATATTGCTTTTATCTTAGTCATCTGTATACTTGTTTCAACCAAACAAATCCAAACATAAAAAAACCGATTAGCTTATTTGCTAATCGGTTTTTTTACTGGGACTTTAGATGTCGGGGTGGCAGGATTCGAACCTACGACCTCCTGCTCCCAAAGCATGAATCTATATTACGGACCAATTTTCATTATAGAGTGCAACACATTGATTTTCAATAATATAATTACTATTATGTTTTCGTTTGTTATTGTTGTTTTTGGTAGTATTTTTGGCAAATGCAAACCAGTACGCAAACCGGTTTGCACATTCAAAACCTACCGACATGGCGGAAACAGGCAAAATCAGAGAGAAAAAGGCAAGCGTTAAAATAGTTTTATGGACTTCAAAAACTCTGGCTGATGGCTCACATCCGTTTGTAGTGCGAATCCATAAAGAGGGAACCCGTAAGCACATTACTACTGGCCTTAGTTTGCATCCGCAATTCTGGAATCCTAATAAGCACGAAATCAGACAGAGTTACCCCGCCGAAAAGCGTAAGGCTCTGGAAAAGGCTTTAGAAAAATGGAAAGAGAGGTTTACTGAGGCTGCTGAAGAACTTGCTGTTAATGATACCCGTCATGATGCTAGTAGTATTGTTCACAAAGTTATTGATGAACGTAACGACTTGCGCCGATTTCAACTACTAGAATATTTCGACGAGTTAATTAGCCAGTTTGATAAAACCGGGAATGTAGGTAATAAACGAGTTTACAAAGATGTGCAAAACAGCTTACGTCGGTTCATGGGTGAAGGTCAAGACGTGCCGTTTGATGGCATTACAGTCAAATTCTGTAACCAATGGGAAAACCGGATGAGAAGCGAGACAGTAACGGATTCTACACTGTCGGTCAGATTTAGAACCCTCCGCGCTGTCCTGAATAAAGCCATTGCCAACGGCTACGCTAAACCTACCTCCTACCCTTTTGCCCGTAACACCGCCGAAAATCACAAGTTCCAAATTGGTAAGTTTGATACTCGAACTACCAAACGAGCGATTAGTAAAAGCGACATACGCAAAATTGAAGCCTACCAGCCCCCACAGGAAAACGGCAAATATGCCACCTTGCGCAATACACAGGATCGGTTACAGTTGGCAAAAGACCTGTTCCTATTTTCGTACTACTGTGGTGGTATCAACTTTGTAGACATGGCTGCCCTACGCTGGTCTAATATCGGCACTGACTTAGACAACAAACCCCGCCTAAGCTACATTAGGCAGAAAACAGGCGGTAGGTTCTCAATTCGGCTTATGCCGCAAGCCCTGGCAATTCTCGAACATTACAAGCCCGAAACTGTACATACTGCCGCTTATGTGTTCCCAATCCTCAACACAGCTTTACATACTACACCGACCCAACGACAAAACCGTTGCGGGAAAATCATGGGGCAAGTAAACCTCGATCTAAAAACGATTGGAACCGCCGTAGGTATCCAAACAACGCTCACCACGTATGTATCAAGACATTCTTTTGCTATGGCCCTCAAGCGTTCCGGCGTGGCTACAGCAGTCATTAGCGAAGCAATGGGCCACAGTGATGAACGCACAACACAGATTTATTTATCTGAGTTTGAGACTGATTTAGTGGATGCTGCTTTTGAAAATTTATAAGATCATGATAGACAATAATATAACAGTTGGAGAAGGTCAAGTTTTTCAGCCTTACCCTGAAAATCCCAATGAACTAATCCGGTATAATAGTGGCCGTTGGCTTCATAGTGCGGATTCTGGTAAGACTTATTCTTATCGTGCAGATATGCAAGAAAGAAATAAAGCTGATGCCCTATCTCCAAAAAGTGTATGTATTATAAAGACCCATGAAGAAAGGTTTAGCATAGGAAGGAATAAAGAAATTGAGGCGAGTTATCAAGCTTATTTAGAAGATAAAGAACGACCATTATATGAGAGGCACCGCTTTAATATACGTGATGGATTAATTATAGCCAATGAAAGTGCTATAGAAGATGATATAGATGATTCCTTAAAAGCTTTCGTAGATGGGAGGCCGCTTGAAATAGAATGGTTAGCAATGACTATCCGTATGTTATTACGCGACTATCGCATTGACAATCCTGAATTTGATCTTGTTGCTTTTATTGAGGATGTAAAAGCTAAAGTAACTGATAGAGCCGATGCTCTAAGTATTACATATCCTGCTTTTCAGGCAAAATTCACGCATGGTGCAGCCGTAAGTTTGAAAAAACGACTTACTAAGATTTTAGCTGAATTTACCTCTTCCGATATACCTACGCCTAACTTACCTACATCAACATCAAATACTATTACTGAAGGTGCTCGGTCAGGTGTAGCATCAACCCCATACGAACTACAGCCTAATTTGTATGTACCCGACCAGATGCAAACACGCTTGTTTAAAACGCTTTCTATTTACACTCCAACTGAGCAACATGGCGCGTTGGGAGAACTGTTAGAAAAAGGGTATTCTAATGATCGCATTTGGGTGAAACTAAGGGCTGATTCATTAGCTTATATCTTTAAAGTAGCCAGAGAAGCACGAACCAATCCAATTTTAGCCGATATGAAAGAACTAGCAAACTGGTTAGCAGCATATATCAGTTGGGGAAAAAAGAACCCTAAGCCGGTTTCATACGACTATGCATATAAGGTTCTACGGGGTAACGAAACTGTAGAAACCTCTAACCAAATACGACTAAAACAATAGTGGCTTTTTTTGAAACCTTTATGACCTTTTAATTAACTTCTCGATTATCAGACATTTAACTATATCGAAAAGGTCACTTTCAAAGTGACTTTTTTTGTTTACGGATATTTGTTCTGTTCACCGCGCAACATATCCGGCGAACAAACAAACGTGATAAATTGGTTTGAAGTTTTTGCGGAAGAACTTGCCGCTATTCGAGAAGGACAAAACGAAATACGCACTCTTCTCAGTAACCATTCCGGCACGACTGATGCCGAACCTTACGGTGATTTTAAGTGGTTAGTAACCACTTGCCCCGGTGTTCCAGCCAGTACCTTGAGAATCAAGTCAGCAGCAGGTGATATACCCGGCGTTATCAAATTTGGGAAACGTGTTTTGTACGAGAAAGCCAGTGTACTCAACTGGCTACGCAGTCAGACGCGCCGATCCTCACTTGATACTTTTGCACTCGAACGAGCTGCTAATGAGCAAGTAAATAATCAGTTAGGTAAGCAACGCGGCAGGGCGCGCAAGACAATATGAACCAGCGCCCAAACTCCACCCCTAGCAAGCGCAAAAGACGTTGCCAATGTGCCTGCCCCCGCAATCGATTAGATAACCTCATCTTGACCCAGGATGACGCTACCAGCATACTGCGTATTATTCAGTTTATAGCCGCTGGCATTCCCCTGCCTGATGAGGACCATCAATTTGCCTTAAGTCTGTATCAAAAACAGTGTCGGGTTTATCACTGGCTTCTTGATAAAGCCATTCAGGATATGACCGACCCTACCCCCAACCCGCTTACCTAATTCATCTATTGCGATGCTATCGACAACAAAGTCAAAAACGATGTTGGCCCCTATCACTATGTATAAAAATACGTATGATAAGGTTGGCACCGACATTACGGTAAGGGATTTTCTAGATCAAATTGTTTTGGGCAAGCACCAAAACCTAATAGAACAACTACGCTCGGAAGCTGATAAAGAAAAGCAGGATAAGTATAAAAAAGATTTGCCAGCGGCTACGATTGCCGGGACACTTGAGGTCAATAATCGAACCAACGAAGGTGTAGTAGATTATTCGGGTTTGATGGCCATTGACTTTGATTACCTGAACGATGAGCTAGACGAAACATGCAAACAATTATGCAGCGATCCGTACAGTTTTGCGGTCTGGGTCTCGTGTCGGGGAAAGGGTCTTTGCGTTTTGGTAAAGATTCAGCCTGAACGATGGGAAGATGCTTTTTTAGCTCTTGAGCGGTACTACTTGGAAAAATACGGCCGGTTCATTGATCCATCTTGTAAAAACAAAGGACGGTTGCGCTATGTCAGTTATGACCCTAATCTGTTCACCAATGAAGAGTCGTTAGTTTTCCGGCAATACCTTAAAGCATCGGAGCGAAAAAAGAGTGAAAAGCCAATTTCGGACTACGTACATACGAATGAGGATATAGAACACGTCATTAGCCAGATCGAAAGTCGGCAGCTAAATCTTACGGATTCTTACGACGATTGGTTTAAAATGGGCTTTGCTTTCGTGGCGGGATATGGCGCGAATGGTAGGGAATTTTTTCACCGCGTTAGCCAGTTCAGCCCCAAGTACGAACCGGAGGAATGTAACAAGCAATACGATTACTTACTACGTTATGGAGCCAAACAGATTACAATAGCTACTTTTTATCATGTGGCTAAAAGCGCCGGTCTGGACATCATGACTCCGCGTACAAAGGAGATCGTCAGCATTTCAAGTAACAGCAAAAAAAATAAAGTTAGCCTTAACAGCGCCGTGGATACGCTGGCGAAAATGCTGGATATACCACACCAGGAGTCGCGGCCCATTGTGGAGCAGGTCTATAATGCTACTGGCAGTATTGATACTCAGGAGACCATTTATGAGCAGACGATAAGGCACATTCAGCTTCAACACGCCCTTTTCTTTAACCTGGTGTCCCGGCGTATTGAAAAGCCGAATGGGATCATTTTCAACGGGAAATGGGAGGTGAATGAGTTATTTAATGAACTCTTGATCCTCTTCGATGGAAAATTAGGAAGACAGGCTTTTGAATCGCTTCTTTTTTCTCATAAGACAGTCCCGCCCCTTAATCCGCTGCAACAGTTCTTTATTCATCACCGGGACCGTAAGCCGGTTGGCGTTATCGCACAGCTAGCGGCCACGATTGAAACGGATACTGGCTGGGAAGGGAATGGATTTGACCCAACCTACACTGAATACTTTTTTAGAAAATGGTTGATCGGCCTGGTCGCGTTGGCTTTTGATAATTTATGCGACTTAATGTTGATTCTGACCGGACCGCAAAACATTGGCAAGACCGAATTTTTTAGGCGTCTGTTACCTGATGGACTACAAAGATACTTTGCTGAAACTAAACTGGACCGAGGCAAAGATGACGAGATATTACTCTGTGAAAACTGGATTGTTTTCTTAGATGAGTTATCGGGTAAATCATTTCAGGACGTGGGGTTAATGAAAAACCTGCTTTCGGCTAAGGTTTTTGACCTCCGCGAACCGTATGGCAGTACTAACGTGAAGTTACGGCGTCGGGCTGCACTCTGTGGATCGAGTAACCCGCAGGCGATTCTTAGCGATCCCACAGGCAATAGGCGTATCATTCCGATTAACGTACTGTCGATTAACCGGGAATTATATAACACTATCGATAAAACAGATTTGCTGATGGAAGCCTATCACGCTTACACAAATGGCGAAGGGTATTCTTTATCAAGTGACGATATAAGACGCCTGGAAGAGGAAACAGGGAGCTTTAAAAAGTGGTCAATTGAAAGGCAACTCCTGGAATGCTCTTTTGCTAAACCGACAGGTGAAGGTGGGGAGGTAGTTGAACATCTGGAACTGATTCAGATTCACCTTAGCCTTGAGAGTCGGGCTGGTGGTCGTAGGCTCGAAAGCGATAAGATCAGGCTGGAACTGGCAGCGATGGGATTGAAATCTTACCAAAAGCGATTTGGTAAAGACCCTCAAACTAAGAAGCAAAGACGACCCTGGGTGTACGATGTGCTTCGTTTAGACAATCCGTAAGCCACTTAAAGCCGGGTTTAAGCCACCCCTAATCCACCCTAACCTCCTTATTATTAATAGTTTATATATAGTGGCTTAAGTGGCTTGTGAATAAGTATTTATGTAATAAGGGAAAAATAATTCGAGAAAGAGGGAACATAAAAAAATATTTTTCTCTGTAAGGAAAGTTTTTGCCAGTTACCGCAAGCCACCCCAAAAATAGCCCGTAAGTTGTTGTAAAACAGTTAGTTGTCATGGCTTATGGAGTCGTAAGCCACCCCTTCCACCGTAAGCCACCCTTTACCCTATGAAAAGCCCAAATGACGAGTTAATCAGCCTGGCCCTAACTGTAGTCGAGGTCTTAGACAAACGGTGTAAAAACGGAAGCCATAAACCGCCCTGGGAAGGCTTTCACAACGAAAACGGGGTAGAAGTTGGCTCACACATTGAACGGCTGATAAACAAAGCCAAACGCATTTTACAAGCCCATGTACCTTAATCACAAGACAAATTTCCAATCAAACGAAAATAAACCGATGAACATCCAAGAACAGCCCGTAGTACCTGGTTACGTGGTAAAAGCGAAAGACCTTTCAAATCCTAATTATCACAAATCCCACACCTTTCGAGATAGCAGTTTATTATCCTCCCGGCAAGCTGCTTTGCAATCTGTGCAACGGTTACTGACTGAAAAGCAATCTCATCAGGTGTTAGACATTACGATTGATCTGGTGGAATTTGATAGAAGTCAGATCCCTAATCCTTTCAGAATTATTGCTACTGTTTTTCAGCAGCGGTTTCAGCGTAGTCAGGTCATCACTCAATTGACATTTGGTCCAACAAAAGAAGATGAAGCATGTAACTCCCCTAAAGCTATTTGGAACAGCTTGGGAGAAATGGCCAGTGAGTATGAATACTATCTCACACAGAACTACGATTCTGGCTTTGGCAACGTAGTAATGAATCTGGAAGGACCAAATAAATACCTACCGGAAATCAAGAACCTGTCTGCCCTGTCGGATGAGCAAATTGAGGAACGCTTAACCACTCTCCGACAACCAAAGCCTTACAGTTCATTCTATATGCTCTACGATGCTTTTCCTCACGCTGCTAAGCTGATTAGTCAGTACAATAATCATTATGCCAGTGATGAAGGAATACTCCGCTTCAGCCTGGATTTCTTATCTCCACAATAAGTATTACCCATTAACGACAGCTAAAAAAGATGAAACAGACAAAGCGAGGTGCCCCAACAAAATACAAGCCTGAATATGCAGAACAGGCCCGTAAGTACTGCCTACTGGAAGGCGCTACGGATGAAGAACTAGCTGTATCATTTGGCGTTACAATTCGCACCATTGATAATTGGAAGCGGCAATATCCTGATTTTTTGCGGGGAGTCCAGGAAGGAAAAAAAGTAGCGGATGCCAACGTTGCTGAGGGCTTCTATAAACGGGCTATCGGCATTGAATTTACTGAGGTGACACGTGAACTAGTTGATGATCAATTGACCGTCACAAAGGAAGTTATTAAGCTTATTCCGCCTGATCCTGGTGCAGCATTAAACTGGCTGAAGAATCGACAACCGGCCAAGTGGCGTGATAAAGTAGAGGTAGCTCACTCGGGTAAAGTCGAAACGAATGATTTAGGCA
This sequence comes from Spirosoma humi, assembly GCF_054776575.1. NCBI lineage: Bacteria > Pseudomonadati > Bacteroidota > Cytophagia > Cytophagales > Cytophagaceae > Spirosoma > Spirosoma humi. The sequence goes on from NZ_BAAHBR010000015.1 coordinate 871,083, forward strand.
ACCTCAGCGATGCCCAATTGAAGCAATTATTAACCGAACTCGAAACCAAAGCCAATCGTGGAAACGCTGAGTCCTGACTTTATCCGCATAGAGCAGGTACGCCGGGAACTTGCCCGGCGTGACTTTGCCCACTTCGTGCCACAGATCAAGCCTGATTACCAGATGACTTGGTTTCATAGTGTGATCTGTGAGCGTCTACAACGCTTTGCCCGGAAAGAGATCAAAAAGTTAATGGTTTTTATGCCTCCTCAAAATGGGAAGTCTGAAGTGGCTACCAGATCTTTCCCGCCTTATTTGTTCGGTCTAAATCCAAACTTACGAATTGCCGTCCTCAGCTATGCAGCATCAAAGGCTAAGAAATTCAACAGGGAAATTCAGCAGCGATTAACCAGCCCACGGTATCAAGCTTTGTTTCCGGCTGTTCGTCTTGCCAGTGCAAAAGATGAAGCCGTTGCCCGTACAACTGAACAATTTGACTTGGTGGGCTTTAGTGGTTCTTTGAAGTCAGTTGGCAGGCAGGGACCGCTAACGGGTGATCCGGTCGATGTGGCCATCTTAGACGACTTGCTAAAAGACCGCTTAGAAGCTCAATCGCTAACCATCAGGGAGAACACCTGGTCATGGATTGTAGACGTGGTAGAGACACGTTTTCACAACGATAGCCAGATTCTCTATGTGACTACTCGTTGGGATGAAGACGATCCAGCAGGCAGGTTTCTGGAACGCGATGGCTACCGATCAGAATCAAATCCGAATGGTTGGGAAGTGGTCAGCTTTGCTGCTCTTAAAACGGTTGATATTGTTCCATATGACCAACGGCCTATCGGTGCAGCTTTATGGCCTGAACGTCATTCTAGCGAACGCTTAGAAGCCATTCGACAAAACAGCCCATTGACGTTTAATAGCCTTTATCAGCAAGATCCAAGGCCATCAACCGAAGCGATGGTCTTTTCTGACTGGATTGAAATCGATGAGTTTCCCGCTTGTGATGTGCAGTTTGCCGGTATGGACTTTGGTTACTCGAATGATCCAACGACACTGATACGTATAGGGCTAAGCGGTAAGAACATGTACCTGGATGAATTGATCTATGAAACAGGCTTAACTAATCCCGATATTCTACAACGGGCACACCTGGCTAAAGTAAATTCTCAGGAAGAGGTGATTGCCGATAATGCCGAACCAAAAAGTATTGAAGAGATCCGAAGGGGCACAACTTTAGAGAGTGGCCAGCGGCTAAATGGCCTTAATATAAAGCCTTGTACAAAAGGACCAGGCTCAATAAATGCAGGCATCAGTAAGCTAAAAGAATACCAGGTGCATTACACCAAACGTAGCTTAAATATTCGGCGTGAGGTCCGCAATTATCAATGGATCATGGCAGGTGGTGTAGCAACCAACACGCCCATTGACGCCTATAATCATGCTTTAGATGCAGTTCGGAGCGCGGTTTATACCAAATATAATGTACCTGTTGGCGGACCTAGAATTAGCCGCCCAATGCGAAAAAACAACAGCTATTTCAGTCAGTAAAATTTCAACTTAATAGACAGCTAAATTAATGAAAGACGGATTATATATTAACAATGTGTGGGTGTGTGAAATAGACTTTTCCCTTACGTTTCAGGGAAATGATCTAACACAACCAGATGCCCGTACTGCTTCTTATTCTAACTCCTTCAGATTACCTGACAGTCAGGTTGTCCGTGATCTGATGAACGGCGGTGAACAGATTGATGCCGGTGGGCCAAACCCATACCGGCAACTACCGGCTTTTGTCATCGATGAAGGCGAACGCACGTTTCAGGGTATCGTTGAATTTGATAGCTTTTCGGCTGGCTGGAAGGTCAATCTTTATGATAGCCTTATTTCTTTTTTTGATGCCATCAAAGACAAGATGCTTACAAGCCTGGATCTTTCCCGGCTCAATCACCCGTGGACACTGGACCAGATCACATCCCTAGCCGGTAATGCTGAGGGCGTAGTTTATCCGATGGTTGACTACGGTGGTATAGATGCTGGCATTATGCCGTATGATACAATTTGCCCTGGTGTGTATGCGAAAACGATATTCGGCCAGATCTGCAAAGAAGCCGGTTACAAGCCCGTTGGTGACTGGCTGAAAGATCCGCTGTTTGAAGTACTGGTTTTGCCGTTCGTCGGTGCTGATCCGAAAGCCCATGATGACCAGTGGATAGATGACCGTTCGGCCCAAATAACCACCAACGGCACCACCACCAGCATTAAGCTTTCGTCTGGCCACACCGTTAATCAGATTGTTCCATTCAGCATTGATAACATGGTGCTGGACGGCTACACACAGGGCAAACTAAAGCCCTTCAAGACTGATCGTTACAGTTACGTATGTCCAAATAACATGCGTTTGAAGGTGCAGGCTCAACTAATGTATGTGTCTGTTGTTCGCTACGGGGCTGCTGACATTGAGTTCATCTTGGAAAAGAACGGCCAGCCGATTGCCACTACGCACTACTCGAAAGGTGGGTACTATAATGGGCTAAACATTACTGAGATTCTGACCATCGATGAAACGATTGATTGTCTGGCCGGTGATGAACTTCAGTTTAGGCTAACAGGTAGCAGCCGGACAAAACTAGCTGACTATGCCTATTATTTTAGCCTACTGGCTGGTGAAACGTGGGTAAGTTTCGTGCCTGACGGTCTGGTTCATTTGGGTGATACCTGGCCAGTAGCTGAAAACTTACCGGCTGATATTTCCTGTACAGATCTAGCCCTCAGTATTGCCAAAATCATGCAGGGTACGTTTATCGTTGACGAAAAGCGAAAAACGGTTAAGCTGGTGCCACTGAATGATGTGATTGCCCAAATGCCGACTGCGAAAGACTGGTCAATGATGGTCGATGAAACCAATGAGCCGGAATATTCAGTACAATTGGAAGGCTACGCGGCAAAAAACTGGTGCAAGTGGAAAGAATACGATGAAAAGTCATACATCGGTTATGGTGACGGCTTTTTATTGAGTGGAAACAGTTCAAACCCAACGGAAACAACCCTGTTTGACTTGCCTTTTATGGCCTGTTTGTCGTCTGAAAACACCATTGGCGGGTACGGAAGCCCGATTTTGATCAAAACCAGATCAATCAGCAAGTCAGGCGATACCACGAATATCAATAAAAATGATGCCTCAGCGCGGCTTATTCTGGTCGAACCAACCAAAACGGTAGCAGTTCAGACCCGAACCCTTACGCCTGCTGGTGATTTCTTAGATGTGGCCGTTACACTTACTGCCTGCTGGTGGGCAATTCGGCCAGCGGGGGCAAAAACGGATAACAACTCGTTCAGTTTGGCCTTTTCGCCAGTGCTGAAGCAGACTGAACAGCCCTTGATTGACCGCTATTTTAAGCCACTGGTCAGAGTGTTACGTAGGCCGCGAATGCTGACGGCATCGGTTTATTTAGATCCGGCTGAAGTGGCTAGTTTGGATCTGTCCGTACCTATCCGGCTGAAGAAAGTACGCTTAGGCAGTATTGAAGTAAATGACACTACATTTTACCTGAACAAGTTAGGTCCGTACAGATCCGGCCAAACGGCTACGGCTGTGTTGATTGCTGTTTAAAATATTGCCTTGCGTTGATAGATATAAAATTTATTAACGCAAGGCAATATTTAATAATTTTTTTCGATCACCTAGTAAACTTAAGTAAGGTAAAAGTTGTCTTATTAAATATTTCCTTCTATTAAAATACTGTTAATTTAAATTAAGAAACGAATATCATAACTTATATGGCTAAATACCTAATATATTTAGATAGGTAAACCAAAAATTTGGAATGCTGCCCAATATAAAGGATCTCTCCAGCGAGAATTATTTCTCATTGCTGTAATAGCAAATTGTAAAGCTACAGAATTACTTACACCTTCTTTTCGTTTTTTATAAAATATCTCTAATAATTCTCTAGTAGGTCTATCTTTAACAGGCCATAAAGTTGCAATTACATTGCTAGCACCTGCTATGAATAATGCTTGTGTTAAGCCAGTTAAATCACCACCTGTTGCTTGTTCGACCATTCCAGTTTGACAAGCCGCTAATGTTACAAGGGGGCTACCATTAAACCTGATACTGTTAATTATATTTTGAACACTTAAACTGCCATTAATTTTCAAAGCAGCATAATTTGAATCACTTGCATCAAAATAGCCATGGCAACCAAAATGTATTACTTCAAATAATTGACTATTAGAATAAAAAGCTACATTTTCAGGTGTTGCATCTGATGATGTTAACTTAATTGTTTCATCAAAATTTTTAGCTATCGCAATTGCTTCTGCTTCTACATTGTACAAGTAATCACTTGTTTTACTACTTGATCCTGCATATACTATACTTAACAACCTCGAATTATTATTGAGTGATTTATTGCTCTGTTGGTAGATAGCTGATAAAAATGAAATACTTGAGACTGTAGATAATGTAAATTCTTCACATATAGGTCTCGAGTATTTATTACTTTGTAAAGCCCCAATAGGAACGGCGTATAATATACTGTGAGGTGCTACTACAATACTCTTCTCATTTGTCAAATAAGGCATTAATGGTAACCAAAGATCTTTGTAAAGTTTCTCAAAACCACTAAAATCGTAAGCATATCTACCTTGCTGAAAAGATTCCAAAACCTTTACACATGAATTTATATCAGTTGGAGTAATGTTAGGCAATGGCACATAGTAACAATTGTTTTCATCTACTATAAATGCCATCCACATTTTAGGATGATTTAGAAATTCAATAAATATAGAATTTAAATTTTTAGCTAATTCTTTTGCGCTACTAACTTCAAAACTAGGACTATATTGTATAGCCGTTGAAACGGGAAATAAATAACTAATAGCTTCTAATTTAGCTTTTATGTTTTGACGTATTGAGTTTATTTCCCAATTAGTTGAGCTTCTGAATTTTCCCATTTCATTAGCATCGCTTATAGGAATGAAGTTTGGAGTAGAAGAACGAGATTTATTTGTAGAGTTGGATGTAAGAGCATCCAATTGCTTCTGGAGAATTTTAACTTCTTCATACCTTGGTAACAATTCAGGGTATTTCATAACTACGTCTTCAATTGATTGAAGCGACTGTAAACGTTCTATATCAGTACGGCCTTTTGATGCCTGAACATAATTAAAAGCAGCTTCATAATCTTGTGATTTTATGCATGCATATATTAAAAGACTATATAAGGAAGTGCTTTTGTTACTTAAATTACTCTTACTATCTGCTCTATGAAATTGCTGCCTTAAAATTTCAGTAGCACTATGTGAAATCTCTAAAACTTGACGAGCATCATACCACTCATCAAGTAGACAGTATGATTGGCCACATTTAAATGATGCTGACTTACATTCTTCTGGATATGTATCTGGAGTGAAAACCTCCAAAGCAAGATTAAAAGCACTTATCGCTAGCTTTAGGTAACCAATAATCTGGTTATTAGCACACTTATAATATGCTAAACCTAAGTTAAGTTGTATAGCAGCCCAATGATAAGGAAAGTCAATCTTATTAATAATTTCCAAAGACTCACGGAATAAATTAATTGAGTTTATAATATTTTTATTCAAATCGCCTTTTATTCTATCTATAAATAGAAGGCCTAAATTTTGCTTACTTATTGCCCACTCAACGGGTGAGTCTTCTTTATTAAATACATTCAAGGAAAGCTCTAAAGCATCTTTTGCATCCTCAAGGTTATCCCCTTTATCGCCGCTTATGCGTTCACGGTATGCAATACTTAAATTACATTGTGTATTTGCCCATTCAAGAGGAAAATTCGTTAAATTACTTATTAATAAAACTTCCTGGTATAATTTAATTGCAGTATCAATATTACGAGAACGGTCTCCTCTTACTCTCCTTGAAAGTGCCATAGCCAGATTATTTGTGGTTTCTGCCCATTCTTTTGGAAAGTTACTTTTACTTCTAACCTTTAATGCCTCGTTAAAATAGTTTATAGAAATTTCTATACTTTCAGCCACATCTCCATCAATATGTCTACTATATAGATTCCCTAAGTTATTTTTCGTTTGAGCCCATTCAAAAGGATATTCATTTAATGTAAAAACACTGAGTGCAAGATTATATTCATCTAATGCTTTTGTTTTATTAACCGAAATAAGCGTTTGCGGCTCTTCATTATACAGTACCCCCAAAGTTGCATGAGTTCTTGCCCATTGTACAGGATAGTTATCACGGCTTACAAAATTTATTAATTTGTCAAGGATATCTTTTGCATCTTTTAGGTTATTGACTTTATTTCCAGTTGGGCGCGTAATATATAAATTACTTAATTGAACATTTGTATCGATCCAGAGAATAGGCTGATGTTCTTTTGTTAGAATTCCCAAAGCCTGAGTTTGATATTGAATTGCTAGTTCTATATTTTCTGACCGTTTACCGTAAACTCTTTCATTATATGCATTTCCTAGATTATGCTGTAACATAGCCCAAGTGATAGGGTGTCCATCTCTCATAAAAAATGATTGACTTATGTTATATTTTTCAATAGCAAATTCAATATTTTTAGCACGATTTTCATGAATTCTTTCAAAATAAATGTTACCTAATTGCATATGAATGCTTGCCCAATTTTCTGGAAAATTTTCTGTAGTGTATACTTCCAATGCTAAATTTAGACAATTTATAGCTTCAGAAATATTCTCTTTATTATAACTATACATCAAATATGAATCTGCAATCTTTCTATTTATGCTAGCCCAGTCATTAGGAAAATCATATTTTGTGTAAAATTTTAAAGATTCCTTGAAATGATTTATTGCAACTTCGATTTCGTCTTCTGGTAGTTTCATGATTTTTAAATAGCTATTTCCTACTGAACGTTGGGTGGTTGCTAATAGACTTGTATTATTTTCAATAATGAAAATATCAATTGCTTTTCTATATTCATCAATGGAGTTTTTATACTCTCTTAAATGAAATAATGTATCACCTTTCTCACCACATAATAAGGCCCAATCTAGTGGAGTTGACAACTCATCTACTATAGATAGTAAAAGGTCTATACTTAGAAGCCTTTTCTTTAAACTACTCTCTGGGATATTAGTATAATTAACCTTTCCTATTGTCTCTTGAAAATGTAAGCTAATTAACCTCTCATAATGATTTTTTACATATTTATAATTCATTCCCTCATCAATACTTAAATGGTATTCAAATAGTTCTTTTAGAAAAATTAGTGCATATATATCAGATAAAAATTTAATATTATTTTTCAAATACTTCTCTTTGTGCTCAATAGCTGCCACTAACCATTTTTCCACTAGATATTTAATTATTTTATTTAAAACATATTTATTTCTATCAATTACATGTGCTTCACAATTAGTAAGTATATAATATAAATCATTATTAATTAATAAAATATCATTATCCATTGTTTTATGTAATTCATTATGACTATAAATAATTAACAATCTATTTATTAATAAGTTATATTCTGTGATTTTATCGTTATTCATCTTAACTTTATGTATGTTACAAAATTGTTGATAATGATTATTATTTCCCTCTAATTATTTAAAAATCCCGATCTTTACCTTTACCCGACGAATATATAATTTTTAATTATATTGGGCTTAATTATTATCTCTTTCAAAAATAACAATTAAGCGGATACTCAACTTGTCTTTCGTTAAGGTTAACGGACAGTTTGATAATTGTGTAACTTTGTACACTTACTATGCCTTACACTATCCAGTCTTATACCTATAGCCCACACATAAATGTCAATTATTAGACAAAAAGTAGGTCAATCGATTCGAGAAGCACGAAAGGCCAGAGGATTAACACAGAAGGAATTAGGCCAAAATTTGGGTGTAGCTGATTCTGTCATCACCAATTATGAATCCGGCAAACAGAACTTAACGATTGATACCCTACAAAAAGTAGCCGAAGTGCTAGGCGTAGAGGTTAGCTCCTTTTTTAAATAAAATATTTTTGCCCAATAAACTATGATATATCATAGTTTATTGATATTATTGTACTGTCAATGACGAACAGAAAAGGTGGTATAGTACTGATGAGGTTGCCCACTGGACCGTATGTGATGCCTTGATAAAGAAAAAAGCCCCAACGCTAACGGCCTGAGAAACCAGCGAAGGAGCAAGTGTTTCACCTAACTTTTAAAATCAAATGAACACGGAACAAAACTACGTGGGTAAGGGAACCCATGCAAACGATTCTGAGCAATCGGCAAAAACGGTCCTACAAACATCTTTTACGGTTGATAATCGGCAACCGGATTCAGATCTGGAAAGGGAGTACCAACAGCTTTACATGATGGTGAGCAACTTCTTATATGAAGCCGGTACATCTGGACCTGTTGACCTGGTGAACGGTCTGGTATTAGATGCCGTACACAGCAACATAGGCTTTGATCCCGAATCTGAATATGAGCCAGCACAAGAGTATCCTATTTCTCAAGCTGATCTAGCCCGTATGTTCAGTGCAAATCAATTGACTAGCTTTTTGATAAGGTTATCTGAGAAGTGGCAACGGATTAAGAGATTAAAATCTAACTAAAAATGACTTGAAATAACATCCTCAACTTAGCTAATAGTTGACTAGCATCATCCCTCATAGAGCGTAGGAATAACATGCTTTGTACAGTACTGTGAAGTAGCTATAAGGCCCCGGATATAACCGGGGCTTTCTGCCATTAAAGCACTGTCAGAAAACACATCAAATCATTATATACTTACTAAATTCAACCCTTAGATGCATATTAACAATACATAATTGGCCGAAATCATATGCATTTAAAAAACCATGCCACTGCTTACATATAATATTGAGCTAGCTAGTAAGCCCGATAGAACAGGACGATCATCAGTGATGGTCCGTTTACATATGAAAGGCCAAAAGCCAGCACGGATATTAACCAGTGTCAAGATTGTAGAAGCTCATAAAAGTTGGAATCCAAAGAAGACTTGGGGTAAATGGGTCTTGAAGGATAGACGAAAGGAAGATTTAAATACTGAAATTGAAAATGAATACTTGAGGATAAAAAAACGAGTTGAGCTATGGCAGAAGGAGGAACCAGACTCTATACTAACACCTGCTATATTAGCTGACCGGTTTAAATCTGGATCTTCTGAACGTTACTTTGTCTGGCTGGATGCCGTTTTAGAAGACGTGAAACGCTCAGCCTATTCAACGTATGTAAACAAAAAGAGTGCTGTCAATATATTCAGAGAATGGGCTGGTGATGACTTACCCTTACAGTCTGTTACACCAATGCTGGCAAGGGACTTTCAGCGATACCTAATCACTACTGATTCAGAGAAAACAGGGGACAAACGAAAGGCTAGTAGCATCAATGTGATTATCATTAAACTTCACAAGATGCACCAGGATATTTTAGTTAAGTCGGGCAAAAGCCCTAGAAAAGCGGCCTTGCTTTCGCCTTGGGGTGACGTTAAAAAGCTAACAGAAGTTAAATCACAAAAGAGTAAGCTAAGCGAAAAAGCCATTCAAGATATTTCAAAAGTAAGCGTAACGGCCAGGCGTAAACGTGTGTCAGTGGATGACGCTTTTCGGGTCTGGCTTCTGTCTCACTTTCTGGCCGGTATGCGCTTTGCCGATGTAATGCAGTTGCGTTATCGAAGCTTCACCACGGATGCCGATGGCCAGCCGGTTCATTTAAAGTATGAAATGCTAAAAACCGGGAATGTGGTTAGTATCCCTTTGTTTGAGTCGGCAATAAAATTACTGAAACATTATTGGAACCCACAGGCCAAAGCCACTGATTATATCTTGCCCTGGCTGGACAATAAAGCAGGATATGCAAAGTTGCTGACGTATGAACAGTATAGATCAGCCAGCTTTGAGGTAAAAAAGGCGCTCTACAATGCGATCAGTCCGCTAAACGTATCGATTAACAGAAGTCTAAAGAAGATCGAATCTGAATCAAATTTGAATGGCAAATTAAGGATGCACAATGCCCGGCATAGTTTCGCGGCACTAGCTAAGCAGATTATGAAGGATGATAAGTCAATTACCATGATTGACATTCAAAGCATGATGGGGCACAGTAGCTATAAAACAACTGAGATATACACAAACGACTTTGACGAAACCCAAAGCATTCAGCCGATGCAGGCTATTTTCAATAGGAAGAAAGGCCTAATACGTTGACAATAATCAAGTGATTAACGATTTTATTCAAATTGAACCAACCACTGAAATCATTCAAAATGCCAAAGGCAACTTACTGACAAAACGACCAAACCCAATAAATACCCTTTTGTCAGTTTTGTCAGTAAGCGGATCTAAACTATTCCATAGCATTGAGCAATAAGTCATTCATAAGGACTTTATAGGCACTACTACTTTATGGTAACTAACTTACTAAAATGGTAGTTACATTATTTATGTCGTAAATAGATAAACTTTTATAAAGTCATATAAATCTATTTGGTCATACCCCAGAGAGTCAATAAAGAACTCTGCTCTATCACATCAAAAATACGTTTCCCTTTAATTAGCAAATATTTTAGGCTTTTAGGGCTATCCAAAATACTTGCGGTAAATTTAGCTAATTTCATATTTTCTTTAACTTTTTCGTAATAACTCCTTTGGCCATTATAAGGATTTACTTCAGTCCAACCTACATCAATTTTGATTGTTCTATCAAAAAAATTATAATTTGGGTAATTAACCCAAGTTATTTCGCTTGTAGCGGTTTCCACACCAAAAACTATTTTACCTGGGTCAGTGTAATTCTCTGAAACGTTTAGAATTGGCGCTAATGCCTTTACAACTGAGGGAAAATGTCGCTCGCTAAAAAAGCTATCTGGCATATTATCTGAAGTTTCACTAAAAGCTTTTTTCATTTTATTATAATCACCAAAGATTATACTTAATAATCTAATAGCTTGTAAAATTGGAAAATCGCTACTATGGATGTAGAATGATTGAATACCTTCAGCAAGGAACGGCCTAATATTTGAATACCCGATTCTACTGTTTATATGTGGTTTAGGCGAAGCAATTTCAAACCTTTTAAGTATATGATCTTCCATAGGTTTATAAAAGTCATATTTAATAATATTTCTAATAGTTAAAATACCTGATTTTACAAAATGGGCAAGAAATAGACCTAATACAATCTCAGCATCTTCATCTTCAATAACGCTCTTTAATTCTGTAAGACAAAAATATTGTATTTCGGCGCTATTATCAAAATGAAAAATGTCCAATGAAAAGAATTTACTCATGTACCCATTAAAATCAACTTTATCGCCGTACCTATAAGCATATATATTTTGAATATTATCTATATCACATACTATAATAATCTTATCAAATCCGAATTTATTATCTGATCCAAGATGATCGTTATGTACGCTCAATATATTTAAAATGCGAAATATATGCTCTGGATCTAATCGATCAAAGTCATCAATTATAAGTACATTTTGCGTTGTAACTACCCCTTCAATATTCTCAGCATTTTGTATTTCTTCACGACAAAATTCTAATGCCACTTGTATTGTTTGCGTAATTAAATCGTTTTCATAAATAGATCCTTTGCTCTCAGTACTCGTCTTTAAATAGTCTCCTAGTATATCATAGTCATTTTTTAACTTTTCATTGATAGCTCCTTTAAATTTTTTGTATGTATCGAAAGCGAAGGTTAATTTTTCAATTGCAGTACCTAACGAAGCTGTAATTTTGGCGCTTGGTTCAGGAACATCCTTTATAGATTGCATAGCATAAGCCAGTAATTTAACAATCTCTAAAGGCTTATTTTTTATATATTGATCTATGTATAGATCTTCTGAAAAGTGCTTTTTTAAAATTGGCTTAATATGTCCATCTTTAATTAGGTGATAGGCTATATCTACCTTTATATATTCGAAAATATCTTCATTCTGGCTGACAGCGTACTTTACTGGTGAGAGCCAGAAGGTATTTACTTTGTCTTTTTGGCTTTCAAAAAATTCATTCAGAAAAAAAGTCTTTCCAGAACCAAACCTGCCTGAAAATACAATTCGCTTATTATCTTTGTCATTAAAATGCCTTTTAAAGGCCACTAACGGGCCATCTGTTTTAATTATAGTTTGACTAGACTTCATTTTTATAAGGTTATCGTTAAAGCAATGATTGATTTATATGATATATTAACCATATAATTGTTTCATTATTATCAAATATAATTACACTTAATACTTATTTGCGATTCAACAATTGCACTAATTACATTACTTATACATTAATTCTAAATTGTGTGTATATGAATTAGATAACACTATCGATGATATATGAAGTTAGAAGCATAGTAGAAAAATTTACCATAACTTAATCAAATGGCTCCGCATAAATTATGTGATGCTTGCCTGCAAGAAGTGGGGCTCCACTAGCCACACCCCTACTGTAAGTACAAACTAAATAAAGATTACCAGAATCGAAGATAGCTACTACAGGTTCGCCACTAGATGGCGATACTTCTCCTACTGACTCAGTGATTTTTTTCCCGTTATGCCAGAAACAAATTTCACGAATTCGAGCGTTTGATATAGTGTTAACCTGGTTGGTTACAGATTCCTTCAAAAGATTGTAAACGCGTTCAGCATGTTCATCATTGCTAGAAGCTGGCACAAAAAACTTCATGATTTATATAAGTATAGTTGAATATTAACTCATTTTGCTAACTTAATTAATTTACACAATCTCATTATCTAATCTAAAATATCGCCTTAATCTATCATCATAAACTGTACTATCATCATCTATGATATATTCGTAAACATAAAAAGATGTTTCTTGATATTTGATTTCAGGTATTACGTCAATAAACATCTGCCCTGAATCACTAAAATCTCTGCATAGTAATTTCCAATGTATTATTATCTCTTGCGTGTCTTCAATTGTAGGTCTAATGCATATTGCATCACTCTTTATTCTATCTTTTTGAATTAAGACTGAATTTTTGTATTTAAAAACACCACTTTTAGAATCATGCAATTGTATATTATATGAGTATGCTTCCAAATCTAAAAAATTATTTTTTTTATCAACTATCTCAACTATTACATCTCCTTTTATAGAAAATTCTAATTTAAACTCTTCAAGTACCTTATCACCTATATTTTCTAATTGAAAGTTGAACAGTATACTACTATTGTTCTTATATATTTTGTTGTATTCAAAATGACAAGGTTGAGGGCTTAAAGCTCTTTTCTTGTAATCTTCATATATTTTCTCATAATTGGTTGGCATATCTAAAACGAACATGTCTCCAATTTGCCCCATATGCTCGAATTTACCTTGAGGTTTAAACGCTATATAATTTCTAAAGAATTTTGGTTTACAAATTAACCGATCTGAGCCATTAGAAAATGACACTAAGGCGGCAAAATTTGATTTAAAATTAATTTTCTTTACATACCAATCATGGGTACGTTGGTATTGGTCAATCAAGCTAACGATGTCCTCCCAACAATATAAATGGACTTCAAAGAGCCCTATTTCTCTACACTGAATATCTTTGATCCGTACATATTCCTCTATGTCCACATCTTTGTTAGCTGTAGTGGCGAAATATAGCTTTTTGAGTTTGGGCTTGAATCGTTTAGCTTTCTCAATCTCAGCCTCAATCTCTCTCTTCGTTAATTTGGCATTAGTGTAGTCATCCTTGCCTTTACACTGTATACCATAATAGCCATCTTCTCCTTGGGGGGTACCGTACACATCTACGCCTGATTGGTTCTGCCCACTTCTACCATTCTTCTTTGTTTCAGGACACCTCCATATTTCGCCCCAAAGAATCCAACATAGCTCTTCGAAATCCTGCCAATTTTCTGGTTTACGCAATTGTTGTTTCACTTTTTATCTTCTCATGGTAGAACCTAGTCTAAACTTACTATGAATTCTTCATCTAGCAAAATAATCACTCCGCAGTCGCTTTAGCACCATTGAAGTTAACTTTATAATTATTAATAGTTCTCAAAGTTAAACCTTCGTAATCGGCTGCATAAAAATGCAAACCGTAGTGCAAACCGGAAACTGTAAAACAACAAAAAAGCACTTACCATTGCTGATAAGTGCTTGATTATCTGGGACTTTAGATGTCGGGGTGGCAGGATTCGAACCTACGACCTCCTGCTCCCAAAGCAGGCGCGATACCGGGCTACGCTACACCCCGAAGAGATATTCTTTCACTCAGCGGAGAGAGAGGGATTCGAACCCTCGGTACCGTTACCAGTACGACAGTTTAGCAAACTGTTCCTTTCGGCCACTCAGGCATCTCTCCGAAGCCAACCAAACTCTTCCTGATTGATTGGGACACAAAGGTAAGGCAAGAATTCGTTCTCAGCAAGAGGCAAACCAAAAAATCTTTTTTAAATCGCTAATTTCGCCCTTCCTGATGCTAATCTCTACGGAGCAATTTAGTTCATCGTCAGGCCGATACCCTTCAAAATGAACTGGCTTTATTCCTTTTCCAGCACCGAATTTATTTTTATTGGCCTCTTTATCGGCCTTTATACCCTGTATGTTTGGCGCACATTTCGGCTGGCTCGTCAATTAAATACAGCCGCCTGGGGTGTTGTACCCAAGTTTTTTTTGCGCGGCATTTATTTGACGCTGTTACTTATTGTCCTGCTGGGACCCTCCTTCGGCGAAGCCGAAGATAATCTGCTGACCAGTGGTCATGATACGTTTCTGCTTGTGGATATTTCACGCTCTATGGACGCTGGCGATGTCGTTCCGACGCGGCTCGAACGGGTCAAATACGACATTCAACAGTTGTGTGATACCTTGCCAGCCGACCGATTCGGTCTGATTATGGCGACTCAGGAATCGTTCGTCCTGTCACCGCTGACGGCCGATCATGATGCACTTAAACAACTCATGCGCGAGGTGCATACGAGTGCTTCGCTCACCGGTGGCACGGATTTATGCAATGCCATTGAGCTGGCTCGCCAGAAACTCCTGACCGATTCGTCGACTTATCAACGGGTTAGAGCCATTGTTCTTTTTAGTGATGGAGAGAACTTCGGCCCCTGCGAACGCAGCGAACTGGCCCGTCTGCGGTCGTTTGGCCTGCCCCTGATCACCGTTGGCGTAGGTACGGAGACGGGCGCATCAATTAAAATGGGGCGCGATTTTGTCCGGGACGATAATCATCAGATTGTTCGAAGCCGACTCAACCGATCGTTTTTACAGGAGCTTGCCCGCGATGGCCGGGGTCAATACATTGAAGCCGATCCGGGTGGAGCCTACGTAAATGAGTTGGCGGGGTTTTTACGTTCGTTAAAAGGCCGGGTTATTGACCAGCAACGCGTGGCGGTGTCAACAAATAAATATTATTATTTTTTGATAGCCGCGCTGGTATTCATGGCCCTTGATTTAATTGTAACGATTCGAACCTTCAGATTGTGAGTTGGTCTCCCTATTTCGCCTTATTTTTGCCAGCCATCCGTTAACACCTGATGATTTACCTGTTCATAACCGTCTGGCTGCTCTGGGGCGAACTACTGCCGGTGAGTCCGATTTCCCGAAATAATCAAATGCGCCAGGAAGCACAGGCCGCTTATCAGGCAGGCCAGTACACGCATGCGCTGTCTTTATACACTTCGCTGAGCCGTGCAACCACGACCATCGATCCGGCCGTACGGTTAAATCTGGGCCACACCTTGTTCAAGTTAAATCAATTCACGAAAGCAAAGCCGCAGTACGAAACACTGCTTCAATCAGACCGGGCCGATTTGCGCACGGCGGCTGCTACGCAGTTGGGCGTTATTGCCTGTCTGGAGCATGACAGCGCAACGGCTTTGTCGTTGTTTCGGCAAGCCTTGCTCGAAAATGCAGACAACGAATCGGCCCGTTACAACTTCGAACTCATAAAGAAATACTTCTCCGGCAAAAAGCCAGACCCAACCACGAAACCCAGGGAAGCCGATAAAAGGCCTCAGCAGGTCAACAAGCCACGGCCAGCGGGTGGGCAGCAGGTAGAACGGTCGGCGCGGCAGGATGAGCTTCTACGCCGGTTTCAGCGCCTGAATCTGAATGAAGAACAAGCGCTTCAGTTGCTTGATGCGATGCAAAGTGACGATTTGCCATATGCGCTGACGCGCTCAGCCCGACGGGCCAAAAAACAAGCCGCTTCCGAGAACCGGTGGTAGGCATTCGTGTTATTAGTATACTATGAATGAAGTCGTCATTGTTTCTGCCGTTCGAACACCCATCGGGAGTTTCGGAGGGGCTTTATCCACCTTGTCCGCAACTGATTTGGGGGCTGCGGCTATTCGGGGTGCGCTGAGCCGAGCTGGTGTTCATCCAGATCAGGTCCAGGAGGTTTATATAGGTAATGTAGTATCGGCTAATGTGGGTCAGGCACCCGCCAAACAGGCGGCCCTGAAAGCGGGGTTGCCCGCAACGATTCCGTGTACGACCATCAATAAAGTATGTGCATCGGGCACAAAAGCAATTATGCTGGCCGCTCAGGCTATTCAGTTAGGGCAAGCGGATGTGATTGTAGCAGGTGGCATGGAGAGCATGTCCAATACCCCTTACTACGTCCCAAAAGCTCGTTTCGGGTATAAGTATGGCAATGCTGAGTTGGTGGATGGGCTGGCCCGCGATGGATTGGTGGATGTCTACGATCAATGTGCGATGGGCGTCTTTGCCGACAAAACGGCCGAAACCTATGGTATTGGTCGGGAGGAGCAGGATGCGTATACCGTGCAATCGTACCGCCGGTCGGAAGCCAGTACGCAAAGCGGCCGATTTAAGGCCGAAATCGTTCCAGTCGACGTAGCCGGCCGCAAAGGCAGCGTGACGGTGAACGAAGACGAGGAATATAAGAATGTCATCTACGACAAGATCCCAACGCTGAAGGCCGCGTTTACGCCCAATGGTACGGTTACTCCCGCCAGTTCGTCACCGATCAGCGATGGTGCGTCAGCGCTGGTTGTCATGAGCCGCCAGAAAGCGGATGAACTGGGCTTGACACCCCTGGTCCGGATACTAGCCTACGCGGATGCAGAACAGGAGCCCCAATGGTTTACGACGGCTCCTATTAAAGCCGTACCCCTGGCGCTGCAACGGGCGGGACTGACCGTCCAAGACATTGACTTTTTCGAAATAAACGAGGCTTTTTCTGTTGTCCCGCTTACATTCAGTAAAGTGCTCGACATTCCCCAAACAAAATTAAATGTATCGGGTGGGGCCGTGTCCATTGGGCATCCGCTGGGCGCGTCGGGAGCCCGAATCGTAACAACGCTGACCAACGTGTTGTACCAAAACGGCGGTCGCTTCGGTGCCGTTGGCATTTGCAACGGCGGTGGTGGCGCGTCGGCAATCGTGCTTGAAAAATTGTAATGAGGGCGAATCGTGCGGCTTCAGCCATGCGTAATTCGGCCAAACTTAATGTAACTAGATGAACGCTATTCAGGAGACCAATTTTCAATTTCCTGGCCAAACGGCCTTTTATCGCGGCAAAGTACGTGATGTTTACTCCTTTCCGGACAAACTGGTCATGATTGCGTCAGACCGGATTTCGGCTTTTGATGTGGTGTTGCCCCGCCCGATTCCGTTCAAAGGACAGGTGCTCAATCAAACAGCGTCTTATTTTCTGCGCGCTACCGCCGATATTGTTCCAAACTGGCTCCTGGATATCCCCGATCCCAACGTAAGTATTGGCCTCAAGTGCGATCCCTATGCCGTTGAAATGGTCGTACGCGGCTATCTGGCGGGTCATGCCTGGCGGGAGTACCGCGAGGGCAAACGAATGCTCTGTGGCGTGGCATTACCCGAAGGGTTACATGAAAATGATCGACTGCCTGCACCCATCATCACGCCATCCACGAAAGCACATGAAGGGCACGATGAAGATATAAGCCGCGCCGAAATTCTGAGTCGGGGTATCGTTCCGGAAGACGAATACGTTCAATTGGAAACATACGCCCTGGCTCTTTTTGCCCGCGGTACGGCCATGGCGGCCGAACGGGGACTGATTCTGGTCGACACCAAATACGAATTCGGCAACCTGGACGGGAAAGTCTACCTGATCGACGAAGTTCATACACCCGACTCCTCACGTTATTTCTACGCCGACACGTACGCGGAGCAACAACAGACAGGTCAGGCACAAAAACAATTGTCAAAGGAATTCGTTAGAGAATGGCTTATCGCAAATGGTTTTCAGGGGAAAACCGGCCAGCTGATTCCAACAATGTCCGATGAATGGGTGAATCAAATTACAACCCGCTACATTGAATTGTTCGAAACGGTGACGGGGCAATCATTTCAGCCCGCCGATGCTTCAGATCCCCTGGCCCGTATTGAAGCAGCTGTTGCGCAGGCAATTTCTATACACTAAGTGCCCAATAGGCCCTGACCTGAAAATAACCGTCTAGCCTGACTCGGTCAGATTATCAGTCAAATTTCAGAATACATGAATTACACAATTGAAAAAAACGAACAGTTCGCCCTGATCCGGTTAGCCGAAAGTCAGTTTGGGGAAGAGGTATCGACTCCGTTCGAAATGTTGAGCCGCAGTCTATTCCGGGAAGGCTACAGCAACATTATTGTCGATGTAGCCACGGTAGAAACGGTTGATCAGGCCGGTCTTACAACCATTCGTCGCATCAACAGACAGTGCATCAATGAAGTTGGCCTATTGATTCTGGTTACCAAAAACGAAAACCTGATTACGGTGCTGGACAGCGCCAACATCAGCGACCTGACCATACTGCCAACCGTTGAAGAAGCCATTGATGCCGTGTTCATGAACGAATTGGAAAACGATTTTCGAAGCGAAGAGGATGACGAGTACGACATCGGGGGGAGCGTCGGTAACGCCGATGCCTAACGCACAAACCAATCAGGAAACGGAACACGCCCGGCCAGCCAGCCAGCCTTTTTCCCTAACTATTTTAGGGGCCGGGTCGGCTACGCCAACCCTGCGTCTTCACCAGACAGCCCAGTTGCTCACGATTGGAAGTGACTATATGCTCATCGATTGTGGTGAGGGTACGCAGCTACGCCTGCTGGAGCAACGGATTCGGCTGAGTCGCCTGCGCTACATCTTTATCAGTCATCTGCACGGTGACCATTATTTTGGATTACCCCCTTTGTTGTCGAGCCTGAATCTGGGCGGGCGAACCGAAGATCTTTACCTCTTCGGGCCACGCGGCTTAGATGAAGTGCTGACAACGATCTTCCGGGTTTCGAACGCCCACTTAGGATTTCGACTTCACTTTCAGGCTGTCGAGCCAGATGAACCGTCGCTCCTGCTTGACCATCCGCAGTTGACGGTCGAGGCCATTCCCCTGCAGCACCGCATCGCTTGCTCGGGCTATCTTTTCCGGGAAAAACCGCACAAACCGCATCTGCTGCGGGAGAAGCTTCCGGCGGATGTGCCGGTCGCTTACCTGAAGCAATTGAAAGATGGCCACGATATTCTGGGAGCCGATGGCGATATTTTGTATGCCGCTGCCGACTACACGGAGCCGGGACCTCCTCCCCGCTCCTATGCTTACTGCTCGGATACCCGCTATGTGGTCGAGTTGGTGCCCCAACTGCAGGGTGTCAGTTTGCTTTACCACGAAGCTACCTTCCTGGAAGATAATGCCGAGCGGGCCGCCGAAGTGTATCACTCTACCGCTAAGCAGGCAGCCATGATTGCCGCCAAAGCCGGAGCCGGACGGTTGCTGATTGGCCACTTTTCATCGCGCTACAAGCAGTTCGACTTATTTCTGGACGAGGCCCGTACTATTTTTCCGGAAACGTATCTGGCCATTGAGGGCGAAACAACGCCTGTATGATTGTAAGTTAGTAAGTGGTGAACACGCCGATAAACCGGCGCCGATAAAACAGGCGTTTGCCACTTATAACTTCTTTTTCTTACCTCGACCGGTTTCTGACTATATTTAGCCCCTAAACTTTATCCATTCATTCATGCTGGCATTTCGCCTGGGGTTTTTAGACATTGGTTGGCTCGACTTACTCGACATTGGCCTGGTAGCTCTTCTTATTTACCAGATTTACAACCTCGTTCGCGGAAGTGTTGCCAGTCGGGTATTTGTCGGTTATTTATTGGTTTACCTGGCTTATCTGGTTGTCAAGGCATTGGGTCTTAACCTGATGACCACCATCCTGGAGTATTTTATCAGCGTCGGTGCCCTGGCCCTGATTATTATTTTTCAGCACGAAATACGGCGCTTTCTGTTGCTTATCGGCAAATCGACTAATCTGTCCAGCAACCGATGGTTACGCCGGTGGCTACTTCGCGATTTCGATGCTACAGAAGAATCCACCACTTCCTTGAAGCCCATCCTGGACACCTGCAAAACGCTGGGTGCCGAGTTTTCGGGGGGGTTGCTGGTTCTCCAGAAAAACGATGATTTAGAAAAGTTTGCCGCATCCGGCGAAGTCATTGATGCCGACATATCGAAACCACTTTTGCTGGCTATTTTTAGTCAGTACAGTCCACTACACGATGGAGCGGTGATCATTAGTGAGGGACGCATTCGGGCGGCCCGCTGTATCCTGCCCGTTTCGGAAGATGATGAACTACCGCCCTCACTCGGGTTTCGGCATAGGGCTGCTCTGGGAATGAGCGAAGCGACGGATGCAGCTGTTATTGCCGTTTCTGAAGAAAGCGGCCGTTTATCATTGGCCCTCAATGGCGAATTATTCACCAACCTCAGCCAGCTTGAACTAGAAAACAAGCTGGAGAAATACCTGCGCGAACCCAAAAACCGATAGCCCTTATCGTTTGTACTAAAGACAAAGGCCCATCCGGAAACGGCGGGCCTTCTTTGTTACTAAGTGATCGAACTGATTTACGTCTGCTAATATTCGAGTATATACGTCAGATTTTTAGCCTGTTCAATAAAATCACCGATTTGCTCGACAGACGGTGGCCGCTGCGTAAATTGCCGAACACTGTTTATTTTAATCAATTTGGCATGCAGGTTTTTAGGATCCCGTTCCGCTAATTCTTTGACGGTATCAACACCAGCCTCTTCCATCAGGTCGCTATACACACGACCAATTCCCTTAACCCGGGCTAAATCAGCACGATTAGCCAATTCCAAAATAATCTTTGCATCAACACCGCTTGCCGAAGCCAGTGCTTTACGATCTGATGGTGTTTTAGTGGCTTCCAGTAGCGAATCACTATCACTAATGCCTTGTCCTTTCAAGGCATTTAACACGGCATCCGTAATGCCACGTAGTTCTCCAAGCGTAAGGCTCATATCTGAATGAAGTTGAGTTTTAACATGAAATTCGGCCCGACCTTCAGGCCATATGGTACTTTTTTTAACGAACAAGGTACTTTCTTCGAGTATCATTCAAAAGAAATTTCTTCTGAGCGGTAAAGCTTTCCGGATGTAACTGAACAAATTCATTTTGCCATTCGGCGTATCGAACTGGTTCAGTGCGTTGAAAAAGACTGGCATCTATCTTCTTCTGAAGCAGGTACTCCTCAAATGTCATCTTGCACTTTTTTTACTATTTCCAATAGCCTTTTTTATTCACCGGCAAAAGGCTTAATTCATCAGAAGTACATACAAATATACAAAGTAAACTATGCGACTGATTTACTGCATGGAGAATCTTTAATAATATTAAGTAGTCACGATCAATAAATAAATGCATTGCTTATGACCTTAAACTCCTGACTACCAATGACTAAAACTTATTATCTGAAAAATCACCCGTTTTAAGATGTCCATTTTAGTTACTTGGAGAAAGTATTGTCTTTGTAATACATCTAAAAAAATGACAGGTGAAAGGCCAGCCTTATTCGTGCAACTTTTCTTACTCTTTAGGCAATAAAAAAGGATGGAACCGAAGGCCTTTTATGCGATTATATTCCAGAGAAGGAGCCGCAATCTTAAAAAACTGGGCCGTCCCGACAAACCGTTGCAACGAAGGCGAAAACGAATTGATACGGGACAAATCAGCGTCGGGCGAAATAAAAAACTGACGGTATCGCTCAAATGTAATCGGGCGGCCTTCTTTATCAACTACCGGTGGATTTTCGTGCCCACCGATCATACCACTGCCGCTGTACCCTATATCCATATTTAGCCAGCGTGGAAATGAGGGACCGACGGGTAATATAGATGCCAGGTTAACGGATAGCCAGTACTGCTGCCCATTGTAGTCTTTCAGCATTTGAACGCCTGTCGTTTTGCCGAGTACATTAGGGCGGAAGGGTGGAAAAATCGTTTTCCGGAAGCCATACTTCAAACTCACAACTTGTTGGCCCGCCCCGTATTGCTGCCCCATAAACAGAGCCGTTCCTACGGTATTGGCCAGCATATCACCTTTCGAAAATCCCCATCCTTCCGAATGCCCGTCGTACACTTCCAGTGTTGTCTGAAACAACAGAGCCAGCAGGCCACCGGTCAGAATACTGGCCTGTTCATTTACTCCGCTCCAGCGCATCAGTTCATACCCGCCCCGGCTCATGCAGTAAGCCGTTGCGGCATGGCCAACTTTATCCATCTGGAGCCATTCCCGGTTGTCGTTGAAGGAGTGAAACGGGACTTTTTTCTTGTACCACTGCTTACGCAGCATGAGCAGTGTTAGGGTATAAAAAGCCGCCGTACCCACCAGTACACCAATGAATCGCCCCTGCCGAATGCCCGTTGGGTCAGGTGTAGCCGAAGCGACGGGCAACGGTTGCGCCCGAACTGACTGGCCAAGAAGGAGCCCACACAAACAGAGTAATACAAAGGCACGAAATGGGTAATTCATGGGCTAAAATTATTAAAAATAGGCGGGTTGGCCGCTCTCGCATCAAGTCGTCCGGCCAGATTATTCGCTGCTGATCTATCAGACGTTTCCTGATGAAGCGCATTATCGACTTTTAACCGGTTGAGTGACGGGCAAGCCAGACAATAAAAAAACGGATAAAACAAAGGTAAATCAGTGGTTTTGGAACATCCTGCCTGCCAACTTTGTAACTATAACAGGAATACATACCTGAAAAGAATCTATATTTAGCTGCCCATTTCGATCATGGCGAAAAAGAGTAAATCAATACAAAAAGGCCCTGATGTAGTCCTGATTGGGGCTGGTATCATGAGTGCCACGTTGGGTGTGTTGCTGAAAGAACTGCAACCCGACATCACAATCGACATTTACGAACGCTTAGACAGTGCGGCTGCCGAAAGCTCGGATGCCTGGAACAATGCCGGCACTGGCCACTCGGCTTTCTGTGAACTCAACTATACGCCAGAACAGGCAGATGGCACCATTGACCCAGGCAAGGCCATCAAAATTGCTGAGTCGTTTGAACTGTCGAAGCAATTCTGGGCATTCCTCATTCAACGCGGTTTTCTGAACGACGCTCCCAATTTTATCCGGTCTATTCCACATATGAGTTTCGTATGGGGCAAAGACAACGTTTCGTATCTCCGCAAACGGTATGATGCACTCCAGCAAAACTACCTTTTCCACGGTATGCGCTATTCAGAAGACCCGGCCCAGCTAGCCGAGTGGATGCCGCTGGTTATGCAGGACCGCGATCCATCGCAGGCGGTAGCAGCTACCCGTATGGACATCGGCACTGATGTTAATTTCGGTGCGCTGACACGGGCTATGTTCCGCCGGTTGTATGATATGCCTGGTGTGCATATTCATTTCGCGCATGACGTGCGCGACTTATGGCGGTCTAAATCGCTGGGCGGGTGGAAAATCCGGGTAGAGAACGTGACGACGAATCAGGTGCGCGATGTGCAGACCCAGTTCATTTTTATCGGCGCGGGTGGCGGCTCGTTACGACTACTTGAGAAATCGGACATTCCCGAAAGCCGGGGCTTCGGTGGTTTCCCGGTAAGCGGCCAGTGGCTGAAATGCGTTAACCCCGAAGTTATTGAGCAGCACCAGGCAAAGGTCTACGGAAAAGCTTCTGTAGGTGCTCCTCCTATGTCGGTTCCGCACCTGGACACCCGCATGATTGATGGCAAGCGTGAACTCCTCTTCGGGCCCTACGCTGGTTTCTCGACCAAATTCCTGAAAAGCGGCTCGTACATGGATCTTCCCAAATCCATTCAGCTAAGCAACATGGCACCCATGCTCATGGCTGGTCTGCATAATGTGTCGCTAACAAAGTACCTTATCCAACAAGTACTGCAATCACCGGAAGATCGGCTAAATGCCCTGCGGGAGTATTACCCGGATGCTAAAATGGATGATTGGGAGCTGGAAATCGCCGGTCAGCGGGTACAGGTTATCAAGAAAGACGACGAAGAGGGCGGTGTACTGGAATTCGGTACAGAAGTGGTTAGCGCAGCCGATGGCAGCATTGCGGCTTTATTAGGTGCCTCGCCGGGCGCGTCAACGGCCGTTTCGATCATGCTCGACTTACTGAAACGCTGCTTCCCGGAACAACTGGCCACCGACGCCTGGCAGCAAAAACTGAAAGAGATGATTCCAAGCTATGGACAGGTGCTGGCCAATAACCCTGCGCTTGGCCAGGAGCTCAGGAAGCAAACAAGCGAAGTACTTGGACTGGGGGTTTATGAGTATACCACCAGCGATAAGTAAACTGTTTATCAGTCGCTTAAACTCAGGCCAGTAGTCACTACTGGACCGAACCTCGAACAGCTTCCCGTAGCTTGTTCGTCTTAAAACCTTCGTCGTAACAGGCATCTCTTGCTGTTACGACGAAGGTTTTTTTATGTTGTAGTCAGCCAAACGTACGGGTATCGCAGCTTATAGCCTTAGACAACTAATCGGGCTGTCCTCCCTCCCCTTCTACTCCATTTTGGAGCCACTTTCAGCAGCCAGGCATTGAGTAATTTCCACGTCTGTAGCTAGAGGTTTTTTTCTATTCGCTCACGAGTATAACTGTCGTACTCGTGAAAGTTGATATCTATAAATTTTTAATAACGCACAAACCACTAAGTACAAATTATAACGAATAATGTTTCAATTATTTATCCTAAATGGTATAAAAATTGTATATGATCAATATATATGTTATTGATATTTATACTAAGGTAACTCTATATTTGCAAATATTAATATTTATAAACTTTACTCTACCTATACAACTTGGAAAAACCTTTATCTCAACAAGTGGCTACGCTGCTTCGCTGCGTTCCCGTCTGCCTGTTACTAAGTAGTAATTTATCCCCTTCGCTGGGGCAAACCACGTACTACGTAGCGAGTTCGGGCAATGATTCGAATACAGGGCGCTCAAGCGCCACTCCCTTTCAAACTATTTCGAAGATTAACAGCCTGACGTTACAACCTGGCGATCAGGTATTATTTCGGCGAAATGATACGTTTCAGGGGAGCCTTCAACTTCGGCAGTCGGGTACTGCCAATAGCCCAATCGTAGTGGATGCATACGGGTCGGGGAATAAACCTGTTCTGTCCGGCGCGGTAGTCATTACGAACTGGACAAAGCAGGGGAATAATATCTGGCAGGCCAGTTGCCCTACCTGCGGAGATCAGTTGACGGGCCTCTACCGTGACAACGACCCCCTCCCTCTGGGACGCTACCCTAACCTTAGCGCAGCCAATAAAGGCTACCTGACGGTTCAATCACACAATGGCAAAACGCAACTCACAAGCCAACAGGGATTGTCGACCAATTGGTCGGGTGCCGAAGCCGTTTTCCGGCCCGTACAGTGGATCCTGAATCGGGCAACCATCACCGCTCAATCGGGCAATACCCTCACGCTGGTTGGTTCCGGTAATTATGACATTACCGATAAATGGGGCTACTTCATTCAAAACCACCCGGCCACCCTCGACCAACGGGGCGAATGGTATTACAATCCGGCGACTAAAACGATTCGACTGTACGACGATCAGGCAAATCCTAATAGCCAGTCAATAACAGCCACTGCGTTCCGGGAAGGCGTAAGTGTTTCGTCGGCCTCGTTCGTAACAGTTCGCAATCTGAAAATCACCCAGACCCTAGAAACGGGCCTGTTAGTCACCAACAGTTCCAACCTGACAATCAGCAACGTCGACATCACTTTATCGGGTGAAGATGCTTTGCGCGTTCAGGGTACCGGAAAGCAACTGCTGCTGGAAAACAATCTGATTGAAGATGCCAATAACAATGGGATCGATATTGCTGGCTATCAGAACGTTACGGTCCGGGGCAATACACTCCGGCGCATTGGCCTGATTCCAGGCCGCGGAAAAAGTGGCGATGGCACTTATGTGGGCTTCCAATCGGCCAGCACAGCAAACACGCTGATCGAGAATAACGTACTCGACAATATTGGCTATAACGCACTTAACTTCTCGACCAAGTCCACCGTTCAGCGCAACCGGATCAGCAACTTTTGCCTCACCAAAAGCGACGGCAGCGGCCTGTATATCTGGAATGGTAATCAGCAACCCATGAGCGATATTCGCCTGATTTCGAATGTTGTTTTCAACGGCATTGGTACCTCCGAAGGCTCGCCCGATGGTTCCTCTTCGGGTGCTCACGGCATTTACCTCGACGACTGCACGAAAAACATTGACGTGTTGAACAATACGGTGTACAACTGTCGGGGACTAGGCTTCTTTCTTCACGGTTCGTCAAACGTTAATCTAACCGACAATACGGCTTACAATAACAGCGACGGCCAGTTGGCCATCACGAGCGCCGGCGGGTGTCAGCCACGGAACAACCTGATTAAAAACAACATATTTGTGAGTCGGCTGGCCAGCCAGTTTACTGTAAAATATGAGTCGGATCAAAACGACCTGGGTAACTACGGCCAGTTTGACAACAACGCGTATGGTCGTCCATTTGAAGATACTTATAAAGTGCTGGCGGTATATAATCGAACGACCGGCGCAGCGCTTTCCCTGGCCCAGTGGCAGAGCCAGTATAGCAAAGACCTGACAACCACCAATAGTCCGATTACGTATGCATCGGGCAATCCAGACGATTATATCAAATGTCTGGCAAACAGCTCGACGAGTTCCACTCAGGTTTCCCTGGAAGGCACCTACCGCGACATGCGCAATCGTGTCTATACGGGTCAGGTAACCGTACCCGCATTTTCATCGATGGTTCTGCTAAAAGACATTATTCTATCGATGCCGTTACGGGCAGCCGACAATCCGGCGAATGCCGTGACCGGGCTGGATTACAGTTACTACGAAGGCAACTGGGGTAACCTGCCGACCTTCGACGCGCTGACACCGATCAAGAGTGGCGTCAGCAATACGCCTGCGCTGTCCGTACGCAATCGGGATGACAATTTCGCGATCCGCTACACGGGCTATATAAGCGTTCCTGCCGACGGTGTTTATACATTTTACACCAATTCTGACGATGGCAGTAAACTGCTGATCGGCTCCACCGAAGTGGTGAACAACGATGGCGGGCACGCTGTTCAGGAACGGTCAGGCATGATTGGCCTCAAGGCGGGCCTCCATGCTATCACCATTCTCTATTTCGAAGCAGGTGGCGGGCAGGAGCTGACGGTTAGTTACAGCGGGCCCAATTTGGGTAAGCAGGCCATTCCGGATGCTTCTTTTAAGCGGGTGGCCCCTGTGCTGTCTTTGCGAAATGCCGATAAGCCAGCCAATACAGCCGCCGGTCTGGACTATAGCTATTATGAAGGTAGCTGGGATAACCTGCCGACCTTTGCATCACTCACTCCGGTTAAGACAGGAACGAGTACGAGTGCCAGCCTTGCGGTGCGTAACCGGGATAACAATTATAGTATTCGGTACACTGGCTACATCAGTATTCCAACTGATGGGGCGTACACGTTTTACACAACATCTGACGATGGCAGTAAACTGCTGATCGGCTCCACCGAGGTCGTTAATAATGACGGGATACATGCTGACCAGGAGCGTTCAGGGACCATTGGCCTCAAGGCGGGTCTGCACGCCATAAGCCTTTTATTTCTTCAGGGCGGTGGTGGCCAAACGTTGATCGCCAGCTACAGCGGCCCCAACCTGAGCAAGCAAGTAATCCCGGATGCAGCCTATCGGCGCGTGGCCCCTGTCCAATCTTTAGTAAATACCAACACCGCCGGAACAGGAACGGGCTTACGGGCCGCTTATTTCAATAACCAATATTTAAACGCACCCAGTGTACTGACCCGCACCGACGCTACGGTCGATTTCGACTGGGGAACGGGTTCACCGGCTTCGGGTACGATCAGTACCGACAATTTCTCCGTTCGCTGGACGGGTCAGGTTGAAGCGCCCGTCAGTGGCGCGTATTTCTTCAGCACCAATGCCGATGATGGGGTGCGGCTCTGGGTCAACGGTATTCAGCTTATAAGTGACTGGAACGCCCACCCGCCCGTAATCAACAAGGGTACATCAATAAACCTGACTGCCGGCCAACGGTATGACATCCGACTGGAATATTTCGAAAATTCCGGTGAGGCTCTGGCGAAACTATGGTGGTCTTATCCGGGACAGACTCAGCAAACAGTTCCCCAAATCCGGCTATACCCGGCTCCGGCAGCTTATTCGGGGGGGCGATTCGGGATTTCGGACGAGCGTACCGTTGTGGGGCCTTCGTTGAAGACTATTTACCCTATACCGGCGAAACAGCGTTTGTGGATACAGTACTATGCCGAAACAGCCGGCGAAGCCATTATCCAGTTGGTCAATTCAGCCGCGTTGCCGGTCCATCAAACCAGCCACCAGGTTGTGCCGGGTGAAAACCTGATCAATGTAGACGTGGATCAACTGCAACGGGGCAGCTATGTCCTGACGCTCACCCAAAATCAACAGCGACTTAGCCGCAAGGTGATTCTGACGGAATAATTGCGGATAAACCTGACCGTGGCCCGTTGCATCTGCCCGGTAAACGGTTGACTCATTTTGCATCTTGTGCCACGGTGTCCTTATCGTGGCACAAGTCATTTCAGGCCCATTGCGCAAAAACGGGCAGGCGGCTGTTTACCAGGAAAAAGTCCCTCATTGTCAATGACACCATCATTCCGGGCACGAACGCGGAAAATTCTATTTTGGCAGGCCAATCATATACAGATCATAGCCACCTTTACCACCCGGGCGGTTGGAGGAAAAAATCATTAGTCGATTGGAAAAATCCGGCTGATCCGATAAAATGGGGCGGTACTCATCAGAAGCCGTATTAACGGTTGGTCCAAAGTTCACGGGTGCCGACCAGCGCCCGGCTTCCCATTTACTGTAATACAAATCATACCCTCCCTGCCCACCTGGCCTGTTCGACGTAAAGACCAGCATGTCATTCAGAATAAACGGACATTTATCATCGGCAGTAGACGACAACTCAGCGACCCGCTCAATCGGCACATTTGATAAGGCAGGTAATCGAGTATGTAATTCCGACGGGGCTATACTTGGTACTGCCGCTTTATAAATATCGAAGGAGCCAGCCCGGTTAGATGTGAAATAAAGTGAACTATATGTTTTGTCAAATGTCGGGTAAGCATCGTCAGCCGGAGAATTCAGGAAAGAGAGCGGCACGGGTTCAGCAACTTGTTTATTGTCAAGGGCACTTATACTCCCCGCAATAACAGGTGTATTTGCGAGATTGTCCTGGTAATTATGAATTAAATAAATATCAAGATTACCGGTCCGGTCGGAGGCAAATAGCATCAGGTATTCAGCATAATGCCCACCCATGCCGTCTTTTATTAAATCCCGCTCATACGATTTGATATACGGTCCCAGTTCGTTCGCGTCGGAATTGGCCTTATCACCGGCCCAGCCAATTGGCCTTTGCTCCTGCAAAATGTCCCACCCACCATAAGGCTTATTATCCCAGGAGAACTTCTCGGAATGCTTATCAAACGAATAATTAAGTGACTCTTTTACGAAGTTAAAATCGCTCCGCCCTCCCCGCTTTGATGAAAAAAGCAAGGGTATCACTGTGCCAAATGCGGGTGCTGTTGAATTGTAGTCGTCATCGACCGAATTAATAGCTCCAAGATTGGTTACCGTTTCCGGAAATACCCCCTGGCTGTATTCTCCCAAATGAAACGGCCCACAACTTCCCATTAACACGAGCAAGCCACACACCAACAGTAAACGATTTGGTCTCATATCAAACCTCCTATTTATACCAATGACTCAGGTCCAGTGAAATTGGTTGCAAAGGCTAGAAATAGGTCCCAATCTTCCCGGCTCTAGCGCCCCTTTAAGATGCCTTTCAACAAGGTCGACTAAAAATAATCAATCTCCTTAATTCAACTTGGCAATCGTAGCGGCACGCAGGGTGACAAAAAATAATACCGTATGTTTGAAATAGTTACCTAGCAATGTAAAACCCATTAACTTTAGGTTACTCGTCCTAACATAGTTGTCGGACTGTTGATCTCATTCATTCTTTAACTAGATTTCTTTACGCGTATGACACCTGCTGAACGGGCGATGCAACTCCGGAATACCCCCACTCCTACAACTACACCTGCCAGTGCTTCCCGGCCAGCACCAAGTGCACTTCAGGCGCAAACGGCATCGGCGATGTCGCAAGGGTATTGGGCTGCGAAGAAAACGCTTTCCGACGGACGTGAGGCAAGATATTGGCAGGGAGAAAAAAATGGCAGAAACACCCGGGCAGCAGGTTGGTATGTACGCGGTATCAGTGGCGGCTGGGAGGATAGCACAACTCGGATTAGTAGCGGTCCGTTGAATACAAGCGAGCCCGGTGTTGTACAGTTGCCGAGAATAGCAAGCCTGTTCACCCCGAACCATGAGCTTAGGGTAATCGATGACACCTGGGACTTCACGGCTCAACTAACAGGGAGAGAACGTAGTCAGCAGGCCGTTAGGGGCAGGCCGCATCAACTCCAGACGGACAATTTCAACAAAGTAGGTGCCTGGTGCGACGGCATAGACGCCCTTATGGAACTGTTTGAGAAAAATGAGCAGGATGTGAAGAAGTGGCGAAACGGAATGGCCACATTAAGTGGATTCCAAATAGGATTGGGTATTTTAGGTGGTGGCCTGATTGTGGCCGGCATTGTGGCCTCTGGCGGCCTTGCCGCTATTCCAATGGCCGCTGGTGCGATTGCGATTGGGGTATCTTCGGCAGCAACAGGTGTAGCGGTGGGCGCTGCCCGGTCAGTTACGGAGGTAGGATTAGCAAACGCGCAGCGGGAGGGCGGAGTTCAAAGTGGCCGAGCGGCTGTAGGTAGAGGAGAGTTGTTGAAAGGATCTGGAGCGGTAGGTGCCAAAGAGGGCATCACGAGAACACTCGTGGAAGTTTCACACGCAGGAGCCGCATCGGCAGTTGGCGCGGTGGCCGGTGGCGGAGGAGCGGCCATTTCCATCGTGAAAGGGGGTATGGGCGTCTACAAAGCGTATAAAGTTGATGTAGGAGCCATCTGGGCTCAGATCGAATGGGATAAGGTGCAACAAAACATAGCTGATGCCGAAGCCTTCGTGGAGAAGAACAAAAAAGGATTCGATCCAGAGAAGTTAGCTGCTTTGAAACAGAAGTTGGAAGATACAAATAGTAGGGTTGCCAAAGTAAGACGGATGAGATGGGCCGACGAATCCAGACGCGAGATCGGCAAATGATAACCCCATGATTTTGCCCTAGCGCCTGCCCGCTGTCGAGCGGTTGCCTCACAGACGGGACCGCCAGCACCACACCTGTGGCAGGTAATTCTATGAAGAGTACTGATGGAGGTCCTTTATTAAACAAAAAGTATCTAACTCACTCGCTTGCAGCCAATTCATTATATAACAAAAAGGTCGGGATGCTGCATCCCGACCTTTTTGCTAAACGAAACAAAATAGATTCGTTACCCGCCTACTCCATCACCATCTCCGTGTGTGCAGGCGCTTCGATTTTCTTACCGATAAATAATAGCAGCAACGGTACACAAATCAGGAAGAAGCCACCAATGACCAGAAACGCATCGGCATAGGTCATCACCAAAGCCTGTCGCATCAGGGCACCCTGCATGAGGCCGTACGCTTTACCGGTAGCCGTTGCCAGCGCATCTCCTTTCGACAGAAACAAGCCCGTATACTGCCGAATACGATCGACCGATAGTGGGTTGTAGGTCGAAACGTTATCGCTCAACCGCGAGGCATGAAACATGGTACGCGTTGAGATGTACGTCGTCATGATGGCCGTTCCGAACGTACCGCCCAACTGACGAATCATACCCGTCAGGGCCGACCCCTGTGGAATTTCGATGTTCTTTAAATCGGCTAACGTAACGGTTGTCAGCGGGATAAAAATCAAGCCCATACCAATACCCCGAATGATTAGCGGCCAGAAGAAATAATCCGGGCCAGCCGCCAGACTAATGGCGGACAAATCGAAACAGAAGCCAAAGAACAGCAGGAAGCCGATACCCGCGTACCAAACGGGTGAGATATAGTTCTTACTCATCAGCCCGCCTACCACCGGCATCATCATACCCGTGGCAATGGAACCCGGCATGAGCAATAGTCCCGTCTGGCTGGCGGTGAAGCCCAGAATCGTCTGACAGAAGACGGGGATAATGAATACCGACGCGAACAAACCGAAACCCAGAATAAAATTAAAGAGAGTACCTACGGCAAACCGGCGCTGGCGCAACAACCGAAGATCCAGAATAGGGAGCTTAACCGCTAGTTGACGCCAGATGAACCCGACTATACCGACACTGGCAGCAATCGACATGCCGACAATAAAGCGGGAATCGAACCAGTCTTTTTCTTCGCCTTTTTCCAGAATAATCTGCAGACCACCGATACCCATTACAAGCAGGACCAGGGCCAGCCAGTCCATCTTACCCGCCAGCATTTTCTCCGCCGGTTCCTTAATGTAGGTGTACGTCAGGAAAGTCGCCAGAATACCGAATGGAATATTGATGTAAAACACCCAGTTCCACGACAGGTTATCGGTAATGAAGCCGCCAAGCGTAGGGCCGATGGATGGCCCAATAATTACGCCTAGTCCAAAGATGGCGTTGGCAATACCTAAATCCTCTTTCGGAAAGGTCTGGATCAGAATAGACTGCGCCGTGGTTAACAACCCTCCGCCACCAATACCCTGAACGACCCTGAAGAAGACAAGCTCCCAAACGTTGGTGGATGTACCACAAAAGATCGACGCGATGGTAAATAGGATAATGGACGCGGCAAAATAATTCCGGCGACCCAGTTTGGCCGTTAGCCAGCCCGACATCGTAATCATAACCGCACTGGCGGCTGCATAGCCCGTAACCACCCAGCTAATATCGCCCAGCGATGCGCCGAGATTACCCATCATCTGGTTCAGCGTAACATTAACGATGGAGGAATCGATGGTTTGCAGCAGAGCGGCCGTCGTGACCGTTATGACAACGATCCATTTATCAAAACCTAATTTTTTCATTAGTTGATTAGTAGTGGTGTCGGGTTTAAGATGGCACCGGCCACCCGGTCCAACACCGTTGCTGACGCGAGCGTGTCGGGTTTAAGAACCCGACACCACCGTCACCAGTAAGACTATTTCTGCAAATCCACCGCTACCGTCGCACTCATACCGGGGCGGAGCTTAGCGTAGAGCGGACTGTTTTTATCCAGCTCGATTCGAACCGGAATCCGTTGCACCACTTTCACGTAGTTACCCGTGGCGTTGTCAGGGGGCAGAAGCGTGAATTTAGCGCCCGTTGCACCAGCGAACGAACCGACGTGACCAACCAGTTTTTCGCCTTCGAAAGCATCCACATCAACATCTACCGTTTGGCCGGGCTGCATCTGTTTCAACTGCGTTTCTTTGAAGTTGGCCGTTACCCACAGGCTCGAATTACCAACGATGGAACACAACGCCTGACCAGCCTGCACCAGTTGACCAACCTGCACCGACCGTTTCGAAACGACGCCCGAGATGGGAGCTTTGACAACTGTATACGACAACTGAAGTTTAGCCAGATCCAGATCTGACTGGCGTTGTTTAATGGCCGCCTGCGCTACCGAAATCTGTCCTTCCGTTGCCCGGCGCTGCGAATTAGTAACGCCCGTTTGCGTACCAGCTGCGGCTACCTGGGCCTGAGCCGTTTGCAACTGAGCCTGGGCCGCCTGAACCTGAGCCTGAGCCGCATCGCGTTCGGCCTGTACGGCATCGAACTGCTGTTGCGGAACCGTTTTTTCAGCCAACAGCCGACTATAGCGGTCAAAATCCTGATTGGCTTTACGGGCGCGAGCCTGAGCCGCCGTTACGTTGGCCTGTGCCGTTGCGACCTGATTCCGAGCGGTAAATACACTCGCCTGGGAACTTTGGATCGTGGCCGACGCCACGTTAACCTGCGAGCGCGAAACACCCGCGGCAGCCATCGCGCTTTGCAAAGCCGCTTCGGCCTGCGCTACCCGAATTTTATAATCGGCATCGTCCAGAACGATCAGCGTATCCCCTTCTTTCACAAACTGGTTGTCTTTGAACCGAATGGCTGTTACATACCCACCCGCTTTGGGAATAACCGGGTTTACATCACCGTCAATCTGAGCATCATCCGTTGTTTCATGGCGTTGCAGGTAGCGAAACTCGCTGTACCCGAAAAAGAGAGCAATGACCAGGACAACGACGCCCCCTACGCGGAATAAAGTTTTCTTGTTCATGGTTTTTCGTTCGTCAGAACGTGAGATTAATTAAAGATTGTGGCCCGTGGCTTTCAGCAGACGTTGATACGCCAGTTGGGCGTCCACGGTAGCATTGATCACATTGAGTTGTGCCTGAAGCAGGAAGCTATCCGCTTCGAGCAGGT
The DNA here is from genome assembly GCF_054776575.1 of Spirosoma humi. Taxonomy (NCBI): domain Bacteria; kingdom Pseudomonadati; phylum Bacteroidota; class Cytophagia; order Cytophagales; family Cytophagaceae; genus Spirosoma; species Spirosoma humi. The sequence goes on from NZ_BAAHBR010000015.1 coordinate 905,760, forward strand.
CCGTGGAGCCAACCAGCCCATTGCGGAAGCGGGATTCAGACAGGCGGTAATTTTCCTGAGCCTGCCCCACCGCGGTGCGGATCACGTTTTGCTGTTCCAGCGCCAGTTGGTAATTGTTATAAGCCGTTACAACCTCCGACCGAATCTGGTCGGTTTGCTGCTGGCCCTGCAGGGCCGCCTGGTCGATGGCTGTTTTCGCCGAATTCAGTTTGCCTTTCATGTTGTAAAGCGAACCGATGTTGTAGCTCAGTCCGGCCCCCACGTTCCAGGCGCTGATGAACGAACTGCCTTCAGGAATGAGCCGCGCCGTTGGGTTGATGTAGTTATACCCCGCTGATACACCCAGGTGCGGATACAGACTGCTCTTGGTGTTCCGCAACATAGCTTCCGCCGATTGTACGCGTAAGGCATTTGCCTGTACTTCCGGGCGGCTCTGTAAGGCCTGCCCCAGAAAATTGCTCAGCGGTTCGGCCGTAACGACCGGATTGGCCAGAGTCGTGTCGACGGTTATCACCTGATCGTCAGGCAGGCCGATGAGCAGGTTAAAGTTATACAGTGCCGTTTGCCGGGCTTTCTCCACCTGAAGGCGGCTGAGTTGTAAGTTGTTGCGCTGTAGTTGAATCTTCAACACTTCATTGGCCGTCACCACGCCTTCCTTCTGCAAATTCTGCGCTTCCCGCTCCCGCTCATCGAACTGCCGGATGTTCTGATCGATCACGCTGGTCGAGCGAATCAGCTTCACGATATTATAGTACGCATCCGTAACGGTATAAACCAGTTCAGAGCGGTTGCGCTGCGCATCCAGTTGACTGGCCTTCGCCAGCAAATTGGCCGACAGTTCGGCAGACTTCTCGGCAAACCCGCCAAATACTTCTTTGGTGATCGTAGCCCCTCCGATAGTAGCATTGAATGCTCCCGCCGGGATCGATGCCAGCGCTTTTCCATCACTGCCCTGCCCAAAGGCAAAAGGGCCGGTCAGGCTGTAGCGCGAGTACGCCAGCGATGCATTCGCCTGCGGCAAACTACGGTCTTTAGCTTCCTGCGCGCGGGCTTCGGCCGCCAGCGTGCGCGAATCGGCCAGTTTGATTCCCTTATTATTTTGTAAGGCCCGTTGAATGGCCTGATCCAGCGGCATAACAGCTGGTGTTGGCTGGGCGGTGGCCCAACCCAGACTCAGCACCCACAAGCCAGCCCCGATTACGTACTTTTTCATTTTACCGATTTCTAATTTTTTCAAGCAGTGTGTTCATTATGCGTACTTCCTCGGCCGTGAGATGACTCACGATCGACTCAAAATTCTTAAAATCAGCGGCTACGGTTTCCACAAACTGGTAGGACTCCTCGGTTAGCCGCAAATTGACCCGTCTTCGATTTGTCGGATCGACCTCACGAATAATCAGATTCTTCGCTACCAGTCGATCGGTAAGCCGGGTCATATCTGAATTTATGTCTGTCATTTTTTCCTTCAACTCCCCCGCTGTCAAACTATTAGGGTACACTTCTGACAGACGGCGTAAGGTGATGTACTGTTGAACCGACAAATCGAACGGAGCTAGCTTTTGTCCAAAGTAGTTGAATATATAGCCATCCGTCTGATGAATGTTTTTGATGAGCCGGTGGTATTCATTGATTAATTGCGTTTCCATGTCTAATAGGCCGTGTCAAAGGTATAACCAATATTTGTTTAAACAAATTTCGTTTAAACGACCTAAAACAGGAACGCCTTCCCGGCTTTTTATGGATAAAAGACTATTATCTTCCTTTAGTGCAACAAAATCCTCTCATCAAAATAATACAATACCTATTCAGTCCACAGCATCTTGTTTGATCCGGCCTTAAAGCCGTTACGGTAGCTAATTTTTAATAGCATTTTAACGCAAAGGCGTCCCCTCCGGTCGGCCCAGTTTGCCTTAAATACCAAACGCTCCGACGGGCTACATCGGAGCGTTTGGTGTTGTCTTAGGCTGCTTCCAGCTGTTCGAATACGATTGGTGGCGTTCGCAAAAGCGTCTACCAGTCTGGTATTTAGACGCTGGTGATTTTTACGGAAGTCATCGTTAGCGAACCAGCAACGGCTTTGTCATTAAAGAATGAAACGGCATCCCGTTTTCCCTGAAGCCCCAGGGTGTATAACAACGGTAAATAATGTTCTGGCGTTGGAATGGCCAGGCGTGCTTCAGGGCCCAACCGGTCGTAAGCAATCAGGGGAGCGTGATTACCATTCAGAATCAGTTCCTTGAATGTGTCGTTCATGTGAATGGCCCAGTCATGTCCGAAGGCCGCATTGAAATCGCGGGAGGGCGGCAAAGTCATCATCCGCAGATTATGTACCATATTGCCGCTCCCCAAAATCAAAACGCCCTTCCGGCGTAGAGCCGCCAGTTCTTTGGCCAGATCATAATGGTACTGCCCATCCTTCGTATAATCGATGCTCAACTGCAACACGGGGATGTTAGCTTCCGGGTACATCTGGCGCACGACGCTCCAGGTTCCATGATCCAGCCCCCAGTCGTGATCTAGCCCGACAACCGTCGAGTGAACCAGGCCAGCGGTTTCCCTGGCCAGCTCAGGGCTACCCTTCGCGGGATACTGCACATCGAATAAGGCCTGCGGAAACCCACCAAAATCATGAATCGTCTTGGGTGATTCCATCGCTGTAATGTGGGTGCCCCGAGTCAACCAGTGGGCTGAAATAACCAGTACCGCCTTTGGAACGGGAATTTCACCCGCTAGTTTTTTCCAGTACTGACTAAACTCGTTTGTTTCAATGCCATTCATGGGCGACCCGTGCCCCACAAACAGCACGGGCATTTCCGGTCCCTGTTCGGGTAGTGAACTTGTGAATTTGGTAAAGTCTGATACGAGGGGCGTTGCCATCAGGATGGTTAAAAAGTCGTTACGGTTCATTGGTCACCTGTATTGACTTTAAAATGAAATCAGTACGCGATTGGTTCCGACCCAACGGCCATCCATCCTAGTGCGCTAACTGAAGGCAGTTACTCCATAAATCACTTCACCTTACGTCTTACTGATTTTCCCCATAAACGGGTCACTGAAACTCGCTTTGCCCGTTTCGACCCGACCAGCGTACTGTTGTTCGAACAGGTCGAAGCCAGTAACCTTCACGCAGAAATCATACCAGTTGTGGCTCTTTTTCAGGTCAAGGACCACAGCCTGCTGTGCACCGGCCATACCGGCTTTTTCAAGGGTTATCGCCTGTTTTTTCGTCTGGTAAGCATTGTCCAGCAGTTGAATCGAATAGGTCCGCGCCGGATCGGTATTCTTCAACCTGACCACGACATTTCCCGTGTACTTCTTTTTGGCATCCCGCTCATAATCGCACACTACCTGAACCGGCGGATTGGCCGGGCCACTGTTGAACGCCCGGTAAAAGCCATTAGGCCCTTGTACACTCACCCGCATGGGCTGGTCGACTGGCCAGGCGTCCTGCAATTCATCACCAGCCATGACGGTATACGAACGAATGGTCACCCCATCCCCCTGGCGATGATGAACCTGAAAAGGAGCACCGAGCGCCTGCTTGCCAAAGGCATCTGCTTTAGCCGCAAGCGTTAGCGTAAACTGTTTACCCACCATTCGACCGTCGACATACAACTCGTACGGCAATGCACAGGATGGCCGAATGCCCACCTCCTGGCGCGGCAAATAAGGTGAAGCAGCCGGATTGGTAGCGCACTGCTGAATATCCTGTTCAGACAGGCGCTTGTAGTTGGAGGGAACGGCTTTGAATTGCGCTTTGTGGATTCCTTCGATGAAGGCTTCTTTCTCCAGTGATTTGGGCAATTTGATTGCTTCGCCGTTGTAGGGCCTGAACACGGATGAGAGATCCCCACAGACCGTACGTCGCCAGGAACCAATATTCGACTCACGAATCTCCTTACCTTTTTTATGACTCAGGAAATTTTCCAGAAACCGGAGCGTCGACGTATGGTCGAATAGTTCCGAGTTTACGTAACCACCCCGGCTCCAGGGCGATACCACGACCAGTGGCACACGAAACCCCAGTCCGATCGGGCCGGTTCGACCCGGACTTTTTCGTTTATTCTCCTGCTCCTGCGTAACGAATTCAGAGCGCGTATCAATGTTTTTACTCGTCAGGCCCGTTTCGGGTTTGTCCGGGTGAGCGGGTAAGAAAGGAGGTACATGATCAAAATAGCCGTCGTTTTCGTCATAGGCCAGAATGAAGATCGTTTTCTTCCAAACGTCGGGGTTCTGGGTCAGGATGTCCAGCATTTCCGAAATATACCAGGCACCATACCAGGGCGCCGAAGGGTGATCGGAGAAGTTTTCGGGCGCGACAACCCAGGATACCGTCGGCAGCGTCTTACTCATTACGTCCTCCCGGAACTGGTGTAGTACATCCCCTTTCGGAACACGAACCTCCCGCCTGGTGGAGCCATCGTCGTAGGTCAGCGTGGTTAGTTCATGGTAACGGGCATCGCGGGAATTGGTTGTAAAAGCTTTCCGATGAAGATTCTTTTCCCGTTCCGGCAGTTGATTGAATTTGGCAGGCGTGTAAGTCACCAGATCAGACTGGACCATTTTTTGCCACTGCCGTTGATGAGCCAACTCCCGCTTACTGGCCGCGTATTCCTTATCGGTTTCGCTCAAACCCGTCAGTTTGGCCTCCAGCCGCTGTATCCGCTCAGGAATCGCCTTTTCCTCCTGCTGGATATGCCGGTAATAAGCCGGATGATAGCGCACCTGGTACTGCGAAAACCATTCGATGGGATTGTCGGTGAAGTTCCCAAGCCAACCGTCGGCCTCACCTACCAGCCCCGTTGGCAAACTAATTTCATTCTGGTAGATTTTCCAGGAAACGCCGTTTTCTTCCAGCCGTTCCGGGAACGTTTTCCAGCTCACCTCCGAACCGTAATCCACGTTTTCGTTGCGCACATTGGCCATGGCCTTCGGGTCGTTCGGATCGCGGAGCGTGCCCGTCCAGAAAAACAGCCGGTTGGGTGTGGTGCCCGTCAGCGAGGAGCAGAAGTTCTGGTCGCAGACCGTAAAGGCATCAGCCAGCGCGTAATAGAACGGCAAATCTTCGCGGTTGTAATAACCCAGCGTCAGCGGCATGTCGGCGTATTCTTCATTGCCCGATTTCTTGGCATCCAGCCATTTGTCGTGTTTACCGCCATTGAGGGCATCGACCTGGTTCTCCCAGGAGTGCGGTAACGAACTCATCCAGGTCGCTTTCGTGTCGTGCATGTTCAGGCGAAAGGGCGCGTAGGTTTCGCCAGCCGCGTTGGTCTGAAGCCAGACTTTATTTTTATTAGGCAGATCGATAGCCCTGGGATCGTTGAACCCGCGCACGCCCTGCAACGTCCCATACGTGTGATCGAAGGAGCGGTTCTCCTGCATCAGAATAACGACGTGCTCGGCATCGAGATAGCTCGTGCCGGGCTGAGGATCAATAGCAAAGGCTTTTTGAATCGACTCGGGAAGAATACCCGAAAGACTCGTTGATAACAGCGCAGCTTTTTTGATAAAGTCTCTTCTGGAATCCATACGTGTACTGATTGATCCGGCAGGGGTCTTCTGATATGAACCCCAAAAATAAGCTACCTGACATCAAAAAACCTTTCTATCAGATTATTAAATCATTTTGTTTCACTTGGCGCTTTACACGTTATACATGTTTCGTTCGCTTACTCGGTTCATAAACCCCCAACACCTATGTGGATTCTTTTTGCCTTACTGGCTGCTCTCTCGGCTGCCATTGTCGTTACGTTGTCAAAAGCCGGCATTAAGGATGTCGATTCGAGTCTGGCCTTTGCGATTCAGTCAGTTCTGATTTTACTTGTCTCCTGGAGCGTGGTTATCGCCCAGGGAAACTTACCGGATGTCTCGCGCATTGAGCGTCGGGTCTGGATTTACCTGATCATTGCCGGCGTCGTTACCTGCCTGTCGTCCCTGTTTTCATTTCGGGCCTTAAAGCTAGGCAATGCCTCGCAGGTATCGCCCATTACCAACGCGTCGCTACTCTTTTCCGTTATTATGGCCGCCGTTTTTCTTAAAGAAAAAGTAAGCTGGCAGGTCGTTTTGGGAGCCCTGTTGATGGTTGCCGGAGCCGTCATTATTGCCGTGACAAAGGAGTAGACGACCCGGGTTGAATGACATCAGGGAGAAGAACTCGTCTATAAATAAAGTATCTTTGTTTATTATCTCCTGTATGCTTTATGACCGTTGCCGTAAACGAAAAACTTGACCTTGCCCACAATTTTGTTCTGCACACCAACCAAAATATATTCCTGACCGGTAAAGCCGGAACCGGAAAAACAACGTTCCTTCAGCAGATCAAACAACTGAGTGCCAAGCGGCTTGCGGTTGTGGCCCCAACGGGTGTGGCCGCGATAAACGCCGGGGGCGTCACGATCCACTCGCTGTTTCAACTTCCGTTTGGGCCGTTGGTGCCGGGTGCCACGCAGCTTGAAGGCAAGAAATTCAACAAGGAGAAAATTAACTTATTGCGTACTCTGGACCTGCTGGTGATCGACGAAATCAGTATGGTCAGAAGCGATGTGCTGGACGGTATTGACGAAGTGCTCCGGCGGTATCGTACCAGTACGGCCCCTTTCGGTGGCGTACAATTGTTGCTGATCGGCGACATGCAGCAGTTGCCGCCCGTCATTAAAGATGAAGACTGGGCCCTGTTGCGGCCTTATTATGATACGGGCTATTTTTTTGGCAGCAAAGCCCTCCGGCAAACGTCCTACGTCCCCATCGAGCTAACGCATATTTACCGGCAGTCCGACGAACGCTTCATTGGTCTGCTTAACAGCATTCGCGAGAAAACCGTAACCCGAGCACAACTGGACAATCTGAATCAGCGGTACATCCCCGACTTCTCCCCGAAAGAGGATGAAGGCTACATTACCCTATCTACCCATAACTCAGCAGCGCAACAAATTAACAGCCAGAAGCTGCTGGCGCTGAAAGGCAAGCCCCGCACATTTACGGCTACGGTAGAAGGTGACTTCCCGGCACACACCTACCCAACCGAGGCCAGTCTTGACCTGAAAGTGGGCGCTCAGGTAATGTTCATCAAAAATGACATTAGTCGGGATAAACTCTACTACAATGGCAAAATTGGCCGGATTACCGACATGGACGATTCGGCCATCTATGTAACGAGCCATCAGAATGGGGAGGAGATAGTGGTATACCCCGTTGACTGGACGAATATCAAGTATACCCTGGACCCCGTTACCAAGGAAATTAAAAGTGAGCCCATTGGCACATTCAGGCAGTTTCCGCTTAAGCTGGCCTGGGCCATTACCGTGCACAAAAGTCAGGGACTTACGTTCGAAAAGGCGATTCTCGATGTATCGTCGGCCTTTGCCCACGGGCAGGTATACGTGGCGCTCAGCCGCTGCAAAACCCTGGATGGACTGGTACTTCGCTCACCGATTCCGGCCCACAGCATCAAAACAGAGCTGGAACTGGAAGATTTCCACGAACAGGTTCAGCAGCAAACGCCCAACGAACAGCACCTTCACCAGGCGAAACTAACCAACCAGCAACACCTGCTTCGGGAATTGTTTTCGTTTGAACGTGCCACCTCCCTGCTCTACCGGTGTCGGCGCGTCGTAAATGAGCACGCCAGCAGTCTGGATGCTGAAGGCTCCTCTATTCTGACGCAGTTAACGAATCTGGTGCGGGAACGAGCGAGCGATGTGTCGGGGCGTTTTCAGCAACAGTTGCCGAGTTACTTCGCCAGCGAAAATCTACCCGAACATAACCAGGCTCTTCAGGAGCGGGTCAGCAAAGCGGGGTCCTATTTCCAGACGCTGTTGGGGACTGAATTACTCCCGCTCCTACACCGCTTCCCAACCGACTGCGACAATAAAAAAGTACGGGATCTGCTGCTGGAAGTGATGGACGAATTAGAGAAGGAGTTATTTAGCAAACTGCGAAGTTTCGAGAGTTGTCGGGAAGGGTTTAACGCCTTAAACTACCTGCAGGCTCGCAACCGGGCCGAACTGGATTTTCAGCCGGAACGCAAAAAACACGAGCCCCAGATTCCCGAAAAGACGGATTCGGATGGTCCGGCACGGGGTGGCCTGTACGGTGCCCTGATGAAATGGCGGAATGATATGGCGGGTGAACACAACACATCCGGCTTTATGGTATTGCCCCAAAAAACCATCGTCGAACTGGCCCGCCTTCGTCCGACGAACCAGGCCGAGCTACTGGCTATCAAAGGATTTGGCAAGACTAAAGTGAAACAGATCGGCGAAGACATCCTCCGCATTATTCGGGAAACGCCCATTGGTCGTGCTTCCACTAGCAGTGCGGCTACGCCAAAGGTAAAAGCGCCCAAGCAACCCAAAGAGCCAAAAGAGCTGTCACCCGCCATTACGTACGCTCTCTTCCAGGCCGGGAAAGCCGTCGATGAGATTGCTGCCGAACGTGGTCTAGCCGTTTCGACTATCGAAAGCCATTTATTGCCTTATGTCAAAACCGGCGAAGTAGCCATTAACGCACTGATACCTCCTAAAAAGGTAGCCAGCATCCGGTCCTACCTCGAACAGTACCCTTCCGAACCACTGAGTTCCATCCGACAGGGCTTGGGCAACGACGTATCGTTCAGCGACATTCGGTTTGTGCAGTATGCCATGCGGGCGGAATCAGGTGAAGCCGGGGCCTGAAGAAACGGATAAAAATCAGTTTGATTTCTACCAACGTTTTTTCGCTGTTGGCTGTCTCTTCGCTTGGTCTTTAATCGTTCAGATGTAGTTCACTAGAAAGCTCTGTCTGTACGTCTTTTCACCCTTATCAATACCCTCCGTAAAACTTCCGAAGGCCCCACTCTATCGAGACCAGTGTCAGCACGACAAAGAATAACCAGCGCCAGTTGATGAGCTCGTTCATTTCTTCGGTGCTGGTCAGGCGGGCGGGGTGCGGGCGGTTGGTCAGCGTACGTACGAGTTCATCCGTTTGATTGACCGTATAGAACTGGCCACCCGTTTGTTTGGCAAGCTGGCGAAGTAAGCCGTGATCGGCGGTTGTGTTTAGCGCTTCGAGCTGCAGGTCACGCACAACAAATTGCCCTGTCGACTGCTCGGCTTTGTTATTAACCGTCACACTGGCTTTGAACCGATACGAGCCTTCGGGCAAACGGCTGATCTCGAAGCGGCTGTTTGCTTCTGTCGGCGTGTAGTTGTACGAACGGGTCAACCCTTTCTCATCGCTGATCTCAAGCCGAACGGGTTTATCGTACAGCCGCTCATAAATGTCGTTATAAAGCTCCGTCTCGAAAATGACTTTTTCGCCTGCTACAAACTCATTCCGAATTGGATAAACCCGAAGTTTACGGCGATCTTCTTTCACGGAGATGAGTTGAATCACTTTCTGGATCAGCTCATCAACTACTTCCTGTTTGTCCGTCAGGGCGTATTCTTCCAGTCGCCACGACCACAAACCCTCCCCCGCCAGCACGGCCGTTTTGCGTGGGCTGGTTACGTTCAGAGCCAGCAACGGTTTCGTTGTCCGGACGCTGCCAACCTGTTGCCAAAGTACCACTTCACTACCCGCCTGCAACCTGAACTCGCCGTACGGTACCGACATGGGCGGCAGTTTAGATAAAATCGCAAGCCGCTCCGGATCAAGATTGAGTTGTTTGAACGCGGGATTGAATACGCCCGTAACTTTATCGCTCTGGTTCGGCTGGGCGTTCACCTGCATCACAGGGTTAGATGTGTTGAACGGCCCCAGTGATGACTGATTGCCCAGTACGAACAGCACGGGCGTATTCTTGGACAGGTATTTCTGAAGCAATGGGCTTCCAGCCCCGCCGTTGTCAGGAATCTGGTGGAAAATGACCAAGTCATAGGTTTTATCCGCCGTTGGAGTGGCTTCGGCCGGAGTTCCGGTCAGAATACGCACATCGAGTTCGTAATTCTGGTTCTTCTCCAGAATATTCCGCAGGGCTTTTACATCCGGGTGCGGAGTCAGGGCCAGCAAGAGCACTTTCTCTTTCCCGTCGATAACGTCCAGGTACACATCCTGACGGTTATTGCGCGTGCTGAATTCGCCGGGTTGGGGCAGCACCTCCACGACATAATGCTGAACCCCTTTCTGAGTGGCTGTGGTCTGAAAGGTCAATTGATTGAACGAATCACCCTGTCCGCCAACTTTGCCGGCAAAGTTGATCGATTGTCGACCCAACTCTTTGCCATTCTGCCGCAATACAACCGTAGCGCTGCGCCCCTGATAGCCGTTGCTAACAATTTCAGCCTTTATAGGAAACTGGTTACTCAGATACGCGATCCGGTTGGCAATAATGCCTTTCAGTTGGATATCTTTTTTGGGTATGGTATCGCCTAATCCGATCGTCTGCAACGCAAACGGGTACTGGCCAAATGTCGGAGAAAGCCCCTGATTGAAAATACCATCCGACACCAGCACGACATCGGTCAGATTGCGTCCTTCATAATCAGATCGAATACCCGAGAGTAGGCCGGACAAATCGGTTGTCCGATGGGTGAACGGAATCTGCGTCAGATCCGACTGATCCTCCTGATCCGTTGAGGCAGCATTGCCGAATGTATGAATGGATACATCCAACCCTTTCTCGGTCAATTGCTGCTGCAGGGTTTGCAGGCTTGCCAATGCCCTGGTGAGGGCTGGTCGACCCGCAGCCGCTACCGACTCAGAATTATCGATCGCCAGGACAACTTTGGGTTTCTCGGTAAGCGTACGCAGGCTACGGATCAACGGGTTCAGCAACAGAAAGACCAGGAAGCTAACAACGACAAAGCGTAATGCCGCCAGCCCATAGGTTGTTCGCTTATCGAATCCACTGGTAGCCGTTCCACTACCTGCCAAACGCGGTAGTGGCTGATACATGGCAAACGCATAGACTGCTCCCACAAACAGGCAAACCAGAATCCACCAGGGAGAGGATTGGAAAATGAAATTCATTCGATTAAGGAGTGAGAAGCGAGGAGTGAGGAGTGAGGCATGCATTGCACACATTTCTCCTCGCTCCTAACTCCTAGGTTAACATTCCTCCGTCCACTTGCAGCACCTGACCGGTGATGTAGCGGGAGAGGTCGGAGGCTAAGAAGACAGCGCAATCAGCTACTTCTTCGGGTTGGCCTCCACGTTTCATTGGAATTTGCTGTTTCCATTCATCAAGCGCCTTTTCATTAATTTCGCCGGTCATTTCAGTTTCAATGAAGCCTGGTGCAATGGCATTGGACCGGATATTACGGGAGCCCAGTTCAAGAGCAACCGACTTGGTAAACCCAATGATCCCTGCTTTCGAGGCTGCGTAATTGGCCTGCCCCGCGTTGCCCCGAATGCCCACGACCGATGTCAGGTTGATAATGGAACCCGACTTTGCCTTCATCATGGATTTAATGGCCGCTTTCGTGAGGTTGAAGACCGACTTTAGATTAACGGTAATTACGGTGTCCCATTGTTCCTCGGTCATGCGCATTAACAGTCCGTCTTTCGTAATACCGGCATTATTCACGAGCACATCGAGTTTGCCGAAATCGGCCAGCACCTGGGCAATGAGATCATCGGCGGCTTTATGATCCGATGCATCGGAGCGGTAGCCTTTTACTTGTCCGCCAAACGCCCGAAGTTCGTCTTCCAGGGCCTGTCCTTTCTCAACACTCGACAAGTAGGTAAAGGCGACACTGGCCCCTTCCTGAGCAAATTTTTGAGCCATAGCCCGACCAATCCCACGCGACGCACCCGTAATCAGCGCAACTTTTCCTTTCAGTAAATCCATTATAAGGGGTAATAATTGATAAAAGACGAAGAATGGATGATGAACAAAACATAAAAGCCATTCCACCCAATTTATTAGGCATAATCACATAATAAATTTAGTCAAAATTAGTAGTTTGGTCTGAAAGGACAAGGTACGCATAGGTTTTGGTTTCGTGGATAAGCTGCGTTACTTTGTCAAAAATCAAGCACTCCACCATGCGCCATTGTTTTCTTTTGGTCTTTCTCTTCGCGTCCGTATCCGTTACACGGGCGCAAAAATTTTTTTCACACAACGATTATGCCAAAGCACGACCGTTTGCCGAAGCGTATGAACAACGAGCTGATTTTATCGAAGCCGATGTATGGTTACGGAATGGTAAACTGGTGATTTCTCATGAGAAGCCAGAAGAGTCTCCGCAAAAACCACCGACGCTCGACTCGTTGTATCTTCAACCCATTGTCCATCTGTTTCAACAGTATAAAGACCGACCTGGCCCGGATCGCGATTATACCTTTTCACTAGTTATCGATATAAAAGAAAACCCAACCGAAGTGCTTCCCAAGCTCATGGCCATGCTGCAGTCGAACTTGGTTTGTTTCAACCGCATGGCTAACCCAAAAGCAGTGCAGGTAATCATTAGCGGAAGCCGACCCAGAATTGATACATACCTGGACTTTCCGCTACTTCAGTTCGATGGTCGGCCCAGCGAAGTATATGACCAGGAAACGCTTCAGCATGTAGCTTTGATCAGCGATAACTTCCAGTCGTATTCGCGCTGGGATGGCACCGGTGATCTATCCAGTGAAGACCGGGACAAGCTCAAGCGCGTTATCAAACGAGCCCATAACGATAACAAACCGTTTCGTTTCTGGGCAATTCCCGATACGCCTAACGGTTGGAAACAGTTACGAAAATTAGGAGTCGATATCATTAACACCGATAAAATAGCCGAGGCTATCGGAGCGATCCGATAAGAAGAAGGAGTTTTCTGATAGCGCTGGTTGGTAGAGCAAAACAGTAAACCTTCCGACTTCTTAACTTATAGGTTTACCAGCATTTGTTAACTTCCTAAACCACTGCTCATCGGATGGACATTCCACAAATCAAAAAGGCTCCACTCACCTACGACGTAGCAATTGTAGGCTCGGGCGCCGGGGGCGGCATGGCCGCTTATATGCTTGCCAAAGCAGGCGCCAAAGTTATTCTGCTCGAAGCCGGCGGCTACTACGATCCGGCTGACCCGAAATACATTACTCAACTGAAATGGCCTTATGAGTCGCCCCGCCGTGGCGCCAGCACGGCAGCGCGGTCTGGTGGCGACTTCGATGCAGCCTGGGGTGGCTGGGATATTGACGGTGAACCCTATTCTACCAAGTCAGGCACTGAATTTGGCTGGTTCCGGTCCAGGATGCTCGGGGGGCGCACCAATCACTGGGGCCGTATTTCCATGCGCTTTGGCCCCGACGATTTCCGGCGTCGTTCGCTGTCGGGCGTTGGCGATGACTGGCCAATCAGCTACGACGACCTCAAACCCTATTACGATAAGGTGGACCGGCTTATTGGCGTCTTCGGCTCAGTCGAAAACTTTCCGAACGAACCCGATGGTATTTTTCTGCCACCGCCCAAGCCTCGTTTGCATGAGTTGATGATTCGGAAAGGAGCCCGGAGCATTGGGATTCCCGTTATTCCTTCGCGACTAAGTATCCTGACCAAACCAATCAACAACGAGCGGGGCTCCTGTTTTTATTGCCATCAGTGCAACCGCGGTTGCCAGGCTTATGCCGACTTTTCGGCCTCATCCGTTTTGTGCATTCCGGCTGTTAAGACGGGCAACGTAACCCTGATCAACGGGGCCATGGTACGCGAGGTTCTGACCGATCCGCAAACCGGCCTGGCTACGGGAGTGAGTTACGTAAATAACCGCACTTTAGAGGAAATAACGGTGCGGGCAAAAGCGGTGATGCTGGGTGCAAGCACCTGCGAATCAGCCCGTATTTTGCTTAACTCAAAGTCTTCCCGTTTCCCTAATGGATTGGCTAACAGTAGTGGCGTGATCGGCAAATACCTGAATGACTCCACCGGGGCCAGTCGTTCTGGATTCATCCCAGCGTTGATGGATCGTAAACGGTACAATGAAGATGGCGTTGGCGGTATGCACGTGTTTACGCCCTGGTGGCTTGATAATAAGAAACTGGATTTCCCCCGTGGCTACCATATCGAGTACGGTGGTGGAATGGGTATGCCAGGCTACGGCTTTGGCAGTGGTATTGAAGCCCTGAACGGCACCATTCCGGGTCGTGATGGCAAAATGAAACCGGGTGGCGGTTATGGAGCCAGCCTGAAAGATGATTACCGACGGTTCTACGGTGCCTACATTAGTATGTCGGGCCGGGGCGAGCCCGTCCCCCTCGAAACAAATTATTGCGAAATTGACCCTAACACGGTTGATAAATACGGCATTCCAACCCTTCGCTTCCATTACAAATGGTCAGATTACGAGGTGAAGCAGGCTAAGCACATGCAGGATACTTTCGAGGAAATTATCCACTCGATGGGCGGCATTGCCCTCGGTGCAAAGCCCGGCCCGAACACGGCACATGGCTATGGATTAGCCGCCCCCGGACGCATTATTCACGAAGTAGGAACCGTTCGTATGGGAAACGACCCGCAGAAGTCAGCCCTTAACAAGTACCAGCAGGCGCATGATGTTAAAAATCTGTTTGTCGTTGACGCAGCCCCTTTCGTTACCCAGGGTGACAAAAACGTAACCTGGACAATTCTGGCCAGCTCAATGCGCACGTCACAGTACTACATTGACCAAGTGAAACAGAAAAGTCTGTAACGCGGTGGAGCGGCATTACAAACAAAAGGGGCCTGACTTCGACAGTCAGGCCCCTTTTCATATGTATTATCCGAGAGCTATTCGACAGCTACCTCAGGCTTTTTCACCGTAATGGTCAGGGCTTCACCTTCGCCACTGTAGTCGGCCATGATAACATCGCCTTCTTTCAGTTCCCCCTTCAGAATTTCTTCTGCGACGGGATCTTCAAGGTAGCGCTGGATAGCACGGCTCAGCGGACGAGCTCCATATTGAGGGTCGTACCCTTTCTCTGCCAGGAAGTCCTTCGCCTTCTCAGTCAGTTCAACGGTATAGCCAAGGTTGGTAACACGACTCAATAGCTTACCTAACATCAGGTCAATGATTCTGTGAATGTCTTCGCGAAGCAGCGAATTAAACACAATCACATCGTCCAGACGGTTCAGGAACTCCGGCGAGAACGCTTTCCGAAGCGCACTTTGAATCGTGCTCTTCATCAACTCATCCTGGCTTTCGGCGCTTTTCTTCGTGGCGAAACCAATACCAGCACCGAAATCTTTCAGGTCACGCACCCCAATGTTGGAGGTCATGATGATGATCGTGTTCCGGAAGTCAACCCGACGGCCCAGGCCATCTGTCAGAATACCATCGTCCAGCACTTGCAGCAGAATGTTGAACACATCCGGGTGCGCTTTCTCGATTTCATCCAGCAAGACAACGCTGTAAGGTTTACGACGAATTTTCTCGGTCAACTGACCACCTTCTTCGTAACCAACGTATCCTGGAGGTGCGCCTACCAAGCGGCTTACACTGAATTTCTCCATGTACTCCGACATGTCGATCCGCACCAGCGCATCGTCTTTATCGAATAGATAAGTAGCTAACACTTTGGCAAGCTCCGTCTTACCGACACCCGTTGGGCCCAGGAAGATGAACGAACCGATTGGTTTTTTGGGATCCTTCAGACCAACGCGGGTCCGCTGAATAGCTTTCACCAGCTTGTCGATGGCTGACTGCTGACCAATAACCCGGCCTTTCAGTTCTTCGCCCATATTGACAAGTTTCTTGCCTTCATCGTTTGAAACACTCGTGACCGGAATACCTGTCATCATCGCTACGACTTCGGCAACGTTTTCTTCGTTGACCGTGTAACGGCGTTTCTTGGTATCTTCCTCCCACAACTGCTTCGCGCGGTCGAGCTGATCGATCAGGCGTTTTTCCTTGTCGCGGAGTTGAGCGGCTTCTTCGTATTTCTGGCTCTTGACAACCTGGTTTTTCTCCTTCTTGATGTTCTCAATCTGCTCTTCGAGTTTCAGGATATCTTCAGGAACCGTGATGTTCGAGATGTGTACGCGTGCCCCAACTTCGTCCATCACATCGATGGCTTTGTCAGGAAGGAAACGATCCGAAATGTACCGTTCCGATAACTTCACAGCAGCCTCAATGGCTTCTTTGGTGTAGTTAACGTGGTGGTGATCTTCGTATTTATCCTTGATGTTATTCAGGATTTCGATGGTTTCGTCAATCGATGTAGCATCGACCATCACCATCTGGAAACGACGGGCCAAAGCGCCATCTTTCTCGATGTACTGACGGTACTCATCAAGCGTTGTTGCACCGATACATTGAATGTCGCCCCGCGCTAATGCCGGCTTGAACATATTCGATGCATCAAGCGAACCAGATGCTCCACCTGCTCCAACGATTGTGTGTAACTCATCGATAAACAGAATAACCTCCGGTGATTTTTCCAGCTCATTCATTACGGCCTTCATCCGCTCTTCAAACTGACCCCGATATTTGGTACCAGCCACCAGCGAAGCTAAGTCAAGGGTAACGACACGCTTACCGAACAGCACCCGCGATACTTTCTTCTGCACGATGCGCAGGGCAAGACCTTCGGCAATGGCTGTTTTACCAACGCCGGGCTCACCGATCAGAATCGGGTTATTTTTCTTCCGGCGGCTCAGAATCTGAGCAACCCGTTCAATTTCTTTTTCGCGACCAACAATGGGATCGAGTTTGCCAACTTCGGCAAGCTTAGTAAGATCACGGCCGAAGTTATCCAGCACGGGCGTTCTCGATTTCTCGGTGCCTTTAGGATCTTTCCCTGAGCTGGAACTACTGCTGCCACCAAACATCCCCCGGTCATTGTCGTCATCGTCGGTATCGCTTGCCATAGTGGGGCGGCTTCCCGTTGATTGATATTCCAGCATCTCTTTAATGACTTCGTAATTAACATTAAACTTATTGAGGATCTGCGTGGCGACATTGTCTTCATCGCGCAGAATCGATAGTAACAGGTGCTCCGTTCCAATGAGCGGGCTCTTAAAGATTTTCGCTTCCAGGTACGTGATTTTCAGCGTTTTTTCCGACTGACGGGTCAGCGGAATATTCGCCAGGTTTTTCACATTATTGGTGGCTGTTCCTTTCGTTGCCTGTTCGATCGTAACCCGGAGTTCATCGAGCGAGATGCCAAGTTTTTTCAGCAGCCCGACCGCTACACCCTCACCCTCACGAATCATACCCAGCAACAGGTGCTCTGTACCGATATAATCGTGGCCTAAGCGCAAGGCTTCTTCCCGACTCAGCGTGATAACTTCCTTAACGCGGTTTGAGAATTTTGCTTCCATTCGTTTTGGGGTCTCCTTAGGTAACCGTACTATAGGCCTAACGAAGAGTTTTAAGGATTTGTTCACTCCCGAAGGCCAGCCAACAACACGTCCGAAGTGGCCGGTCCCTGGCAGAACAACAGGTCTATTATACTCAGGTTTGGTACAAATTCTTGGCCAAAATTCTGGAGGTAAGCTACTGGCTGATGGAATACATACGTTTCCGGCTTATTTCGCGGATTTAACTTCGAACGGGCGTCAATTAGGCCGACCGGCGGAGCTTTATCGTACCATTCTGTCAGGTTCAGATTCACCTTCAGACGGATTAGTTTCAGACAAATTGTCAGCAACTCAAGATTCAAATCAAATAAAAAAGCCCAATTTTTCCGGTAAACAGGCTCAAAATCGGGTATAAAGTATTCAAAAAAAGGTGCCTTGCCGTAAGCGCCCTGTAAGCATCGCCAGTGATGCTGCTGCCAGGATTGATTGTTGGCCACCCGTAAATCACGAATTGGCTGGTGGTGCGTTCCCTGTTGTACAGGCACCGTAAGGACTTCCACTTTATTTGCTGTCTGAACGTAGCAGCGATTTCTGTAACTTTGCTTCTGGTAATGCTCCTGGGCTTCAAGCTGCACCCGGTCAAACTGCATTAGCCCCGAAAAGAAGTCGATGCACGGTAAATAATGCAGATCAATGAGTAAGTCTCGTTTCAGAAGCGCTGGTTGATTTTTTTCCAATAACGCTAACATTGTATCCGTTCACAAGTAACGCAAAAAAGCGTTACTATCAACTGATTTTAGTATTTTTTTAATTTTCCGGCAAACCGGCCTTTTGCCGCACGTTCGCCCTATATTCGTCAAATGATCTTTTTCCGACTGCTATCGCGTTTGCCACTTCCTGTATTATATGGCATTTCCGATGTTTTGTCTTTTCTTTTGCTGCACGTAATTCGCTATCGCAGAGCCGTTATACTGGAAAATCTGCGTCTTTCTTTTCCCGAAAAATCGCCGACTGAGATCAACCAGATTGCCCGGAAATTTTACCGAAATCTATCAGATCTGATCGTTGAAACGATCAAACAGCCAAGCCTGAAACCTGAATTCTTTCGGCAGCATATCCATTTCCCGAACATTGATCTGATCCAGTCGAGAATTTTAGCCGGCCAAACCATTATCGGAATGAGTTCTCACCAGGCAAACTGGGAGTGGATTCCAGCAGCGCTGGTACTCAACAAGATGCCGGTAGACAGCATCTATAAAACATTGACCAATCCATTTTTCGAGAAACTACTGCTCCACATCCGATCGCACCTGGGCCCGGTTCCCACACCCATGAACCTGCTGCCCCGTCAGATGGTGATGCGTAAACACATCCCTCGCATTATCGGGCTCATCTCCGATCAGGTGCCTGATGTACCAGAACAAGCCTACTGGACCGATTTTTTACACCGGGACTCGCCTTTCTACCCCGGTTCCGAGCGATTGGCCCGGAGTCGGAAATTAGCCGTCTTCTTCTTCGACATCGTTCGTGTTCGCCGAAGTTATTACGAGGTAACATTCCGGCTGATTGCGGAGCCCCCTTACGACAATCTCCCGTTAGGTGCTATTATGGAAGGGTATCGGGATGTACTGGAAGCCTCTATCCGCCGGAATCCATCAGACTGGTTATGGTCGCACAAGCGCTGGAAGCACTGGCGGAGCAAATATGCCAGTATCAGCGTTAAACTGGAATAAATGCCAATCGGCCACCCAAGGGTGGCCGATTGGCATTTATTCCTCGCAACTCAGTTTTTTACAACGTGTCCCTGCGGGCTTTTTCGGCACGCGACGAATCGCGCTTTGCTTTTAGTTTGTCGCCTTCCGTGACAATGGCGTTTTCAGCCTTATCCAATCCTTTGTTGACTGTGCTACCTACTTTCTTCGCTCCCTTGCTAACGGCCTCATCGGCAACTTTTGCCTTTTCTTTGATCGTTTGCCCCGTTTCCGAAGCGGCATTTTTCAAATCCTCTTTTACGCGCGCTTTTCGTTCGGCACGCTCCTGCTGCCGAATTTCTTTTTTACTCAACGCCGTTGTGTCCTGAGCGTAAGCTCCAACACCAAGCAGCAACGTCAGGGCACAAGCACCTATCAGTTTATTTTTCATATCCATTCTTCGTTAATGACCAGGTTGTCCAGCTGCCCTACAATATAACAGGCTAAACGGTTGCGTTTTTAACGACCCAATCCGGCTTTTTGTTTTCTAAAAAGTATTCAATGAACTCACAATCAGGAATCTACCTTTTGTAGATATTATTCAGCGCAGCGAACATTTATCTTTACCCTTACGTTTTCAAAACAAACGGGTTAGGTACCGGAAATTGCTTTTTCCGTACCTTTGCCCGGTCAACCGGCCCAGCCGATATCTGTATGCTCGATTCGTTGCTTTCTCCTTCTTTAGCTGTGGTAACCGGTACGCCGGAGCACCCTGATGCCGCCGTTCTTTATACGCCTTCGCTTACTCAATACACACGCCGACGGACCAGTACGGTTACGATTGGGGATGTGCCGATGGGCTCCGATTACCCCATTCGTGTTCAGTCTATGACGACCGTAGACACAATGGATACGAAAGGGTCTGTGGAGCAGGCGATCCGGATGATTGAAGCGGGCTGCGAATACGTTCGTATTACAGCGCCGAGTGTAAAAGAGGCTCAGAATCTGGAGAATATTCGTAAAGAATTACGGTTGCAGGGATATACGACCCCGCTGGTGGCCGATATTCACTTCACACCCAATGCAGCCGAACTGGCAGCCCGCATTGTCGAAAAAGTCCGTATCAATCCCGGCAATTATGCGGATCGGAAACGCTTCGAATTTATCGACTATACCGATAATGCGTATGCCGCTGAGCTGGAGCGAATTCGAGCCAAGTTTTTACCGCTTATCCGCATCTGTAAAGAATATGGAACGGCCATGCGCATTGGCACCAACCACGGCTCCCTCTCCGACCGGATTTTAAGCCGCTACGGCGACACACCCGTAGGCATGGTTGAGTCAGCACTGGAGTTTCTCCGTATCTGCGAAGCGGAGAATTATTACAATATAACCTTGTCCATGAAGTCCAGCAACCCGCAGGTTATGGTACAGGCTTACCGGTTGCTGGTTCAACGCCTGGACGAAGAGGGCCTACAACCATATCCACTGCATCTCGGCGTAACCGAAGCTGGCGAAGCTGAAGACGGACGGATTAAGTCAGCTTTGGGCATTGGTACGTTACTCGAAGATGGAATTGGGGATACGGTTCGTGTGTCTCTAACGGAAGAACCCGAACGCGAAGCGCCCGTTGCCAGAGCACTAATTGATCGATACACCAATCGGGCGGCCAGCAGCACCCCTATTCCGACTATTACCAAGTATCCGGTCAATCCATTTCAGTACAGTCGTCGGCTCACCCACGAAGTGGTCAATTTCGGGGGGCAAAATGTGCCGCGCGTTATTGCCGACTTTAGTCAGGTACCTATTACGGACGTTAATGCGCTCCACCCGATCGGCCATTTTTATTTGCCCGAACCCGACAAGTGGCGGATGAATGACCTTGGTGCTGACTACATCTATACAGGGTCGGAACCTGCTCCGTTCATGTTACCCAACGGCCTGAAACAGATTCTGAATTATACGGTCTGGCAAACCCTTTCCGATCAGATCAATACCTTCCCGATCCTGACGACTGAGGAGTATGTATCGGCGCGCACAAGTCAGGTACCCTTACAGGAACGATTGAATTTCGTTCGGGTATCATTGGCAGCCTTATCGGATGCGTTTGTCGACACGTTGAAGAACGATACGACGGTAGTCTTGATCATTTCAACGGAGAATGCCCACGCCATGCCCGAACTGCGCCGGTTAGTTGTCGAACTGATGAACCGTGAACTCACGACTCCCGTGGTTGTTATGAGAATTTACGCGACCATTCCGGAAGCAGACTTATCTCTTTACGCAGCTACTGATGTGGGTGGTCTACTCATTGATGGATTGGGCGACGGCATTATGCTGTCGAGTGCTGATACCTCCGTTGATGAACTGAAACGGCTGAACAGCTTATCCTTTGGCATCCTGCAGGCAGCCCGCACACGCATTACCAAAACAGAATACATCTCCTGCCCATCCTG
The DNA here is from genome assembly GCF_054776575.1 of Spirosoma humi. Lineage (NCBI taxonomy): Bacteria > Pseudomonadati > Bacteroidota > Cytophagia > Cytophagales > Cytophagaceae > Spirosoma > Spirosoma humi. Next base: position 927,086 of record NZ_BAAHBR010000015.1, read on the forward strand.
TGGGCGGACCTTGTTTGATTTGCAGGAAACAACGGCCAGAATACGCCAGCGCACCGATCACCTGAAAGGGGTTAAAATTGGTATTATGGGTTGCATTGTCAATGGGCCGGGTGAAATGGCGGATGCCGACTATGGCTATGTCGGTATCGGGCGCGACAAGATTGCGCTTTACCGAGGCCAGGAAGTCATCAAAAAATCGGTACCTGCCGATCGTGCCGTTGACGAATTAATTGAGCTAATCCGGGAGGATAGCCGGTGGCTGGAGCCTCCGCTAGAAACTGTATAATCTGTTTCCGGTTTTTGAGTTCACGGCTAACGACCTGTCTGGTGAATGACACCAGCCGCAGCCAAACGTAGACCAAAAACTAAAACCAAACTACTGTGAACAAATTCATCGATTACCTAAAAATAGGACCTGTTTTCGCTTACTTCCTCCGGGTATTCCGTAAGCCAGATCCAAACCACCCGACCAGTACGAACTTACGGATGATGCACGGCATTAATCGGATTTCGATACTTATGTTTCTGATGGCTATTATTGTTTACACTGTTCGCCACTGTGTTCGATGAATACAGAAACCCTGCGCGACTATTGTATTGGTAAACCGGGCGCTACGGAGTCGTTTCCATTTGGTGGCGATGCCCTGGTATTCAAGGTAGGCGGTAAGATGTTTGCGTTGTTGGCGACCGAAAGTCAGCCAACAACAATCAACCTGAAATGTGATCCGGAACGAGCCGTTCAACTACGGGAAGAACATACCGCCGTAACACCCGGTTACCACATGAACAAGACCCATTGGAACACGATCACGCTAAATGGGCATGTTCGAACAGCTGATATTCAGGCGTGGATCGACCACTCGTATGAGCTTGTCAAAAAGAGTTTGCCGAAGGCTATTCGGGACGAACTAATCTAACTGAATTACTTGCTCAGATTCATCTGAACGGTTAATTTAGCAAAGCAGGAAGAAAACCAGATTGGGTTATGGAAGTTGTGCTGTTAAGTCTGTTGTTCGTACTGTATCTGACCATCCGGTATTTCCTGATGGACCATGATACGTCAGCCGACAAAGACCGAAAACGATTTCAGAAGGGAATAGACCTGGTTCAGAACCGACAGTTCACGGAAGCACATCGGTATTTTGATGAAATTATCCGGCAATACCCCAAGTCGGCGCTTGCCTATGCTTACCGGGGTAAATGCCAACTGGTAGAGGAGAATTACTATTCGGCCATCTATGATTTAACCCAGGCCATCAATCGGGATAATACCCTGGCCGATTGCTACTTAGATCGGGGCATTGCGTATTACAATACCAACGAGTACCAACAGGCTTTTCGGGAATTCGACAAAGCGGTCTGGCACTTTCGGGACGAAAAACCCGATGCCTACCGCTGGAGGGCGTTAGCCCGGATTCAGGTTCGTCAGTTGCCGCAAGCCGAAAATGACCTCCGTCGGGCGGTTTCCCTTGGCGACGAAAATTCGTTTCATCTTCTACTTCAACCGCCTTTCACCAGGCCGGTGTTTCAAAAATAGGTTATGTGTGGTTCGTAGTTGATCGGCTTACGGCCAGCTACGAACCACACACAACCTATTTTAATTTCCCCATTTGCTCAACATTGCGACGGGTATCCAAGCGACTGGCCTGCGCCAGCTCCATCGACTTTTGGGCTGCTTTCTGAGCATCCGCCAGTTTGCCGCCCCGACGATACGCTTCGGCTAATTCAAAGTACAAATCAGCCTGTTCTTTAGGACCTGGTTTCAGAGCGAGTCCTTTGTTCACCCATTTAGCCACCGTTGGCGCATCGACGGCGTCGGGGCTCGACCGGTTAAACAACCGGGAAATATACATATATTCCGGTACCGTCAACTGGTTTGAATTAACCTGGTTATCCATCCGTTCAACCGCTTTGGCCGTTTGACGAGCCCGAAAATACGCGTTGACTTCCGGCAACAGGGTGCGGTTGGCTGCCACTTTTGGATCAACCCCCATTTTAATCAAATCCTGCTTCACCTGTACGATTTTAGCGATAGGAAATTGTGCTCCACGTCCGCTAAACAAAGACGACATGAGAATATTTTCAGCGACCTGAAATGTTTGTTCGGCCCCATACGCTTTCCGGTATGCATCCAGGTGACCAAGCATGTATTGAAACATCGGATTTTCGAAGTCCAGCACCAGCTTTTGCAGCGCCAGCCAGTTAGTTTGATTGGCATAGGTCGCCGGCGATTGCTGACGGGCATACTCGTTCATGGCCGCCATATTGGCTACCGTATCTTTCGTAACGCGCGCGTACATCGCGTAGTCGATCAGGAAATTCGCTGACCGCTCACCCTGCTGATACCGTGATTTCATATTCTGACTCCGTGCCTGCGGGTCCAGCGCATTGGTCCCATGCCGAATCACTTCATCAGTCGTGTTATTACTCATGGCAAAGTGGATCAGGTTCTGCTGGGGATCGAAATACAGAAACAAGGGCAACGAAGGCACAAACAACCGGTGGCTGGTTAAGAAAGCCTGCGTAGCTGGCAAACCAATATCCAGTTTGGTACTCAGAAACTTTGCATTGTAGAACTTGCCAACCCGGCCGTCGGCCAGAGTCGGAATAAAGCTCTGACAGGTATGGCAGGTAGGCGAGAAAATTTCAACAAACACTGGCTTTCCAGCCCGGCGAGCCTCCTGAAATACACTGGCAATGGGGGTTGTCTTAAACTGAATACCAGCCTTTTGGGCGAGCGCAATGTTAGCTACCAGGAGTAGCAGAAGTATCTTCTTCATAAATAAGGGCAATCGTTACGAGTACGTCTTAGCAAATTAATGACCAAAATTGCCAGGCCGGTATTCGTTATTGTTGCTGCTGCTTTTGCTGTTTTATTTCCTCTTCCAGCCGCTTACTTAACACCTGGCAGGTCTTCTCGATGTCGTCAGCCATACGCTGATCGCCGGTTGCATTCAGCGCCGTGTCCGCAATGCCACTCATTATTTCGATCATGAACCGCTTCATATCGATCACCTCCATGTCCTTTGTCCAGAGGTCAATTTTGAGCGTACTGTTGTGGTAATGATCCCAGAGAGAAATGGCAATAGCTCGTGTATCGCTGAGTCCTTCGTTTGGATTATCGGTAGCTTCCCAATATATTTTTTCGGGGATATTCTGGCTGTCTAATTCAACCGAAAAGTGGATGTCTGATTTTTTCATAGGGACAAAAATACATAGCCGGGCGGAAACCCGTGATGTGAAGCGGAACAAACATTCATCCTCGCTACTCCGCAAAACCACATTTTAGGTATTTTCGTCCCAAATTAACGGCCCTTATGTACACCTTATACGCCATTCCTAACTGCGATACGGTAAAGAAAGCCCGCGTCTGGCTGGCTGAACACAACATAGCGTATCAATTCCACGATTATAAAAAAGCAGGCATCGACCAGAAAACGATTGAACGCTGGCTAACCCAAAAGCCATGGGAAGAATTGGTGAACCGGACGGGAACGACCTGGAAAAAGCTGCCTGATGAAGAAAAGCCCACCGATGCTGCAGGCGCTGTATCGTTGATGATGGAGAAGCCTTCTGTCATTCGTCGGCCATTGATCGAAGCAGACGGTCAACTTGTTGCCCTTGGCTTCAACGCACCTACCTACGAGGAAACGTTTTCTATCTAAGCCGGGGTTACTTCAGAAATAACACGATCGCTATGGCAAAGAGAACGCTGGATTCACCGGAAGCTGTTCGGTTTCTGGTGGATTCATTTTACGAAAAAGTGCAGGTCGACCCACTCATTGGCCCTATTTTCACCGATGTAGCTCAGGTTGACTGGTCGAAACATTTGCCCAAAATGTATGCGTTTTGGGAATCCCTGATCTTGGGCAACAACGCGTACGACGGACATCCGTTTCGCCCGCACCTGCTCGTCAATCAAAAACACACGCTGACCATCGAGCATTTTGAACGCTGGCTCCAGTTGTTCTCCGCGACACTCTCCGAAAAGTTTACGGGCGAAGCTGCGGACCAGGTACGACAGCGGGCTATGCAGATAGCGCTTGTCTGGAACAACAAGCTCGATTACATTAATAACGACTCCTTTATGGAAGGATAAGCTATAGGTAAGAATTTCATTGTTTAGGCACCAGTAGTTTTCGCAAGCCAAACAAAGTACGCTGCAAGAGCGAAAGATCATCCGTTATAACCTCGACAGTACCAGGCATTTCATATCGATAGTTTAGCTTCAGTTGGTAAGATGTCAGAAGTTGGTTCGATAGCCTAACATGAACCCGACAACGAGTATTGTTAGCCGATTGGAAAATTGCACTCACCTGACCGCGTATAACGCCATATTCAGCAAATGGGTACTCAGCCAACCGGATAATAACCGCCTGTCCAATGCGCAATTTACCACGGTTTTGAACAGACAAATTGGCAACGCCTATAAGGGGCGTATGTAAAGGAACAACAGCAAATAAGCTATCACCTGATCGAAGCGATTGTAATTCTGACAGCGTTTGCAAATAATGCAAACGGCCGGAAAGCGGAGATGTCAATAAATAACTTTGCTGCCAAGTCTGTAATTGGTTTTCGATATTACGCAATGCCTGTTGGATATCACCAGACGTTATCCGCAATTGTTGTGTTTGCTGCTGCTGCAAATCAAGACGTTCCTTTTCTTTGGCAACCAGAAGCAAATTATTCTGTAACAACGTTTTCTGATAGTCTTCTTTTTCTCGTTTTCTACGAAGGTATTCATTCTCCAAGCCTAAAAATTCGGCCTGTGAATAGACTTTTTCGGTGAACAATCGCCTGTCTATGCGATATTTTTTCTCAGCGTTGTCAAACTCGCTGTTATTAATTGTTGATTGTCGCTCATTCACTACTAGTAGCTGATGATACTGGTGAATCTCCCGATCTAACAGGTCTAAATGCTTTAGTAGGTACCCATCCGATATTAGGCGATGATAATTTATACACGCTGCGCGTAATGCATTCACTTCATCTTGAATATCACCAAATGTACCCTTTTCCAGGGTTGGCAATGAAACATGTGGACGTTTAAGAAATTGATATACTTCCGTTGTCAGTTGGTGAAGCCGGGGTATATTAACCAATCGGGTTGTATTCTCAACTTCAGCCAGTGGCTGCCCCTTCCCGACAAGTTGTCCATTTTTTGCCAATAAACGACCTAATCGCCCATTCGCTCTGATAACGATCTGTTGCGGCTGAGGGTCAGTAGTGAGTACAACCGGACCAACAAGAGTGTCGGGGTAACGAATTAGAGCGGCTGTTCCAACTAGAAATCCAATTCCTAAAACCACAATTCCTGTTCCGCTCCGAACCAGACCAGAGGGCGGCCTAGTCAATACATCGCGTACCTGTTCACTATAATCAGCCAATTCCTCAACGCGGTCTGTAATTGCCATTATTCGCTCAGTTCCAACTGATTTTTAACCAAGGTAAAATAAGCTCCCTGCTGGCCTATAAGATTCTCATGGGTACCCTGCTCCACAACACAGCCTTTCTCCAGCACAATGATGTTATCGGCATTCCGAACGGTGCTGAGCCGGTGGGCCACAATGAGGACTGTGCGGCCCTCGAAAAATTGATCCAGATTATCCTGAATGGTTCGCTCATTGTTGGCATCCAGCGCACTGGTGGCTTCATCAAAAAACAAATAGGCCGGGTCTTTATAAATGGCGCGGGCAATTAGTAACCGTTGCTTTTGTCCGCCACTTACATTCATACCACTGCTACCCACCCGCGTATTGAAGCCCGTGGGCAGTTCATCGACAAAGGTTTCCAGATTAGCCATTTGTACCGCGTCCACCAGCCGACCTCTATCAATAAATCCATCAGATGCTGATTCTGTCACGTTGCGGGCAATGCTGTCGGCAAACAAATAACCGTCCTGCATCACACATCCGCAGCAGGACCGCCAAAAAGAACTGTTAATGTCCTTCAGGTTTCGATTGCCAATACGAACACCACCCGCCGATGGTTCGTAGAATTTGAGTAGAAGCTTAATCAGGGTAGTTTTTCCGCTGCCACTCGTACCGACGATAGCCGTGATTTTTCCAGCGGGAATATTGACAGATATATTATCCAATACCAATGGCGATGTACTACTGCCATAGCGAAATGACAGATTTTCGATGCGAATCGACTTATCAGTAGCCAATTCACTTAGTTGTTCAGGCGTATCTTCGTCTGTTTTTTTATAAACCTCGGATATACGTTCTAAACTTAACAAGGCATCCTGCCCGTTTTGAATGAACAGAATCAGGTCATTGAGCGGAACGTTTAATTGACCCAGCATGAACTGAATCGACAGCATCATGCCAAGGGTAATCTGGCCGTCAAGTACCGATTTTGTAGCAATAAACGTGATCAGAATGCTGGTCAACTGATTCACTACCGACCCGCCCAGCGTTTGTGTCTGATTCAGGGCTAGGGCCTTTATATTAATGCGAAACAGCCGAATCTGAATGGCTTCCCACTCCCAGCGTCGGCGACGTTCGGAGCCATTCAGCTTGATTTCCTGCACGCCATTGATGAGTTGTACCAAGCTACTTTGCTGCCCTGACCCTTCATCGAAATAGCGGTAGTCGATCAGCCGCCGACGTTTTAGGAATAGAAATGTCCAGCCAATATAGAAAACAGCCCCAGCGAGAAAGATACCAAAAATAGTCAGATTATACAGGGCGAGTATGCTGCCAAAAACCAGAATTTCCAGCAGTGAAAAAATAGCTCGAAGCGTAACCGCCGACATGAAATTCTGAATACGGGCGTGGTCGCGCTGAATGCGCTGAAGCAGATCACCAATGTTTTTGGAATCGAAAAAGCCAACCGATAGTCGCATCAGCTTGATAAGATAATCCGACTGCATCCGAATATTGATCCGGCTGGTCATGTGAATCAACAACCAGTCCCGAAATACCTGCACCAGTGTCTGAGCCGAAAATAATACCAGTTGTGCCAGCAGGATAATATAAATGAAGCTGCGGTTATTGAAATTAATCCCATAATCAATGAGCGATTGGGTCAGGAATGGAAACACCACCTGCAATAAACTACCAAGACCTAACCCTAGCATCAATTGTCCAATAAGGGCACGATAGGGCCTGAAATAACGTAGCCAAAACGATGGACTAAGTTGTTTAGCCGTGCTGACATCATCGGTTTCCTCATAAAAAGCGGGCGATGGCTCCAGGACCAGTACAATACCTTCCTCACCGGGTTTAGGGTGTTTGCTGTTGAGCCAACCCCGGCAAAACTCCTCGGACGAATAATCGAGCAAACCATAGCCCGGATCGGCCACTTGAATACGCCCTTTTTTGATAGCATGAACTACTACAAAATGCCGTTGCCGCCAGTAAGCAATACAAGGCAACGGCACATCCTGTTGCAAAGTTTCTAAAGGAACACTCACAGCCAACGATTGAAGTCCAATCGTTTCGGCGGCTTCGGCCAACCCACCCAGCGACGCCCCTTCCCGAGTGAGGAATGCCTTTTCACGTAGATACTCCTGAGACAGCATCCGCCCGTGGTATTGTGCTACCATTCGCAAACAGGTAGGGCCACAGTCGCGCTGATCTAACTGTTTGTAGAAGGGAAACTTTTTCACCATGTCAATTCATAGCTTCACTTTGTGGCCAACTCAAGTTTACGATCCAGATCTGCTTTGGTGCCAAACTCTTTATAGCCTCTCAATGGCCAGGAGCCATATATTTTCTCTACGTCCAGTTTGTACTGGCTAACTAATTTGCCAACCGCCTGTTCTCGAACTGAAGCCGCAGATTCACCGTCAAGTTTAAAAAAGCATAAATCGCCCTGAAACAGTATCTTCTGGTTTGGAAAATAAGCCAGCAGATATTCTTTTGTATGTTGTGTATCGCCGACAAAATATACAGTAAAGGGCTCGCTCATCCCTGCATCGAACGTTTGTAGAGAGTCAATTATCTGGAATGATGGTTTTAGAACCTTGCCCTCTTTACGTCCTTCCAATCGGTGGGAGTAATTAACAAATCGGCTGAAAAAATCTGTATTGCCCTTTGTCGTGATAATAGTAGCCTCTTCCTCAACAAATGCCCGCAAACCTCCTGCATGGTCGGGATGATGATGACTTACGAACAGGTGCGTTATAGGTTTACCTCCCGCTGTTTTCTTAACTGCTTCAATAACATTTAAGCTGGCTTTGTAGCTCTTTGGCGCTTCAAAAACGGTAATTCCTCTATCACCTATCAAAAACAATGAACGATTATTATAATCGTTCAAGTCGACAGCGTATAAACCACTTCCCAAGCTTTTTACCGTTACCCCTTCGGCTTCATTTTTCTTCGGAATCAATAAGCAGCCAGGGCATACCTGATTGGCTGGCAAAACAGCCACAGAATTAAGATCATACGTAAACGTTTGCTCCTTACGCACAGCACCAAATTCATATTCCGTAAAACGAGTTGGCAACTTGTAGCCAGCTATTGATTTATAATCCAGATAATCATACCTATGCGTATTATCTCCATAGTAATCATGAGTTGCCAAATAGGACACTTGAGTAACCTGACCAGTAGGTAGAATATGAAGGGTAAATGTCGTTTGATTCGCAGAAAACGAGACTAAATCGGCCAAACCACTTTTTCCCAGGTATCGGAGAGAAGGTAATGACAACCGGGCTATATTTAAAATAAGAACTGGATGCAATGTCAGTATTTCATCGTAAAGCGATATACGTTGCGTTAACGATGCTCGGTTTACGTTTCGGCTGAAATGATCACGGTAAAATATACTATCCTGTTTCACATAGAGCTGCCGGATAAGCGTTTGTCCCCGATAGTTTACTTCACCATCAATAAAAAAATTATTGATTCCATTAAATAACCGAAGCGTGTAGCTCTCAGGCATATCAACTCGCTCATCTGGTGTTGCGAAATGCCCGGATTCGTGCATCATACCCGATGCAGAAATACCTATGTTTAGACTATCTGACTGCAACCCACTATAATTAACAGCACGGTCAAGAATTGTCTTTGCTTTTTCAAAATTTAGATATTCTGATTGTTTTTCAATTTGAGCCAATAAGGTAGATGGGAAGCTAACCAGCAAAAAAACTAGTAATACTTTAAGCGTTAGCCTGTCGAAATAAATCATAGTTGAAAATATAGGGTTGATTATGATATCGATAGCCTTTATAATCGGCTCCAAATTCATTTCTCACATATTCGAAGCTTGAGAAAGCCGCATCATACACTTGTTGCCCTTGCGGAGTAAAAATTTCGGGTAGATGCATGTGTTGCAAATCCAATTCGAATTTTTTCATAAAAAAACCAACACGAGCAAGAGCTTCCACCCGCTGAGATGCATTGAAAGCATCTAATTTGAGACATCGAGTTAAGCAATGGAGAATCGTAGTATATGTAAAAAGCCCGTGCAAAGCCCCATAGATAGAACGAGTATCATAAGAAAGACCTGTCCATTTTTTTAAAAGAGTATCTTTGGCAGGTTTAAGGAAATTATGCGTTTGCAAAGTTAAGGCATAAAAAATAATGTGCCCGCATTGATGTGCTAAGTCTTCTATAAAAAAAACCTCATCATTAGGCTGGCCTTCTGTATTGATAAAAGCAGTTCCATGATAAGATATTGCCGCCATTGAGCGGCTTGTTTTACTATTAAATAGTGAAATTTCACGGGTAACCAACTCAACAATTTCCCAAAATTCAGGTACATTATCCTGCAAAATAGAAATCGCATTTCTTAAAAACTTTTCACTTCTTCTAGAAGAAGCTATTACTGGTTCAGTAAAATTCACAATTCCGCTCTTATCAATATAGAGTATAAAGGGGGTATGTTCATTTAACTGAATACTATCTGATAGCCAATTCATCTCTTTTATTGGTCCTCGTAGCTGATCCATAAAATCAACTACAGGATTACCACTACATGATCCATAATTACCTAAATAAATTTCTCCAAAAGGGTCGCTTAAACTAATCACATGGTCTGGTCGTTGGCGCTTGCTTATATGGCCAAATAATAGCTGGCCAATTGGTATATTTAAGCTTGATTTTTCAGAAAACAAATAAAACAAAGCTGGTTCTAAAAATGAGCGATCATCTTCATATGACAATCGTTCGAACCATTCAGGATAGTGTTGGTGTAAGAGTAAACGAATAGTATCAGCCAATTCAATCTGATTGAATTTAATTAGCTGAACATCTACTCTTAAGGAAAGCATTTCATTATATATATTTTTTAAGTTCATTATTAATAAATTTATTAAAATCTATTGATTTAACTTTAATTATAGACTCTACTGCTTGAAGTAATTCTTCATCAGTTTTTCCAGCATTAAGAAGTTTCTTAACGCCATCAAATCCCAATTTTTCATCAGCTATTTTACATAGTAATCCTCCAATCGTATATTGGAAGTTCGTTTCATCATCAATTCTTTCCAGCGAAGATAATTTAGTATAATCAATAGAGTGATTTTTAGTATAATTTGCGGTTTTACGCAAATGATATTCCAAGGGATAGCCTACGCTTCCCCCTAAATATGTAGCTACCCCTTCATTGAGACATTCATTAACATTAGCACCATAAATTTTATTAACGTATAGATGTACCAACTCATGAGGATACCATTCACTATCGTTACCAGCGTAAATTACATTATTAAATATATCAGCAATTCCACTCACTTGAACTGGGTAAGCCATAGAAACTTCAAAGTCAAATCCTTTTAAGCGTTGAAGCTCTTTATTGCTTTTACATAAATAGTATGTAACATATATAGGCTTAATTGAAAATTTATCGGCAATTAAATTATTTTTATTAACAAATTTTCGACACAACAGCGTATCTATAATTCTACCTTTAGGGTAATAATAATTAATCATATCTACGCGATATTGGTCAAAACCATTTTTCAGATTTCGATCTAACATTGACTTTAATTTCCATTCATTATTTTCTCTAATTACCTCAACATTAATAATTCCAGAGACACGACTAAAATTATCATCTTTCTCTCCAGTGGCAAATATGGTTTTTATAATGTAAGAGCTATCTTCTTTCTCGACAGACAAAATCGTTGGCTTATAAAAATTTATTTTATTAAAAAAACCAGAATGATTTATACGTTTATAAAAATAATCAGGAATATTTCTTTTACTATATTCCTTTGGGGACCAGTACGGATTAAGTTGATATATAGAGTCTTTTGTCTGTAAATATTTTCGCCAAACAGATAAAACCTGCTTCACCTCAGATTCATCTTGATTGATTACTGATGGATTGATGAATAATGCCAGTTTATCTCGATTTTCTTTAGACTGAGAACAGGCTACAAACCATGATAGCATTAGCATTAGCATTAGCATTATACTAAATTTCATATTCATTACTTTCAGTAATTGAGTTAGAACCTTAATTTGATGATTGTCAAATTAGGGTTCTAACTAGACTAGATACTTTTTCCTTTTGGTGCTACCCGAGTACCATCAGCTGGCATTGTAGCATCTCCACAAGACCCTAAATGACATGCTTCTGCCGCTCCTCCTTTAATAGCTTCAACATTGGCAACTACGTTTGCTTTGGCCTTCAAATCGGCGAGTGATAAACGGTTCATTCGGTTTAGACCTCCACATTCCACAACCACACTAGCGGGTTGTTTCGCTTTGGCCTGACAAATGTATCCGGATAGGCAGGAATGTATCTTTCAAAATCGGCAACTGGCTTTCGAGACGGGCAAATACACAGAAAGTGACTTTCCGTGTATTTGCCCGTCTCGAAAGCCATCTACCATCTATTTTTATCCATAGACCCGTTCAACCCATGAATAACAAATCCCTTGCCATCAGGATACGCATGTTGCGTGAGTCGAAACACCTGAAACAGGAATACGTTGCCGAACAAATTGGGGTGAGTCCGGCAACGTATTCAAAAATCGAGAATGGAAAAACAAGTCTCTCAACTACGCGGCTTCAGCAAATTGCCCATGTTTTGCAATTACCGGTATCCGTGCTTCTTGCAGACGATAAGGTTAAGACTACTGACGACTGCGAGAAAATTATAGCTCAACAAAAGCAACAACTTAAAGAAGGAAGTCAGAAAATCGTTGAACTTGAACAGGAGCGCGCCCAAAGCCTTGATCGTGAGCAACGTTTGCTTAATTATATCAAAATGCTCGAACAGCAACCAACGTGATGATCACTCGCCATGACTATTGCTTGCTAAACACCTTCTTCAGAATATCGGTCACCCGTGCTGCCGGGTTTTCCCGAATTTTTTGTTCTTCCTGCGCCACCAAAATGAACAGGCCATCGACGGCTTTATTGGTCGCGTACTCCGTAAGGTTAGGGTTAACCTTCTGAACAAAAGGCACTTTATTGTACGTATTGACCAGGTCGCTGTAGTACCGGGTCGCGTTGTTTTTCTTCAGGGTACTGTCAATGATGGGCGAAAATTCAGTTACCAGTTGCTGGCCCGACGTCCGGCGTAGATACTGCGTAGCCGCATCATTCTGGCCCCGTAAAATACCAACCGCATCCTGAATCGTCATCGACGTGATCGCCTTGATAAATACTGGCTTTGCCTTTTTGGCCGCATCTTCGGCAGCCCGGTTCAGGGACAGCTCGAACTGATCGACTTGTTTGTTCAGGCCCAGTTGCCGAAGTGTCGACGCTACTTTCTGGGCTTCGGGCGGGAAGGCGATCTTGAGCAACGGATTTTTGAAGTAACCGTTCAGAGCCGATGCCTGATCGGAACCCTTACTAATACCAATTTGTAAGGCTTCTTTCAAGCCAGTGGCAATGTCACTACTGGTCAGGCCGCCCGCCGTGCCAGCAGCTGCACCTGTAACGGCCTTAAGCACCTTACCAAATATCCCACCTGACGATGGCTCCGGGCTACTCTTCGTTGTGGTTGAATCCTGAGCGAAACCGCGTTGGCTAATAACAAGAGCTAACAGGGCGGCTGCGAAAACTTTTTTATTCATCATAGGATTGAATTAATCAGGTTGCCATGTCATAACGGCCAATGGCCCTAAATCGTTTTTTCGTACTTTTGACAGCACTGAATGGCTAAAGTAAAGTAGACGCTAAAAATTTGTTATGGTACCTTGACGAACCGGTACCACAAACGTCACGCTTTGCCTAACTCTTCCCTTATTACTCAGTCAACATGACCAACTCCGTCCGCGCCGAAGTAATTACGATTGGCGACGAAATATTGTTTGGGCAAATCACCGATACGAACACTGCCTGGATAGGAACCGAATTAACCAACATTGGTATTCGAGTAGTTCGAAAAACATCGGTTGGCGATCAGGCCGATGCTATTTTACAAAGTCTCCACGAAGCGCATCAGCGCGCCGATGTCATCATCATCACGGGTGGTTTAGGGCCAACCAAAGACGACATTACCAAAAAAACGCTCTGCACTTATTTTGGCGTCGGCATGGTACGCAACGAGACGGCACTGGCCCTGGTAAGCAGTTTCTTTGAGAAACGAGGTCGTGAGATGACCGACCTCAACCGCGCACAGGCTGACTTACCCGCCAATGCTGTCTATATGCAGAACGATTGGGGCACCGCTCCCGGCATGTGGTTCGAACATGATCAGCGCGTGTATGTGTCATTGCCGGGTGTACCGTTCGAGATGAAACACCTCATGTCGAATCGGATTTTACCAAAGCTGACGGAGCATTTCGAAACGCCCATTATCAAGCACAAAATGATTCGAACCGTCGGTATTGGTGAATCCTTTCTGGCCGAGCGCATCGAAGCCTGGGAAGATGCTCTACCCGATCACATCAAGCTGGCGTATCTACCAAGTTTTGGCGGAGTAAAATTACGGTTAACGGCCACCGGAGACGACAACAACCGACTTGACCAGGAATTAGCTGAGCAGGTAGCCAAGGTTATGCCGCTCATCCAGAAAAACGTCTACGGCTTTGACAACGACGAACTGGAAACGGTCGTTGGTACGTTGCTAACCGATAAGAAGCTGACGCTGGCTGCGGCCGAAAGCTGTACGGGTGGTTATCTTTCGGCTCAAATTACAAAAGTACCCGGCTCATCGGCTTATTTTTGGGGGAGCGTTGTTAGCTACAACAACAATGTTAAAATAGCCCAACTGGGGGTGAAACCCGAAACCCTCGAACAGTACGGAGCCGTTAGCGAAGAAACCATTCGGCAAATGGCGGAGGGCGTTCGTAAAGCGCTGGGCACCCACATAGGCATTGCCACCAGCGGCATTGCCGGTCCTGGTGGCGGCACACCCGACAAGCCCGTCGGCACAGTCTGGATTGCCTGCGCCACCGATCAGCGAACCGTTACCAGATTGCTCAAACTGGGCCAGTACCGCGATCAAAACATTCAACTCACCACAACATATCTCTTGAATATGCTGCGGGAAGAAGTTCTACAATAGTCAAGCATGATGAGCGAAAAATGAAGGGACGCCAACCAATTTGTTTTTCACTCATCGTTCTTCATCGCACCGGCGACCCGGTCTTCACTTAACGAATATGGCTCTTATTGACATGGTCATGCCCAAAATGGGCGAAAGTATAATGGAATGTACGGTCATCACCTGGCTAAAGCAGCCGGGCGATCGTATTGAGACCGACGAATCGGTTCTGGAAGTGGCCACGGATAAAGTGGATACCGAAGTACCGGCCTCGCACAATGGTATTTTAAAGGAAATCCTGGTAAACGATGGCGACATTGTAGCCGTGGGAGCGCCCATTGCCCGCATTGAGGTTGATGAGATCGTCGGTCAGGACACGAACTCTGCCGGAGCACCACCCACAGAACAGCTAGCCAACGCCGATCAGACGCCCGTAGGCGTAGGGGATATAGCCAACGTTCCGGCTCCTTTGGAACCCGATGACCAGGAAGTATCTGCGGTTGCCCACGATCTGGAGGCTAGCATTATGGCCATGAGTACCCGCCCAATACCGGCAGCGAAAGCAGTGGCCACCTCGGCAACGACACTGGCGGGTGATACGCCGATTTTCGACAATCGTTTCTATTCACCTTTAGTCCTGAATATTGCCAAAGAGGAGGGCGTTTCGCGCGATGAGCTCGACCGCATTCCGGGTTCCGGTGCCGAGAACCGGATCACCAAAAAGGATATTCTCGCCTATGTAATTGATCGGGCTGAAGGCCGACTTCAGCCTGCGAAGTATAAGGAACAACGGGTAGAGCAGCATTCTTCATCGGCGGCTCAACCCACGTCCCTCCCCCTACCAACCGGTCCGACGCAGCCAGGTAAATCATCCAACGGCTCGATGAACGGCCAGTCCGATATTATACAGATGGATCGGATGCGGAAAATGATCGCGCAGCGGATGGTGGAATCGAAGCAAATTTCTCCCCACGTTAGCTCGTTCGTTGAGGCCGATTTGACCCCCGTTGTGGAGTGGCGAACGAACGTAAAAGATAAGTTTAAGCAGCAAACCGGCGAAAACCTGACCTACACACCTATTCTGGTCGAAGCCATTGTGAAGGCAATCAAAGACTTTCCCTTGATCAACGTATCGGTCGAAGGCGATAAGATCATTGTCAAAAAAGCCATTAACATTGGCATGGCGGTCGCTTTGCCGAGCGGCAACCTAATTGTTCCCGTCATTCATGATGCCGACCAGTACAACCTCATTGGTCTGACCAAAAAAGTTAACGACTTAACCAAACGCGCCCGGGAGAATAAACTTACGGCTGACGATTTGGCGGGAGGAACGTACACGATCTCGAACATTGGCACATTTGGCAACTTGATGGGAACGCCCATTATTGTTCAACCACAGGTCGCCATCATGGCTTTTGGCGCTATTGTCAAGAAGCCCGCCGTCATTGAAACGCCACAAGGCGATTTCATTGGCATTCGGCAGTTAATGTTTCTGTCTCATTCCTACGATCACCGCGTTGTTGATGGCTCGTTGGGCGGCCAGTTTGTGCGCCGTGTAGCCGATTACCTGGAGCAATTTAAACCAGGATTTAACTGATTCCATTGCGTACGCTGATAGGTCTTGACCAGCATTCAGGGTTTATCAGCGTCTAAAAATTCAATTTCTGACCGTATGAAACAACGCATTGCCATTGACATGGATGATGTTATGGCCGACACCCACGCCAAGTTTATCCAGTTATATCTGGAAGGCGAAACACCCCGCTACACGCTTGAACAACTGAAAGAAAAGTCGTTTCACGAGTTATTCGACGAAAACGAATACAAAGTAATATCCGAACGGGTTTATGAACCGGGCTTCTTCCGGGATATTCCGGTTATGGAAGGCGCTAAAGAGGTTATTAGCGAACTGATGCAGAAGTATGATGTTTTTGTCGCTTCGGCGGCTCAGGAATTCCCAAACTCACTGCGCGAAAAGTGGGACTGGCTTCAGGAGCACTTTCCCGAAATCACCTGGCATAATTACATTTTCCTGGGCGACAAGAGCGTACTTAATACGGACTACCTCATTGATGACTTACCCCGGAATTTACACACCTTTCAGGGAGAAGGCCTACTTTTCGATGCGCTCCACAATCGGGACGACAGTCAATTCAAACGCATGAAGAGCTGGCAGGACATTGCCCGCCACCTGCTCTAATGGCCAACAAGCGGCTCCGCCCTGCATAAAAAAAGCGCCGACTGATCGGCGCTTTTTTTATCTATCTGGCTAGACGTTAAGCTTCTACCTCTTTTTCTATTTCGACTTCAACACGTCGGTCGTGCCCCAATTCCTGCTGAGCTTTTTTGGCTTCTGCCGACGGTCTCAGCCGCACAATGTGAAGCTTGTGCAATAGGCCAATGACGGGGAAAGTGGGATCGAACTCAAACCATTTTGCCCCAAAATTAGCGGCATTCGGCCGTTTGTGGTGGTTGTTCTGAAACAGCTCGCCCATCATCACTACGTCCAGAATCAGGGAATTCTTCGATTGGTCCTGGTTATCGAAGTTCGAATAGCCGTACTTGTGACCGCTCCAGTTGATGATGGCACCGTGTACGGGTCCCATGACAAAGTGAACAGGCAACAGGAAGAAAAAGGCCCAGTGCATGTCTAGGTAGATGAACGCAAAGACGTAGAACAGGCTGTACAATACCGCCCAACCAGCGCGTGATGCCCAGGAATCGCCTACTTTTTCGATGAAGCTCCATTCGGGATAGTTCCGATCAAACTGCCGCTCGATGGGTTGTTTACGGTGCAGAACGGCATTATAAATGTCTTTCGTCTTCCACATCATGGTGAAGATATTTTTGGTATGATGCGGAGAGTGAGGGTCTCTTTCGGTGTCGCTGAAGGCGTGGTGCATCCGGTGTAGTACCGCATAAGCACGCGGGCTTAAGTACGACGAACCTTGCGATACATACGTTAACGCATAGAAAAACCGCTCCCAGAATTTGCTCATCGAGAACATTTTATGGGCCGAATAGCGGTGCAAAAAGAACGTTTGGCAGAACAATGACAAATACCAGTGTCCAATGAACGCGGCCAGTACAATCACAATAATGATTATTAAAGGGTGAAGATTACTGTAACATAAGAATACTCCTACAAAACTAACGAAATTTAGAGCGCTTTGCCTTGCCTTCCTTAAATAATACTTTAATTAATTTGTCGTCGTCGCGTATTGTAACAGGTTGGCCCCCATTCGCAATGCCTGCTGCCGAAGGGGTTCCGGGTCATTGTATACACTCTGATCTTCCCAGCCATTGCCCAGATCGCATTCGTAGCTATAAAAACACACTAATCGTCCCTGATAAATCAGCCCAAAACCTTGCGGTGCTTTGGCATCGTGCTCATGCACTTTGGGCAGCCCACTGGCAAACCTGAATTTCTGCTGGTAAACGGGATGGTTGAACGGCAGCTCGATAAAGTTAAGTTCGGGGAATACCTTTTTCATCTCCCGACGGATAAACTTGTCCAGCCCATAGTTATCGTCGATGTGCAGAAAACCACCCGACATCAGATATCGGCGCAGGTTCTGCACATCGCCATCACTGAACGTTACGTTTCCGTGACCTGTCATGTGTACGAACGGATAGCCAAAAATATCGGGGCTGCCCGGCTCAACAATGTCCTCTTCCGGGAAGATATTCATGCGTAAGTTAGCGTTGGCAAACTTGATCAGGTTTGGCAGCGAGGTTTTGTTTGCGTACCAGTCGCCCCCACCATTGTATTTTAGTTTAGCAATTTTGTACGCATATTGAGCATATGTACTGGATAAAGGAAGACTCAACAGGAGCCCCATCAGCAGCATGCGGGTAAAAGCTACAGTTTTCATAAAGTAAATCAGGATATTGTTAAAACGAAGACAGGTCCGGTTTTGGTTTTTCGCTAGCCAACAAACTGCCTTTCTTCATGAATCATGCCGGAGTATTTTGCTCTTGGTGGAAGCCGGCTCTGCACTCTGCAGGAAACCATACAATATACGAAAAAAGGAACATTGCATCGGCAGGCCGACCGCGAATTGCGAAATCCCTGCCTCACAAAAAACGTTTAAATTACCGCAAAATCGTCGATTTATACCGTTTCCATAGCCTTGCCACCTCTTACGTTTGCCCTGGCTTTAGCAAGCCTGTTCGGTCTATCCGTCGAGAGTAAAAATCGAGAAATCATTACCTTCCTTATCACTGTAGCCGTTTACCCAAATCAGCAATGACCGAAATAAAGCTGGAACTTAATGAAAAAAAGCACGGAGCCTTCAACCTGTATGAGGATGGTGTTCGAATTGGCGAAATGGTTGTCAGTATTTCCGGCCGCAACCTCACCGTTTATCATACCGAAGTCGATCAGGAGGGAAAAGGCTTTGCCCGACAGTTACTAGATAAAATGGTCACTTATGTCCGGGAAAATGGATTGATGGTTATTCCTTTATGCCCGTATGTACATGCCCAGTTCCGGCACCATCCCGAAGCCTACTCAGACATCTGGCAAAAGCCTGATTAATGTAACTTGCGGTGCCTAGTGCTCGTAAAGTAAGTCGCAAAAACGAAACGTACTCAACAGGTAAAGAATCACTTATTCCTATTTTATTATGGCAACAATTGCTTTGTATGGATTCGGCCGTATCGGACGGCAATTTCTGCGTGTTGGTTTACAACACAACTTGTTTGTACCGGTCTCTATTTCTGATATCAGAGATGAACCCACGCTGGCGGCCCTGTTCGCCGTCGATACCAACTACGGTCGCTGGCCCGAGCCTGTTTCGGGAAGTGAAGGCCAGTTGACGATTGGTGAGCGCACGATTCCGTACATCAATTCGGCTAAAGAAGTACCCGACTGGGCCGCTCTGGGCGTCGATCTGGTCGTGGATTGTACGGGACGGGCCACTACCCGCGCTGGCGCGCAGGTGCACCTTGACCGGGGCGCAAAATACGTGCTGATCAGTGCGCCCAGCAAATCGCTGGCCGACTGCGATGCGGTGCTGCTCAAAGGCATCAACCTGGAAACGTTCGATCCGGCCAGCCACCACATCGTCAGCATGGGAAGCTGTACGACCAATGCGCTGGCTGCGGTGGTCAAAGTAATTCTGGAAAATTTCGGTATTCAATACGGGCTGTTCTCCACGGTTCATTCCTATACCAACACGCAATCGCTTACCGATCAACCGATGAAAGACCGGCGTGATTCGTGGGCGGCTGCCGAGAATATTATTCCTTCTTCGTCTGGAGCCGCCCGGGCCCTACAGTTTATCTGGAAAGATCTAAAAATTACCGGCAAAGCCTACAGAGTACCCACACGAACGGGCAGTATTGCAGAGCTGAACCTGATTACCGAAAAAGAGTGCACGGTACAGGAAGTCAATGACGCTTTTCGCAAAGCCGCCACCGAAGGCCCCCTAAAAGGCGTTATGGATGTTCTGGAAGACGAGTGGGCTTCTTCACGAATCGTTGCCGATCCACACTCATCAATCATTGATCTGCCGCTGACGGCTAAAGAAGGAAACCTGTTGTCTGTAGCAGCCTGGTATGACAATGAATGGGGATTTTCAAACCGGTTGGCCGAAGTAGCGGCATTTCTGGCCGAACGGATTGAATCGAGTAAATAACGTTTATTTCTTTTACACCTTTCAACAGTAACCTGTATGCAAACAATGATTGGGATCTCCGCCGAAAACAGAGAAGTTGTCGCACACCAACTGGCTAAGCTACTGGCTGACGAATTTGTGCTGTACACCAAAACGCTCAACGCACACTGGAACCTGGAGGGAATGGATTTTCATTCAGTCCATCTTTATTTCGAAGACCTCTACAAACAATCTGCCAACATTGTCGATGATGTAGCCGAACGCATCCGGCAGTTGGGTCACTATGCGCCCGCTACCCTGAAAAACTTTCTGCAGCTCACCCACCTTACCGAGCAAGCCGAATCGGGCAACGATAGTCGCAGCCTGATCAAGAAACTATTGGGCGACCACGAGAGCATCATCGAATTTCTTCGGGGTAATATCGATGAGTTTGCCGATGCGCACAAGGATGCAGGCACGAGCGATTACATCACCGGTCTGATGGAAAAACACGAGAAAATTGCCTGGATGCTGCGGGCACACCTAAAATAAGAACCCTTGTTCGTAGGCCGTTCTTCCCAATAGTCTGTTGAATACCAGCGTTCAACGGTGATTTGCACTGTCGGCAAGTACATCTGTATTCACTCTACCCCGAGCCGTCTAGACGGCTCGGGGTTTGGCATTGGCCAGTTCCGTTCCTTTCAGGAATGTAAATCTTATCTTTGTCCAGCGACTACACCAGACCCATCGCACTTAATCGGTATTGACTAAAGTAAGCGTATGGCAGGCCACAAGTGCCGCGGTTTCGGTGCGTAAGCGATTTGGCCCCAGCGTCGCCATCTGGAAGCCAGCCGCAATTGCCTGTTGGATTTCTTTATCGGAAAAATCACCTTCCGGGCCAATCAATACAGCGTATTGACCGGCAGCCGTGGCTTGTTTCATTAAATTCTGCGGTAGCTCATCGGCAGGCAAATGAGCAATAAATCGTTGCTCCTCGCCAATGGTTTTTACGAGCTCACCGAATGGCAACGGTTCGTCCAGCCTTGGCAGGTACGACTGTAACGACTGCTTCATAGCGGCCACAGCAATTTTTTCCAGGCGTTCCAGCTTCAGCACCCGCCGTTCGGAATGCTGCCCAAAAAAGAAACTGACTCGCTCGATGCCTATTTCGACTGCCTTCTCAATAAACCACTCGATTCGGTCAATATTCTTCGTCGGTGCCACGCAAATTCGGATGGAAAACGGTCGTGGGGGAGTTGTTTGGGTGTCGGCAATACGAAACGTGCAACGCCGGGCATCGGCAGCATGAATAAGCGCAAGGTGTCGGTTTCCACGCCCATCGGTCACAGCAATTGAATCGCCAACAGTCAACCGAAGTGTTTTAATGGCATGTCGTGAATCCTCCTCAGTCAACAACTGAACGGGCTCGTTGGGAACGATGTCGGGTTGATAAAATAAATGCATACGTAATGCAAAAGTACACAGCCACCACGGCATCTTAGCGGAAAGGAACCCACCCCGTCATTTTTTTGTAATTTTGCTGGATAGATTTCTTACTGTGAAAAAAGTCGCCTTTTATACGCTCGGTTGTAAATTGAATTTCTCGGAAACCTCGACGCTGGCTCGGCTAATGGAAGAGAACGGCTACGAGCGCGTAGAATTCAATCAGCAGCCTGATATTTTCATCATCAACACTTGCTCCGTAACGGATAATGCCGACAAAAAATGTCGGAAAATAGTCCGCGAAGCCCAGAAAATAAACCCTGATGGTTACGTGGCTATCCTGGGTTGCTACGCTCAGTTGAAGCCCAGCGAGATTGCGGAGATTCCCGGCGTCGACGCGGTTTTGGGCGCAGCGGAGAAGTTTCGTCTGCACGAACTCATGCCTACGTTCGTGAAGGTACCCTCGGGCCAACCGGCTCAGGTATTTAACTCTCCCATTGAGGAAGCCATCGATTATCACGCGGCCTATTCGCTCAACGACCGCACACGCACCTTTTTAAAAGTGCAGGACGGTTGTGACTACCCGTGTGCGTACTGCACCATTCCGCTGGCGCGCGGCAAAAGTCGTTCCGATACAGTTGCGAACGTTGTTCGGGCAGCCCGTGAGATTGCAGAACGGGGACTGTCGGCCGCTGCCGTGAAGGAAATTGTCCTGACGGGCGTCAACATCGGCGACTTCGGCCTCGTGAATAACGAGCGACAGGAAACTTTTCTGGATTTAGTTCGCGCCCTGGATGAAGTTGAGGGCATTGAGCGGTTCCGCATTTCGAGTATTGAACCGAACCTGCTGACGAACGAAATCATTGCATTTGTCGCTCAGTCAAAGCGGTTTGTACCGCATTTTCATGTTCCGCTCCAGTCGGGCAGCAATCGGGTATTAGGGTTGATGCGTCGCCGATACAAACGCGAACTTTATGCCGACCGGGTTCAGAAAATAAAAGAACTGATGCCCCATGCCTGCATTGGGGTCGATGTTATTGTGGGTCATCCCGGCGAAACAGACACGGAGTTTAAGGAAACGTATCTGTTCTTGAACGAACTGCCGATCTCCTATCTGCATGTGTTTACCTATTCTGAACGACCAAACACATTGGCCGTTCAGATCAGACCCGTTGTTCCGGGCCATGTTCGGGCCGAGCGTTCGAAGATGCTGCATATTCTGTCGGACAAGAAACGCCGGGCGTTCTATGACTCGCAGGTTGGCAGGGAAGCTACCGTGTTGTTCGAAGAGGATATTGCCGATGGGCTGATGCAGGGTTTCACGGAAAACTACGTTCGTGTGGTAGCCAAATACGACCCTTTACTCATCAACGAAACCCGACCCGTACAGCTGACGACTGTGAATGCGGAGGGGCTGATGGAAGTGAGTGAACCTGAAGGCATTTTCGAAACGCACTGATTATCTAAATAATCTGGCCGGTAGTCATACTGGCCTTTTTTATGGGGTAGTGTTCAGCTTTAGTGCCCGGGAGTTACTGGCTGTTGCTCTGTGATTTATTTATCAAAAAATCTGGTAGCTTTAGCGCTGACATCACCTCCAACCCTTATTTCTATCCGAATGAGCCTGATTGCTAAACTCCTGATTGGCTTCGTAGCCGTTGAGCATATCTATATTCTATGGCTGGAAATGTTTGCCTGGACCACCCAGGGACGCAAAACCTTCAAATCGCTTCCTCCTGATTTATTCGAAAAGACCAAATCACTGGCGGCTAATCAGGGGCTGTACAATGGCTTTCTGGCGGCTGGTCTTATCTGGTCATTGTTAATCGACGACGCTGCCTGGAGCATAAACGTGGCCTATTTTTTTCTAGGTTGTGTCGTCGTTGCCGGCGTTTATGGAGCACTCACAGCCCAGCGATCTATCTTTTTTGTGCAGGCCCTACCGGCAATTCTCGCCTTACTTGCCGTTGCGTTTGCCTAGGCTAGCTTTTGGGTCGATCTAGCTACAGGTTGAATAACTTCGCCTATTTATAAATAAAAACTACCCTTGTTGATACTACTTTAACCACAGAGGCACAAAGCACACAGAGGTCTATTCGGGGAGATAGTAACCCAATAAATCTCTGTGTGCTCTGTGCCTCTGTGGTTAAATTCTTTTGGGTCGACTTGCTAGCTAAGGTGAATGATGACGGGGGCAAACTAGATTTTTGATCAACTCAAGTCATTGTTCACCCTAAATCACTGAACCCCTAAAAGCAGGAGACCGCCCCCAAGCGGGAACGGCTCCATGAGTACAACAAAACCACAGATAAAGCTGTCAGACATTGTAGGCCAGACAGGGTGCCTGTGGCTCTGTTGATATAAATTAATATATGCAGTAAGATGTATGGTGTATAATTTCACCATACATCTTATCAATACGTTTACGCTTCGATGAGGAATTCATCGTGCTGACTTACGTCCAGACCAGACTTCTCGTCTTCTTCCGTTACGCGCAGGGGCAGAATCAGATCCGTTACTTTCAGCATGATGTAAGACATTACGAAAGCGAAGACCGACACACCTACCAAAGCGATCATGTGGTTGATGAACAGTTTCGTTTGACCAAAGGCCAGACCTTCGTCAACAACGGCTGAGTTGATGCCTTTGCTGGCGAAAATACCCGTCATCACCATACCTACCATACCCCCTACACCGTGGCAGGGGAACACGTCGAGGGTATCGTCGAGCGTCGATTTCGAGCGCAGGTGGGCTACGTAGTTTGATACCATAGCACCGACCGTACCGATGAAGATAGCCGTAGGAATCGTTACGAAACCAGCGGCTGGCGTAATAGCCACCAGACCCACTACGGCACCGATACAGAAACCAAGAGCCGATACTTTTTTGCCTTTAGCCGCGTCAAACAATACCCAGGCCAGACCAGCCGCTGCTGCCGCCGTGTTGGTCGTTGCGAAAGCTGAAGCCGCTAATGGCGAGGCCGCAACGGCCGAACCAGCGTTGAAACCAAACCAGCCAAACCACAGCAGACCTGTACCCAGCAAAACGAAAGGAATGTTTGCAGGTGGGAAGTAGCTTGCTTCAAGGTGCGACTTCCGGCGCTTCAGATACAAAGCACCCGCCAGGGCAGCCCAGCCAGCCGACATGTGAACAACCGTACCACCCGCAAAATCAAGAACGCCCAATTTGAACAGGATACCTTCTGGATGCCAGGTCATGTGTGCCAGTGGTGCATAAACGAACAGGCTGAACAGGATCATGAACAGAACATACGACCGGAAATTGATCCGCTCTGCCATCGAACCCGTTACCAGCGCAGGCGTAATAACGGCGAATTTCAGTTGGAAGAACGCGAAGACAACCAACGGAATCGAAGCTGCCAGCGACCAGGGCTTGCCATCCAGCACGCCTTTGAACATGAAGTGATCCATTGGGTTGCCAACAAAACCACCGATCGATGTACCGAAGGCCAGACTGAAGCCAACAACTACCCAAAGAATGCTGATAACGCCCATAGCCACGAAGCTTTGCAGCATGGTCGAAATCACGTTTTTGTTGTTTACCATACCGCCGTAGAAATACGCCAGACCGGGTGTCATCAACAAAACCAGCGCCGTAGCAACGAGCATCCAGGCCGTATCGCCAGAGTTAATACCTTCTGTCACGATTTGTGTAGGTACAGCAGGCATCAGAACAGCCACCACACTAATAATCAGCAGAATGGCAAGAGGAATGTAATTAGGTTTTTGCATGGTACATGAGGGGTTTTTGTTGTACTAGTAAAACATTGAGGTTAAGAAAATGAGGATATACAATTAGAATTTGAAGATGGCAGCCATACCCAGCGTAGTCTGAGAGGTCGTCAATGAACCGTCGTTCTTCTCAAATTTGTTGGCTGAGTAGCTGTCAATCCGGAGTTCAGGCTTCAACAGTAAGTGACCATCAGCAGCGGTGATATTACCCGTTACCGTTATCGAATTGACACTGGCTCCATTACCGGCAGCATCTTTCAGCGCGCGAACATTCTTTTTGTTATCGAATGTTTCGTACCGAACGCCAAGGCCAAACTTATCCGTGAAGGCGTAGTTAGAGTACACGGCAACACCGCCCCAGCTTTGCGACGTTGATGGACCACCACCTCCCTGATAATCACCCTTTTGTGAACCAGTAGCAGCATTCAGCCCCAGGAAGAATTTAGATGTCACCTGATAAGTCGTCGTCAGATCGAACAGTTGATACATGGCTTTGTCTGTTGGAACCGCATCGACCGCCTGAGAAGCTTCGTTTGACATAATCGCGTTCAGGTAAACATTCCAGCCCGTAACCGGCGCGAAAAAGAACTGCCCAATCAGGCCCTTCTTCTTATTATTATCATTCAGGTTATCGACGTTGTTAACCAGACCGATCATCAACGAAGCCCGATCACTGAAGGCATACTGTCCTTTCAGACCAATATGATAGAAAGGACCATTGTTGAACAGGTTAGATAGGGAGTAATTGTAGTTGACCGGGGCATCGATAACCTCATACCCAATGTGTGTACCGAACTGACCGGCAGTAAACGATAATTTACTGGTCGCTTTATACGTGATGTACGCCTGCTTAATCGCCAGCGCCGTAGATCCTGGTCCGAGCGGCCCAATGTAGTTACCATAGTTGCCCAGATCCGAGTATGGCCCAAATGTCAGATCCATGACCGCGTCAACCTTACTGGCCGAATAAATTGCTTTTGCCTGAATCAGACCAATACCGAACTGACCAGCCCGCTGGTCGAATGCCCGGGCATTGCCAACGACACCAGGCCCGTTTAACCCTAAGTTCGACTGGCTCTTCGGATTATTGAAGTTACCGAAGTAGTAGGTGTCCATGTAACCGGAGAAAGTGAATTTCCCAGGTGCTGGTGTAGCTGTGGTATCCTGTGCTTGTGCGGCAAAACCCAAAAACAAAGAACTGATAAGTAAAATTGTTTTTTTCATACTCTTTATTTGGCTGTAGATAACGGTTTCTGTGGTCTTATTTCGAAGCAAATTTTGTTTAATAAATTATCCTACGCAATAGTCAACCCGAAATAATTATGAACTTAGTTAAAAATAAGCCAGTTTAATTAAAATTATACTATTTATTCTATGATAATTAAACAAAATCGCTCTTAATAATATTTTTTATTATATTTTGTTCACAAGCTTATTAACCAAATTTTATTCTCTCTACGATACTCTATTTTCGGCCTAATTATCGACCGTTTTACCGTCGTATATGGCTAAAATGCAATAAGGCCCATCCAGCGAACTGGATAGGCCTTATTGCATTTTCTGTATTTGTCGGTTAAGCTTCGGCGTGTAGCCAGGCTTTTTTAGCCAGTAGAATTTCTTCCTCCTCCACATGGTCGGGGTCGGGAACACAACAGTCGACCGGGCACACGGCCGCGCACTGAGGTTCTTCGTGAAAACCCATACACTCCGTACATTTGTCAGCAACAATGTAATAGAACTCGTTCGAGACAGGGGCTTGCGGAGCTTTACCACTCACAATCGTGCCATCGCCGAAATCGACTTCGTCCAGTTCAGTTCCCCCTCCCCAGGTCCATTCAACACCACCTTCGTAGATAGCTGTATTGGGGCATTCGGGTTCGCAGGCACCACAATTGATGCACTCATCGGTGATCATGATTGCCATGAGCAGTGTATATTTTTATATAGTAAAAACTAGTTCTCTTAAATTGAACAACAAATATAATTATTTAAAGGTTGGCAACAAACTAATATTTCATTACATTAGTTGATGGAGTATTCCATTTGTTTATCTATTTCATGCTTTTATCAGAACGACTGCAAACGTTTGTGGCCCTGGGCGACTTCCTGCGCTCGGCCGACGCTCAACCCGAACTTGCCCAGATTGCTCAACAAGCCAACTATAAAAATAACTGGTTTACCATTCAAAACTCCCTGAATGCTCTTCAGGCAATTGCCAGTGAGTTTCTGGTAGCGGACAAACTCCAGACGTGGGTCAATCGATACGTCGACAACTCAAGTGGAGAGCCCACAAATACCCCCCGGACGGTAGGCGTCGTCATGGCTGGCAACATACCAGCCGTTGGTTTCCAGGACATGCTCTGCGTGTTGGTAAGCGGCCACAAATTGCTGGCCAAGTTGAGTAGCCAGGATTTTGTACTAATCCATTATTTAATACAAAAATTAAAAGAGATTAACCCCGGGTTTGCTGAGTTGATCGAAGAGGCTGATCGGTTGAACGCAGCAGAGGCCTATATCGCAACGGGCAGTAACAACACCGCTCGTTATTTTGAGTACTACTTCGCTAAAAAGCCGCATATTATTCGCAAGAACCGTACATCGGTCGGCTTGTTGATGGGGGAAGAACGTGAAGAGGAATTTCTGAAACTCAGCCACGATATGTCTGACTATTACGGCCTAGGCTGCCGAAATGTCTCGACCATTCTGGTACCCGATGGCTATGACTTCACGCCCCTGTTACGTACGCTGGAGCCACAGGTATCCATCTATCTGAACAACCACAAATACCAGAATAATTACGACTACAATAAGTCGATTTACTTGATCAATGCCATTCCGCATCTGGATAATGGGTATTTATTACTGACAGAAAATGACGCGTTAGTCTCCCCAATTTCGGTCGTGTATTTCCAGACCTACAAGACTCAGGCCGAGGCAGCCGCCTGGCTTACCAGCCGTGCGGAACAAATTCAGGTAGTCGCTTCTGCCAACGGCTGGTATCCGGGCAGCGTCGCCTTTGGCAGCACGCAACGGCCCG
Organism: Spirosoma humi; assembly: GCF_054776575.1. Classification (NCBI taxonomy): domain Bacteria; kingdom Pseudomonadati; phylum Bacteroidota; class Cytophagia; order Cytophagales; family Cytophagaceae; genus Spirosoma; species Spirosoma humi. The sequence continues at coordinate 955,315 of NZ_BAAHBR010000015.1, forward strand.
GCCTGACCGACTACGCCGATGGCATCGATACGATGGCGTTCTTGAAAGACCTGTAGATGAGTGATGAAGTACGCATGATGGGTGATCTGGTAGATAGCCATCACCCGTCATGCGTACTTCATCAGTCACTCAGTAGCGCCAACTTTTCAAATCGGCCCCTTTTGGGGCGGATTCATCGATGCGCTTCATAATTTTGTCAATGTACATCGTATTGTAACGCAACCGGCTGATGTAGTTGGGCTGGGTAGGATCGCCGTTCCAGCAGTGTTCAGCACGGTCACCGTAGGCTACTTCGCTACTGGCCGCCGGATTCCGCACACTTTTCAGAAAGTCCTCCATCAGATAGACCGCGTTATTGAGGTAATAGTTGTCCATATCCCCGCAGTAGATATGGATTTTGCCCGTTACTTTCGGACCAAGGGTTTTCCAGTCACGTCGCAGAATGTGCAGTAAGTCGTAATGCTCCTTCCAGTAAGCAGCCACCGTGGAGTCTATCTCGCCGGTGAGTTTGTTCCAGATTCGTTTAGGGTAGCCATCCGCCCCTACTGGTGAATAAACGGCTTCCCAAATATCGAATTGATCACCCGAGCGAGAATGCGTTCCGAGCGCAAGCTCCCGGTGATTCGTCTCTTCCAGCGTTACTTTCACCTGCCCGAGGTAATTCCGCTGACCCGGCCGGGGAGTCCGCCGAAAAGGACCTTCCGCATAGTATGCGTTCTTGTCTTTATAAAGATTAAAAACGGTGTAGGCATCAAACGCAATGGGATCTGGGCAGGCGGCAAAACACCCATTAAAATCATCGGGATAAAATACCTGGGCCGCCAGTGCCTCCCAACCGCCAGTTGAACCGCCGTACGTAAATCGTGCCCACCCCTGACCAATGCCACGAAAACGCTTTTCTATTTCCGGCAGGAGTTCATACATGATAGCATCACCATACGGACCCAAATTTTCGGAATTCACCGCGTACGAATCGTCGTAATACGGGTTCGCGTGCTGAATTTCGACGATCAGCATTCTTGGAAAATCGCTGCTGGTCCACTTTTTATAAAAATCATAGGCTTCCTGCGCCACAATTTTTTTATAGCCGTGTATATGGAACCGCTCGACGTAGTCGGTCGTATCCATGTTGGCGGGTGGTGGCGTTTCGCTAAATCCATCAAAATTGTCAGGAAAGTGGCCGTGGTTAATACAGAGCGGATAGTGGGCTTCGGGATGCTCGTCGAAACCGGCGGGTAGCAATACGTGGGCACCCAGGTACATAGGCCGTCCCCAAAATTCGGTCAGCCGTTGGCTCTGAATCCTGATGTGCTTGATGAATTTTGTATCCTTTGGCTCCTCAAGGGCTGGATTCACCTGATCCATGACGACGGCAAACGCCTGTTTCGTCCCAGCTTTAATACGTATTTTTTGCGGCTTACTGACTAAATTACCCGGAGCCGTGCGCCAGTTCTGGCCTTCGCCCCTATCCATGGGCAGCTTCACCGTATGCCCGTCTTTTCGCTTGAACGTTTCGTACTTGTGCAGAACGGCCTGCACATAATAGTCGCCGGGTGCCAGGTCTCTCAAGCTGCGTTTCGGATAGCCAAAGACCGCTCCATCCACCAGCGTTGCCTGGCCAGGCTTGAGACCATTTACGTCGACACCAAACAGTTGTGCCGTTTCCACGCCGTCGCCCACCTGCTGGCGGGGTTCGGGCTTATTGGTTTTCGCGAGAATTAACAGCACACGTCCGTCGAGCGGCTGCTGGCTTTGGGGGTTAGAGAAGGAGATAGAAAATGTAGTCTGGGCGCACGCAACGGTTGCCCATAGCCCAAATAGAAGAAGTAGCTGGTATTTCATTCGGCTGATCAGGTTGGTTGTCAGCAGGTAAGATACCAATTTTGTGTTTAGCTCGCTTATCTTCTACTGATACACCCGCACATAATCAACTTCCATGCGTTGCGGCCAGATGGTTTCGTCAACTCCTTTCTGCCCGCCCCAGTTGCCCCCAACGGCTACATTTAAAAGCAGGAAAAACGGTTGCTCAAACGGCCACTGGGCTTCACTAGTGCCTAAAACTGCTTTCTGAACAGTGTAGTATTTCTGATCATCGACAAAGAAATCAATTTGATCAGCGGTCCACTCAATTGCGTAGAGGTGGAAGGAGCCGGTTACATCGTTGACCGATACGGCCTTTCCTTTCTCCGTCTTTTTGGCATGGTTGTAGGCTTCGGTGTGGACAGTTCCATGAATCACGCCTTCGTCAAAACCAACGTGTTCCATAATATCTATTTCACCACCTCTGGGCCAGCCTGCGGTCGCTATACTCTTCCCCAACATCCAGACAGCGGGCCAGGTGCCTACTCCTTTTGGCAGTTTGGCCATGGCTTCGACCCGACCGTAGGTCCAGGTCGCCTTATTCTGGGTTACCAAACGGGCCGAGGTATATTTTTGACCTTTGTACTCTTCCTTTCGGGCTTCAATAATCAATTTCCCGTTTTCGATGCGGGCGTTTTCGGGACGTCGGGCGGTGTAATATTGTAATTCATTATTGCCCCAACCATTGCCTCCGACCTCATAGCTCCACTTTGTTGAATCGGGCAAACCTGCCTTGGCAAACTCATCGCTCCAAACAAGCTTGCGGCCAGGGGGCGGGGTTGGAGAACCCACTGGCACCAACATATCAGGACTTTTGCACGCCAGCAGAAACACGATAGCCAACGCTGTCAGTAGTTTGATTCCATCCATAATTGATTCGTTGAGAAATGTCTTACCAGGTTAGTTTGATCGACCAAAAGTTCACTGCTTTTGCTTAGTACGGCAAAGTGTTCATGGTTAGCAACTTACTCATTGGCAAAGGCCCAGGTTAAAAAATCCGGCATAATCGCGCTCCAGGTTTCCTGATCGTGCTTTCCCCCCTTTATTTCGACATAGCGGATTGACTGCTCCCACTGGTATCCTTTTTTGACCAACTCATCCATCAGGTCAGTTGTATCGTCAATGGCATCAATGATACCGTTGTTGTTGCGGTCGCTGGTTTCGTCTTCGGTTCCGGTTTCAAACCAGAATTTAAGCGCTTCGTGGTAGGCTCCTTGCCGAACCAGATCGTGCATGATCCGGTCGGTTTCGTCCCGGTACCCAGCCTCGGTACTTTTGCTTCGCCACCAGAATGAGCCTGAAAAAACCCCGGCCCGACCAAACCGCTCGGGGTGATGAAAAACAATATCGAAGGCCGACAATCCACCCAGCGAGAACCCGGCAAACACTGACTGCTCTGGTTCCGTACAAACCCGATAGTGCTTTTTTACGTAAGGCAACAATTCTGTCAGGACAAAATCAGTGTAAAGGGCGGCTTTACTGCCCCGGTTCATGTAATCAGCCCTGGCAGCCGTGCCATACTCCTGAATCCGGTCGCCAGCATGAATAGCGATCAGTACAAATGGGCGAATGGCCATGTTCCGATACAGCGAATCCAGAACGCTGGTCATGTGCAGGCGGGGCAAATCCTGTCCATCGTTGAGGTAAAGCGTTGGATACGCGGCATCGCTAGTCTGGTAATCGGGCGGCAGAATAATGGTTAGATAGACCGTTCGGTTGAGCGGAACGGACTGCAACGAATCAGGCTGCAGAATCGTCATAATTGTCTGTTCAGCGTGGCTATGAGCCTGTAAAGAGTCAGCCATAAAAGAAAATAAGATCAGGATACGTCTACTTACGATCTACAAAATTGAGATTTTTTCAACGCCTACGGACTCGTTTTTTTGCCAGCACTAGCGATTTCGGCTATTTTCACACGAAATTTGCGTGGATCTCATCAAACAAACACACTCGTGCAGGAAGATTATAGAAAATTCTATTCACACCATCTCGGGCGCGACATCGAGATGCTGGTTTATGGAAATTGGGGTTATCCAGTCGTGCTCTTTCCAACGTCGATGGGGCACTATTATGAATATAAAGACTTTGGGCTGACCGAAACGGCACGCTGGTTTGTGGAGACGGGCAAAGTTAAGTTATATTGTATCGATAGTATCGACCGCGATAGCTGGTATGCTAAACACCTGCATCCAGGTACGCGTATCTGGAATCACGTACTCTACGACCGCTTTCTGCACGAAGAGCTAGTCCCGAGTATCCAACGGGAGTGTAACGTTCAGAAAATCGGGGTTTCGGGCGCATCCTTCGGCGGTTACCATGCGCTTAATTTTGCCTTCCGGCATCCCGAACAGGTCGGTCATCTACTCACAATGGGGGCAGCTTTCGACATTCGTTCGTTTCTGGGTGGGTATTACGACGAAAACGTGTATCTCAACAATCCACCCGATTTTTTGCCCAATGCCCAGAATAACGAGTTCTACCACATGAATATCGTGCTGGGAACCTCGGCATATGATTTCTGTAAAGACTCAAATTACAGAATATCGGGCATTCTTAGCCAAAAAGGCATTCGTCACCAACTGGATGTAACGCCCTGGGGTAACCACGACTGGCCTGTCTGGAAAGATCAATTTCCGCGCTATCTGAGTATGATTTAAATTGATTGAAGCGGCCTGAAAGCCGCTTTTTTCATAAGGCCATCCGGGTGTGATGTCGGTTTCTCAAAACCGATATAGTGAGATTTCTTAAAACCTCGTGCGGTTGAGTATTAACGAGGTTTCTCAAAACCTCGCTGCGTCAGCTGTAAGCATATGACGCCACAGACCATCACGGTCCAACCCGGTTAGTTACAGAATCAGACCTCATAGCTACTCTACTCGTGGGCTTTTATTGTCAGGTTCGGGTTCGACAAACAGATGAGTAAGACAAACAAACTATAAATCGGTATGTTTACCTCATTAATAGCCGATTTGAACTCGACTTACTATCGTCTTATTAATCGACAACACTAAAAGCCCCCTCTAACTATCTTATTATGAGCACACAAAAAAAGATAGGCATTTTATTCGGCCAGGAAAATACGTTCCCACAAGCCTTTGTGGATCGCGTCAATGAAAAGCAAAGCCAGTTTCCGGCTGAGTTTGTTAGCATTGATCAGGTTGAACAAAGTGTACCAACCGATTATGCGGTGATTATCGACCGGATTTCGCAGGATGTACCGTTCTATAAAGCATTTCTTAAAAATGCAGCCCTGACGGGTACGGCCGTCGTCAACAACCCATTCTGGTGGAGCGCTGATGAGAAGTTTTTCAACAATGCGCTGGCGGTTCAACTAGGCGTTCCCGTTCCAAAAACGATTTTGCTTCCGTCCAAAGAGCGACCCGACGATACCAACCACAATTCGTTCCGCAACCTGCAACACATGGATTGGGATCGTATTTTTAATCATATTGGCTTCCCGGCTTTCATGAAACCCCACGCGGGTGGCGGCTGGAAAAGCGTGTATAAAGTAGATAATCCCGACCAGATGTTCAAGGCGTATGACGAAACAGCTCAATTAGTTATGCTGTATCAGGAAGCCATTGATTTCACGGACTATTTCCGGTGCTATTGTATCGGCGGAAAAGATGTGCGGATTATGCCTTACGAGCCCCGCAACCCACACCACCTGCGTTATGCGGCCCAAATGCAGACAACCGGTGATGCGGGGAAAAAGCTATTGGCAACCATGACCGACTATGTGCTGAAGCTGAACCACGGACTTGGCTACGACTTCAATACCGTTGAATTTGCCGTACGGGATGGCATTCCCATTGCCATTGATTTCTGCAACCCTGCCCCCGACGCGGATGTTCACTCGGTTGGGCAGGAAAACTTCGAGTGGGTGGTCGAAGCGGCCGCTAACATGGCGATCGATCGGGCCAGGAAGGCAAAAAAAGGACAGGACAACCTGACTTGGGGCACATTCGTCCGCAACTCCGTGACGCATTCAGCACCTGCCCCATTAAAAGAGCCCAAGGCCCCGAAAGAGGAGAAAGAGCCGAAAAAGGAGCCCAAAGGCGAAAAACCGAAAAAGGCCGGAAAAGAAGAAGCCAAACCAGAGAAGCCCAAAAAGGATAAGAAATAGGTTTATCAACTTCCCATAATGCAGATGCCGTGGCTGGTATGAAACTAGCCACGGCATCTGCATTATGGGAAGGTATAAAACGCATCTACAAGTCGGCGAGTCGGTCGCTGAACGAATTCGGTCAGTAAAAAAAGGACGTCTATCTTTCCAACGATTTGATCCTAAACGTTATCTTAAAGAAAAAACTGTTTATGCGCTTACTTGTCTATTCACTAGCTTTTCTATGTGGCTTTACGGCTTGTTCGAAACCAGAAGCGGTTACACCCGATGCACTGACCGGGGTTTGGGTGGAGGAAACCGCCCGACGGGATACGCTGCTCTTTAACCTCGACCAGTCGGGTAAACCACTCCCAAATTCAATACTGGTCAAACGCGGCAGGGAAATCAACCAGGGCGGGTCTCTGGTTCCTAAGATTGGGAGTGGCATCTACCAATATAGCCTGCTCAACAACCGCATCAGCGTACGAAATATGTTTTCCAGTTCGTCACAACTCACCGATTACTGGATTGAACAACGTGATAAAAAGTTATTGATTGATAATTTCTTTGAATTAGGGTCGAATCAACCCGCCACGGCCACCCGAACGCTCGTTCGCTTGTAGCATTCCAGCGCAGCTCATCAATAAAGTCAGCTTTTCTATCCCTTATACGGGCTGGGCCATTTTATTCTTACAACAGCGGGCGGACCAGTTGCTTCTCCCGGAATTTATCACTCAATCGTTTTCTAAAGAATCAACTGTCACTAAGCATTTTTCCCGAATAATATTGGGGATTTATGCACAGTATCCGCTTACCGTTCGTCACAAAAAGGCGCTTATATACTTATTGATTCGGCTTTTTCAGCCATATTCGTGTTTTTAGAGAACAGTTTAGCCTCAATCATCAACACTCATCTTCTTTTTAGTACATGCAAAGACGAGACTTTATCCAGTTGTCTGGCTTAGGCATTGGCGGTTTGTTAACAGCTTCGATTCCCGTTTTGGGAAACGCGGTGTCGCCCGAATACCTGCTCGAAGCAAGCGGCCGGGGCGTTGGCATTGACAATGCTGCCAAAAAACGCCTTGCCGATATTGCCCTGAATGCCGCCAAAAGTAAGGGGGCTACTTACACCGACGTTCGTATCGGGCGCTACCTTCAACAATTCGTGTTTACCCGTGAGGCCAAGGTTCAAAACATTGCCAATGCCGAATCGTTTGGAGTGGGCATTCGGGTCATTGCTAACGGAACCTGGGGATTTGCAGCCACCAGTGACGTAACCCCCCAAGCCATCGCCAAATGTGCCGAAACCGCCGTAGCCATCGCTAAAGCCAACGCCCGTCTGCAAACAGAACCCGTGCAACTGGCACCGCAAAAGGGTGTTGGTGAGGTCACCTGGAAAACCCCGATCAAGAAAAACGCCTTCGAGATTCCCGTTCAGGAAAAGATCGATCTGCTCATGAAGGTGAACAGTGAGGCCATGAAAAACGGAGCAGCTTTCGTCACCTCGAACCTATTTTTCGTTAACGAACAGAAATACTTTGCCTCGACCGATGGCTCCTACATCGACCAGGACGTCCATCGCATCTGGCCTACGTTTACGGTGTCGGCCGTTGACCGGACCGTCGGTAAGTTTAAAACCCGTGACGCGCTCAGCTCGCCAATGGGCATGGGCTACGAATACCTGGATGGCCTGGCGTCGGAAAAAATTGCCGCCCCCAACGGCCTTGTCGGGTACCGAAATTCCTACGATATGGTAGAAGATGCCATTCTGGGTGCCAAACAGGCCAAAGAAAAATTAACGGCCAAAACCGTACAGCCCGGCAAATACGATCTCGTGCTCGACCCGAATCACCTCGGCTTAACCATTCACGAATCGGTTGGTCACCCGACCGAACTCGACCGCGTATTAGGGTATGAAGCCAACTACGCCGGAACCAGTTTCGCAACCCTCGACAAGTGGAAAACCAAGAATTTCAATTATGGCAGCAAACTGGTCAACATTGTCGCCGATAAAACCCAGCCCCACACCCTCGGCACCGTTGGCTACGATGATGAAGGCGTTCCCTGCAAAGAGTGGGATTTGATTAAAGATGGTATTCTGGTAAACTACCAAGCGATCCGTGATCAGGTAGCGATTCTGGGCGAGAAAGAATCGAACGGATGTTGCTATGCCGATAACTGGGATTCTGTCCAGTTTCAGCGAATGCCAAACGTTTCCCTGAAGGCAGGCACCGAAAAACGGTCGGTGTTTGACATGATCAAGGGCGTCGATAAAGGGATCTACATCATTGGCCGCGGGTCGTATTCCATCGACCAGCAACGCTACAATTTCCAGTTCGGTGGGCAGCTATTCTACGAAATCAAGAATGGCGAAATCGTTGGTATGCTGGACGATGTAGCCTATCAGTCGAATACGCAGGAATTCTGGAACTCCTGCGCACAACTTTGCGACAAAGACGATTACCGTACGTTCGGTTCGTTCTTCGATGGCAAAGGGCAGCCTTCGCAGGTCAGTGCCGTTTCGCACGGCAGCGCTACCACCCGTTTCAATGGGGTCAATGTGATTAATACAGGACGGAAAATTTAAGTTTTGGGTTTGTGGTTGGCTGGTACATGCACGCTGGATGCGTCTGCCAACCACAAACCATATACAACTCAGTATCACCCCAAAAAAGATGGCAATCTTAACCAGAGAAGAAGCAAAAAAGATAATTGATAAGGTGTTGGCTTATTCCAAAGCCGATGAAATGAGCGTGAGTTTAACGGGTGGCCGGACAGGCAACATTCGATACGCCCGTAACTCCGTTTCGACCAGTGGTGAATCCGATAACCTGGCCCTGGCGGTCACGGCCGTATTCGGCAAGCGTTCCGGCACGTCGACCATCAACGAGTTTGACGACGCATCGCTCGAAAAGACCGTTCGTCGGGCCGAAGAAATTGCCAAGCTCGCTCCCGAAAACCCGGAATACATGCCCATGCTGGGTCCGCAAAAATACCTGGAGACCAGCACGTATTCCGAGAATACAGCCAAAATCGACCCGGAGTTTCGGGCGAAGGCCGCTTTCGATAGTCTGGACCCCTGTCGCCAGAAAAACCTGACAGCTGCGGGCTACATGGAAGATTCAACTGGTTTTGCGGCCATTGGGAACAGCAAAGGCCTTTTCGGCTACAATCGGGCCACAAACGTTGATTTCTCAATCACCGTGCGCACCGCCGATGGCCTGGGTTCAGGCTATGCGAATCCTGACGTCACGGACGTCAGCAAACTCAGTACCAAAGCATCTACCGAGGTAGCCATGCAGAAGGCGCTGGCATCGGCCAGTGCAAGAGCCCTGGAGCCGGGCAAATACACGGTCATTCTGGAACCGACGGCCTCCGTTGAATTACTGCAAAACATGATGCGCAGTATGGATGCCCGTTCGGCCGATGAAGGCCGGAGCTTTTTGAGCAAAAAAGGGGGCGGTACACGTCTGAACGAAAAACTCTTCGACGAACGGGTCAACATCATCAGCGACCCCATGAACACTGAACTTCCCTTATCGCCATTCGGCGGAGGAGGTGGTGGTGGCGGAGGTGGCGGCCGTTTCGGTGGGGGCGGTAGCGACGGTCTTCCACAGGAGAAAAGAACGTGGATCGAGAATGGCGTTGTCAAAAATATGTTCTATACACGCTTCTGGGCTGATAAGAAGGGCGTTGCGCCCATTCCAGCTCCCGGTGGCTTTATCATGCTGGGTGGAACGCAGTCGCTGGCTGATCTGATCAAGAGCACCGATAAGGGTATTCTGGTAACGCGTTTCTGGTACATCCGGGCGGTCGATCCCCAAACGCAGCTCTACACCGGCCTGACGCGGGATGGTACATTCTATATTGAAAATGGAAAGATCAAGTTTCCAATCAAAAATTTCCGGTTCAATGAAAGTCCGGTCATTATGCTCAATAACGTCGAAGCATTAGGCAAACCGGTTCGGGCGGGTGGTAATCTGATACCGCCGATGAAAATTCGGGACTTCACGTTCACGAGCTTGTCGGATGCCGTATAGATAGCCACAGAGATGTCTCTGTGTAATAACATTTTAATAGTACACTACAACCATGAACCGTCGAGATTTTAATCAGCTTTTGGGAATGGGAACCGCTGGTATCCTATTGCCTAGTTTACCCGCCTTTTCGCGCACCGTAAGTCCTGAAGCCCTGCTGGAAGTGGGCATGGATGTTTCCCAGAAAAAGCGCTTAGCCGATGCCGCCCTCAACGCAGCCAAAAGCAAAGGAGCCACCTATTCCGATGTACGCATTGGCCGATACCTGAACCAGTTCGTCATTACGCGGGAAGATAAAGTGCAGAACATCGTCAACACCGAATCCTACGGCGTTGGCGTTCGTGTTATCGCGGATGGTTGCTGGGGCTTTGCCGCTGTTGTCGATGCGAAAAACGAGGCCGATATGGCCAGAGCCGCCGAAAAAGCCGTAGCCATCGCTAAAGCCAACGCCCGCCTGATGAAAGAACCCGTCCAACTGGCTCCTCAGAAAGGCTATGGCGAAGTTTCCTGGAAAGCGCCCATCAAACGGAATGCCTTTGAGGTGCCCATTCAGGAGAAAGTCGATCTGCTTCTTTCGGTGAACAGTGCGGCTCTCCAAAATGGCGCCAACTACGTGAACTCGGTGATGTTTATGGTTAATGAGCAAAAATACTTTGCCTCGACCGACGGCACCTATGCCGATCAGGATATTCACCGCATCTGGCCTAACTTTACCGTGACGGCTATCGACCCCAAAACAGGTAAGTTCGAAACCCGCAATACCCTGAGCGCACCGATGGGGATGGGATACGACTACCTGCAAGTGAACCCGGCCGATAAAGTAACGGGGATAACGACCCGCTACAATATGGGTTACGATATGCTGGAGGACGTAACGGCAGCCGCCAAACAGGCACGTGCCAAGCACTCGGCAAAGTCCGTAGAAGCAGGTAAATACGATCTCGTACTCGACCCATCACACCTCTGGCTCACCATTCACGAATCGGTTGGTCACCCGCTCGAACTCGACCGCGTGTTGGGTTATGAAGCCAACTTTGCCGGAACCAGTTTCGCGACCCTCGACAAGTGGCAGTCCAAGAACTTCAACTATGGCAGCAAGCAGGTCAATTTGATCGCCGACAAAACCCAGGTTGGGTCATTAGGCGCGGTTGGCTATGACGACGAGGGCGTAAAGACTAAGAAATGGGACCTGGTGAAAGACGGTATACTGGTGAACTACCAGGCCATTCGTGATCAGGTTCATATCATTGGCGAAAAAGAATCGCAGGGTTGCTGCTACGCCGATAGCTGGAGCTCGGTGCAGTTTCAGCGCATGGCCAATGTATCGCTGGCGGCTGGCAAAACGCCTTTGTCCGTTCAGGAAATGATTAAGGATGTAAAAAAAGGGATTTACATCATCGGCGATGGGTCCTTCTCTATTGACCAACAGCGCTATAACTTCCAGTTCGGCGGCCAGTTGTTCTACGAAATCAAAGACGGTCAGATTGCGGGCATGTTGAAAGATGTGGCTTATCAATCGAATACGCAGGAGTTCTGGAACTCGTGTGCGCAGGTTTGCGACGAACGCGACTATCGCCTTGGCGGTTCGTTCTTCGACGGCAAAGGACAGCCTTCCCAATCGAGCGCCGTTTCGCACGGCAGCAGCACGGCCCGTTTCAACGGCGTTAATGTGATCAATACAGCCCGGAAGATCTAAGTTTGTTCATTGTTTACGGTTGATGGTTGGCTGACCACACACCATCAACCCTAAATAATGAACCCCTACCACAGACCCACTATGCCAATCAAACTTACTGAAGCAGAAGCCAAAGCCCTGCTCACCAAAGTTCTCAGTTATTCGAAAGCCGACGAATGCGAAGTTAATCTGATCGTTGAAGAGCGGGGAAATCTGCGCTACGCCCGCAACGAAGTATCGACCAGTGGCTCGTTAGTCAATCAGAATCTACAGGTACAATCGGCTTTTGGTAAAAAAGTTGGTGTTGCCACGATTGATGAATTCGATGATGCATCGCTCGAAAAAGTAGTGCGTCGGGCCGAAGAGCTGGCCAAACTGGCTCCCGAAAACCCGGAATACGTCGGTGTTCTGGGACCACAGCAATACCAAAAATCGACTGGTTTTTTTGATTCGACAGCCAACGTGACGCCCGATACGCGGGCCGAAGTTGTGGCAAAGAGCCTCGAACTATCCCGTGCCCAGAATCTGGCAGCCGCCGGTTTTTTGCAGGACAATTACGGCTATTCAGCCATGATGAACTCGAAAGGCCTGTTCGCTTATTATCCAAGCACCAACGTAAACTTTTCGTTGACCGTCCGCACCAACGACGGGAAGGGGTCGGGTTATGTAGCGCGCGGCTACAGCGATTTCACCAAGTTGGATACAGCGGCCGCCACCCGAATTGCGATTCAGAAAGCGAAAGGGTCGGCTGAAGCGCGTGCCATCGAACCGGGCAAATACACGGTTATTCTGGAGCCGACGGCGGCTGTCGTCCTGCTCGAGAACATCTTTTACAATATGGATGCCCGCTCAGCCGATGAAGGCCGGTCGTACTTCAGCAAGTCGGGCGGCAAATCACGGTTGGGCGATAAAATTGTCGACGAGCGCGTCACGATCTATTCCGACCCAACCAACCCCGAATTACCCGCTTCTCCCTGGTCGGGCGACGGGCGGCCGCAGGAAAAAACGATGTGGATTGAGAAAGGAGTCGTCAAAAACCTGGCCTATTCACGCTATTGGGCACAAAAGCAGGGAAAGAAAGCCACGCCGTTTCCAAACAACTTCATTATGCTGGGTGGATCGGCTTCATTGGAAGACATGATCAAAACTACTCAACGCGGTATTCTGGTCACGAAACTCTGGTATATCCGTGAAGTTGACCCGCAGACTATCTTGCTGACCGGCCTCACCCGCGACGGGACTTTTTACATCGAGAACGGTAAGATCAAGCACCCGGTCAAGAACTTTAGGTTCAACGAAAGCCCGGTCATTATGCTCAATAACCTTGAGTCATTGGGAAAACCCGAGCGTGTGCTCAGCACGGAATCGGACCAGAACTACCTGATTCCACCGATGAAAATTCGGGAGTTTACCTTTACCAGTTTGTCAGACGCGGTGTAAAATCATCGGTTTTCTAAAGATGACCGGGTTAAGCAGTAGGTTATGCCACCAGCGCCGGATTTATTATCTGGCGCTGGTGTATCGGGTGCTGAACCTCGTTATGACTGACGATGACTACCCGTCGGAAGGTAGTGTAAACGTAGATCTGACTACTCAATAAGGCAGAATTCTCCGTAACTTCACCGGTAAACTATCTATTGTCAAATGCTCGACACCCGTGTTGCTGAACTTTTGGAAGCCCCCGATGCCAAATTAGTCATCGAACGAGCGCAGGCTATTCTGGCCGATGAAGCGCAACGTCGCCGGGCCTTTCGCGAATGGCTGCGTGATGATATCAAAGCCGAATTTATTAATGGTGAAGTCATTATGCACTCGCCCGTTAAGCGTCGACATTTGGATGCAACGGCCAATCTACTAACCTTACTTCGGATTTATGTTCATCTCCATCATTTAGGCGCAGTCGACTCAGAGAAAGCACTCATTGGCCTGACTCGCAATGATTACGAACCAGACATATGCTATTGGAACAGCGAAACAGCGGATTCTTTCGAGGATGATCAGATGGAGCATCCAGCTCCCGATCTGATTGTTGAAATTCTGTCGAAAAGTACGACAGGACGCGATAGGGGCGTTAAGTTCGAAGATTATGCCGCTCATGGCGTTCAGGAATACTGGATTATTGACCCCGTTCGTAAATCGGTGGAGCAGTATCAGTTAGACGAGGGAACGATGGCATTTGCTTCTGTAGCCGTCCTGTACATAAATGATACGCTGAGTGCCATAACCGTACCTGGGTTTCAGATTCCAGTTCTGGCCATTTTCGATAAGCAAACGAATCTGGATACCCTGCGAGCGCTCCTGACAAAACCCGACTGATTCATAGCCAGATGATTGCCATTACCGAAGCCACCGAGCAGGACTTACCCATCATTCGTGCTATTGCTTACCAGACCTGGCCTGCCACGTTTGGAGAAATTCTGTCGCCCGCTCAGATTGACTACATGCTGAATATGATGTACAGTCCCGATGCACTCACCACACAGATCAGAGACAAGAATCATGTTTTTTTGCTGGCTCAGGACGAGGATAGTCAGGAGCATCTGGGCTTTATTTCCTACGAGTTTGACTATAAGAATCAGTCGAAAACCAAAATTCACAAGCTTTATCTGCTGCCTGCCAGCCAGGGCAAAGGTGTCGGCAGACTGCTCATCGATAAAGTAGCGACGCTGGCGATTGACCAGGCAAATTCAAGTCTGTCGCTGAACGTGAACAAATACAACAAAGCCATTCAGTTCTACGAACGGATGGGTTTTACTACGGTTGATACCGAGACAATTGACATTGGCGAAGGTTTTCTGATGGAAGACTACATCATGGAAAAACCGCTGAATGCCTAGTAAAATAACGGCGAAACAGCTATTTTTAAGCATAAAACTCGCCTTTTCAGCTGATTTTCGACATTTACGGAAACGGCTCTAAAATGAATGTAATCATAACCTGTAAAAGTAATATCGACGGCGACCCAAATAGCCTTTGTGCCTTGTACCGGTTTAATTTCTTTCTCAACAAACGCACTTGAAACCGTTTTTCTTCACCCGTATTCAATATACTTCCGGCGATTGGGATACCGACCAACGGATGCCGTCCAACCTGCTGCATTCCCTGGTCGAGTACACAACGTTGCCGGTAGATCAGAAGGAAAAAGTGGTGCAATTGAGTAGTCCCGATTTATTCAAAAGTCCGTTCTGCTATTTGAGTGGCCATAAATTAGTTGAGTTTTCAACCCAGGAACGTGACCATTTCAAACGCTACGTACAGAATGGCGGCTTCGTATTTGTCGACGACTGTAACCACGACCTCGACGGTCTGTTTGCCAAGTCCTTCGAGCAGGAAATGGGCCGCACGTTTGGCCCCAAAGCGCTTCAGAAGATACCTAATAACCACCCACTCTACACTTGTTTTTTCAAGTTTGAGGAAGGACCACCCACCACGTCGTTTGAACTGAACGGCTGGGGCGACGACCTTGTCCACGATTACCTGAAAGCCATCACCGTCAACGGCCGAATCGGGGTATTGTACAGCAACAAAGATTATGGCTGCGAGTGGGATTATGATTTTCGAAACAAACGGTTTCTGGCCGAAGACAATACCAAGTTTGGCGTCAATATCGTAACCTACGCACTAACTGCCTGATTTATAGTAACGATACGACGTGTAGCTAAACCCTACATTATGTAGCTTACATCAACATTTCCTCTTCATACAACCTGACAGATAGACCATTGAATTCAACAACAGACTTAACTCATTATAAAGCGCTGGTGGCCAAGCTACCGCAGCTACGCAAGGAGATCGGAAAGGTTATTATCGGCCAGCAGGAAGCCATTAGCGAAGTGCTTATTTCGCTATTAGCCGGTGGTCATTGCCTGCTGGAAGGGGTACCCGGGCTTGCCAAAACGCTGATGGTCAAGACCATGTCGGATGCGCTGGCGATGCGATTCAAACGCATTCAGTTTACGCCCGATCTGATGCCCGGTGACATTGTTGGAACGGAAATTCTGGAGGATGACCATGAAACGGGCCATAAAGTGTTTGTTTTTAACCGCGGACCGCTATTTGCCAATGTCGTACTGGCCGACGAAATTAACCGAACTCCACCGAAAACGCAGGCTGCTATGCTCGAAGCCATGCAGGAGTATAAGGTTACCTATGGCGGTAACGATTACGAATTGCCCAAGCCTTTTCTGATCATTGCGACGCAAAACCCCATTGAGCAGGCAGGCACATACCCCCTTCCGGAAGCGCAGTTAGACCGTTTTCTGCTGTACATTAAGCTCAGCTATCCATCGGAGCGGGAAGAACTCGACGTCCTGAAAAGTACAACGGGCACATCGCGTCCAACCCTGCAAACCATTCTTTCCGACCAGGATATTATTCAGTTGCAGAAGCTCACGCGTGAAGTTTACATCAGCGACGAACTAATTCAGTATATAAATCGGCTGGTGCGGGCATCACGACCAGCTGACTCGCCATCGGCCTTTGTGAAACAGTGGGGCGAATGGGGCGCGGGGCCCCGTGCCGGACAGGCACTCGTGCTATGTGCCAAGGCCAGGGCGGTATTGAACGAACGTTTTTCGGTCATCCCCGACGACATACAGGCTCTTGCCTACCCGATCCTTCGCCATCGAATCGCCCTTAACTTCCGCGCCGAAGCCGAAGGCATCACTACGGATCAGGTGATCCAGGAGTTAATAAAGGTCATTAACTAGTTTATGATTTGTGGGTTACGGTTGTGCAACCACAATTCGTAAACCGGTATATACATGCTCATCACCGAACTCATAAAACTCAACAACCTGCAACTGGCCAGCAAACTGGTTAGTGATGAGATGCTGCTGGGTATTCAAACCAGTCGGCGGTCGGGTATCGGGACCGAATTTGAGCAATTTCGGCATTATACGCCCGGCGATGATCCAAAGCGAATTGACTGGAAGCTATTCGCCAAATCCGGGCATTACCTGGTCCGGGAATCTGCTACGGAAAGCAATCAGCAAGTCCGCCTATTGATCGATCTGTCGGGCTCCATGAATTACACGGAAGGGGCTGTGAGCCGGTTGCAGTATGCCCGAATTCTGCTGGCTTCGCTGGCTTATCTAAGCAACCGCCAGGGCGATCAATTAAGCTTGTATGCCCTACAAAATGGCAACGTTCAAACGCTGGTTCCTACCGGGAAGCAGGCGTTTCAGAAAATTGTAGCTATGCTCGAAGCCACACCCGCAGTGGGTGCGTGGGAAAATCGAAACCCAGCGGTTCCCGAATTCGGTCGCAAGCAGGCAGAGGTGTTGATTATCGCATCGGATTTTTTGCAGGTGGATGATGAGTGGGTCAACTTGATTCAGGGAGTGGCCGGACCACGTCGGGAAATCGTCATTTTCCAAGTACTGGGCGACGAGGAAATTAATTTCTCGATGAATGGTTTTTATCGATTTCAGGATCTGGAAACGGGGAAAGAGATTGAATTACAGGCCGATGCCATTCGGGACATTGTTCGGGAGCGGGCAACTACTTACCTGACGAAACTGGAAGAAAGTTTACGCATTCCTCATGTCCGCTTGATTCGCGTTCGCCTGAGTGATCCAATCGCCCTTGTTTTAAAACAGTTTTTGATGAGTTGACCACGGTCAACCTAATCCCATAAACCATAATGCAGTTTGTTGAGCCATTTTTACTATGGGGTGCATTAGCCATTGCGATTCCGGTGGGGATTCACTTCTGGCACCAGAAGCAGGGAAAACCCTTGCCCTGGGCGGCTACCCAATGGCTCATTGAGAAGCAACAGCAACAAAGCCGCGGGCTTCGACTCGACAATATCCCGCTGCTCATTTGTCGGTGTTTATTGCTGGTGTTACTGGCCCTTTTACTGGCCCAACCCATTCTAGCCTGGTTGGCGAAACCACCAGCCATTCAGAAACTTCACCTGGTGCAGCCCAGCCCGGCCGTTTCCGAAAATTTCAAGTTCGAGCTAACGGATGCGCAGAAAAAGGGCGAACGGGTCGTCTGGGCCGACGAACAACTGAGCACGCTGGACGACAAGCCCTACAGTTTTCAGAAAGCCCCGCACCTGAACCCGTTGCCCTTGCAGACGGCCATCAACAAACTTGCCAGCGGGGCTACCGAACTTCACCTATACGTCACGAACAGTCAGGATCTGGCTACTCTGCCAGCCATCATGGTGCCGGAGCGCTTTCGCCTGCACACGGTGATTGATTCAACGAGCCAGCCTCGCCCCTATCTGATGGGCAAAAATGGCCGGAAACTATTTATCGATCGGACGGGCAAGTTTAGCAGCGCTTCAGCGCTCGATCCGATATTGAAATTCCAGTCTGCTCCCCTAAACACAGAGCCAATCGCGGTTTTGCTTAACTACCGGAATGAGCGGGAACGCCAAACCGTTAAAGCTGCCCTCAATGCCCTAACGGACGTTTACGCCATTGATCTGATCATTGACGAAGCCCCGAAGCCAAACCGCTTCTATACCTGGGTGCTCACCGACCAGCCGCCGACAAAGCCCTCACCGAAAACCCTTTACGTCGTCTCAGGAATCGAAACGGCAGCAAAGCCGACAAACGTATTATTTACGAACGAGTCGCTAACTCCGCAGACGTCGGAGCGGGTAGCAACGGGTCAGTTGCCGGAATGGCTCGGCAGCCAGTTAATGCGTCACTACGGTCTTGTTTCGACTCATCAACCCTTGCGCCAGCCCGATATCAAGTCACTATTTATTTCGTCAGCCAAACCAACGACAGCGCAACAAGCGGGTGTTCAGGATGCACTTTTGCTATTTTTTATCGTTCTGTTACTCGTTGAACGCTGGCTGGCCTTGACCAAAAACGCATGAACGAACTGAAACGCCTTGTCTCGTCGGTCACGTACCAACTTTACGCCAACGCCCTGCTACGCTGCGTGTTGCTGGCTCTCTCAGCCTATCTGATCACGGCTACGTTTACCGGACCGACCGTCTGGCCATGGCTGCTTGGCGTGGCTGGCTTTGGCCTCGGAGCCGTTTTGAGTAAGCTTTATCAGGACAAAAAGCCACAGGCCATTCAGCTTATTCACCAGACGGTTGGCGATGTAGAATACAGCTTGCCCCTTTTAACAAAGCCTCAGCTTAATCTGGCCGAGCAACTTCAACTCGACCGTCTGAGTACGCACATACAAACGGTTCGGGTGCCCGTTGTCTTTCTGGCGAAAGCCGGTCAATACGGCTTATGTTTCATTGCTGCGCTGGCTGTTTATTTCGGGTATCCTTTGTTAAAGAATGACCTGGCAAACAGGCCTGAAAAGCAAGGTTTGCTGGCAACGTTTACGCCCGAAAGTAAGCCAGTTGTACCAACGTTTGAATCCGCCAGGCTACGCATTCAACCACCAGCATACACCCGGCTTCCGGAAATAAACTCGTCGAACCTGAATGCGTCGAGCGTTGTGGGTGCCGTTCTGACCTGGCAATTGCAGTTTAGTACAACGAATCAGGTATCGGTACGGCTTGTGAGCAGCCAGGGGAAAGAGCTTATCTTTCGAAAAACCGGTAACGCCTATACGTATCAGGACAAACTGGTTAACTCGGGTTTATACGCTATCAAAGCCTACTGGCGCACCCACCAGCAGAAAGACTCCATTATCTATCAATCCGATTTTTATCGGCTCGAAGCCCAACCCGATCTGGCTCCCAAGATCGAGCCGAATTCAAAAGAACTGTACAGCTTCCATACCATCAGAGACCCGAAAACGCTGGCAATTGGTGCCCGAATTTCGGATGATTTTTTGGTATCCAAGACCTTTCTTGTCGCGACCGTAGCCCGGGGTTCGGGCGAGAATGTTAAGTTCAGGGAAGTCCGCTTACCGTTGAGCCAGGCAAATTTCAAGGATGCCAAACTCACCAAGACTCTGGATCTCGATGAGCTGAAATTCGCGCCAGGCGACGAGTTATACTATTACTGGGCGGCTTTCGACAATCGCCAGCCTGAGCCAAATTTCACAAAATCAGACACCTATTTTCTGGTGTATAAAGACACGACCGAGGTTGAGGAAAGTGAGTTGCCCACAATGGCGGTGAACATCATGCCCGAGTACTTCAGAAGCCAGCGGCAGATCATTATCGACACCGAAAAACTACTAGCGAGCCGAAAGAAAATGGGATCGAAAGTAAGCCACGCCTTTAAAAGTCAATCCAACGAAATTGGATTCGATCAGAAAGTGCTTCGGTTGCGGTATGGGCAGTTTTTGGGCGAAGAGTTCGAAACATCGGCCGGGGGTGGACACATCGAACCCACCGACGAAGACGGCGACCCGCTTAAAGGATTTGTTCATGACCATGATAAGGGCGAAGAACATGCCGAGGGGCATCACGAAGAAGAACATCACCATGATCACGGAAGCCCCGCAGCCCAGGCCGCCGATAATCAGGACCCGGTAGCCGCGTTGATGGAGCAGTATGTTCACTCGCACGACAACGCCGAAACGAACACCTTTCACGAGCAATCGACCCGGTCGCTGTTGAAGATGGCTTTGGAAAACATGTGGCAGTCGGAACTCCATTTGCGGTTATACGAACCCGAGAAAGCCCTGCCGTTTGAGCAGGAAGCGCTCAAATACCTAAAAATGTCGCAGCAGAAAGCCCGGTCTTATGTGAAGAAAACCGGCTTTGACCCGCCCCAGACCAAGGAGAAAGAAACCCGGCTGACGGGCGAAATGAAAAACGTGACGACGGCTTTTAACCAGGAGCGGACCTATAACCAACAGCGAATCCAGGGGCTAGTTGCCGAAGCCCTTGGTTATCTGGATATCCCAAAACTGAATGCCCAACAGCGGCAAACAGTGCAGCAACTGGGAAATGCGTTGGCGAATGGGGTAGTCAATAGCGGCCTTCAGAACTGGTCGATGCTGACCTCGTTGCAAAAACTAGCCGGGGGCAAATCGCTGACCAGCGTTGAGAAAACGCAGTTGAAAACAAAACTATACAGCCTGACTGGGGCGTCGGAACGAACGGGGCCTTCGTATGCCAGTGACCGTGCCTTACAACAAGCTTTCTGGCGGCACATTAACTAGCCCGACAGACGATCTGCTCATTCGAATGCAAACAAGTATAAACTGGACTAGCCCCATTAATTGGTTTATCGCGCTGGCGTTACTGCTCCTGCTGGCGGGTCAACTTTGGCTGATTGGCCGCAATCAATCCCTATCCACTAGTCGTAAATGGATCAAGGCGGGCTTGAATGTAGTTCTGTGGCTGCTGGTGGCGGGTTATTTTGGGCAGTTCAACTGGCTGAGTCAACGCCCTTCCAGCCATGCGTTGCTTGTCGGTGATGACGTGCCCTCTGCCGTTGCCCGTCAGGTTAAAGACAGCTTACACATTCAGGATAGCTTTACCAGCCGAAATCTGAAAGACGAGTATGATTCGGTCACCGTAGCCGGCCAGCGCTTCCCGATCGAAACCCTAACAAAACTGAGCAATTCGTCGGTCAATTGGATTCCCTATTCCCAGCCTGATCAACTGGAGAGTCTTCACTGGAAAGGTGTCGTCCGTCAGGGAGAAATGCAGCGGGTAACGGGTCGGGTGCATTCCTCGGAGAAAAAGCACCTGCGCTTGCGGTTTGGTAGCCGGACGCTGGACAGCGTTTCGGTGCACAAAGGCGACAATACCTTTTCGCTCCAGTTTCCAACTTTTGTCCGTGGTCGCAGTCAGGCAGAACTGACGCTGGATGGCACTACGCTCGATACGATTCGTTTTTTTTCCCGGCCATTGGAGCCTTTGAAGGTGCAGTTTCTACTCGACAGCCCTGATTTTGAAAGCAATACACTGGCGAGCTGGTTGGGGAAACAGGGGCATACGGTACAAGTCGTAACAACGCTGTCGAAAGGAATCAACAGCCATGTGAGCATTAACAAAGTCGGGAAGTCAATCGATAAAACAACGCCTGACCTGCTGATCACCGATCCTGCCAATGCAGCTACTGCTGCTGTAAAAAAAGCGCTTGCTGACGGGAAAGCCGTGTTGTTCATCAACTTCACCAATCCCGAAAGTGATTTTCGGATCATCAATCAGGCACTGGGTAGTAAATGGCAGGTCAGGAAGATGTCCAGTGAGCCCCTCGTTTCGGTTGGTAGTGGCCTTAACGCACTCCCCTATCGTTTTGCCGACAACATCAATCAAGTTGCCGTGTCAGGCTATCCGGTAGCGGTTCAGCGTAAACTCGCCGGACGCATTGGCGCAAGCCTGTTAAATGAAACCTTTCCGCTATCCCTCAGTGGCGACAGCGTGGCCTATTCCCGACTTTGGACGGCGGTACTGGCCCGTTTGTCAACCTCCGATAAAAACACGGTTCAGGTAGATGCGCCCCTGTTTAGCGGACTGCAACAGGAAATCGGGCTAAGCAACTCAGGAAACCTGCCGCCCTTTTTACCCATTGGGCAGGATACCGTATCGTTTGTAAAATCGCCTATGAACGAACACGCAGCTTCTGGCTCTTCGTTATTCAGACAGGCGGGCTGGCAATCCATCCAGGATTCGCTGGCGCTATATGTCGACGCGCGTGCCGGAAACAACCCTCTGGCCGAGCAGGAAATCATCCGCCGATTTGTCTCAGCCCATGCATTGCCTCAATCGACAAGCGAACAAACTGCGCGAACAACGACGGCTCAAGTACCAAACTGGGTATGGTTGCTGTTGTTTATTGGTTGTTTTACGGCGTTATGGGTCGAGCCGAAAATACAATAAGCCCTCAATTTCATTTCGTTCGGAATCGGTCAGTTAGACGCGTCGGGTTTGTCGTTACAGCGTTTTCGCCATTCCCGTCTGAACTTGCTACGATCTTCATCGCTCATCTGACGCCATCGGCTGCGCCAGGGCGGTGGGCCTTCGCCACGGCCATACCCGCCACCCGACGGGCCAAACTTGAATCCACCAAACAGTATACGGGATAAGAGTAACAAGCCGGCGGCCTGCCAGATTGTAACCGGCTTTACGGGCACAACGGCGACGAGAACTGTGTTCCACAGCCAGAATACAGCGTACGAGACGGCCAGCAACACCAGCAATATGCCCAGCGGTATGAAGAAGCGGAACCGTCGGTGAGAAGTTTTCATAAGCTTATAAATTATCAAGTTCGTCGTATAGGCGTTGCAGTCGCTTCCGAAGGTGCTGAAGGGCGTATCGTTTTCGGGATATAATGGTTTTCAGGTTTTCGCCCGTTTGATCCGCAATTTCCTGTAAGGTCCGGTCTTCCAGCTCATTTTGAACAAATACCGTACGTTGATTTTCGGGAAGTTCGTCGAGTGCCTTCACCAGTTCGTCCCAGAATAGATCTTTGAAAAACTGATCTTCGGGCGTTTCGGCATCAGTCAGCAGAATATCCCGAAATCGAAAATCCTCGTCGTCATCCTCGCTCATCAAGTCCGACAACGAATCTTCTTTTTTCTTTCGGTAGGCATCTGTAATTCGATTCCTGGCTACCTGAAAAAGCCAGCCACTCATGCTTTCGATGCCATCGAGGTCAACCACTTTCGTTAGCTGATACCAGACATCCTGCAAAATATCCTCGGCATCTTCGTCTGATTTTACCTGCCCACGAATAAACCGCGACAGTCGGCTTCCGTACTGTTTAACTGTCTCAAGTATATTGCGTCTGGGCGTTTCAGCCATTCTGTAAACCTGAATTCAAAAAATCTGTATGAGCTGGTCACCCACATTGCTCGTGCGTCAGACCTGACTCATACAGATTTGTCAGGCTACCTACCGGCGCGCTTGTCCAACTCCTGCAATACGTCGGCCATGGTACGGAAACGATTGGCGTCGCCAATGAAACCCAATCCCGTCATAATAAGTGCAAAACCACCTGTGCTGACCCAAAACCAGGGGTCGGCATTCACCTCACGAAGTTTCGACCCGTGCAAAAGCACCGCCAACCCACTACCCAGGAGCATTGCTCCACTTCCTCCAAACAGCCAATACTTGGTGATCAGCTTCTTTTCGCGTTGACTTCTCATAATATACCTGATCTGCGTGCAATTATTTAGAGAAAACCATTGACGCTGCATGAGGTTTACAAAAAAAATGTATCTTATCCCATAGTTTTAGCCATTCTGCTTGCCAACCTGACACTAACTCATATTACCTATGCCCGTTTTCACTTTAGGAATTGAAGAAGAGTTTCAAACAATTGACCCCAACACAGGCGAGTTACGCTCACACATGTCGAAGATTGTCGACGGTGGGCAGATAGTTCTTCACGAACGCGTAAAGGCCGAAATGCACCAGGCGGTTGTTGAAGTCGGAACAAATATTTGCCGAAACATTCAGGAAGCCCGTCAGGAGGTAACGTATCTGCGGCAGATGATCATCGAACTGGCGGAGAAACAAAACCTTAAGATTGCGGCTGCCGGTACACACCCCTTTTCGGATTGGCAAGAACAGTTGATTACACCCAATGAACGGTATGACCGACTTATCGAAGAACTGCGCGATGTGGCCCGATCGAACTTAATTTTTGGTTTGCACGTCCACGTAGGCATCGAAAGCCGGAACGAAGGCATCCAGATCATGAACGCCGTCCGGTACTTTTTACCCCATATTTACGCTCTGTCAACAAACTCACCATTCTGGCGAGGCCGCAATACCGGGTTCAAGTCGTACCGCTCGAAAGTATTCGATAAATTCCCCCGAACGGGCATCCCCGATTACTTTTCATCAGCGGCTGAATATGACGAATATATTGAGCTACTGGTCAAGACCGGTTGTATCGACAATGGCAAGAAAATATGGTGGGACATCCGGCTGCATCCGTTCTTCGACACCATCGAGTTTCGAATCTGCGATGTGCCAATGCGGGTCGATGAGACTATTTGTCTGGCCGCCATTATGCAGGCGCTGGTCGCCAAAATTGACAAGCTACATAAACAGAATCTTAATTTTCGACCCTACCGCCGAATCCTGATCAATGAAAACAAATGGCGGGCCGCCCGCTATGGTATCGAGGGAAAACTGATCGACTTTGGCAAACAGGAAGAAGTACCAACCCACCAGTTAATTCACGAATTGCTGACGTTTATCGACGATGTCGTGGATGAACTGGGTAGCCGGGCCGAGTGCGAATACGTCCTGAAAATCCTGGAAATGGGTACGGGTGCCGACCGTCAACTGGCGGTTTTTCAGCAGACCAACGATCTGAAACAGGTGGTGAATTACATTGTCGAAGAAACTTCTTTTGGCATCAGGTAGTTATTTTTTTGGGCACCATGATTAATAGTTAGCCGTAATACACAGTCTATGAGCTTAGTAAAAATTGCCGTTCTTGATATGAATAACAACCATGCGAATGAAGGCATGCGTTGTATTTTGCATACAATTCGAAACGTACAGGGTAGTAACCAGGTGGCGGAACTGAATACGGAACTGGAGTTTGACGTATATGACGTTCGGGCCAATAACGAAATTCCTGACTTAAGTTATGATGTTTACATTTCGTCGGGTGGACCCGGTAGCCCGATGGCTTCATCGGATGCCTGGGAAGCGAGCTACTTTTCATTGATCGACCAAATCTTCGAATGGAACCGGACGAATGAACGGAAGAAATTCGTATTTCTGATTTGTCATTCGTTTCAGTTGGTGGTTCGCCACCTGAACCTAGGTTTACTGAGTCGGCGTAAATCCACTTCGTTCGGGATTTTCCCGGTGCATAAAACCGAAGAAGGTGACTCGGAAGCATTACTGGAAGGGCTACCCGACCCATTCTACGCGGTCGATTCCCGTGATTACCAGATTACGGAACCAGATGCCGAACTGATGAATGAACTGGGCGCGGAAATTCTTTGCCTTGAGAAAATCAGACCGCATGTCTTGCTCGACCGGGCGGTGATGTCGATGCGTTTCTCACCCGAAATCATCGGTACGCAGTTCCACCCCGAAGCCGATAACGAAGGTATGCTGCGCTACTTCATGCAACCCGAAAAACGCAACCACATCGTTTCTAATTTTGGGCAGGAAAAGTACGACGACATGGTAGCTTATTTGCAGGACCCTGACAAGATTGCCCTAACTGAATCCGTTATTTTACCGGGCTTCCTGCAGCAGGCCATTCGGGCTCTATCACCGGAGCTTATCATGGATTAGACCATCGAATGGCCGTGATTTTCCTAACCTAAACTCACGGCCATTCACATACGCTACGTTTTTCTCAACTCCTACTTTCATGATCGAAGCCATTCGTCAAACGTACAATCAAGCCTTCAGCCCGGAAAATTACCGGGCTTTTTTGGATAAAATTGACACTGATTTTCCTGGCCAGTTGGACTTTCGCGTAGCGGAAACACCCGTTTTTGTGCCCAAAGTGCTGACGGATAAACTCGTGGCAGCGTGCAACGACATTATTGCCGTGATCACCCGCGACGATTTTAAGGCCCTGACCGATAAGGCCATTCCGGCGGAGCAACGCGTTCCGAATGAAGATGACCATACGCAGTTTATGGCTATCGATTTTGCGGTTTGCCAAGACGCCAACGGGGAACTTACCCCCCAACTGATTGAATTACAGGGATTTCCCTCTTTGTATGTATTTCAGGCATTCCTCGCCAGTACATTTCGCGAACTCTACCCTATTCCGGATACCCTCTCCCATCTGTTCACGGTTGACAGCAATGCGGATTATATCGAACGGCTGCGCCAGATGATCGTGGGTAATTGCCAACCGGAAGAGGTGATTCTGCTGGAAATTTATCCTGAAAAGCAAAAAACCCGCATTGATTTTGTTCTGACGGAGAAGTATCTGGGCGTGGCGCCCGTCTGCCTGACTAAAATAAGGAAAGACGGTAGAGCGCTGTATTATGAGAAAGATGGACGTCAAATTCGCATTAAGCGAATTTATAACCGCTTGATTTTTGACGATTTACAGAACTTCCCGGACTTACAAAGTGAGTTTCACCTGACCGACGACGTCGATGTGGAATGGGTTGGTCATCCGAACTGGTTTTTCCGAATCAGCAAGTACACCCTGCCTCTGCTCAAGAGCCCTTATGTACCAGCCAGTTACTACCTGTCGGACCTGAGCAACTACCCAACTGATCTGGAGAATTACGTCCTCAAACCCTTGTTTTCTTTTGCGGGTAGTGGCGTGAACTTAAACATCACCGCGGCCGATCTCGATGCCATTCCGGCTCACCAGCGAGATGGTTATCTGCTTCAGCGAAAGGTAAAATATGAACCCGTCATTCAATCGCCCGACGGATTGGTAAAATGCGAAATCCGGATGCTGTTCATCTGGCCAAAGGGCGACGCGAAGCCTACGTTGATTACGAACCTGAGTCGCCTGAGCCGGGGCGAGATGATTGGTGTCAATTTTAATAAGAACAAAGATTGGGTAGGTGGCACCGTCTGTTTTTTTGAAAAATAATACGTTTTCAACCTAAAGGTCATAAAGGGTTTGAAGGGCGCGCAGAGTCATAATTTTGCCTGCTTCGTGAATCGGTTACGACCTTTGGCGTTTACCCCTTCCCTTATCCTATGGAAACACAACCGATCAATGGTGCTGAAAAGGCTATTTTCGACCTTACCGGCAAAGTAGCCCTGATTACCGGGGCTAGTAAAGGCATTGGTGAAGATATCGCCCGTGTGTTTGCCCGTTTTGGCGCTAAGGTTATCATCAGCAGTCGTAAACAGGATGCGTGTGATGCCCTTGCCAACGAGATCAAGACACAAGGGGGCGAAGCAACCGGTATAGCGGCTCATGTGGGCGACATGGCTCAGCTTCAGCAGTTGGTGGACAGGAGTATCGAAACCTACGGCGGCCTTGATATTCTGGTGAATAATGCAGCCTCGAACCCGGTTTTTGGCCCTTCCCTCGACTGCGATGGTGCTGCGTTCGACAAGATTATGCAGGCAAACGTGAAAGCCCCTTTTGAGTTGAGCAAACGATGCTACCCAAGCATGAAAGCCCGTGGCGGGGGCAGTATCATTATGATTAGCAGCATTGCTGGACACACACCGGACCCCGGCCTGGGCATGTACAGTGTCAGTAAAGCAGCGCTCAACATGCTGACGAAAGTCTTGGCCAAAGAATGGGGCGTTGATGGCATTCGGGTCAACGCGATTTGTCCCGGTCTGATCAAAACCAAGTTCAGTCAGGCGCTCTGGCAGAACGAAAAAATTCTCGATCACTTCACCAGTCGCCTGCCTATCGCCCGTATGGGTACAACGGATGAAATTAGTCCACTGGCGCTGTTTCTGGCGTCAAATGCCTCGTCTTACAGTACGGGCAGTTTATTTTACGCAGATGGCGGTACCATCATTTAACACACGACTATGTCTCTCGAAACACGTGAAGTTTGGCTGCGGGGTCCTCTTTCCGATATGCCTCTCCTGGTGCAGCCGATTGCGCATGCACTGATGCAGGCTCGTGAAGAAGTAACTGCGCTCATGCACAATTTCCCGGAACAGTTGCTTTGGGAACGTCCGGCGGGTGTCGCTTCGGTTGGCTTCCATTTGCAGCACTTGAGGGGTGTGCTTGATCGCCTGTTTACTTATGCTCGCCATGAAGCCCTCTCAACCGACCAGTTGACGGCCCTGGCATCCGAAGGGAAACCGGATCGAACGACAATATCCGCGCAGGAACTGGTCTATCAGTTTGATAAACAGGTTGAGCAGGCGCTGGCTCAACTGCGCCGTACAGATGAAAACCGACTGACGGATTTTCGTGGTGTGGGCCGGGCACAACTCCCATCCACGGTTATTGGCTTGTTGACGCACGCAGCCGAGCACACCATGCGGCATGTTGGGCAATTATCGGTAACGGTCCGGGTGATAACAGTTTAACCTTTTTTTAAGTTATCATTCATCGGCGTTTAACAAGATCAGCCGACCTTTCAACCGAAAAGCCCGTCACGGTGGTGGGCTATCACCTTAAACCATTCTCAATTTTATGAAAAAGTCCATTCTGACTGCCTGCCTTGTAGCCGCTTTCTGTGGAAATACCGTTTTTGCCAATACGCCTTCGCAAGATAAGCCAGTGAGCAAAACGACGACAACGACTATGAAGAAATCGACCCCTAGCAAAGCGACGATGACAACCACCAAAACGACGCATAAAAAGCACGTCAAGACATCGGAATAGCCTTACACTGTAGATAAAAAAAGACCCTGCTGAGCAGGGTCTTTTTTTATCTACAGTGTTGATTTCTTACTGCACGGCTAAAATCTTGAATTCGGTCCGGCGGTTTTGCTGGTGTTCACCTTCCGAGCAGTTGACCCCATCCACACAACCATTAATAATCTCCGATTCCCCATATCCTCTGGCCATCAACCGGTTAGCTTCGATTCCGCGCGAAACCAGATAATCCATGGCGGCTCTGGCCCGGTTCTCCGACAAGCGAATATTGTAGGTATCTGTAGCCCGAGCGTCTGTATGAGAACGCAGCTCAATCTTCATTTTTGGGTATTCCTTCAGAATGGCCAAAACATGATCAAGTTCACGAGCCGCATCCGCGCGAATAAAGAATTTATTCAGGTCGTAATAAATGTTTTTCAGCTGAAACACATCACCAACACCATATAAACCAAGCGAATCGGTAATGACCTGTGTTTTGCGTTTTGTTTTGCTGTATTGTGCTTTTTTGGTGGCGTAACGATCTTTCTGGGCGGTGATGGTATAGGGTGCACCGGGCTTCATATCGAACTCATATCCCCCATCCGGGCCTGTCGTAACGGTTTGCTCCGATTTGTCCTTATCATTACGCAACGTCACTTTTACACCTGTTGCCGGCTGTTGATTCACTTCTGTCTTAATAACCCCTTTGACAACTGTATTTTCTGATCGCTCGAGATAGATGGACACATTCAACACTGGCTTCGGCGATTGTGTCAGGGTTGAAAACCGAACGCTATTCATAGCATACCCTTCTTTGATGGCCCTGAACTCATATTCCGTATTTGAATCGACGCATAAGTCGGTCCGACCTTTTGCACTGGTAATCCGCAATTCCTGATTGACACCATTCCGCAAAATACGAACGTCGGCATTTTCGAGGGGTGTACTCGTTTTAGCATCGTACACCAAGATATTCAGTTGCTTGCAGGTACGCCGGAATGAATAAATATCATCGTCGCTGATTCCCTTTTTACGGTTGCTGCTGAAGTAGCCCGTCGTACGGCCTTTATCGGTGATGAAGCCAAAATCATCTTTCTCGGAGTTGATCGGTGCCCCGGCATTTTGAACGCCTTTATACGCAATTCCATCTTTAAGCTCGGCTACAAATACATCCAGACCACCCAGCCCTTCGTGTCCGTCAGACGAAAAATAAAGATTGTCCCCCTCGGCAGCAAACGGAAACATCTCGTTTCCTTCCGTATTGATTTCTTTACCCATATTGACGGGCGTTCCCCATTGGCCGTCATTGTATTCAACTACGTAAATATCGGTACCGCCATACCCACCGGGCATATCCGACACGAAGTACATTTTTGTGTTATCGAAGGAAAAAGCTGGGTGACCAACTGAGTATTCATTGCTATTGAAAGGCAGCTCCTGAATATCAACCCATTTCCCATCTCTGTTTACGGCAGAGTACAATTTCAATTTTTTCACGCCATCAGAGCTTTTGCCCGATTTCCCTTTGCTGGAATTGTTGCGGGTAAACACAATGAAGTTCTGGTCTTTGGTAAACGTCATTGGCCCTTCGTGGTACTTTGTATTGAGGGTACGGCTAAATAGTTCAGCTTTCGTCAGGGGCGTATTTTCCGCTGTCACGTCAGGCGCTTGTGCTTTACTTTCACTGCCACCGCCTAGTACTGCCGAACTAGGCAATCGAGTCGGCTCCGAACCCGGAACGCGCAGTTGATTCGTATCGGGGTGGAAATAGAGGTCCAGAAACGGCGTTTGGTTCCAGGTAAACACCCGTTTTACCGGTCCGGATTCATCGCGAGCCGACACGAAAACCAGACCATTCTTGTAGTACATTGGGCTAAAATCAGCCTGACGCGAATTGATAGGCAAGCTCGAGATACGATAAGACGACGAATCCTGATAGAATCGACTCATATCCATGTAAGAGACCGTAAACCGACGTCCGCGCAGGTCCTCTTTTTGCTTTTCGCCATACTGACTGTACATCTTCTGCGACTCCCGATATTTGCCATTCTGAGCCAATGATTGGGCATAATACAGGTATATCTCGCTATCAAGATCCGTATTTGATTGTATCAGTTCACTATAAATACGCTCGGCGTTTCGTGTGTCCTCCAGTTTGCGATAAGCATAACCCAGTTTAATCATTGCATCCCGTGTTTCGGCAGGGTCCTTCTTTTTATCCGTTCGCAGAAACTCCTCATAGGCCCGCACCGCACTGACATAACTAAGGTTATCAAATTGCTTGTTTGCCGCTCGTAGTCGCGCACTTTGTGCCTGAGTAGTCAGGCTCCAGAAGGCCAGTCCTGCCACTAGCAAGACACATACAATTCGGTTCATGAATAGTAGTTAATTAATAAATTTGGAGGCTCGTTCAAATCTCAACAAATAAGATGCCAATTTTCTAAATGATCAATTCGATTCGGTTTAAACACCAGGCAATTTACTTGTTTCGGGCCTAGTTAAAGGCATTTTTTTTACTTCTTACTATACTTGAAGCAGGCGACTTTCCGGGTTTGGGCGCTTACTCTAAACCGATGATCAATCCGCCGACCCATTACCCAGGCAATCTCGCCACCCGATACCAGGACAACGGTTTGCTCCCGCTCCGTCCGGCTTAGCTTTAAGTCATTCAATAAATCACTGACCAACTTATGACCTCTCAGCCCCAAAGGCCGCAATTTATCTCCTTGTTTCCACAACCGGATATGGAGCGGAAAGACCAGCCGGTCAGCATCCAGACTCGCTAGCGTTGGATCAGTGGAAGGCTCGAATCCGTCGGGCTTATCCATCAGGTCAATACGTAACGTAAACGCTGAGGCTACCACTAATGCCGCGCTGGGCCAATCAGTCAATACGAGGTCAACAGGAACCGTTTCCTGGATAGCCTCAATAAGCAGACCATCCCGTTCATGCACAACACGATACGTCTTCGATTGTATCACTTGCCCAGTGGGTTTGCCTGTCATACTGGCTACCTGCCGTGCCTGATCGGTCGTAAAACCCATCGGCTTCAACCATTCCATCAACCGAAACCCTAACTCAGGCAAGGCCAACAACTTTTCGGTTGGCAGCAGTATTCCTTCGTCCTGGACCTCAGCAACGGCCTGCCAGGATCGGTCGAGTTCGGCACGCATAAGCACTTCTGCCGATCGAAGCCGATCAATCGTGCGGGGTACTGTTTGCCATAAACCCGGATTCAGTTCATGGAGTACGGGAACCACATGGTGACGAATCCGATTACGGGCGTACGTATCGTTTGCATTCGAGCTGTCTTCCCGATACAGTAAACCCGCTTCGTTTACAAAAGCCGCTAACTGTTCACGGGTAGCAAATAACAAGGGGCGAACGATCTGGTTTTGACGAGGCAAAATCCCGTGTAAACCTGCCAGGCCCGTTCCACGCGTCAGGTTGATTAACAGCGTTTCGAGGACATCATTTTTGTGATGCGCCGTGGCAAGGCAGGCGTACGCATGTTGCTGAAGCAGTTGATCAAACCACGTATAGCGCAGTTCGCGGGCAGCCATTTGAATAGATACTCCTCGCTGCTGCGCAAAAGTCGCGGTATCGAAACGAACCAGATGAAACGGAACCCCGTAGCGTTTTGCCATGTTTTCAACGAAAAGCGCATCCTCGTCGGAATCTGAGGCCCGTAAAGTAAAATTAACGTGAGCAATCGCAAACGGTTGATTAACTCGATGGAAAAGCTCCGCCATCACTACGGAGTCCAGTCCACCACTGACGGCCAGCAACACCTGATCCGTAACTTCGAACAGGCCGTTGTCGTTAATAAATCCTAAAAAATCCGTTTCAACCATATGGAGTCGGCGCTAAGCCGTAGTTTTGTCAGTATGATTCGTTTGTTTGCCGCTTTTCTTCTCCTCTGTTTATGGCTTGTTTCAGTTGATTCGCTGGCGCAGGTCAGACCTCCAGCGCCCGGTCGTCCGGTAGCGACGGGTAGTGTAGCCGACAAAGTTGAGCTACTACCAGGAGCGGACAGTTTAGTGGGAATGACTGTTCCCGGACAGGTTGTTCGTAAAATATACAACAACGTCAGGTTTCGGCAAAAAGGGGTGCTCATGTTCTGTGACCTCGCCATTCAAAACGCAACCACCAACGTCATCGAGGCCTATGGTCATGTAAAGATCGTACAAGGCGATACAATTACGGTTCAGGGTGACACCATGTTTTATTATGGCAATGTCCGTCAAGCAAATATGCGTGGCCGCGTCAGTATGCGTGACCGAAAAATGACGCTAACCACCGCTCAGCTCGATTACGACATGCTATCAGGCATTGCTCATTACCCAACGCCTGGTCGCATTGTGGATAAAGAAAATGTGTTGACTAGCCGGGAAGGGTATTACGACACCCGCAGCAAGCTGTTCACGTTCCGTCAGAACGTCCGGCTGGTGAATCCCAAAGGTACACTCACGGCTGACTCGCTGCTCTACAACTCCCTGACCAGAATGGCCATCTTTCAGGGGCCAACCCGCATTACCAATAAAGATGGGGTCCTGACGGCCGTTGAGGGCCAATACAATACAACCACGGGTATTTCAAATTTCCAGCGCCGGGCAACCGTCGAAACGCCTAAATACCGGCTCACGGGCGACAGCCTTTACTATGATAACATTACAGAGCTGGGCATTGCCAAAGGCAACGTCATTATGGTTGCCAAAGACCGCAAGGCGGTGATTCTGGGCGACCATGTTCGGTACAATGGGAAAGCGGGTATTTCGCGGGCAACAGGCCACCCGGTGGCTAAAAGCCTAGCGAACGAAACCACAAAAGACACCCTCTATTTGCGGGCCGATACCTTATTTTCGTTCGATAATAAAGTAACCAATACCCGCCGGTTACTAGGCCAGAAAAATGTTTTTCTTTATAAATCGGACCTTCAGAGCAAATGTGATTCGCTCATTTACGACACCGCCGATTCGACTATTTATTTCTATAAAAAACCAATTGTCTGGAGCCAGAATAAATACCAGATGGAAGCCGATTCAATGCGGGCCGTTATGAAAAATAATAAAATTCATACGCTGTTCTTGAAGACAAAATCATTCGTTATTTCTCTCGACACGCTTAAGAATTACAACCAGGTCAAAGGGCGAACAGTGACCGCTTTTTTCGCCACAAAAATTGTATCAACAACCGTTACCGCGGCTGAATTGCCCGTCTCAACGACGAACGCTTCGGGCACTGTTCCGCGGTCTGCTTCATCCGTTGCAACGAAACAGCCCCTTAAACGCGTATCAACTCCAAAAGAGGGATCACCAGCATCGACTACCGTTTTGAAGCAGGAGCAAACCGTGCTGGATCGGGTTCTTGTCGAAGGAAACGGGCAGAGCCTTTATTACGCGGTCGATGAAAAGAATAAATTAATCGGGCTGAATCACGTTGAATCGAGCCGAATGAACATTGAATTCAACGATAACAAAGTTGGTAAGATTCGGTTTTATGGCCATCCGGATTCACAGTTGATTCCACCAAAAGAATTAACGCCGGAGGTTCAGCAACTGGATGGATTCCGTTGGCGCGAGCAGGAAAAACCAACAAAAAATCAGGTTTTGTGGCTTGAAAAACCACCCGTTGAACAACCGGTAATTAGAAAACCATTAAAAAACAAAGGGCTAATTAAACCTTTAGCTCAGAAATTGGTTCAAAAGACTATTAATTGACCTATTTAACAATTTTTTAGATAATTGCCCGTTGACTTTGTCTTTCAAGATGAATAGGTTTGTGGTGAATACATGCGTACATGAAGTAGACTTACATGAAACAAACTATACTTATTGGTGTATTGATGGGCTTGCTAACGGCAACGATCCCGCTCCAGGCGCAAGTCGCCCAGCGAGATTCGGATGCTCGTAAAGGAAGCCGACTCGAATTGGGTCGTACCTCGTCAGTACGCAAAACAACGGCGGGTTTGCCAGCACAACGTTTTTCGATTGCGCCAAGCCCGGCTCCAACCTTATCAGGGCTTGACCGATCAATGACGTTGCACAAAAACAGCGCGATCAATGAGCATTACCGTTCCCTGTTGATGGCTCATTCGGGTACAAAAGCAGCAACTATCGATAATACGCCAGCGGTTGAGAGTGCAGCGCGACCAGCGGCTTCAGTGCAAGAAGGAAAAGCAGAAAACAGGTTATATACGGCTGACAAGCTATGGGTATCCAACGCCTATCCGAATCCTGCAGACGACGTTGCTGAACTGGATTATCAGTTTACCGGACCGGGCGACGCAAAACTGGTTCTGTTAAATGTACTGGGCGCACCGATCGCAGAATATGAACTTGAGCGAAATGCCAATAGAGTTCGGATTGGGACGCGTTTGCTGGATACAGGCTATTATTTGTACCAACTCTCGGTAGATGGCAAAAAAGTTGCCACGAAACGACTGCTCGTTCGTCACCAATAAGTAGGCTGATTATGTTAAAATAGCCTAAACGGACCAGGTCAGCGCTCATTTTAAGACTATACCAGGCTACATCGTCGTTTTAACGGTGTAGCCCTTATTTTTTTTGTATCTTTGCAAACATATGCAACACCGTCATATTGGTAAGATTCTGTTGGGGATCTGGGTAGCGTTTCTGCTTGGATCATGTAGCCCGTTTTCAAAACTGCAGAAAAGTGGGAGCGATGACGAAAAGTACAAAGGTGCCATACAATACTATAAAAAAGGAGATTGGTACCGGGCAGGGCTGCTGTTCGAAGAATTAATTCCCGTATTAAAAGGCAGCACCGAGTCAGAAATGGCTCAGTTCTACTATGCCTACACACAGTATCAGCAACAGCAGTATTTGCTTAGCGCTACGCTGTTCAAGAAATTTTATGAAACGTTTGCCCGGTCTGATTACGCTCAGGAAGCTATGTACATGTACGCTTACTCACTGTATAAAGACACGCCCTCGTTTAACCTTGATCAATCGAATACCTTAACGGCAACATCGGCTCTTCAGGACTTTATCAATGCGTATCCCGATAGCAAGTACAAAGAAGAATCGACCAAACTGATTCTTGAACTACGTGGAAAGCTGGAGCGGAAAGCATACGAAAAAGCGAAGCTATATTACAAAACCAGCGGTTTTAACATTGCTTCCTACAAGTCATCCGTTATTGCCATTAATAACTTCCAGAAGGAGTTTCCGGATTCGGAATACAACGAAGAGCTGGCATTTTTAAAAGTTGATGCGGAATTCAGCCTGGCTCAAAACAGTCTGGAAACCAAGCAGAAGGAACGTTATCAGGAAGCGATCAGTTATCACCAGGCATTTATTGATAAATATCCCAACAGCCAGTTCCTGAAGCAGTCGGAAAAGATGTTTGAAACCAGCCAGAAAGAAATTGACCGTCTGGATAAGCTGGAACAAGAACGAGAAAAGGAAAAAGAACGCTTAAAAGATGCCAACCGCCCGGCAAAGGTGACGGCAGCTAATTAACACAAGGTACGGTGCGAGGCTTTGCGTAATCAACCTCAGCAACACAAGTCCCGTACACTTTAAACTAAATACCGAGATTTAATCATTATGGCAACAAATCCATCGATTATTACCCGCAATAGCGATAAAATCGCGGGTCAAACCGGGAATCTATACGAATCGGTATCGATCATCTCGAAACGCGCTCGTCAGATTGCAACGAAGAACAAAGAGGAGTTAAGCAACAAATTGTCAGAATTTGTTTCGGCGGTTGATAATCTCGAAGAAGTTTTTGAAAACCGCGAACAAATCGAAATTTCGAAATTTTACGAGCGTATGCCGAAACCAACCTCCATTGCGACGGATGAGTTTCTGGAGGGCAAAGTTTACTGGCGTTATAGCGACGAAGACGCTCAACAATAATACGTATTGTATAGTCTTTTCAATGACCGCACGGTATTTGCTGTGCGGTCATTGATGTTTTAACAGGCTGGTTTCTAAGCCATCAGCCGAGTACTTAGTACATATTTTATTAGGACTTCATCATGTCAGTAACGGGTAAGCGAATTCTGTTGGGTGTTACAGGCAGCATTTCAGCCTATAAGTCGGCCTTACTCATCCGGCTGCTGGTAAAAGCAGGTGCTGAGGTACAGGTCGTCATGACTGATTCAGCCCAACAATTTATAACACCGCTAACGCTGGCTACCTTGTCGAAGCGGCCCGTTCTATCAACGTTTGTGAATGCCCATAGTGATCGCCCTGGCGATGGCAGCTGGAATAACCACGTTGAGCTTGGCTTATGGGCCGATGCTCTCGTGATAGCACCCGCGTCAGCCCATACATTGGCCCGCTGCGCTACCGGTCTTTGCAGTGATTTACTATCCGCCATCTATCTGTCGGCCCGCTGTCCGGTCTTTTTTGCCCCGGCCATGGATGTCGATATGTACCACCATCAAACGACGACTGACAATTTGCGTCGGCTCGAATCATTCGGCAATCACATTATACGGGCAGAACACGGTGAGTTGGCCAGTGGGCTGGTTGGGGAGGGCCGGCTAGCTGAACCGGAAAATATTCTGAAAAAGCTCGATGACTTTTGGGCAGTGGCTCCTCCACAAGCCGGTTTGTCCGGCAAGCGGGTACTAATAACGGCTGGTCCAACCCAGGAACCCATTGACCCAGTGCGGTACATTAGCAATCACTCAACCGGGAAAATGGGCTATGCCCTAGCCAATGCTTTTTCCAAAGCGGGTGCATCGGTTGTCCTGGTGAGTGGGCCGACAGCCTTGCCCCTACCCAATGCGTCTATTCAGCGGGTGAATGTGCGCACGGCGCAGGAGATGTTCGAAGCTACGGAAACGGCCTTTGCCGTAGCTGACATAGTCGTGCTGAGCGCGGCCGTTGCCGATTATACACCTGCACACCCCGCTGATCGGAAAATAAAGAAAAAAGAAACGTTCTTTTCGCTTGAGCTGACTAAAACTACTGACATTGCCGCTACACTTGGCTCCCGCAAACGGCCTGACCAACTGATGATGGGGTTTGCTCTGGAAACAGATAATGAACGCGAGAATGCGCTGAAAAAACTTTACGCTAAAAACTTAGACTGGATTGTGTTAAATTCACTTCGCGATTCAGGAGCCGGCTTCGGGCACGACACCAACAAGATTACCGTCATTGATAAAGACGAACAAATCCATGAATTTGCGCTGAAATCGAAAGATGACGTGGCACAAGACTTAGTGAGATTAGTGATCAAAGCACTCTGATAAACAGATACACAGCCACACAAGGCTAGCGATAATGAAAGCAATACGAATCTTCCTGCTGTTGGGTTGTCTGATTGGTTCGGTCCACGCTCAGGAACTGAATTGTCAGGTTACGGTCAACTCCGATCAGTTATTTGCTCAACAAAAAACTGATTTCGCTTATCTGAACCAACTGAAAGGTATTATAAGTGAATTCATGAACAACCGGCGCTGGAGCAACGATCAGTTTGGCGTTTCGGAACGCATTAACTGTTCGATGAACATAAACCTGCTGAAATCGTTGACGCAGGGGGTGTTTGAAGCCACCGCTCAAATTACGGTTACGCGGCCCGTATATGGCACCAATTACGAAACAACCACCTTTACGTATGTTGACCGGGCCTTTAACTTTGTTTACCTACCAACAACGCCGGTCTATTTCCGGGACAATCAGTTTTCGGACGATTTGACTTCCCTCCTGGCCTTTTATGCCAATGTAATCTTGGCGGTCGATTATGACACGTTTAGCAGGCAGGGTGGTAACCCGTACGTGCAACGAGCTTATACGATCACCAACCTGGCCCAGCAAGGATCGGCCAATGGTGCCTGGCAGAATGGCGGTGATCGCCGAAACCGGTATTGGCTGATCGAGAATATGCAAAACCAACAGTTGATTCCTTTTCGGGATGGACTTTACACGTACCACCGACAAGGGCTGGACGTTTTTGCCGCGAATCCAGTACAGGCACGTAAACAAACGCTTACGTTGCTGTCTACTATCCGTACGATTGGCCTGCAGTTGCCAAACTCCGTTCTGATCAGTTCGTTCTTCGAGGCCAAATCGCAGGAGTTGTACAACATACTGTATGAAGGAACACCTTCCGAGCGGAAACAGGCGTTCGATTTACTTTCTTATCTTGATCCAGGTAAGACCGAAAACTACCGGAAATTAATCCAGTAAAGCGTTATCAGGGAGTAAATTTGCGTTTACCACTGTTACCTATTTACTGCTAACCATTACTGATTTTGCTTTCGCATTTACTCATAAAAAACTATGCATTAATTGACGAACTCGAACTTTCGCCCGACCGTGAACTCAACATCGTTACGGGCGAAACAGGAGCCGGGAAGTCAATTATCTTAGGGGCTATCGGATTGCTGCTTGGCAATCGGGCCGATACGCGCGTGCTTTATAACCCCGAGCAGAAATGTATCATTGAGGGAACGATTGGAGTTTCCGGCTACCAGATCGAACGAATCTTTGAGGAAGAGGAGCTGGATTATTCGGATTCCTGCATCGTCCGGCGCGAGATTGGCGTGAGTGGAAAATCACGTGCGTTTGTCAACGACACGCCTGTCAATCTGGAAACGCTTCGGCGCGTCACCAGCCGGATGATGGATATCCACTCGCAGCACGATTCCGTATTGCTCGGTTCTAACGAATATCAGTTAGAGATTGTCGATACCTACGCGCAAAACGAGGGACAACTCCGTACCTACCGAGCTGATTATCAATCCTACCGGGCCAAAAAATCACATTACGATCAGTTACAGACTGAAGCGTCGGCGATGCGCAAGGAGTTTGACTACAACAATTTCTTGTACGAAGAACTTGTCAAAGCACAATTAGTACCCGATGAACAGGAGTCGCTCGAACAGGAGTTGACGATCCTCGAAAATGCCGAAGATATCAAGGAACGTCTGCAGGTTGCGTATGAATACCTGGATAATACGGAACAATCGGTTATTGATTTTTTGAAAGGAACCGTCAGCAATCTGGCTTACATCAGTAAACTGTCAAATCAGTACGAGCAATTACTGCAACGGGCGCAAAGCAGCCTGATTGAATTGCGCGACTTGGCGGACGAAATCAGTGTTGAACAGGATCGCGTCGATATCGATGATACCCGGGCCGAAACCATTCGCGAACGGCTGAATCTGATGTATCAACTCCAGACCAAACACCAGGCCAAAAACGTAGCCGCTCTGATTGCTTTGCGGGATGAGCTTGGCCTGAAGGTGAGTAAAGTGTTGAATCTGGACGATGCCCTGGCAGATGCGAAAGCGCAGGCCGACGCAGCCCGTGCCCAGCTTCAAACCAGTGCCAATGCCTTATCGGAATCCAGAAGCGTTGTTTTGCATCCGATAGAAACCCAGATCGGCCAGTTGCTGAATGACCTCGGCATGCCCAATGCATCCTTAAAAATTCATGCAGAAACCGGCAAGCCTACCCCCACGGGCGTCGACACGATTTCTTTTTTGTTCAGCGCCAACAAAGGTGTAAAACCCCAGCAGTTGAAAAATGTGGCATCGGGCGGTGAATTTTCCCGTCTGATGATGGCCATTAAATACATACTGGCGAGCAAACGCTCTCTACCCACCATCGTCTTCGATGAAATAGACGCGGGTGTATCGGGCGAAATTGCGATTAAAATGGGCAACATGATGCGCGATATGGCGCATAACCACCAGATCATAGCCATTACGCACCTTCATCAGATAGCGGGTCAGGGCACAGCTCACTATTTTGTTTATAAAGACCACTCAGCGGCTAAGACAGTCAGCCGCATAAAAAAATTAACCCTGGATGAGCGCGTTAATGAAATTGCGCAGATGATCGGTGGCAAGAATCCATCAGCCAGCGCGCTTAAAAATGCTCGTGAAATTCTGAAACAACGAGCGACTTCCACAGCCAGATAATGTACGAGGTGCCTTTAATTCCGGCGCATCGTACACTATCGCATTAAGTAAATCCCTTATTCACAATGCATACACGCGTATTTCTTCTGGCCAGTCTCGCTGCTTTTTCCGTTTTTCTGAGCGCTTGCCATTCCGGTGATGAAACGGTTAAAGAAACAGAAAACGAAGTCTTTGCCATTCACGACGAGGTAATGCCCAAGATTGATGACATAATGAAGCTACGAAAACAGCTAAAAATACGCATCACATCGCTCGACAGCCTTAAAGCCAGCGGCTCAGCAGCGGCTACCCTCCGTACCGATGAAGAAAAAGAACAAGCCAGCCGATTGCACCGCAATCTGGATGTTGCCGATAGTTTGATGATGGATTGGATGAGCCGATACAACGGGGATACACTCACGAAACTATCATCTGATGATGCACTACGCTATTTAAACGGTCAGAAAGACCAAATTACCGATGTCAAAACAAAAGTTAATACCAGTATTGAACAGGCTCGCCAGTTTTTGGGTAAAAAATAACCATTGGCTCATCATCGTCGGTTTATTTATTACCCTTACTTCATGCGATTCGACGGATGGTAAACTACCCATTTTAGGGCAACGGGAGGTCGTCACCAAAACAGTTGATGGCAAATCAGTAACCGATTCCGTTTACCAGTCGATTCCAGATTTCAAATTCGTTAGCCAATACGGTGATACGGTTACAGCCAGAACCCTCGACAATAAAATTTACGTAGCCGATTTTTTCTTCACGAGTTGTCCGACAATTTGCCCTAAAATGAAGGTGCAATTGAAACGGGTGTATGAAAAGTTCAAGGAAAATCCAGACGTAATGCTGCTTTCGCACACCATCGATCCGGCTCACGATTCGGTACCTGTGCTTAAAGAGTTTGCGCAAAACCTGGGCGTAACGAGTCGGCAATGGTTGTTTGTTACCGGCGATCGCGATAAAATTTACGATATCGGTCAGAATAGCTATATGGTAACGGCTCAGGCTGATTCAACAGCGCCGGGGGGCGTTGTTCATAGTGGTGCCTTTATTTTAGTCGACAAAGCCAAGCATATCCGGGGCATTTATGATGGCACAACTGAAGCGGGAGTCGATAAATTAATGAACGACATGAATCGGTTGCTAGCCGAGTACAAACAATGAACAAACGCCTGAGCGGATTTGTCAGCATCCTTTTTGTCTTTGTGATTATTCTTTCATGCCAAACAGACGAAGAAATTAAGCGGCAACGGTATATTACAGAAGGTATTTTTCTTTTTAAGAACAACTGCGCCAACTGCCATCAGGATAAGGGACAGGGCGTTGCTTCCCTTTATCCACCCATTGCCGGATCAGATTATTTGGCGAATAAAAACAGCGTAATCTGTTTGATCCGGTATGGTCAGCAAGGTCGTATTGTAGTCAATGGCAAGCCGTATAATCGGCCAATGCCCGCACAACCTCAACTCAGTGACCTGGAAGTAGCCGAGCTAACTACCTATATTTATAATGAATGGGCCGGAGAAACGAAACTAACTGACGTTAAGACGGTAACACCCATTCTGAATGAATGTAAAAAGTAGGCAGTAGCCAACTCAAATTCCGCCTTCCATGTTGAAGATACCCGTTGGCTTTCGGATCGAATACTGACTAAAGTCCTGATTGGCATCC
This sequence comes from Spirosoma humi, assembly GCF_054776575.1. Classification (NCBI taxonomy): domain Bacteria; kingdom Pseudomonadati; phylum Bacteroidota; class Cytophagia; order Cytophagales; family Cytophagaceae; genus Spirosoma; species Spirosoma humi. Next base: position 997,634 of record NZ_BAAHBR010000015.1, read on the forward strand.
AGGCCGATTCCGTAGAGTTTCTCGCCGGTCAACTGACTTAAAATAGTCACCCGCTTGTCTGTGAACACCTTTTTGGTTTGTGGTTTCCAGTTTAGCTCAGGTGTGAGCAGTTTTTCCTGCTTCTGCTTATTAACGACGATCACGTTACCCATGACCGTGTACAGGTCTTTAGCCTTGTCATACTGACCCGAATCGGATCGGATGGTCGTTATTTCTTCCCCCGTTGGACTATAAAAAGAAATGTAGACTGGTTTTGGATAACGACGATTTTCGTTCGTGTACCGAAACTGCTTGGCTGTAGTCAGTTTAACTTTTAGTTTAGCCGCTTCACTATACAGCAATTTCACATCATTAATTTCTTCAATTGGCCCTGAATAGGGGTTCACCTTTTTTGCCTGTTTTTTTTCCTCGCAGGCCGATAAAGACAGTACCTGAAATAGAATAAACAAGGCGTAGAAAACAGCGACCCACCCGTTAGTACGTCTGTTTTTCTTTTTGGCTTCTACGTTTTCCATTTAAGTAGTTGATGCAGTCAGATAAACTATCTTTTACCCAAAACCGGTCCTGCTTCGCCGTTGTTTACTTGCCAGCCCACAGACAAAAAGCAGATGTCCGCAGAAAATGATCTACGTACATCTGCTTTTTATTGGCAAGAACGAGTATGCCCTCACAACCGGCAACCGGACAATTAGTCAATAACTGTTTTCCGGAACCAGACGTCATTTAAAGAGAAGCCAATGCCTATTCGCACGTATTGCTCCTTGATTTGTGTGCCAGTCAGCACGCCCCGCTGCCCTCCAACCAGTGAGAGCGTTACGTGATTGACATAATACGCGCCCAGGGGAATGGATATGCCCAGACTACCATTCACATCCGTAAGCTGCGTGCCGTTTGTCTGATAAGGAAGTTTGTTATACTGAAAACCAGCCCGATAGGTGATCAAATCCCGGTAACGGTTCGATGTGGGCTTAGGCGTATACTCTAGCCCAGCCGCAACATTCATAGCATCGGCCAGATTGCCCGGTTTGTTATCAGCGGTGCGGTATTCACTCCATTTCTGAAAACCAACGTCAACCCCGACCAGGAGCGTATTGCCCTTTTCAATGCTTGCGCCAAAATGCATTTGCTGCGGTAATGTCGATAGCGCGTTGGAGTTAAGCCGTAGGGTATCCGGAGCGGAGATGGCCTGTCCAGATGAGGTTGTCTGCTGATAAATGTCGGTTTGGGATGCCTTAACCCGTATTTGAGGATCGTAGGTAGCGCCGACGTTGAGCGTCCATGTATCATTCAGCTTGGGCCGCCAGGCAGCGCCTAGCTTATAGACAATATCACTGTAGTTCGTTCTGTTCAAATGGGTTACGAGAATGTCGGAACTATTGAGAGCTGCCTGTGCAGATGACGAGTTTGTAATGTTCCCAAACAGAAAGGAAGCCTCTACGCCCGCATAAATATTTTTTGTCAGCCGAAATCCGTTGGCAAATGTCGCCTTGTTCAGCCCCCCTTTGCCCTCGTATTTATAGATAGCACTATAGGGTGTGCCGGGCACAGCCTCCACGCGTTCAATGTTATAGTTTACGTACGTGTATGGTTTTAAGTTCAGCGAGATGTTCCAGCGACTATTGGCCGGAAAAGACAAGGCTAAATAACCCAGATTACCCGCGAAATTACTCTGGGTCTTCAGGTCGTTGCTGATGTTTTGCTTAATGGTTTTCGATTGGCTCATCAGGCCTACCTCAAATACCGTAAAACGTGACCGACGGGCCAGCAGGGCAGGATTTTGCAAATTCAGATAGAATGGGTTGGCGTTACTGATGCCTACATCACCCATGCCCATATTGGTTATATTACCGGGGCTGTATAATTCACCAATGCCCTGGGCAGAATAAGGAGAGTTACCCAACCCCTGCGCCAATACCATCGGCGATGTCGCGGCAACAGCCAGCAAACTATGCGTTAACGTCTGGCGTATCCGCTTGTAAATTCTCAACATTATAGCTTAAAATTCGATTCAACCCAATCAGAACCAATTCAGGTACCACAAATATCGGCGGTTTAAGACGACTTTCAAAGGAAGGCGCATCACCCCCGCACACCAGAACCACAATCCCCGGTCGTTCCCGACGATAGTTTTCAATTATACCGTTCATTTCAAACGTCAATCCGTTCAGTACGCCACTCTGCATGGCCTGTATCGTATTCTTCTCCGTCAGCGCGGGCCAGAGCTGATCTACATTTGCCGGAAGCTCCACTACTGGAAGACGGGCGGTTTGATCGTGCATAGCCCGAAAACGCATGCGCAGACCAGGTGAAATCAGTCCGCCCTGAAAAACTGCGTCCTGATCGACAAGATCGGCAGTCAGACAAGTACCCAGATCAAGCACCAGACAAGCCTGATCCGGAAATAGGGTTACGGCGCCTACCGCAGCCGCCACTCGATCGGCCCCCAGGGTAGCTGGCGTATCGTAGCCTTTACGTATGGGTACAGACGTTTGGCTATCCAACACCCAAAAATCGGAACCCAGCTCAATTAGCTGCCGACGAATGTCGGTCCCCGGACGACTTGTCGACGAAACCAGTACGTGTCTGGCGGGCCGTTTCCTGAACTCAGCCATCAAGGCATCGGGCGATTCATACCGGTTAACCTCAATCAATTCTTGCCCCCGAAACCACCCTGTTTTAAGGCTTGAATTCCCCCAGTCGATAACCAGGTTCAATTCTGACGAAGAATTGATATGCAGTTGTTCCGTTTCCATCCGTATCTGGTAGAGTCAACGCTTCTTTAGACGACAAAATTTGTCGGGCGGCTCCGTTTTAAGTTTTTTTAACGACAGATTATATTTTGGTGAATTTCGAATAATATAGACGAAATGGAAACATTTGTTAGTCACCAACGTTATGTTGATAAAATCGGAACAAGATACTATCTTTGCCACCATCAATCTGGTCGGCAAGTAGTGCTTCTACCAAAGCAGCAATCTGTAGCTACGGCAGACCTCCGTTTTCCAAACGTTTTGACAACCTCCACATCTGGCCCCACCAGGTGGTTGTGTTTGGATCAAGCAAATCACTCCAATTCATATTTTTGATTTATTTCATCACGTAATTACTTGAATTTGTTGAGGTTAATTGGGTCTTTTACATCAATTAACTTTTCTATAGGCTCTTTTTAACGGGCCAGCTTGACCGTCAGAACGGCCATTACATTCGTATAACAACTCCCAACTTTCATTACTACCGCAACAGCGGTCCTTTCAAGGTTTATTGCTAACCTGACCTTTATGTTCAAGAAAGAAGAATTAGACATGAAGCTTCTCTCGGAGCTTCACCCCATTGCCGAGCAATTCGGGATTCGTAACATTGGCAAATTCAACAAAGAAAAACTAGTTTACGAAATTATAAAGCAGCAATCCGAGCGCCCAGGCCCGGCTGCCGAAGAAACAGTCCCCGCAGAAGAAGCACCTAAGCGCGGACGTCGCACTAAAGCGGTTACTACTCCCGACGTACAACCCGTTAGTTCAGCCGTAACCAATACGCCGGCTATTCAACCGGCTGACGATACAGTAGCGTCACCTGCCGCAACAACAACGCCAGAGACAACGAAACCCCGGTTACGTAGCCGCCGGGATCGGGATGCTGTGACACAGCCAACAGCCCCAACTGAAACAGTAGCGCCTGTAGAAGCACCCGTTTCCGCCGTTAGCGAAAGTCCAGTGTTGTATGAAAGCAGCGCTACGCCAGAGAACAACACAACAACCACTGAGTCAGCACCGGTCGTTAATGAAAGCACACCAGCCGAACCCGTTGCCGACGCTGTAAATGAACAACCAATCGTTCGCCAGCCCCGCGAAAACCGCGAACGGACAGTACCAGGCCAGCGTACGAATACGTTTGGGCAATCTGCCCGGAATCGTAGTGACAGCGATGGCACGTCGACACCAAATGACCGTAATTTCCGGACAAATAATATCCGTAATGAGCGCAACGACCGCAATGGTCGGCAGGATTTAAACCAGCAGCGAAATCAGCGTTCGGACGGTTCGCAATCCAACCCGCGGGACGCACGCCCACGGTTTGAGACCAATCGCGACCGTACGGAGGGCACGCGGGATAACAACCAGCGTCGGGATCAGCGGCCACGCACCCAACGCGTCGTGACGGACGAGGCCGGGCTCAACTACGGTGGCCAGCCCGACGAAGAGTTCATGACGCCTACCGTTGTTACAGACGATAACGCGGCTAATATGCAAACGGCCAGCGCAGACTCAACCGTTGATACCGTTGCTGTGGCCCAGCCAGCCAGCGCACCTGCTGAAACGCAGGAAGGCCAGCAGCCTCAATCGGAATCAGGCCAAACGGATCAACCGGCTCAGCCTCAGGTTCCACAGGCCTCGCGGGAAGCACAGGAATACCAGAACCGAATTCGCCGTCAGTATAACCAGCACATCCGCGAATTCGATGGCATTATCGACAACGAAGGCGTTCTGGAGATCATGCAGGATGGCGGCTATGGCTTTCTGCGTTCAGCTGACTATAATTACTTGGCCAGTCCCGATGATATTTACGTATCCCCGTCACAGATTAAACTATTTGGTTTAAAAACCGGCGACACCGTGCGTGGTGCCATCCGCCCGCCCAAAGAAGGCGAAAAATATTTTGCCCTGCTGCGCGTCTCGACGGTTAATGGCAAAACAACGGAAGAAATCCGCGATCGGATTCCGTTTGAGTACCTCACTCCTCTTTTCCCCGAAGAACAGCTTCACCTGAGTAACCGGCCTGAAAATTATTCGTCGCGGGTATTGGACCTGTTCGCACCGATTGGTAAAGGCCAGCGTGGTATGATCGTGGCTCAGCCAAAAACCGGGAAAACCGTTCTGCTGAAGGAAATCGCCAACGCGATCACCAAGAACCACCCCGAGGTTTACCTGATCGTGCTGCTGATCGACGAACGTCCTGAAGAGGTAACGGATATGGCCCGCTCGGTGAATGCCGAAGTCATTTCCTCGACGTTCGATGAGCAGGCTGATCGCCACGTTAAAGTATCGAGTATGGTACTCGAAAAGGCCAAACGAATGGTCGAATGCGGTCACGATGTGGTTATTTTGCTGGATTCGATTACGCGTCTGGCCAGAGCCTATAATACGGTTGTTCCTTCATCGGGTAAAATTCTGTCGGGTGGTGTAGACGCCAATGCGTTACACCGGCCAAAGCGCTTCTTCGGAGCCGCCCGGAATGTTGAAAATGGCGGCTCACTGACCATTATTGCTACGGCCCTGATCGATACGGGTTCGAAAATGGACGAAGTAATTTTCGAAGAATTTAAAGGTACCGGTAACATGGAACTCCAGCTCGATCGCAAACTGGCGAACAAACGGGTTTACCCGGCTATCGACGTTATGGCGTCGGGCACTCGTCGGGAAGATCTACTGCTGGATAAAGAAACGCTCCAACGAGTCTGGATTCTGCGTAAACACATGGCCGACATGAATGCCATGGAAGGCATGGACTTCCTACTCGGCCATATGAAAGGCACCCGGAGTAATGAAGAGTTTCTCATTTCGATGAATCGATAAGCTTCTCAACCCATAAACAACAGGGAGTGTATGGAATGATTATTCTGTATGCTCCCTGTTGTTTGTTTAATGACTTACTAGTTGACATAGTAGTTATAAGGCGTCCGATAACTTTCTAACTTTCACAATAGTTAGAATAACTATGAGAGATCTCATCCAATACGCGATTCCCGGCTTTGTTCTGCTGCTCGTTGTGGAGGTAATCGTAACGGCCATTCAGCATAAAGACTACTACGATACAAAAGATACGGCCAGTAGCCTAAGCATGGGTATTGGCAATGTCATTATCGGCTTTGTGGGGAAAGCGCTTGTTTTCGGCACCTATTCGCTGGTTTATCAATTCAGGCTGTTCACGATTGATATGACCCAGTGGTGGGCATGGGCAGTCCTTTTTTTTGCCGATGACTTTAGCTATTACTGGTTCCATCGGATCAGCCACAGCAGTCGGTATTTCTGGGCGTCACACGTGGTGCATCACTCCTCCATGAAGTATAATCTGGGGACGGCGCTGCGCCAAACCTGGACGGGCAATTTGTCGGGAGCCTTTATTTTCTGGATCTGGCTACCCCTGATCGGGTTTTCGCCCGTGGCCGTTATGACCATGCAGTCCATTAGTTTGTTGTACCAATTCTGGATTCATACCGAGCACATCAACAAGTTTCCCGCTCCTATCGAATTTCTTTTCAATACGCCTTCGCATCACCGGGTACATCATGGCTCGGACCTTGCTTATCTGGATAAAAATCACGCGGGCGTTCTCATTATCTGGGATCGGCTATTTGGCACCTTCGAACCCGAAAAACAACGGCCAACGTATGGTCTGACGACGAACGTAAACTCGCACAATCCCGTACGCATTGCGTTTCACGAGTGGGTGGCCATCGGGCAGGACATTCGCAAGGCACCATCCGTGAAGGTGGCTTTGGGGTATATTTTCGGGCCACCGGGCTGGAGCCACGACGGTTCCCGGAAAACGACCCGGCAACTGCGAACGAAACAGCCAAACGTTTCGAAATCGGCACCACAAACCTAGTTTCTACAAATTAACAGAAGAACGTAAGTAAGAAGCAGGCATCCTTTAACTTTGGCAGAAGAGGTGTTCGCTCGTCTCCAATGCCCTAAGGGCCCAAAGAAGGAGAGAATCGCCCCAACTCAGCCTTTAGCTTCTCCTTGACCTAATGTTTCTGTTTGTAAAGAAATTCCCCAAACTTATCCTATTCGTTCTTCTGATCATCGGTTCTATCCAGACGGCCAGGAGTAAAGACCCGGCGTTCAGGGTCATTGCCTTCTATACCGCTAAGAACGATAAAGCCCATATCAGCTACGTTCACGAGGCTAACAAATGGTTCGCCAAAATGGGGACCCAGTACAATTTCGCGTACGATTCAACAACGAACTGGGCTAATCTCAATCTAGACTTCCTGTCACGCTATCAGGTTGTTTTATTTCTAGATACCCGTCCCGAAGCACCCGACCAGCGCAAAGCCTTCGAAAAGTACATGGCAAATGGGGGAGCCTGGATGGGATTTCATTTCGCAGCATTTGCCCTCACGCCATCGGCCTACCCCCAAAACTGGGACTGGTATCATAACGAGTTTTTGGGCTCTGGCTCCTATGCCAGTAATACCTGGCATCCTACGTCGGCCATTTTGCGCGTAGAAGATCGCAACCATCCGGCCACCAAGCACTTACCGGCTACCTTCAAATCCTCTCCCAATGAATGGTATCGATGGACCAACGATCTGCGTACCAACCCGGCAATTAAGATTCTGCTATCGATCGATTCAACTAGTTTTCCGCTGGGAACGGGTCCAAAACCCCACGAAATCTGGCATAGCGGCTATTACCCGGTGGTCTGGACAAACAAAAATCACCGGATGCTATATGTGAACATGGGGCACAATGACATTGATTACGACCATAAGACCGACAAGGAATTGTCGTTCACCTTCGGTAATAAAGTCCAGGACAAGCTCATTCTTAACGGACTTCTCTGGCTGGGTAGTGGCAAGAAATAAGCAACCCGTGGAGACAAGTTACTACCCCACGGGTTGCTTACTTTCTATGAATGATGCGGCATATTAACGGCTTTCGCTTCTTTGCGGGCTAGCTCTTTGCGCGCCCGGCGGCTATGAATAAGCTCGTACGTAACGGGCAGAATGAGCAACGACAAGACCGTACAGGTCATCAGGCCGCCAATCATAACGGTGGCCAGTGGTTTCTGCGTTTCAGAGCCGATGCCGGTCGAAAGAGCCGCAGGCAATAAACCGAGGGAAGCCATGAGAGCCGTCATCACAACGGGACGCACCCTCGTGAGGGCACCCTCCCGAATGGCTTCGCTAATCGGCAGTTTGTTATGCAGGTTTTCCTTAAATCGGTTGATGAGAATAACCCCATCCTGAACAGACACGCCGAAAAGGCAAATGAATCCTACCCCAGCGGATATACTAAAATTGATACCTGTAAGCCAGAGTGCCAGCATACCCCCGATCAGGGCAAAAGGTACGTTCAGGATAATGAGCGCGGCATCGAGCGCGCTACCGAACGTAAAGAGCAAAATCAGGAAAATAATGGTAATACTGATCGGCACCACGATGGCCAATTGGCGCTCGGCTCGGGTTTGGTTCTCAAATTCACCCGCCCAGCGCATCTGAAATCCGTCGGGGAGTTTAACCTGCTGTTTTACCCGCTGTTGCGCATCGGCAATGGTACTGCCGAGGTCACGGTTCCGCACCGAAAATTTGATGGCGATAAAGCGGGCGTTGTTTTCACGGTACACGAACGCCGGACCAGACCGGGTACCAATATCAGCCAGTTCTTTCAGCGGGATTTTGGAGCCCGAGCGGGTAGGAACCATCAGATTCTCAATCAGATCGGGCGAATACCGAAATCGTTCGTCGTACCGTACCTTGATATCGAACCGGCGTTCGCCCTCATAAAATTGGGTAACGGTTTTACCGCCAATGGCCGTTTCGATGACCGACTGCGCCACATCGGTTGGCACGTTGTAGCGGGCCATTTTCTGGGGGTCAAGCTGAATCCGGAATTCCGGCTGGCCCAGATTTCGAAATACGCCGAGGTCACTGACGCCCGGTACATTCTTCATGACGTTAAACACGTTCGTTGCTTCCTTGTCCAGCACGTTCAGATCCTGCCCGATGATCTTGATCGCCATCGAGCCCTTTACACCCGAAACGGCTTCTTCAACATTGTCGGAAATAGGCTGTGAGAAGTTGAAAGAAACACCCCGAAAACGGGCCAGCTTCTGCTGCATCTGGGCCACCAATTCGTCTTTCGTGATGTCCCGCTTCCAGTCTTCTTTCGGATAGAGATCAACGAAAAACTCATTATTAAAAAATCCGGTTGGGTCCGTTCCATCATTCGGCCGCCCCGTCTGCGATATAACACCCCGTACTTCCGGAAACTCATCGAATATGGCCCGAAACTTCCGCGTGTAGGCATAACTTTCATCCAGCGACACGGAATAAGGCAGGCTGGCGCGGACGTAAATAGACCCTTCGTTCAACTGCGGCAGGAACTCCGAGCCAATGTGAAACAGGAACAGGTAAACCGAAAAGCCCAGTGAGCCCAGGGCAATGGCAATGATAGAGGCAGGTTGCCGAATGGCCCAGTTCAGCGCCGGGACATAGGCTTTCTCAACACCCGATACAACCGGATTGTGCCGCTCACGGACATTCTTGTTCAGCAGTAGACTGCATAAAAGCGGTATCAGCGTAAGGCTAACGATAAGTGACCCCATGAGGGCAAAACCGATGGTCCAGGCTAAGGGGCTAAATAGTTTCCCTTCTACTTTCTGGAACGTAAAAATTGGCAGTAAGGCGGTGATAATGATGATTTTCGACGTGAAGATCGACTTACCCAACTCCGTAGCATTCTGGGCAATCCAGCTTAATTTAGCCCGGCGATTGAACTTCATCATGCCCATCTGTTCGGCCCGGTGTGCCAGCATAACAAACAAGCCTTCTACCATCACAACGGCTCCGTCGATGATGATACCAAAATCTAAGGCACCGATACTCAGCAAGTTGGCCGTCATTCCCTTCAGCCGAAGACAGATGAAGGCAAACAGCAGCGCCAGCGGAATAACAATGGCAACGGTGAGGGTGGTACGCCAGTCGGCCAGAAAAATCAACAGGATAAGCGTTACCAGAAAAATCCCCGTCAATACGTTTTCGCCCACCGTGTGCAGGGTGTAATTATTCAGCGTCGTACGGTCGTAGAATGTTTTGATGCGGACATCTTTAGGGAGGATCTGGTTGTTCAGTTCATCGATTTTAGCCTTCAGGGCCGGAATAACGTCGTTGGGATTTTCACCCTTGCGCATCACAACAATACACTCCACAACGTCGTCCTGCTTGTCGCGCCCAACGATACCCAGGCGCGGCTGAAAAGCTTCTTTTACCGTAGCCACGTCGCGCACTTTGATCGGCACGCCGTTTACGTTGTCAATGATGATGCCCGCTACATCGTCGGGCTTTGTCAGCAAGCCAATGCCGCGCACCACCAGCGCCTGGTTTCCCTGTTTGATCACATCGCCCCCAACATTGATGTTGCTTTGCTGAATGGCCTGATCCACATCCAGGGCGGTGAACCCGTAATTAGCCAGCAACGTCGGATTCAGGCTAACCTCAATCGTTTTAACCTTTCCCCCAAAGCTAACCACATCGGCGATCCCCGGCACGCTCTTGATCTGTCGCTCAATAACCCAGTCCTGCAGGGTTTTCAACTCGGTGATATCTTTCGTTTTGCTTTCGAGGGTGAAGCGGTAAATCTCACCCGTTGGGCCGTAAGGAGGCTCAACTTCAGCACTTACGCCGTCGGGCAGATCAACGCTGGCAATGCGGTTGGCCACGTTGGTCTGCGCGGTAAAATTGTCGACACCATCCTCAAAAATCATCGTTACGACCGACAGGCCGAATAACGAAACGGAGCGGAGCGTACTCTTGCGGGGCACCGAATTAAGTTCAGTTTCGAGGGGCAGCGTAACAAATCGTTCTACTTCTTCGGCCGAGCGGCCGGGCCATTGGGTAATCACAATGACGTTGGTATTCGTCACGTCGGGAAATGTCTCGACGGGTGTATTCAGGAAAGCAGCAACGCCCCCGACAACGATCAGGCCAATGCCAAAAAATACAGCAAAGCGATTTGTCAGGGCAAACGTGATAACACTACGGATGAACTTATTCATGGGAAAATCAAAGAGTGAAAGAGCGAAAGAATGAAAGAGTGATTCCAACTCGTAAGAGGAGCACGAACTGAAAGCCACTCTTTCACTCTTTCATTCTTTCGCTCTTTAGTATTTAGTCCGTTAAATCATTGTATACCAGCAGGCTACCTTCCGTCACGACGATATCGCCCGGTTTCAGATTACCGCCCTTCACGAAGGCAAAGCGTGTCGTATTTTTCATCACCTGCACTTCACGAACTTCGTACTTGTCTTTTCCCGTCTGGACGATCACGTAATAATGGTCGCGGTCGAAGACAACGGCTTTCTGCGGAACGGCCAGTGATTCAGCCCCTTCACCGGTACTGGTGTTCGGCAGGTGCACGTGAATGGTGGCAAACATATCGGGCTTTAGCAACCCATCTTTATTGCTCAGTACAATGCGCACTTTCAATACCCGAGCCTGTTCATCGAGTACGCTACTTACATTGCTGATAACACCCCGGAATGTTTTATCAGGATAAGCCAGTACCTGAAGGTCAACGGGCTGGCCCTGTTTTATTTCCGGAATATCCTGTTCATACACATTCGCCAGCACCCAGATTTGCTGCAGACTCGATATGGTATAGAGCGGATCCTGGTTGTCGGCCCGCAAATCCTGACCGGTATTTACGTTTTTCTCAACGATATAGCCCGAAATCGGGGCTTTCACCGAAAAATAAGGTTGCCCGGTTCCGGCTGTGCTGCCGCCGTATATCCGCAGAATATTGGCCGATTTGCTCAATTCATCCTGCGCCTTTTTAACATTGTTTTTGGCGGTCAAAAAGTCGGTTTCTGACGCGAAACCTGATTTGTATTGTGCCGAAACGTTTTTCAACTGCTGCTGGGCCACCTCCAGATCTGATTTATCCGACTGGTAATCGTTGGTATAGGTGGAAATGTCGCCCGAACGAATCAGGGCCAGGTCCTGCCCTTTCTGTACATAAGCGCCTAAGGATGCCGTAGTTTTCTCGACATTACCACTCACCAGCGGAAACACCCGCACCACATTGTCCTGATCGAAGGTAACGGTACCGTTCAGAGTTAGTTCGTCTTCAGGATTCATCAGCCGGACGGAGTCAGTCAGGTAACTACTGCTCGAATCGGCATTAGACGTTGGCACTTTGTCTGTTTCTTCCTTTTTGTGTCCACAGGCAGCCAGCACCAGGCCAACCAGTAGCGGTAACAACGTCTTCTTCATAACTTAAAAAAACCGGGTGTTGGTCGTGAAATTTAATAGCTGCTGGGTATTGTACAGATTATTCAGCAGGTTGATGTTATTCAGTTGCGCCTGCTGATACGTCCGGATTTTATCCAGATAATCCAGCAACCCAATCGTTCGGGCATTATACGCTTTAGTGGCCTCTACCGAGATATTTTGGATCCGATCCAGGTACCCGTCGGGCCGGCTATTCAACTGATCATAAAACGTATTCAGTTTGTCGAATGCATTCAGTACATCGCTTTGCACGATGGTCTGCTGGTTTTCCAGCCCCCCGGTTACACTTTTCAGGGTTGTTTCGGCCGACCGAATAGCGCCCTGATTGCGGTTGCGAACCGGCAAATCCATAGATAGTTGAAACCCGGTGAAGTTATTGTAGGCGTTCCCGTATTTCTCGAACAAAATACCTGTGGTCAAATCCGGGGTTCGGCGGGCCTTTTCCAGCGCCAGACTTCGTTCTGCATTGTTAATCTGCTCCTGCGACAGACTAACATCCGGCCGATTGGTCAAAGCCGAATCAATGGCCGTTGCCACCGTAGGCAGCGTTGTTTTCAACGGGGGGAGGTCAGTAGGCAGAATAAACGTTGGTGCCGACTGCCGCAGCAACACCCGAAGCGTGGCCTGTTCGTCGGCGATCTGCGTCCGATAATTGGCACTGTTGGCTTGCAAATCCCGAACAGCGACCTCCAGCCGGGTCACTTCGTAAGGGGCCACGCCCCCCGTCCGAAGGGCAATTCGGTACGATTCGATCAGCCGTTGCTGGCGCACCAGTTCATCCTCAAATAACCGTAGCCCCTGTAAGTCATAGTATAGATTCGTGTAAGTCGTATAGAGCTGATAGTGCAGAATACGCATCAGGTCTTTAAACGCCAGCCGCGACAGTGATTTGTTGCTTTCGGCCAGTGCCACTAGTTTACTCCGCTTACCCGCCAGTAAAATCACCTGTTGCAGTTGAATGGCGTAGTAGCCGCTGTTGTAGTTTCCGGCATCTTTATCAACCTGCGAGGGCGGACCATATTGCAGAAATTTTCCCGTATTCGGGTTGTACAGGTTTCCCTGGAACCACAGATTCGGGTTTGGCCGCAACCCGGCCTGCGTAATAGCTGCGTCGGCAATATCGATCTGGTAACGCTGGGCCAGTAACTGAAAGTTACGATCCAGAAATAGCTGTTCGAGTTGAGGAAGGCTTTGCCGGATCGTGTCAGGCGCGGCCGTTGGCCGTTGGGCCCATACGGGGGAAATGCTCCCCAGCCACCCCAGAAGTAGCCAAAGTGCCAATTGATTCAATGAGCGAAACCGATTCATAATAAAAAGTGACGGAAATAAACCCGGCTGATTTGGGCGGCAAGTACAGAACAGGTTGTTAAGGCGTGGTTAAACCATTATTAATAAGTTCTTAAAAAATAAGTAGTTTCCTTAAGGAATATTCGGGCAACAATCGTACCCTTATTCGGCTGCCGGGAAGCCCTCCAGGCGTTAAATCCGGCAAACAAGCGTAGGATTTCTCGCTGTCCTACCCTGTATATAGGCAAGTACGTGTATATACGGGTGAAATTTTAAAGAAGTTTTAATTAAGCTTTAAACTAGCTTTAAAGTCGGGCTGACACCTTTGCAGTTGATTTTCAATTAACTGTATACGAGAACATGAAAATTCTCCTTATTCAAAGTGACGCCAGTTACCTTGAGTTCCTATATCGAACCCTGGCCGAACGCCAGTATACGCTCGAGATAGCGTCAGACGGCTACACCGGACTTGCCATGGGCCTCCATGCCCGTTTTGACCTGATTGTTCTTGACGCACACTTGCCCCGCATGGATGGGCTGGATGTTATCCGGCGACTTCGGCAGGAGAATGACTCAACACCCGTTTTACTGCTCTCTGATTCAAACGAATCGGCCGATAAAGCCAAAGCCCTTTATGCCGGAGCCGATGACTATTTGGTAAGGCCGTGCGACTCCGACGAACTGCTGGCCCGTATTTATGCGCTGCACCGCCGGCGGACGGGTGGTTTTAACGCCCCTTCCATTCTGAGCATCGATAACCTCGAACTCAACGTAGCCGAAAAAGTGGCTTACCGCGCCAACCAACGAATAAAGTTGACCGCCCGTGAGTTTCAACTACTCGAATTTTTAATCAAGAATGCAGGTCGGGTGGTCACCAAAGCACAGATTCTCGAAAAAGTCTGGGACAACACGCCGATCAGCAGTACCAACAAAGTAGAGGTATACATCAACTTTTTACGAAAGAAAATTGACCGGGACTTCGACCATAAACTCATTCATACGGCAATGGGCGTAGGCTACTTATTGCGGTCAGCAAACTGAAACACTATACTGCCTGGGCAGTATGATAGAGCTTGCATCACACCTCCCTTCTAACCTCTTAGGCGGGTTTTGGGTTAGTATTGTATTATGGTTGCTGTTTGCCTACTCGCCTGTTCCCTCCTGACGGTCCGGCCCGATTCCCTGGTTCCGACGGATACGATTCGTTCGGTTCGCTCAACGATCCGGCCGGCTTTTAACCTCGACTTCCGTGATTCTTTTCTGGAACGCCAGCATGTAAACGTTTGGGGAATCAATGCGGGAATTACCTACGGCGTTAAACGTCATCAACTAACACTGGGCTATTACTGGATCGGTTATGCCACGTACCTGCGCCTGATCGACTGGCGACGAAATGCGGCCCAGCGAATCAATCTTAATTACTATACCCGTACTGATTTGTGGTTTATGAACATTCAGTATTGGTGGAACATGACCAACAACCGGCGCTGGATGATTAGCGTGCCTGTCGACATTGGTGGTGGTATTGCTTATGCCCTGCCGAGGGATCTGGCTCAGGACAACCCAATCGACCGAACGCACCGGAGCTTCTTTGCCCCCCTTCAGCTAGGGGTGTATGCGCAGTGGAAAGCAACACGCTGGGTGGGTCTGTCGGCGCAGATCGGTTATCGTATTTCCATTTTTCAGACCGATATTAACCAGAATTTCAACGGAAGTTACTACAGCATCGGCGTGTCTATTTACCCGGCGCTCCCCGTCGACATCTGGCGATGGGTGCGAAAAGGAGATCGTATTTCGCCGATTCACCCACCTAAACCTCGTCCGTTGGTCACTCCATGAAAGCGAATGGTCCGCCAAAGTTAACCCTGCATCAACTCATCATGCTGGTCTTGTCGGTGTATGTCGTCATCGCGCTGCTGATTCGGGAGTTAGTCCCCATGTACGAACAGAACCGGCAATTACTCGACCAGATCGACACCGGCATTTGCCTGTATTTTTTGTACGATTTCTTCTTACGGCTTTACCAGGCCGACGATAAATGGAAGTTTCTGCAATGGGGCTGGATTGACTTACTGGCCAGCATTCCCGCCTTTGACTGGTTCCGGCTGGGTCAGCTGGTGCGGGTCATTCGGATATTGCGCATGGTGCGGTCGTTTCGGTCTATCCGCGACTTTCTGCATTATCTCTTCCGCGACCGGGCAAACGGTACGCTGGCCGTCGTTCTGCTCAGCTCCGTTTTATTAATGATTTTCGGTGCCATAGCCATTCTTTACGTCGAACGCGTGCCGGACGCCAACATCAAAACCCCGTCGGACGCCCTTTGGTGGGCATTCGTGACCATCACAACGGTTGGCTACGGCGACCGCTTTCCGGTTACGAATTTCGGTCGCCTGATTGCGGCCGTCCTGATGATTGCTGGTGTAGGCCTGTTCGGTACATTTACCGGCTACGTCGCCAATTTTTTCGTCGAAGATGAGCAGGAACAAACCGAAAATGACATGCAGACGCTCATTGGCGAAGTTCGGCAGCTACGGCATAAAATTGAGGAAATGGAAAAGAGAATACCTTAGGGCTTCCCCAAGTTAAAACTATAATACTTATAATCAATCACTTACTCATGCCTGACGTAAGGGCCAGGACTGCGAATAGCACCAAAATATAGATCGCAGCAACGGTTGAGGCTGTTTCCTCTTAAGTAAATCCTCATTAATTATGGCTTGCGACCAGACTAACCTGATTTCTTTATGGGCCACTCTGGCCCCTGTTCCAACGAAGAGTATTAGCAGAAGAAGCAGGGAGCGAAAGCTATTTGATTTCTCAGTAAAGTACACTTTGGATAAACGCGTCCTCAAGCTTGTTGTATGAATTTTCCTGTTTCTGTGGTATAACTAATGTGGCTGTTGCAAAAGTCATGTAGGCCACGAGTAAAGCCAACAAAGGGGCGATACAGACTACTTCTTTCGTCCAAAATTGGGTATTCGAAAGGGCCTTCCATACTTTATTCCGACTTTTGAAACAGCCACTAACGTTATGTAAAAAGATTATTTTTGAGAACAACTTCATTAAGCTAATAGCCAATAATGAAATCGTTCAATTTAGTGGTTACTTCTTAACCTCTGTTATTAAATAATCAAGTAGTTCCAAAAAGGACTGCTTAACAAAGAGGTAATTAAATCGGTGATAGCAGACAACTTGCTCATTGGTAGCTAGTACTCGACTTCTTAATTGTCCCAGTTGCTCTAGCAAATCTTCCCTACCAAGTTCTTTGACAGCTATAGCGATATCTTCAGGCCAAAACGCGAAAGCGTCAATACCACAGCAGCCCGCTACACAATTATTCTCTAGTTTATTCCAGAACTGTCTTAACGAATTTTCAGCGTCTATGAACTTGACTATGGCATCACTTGAATTACCTAAAAGTTCATCCAATTCTAATATAGAACTGGTTTTACAGTCAAAGTCAAGCAACTTCATTTCTTTATCAGGTCCTATTGAAACCGTCTGAGACATGGGGTCTGTAAGCTATTTTATTGTTGTTATATAAGTGATGTGGTTGTTGCAAAAGTCTTCGGTCAACTTGCTTGAGCCGCTATCCTGCCTGATGACGGGTAGTTTTCGGTCCTAAATGGGCAGGTCAAATTGCTTAAAAACATGACTGATGGACTTTTGCAACAGCCACTGATGTCATGTTCAGTTATAACATAAAAGTACAATTAATTATACAAAATGTATGAAATTCATTTAAACGGTATTAACACGTACTCCGGTTGTAATTAACCCAATCCTTTGTTTCCTATAGCCAACGTTGTACTCTAGCATTTAGCCACCCCTTACTTCTCGCTGGCTACGCTTTCAGGAAGGTCGTAGAGCAGCCAAGTTTTGTTGCGGATAAACGAAGACTTTTTCTGAATCAACGTAATAAAATCGGCGATCCCCACCGGTTCATTTCCGTTGGCATGAATCAGCACCAGGCTTCCTTGTCGGGGCTGCTGGTTTTTAGCTAACCAGGCATCACTACCAATGGGCAGCAGCCCGAACGCCAGGATTCGATCAAAGACCCCTTTATCGGAAACCAAACCGGGGAACCGGAAGAAAATAGATGGTTTCAGCCCATTTTTTAGCATAGCCTGCTCATTCAACAAAACCTCATCGCTGACGTTGGTAGCGGCTTCGAGCATGAAATTGATCGGCAATGGCAGTTGTGGATTGTAGCGGTGATGAAACGAATGGTTGACCCACGTAATAGCCAGATCGCCCCGATTGACCAGGTTCTTCAGGTAAGCTAAATCCTGAGCATGGTTTTCCATCCAGAGTCCGGTAATTGTAATCGTTACCGGAATGGGTTTCTCTTCCGGCTCGAAGGCACTGATCAACTGCTCAAATACCGACCGCGTCAGGGGCTTGGTCGACGGACACAAATCGATGGTCAAACTGAAGCCCCGTTCGGTGGTGTCGGTACGTTCAATACCGGCATCCTGCAAATGAGCGTCCCGCTGTTTTTCCATGCGTAAGGCACGGCCATAGGGAGTCTGCCCCACGGCTTGCAGCACAGCGGACCAGGGTAAAGCTTTCACCTGGTTCGCTGGAAACTTGGCAATCGCCGTTTCGAGGGTTTTCGGATTTAACGTCAGGTAACAAGTCTGACCGGCCTGACGCCACTGGCGCAGCACAACCTGTTGGGGCGGCCGGGTTGTGATACCGAAAAATACCCGATAGGCCGTTAGCTGGGCAAATGCGACTGCATTCGCCCAGCTAGCCAGCATTCCTAAAAGTAAAAGGCGGGGCACGTGCGTATCAGAAATCGTTGATCGAATAAGCTGTTGACACCAATCGATTCCAGTCGGGATGGCGCTTCAGAAAAACGCTGACGAATGGACAAAGGGGCACGATTTTCTGATCATGCTGCTCGATGTACGTCAGGACACCTTCTACCAGGGCGGAGCCGACACCATGCCCTTCCAGACTAGGATCCACTTCAGTATGCGTCAACGCGAGGGTTTCGTCATCAACCTGTTGGTATTCTACAATGGAAAGTTTCCCATCCGTCTCCAGCTCGAAGCGATGCCGATGGGTATTATTTTTGATGGAGGTTTCGTTCATGTTCGTTAAACGGTTATCCTTCTTTTACGCAAAAAAATACCTCCTTGTTCACGCCAAGGGGTGTAAATTGCAAACGACTTCTTTCTATTCCTGCTATGACCCGTCTCGACCGCCTGACCGCCATCCTGATTCATCTGCAAACCAAGCGCGTGGTTCGGGCTCAGGAGTTGGCCGACCGCTTCGGTATCAGCCTTCGAACCGTTTACCGTGATGTTCGGTCACTGGAAGAAGCGGGTGTGCCGATTGGCGCAGAAGCGGGTGTCGGATATTTTCTAACGGACTACCACCTGCCCCCCGTGATGTTTACGACGGCCGAAGCCAGCGCCCTGTTGATGGGTGGCAAGTTAGTAGAAAAATTGGCCGACCAATCGATAAAGAAAAAATTTGAATCGGCCCTTTTCAAGATAAAGTCGGTTCTCAAACGCACCGATCAGGAACATCTGGACGATCTCGACGCCCATATCGATGTGGCCAAACCGCCTGCTCAGGTCCCCTATTCCGATGAACTGCTCGACGACATACAACAGGCCATTGCCCGGCATCAGGTGCTGACGCTCCGGTATCATTCGCAGTACAACGATGCCGAAACGCAGCGCGATGTTGAACCGGTAGGTCTTTACCATTACAATTTGGGCTGGCACCTGATTGCGTTTTGCCGGACACGCCAGGACTATCGCGATTTCCGCGTCGACCGCATTCGGCAACTGACCAACTCAGCCGAGTACTACTCGCGACGTAACCGGCTAACGCTTCAGGAATACCTTGATCGGATGGGCACAACCGACATGCCGACAGTGGCCGTAACCGTTTTGTTTCGCAAAGCTTCGACCCGGTTTCTGCAACGGGAGAAGCATTCCTTCGGTTATCAGCGCCAGGAAGATCTAGGCGACCATGTCCGGATGTATTTTCAGACACCGTACGTAGAAGGATTAGCCCGTTGGCTGCTGATGTACGGAAAATCAGCAACAATCGAACAGCCAGACATGCTTCGAAACCGAATCCTTGCGTTAACAGAAGAGATACAGGCCCACTACCTTGACCAGGCCGTTGTGCCGATGCCCTGACATCATCGGCTATCGGGAATAACGTTGAATTTGGTATTTAGTCAGGTTATCCATTGGTCATGAATAGCCATTTTTCGGATCAGCCTGGGTAGAAATGACCAGGTGGCCGTGTACCTGCCATTTTCGACCAGATGAAGGCAAACCAGAGCGGTAAATTCGCAAATTCACAATGATATTTGCGGAACAGATGTTACCTTTGGCATGTAAATTCTACTCTGAAAAGCTACCCTGAATTTTAGTTAGGCAGCCTTGGAAAAGTATTATCCTCGGACGGTATTCGTTGTGCATTTCTAATTAATCAGGCAAAATTTATTTAGCGTCGAATCCATACATTCGGTTAACTCCGTATAGCTTTTTCGTGCTCAGTATCAGTACATTGACCCAGTGCTGTTGCAGACCTTCGGCGAACCGGTAACACCTAGGTGTCTATTTTTATTTAAAATAACACCTGCTTAGTTAATCCTTTTACTTGGCGTTGTATCCAAGTACTTCACGAATCCAGGTATAGCCGTAAAACTGCCCTAGAAAAATTCATGTCGCAGCAATTTCCAATTTTATTAGTAGACGACGATCCATTGATTGCTGAAGTTTTGCAGAGAGCTTCGGTGAGCAGCTTTCCAGAAGCAACTTTCACGCATGTAAGTAGTTTTGAGGATGCCAAGACATATATTGAAGAACTGGAAGGGAGAGGACCGAAAATAGTCTTGCTGGATATTGATTTGCAGGACAAAGTGGATGGACTGGATTTTCTGGCGTTGTTGAGGGCTCATCCCAAGGGGCGCGTGTTACCCGTGGTGATGCTGTCAGCGAGTAAGACACCTAGCCTGGTCGAGCGGGCTTATTCATTTGGAGCCTCGTCGTTTACGCTTAAGCCGTTCAGCTATACCGACTGGAAAACCTATTTAAATAACCTCAAAGCCTATTGGTACGAAACAGTGACCCTTCTGGATGTCAGACACTACAAGGAAGGCTAACCAATCAGAAATTGTTCGGCGTCCGCTGCTACCAATAAATTCCACCCCCAAGCCGAATTTCACCCAAAGGAAATTCGGTTTTTTAGTTTCCTGAGCAGCAGTTAGTAAATAATTTTACTAATCCGCTTTGTATAATGCAGTATCTTTGACTAACATTTGATTAACCTATTCCGGTTAATGATTACCCTTTACTCAGGAGTTTTCGCCTATAAATCCTGAACTACTTCTTACTCCAATTATGCAAAGACGTTCTGTGTTAAAGAACCTGGCCATGACCATTGGTGGGCTGGTCAGTTTACCTGCCTGGGCCTCTGGCTGGACGCCCGATTCACTGGGCTATGTTTCTACCTTGTCCGTCGATAACGAAACCCTTTTGGCTGATATCGTGGAAACCTTTATTCCGGAAACAACCACCCCCGGTGCCAAATCGCTCAACGTACACAAGTATGCTATGCGAATGATCAACGATTGTTACGGCGAAGTTGCCCAAACAACGCTTCTGAAGGGAATCGCGCTGGCAGACACCACAGCGCAGCAAACCTATAACAAACCCTTTTCGGCTGGTGATGCCGCCCAACGCATGGATGTGCTGACCAAAGTAAGTGCATTGGCAGACCCAACGGGTAAAGCTTTTGTGGACATGATCAAGAAACTGACTATTCAGGGCTACATGAACTCCGAATATTACCTGGTCAATGTCGAGAAGTTCAACATGGCTCCTGGTTTTTATCATGGCTGCGTTCCCGTTTCCAAGCTGGCGATCAGCGGCAGCAAATAACCTAATTGTTCGTTTCTTACGTACCCTTATTCACGTTATCGCATGTCTTTTTTAACTATAGATTCCATTAAAGACCGCACCTTCGACGCCATTGTCGTCGGTTCTGGCATTAGTGGCGGCTGGGCGGCCAAAGAACTGACCGGCAAAGGATTACGCACCCTCGTTTTGGAACGCGGCCGGGATGTGAAGCACATTACCGATTACCCTACGACGATGATGCAGCCCTGGGAGTTTGCGCACCTCGGCCAATTATCAAAAGAATACATCGACGCCAATCCGGTTGCCAGCCGGTGTTACGCTAACCGGGAAGACGCTACGCATTTTTTCGTCAAAGATGCCGAACATCCGTACGTACAGGAAAAACCCTTCGACTGGATTCGGGGCTATCATGTCGGGGGTAAATCACTCATGTGGGCGCGGGGAACCCAACGCTGGTCAGACTATGACTTCGACGGCCCCGCCCGCGATGGATTTGCCGTAGACTGGCCCATTCGCTACGCCGACCTCGCCCCCTGGTACAGCTACGTCGAAAAGTTTGCGGGTATTTCGGGTAATAAAGATGGACTGGCCACCTTACCCGATGGCGAATTTCTGCCTCCGCACGAGCAATCCTGCGTGGAAAAACACTTCTCGGATCAGATGGCACAACGGTATAACGGCACCCGTCCGGTTATCATCGGCCGCTGTGCCCACCTGACCAAGCCGCAGCCCATCCACTACCAGCAGGGCCGCGCTCAGTGTCAGAATCGGTCGTTATGCCAGCGGGGCTGTCCCTACGGCGGTTATTTCAGCAGCAACTCCTCGACGCTACCCTGGGCCGCAAAAACCGGTAAAATGACCCTCCGACCCGATTCGGTCGTGCATTCGATCATCTACGACGAAAAACTCGGCAAGGCGTCGGGTGTCCGCGTGGTTGATGCGCATACGAAAGAGATGACGGAGTATTATGCCAAGATCATCTTCCTGAATGCGGCCTGCCTGAATACCAACCTGGTTCTGTTGAACTCCAAATCCAACCGTTTCCCGAACGGATTGGGCAATGATAATGGATTGCTGGGCAAATACGTAGCCTTCCACAACTTCCGCACAACGATCTCTGCCGAACACGAAGGCTTCCAGGATACAACCACGGAAGGCATTCGGCCCAATGGCAGCTACATTCCCCGCTTCCGCAATGTAGCGAAACAGGAAACCGACTTTCTGCGCGGCTACGCAGCGGGTTTTGGCTCCAGCCGGGCTACCAGCGTCGACACCTCAGCCATGGGCGAGGACCTGAAGACGAGCCTGATGCAGCCCAAATACGGTAACTGGCGGGTGAGTTCGCACATGATGGGCGAAACTATTCCGAAAGAAAGCAATTACGTAGCGCTCGATTCCGCCCTCACCGATGCCTGGGGAGTTCCACAGCTAAAAATTTCGGTCGGGTACGATGATAATGATGAGAAGATGATCGCCGACTTCCATGAGCAGATGACGGAAATGCTGACAGTGGCTGGCTTCACAAACATCAGAACCCACGACAAACCGGATAAAGCGCCGGGTCTCGACATCCACGAAATGGGCGGTGTTCGGATGGGACGCGACCCTAAAACGTCCATGCTAAACAAGTGGAACCAACTGCACACCTGCAAAAACGTGTTTGTCACGGATGGAGCCTGCATGACCTCCACGTCTACCCAAAATCCTTCGCTTACGTTCATGGCCATTACGGCACGCGCAGCCGATCATGCCGTGAAAGAAATGAAGAAGGGACTTCTATAAGTAATCCAGTATACGGTTATAGTTTACAGGTTATCGTTGCAGCTCTCCGCCAGGACGATAACTTGTAGACTACAGACCATTTCCGCTTGCCTTCACTTCCTGTTCCAGAAAAATGAGAACGTATTCTTTCCGGTTGCTCTTATTTAGCTTACCCTTCTTCATCAATTGCTCGCAGACACAAACCCGTGAAACGCCGACGACTGCCACGAAGCCGTTGACGATCACGCTGGAACTGACCGACAACAACTACCAGAATAAAGGACGGTCCCTTTCCGTGCTGACGCTCACCAATACCGGTAGCGAAGCCCTGCCCGCTACCGGCTGGAAACTATATTTTAATGGCGGCAATCCCAGCAGTCTGGATGCTTCGGTAGCTCAGGTGAAGCTCTTCAACGGCGATCTACACTACATTAGTCCGGGACCGAAGTTTCCGGAACTGGCACCCGGCAAGTCGACAACCATACAGGTTCTGGCGGGAAAAATTCGGAACAAGACCGATTTTCCGGTTGGATTCTATCTGGTGCTGGACAAGAACCCGGAGCAAGCCTACCCGGTTGAGGTGGCCATAAAATCGGGCACGATCTACGAGAAATCAGATCGTCTGTTAGCCGAAAAGATGTTCGACCAGAACGAGAAAATCAAGGCTATTCCTGATGATAAGCTGCCCAAAGTATTCCCGACGCCCGTTTCGTATCAGGAGAAAGGAGCGCCCTTTCTGCTGGACAATCAGGTAGTGATTATCGCCGACCAGGCCTTTGATCAGGAAGCGGACTATTTAGCCAACAGCCTGAAACCCGTACTGGGTAAAAAACCGGTCATTCAGGCGAAGGGGAGCGGAAAAACAATTACTCTCCGCAAAAACCCATCGCTCGCGGCCGAAGGGTATTCGTTGCACGTGGGTGCCGATGGCATAGTGCTGACAGCCTCATCGGGCGCGGGTGTTTTCTACGGGATTCAATCGCTGCAGACGTTGCTTCCGGCGGCTGCTCTGGCCGGTAAAGTTGGATCGGTCAGCGTACCGGGGGTGGATGTAACCGACGCCCCCCGTTTCCCCTACCGGGCGTTCATGATGGACATGGCCCGGAACTTCCAGCCAAAATCGGAAGTCTTCAAAGTGCTGAACGCGATGGCGTTGTACAAGCTCAATACCCTGCACTTTCACTTTAGCGAAGACGAAGGCTGGCGGGTAGAGATGCCCTCGTTACCCGAACTGACCGATATTGGAGCCAAACGAGCCCACACCACCGACCCCACCAAAAACCTTATCCCGTCTTATGGTTCCGGCCCGGATTTATCAAACCCCTCCGGCACAGGCTTCTACAGCAAAGCCGATTTTATCGAGATTCTGAAATATGCCAAGGAGCGGCATATTGTCGTGATTCCCGAAATTGAATCGCCGGGACATGCTCGGGCAGCGATCAAAGCCATGAACGCCCGCTATCAGCGCTTCATGAAAGCCGGCAACAAAGCCGAAGCGGAGCGGTATTTATTACAAGACGTCGCCGACAAGTCCGTATATCGGTCGGTGCAGGGCTGGGATGATAACGTCATTGACGTGTCGCTTCCGTCGGCTTACACCTTTTTGGAGCGCGTAGTCGATGACCTGAGAGGTATGTACAAAGAAGCGGATGCGCCCCTGCAAACGATTCATTTTGGTGGCGATGAAGTACCAGGTGGTGTTTGGGAAAAGTCGCCTTCCGTTCAGAAGCTGATGGCCAGCAACCCTTCGGTTAAAAACACGGACGATTTATGGTACTATTACTTCGGGAAAGTCAACCAACTGCTCAAAACCCGTAAATTATTTCTCTCAGGCTGGGAAGAAATCGGGCTCAAGAAAGTAAAGCAGAACGGCCGCGTAACGTGGGTGCCGAACGAGACGTTTGCAGGCGAAAACTTCCGGGTGAATGTCTGGAAGAACAGTCCCGGATCGGGTGCCGAAGACCTCGCCTATCGCATGGCCAACGCCGGGTATAAGGTGATTCTGACCGGCGTTACCCATCTATATCTGGACCTGGCCTACAACCAACTGTCGCAGGAGCCTGGTCAATATTGGGGTGGCTATGTAGACATCGACAAACCCTTTTATTTCATTCCGTACGATTACCTGAGGAATTTGAAAGACGACAATACGGGCAACCGCATCAACCCGTCCCTTATCAAAAGCCGGGAAGTTCTGACAGCTAAAGGGAAAGCCAATATTGTGGGCATTGAATCACCCCTTTGGTCAGAAACGAACCGAACACCGCAGCAGTTTGAATACAAGATGTTTCCTAAATTGCTGGCAGTTGCCGAGCGGGCCTGGGCCAAGGACCCGGCCTGGGCAACGGAGACGAACGAAGCAAAAAGCGAACAGCTATATGACCAGGCCTGGTCTGAATTCATCGGTAAAGTAGGTAAGCACGAACTTCCCCGCCTGGATGTTTACGCAGGCGGCTATGAGTACCGTATCCCGCCGGTTGGCGCCAAAGTGATCAATGGGAAGGTGGCCGCCAATGTTCAATATCCGGGATTAACGATCCGATACACGACGGATGGCACGGAGCCGACGGCCCAGAGCCCGATCTATGCTGAACCCGTTGCCGGCAGTGGTCCCGTCAAATTTAAAGTGTTCAACGCCACTGGCCGAGCTGGTCAAACGGTAACGATCACGAAATAAGTCCAGTTAGGTACCCTCTCCGTGGTCCGTACGATCGGCGTTCTTTGCCCTGCCGGACCACGGAGTAGGACCAATTTTACCCTGAAACTGCCTTAGCCAGACAATCCATAATGACCGATACCAATACGCGCTTTTTGTCTCTGGATGTATTCAGAGGAATGACGATTTGCTTCATGATCGTGGTGAACACGCCGGGGAGTGGTGCCACACCCTTTGCTCCTCTGTTGCATGCCCAGTGGCATGGCTTCACACCTACTGATCTGGTTTTTCCGTCTTTTCTTTTTGCGGTGGGCAATGCCATGAGTTTCGCCATGAAAAAACACAGTTCGGTGGGTACCGCTGCCGTACTTACTAAGATTGGCAAGCGAACGGCGCTGATTTTCCTGCTGGGCTACCTGATGTACTGGTTTCCTTTTTTCCGGCTCAGCGACTCGGGTCATGTAACCGGGTTTCCCATCAGCGAAACCCGTATTTGGGGCGTTTTGCAACGAATTGCCCTCTGCTATGGCCTTGCATCGCTGCTGGTTTATTTCCTGTCGTTCCGAACGGTTGTCATGCTAAGTATTGTCTTTTTGGTGGGCTACTGGCTTATTCTGCTCGGCTGGGGCGATCCCGCCGATCCATTTAGTCTGGCGGGGAATGCGGTCTTAAAATTGGATCGATTTCTGATTGGTGATGCCCACCTGTATCATGGCGAGGGCGTTGCTTTTGATCCGGAAGGGTTACTGAGTACGCTACCCGCTATTGTGAATGTGGTCATTGGTTATTACGCGGGCCAGTTTGTGCAGCATAAAGGCAAAAACTACGAGAGTGTAGCAAAATTATTACTCGTCGGTAGTGCCCTGATTTTTGCCGCACTCTGCTGGAACATGGTTTTCCCCATCAATAAAAAGCTGTGGACCAGTTCGTTTGTCCTGTTGACGACAGGACTCGATCTGGCGATTATGGCGGCTCTGATTTACATGATCGAGATTCGGCAGTGGAACAACGCCAACTGGACCAGGTTCTTTGTCATTCCCGGCAAGAACCCTCTGTTTATCTACCTCCTCTCCGAGTTGTTGGTCATTGCTCTCTACATGATTCCGGTCGCGTCGGGAGGAAGTCTGTTTTCGTGGATCAACAGCAGCTTATACCAAAAACTGGCTCCGGGACCTGTTGGCTCGCTTTTATTTGCACTCTCGTTTATGATGGTTTGCTGGAGTGTCGGCTGGCTCCTCGACCGCCGGAAGATTTACGTTCGGGTGTAAG
The DNA here is from genome assembly GCF_054776575.1 of Spirosoma humi. Lineage (NCBI taxonomy): Bacteria > Pseudomonadati > Bacteroidota > Cytophagia > Cytophagales > Cytophagaceae > Spirosoma > Spirosoma humi. The sequence continues at coordinate 1,024,515 of NZ_BAAHBR010000015.1, forward strand.
CGTTAAATTAATAGCTCCACGGTTCGTGTCCTCACGGACCGCGCATCCGGAAGGCAAATCTAGCTGGCGCGTGATCGGTTCGTGAGGACACAAACCGTGGAGACAGAGGAAGCCCATACCTGACAGCAGAGGCCAACCAGCAAAAATAGTAACAAGCTACTGACCTTCTTGTATGTTTGTTTAGCTCCGAAAACTAAAAATACCCTGGATCAAACCAACGAAAGCCAAGGTAGTTAACGTTTATAGGAGTGAAAATCCTCCCTAAACAGTTCATACATGGCCAATCAGCCCGGTGGCTGGCTCGGTAAGCTAAGTAACCTTATTATTCCGCCCAGCCAGACCGATACAAAAACGGCACCTACCGTTACCAACAAACGTATTCTCGACGAACTCATCGCTAGTTTCGAAGACTCCATCCAACGCGAATCTGTCGGAACGAGTATGCTGTTCAATGCGCACTTTCTGATTATTCTGCACCCCGACACCTACGAAGATCGCCAGAATGCATTTCCGGTGGTGGTCAATGAAGCCGTTCAGTCGTTCAAAGCCATCATTGAATCGAATAAGAGTGCGTATGGGCGCGTGTCGCCGGTTGCTTCGAGCTGGTTTTTTAAGTTTGGGGCAGGCCGGGAGTTTGGCGGGGAAGAGATCAACCCAACGGATGTCAAAGTAATTGGGGCGCTGACCGGTATTCTGCCCGGTAATGCGCCAGCCAATGCCCCAGCCGAGAAAATAAACGTTACGCGTCGGGTTAAACAAACGAACCGCTACGAAAAGGTAGATGTCGATCTGCATACTTTTCAGCACATTGATTTTCGCGAGCCGGGAGCATTTGTCGTAAAATTTACTTTTGAAAAACCCCTTAACTCACCTGGCCCAACCGGGAGTGCCTCGCTTGCGGGGGCAACGAACGCGGCTACGCCGGTGCTTCCCCGGAGTATTGATGCGGGTCTGGCCCACATTAGCTACTATATTGCCGAGCTGAACAAAGAGGATACATACTCAATGCGTGACCGGGAAATCGTTATAGCCCGGAAAGACACCGACAATCCGAATTTTCCGAATTACCTCCTTCTCGAATCGGCTTACGTGTCGAATCCGCACGCCCGGATTCGGTACAATGAGTCTACTCAATCGTTTCAGATAGCCTCCTTTAGCCGCAACGAAACCCGCGTCAATGAGCGGCTCATTCCACGTAGTGAACCGGCTAGCCCGACCTGGTTTGAGCTTCCCGAAAAAGCCCAGATTTTGCTCAACAGCATGGTAACACTCACGTTTCAAAGCAACACCTAAGCCCATGATCGACGCGCTGCTTGTGCTGCTGCTCTTCCTGTTTGTCGGCTTTTTAGTGGTCAGGCATTTTCAGGACCTACCTCGCTAATTCAGTTTGCCGGGACCGGTTTGTGATTGTGGATAAGAGCAACCACTACGAATCGGTAGCGACAACCATTAATTCTGACTGACGTTACATGAATGACTTACTGATTGCCGGAAAAACCGATGTGGGTCAACGGCGCAAGGATAATCAGGACACGTTTATCTGTACGCCACTCTGGTCGGATGCCAGCGCCTTACTGGCCGTGATCGATGGCGTGGGCGGATACGCCGGGGGTGACCGGGCGGCTGCCATTGCCAGAGAGTCGATCGAACGCTACATGGCTACGCCGAATGGTGATCCATTGTCCATGCTGCGCGAAGCCGTCGTTTTTGCCAATAACCAGATCAACGACGAACGGCTGAAAGATCCCCGGCTGGGTCAGATGTGCTGCGTATTAACGGCAGCTCTGGCGGATAGCCGTTCGGGCAAACTCTATTTTGTCCATGTTGGCGACACGCGTCTGTACCGCTACCGGCAGGGCGATCTGGTAAAGCTCACCCACGATCATTCGATGGTGGGCGTTCGGGAAGACGCCAACGAACTAACCGAAGCCGAAGCGATGAGCCACCCGCGCCGAAACGAGATCCTACGCGAAGTCGGCTCGACCACGCACCGGGTCGATGATCCTGATTTTCTGGAATCGGACGAATCCGACTTTCTGCCAGGCGACCAGTTGCTGCTGTGCAGCGATGGCCTGACCGACATGATCACGCAGGCCCAGATAAAGGCGATTCTGAACCGGAAAATCTCGCAGGAAGAACAACTTTCGGAGTTGATCCAGTTAGCGAATCACCAGGGAGGTAATGACAACATTACGGTTGTTTTAGCCCAAAATACGGCGAAGGGCGCTGGTGCTGTTACCAATGAATCAGTGGCGACACCGACGCTCCCGGCTGACCACAGTCCATCGGCGACTTCTGTTTCGTCTCAAGCGACGGCCACAACGGCACCGGTCAAACGATCATCGATTGGTCGCTGGGTGGCGCTGTTTGCCTTGCTGGCACTCCTGATCGCGGGGATTGTCTGGTACCAGTCCTGGCCATCGGGCAATGCCTACCCGCCGAGCGATAGCCTCCGCACGACCGGTTCAGCGCCGGGTGATACAACGTTTCTGCTATCAACAAGTCCTTCCCGAATTGATTCGTTAATCGACATGGCGAATCGACGTTCAGACCATCGGCTGCTTCTGACCGACGACACGATCCGTATCGACCAGCCATTGCTACTCACCGATTCATTACTTGCGGTTATCGGCAGTAGCCCCCAGACGGTTATCATGCCCCTTGATTCAACCCGTGCACAGCTCGCCCTGCGTGTCGATCGCCGGGGTGCCGTTACGCTGGAGAATGTGGTCATCAGTGGCTTTAAAACGGGGATCGAAACCACCGGCGAAGCCAGCCTTCACGTAAACAGGGTGTATTTCAACCAGGTGGACCTTCCTATCCGGGCTGCCGTTCGGCAGGACACCTGCCTGAACACCGTGATTTCAGTTTCTATACAAAAGCAGCCTATTGTGCCCAAACAAACGGCTGCGCCTAAACCCACTCGTCCCTGATGGCTACCGTTCGATTTAACACCCAGTTTCCCGGCTACGAAATACTGAGTGAATTGGGCCGTAGCAACGCCCGAATTCTGAAGGCCCGCCATCTGGATACGGGCGATCTGGTCGCGATCAAACACTTCGCCTTGAACACGGATGCCGAAACCCTTCATCGATTCCAGCGCGAATCGGCCATTATGACCAGCATCGCCCATCCTAATATCGTGAAGGTTCGGGAGGTGCAACTGGAGGCCGAACTACCCTATATCGTGATGGAACTAATCGAAGGGGGTAGCGTGTGTGATCTCCTCAAAGCGCAGGGTCATCTGGACGTGCCAACTACCATTCGCCTGGGGCTGCAAATGGCGGGCGCTTTTCGGGCCATTCACACACAGGGCATCGTTCACCGCGATGTCAAACCGGATAATATTCTCTACCGTCCTTTGCCGAGTGGTGAACTGCATTTTCTGCTCACCGACTTTGGCGTGGCCCGGCTGCATGAACAGTCGACTACCTTAACGGGCCAGTCGCTGATGACCTATGAGTATGCCTCGCCCGAGCAGTTCAACGACCCTAAACATGTGGGAGTCGCTACCGATTATTATTCACTGGGGGTCGTGCTCTACGAATGCCTGACGGGAAAAGTGCCCTTTGCCCTAGGCGATCATTCGGGCATCGTTACCTTCATGAACAAGGTGCTTTCCGACGCTCCACCCGTGTTAACGGTTGCCGCTAACGGGCAGTCGCTGGGGCCATTTACCCCTTTGCTGGAAGGGTTACTGATGAAAAAAGCAACGGAGCGGTTGAGCGACCCCGACGAATTGACGTGGTTGCTCAAACAAGCGGAACTGGCCTATCTACAGGCCAGTCGGACCAGCCGCTCGGATCAGCCAGTATTGGTTTCAGCACCCGTTGCGGAGTCACGTCCGGTAACGCAGCAACAACCGCCAGAACCAGTCAGGCCCAGAGCCGCGTCAACCGTGAAGGAGCCGGACTCAGCAAAAGGCGTGGGGACACCCAAAATCATCGCGTTCCTGGCTTTCGTACTACTCATCCTGGCGGGCGTATATTACGTCTCAACAAAACCGACGGCAAGATCGACCGGTAGAACAGGTATAGGCCGTACGGTCGTAACCGACTTGCCTGCTGATAGTGCGACGTCACGGGCAACCAGCGCCGAGGCCGATACGGCGGTCATCCGGGCCCAGCAACAGGCCGAGGAAGCCCAACGATTGGAGCGGCTCCGGCAGGAAGCCCTGGTTGCCGTCAGAAGCGTTACGGTAAAGGCGACAAATTTCAAGGTTGGCCTGTTCGGTGGCATCAAGCAACTCCAGCTTCAATTAAGTAATCCAACGCGGTTACGGTTTACCTATGTAGTAGTGCAGGTAAAGTACATCAAGGATGGGGGCGGCCTCTACAAAACAGAGACCGTCTATTTCAATAATGTGGAGCCGAATTCATCGCCCATCCAGACGGCTCCAGATAGTGATCGGGGAACGAAGGTGACGTGTAAGGTGCTACGGTACGAGTCGCCGGATATCCCCCAGAATTCAGACTCGCTGGCTACGCCAGCCGAGTCGCTAAACTAAGGTATCAATGCCAACTGTTAGTATAAATACCCATTTCCCGGGATACGAAATTATAGGTGAGCTGGGGCGCTCCAACGCCCGCGTTCTGAAAGCCCGCCATCTGGAATCTGGGGATCTGGTCGCCATTAAACACTTCACCCTGCACACCGACCCGGAAACGCTTCGCCGGTTTCGGGTCGAATCCGAAATTATGACCGGTATCCGTCACCCGAATGTGGTACGGGTACGCGAAGTGCAACTGGATATGCCCCTGCCCTTCATCGTCATGGAATGGGTGGAGGGCGGGAGCCTGCGGACACTTATCGACGAACAGAGCCGACTGACCGTAGCCACAACCATCCGGCTGGGGCTACAGATGGCCGAAGCGTTTCATGCCATTCATCCTCAGGGCATTATCCACCGGGACATTAAACCCGAGAACATCCTGTATCGGCCCTTGCCCAGTGGCGAACTGCATTTCCTGCTCACCGACTTTGGGGTAGCCCGCATTCGGGAGCAGTCGCAAACCATGACGGGCCAGTCGCTGATGACCTATGAATATGCCTCGCCCGAGCAGTTCGACAATCCCAAAGGTGTTGATGTCGCTACTGACTATTATTCGCTGGGGGTTGTGCTCTACGAATGTCTGGCTGGAAAAGTGCCCTTTTCGATGGCCGATACGACGGGGATTGCCACCTTCATGAGCCAGGTATTACACACACCGCCACCGGCGATCCCGTTGCCTGACGGTCAGTACCTGCCACTTAGCCTGACGACATTGCTAGACTGGACGCTACTCAAAAACCCGGCCGAACGCCTGAGCGATGTAACGGAACTGGCCCTTTTGCTGGGTCAGGCAAATGTAGAATTGTTGCAGGCCAATCGTTCCGGGAATCGCCAGCCTCCCATCGTGCCCCGGTCACAAACGCAGGTCGCTCCGGTAGCCCCGCCTGAGCCAGCCAACGTGTATTCACCTGATCCAGAGACTGAACCGACAGGCAGTTCAACCAACTGGCCGGTCATTCTGGCAGTCATCTTTGTAGTCATACTGGCGATCTTCGCTGTCATGTACAAAATGCGCCATAAAGAATCGCCGGGACAAACGCTCCCGGACTCGACGATCACGAACACCGATTCGCTGGGTTCTAACGAGGTCGCCACCGATTCAACAGCAGCGCCCTTCAGCGAGCCTGTCGAAGAAGAAACGGCCCATGACACAGTCTTCATCACAGTACCCCCTTCAGTGACGACGACGAACACGGTACCGGTTTCACCAGCCGATTCAACAGCAGTCCCTGATTCGACAAACAACTGACCCTACGTCCAGATTTGCGAATGCCCTTGTACCATACAGCATCCTGCCGCTTCGGCGGTTCATTGTCTGGCACCCCTAATCAACCCGTAACTCCCTACTGAATGAAATCACTCGACCGTTTGTATTTGCCGGGAGCCTCAATTGTCCTGCTGCTGTTGTTTATACGACTGTATATCAACCTCCTGCCGACACTTGATCGGGCCAAACAGGCGTACACCGCCGGGCAGTCACTCAATCTTGAACGAGGAGTTAAATCCTCCGCTATTCGCCAGTTGCTAACAAGCGGCAACTACTATACCGATAGCCGGGATATTGACCTGGTGGCGGATTCGCTACCCGCCAAACTTGTACAAAACGGCACCCTCGACAACCTGGGAGCGCTCAACAAGCGTCAGTTTTCGGTGGTGACTCCACTAACCTGGCGCAGTCGAATCGGCGGGGTCGACTTTCAAAGCCGACTCCGGTTGTCACGCCAGCAGATGGGCTTCGACTCGGTGCTGTATAATCGGGAACTGACCAATCCCAAAACGTATCCGGCCGTCGTTCAGGTCGGGAGCGGCTCGGTTTCACTTACCGGGCGGGTCAGTCGGGAAGACCATCCCCTATCGGGTGTACTGGTCCAGCTAAAACGCCACCCGGCAACGGCCCAGCCCGATACGCTTCCTGACCGTTTCGTTTATGCCCGAACGGATACTGACGGCCGATTCACGTTCACCGGACTGAAGTCGGGGGCGGGGTATAGCGTGGTTCCCTTAAAACCAGGCGTTGAATTTGGTAGCCGACGCGGTACCGCTCACCTAACCAGCAACAAAACCGTTGACTTTACCGCCCGGCCGCACCAGCTTCGGCTCATTGGACCGACCGTTTATGGGCAGCTAAAAACCGATCACGCGCTCACCATCCGAACACCAGCCACATTCACCTGGCAATTTTGGGGAATTGTCGCGGGATTTCTGCTGGCCTTCTGGTTAGTCAACGGGGTCTGGTCCCTTCGGCGCTTTCACCCCGACCCTTTTCTGCTGCCGATCTTACTGCTCCTTACGGGCTTGTCGGTGCTTACGCTACTGGCCATCCAGGACCCGTTGCAGGACACCCTCTTTGCCGGACAAACCCTACAAGGCGTTCTTATCGGATTGGTCGGTATGACGATTTTATCCCAGCTTAATGTAGGTCGTTTTTATGCTAGCTGGCGCTACGACTGGCTCTTTACGTTACGAAACCGGGCTTCGGTCCGATTATCGGGCTGGACATGGCTGGTGCTGGCCGCCGGATTAGCCGCACTTACGCTGCTCATCGGGTCGGGGCCCGAAGGAAGCGGGGTACGGGTGAATCTATCGCTGCTGGGCTTAACATTTCAGCCCAGCGAGATCACCAAATACCTGTTGCTGTTATTTTTCGCCGGCTTCTTTGCAGCCAATGAACAGCAATTACGCCAGCTACCCGATTTGCGCTGGCGGTTTGCCGTCAGTTTTGGTGCCCTGGCCGGCGCTGGTCTGCTCATGCTGCTTTACCTGCTGCTGGGCGATATGGGTCCGGCCCTGGTGGTGTGTTTCACGTTTCTGCTCTTCTATAGCATTGCCAGAGGAAATCTTCCGCTTACCCTCGCAACGGGTGTCGGGTATGGCGTTGCGCTGTGGCTGTTGCCGGGTGCCGTGGCCACGCTGCTCTGTCTGGTAGCCGTAATCGGGTACCTATTCTGGAAAGGGGATGCTCGCTCCAAAACCGGCACAGGGTGGATCGCTCTGCTGGCCGAAGCCCCCGTATTGCTGTTGCTCGTTATGGCCATGTTTGCCTTTGGCGATCAGTTACCGTTTGTGGGCGACCGGCTGGCCGACCGGAAAGCCATGTGGCTCAGCCCCTGGAACAACGATGTGTATGGAGGTGATCACCTGGCACATGGCTACTGGGCGCTGGCATCCGGCGGTTGGACCGGTCAGGGACTGGGAAAAGGATTCGCCAATGCCATTCCGGCCGCTCATACCGACATGATTCTGCCCAGTCTGGGCGAAGAACTGGGTGGTCTGGGCGTCGTTTGCGTATTTCTGCTGTTTGGCGTGCTGTTGCATCGGCTATTTCTGCATGCGCGCCGGGCGGGGCAGCCGTTTAGTTTTTTTCTGATCGCGGGGATTGCCATAGCTACAGGGGCTCAGTTCCTGATTATAGCAGGCGGCTCAATTGGGTTACTGCCCCTTACGGGTATCAGTGTACCGTTTTTGAGTTACGGAAAGATTTCACTGATTATCAATCTTACGGCTATGGGTGCCGCTTTTAGTGTAGCGCACCGACCAGGCGAAGTGGCTCAACGCGAATACCTGTCAACCCATTACGATACTGTTCTGATGGCGGGTATTACCGGATTCCTGGCGGGCGTCGTTGTGCTCATTGTTCATTTACTGCCCATCGTAGGCTGGCGGGGTAGTGCGTATATTGTGCGCCCCGCGCGGGTGGTAACGCGTAATGGCGATCCCGTTTACAGCTATAACCCCCGTATCGAACGACTTACGCGAGCGCTGGCGGCAGGCACGATTTATGACCGAACGGGCCTGGTACTGGCGTCAAGTTCACCCGAACTTATTCGCCAACAAGCCACCAAGTTACAGCGAAGCGGCCTTAGCGCCGACGAGGTTAACGTGCTGACCCGAAAACAACTCCAGCGCTATTACCCATTCGGTAACCAACTTTTTTTCTGGCTTGGTGATCTGAACACACAACTCTTCTGGGGCCAGAGCAATGGGTATTATGCGGAAGCTACGCACCTCAGCGAGTTACGGGGTTTCAATAGCCGCCCCCGCAAAACGAACCTCGTCACGACCGATTACCGGGCCGACCGCTTTAGCCCGTCGGTTCAGCAAACGCGCACCTTGTCGGTATACGATTACAGCGAGCTGGCTCCCGCCCTTCGGGCTGGTCTGGATAGCCGCGAAGTGGCCGAGCGTAAAGCCAAAAACCGCGACCTTCACCTGAGCATCAACGCAGACCTTCAGGTGGCCATTCAGCAGGCACTGGCCACATCCGATTTCCGGAACCGGCGCGTGTCGGTCGTGGTACTCGATGCGGGTTCGGGCGATGTGCTGGCCTCGGCGCTACACCCGTTACCCAACCTGCAAACACCGGATGTGATGCAGATGGCCGACCGCGACCGGCAGAAATTGCCGTACCTGGTAACGGAGCGAGACCTGGGCATGACCTATCCGACGGCGCCCGGTTCGACTGCCAAAATACTCACCGCCCTAGCGGCTTTTAACAAGCTTGGCGCGTCGGCCTCCGACGTTAGCTACCAAATTTCGTGCGACGAGATTATTCGCCGGGGCACCCGCGAATCAGAACCCTGCAATGAATCGGTTGATATGCGAAAAGCCATTGTCCGGTCGAGCAATGTTTATTTCATTCGAACGGCAAACGACCATACGCTCGACAACGAAATGGCTGATCTATACTTAGCCACAGGTATGAACATCGACTTTGTGGGTGGCTACTCCTTCTCGGATACGCGGACAGACCCCGAGCGTGCTCTGATTCGGAAGCACTGGCGCGACTCCTCTTTTGTCGTCCGCCGGAATCTCTATAGCAGCACGCAGTACCCCAAACGGTACCGCAGTGAGTTCTCGGGGCTCGCCTGGGGGCAAGGCCAGCTCACCTCGACTCCGGTTGCCCTGGCCCGCATGGCGGGGGCTATTGCGAATAAAGGCGTGTTGCAACCATCGCGGTATGTGCTGAATCAGGCGGGGAAACCACAACCCGTCGGAACAGGTCAACGGGTAGCTCGCCAAGCCAATTATACGGATCAATTAGAGTCGTTTATGATCGATCAGTCGAATCCATCCGAAGGACGCAGTAAAATCAGTGTGGCACGAGTAGCGGGCAAAACTGGAACACCCGAACGCATTGTACAGGGAATTCGCCGGAACGACGGCTGGTTCGTATTTTTTGCCCCAACACCCAATGGCCAGTCGCATACGGTCGTTAGTGTTCGTATAGAGTTGGGTGAGTCATCAGCCGAAGCCGTCCAGCTAGCCAACACCATAGTGGCACCCATCCTGAAACAACGCGGTTATCTAGGTAGCTTTTAGAAACACGGACAGGAAGTTTACGCTGCGAACAACCAAATAACGTCACATGCCATGAGCCTACTCGATACACTAAAAAACCTGTTCGGCTTCACGTCTGCCCCACCTGTGCAACCCACTAAGCCGACGGATCAGCCTTTCGATTCGGAGGAGGTTACCCAGCCGATTTCAGAACTACCCAAAGCCGTTTCGCAGGGGCCACCGCCCGCTGGCCAGCGACGGGATCAGTTGATTCACTTTATCGTCGATAAGCTGCGTCCGTACCAGAATGAGCCTGAGACAATGCCTGTAGGTGTGACCTTATGCATTGTTTCGACCAATCCCGAAGCGGAAGCAATTGATCGGGTTGCGTTATGGGCTAGTCAGCCCGGAAAGTTTCAAAAAGAGGTAAGCCGACAGCTCGCCGACAACTATATTAAACTGCCCAACCCCTGGCGCTTCGACTACGCATTTTATCCGGATGGATTGCCCGAAACGACCTACCGGGAGGGTACCCTGGGATTGATTGTGCAGGACAATACAACGACGCAGGGCACTCCTCTACTGGCACGGGTGGTGGCCTTGAGCGGCCAGGCTGAACAGACCGATTATAGACTGGACCCTACTCAAAAAACCAGTTTCTGCATTGGACGGGGCCGCTCCACGCAAACCACATCGGGGCGTATTCGCACAAACGACATTGTTATCCTCAATGACGATGACCTGGGTTTTGACCCACAGAAAGGAGCCGATAACGGAGCGGTCAGCCGGTCTCACGCCACCATTCGGTACGATGCGGCCAAGCGCCAGTATTCGCTCCTCGTCGATCCGGGTGGACTCCCGGCCAGCGGCAACAAAACGAAAATCTTCCATCCGGATAGCCGCATGGAACGAGCGGACATTGCCGGAATGGGCTACCCGCTTCAGCACGGTGACCAGATTGAGTTGGGGGGTGCTGTCACGCTGTTGTTTGAATTACTCTGATGGATAGGCGTACCATAGTGATGTCAGTTTCTCAAAACTGGCCAGTGAGGTTTCTCAAAACCTTACGCTGTCCTTCAACGAGGTTTTAAGAAACCTCGCTTGTTGGTTATAAGTAACCGGCAGCACAATAATGCCCTTCCATAAATTACTTAACTTACTGCCCTAAAAACCGACCATTCGTTTATGAGGCAACGCATTTTATTACCCTTACTTATCGCCACGATGATTGGCTGCAATTCGAAAAAGAGCGAACAGACAACCACCGCCAACACAGCTTTTGCCACCGTCCTGGACAACTATTATGAGGAGCGGTTAAAACTGTTTCCGGTGGAAGCTACGCAGCAGGGAGATAATCGGTACAATGACCAATTACCCAACGATATTTCGCAGGCGTTTCTGGATCAAACGAAGTCATTCTATACCACTACCCTTGAGAAGTTAACCTCGTTTGACCGGGAAAAGCTCTCCGACGAGGACAAGATTTCCTACGACATTCTTAAGCGCGAATTAGCCCTGCAGTTGGAGCAATACCCATTCCATCAGGAAGAAATGCCGTTCAACCAGTTCACTGGATTGACGCTGACTTTTGGTCAATTGGGCAGTGGCGAAGGATCGCAGCCATTCAAGACCGTCAAGGATTATGACGACTGGCTAAAGCGCGTTTCTGCCTTTACCGTTTGGGGCGATACGGCCATTGCTGCGTTCCGAAAGGGCATGGCTACCGGGCGCGTATTACCCAAAAGTCTGGTCGTCAAAATGATCCCGCAGATGACCGACCTGGTCGTGAGTGACCCGACAAAAAGTCTGTTTTATGGACCGATCAAAAAACTCCCTCCGACCTTCAGTGCGGCCGATAAAGACCGGCTGACCGCTTCGTACAAAAAAGCCATCAGCGAACAAATCGTACCCACTTACCAGAAGCTAGGGACTTTTTTAAAGACCGAGTACCTGCCCAAAGCTCGTACAACATCGGGTATCGATGTTGTGCCACAGGGCCCGGAACTGTACCGGTATCTGGTCAGAACCTGGACTACCACCAACGATACGCCGGATCAAATTTATGCAATTGGGCAGAAAGAGGTAGCCCGCATTCGGGGAGAAATGGAGAAAGTGAAAACGCAGGTCGGCTTCAACGGCACGCTGGATGAGTTTTTTACGCATCTCAAAACCGACAAGAAATTCTACCCTTACAAACAGCCCAAGGAGGTTCTAGCCGCTTTTCGCACCATTCTGGCGAGAATTGAGCCAAATCTAAAAAAGCTGTTCATCAACACGCCTAAGTCAGCATTCGAGATCCGGCAGACGGAGAAATTCCGGGAAGCCTCCGCCAGTGCGGAATACAACCAGGCCTCGGCAGATGGCAGCCGGCCGGGAATTTTTTACGTGCCCATTCCGGATGCGACCAAATTCAATGTCACGTCGGGTATGGAATCGCTGTTTCTGCACGAAGCCATTCCGGGGCATCATTACCAGGTCTCTTTGCAGCAAGAAAATACCAGCCTGCCCAAGTTCCGGCGGTTTGCGTGGTACGGTGCCTACGGCGAAGGCTGGGCGCTCTATTGCGAATCGCTGGGCAAAGAGCTGGGTATTTACACGGACCCCTATCAATACATGGGTGCGCTGGGCGATGAAATGCATCGGGCTATCCGGCTGGTGGTCGACGTGGGCTTACACACGAAGCACATGACGCGCGAAGAGGCCATTAAGTACATGATGGACAACGAACCCATTGCCGAACAGGGCGCTACGGCTGAAATAGAGCGCTATATGGCGATTCCTGGCCAGGCGTTATCCTACAAAATCGGCGCGTTGAAAATTCGCGAACTCCGCACGAAGTACGAAAAGCAATTGGGCGACAAATTCCGTCTGGCGGCCTTTCATGAGGAATTCCTCAAAGACGGTTGTATGCCTCTGGACGTGCTGGAGCGTAAAATGGATGCCTGGGCCGAGCGACAGAAGTAAAATATAGCCGTGGCTCGTGAGGACACGAACCACGGATACAGAAACAGATTCTTTTTACCACAGAGGCACAAAGGCCACAGAGGATTGAGTTCTCTGTGGCCTTTGTGCCTCTGTGGTAAAACAACTACGGGCAATGAATCAATATCCCTGATTCTGCCCAAACGTGGTTTTGTTGTTATACGTATCAATTTCCGATTGCGGAATGGGATACAACGTCCGATAAGCGGGCATGGTGATGCCCGTCACCTTGATGGCGTCTACCGCCGTACCCGTACGAATGAGGTCGAACCAACGGTCGTTTTCCAAAGCTAGTTCCAGTCGGCGTTCGTTGATGACAGCTGTCCGAAAAGCTTCTTTGGTTGTCAGTTCAGCACCCGTATAGCTGGGTACACCCGCCCGTGTTCGGACCAGATTGAGCGTTTTGAACGCTTCGCCATCGGCCTGATAGGCGACCTCGTTCAGGGCTTCGGCATACAGCAGTAACACATCCGCAAAACGCAGTACCGGGAAGTCGTTCCCCACGTCATTTGTTCCGGATAGTTCATCATAAAACTTTCTTGGAACGGCGTTGATGCTGGTCGGCACGGGCACCTGCACCGTCAGCGGAAGCCGCTTATCGGCGGGCAAATAGGCCGCCCGCAATGACGGTTCGATGTTGTCGCCAATGCTGGTACCATACCAGGAACCGTGGCCTTCGCCCTGTAGACCGCCTTTTTTGAATTTGACCGCGAACAGAATTTCTGCGTTGTTCTTGTTGGCAACCGAGAACACATCGGCTACGTTGGGTAGCAACCGGAAAGTCGTTCCGTTCACAACGTCTTTCAGCGTCGATACGGCCAGATCGTATTTCTTCTCCGTTACATATACTTTCCCCAGCAAACCTTTGGCAGCACCCGATGTGACCCGGCCAATATCGGTACCGGTGTAAGTAGCCGGCAAACCAGCCGACGCGTCGGTCAGGCCTTTTTCGATGGCGGTGTAAATATCGGCCACTTCGTTTCGAACGTACGAACGGGCGTCGGTTGTCGAACCAGCCTTGAGCACGAGCGGCACTTTGCCCCACAACCGAACCAGATTAAAGTAAGACAAGGCGCGGATAAACTGCGCTTCTCCTTTATATCGGGCTTTCAGCGTCGCATCCATCGTGACCGCGTCGATCTTGTCCAGAATCAGGTTGCAGCGGTTAATGCCGGTATAGAGGCTTCCCCACGTATCGCGAAGAACAGAGTTCGTCGTTGGCTCGATAAACCGGTCGATATTATACCGTAAACCAGCACCCGAAGATGGGTCGTTATCGAGCACATTATCACTCCGGGTTTCGATAATCGTATTGTAATCACCTCCGTATTGCGTTGAACTCTGCAAGGCATCATAGGCCCCGTTAACCGCATTTCCGAAGTCATTGGCGGTTTTATAAAAGTTATCTACATTGGGTTGTGACAACGGTTTTAGGTCCAGAAAATCTTTCTGACAAGCCGACAGGCTAACCAACAGGGCCACGGCTAACGTTATTTTTTTCATAGCTGTTTCTTAAAAGGATAGGTTGAGACCGACCGATGTTGTGCGGGGCAATGGATACGTCCCATAGTCTTCACCCGATGAGAGGGCACTGTCGGGGCGGCTGTTTACCTCTGGGTTATACCCCAGGTACTTGGTAAACGTGAACGGGTTCTGGGTTGTCACGTACAGGCGCGCCCGGGTCAGCCGTATTTTTTGCAACAGAGCCGTCGGCAGGGTATAGCCAAGTGTAATGTTCCGAATCCGCACGTATGAGCCACTTTCGATATGCCAGGTCGAGATTTCTCCGTTCGAACCCGACGCTAGCCGGTTAGCGCGGTTCACCAGACCGTTACCCGGATTATCGGGCGACTGCCAGCGATTCAGTGCGCCGACGAACAGGTTGCCATTACCCTCCATGTTATACACGTAGCGACGCAGCAGGTTAAGAATTTTATGACCCTGAACGCCCTGAATAGCAAAACTCAAATCGAAACCTTTGTAGGCGAAATTGTTCGTGAACCCAAACGTGTATTTCGGGAAATAGCTGCCCGTCACGGTCCGGTCGTTGCTTAGATCGAACTTACCATCCGGTACACCATTAGGCCCGCTAACGTCGCGAAATTTAAAATCACCGGGTCGGGAGGTAGATACGTGTAAAGCGGGGTTGGCGTCCAGTTCGGCTTGATTTTTATAAACGCCATCGTTGACATATGTGTAGTATTCGCCGATCGGGTGACCGATCTGGGTGATAAACTGCGCACCCGCCACGCCACCAGCTACAATGATCGGATCACCAGAGGGTCCGAGCGCTTTCACCTTATTGCGGTTAGCAGCAATATTGGCACTGGCATCCCAGCGGAACTGGCCGAATGTTTGACGCGTACCGAGTGTAAATTCGATACCCTGGTTATTCACTTTACCGATGTTCTGTAATTCCGTACTGAAACCCGATGCACGCGGTACGGGTACATTCAACAGCAGGTCCGATGTATTGGCATTGTAGTAATCGACCGTCAGATTCAGGCGATTGCGAAGGAAACTAACGTCAAATCCAATGTCAAACATGGCCGTTTTTTCCCACTTCAATTTATCATTGGCCGAATTTCCAGGAGCCAGGCCACTCACGATGGTTTCGTTGCCAAGAATATAGTTCTGGTAACCAAGCAGACTGATGGATCCGTAGTTTGGAATCTGGAAATTACCCGTTAGCCCGTAGCTGGCGCGCAATTTCAGGTCACTCAACCACGAAACAGGTTTCAGGAATGACTCCTGTGATAGATTCCAGCCCGCCGATACTGACGGGAAATAACCCCAGCGGTTGTCCTTACCAAAGCGGGAAGACCCATCGGCCCGCACGGCCGCCGACAGAAGGTATTTGCCATTGTAGTCATATTGCACCCGGCCCAGATACGACAGTAACGACCATTCCTGAACATCGGAACTACCCGATGAAACCTGACCGGCATTGAGCGTGTAGACGAGATCATTCGGGAAGTTGGTGGCGGTAAGCTCGTTCGCTACCCGACGGTCTTTCTGCGAGGAGAAGCCGGCCAGCGCCGAGACGTTATGCAAGCCGAAGGAATGGTTATAGTTCAACGTATTTTCAACGAGCCAGTCTACAAAATTCTGCGCCCGCGAGAAACCCGTTGGCACCGAAGCTCCTTTCCGATCCCGGATTTCGAGGGTCGATGGCCGGTAGTAATCGCGCTGAAAACTGTTCACATCGGCACCCAGGCTAATCCGGTACGACAAATCTTTCGTAATGGCATACTGCGCATAGACGTTGCCGAGTACTCGAAGCTGGCTCAGTTTATCGCTCACCTGATTGGCAATCGCTACCGGATTCAGGATTGATGTAGCGCCGTACCCCCAGCCATTATTACCGAAATTATACGTTCCGTCGGGGTTGGTGACTGGGAAAATAGGAGCCGCCTGTAAAGCCAGCCCCACAACGCCTTCGCCCAGATAGGGGCCTTCAGCCTTAACCAGATCGTGGTACGAATAGGTTGGATTGAGGTTGATCCCCGTCGTCAGTCGGCCGGTTTTCACTTCGACATTGGCCCGGGTACTGTAGCGTTTAAAGCCCGAACTAATCACGACACCCCGCTGATTCATGTAATTTCCCGATACATAGAATTTAACATTGTCTTTGCCACCAGAAATAGACAACGTATGGTTCTGAATAGCGGCTGAGCGAAAAATGGCATCCTGCCAATCGGTATTGGTCAAACCAGGCTGACCTGACAGATACGGCACAATTTCGGGTTGAATGAGCGTGCTCGGTGCCCCCACGCCCTTGTTCCGAATATCGTTTGAGTCGGTTGGTTTTCCGGTTGGATTGCGGTCGATGTAGGCATTGTTTTTCGCTTCGTAGCTTATCTGCGAATATTGATACGCATCGAGCAGATCGATCTTTTTCGATACTTGCTGCACCCCGGCATATGCGTCGTAACTGACCACCGTTTTTCCCTCTTTACCCCGTTTGGTTGTCAGTAACACAACGCCGTTCGATCCCCTCGATCCGTAAATAGCAGCCGCTGACGCATCTTTCAGGACTTCGATGCTTTCAATATCGTCCGTATTGAGTGTGCTGAGTACGTTGATCGGGTTGTCAGGAAACTGCGTGCTGGTGCCGCCCGTAGCGAATTTGGTATCGCGCGACAGAGGAATTCCATCCACCACGTAGAGCGGGTCATTACCGGCGCTAATGGAGCCCGTTCCCCGAACCCGAACCGAGAGTGCCGCACCCGGCGCACCGGACGTTTGTGTTACCTGCACCCCGGCAATTTTTGCGGCCAGTGCCTGATCGAAACTGGCCACGGGCTGGTTGGCCAGATCCCTGGCTTTTACCGAACCAATGGCCGTGGTCACGTCGCGCCGGTTCTGTACACCGTACCCAACGACGATCACTTCGCTGAGTGCGTTATCGGAGCTGGTTAATTTAGCATCGACAACGCTCCGGCTCCCTACGGTAATCTCGGTGGGCTGATAGCCGATAAATGAGACAACAAGCACCTTACCCGCAGCGGGTAGCGAAATCTGGTATTTCCCACTGGCATCGCTCGTTGCCCCGACGTTGGTTCCTTTAACCTGGATCGTAGCACCGGCCAGTCCCTCACCCGTGGCTCCGTCCGTTACGGTGCCTGTGATACTCGACTGGGCATAACTTAGTTGAACGGCCAATAAAAAAAGGCCCGCCAGTAGCCATTTCAGGCGTCTGCTCCTGGCATAATCAGGTAATGAAATCATCATGTAGAATTAGTTTATCATAAAAAAATAGGCTGTTAATCTGATGCTAAGCAGTTGGCCTACTACAGCTAAGCAGGTCTGTAGCGTACAATAATATCTATTACCAGTTTATTTCCAGACAATTTTCTGCTTAAATTCCAATACCTTCCTTTTAGTCAAATTAATTCCAGAATAATTACACTAAACGCAAGCTACAGCTCACCTATGCCGGAGCGTTTCCTTTTTTCGGCAGCAACCAATTTTGATTGTCGACCAGTTCTCATCAATTGCCCAACTCACTTACAATCAACAGCTTGCAATAACGCAATTCCCCTGGAAGCTTCTTTCCTTAGTTTTCATCCGTATTCGCCTACGGTGGTCGTTCTTAAACGCTTCGGATTGTTTATGCGTTGACGCGCGGATTGGGCAGCTCAACGATAAACGTGCTCCCCTCTCCTTCCTGACTTTCCACCAGCAGCGATCCCCCATGCCCTTTGGTAATGATGTCGTACGAGAGCGACAAGCCCAGTCCCGTACCTTCCCCGGTTGGTTTGGTGGTGAAGAAAGGTTGAAAGATCTTCTCCTGAACCGATTCGGGCATGCCTGTCCCGTTATCGCTCACCCGAATCAGGGTACGCCCATCCGCCTGACGAGTTTGTACGGTAACTCTGGGCTGATAAGCAAGACTTGTCGTTTTCTGTTTCTGGCGTACCGCATAGAAAGCATTGTTGAATAGATTCAGCAATACCCGACCAATCTCCTGGGGTATCCCCTCCAGCGAGGATAAATCAGCCCCGTAATCAGTCGTCAGCTCAACCGTAAATTCCTTGTCTTTGGCCCGCAGGCCCTGGTAAGCGATCTGGAGATATTCATTGGCCAGAGCATTTATAGTAATGGATTGACGCTCTCCCAGACTGGAGCGGCTGTGTTCGAGCATGCCCTTCACAATGGCCGAAGCCCGCTTACCGTGCTGGGTAATTTTTTGCAGATTTTGTTTAAGGTCGTCCAGCAGCTCCGTTTCCAGGTCAGTATCGCGGACGGAATTTTGCTGTTCCGCCCGTAGTTCGTCTACCAGTTCATCCGACACCTCAGAAAAGTTGTTGACAAAGTTGAGCGGGTTCTGAATTTCGTGGGCAATACCCGCCGTCAGCTCCCCCAAACTGGCCATCTTCTCTTTCTGAATGAGTTGCTGCTGGGTATTTTGCAGGTCGCGTAAGGATCGGCTCAGTTTGGCGGTCCGGTCGGCCACCTGGAGCTCCAGTATCTCATTCTGGCGAGCCAGCAGTTGTTGCTTTTCCTGCTCCTGGATCATTGCCTGTGCCGACAGTTGTTCGACTTCCTGCAATTTATTCTGCAACGTCCGATACGTCCGGGCATAATCACGCACAAGCGAGAATGATAAACCCAGCGGGATGCTGAACAAAGCCAGCAGGACCAGTATCACCAGGGGAAGCATCACCCAGTCTTCAGCGGCACTCATCCTGTATTTGCTCTCCAAAATACCCATCAGGATTGCCACCGGGATCATCGCCAGTACGGCATACAGCGTCACTTTCAGTGAGTTCCAGGGCAATCTGGCGTCCACATCCGGGTTATGGCGTTTGGCCAGCCAGCTTACCCGGATGTATTCGATCAGTATGCCCACGAAAGGGATCAGGAACAGTTTGTCAGACGGGGGTGCGACTGAAACCGTGTAGAAGGCAGTCACCATCTGCACGACCACCAGGCCCCAGAACAAGCGGCCGGGCCGTCGCCCCAGGTACGTATAGACCGACAGGAGCAATAAGGCAAAAGCCGCGTTGATGCTCAGTATGGCCAGCGCCCCACGCAGGGAATCTAAGGTGAGGGTACCGACGTAGTGATCGGCCAGATCAGTCAGAAACGACAGGGCAAAAGCCAGCATGGTGGCGCTTAGTGCCCGGTGTACAGTCTGCGTTGGATTAGCCCGGTAAAACAGGAAATGGAGCAGACTCAACAAGCCGAAAATCCCCACCATCAGACCCGATAGGCCCGCTCCCGTTTGCTGTCCGTCCAGCAAGTGAATGCCGGCCCGGTCTGCCGGGTCAATATCCACTAGAAACGGAGCTTTGTCAACGACCGCGCCAACCAGCGGGTCGGCCCGAAAAGCGTAGCGCACCGCCAGTGTGTGTTGATTCGTATCCTTAATTCGTATGGGCAGGAAGGCCACGATCCGCTGCGAACCTCCGGAATCGTAGCGAACCGGCTTGAGCACTGCCTGCCGTCGTCCATCCAGGAAAATCTCCGAGTGGCCAAATTGCTGGAAGGTCAGCATCAGGTCTTCGCCCGGAAGTCGCCGGAAGCGAAATTTTTGCCGAAACCAGCCCTGCCGGGCTTGCCAAAGCTGCGGGTTTTCGTCCAGGTCAATGTTGGGGGCAATGGCGGTCCAGTGGCGGTCATTATAGACTGGACTAGCCCAGCCAGTGCTGTCACCAGCCCGAAACAACCATTTTCCGCTGAAGGCTATCCGGCCGTCTGACGAGCCTTTAATCACGATGGCTTGAGCGGTTGCCTGGCCCGCACCGGCCAGCAGCCCTACACTCAACGCCAGTAGGCACAAGAATCGCATCATTGGGCTAAGTTACAGCCGCCAGGCTTGCTGAACAAAAGTCAGGCTTTCGCCCAGACTCCCCGGCAAGCTAAACCTGCTGCGGTTTTGCTTATCTTTAACGCGTACCACGTACTCATGCATCCATGATCTATTCTTTCCGACGGTTGTCAGGCTTCATCTTTTTTACCTTCCTTAGCCAGACGGCCCTCCTGGCCCAGAACCACCGCCTGACGTATTCAGAAAGCCAGCAGGATTTCCCCAACCCCGAACGGGGATTTTATGTTCCGATCAGCACCTCTTCGGCCCGGTTCGTTCCCCTCGATGGGCCTACGCTAGCCAGTTACCGAACCCAGGCCCAGCATGTTTCCAAGGCCAGCTACCCTATCCAGTGCTCCCTGGTGTATCGGAGTTATCGGCTGGAAACCTTCAAGAACAGCCCCTTGAGTAAGGATTTTCTCGAAAAAGTAGATCAGGATTTTGCCATTGCCCGCCAGGCGGGGGTCAAGCTCATTCTCCGGTTCGCCTATACGGAACAGGCCAATTCGGGTAACTGCCCGGATCAGTATAAGATATGTCCCCCCTACGGCGACGCCCCCAAAGCCATTGTGTTAGCTCACATCAGCCAGTTGAGTCCGCTGTTTCAGAAGAATGCAGATGTTATTTCCGTACTGCAAATGGGCTTTATCGGAATCTGGGGTGAGAACTACTTCACGGATTATTTTGGCGACGCGTCCACCAACAGCCTTGGCGTGGTGCCTGACAGTAGCTGGCAGGATCGCAACCAGGTGTTGGCCGCTCTGCTAAAAGCCCTGCCTAAAGACCGCATGGTGCAGGTTCGTACCCCGCAGATCAAGCAGCGGTTTGTATATGGACCCAAAGCGCCCGTTAGCTCGGCTGCCATGGGCGTTGGGGAACCGTACCAACGTTCTGATCCCGCCCGAATCGGGTTTCACAACGACTGTTTTCTAGCCAGCGCCGATGACTACGGCACCTTTTATGATGTTGGCAACTCATCGACCAAACGCGGTCCCGCTACCGATATACTACGTCGGTACATGGCGCAGGATAGCCGCTACACGGCCGTAGGGGGCGAAACCTGTGATGATGCATTCAGTCCACAGAATGATTGCGAACCGCTGGGGCGGGCCGAGCAGGAAATGGCCCTGATGCATTATAGCTACCTGAATGCCAGTTATAATAATGATGTAAACAATGACTGGCAAACCCAGGGATGCATGGGTCGTATTCAACGCCGATTGGGCTACCGGTTCGTGCTACGGTCCGCAACCATCCCCGACCGAATTAAAGCAGGCGAGCGCTTGCCAATCGATTTGGCCCTGTCCAACGTGGGTTATAGCGCCCCTTACAACCCAAGACCCCTTGAACTTATTCTGCGGAACACGGCGAGTGGAGCCATTCATCGTATTACGATAGAAGCGGATGCCCGTCGGTTGTCTCCCGGTGCGCATCTGCTTCGCCATAAGCTCCAGCTTCCGGCAGCCATGAAGGCCGGTCGCTATGAGCTGTTGCTCAATCTGCCTGACGGCTATCAGTCACTGGCGCAAAATCCGGTTTACAGCATCAGGCTGGCCAATACAGAAATTTGGGAGGCCCAGACGGGTTACAACAAACTAAATCACACCCTGATCGTTGGGCCGTAATTGGGCCTGGCAGCGCGCCAACAGGAAATAAATGTAAAAATCGTTTCGCCAAGCCAGCAAAAAAGCCTGCACAGTTAATGCAGGCTTTTTTTATTTGTAGCTGCCATTGACCAGCAGATTTCCGTCTTCGGTGACCGAGTAACTTTCAACATCTTCATACTCTTTGACCTCATAGTTTTCCTCGCCCTCAAGGTTGTATTTCTGCTTAAAGGTGTCTTCGGCCTGCTGGCGGGTCTGATTGACAAAAACGGCAATATATTGATACGGCTCTTTCTTGTATACGATCAGAATAACAGGACTGGGACTCGGTAAATAGGCGGCTACTTGATTTTGCATGGCTGCTATCGTGTTTAGGTTGATAAGCCACACAACTACCAATCATTTGCCATTGTTCAGTTTAGGCTTCCACCCGTTACACGGCTCATTGATGGGACTATACGTAGATCGAAAAGTAGACGGTCGATCAACCGCGGGGCGACCAATCAGCGTAAAATCAATAAACTCCGGCCGGGCTTCAGGTGTTAAGCTTACATGACTTCCCTAAACACATTGTCGGCAACCATTGAAAAACTCATTGAGGCTGGCCACTCCCCCGCTCATACCCTCAATCAGGCTGTCGAAATCGTTGGGACGACTTTAGAAGCGGATCGCTGCTTTCTCTATGTGCGGCAGCCCGATCAGGCGCGTGGACGAACCGCTTTTTGCTGGCGAAAAAGCCAGGCCATTCCCGACAAAAACACCATACAGCCCCGCTGGCAGCCCGATACCGATGAGTTGCCAGCCCAGGACCCACTGATTCGGGCGGGGCTGGCCATGAAACCATCGGTTTATGTCGATGATGTTGACACGGCAGGCCCTGAAGTTCTCAACCGGCAGTTTGAGCAGGAAACCTTCGGCCATCGGTCGTTGATTCATGCGCATATTCAGGCCGACAATAAACTTTGGGGAATTCTACAGCCCTGCCTGTTTGGGCATGCCCGACACTGGACAGAAGAGGAAAAGAGGCAGATCGAGGCTATTCTACCACGTTTGCAGCCCGTAATTGCCGCTTACGTAGCGACTGACCAGGCGGTCTAAGGCGGCAGCATGTTCCGTCATTTGCTCTGGCCGTTGATTCACCAGTAATCTGTCAGCGGAGTGTGTGGGTCTATTCCATTGTTTTACAGAGCAGGTACGCCTTGCTGGCTCTTTTTTAAAGGGCAGCAGACCGTTGTGCATACGTAACGCAAGTAATTCTCTTCGGCTTTATTCTTTACTTTACGGGAAATAACTCCTGTTTATCGTAATTCAAATGTTCGCTAAATCAATTGCTTTCGGTTTGCTCATAGGTCTTGCCTGCACGTCTGTACAGGCGCAAACACCCAATACGTTATCCTCTCAGGAAAAGAAAGATGGCTGGAAACTTCTCTTTAACGGCCGGGATTTGAAAGGCTGGCACCGCTACAACGGGAAAGATACGCCCGCATCCTGGAAAATCGAACAGGGTGCCCTTCATCTGGATGTACCCGCTACGGCAACTGGCCCATCGCGCGACGCGGGCGATTTAGTGACCGACGCGCGTGTATCGGGTGATTTTGAGTTCAAGGCGGAGTTTAAAATTGAGAAGTACACCAACAGTGGCTTCTTTTTCTTTGTGCAGGAAGAGCCGAAATACAAAAAAATATTCGATACCGCTATCGAGGTTCAGGTGGGCGATGATAAGCTTTACCAGAAAGAGGTAAACCATCCGCACAGTTCCGGCGATCTGTTTGGCCTGGCTGATGTGCGGATCCAGGAACCAAAACCACTTGGAAGCTGGAATCAGCTCACGGTCAGCCTCCGAAAAAACAAATTGACGGTGATGCTCAATGGCTACACGGTTCAGGAACACGATCTGACGAGTGCTGACTGGAAACAGCGCATGTCGGCCAGCAAGCTTAAAAATACGCCGGTTGGCCAGGGAAAGTTTAGCGGACGGATTGGTTTGCAGGATTGGAACACCAGCGTCTGGTTCCGAGACATCAAATTGAGAACTCTCTAAAATCTGGTATTTATTCGTTCCGTTAGGCACCGCTGTCACAGGGGCAAATGGCTTGATGAAAGCAGTATAAATAGCAGGAATTGCGGTAGAAAGCGGAGATTTTAACGGTAGCCCAGCCTTCGCGGCCTGTCGAGTTTTCAGATACACAGAATGGGTGCGTAAACGTCTGTATAGACCATTTACGCACCCATTTTACGTACTCATCTACCCGCTTCGTTAAGCGGCAGGCTGCATCACCTGTAAGGCCGTATCCGGCGATTGCAGGTAAAGGTCATAGATCGTTTGCGTGTTGCCAACCCGAATTTCATATGTGTCGTTTGCAAGAGCCTCAACGAAGGCCTGGGCAACCACCGATGGAGCAATGCCCGTTTTGCCATTGATCGGTGCCGAAAACTCAGTATCAACCAGGGGTGGCATCAATTCAAACACTTTCACCGAACTGCTGCGACTAAGAGCGACCCGTAATGATTGGGTATAAGAATGCAGGGCCGCCTTGCTGGCTGAATACGTGGCCAGACTGCCGGGAACGAACGCAACGACCGAAGAAACATTGACAATGGCGGCTTCCGGCTGCGCCTTCAACACCGGCAATAACTTTTCATTCAACCGAATAACCGATAAATAGTTGGTCAACATTTCGTCCTGAGCGATGGCAAAAGCCCCTTCGCTGTCGGCAATGTTGTAGACGAGGGCCCGGCCTGCATTGTTGATAACCAGATTAAGTTTGGGGAAATCACGTGTCAGCGTAGCGACCAAGGCTTCGACGTCGGTCTCTTTGCTAATGTCGCTGAGAATTCCGGTTGCCCCGTCAAGCTGGGTCAGGGCTTTATCGAGACGCGCCTGGTCCCGACCGGTGATGATGACTGTATTGCCGGTAGCCGCTAATAGTTTAGCCATTTCCAGCCCGATTCCGGCACTGCCGCCGGTGATGAGTACGGTGTTCGATGTTGTGTTCATGGTTTCTGATTTTAATTGATTTATTGGTAAGTAAATGGGACAGCTATTCAACGTCAATATCGCTTTGGAGTAGGTCTGTTGCCCCAGTCAGGCCACCCTACAACCGTAGCGCCGGTCGTCGTCAGTAAAATAAGTAGGCGACTCTATAAAATACCGATCGGTATATTTTTAAGCATAAAACAACAAGCATAAGGCTGGAAGATTAAAGTGACCGGGAAAGATCGATGGGCTATTTGAGCAACTGATTGACAAGTTTTTCTACCGTCTTCAGGATTTTATTCAGACTGGCCGGGTTATTGGTCACTTTGGCAATCATAATTCCGCCTTCAATCAGGGCAATCATGGCTAAAGCGGTTGATTCGGGTTCGGCGGTAGCGCTGAACTCCCCAGAATCCTTGCCCATTTTGATGATGTCGATCAGGGTGCGCTTCCAGGTCAGGATAGCTTTCTCCGCCCGGTCTTTCAATAAGTTATTTGTATCATCGGCCTCAATGGCCGTATTCAGGATAGGGCAGCCACCTACAGGAAAGCTCCTTTGGTTGAAGCTCTGGTACGCCTGTGCATACACCATCAACTGTTCATGACAGGTTTTTGCCTGGCTCATTCGGGCCTGTACCGCTTTCAATACCAACGACAGATTGTAGTCAAAGGCGGCTAAAGCTACTTCTTCCTTGTTATTGAAGTTGCCATAAATACTGCCTTTGGTAAGTCCGGTAGCCTCCGTCAGGTCAGCAATCGATGTACCGGCGTATCCTTTGGTATTGAACACCCCGGCCGTCATCTCAATGATGAACTGACGGGTCCGGTCGGCTTTTGACAATTCGCTATTCATGGCACAAATATACCGATTGGTATTTTACGCCCTAACTTTATCGCCATTAATTTTCAGCACAGTAACACCATCGGGTCCGCTGATGCCTGCGTTACCGTCTTTTCAACTGCGCATAGCCTGGCCCGTTCCCTGTTTTGAGGCATCCTTATCCTGGACGCAGTCTGGCAGCGAGCCTGCTGGTTACGGCAGAAAAGAGGAAACAATTAATTGGTGGTTTGCTCAGGGGGAAAGGTAAGTTCGCCCGCTTCACCGACCGGCTTAAACACGAGTACCTGTATGGCATCGTCCCCCGTCAACGTCGTGGCATCATCGATTTGGCCTGTGTGCAGGAAATCAAGTACTTCTTTTGGCTGGCTAAAGGTATGGCGTTCAAACGCGGTGCTCCCTCCGGCTAGTTTAGTCGTCTCGTCTTCGGTTAATGACCCATCGTAAATGAGCAAGTTGACCATACTGAAATCCTTCAGCCGGGCCATTACCTGTATGTGTTCTCCTCCCTCAGTCCGTCTGGTCCGTTGGCAATTTAAAATCGTGTACGTATTTCCTTCATTGCCCATGCTTTGAAGCAACCAGTTGTAAATCGTTTCCATAAGACGGTTCGTGACTATTGTTAGTAATAAGGCCGAGACTTAGTTTACACCAGCAGCATACTGACGAACGGACAGGATGGCTCTTTCCAGCTCAGATTGATTGACAGGTTTGATGATAAAATCAATGGCTCCCAGTTCCCCATACTGCTGACGTTCCGCATCCGTAAAATGGTCGGCCAGCATAACAATGGCCATCTTCCGGCAGCATTCATGCGCGACAATACGACGCAGCCAGTGAGGCTCGTCATTATTGGGTATCAAGCCATCCAAAAGCAGCACAACGGGTGGGGAAGCGGTCAGGTCGGGCCGGTCAAAAAACGCATCCCCTGTTGCAAACCAGTTTAGCTCTATGTGATTGGCCCAGTTCGCGAAACCGAACTGCCAATAAGCAAAATCATCTTCGTCTTCAGTTAGCAAGGCTACCCATTGCCGATTCGTATTCATACAGTACACAGCTCTATCCTATTTACCAATAGAGCTTGTACAGATTATACCGTTTTGTGGGCCGTATTGTTTTATTCGTTACTTACTACCTCCTGCGTTTATAACCAGCGGCTGATAAACTGGCCAAAAACATCTTTGTACTGATCGCTGACGGGAATTACGGTGGAGCCGATCTGTACCGAGTTTCTGGTAAACGCACTGATGTTGTGCAGGGCGACGATAAACGACCGGTGGACCCGCATAAATTGGTTTGCCGGAAGTTTCTCTTCCAAGCTCTTCAAACTCGTTAAGGACAGCACCGGCTTATCAGGATCACTCTGGCGATAAAGCTTTACGTAGTCTTTCAGACCTTCGATATACAAAATATCCGTGTAGGCAATACGCACCAACTGATACTCGACTTTCAGAAACAGGTAATCTTCAGCCGGTTCGGCGGGGGGTGTAAGGCGTGGTGGCGCGGGAGCCGTCTCGGTCCGTTGAACCAGATCGAAGTACTGACGCGCTTTGCTGGCGGCCCGCAGAAACTCCTCGTAGTTGAACGGCTTGAGTAAATAGTCCAGCGCATCGACCCGAAAACCATCGAGGGCGAACTGGTCGAATGCCGTTGTAAAAATGATCCGGGTGATGTGCGCGCCCCGGTTGCTGCGCTCCAGAACCCGGGCCAGCTCCAGTCCGGTCAGATCGGGCATCTGAATATCCAGAAAAATAACGTTGACGGGTGGACCCGATAACAATCCCTGCAACGCTTCAACGGCGCTGCTGTAGCGGCCCGTCAGGTGCAGGAAAGGCGTTTTTTCGATAAACGCACAAACCAGGCCCAGGGCCAGTGGTTCGTCGTCAACGGCAATGCAGGAAAGTATCATGGCAGGTCGAGGGTTAACTGAACCCGGTACTCACCCGCCGGGGTTTGCTCATCAATCTGCAACGCATACTGATCCGGGTAAAGCAAGTCAAGTCGTCGTCGTGTGTTGATTAGCCCGATGCCGTTGCCTCGTTCGAGTGAGGGGGCTTTATCGGCGAACAGCGTGTTTCGTACATCCATCAAAAGCTGGTTCTGCCGCTGCTGGATAGTAATCTGAATCTGACTCGGGTACAGGGCGCTGACGCCGTGCTTGAACGCATTCTCCACGAAAGGTAACAAGAGCATTGGTGCAATGGGCCGGTCGTGCAACGGGTCGGGTGATTCGAGCGTGACCGTTACTTTATCGGTAAGCCGAAGTTGCATAAGCTGAATGTAATCGTTCACGAACGCCAGTTCTTTACTCAGCAGGGTCGTACTGGTTTGTGTATCGTACAGCACGTAGCGCATCATGCGCGAGAGTCGGTGCAGGGCTTCCCGGGCGGTTTCGACATCGAGCAGGGTTAACGCATAAATGTTGTTGAGCGTATTGAAAAAGAAATGCGGATTGATCTGGGCTTTCAGGAACGATAGTTCAGAAGCCGTTTTGGCCTGCTCCAGCGACAACCTGAGGTTGGCGTCCGTTTGCCACTTTTGCAACAGCGTAAGGCTGGTGCTGATGCCCAGTACCAGCAGAATGGTGAACAGGTTTGGCACAATCCAGCCATATAATCGGGGCTCTCCTTTCCCGTCAGGATGAAAAGCCCGATGCACCAGTACAGGTAAGTTAAACCAGGTTTCGATACCCCATAAAATCAGAAGAATAATAAGAATAACGCCAACCAGCATCAGCAGGTAGCGACCAGTCTGATCGCGCAGCAGTACTTTCGGAACGAGCCAATGCGAGTTTGTATAGAAGGTGCCTACCATGAGACAGAAAAAGATACCCTGCCTCAGCCAGAATAAATTGGGAAACCGGATCTCTGAACTAAAGGACTGAGCAAAGAAAAGCAGATAGCCTAATAAACCCCAGCCCAGCACATGACTCAGCAGGGGAACATACCGGCGAAAAAATGGAGTAGCAGCCATAATCGATTGAGAAGCTGCAAGTTTACACCAATTTATAAACTGCTCATCCATCAATCGCTGGTTGGATCAAATTTACCGATGAGTCACCCGTTCCAGCCGATAGATGCCCCTCCGGGATAGCCGGTACGCCCGGTTTCTGTTCCATCGGTTAAAACCGGCTCTCTGTCGACGTTTATACCCCAACGGTCTATTGGGTTTTTACGGGTGCCGGAATCCGTGTTGTTTTGGTTTATCAATCAGCAATACCCCGACCACAATGAAACCATTCTTGCTTCTGCTACTCACCCTCGGTCTGTGGAGCGGTTTGACCGAGATCCAGACCATACAGGCACAATTTGGCCCTCCGGGTGGCGGCCCTCCCGGTATGGGCGGCCAGGAAAACCGCCGGAAGCAGGAGTTTACGGGTGTAGCCGAAGACAGCCCGAAAGGGAATGGTAAACTAACGGGTCTGCTGGTCGATTCGACTTCGGGTAAACCCGTCGAGTTTGCCACCATTGCGCTTATCAACGTAGCCACGAACAAGCCCATCGACGGCACCACGTCGGACGCCAAAGGTCAATTCTCAATGAGCAAACTGGCTCCGGGCGACTACCGGCTTCAGTATTCGTTTATTGGCTACAAGACCCGAGAATCCCAGAAGATTACCGTGGCAAAAGGTACGGACCTGAACCTGGGGTCGATCAAATTACCAGCCGACATTCGGACCTTAGGTGAGGTGGTGGTCACGGGTCAGGCGGCACTCATTGAAGAGAAAGTAGACCGGCTAGTTTTCAACGCCGACAAAGACATAACCGCCAAAGGGGGTGATGCCTCCGATGTGCTGAAACGGGTACCGATGCTCTCGGTCGACCTGGATGGCAACGTGAGCCTGCGGGGCAGTCAGAACATCCGCGTACTGATCAACAACAAGCCTTCTACCATTGTAGCGGCCAACGTGGCCGACGCCCTCAAGCAACTCCCGGCCGACATGATCAAATCGGTGGAAGTGATCACCAGCCCGTCGGCAAAATATGACGCCGAAGGCGCTGCCGGCATTATCAACATCGTGACCAAAAAGAATACACTGCATGGCCTGACGCTGAATGTTGACGCGGGAGCGGGCTTGCGGGCCTCTAACCTGGGACTGAATGGCTCCTATCGGCAAGGAAAATTAGGGCTTACCCTCGGTGGTTTCGGCCGGGCCATGTACAACCGGGCTTCCTCCACACTGGACCAGACGACGATGGTTGGTGGGCAGGCGCTGCGGACCAGCCAGACGGGTACGGCCTTCGATAAACCTATATTTGGTCAGTATACGCTGGGTATCGACTATGACCTGGCGAAAGATCAGTCGCTGTCGGCCAACGTCCGGTATGGTACCCGCAATTTTATTCAGCAGCAGAATCAGCTCACCAGTACGTACGCCAATGAATCGCTGCTGGGTATGACCAACCGGGATGTGGATCGAAAAGACCTGTCCAATTCGGTCGATATGAATCTGGACTACATTCGCACCTTCAAGCCGCAGCAGGAGTGGTCGATTTCGACGCAGTACAGCCGCACGGGCCTGACCAATAATTTCTATGCCGACCTGCTGGGCCAGACGGGTGAACTGACGGGTCGTCAGCGAAACCTGAACAACAATACCAACCAGGAAGTAACGTTCCAGACCGACTATCAAACGCCGATCCGCAAAAATCAACTGCTTGAATTTGGCGGCAAAGCCATTATGCGCCAGGTAGATAGCCGGTACCAGTACCAGGTCGGTGGCAGTACGGGCGAACTGATTTTTGACCCAACCAATCCATCGGGTTCGCTCAAGTATAATCAGAACATCGGAGCGGGTTATATCTCCTATACCTACGTAACGCCCAGCAAGTACACCTTCAAGATTGGCACGCGATACGAACACACGGGCATATCGGCAACAGCTAACGAAAACACGCCCCTCAACATTCCTGATTACAGCAATCTGGTTCCCAGCATTAATGTGTCGAAAAGTTTGACAGGGGGCACGACGCTCAAAGCTGCCTATAACCGTCGGATTCAGCGGCCGGGTTTACAGCAGTTAAACCCAAACGTGAATGCCGCCAACCCACAGATGATTATGGTGGGTAATCCGAATCTGAGCCCCGAACTGACAGATAACGTTGAACTAAGCGCAAGCGCAACCATCAAGAAAACGTACCTGAACGCGTCTCTCTTCGGCCGATTGACCAACAACGCTATTTCGCAAATCCGGATACCCTCCGATACGCTGGCCGGGAGTATCATCACCACGTATCAGAATATCGGGGTACAACGGACAGTTGGAGCCAACGTTTTCTTCAATACAAGCATCACCGCCAAATGGACCATCAACGGCGGACTGGACGGCTATTACGTGTACATGCAGGGCCTAACACCCGGAGCCGACGGGAAGTCGATCACCATCAGCAAGTCCGGCGTGAGCCTTGGTGGTCGTCTGATGAGCCAGTTGCAATTCGATAAAGGCTGGAGCGCTCAGCTATTCAGTTTCTTCCGGGGGCCGATGCCCCAGTTGCAGGGCACCATGGGTAGTTTCTACATGTACTCGGTGGGGGTTCGAAAAGACGTTGCCAACAAACGCGGCAGCGTCGGACTGGCCGCCGAGAACTTCATTGGTGGTGGCGTAACGATGCGGACCACGCTGAACTCGCCCCTGCTTTCTCAAGTAAACGTCACCAACCTCTACAACCAGAACGTGAAGGTGACGTTCACGTACCGTATTGGCAAGATGAGCTTCGATTCGCCCCGCCGGAAAGGCCGCTCGGTGAGCAATGACGATGTGAAAGGAGAAGGCGACGGCGGTGGCCAGCAACAGGCAGCACCAGCGGCTGCTCCGGCGGGTGGCCGTCCGAAGTAGGGTGGTTGCCAGATAGGCGTTCCCTACCGCCTTAAAAGAAGTATATTACAACAATCAATTTTACAGTTTCACTAACCTTTTCCATGACAACCAGACGACATTTTCTCCGCGATGCCGGTGCCTTAACACTCAGTGGTCTTGTATTACCATCGCTCACCAACGCCCATGATCTTTTTTCAACGGCAAACCCCTACCCCATTGGTATTCAACTATTCACGCTTTTCGGCCCAATGAATGAAGATCCGAAAGGGACGCTTCAAAAAGTAGCGGCCGCCGGTTACAAAGAAATAGAATCGGCCTTCAACACCCGGGGCGGTTACTACGGGTATTCGGCGAAAGATTTCCGAAAACTGGTGAGCGACCTGGGCATGACCTGGCGGGCGCATCATGCCGGAGGTGCCCCCTTCCGCCCTCGCCCAACACCTCCACCAGCGCCCGCGGGCGCCGGAACGCCATCCGCTGGCGACGCCCAGCGCCCGGCTCGCCCAGCGATGGATTTCTCTAAAATGCCGCCCATGCTTAACCTGCGCGACAACTACCAGCAATTGGTGGATGAAGCGGTTGAAGGCGGACTGGCGTATCTGGTCTGCTCCAGCACACCCGTAAGCACGGTCGACGAAATCAACAAATCGATCGAGGTATTTCAGAAAACGGGGGAGGCCGCTAAAAAAGCGGGCATCGGTTTCGCCTACCACAACCACGCAACCGAATTCGACCCCGTGGAGGGCGGAAAAACGCCCTACGAACTGATCCTTTCTCAAACCGACAAAGAACTGGTGAAGATGGAGCTCGACCTCGCCTGGGCGACCAAGGCAGGCAAAGATCCGGTGGCGTTGTTCAACGAGCAGCCGGGTCGGTTCCCCTTGTGGCACATCAAGGACATTAAAGACGATAAGAAAACGATAACGGAAGTGGGTAACGGAATGGTCGATTTCAAACGGATTTTTTCGGCGGCTAAAGTAGCTGGGTTGAAATACTTCTTCGTGGAGCAGGACATGGCCCCCGGCGGCATCGAAAGCATCACAACCAGCATTACCAACCTGAAAAAGATACTGGCTTAACTCAATCGCGGTATGAATCAACGTATAACGACAGCCGGAAAACGAAAAACACCGTTGAGCAGCCTGGTCAGCCTTTCGCTGCACGGCTGTTTGCTGATGGGCCTGGCTTCTTTTGTGATGCAGGACGGCCCCGCCAAACCCGACGAAACCCGGTTTACACCCGTCGTGCTTGCCGAAGATCTGGATGAGCCTATGGTTTTCGAGGTAACGACCGACGGAACGGTGTTCATCATCGAGCGCAAAGGCGCTCTGAAAAAATACGACCCCGTCACCAAAACCGTTGACCTGGTCGGGACAATTCCGGTCAACACCAAGTATACATCGGCACAGGGAAAAGTTTCGGAAGCGGAAGAAGGATTGATTGGCCTGACACTGGATCCCAACTTTGCGCAGAATCACTGGATTTACCTTTATTACGCCCATCCAACTGAGAAAAAGCATCTACTGACCCGCTGGGAATACCACAACGAGAAGTTGGCCGAAAACTCGCAGAAGGTCATGCTGGAAGTGCCTACCCAACGCGAAGTTTGCTGCCATACAGGCGGAGGTATGACCTGGGACCGAACCGGCAACCTGTACCTGACGGTGGGCAACAATACCGGCAACCAGCAGGCAGCACAAACCGACGAACGACCCGACCGCAGCAGCTGGGACGATCAGGGCCATGCGGGCAATACCAATGACCTGCGCGGCAAAATCCTGCGTATTCACCCCGAAGCCGACGGCAGCTACACCATTCCCGAAGGGAACCTGTTTCCGAAAGGAACGGCCAAAACACGGCCCGAAATTTACTCGATGGGGCATCGTAACCCCTGGCGTATTTCGATCGACAGCCAGACGGGTTATGTGTATTGGGGCGAAATCGGTCCCGATGCAACCAAAGATTCGGACATTGGCCCGCGTGGCTACGATGAGATGAATCAGGCCCGCAAGCCGGGCAACTTCGGCTGGCCCTGGTTTGTGGGAAACAACCAGGCTTTCCCGGTGTATGACTATGCCAACAAGAAACCGCTGGAAAAGAAAGACCCGAAAAATCCGGTCAACACCTCCCCCAACAACACTGGCCTGACTAACCTGCCCCCAACGGCACCGTCGTTTATTTATTACCCGTACGCCGTTTCGGAAGAGTTTCCGTTGGTGGGTACAGGGTCGCGGTCGGCAACGGGCGGGCCGGTCTATCATCAGGCCGATTTCAAGAACGCCAAACGCCCCTGGCCTGCTTATTATGAAGGCAAGTGGTTGATTACGGACTTCTCGCGGGGCTGGATCATGGCTGTTTCTATGGATGCCGACGGCAATTACAAATCCATGGAACGCGTGTTGCCAACCTACCACCCGGTTGAACCCATCGACATGAAGTTTGGCCCCGATGGCGATATGTACGTGCTGGAATACGGCAGCAACTGGTTCCGAAAAAGTGATAATGCACGACTCGTTCGGATCGAATACAATAGCGGCAACCGCAAGCCAATCGTGCAGGCCTCGGCCAGTAAACCCGGCGGTACGGTGCCGCTTAAACTCACGCTATCGGCGGCTGGCAGCAAAGACAATGATGGCGATGCACTCAGCTATCAGTGGAAAGTAACCACACCAGGCGGAGCTCCGCGCGTTTTCACAACTGCCAACCCGGCAGTCACATTCGATAAATCAGGCGTTTATACCGCCACGCTGACCGTTACGGACACGCACGGAGCCGCCAATAGCCAGTCGGTACGGATTATTGCCGGTAACGAAGCCCCAGCCGTCAGCGTAAACCTCACCGGCAACCGAACGTTCTTTTTCCCCGATCAGCCGATTCAATACGCCGTAAACGTATCGGATCAGGAAGATGGTAGCCTGGCAACCGGCAAAATAAGTCCGGCCCGTGTTGCCATGAGCATCGATTACGCATCCGAAGGGTTCGATTATGCCGAAGTTACTCAGGGGCAACGCAGCGTCGATGCTTCCACGCAATACGCTGTTGCCCAGGCGTTGATCAACCAAAGCGACTGTAAAGTATGTCACCAGATTGCGACCAAGTCGGTTGGACCAGCCTTTACGGCGGTTGCCACAAAGTACAAAGGTGATGCGGGCGCTCCGGAGCGACTGGTGACTAAAATCAGACAGGGTGGCGTAGGCGTTTGGGGCGATGTAGCCATGCCGGGTCATCCAGCTATGTCCGTAGCCGATGCCGGCATTCTGGTGAACTACATTCTCCACATTAATGAGAAAACCCTCAGCAGCTTACCCATGCAGGGCACGTATACCCTAAAACTTCCGGAAGGCGATAAAGGCAATGGCTCGGTGCTGATTCGGGCGGCCTATACCGACCGGGGCGGCATCTTGAAAACAGCGAAGCCCGTTCCGGCCCAAACCAGCGAAACATTAGTCATCCTTCGTAGTCCGCAACTCGATGCATCGTCAGCTCCGGTGATTCACGGGGCCGAGGTTAAGGCAAGAGGTATGGGTAAAGGCGAGAATGTGATTCCCTATGCCAACAGTTACATTGGATTCCGGCAACTGGACCTTACGGGCATTAAGCAGCTTGAACTGGCAGCTTCTGCACAACGGCGGGAAGGGAGTGCCGGTGGCACAATTGAAGTTCACCTGAATGCGCCAAACGGGCCCGTAATTGGCGAAACCACCCTTGAATTAGCACCTGAAGTAGATATGGAAAAACTTATGGCCCAGATGGAGGCTGGGCCGAAACCGCCAGCCGGTGGCACCGGCAGTCCAGCATCCACGCCCGGTAGTTCGCCAGCGGGTGGTGCAGGAGCAGCAGCAAAACCCAGCTTTAACCCATTTGCCCGGCCACCCGTCTACCTGACGCTGAGGAATGCAGAAGGAGTCCATGATGTGTATTTCGTCTTCAAAAACGACCAGGCTAAATCCATTCAGCCTTTGCTATCGCTATCAAGCATCAAGTTTCTGAATCGGGAAAAATAAGTGTAACGAAACAAAAAATGGATTGGCCGTTATGAACGATAGGTTCATAACGGCCAATCCATTTTTTGTTTCGTTACGATCCGCCGGTAAATAATAGGATTGTTTTCCCAGGCCACGATTTGGATGGGGCTTACTACTATTGAGTGGTCCTATTTTTTCTGGGCATCCTTCACCATGAGGTACAAAAGCACACTCAGGCATATAGGGGCCATAATAAACGAGCTAAGGTAGCCCATTAAACAGACAGGTGTCAGGAGCGCAGCTACCAGCACCGTTATCAGTAAAGGTTTACGCATCACGAAAACCAATTAGGTACGGAATAGATTGGCTAAAGGTAAACGGTAGGCAATACCAACAAAGCGTATTTTGTATAGACGGCAAATACTTAGCAGGCTCTGGTTTGTCCTTATCGCCTATATTTTAAGTCAATTTATCAAACTAACGCCTTGTCCCTACATTCGGAAGGCTAACGAACTTGGCCATTCGTTGAGTTTACTCCTTTTGTTTCGTATTTACATAAGATTTACTGTAACCACCAAATAGCATATCTATAATTAACACAACTTATATATTATAAGTATTCTGAAACATTATTGTTTAACACGAAACGCAGATGACACGTATCAGCTTACAACTCTAAGGATAATTGGCCGCTCGCAGGCCGATCGTTGAGTTGAAAATTAGAAAGAGACACTCCCAGTAACCGGATACCTTTAGCCAGAGGAAATAGAGTATCCAGCAGATCCAAAGCCACCTGTCCTAGCTGCGCTTTATGGGTTATAATTCCCGGTGACGTACGACTCCGTGTGATTTGCGTAAAATCAGCATATTTTACTTTCAGGGTAATCGTCCGCCCCCGGCTGGACGTCCGCTCACAGTAGCTCCAGACGCTGTCAATTATTGGCTGCAACGCATCGATCAAGTCTGACGGCACGAGCAAATCCTCGGCGAACGTAGTTTCTGACCCAACGGATTTACGAACCCGGTTGGCTAGTACGGGTCGGTGGTCGATGGCTCGGGCAATGCTGTAATAATGGTGCCCAACCTTACCAAAGTGCCGCACCAGAAACGTTTCCGTTTGCTGGCGCAGGTCCAGCCCGGTAAAAATGCCCAGCTTGTTCATTTTGCTGGCTGTTACGCTACCTATTCCATGAAACTGCCCGACGTTCAACCCTTCAACAAAGGCAAGACCCTGGTGCGGTTTGATGACGTAAAGGCCATCTGGCTTACGGTAATCGGAGGCTAGTTTGGCCAGAAATTTATTGTAAGATACGCCCGCTGAAGCGGTTAACTGGGTCTCTTCTTTAATTTGCTTTTTTATTGATAAGGCAATTTGCGTAGCTGAGGTGTTGGCGGGCAGATGGTCGGTTACGTCCAGATAAGCCTCATCCAGAGAGAGGGGTTCGATAAGATCGGTAAATTGAGCGAAAATGCCTCTTATCTGATTAGAAACAGCCTTGTAAACATCGAAGCGTGGCTTTACAAAAAGTAAATCAGGACATTTTCGTAGGGCAATGGACGATGCCATAGCTGATCGGACACCGAATTGGCGGGCCTCGTAACTGGCCGCAGCCACCACGCCCCGTTCGCGGGAACCACCAACCGCCAGCGGCCGATTTCGAAGTTCGGGATTATCCCGCTGCTCTACGGATGCATAGAACGCATCCATATCAATATGAATTATTTTTCTGGTAGCTGGCTGCTCCACGCCCAAGGCTCTTTATTCAAATAGGGTAGCGTGCTGATGAACAGACGTTTATCTTCACCCTACTACCAGCCAGCAACTCACTGGTCAGTAGTGTCACTTTTGTAGTACCGAACATCGGGCAGGGTAACCGTCTCGTACCAATACATGCGCAACCGGAGCAAATAACGCTTCCAGTCATCCAGTGTAAAAGGCTTGACCGTAAATGAGGATGCGCCAAAACTGTACGCCCGTTCAACCAGTTGCGGTGTATGATGGGCAGACAGCATAATAACCGGCAACGCACGCCCTTTGGGATGCACCCGAATCAGCGCCAGGAAATCCAGACCATCAACACGATCCTGTAAATCTACGTCCAGTAACACAAGTTTGGGAATTTTTCCATCGAGTTCGTCAATATACTTTTTGGCTTCGTCGAAACGATTAACCTGCTTGAACGAGGCTTCGGGAAAACTACTCTTCGCTGCCTGTACCAGTACATTCATCAGCGATTGATCATCGTCTACTAACAAGACAAGGAATTGATTCGGCATTAGTACTAAATGTTGTATGATAACAAGAACCGGAACGCTTCCTAAAGCGAACCTGCTGCCTGGTCTGTCTACGTCTTTCTGCTTGCCAACGGGTGCAAAGGCTCGTTTCCATTCACACGAACGATGAAGCCACTTAGAGTAGATAAGGTACAGTATATGGCCGAATGCCCTGCTGGAACAACCCAATACCTACTTAACCAGTTGTACTCTAACTACCAGATAAACGATCTGCAAACCAATAAGGATGCACGACAGCAAAAAATTACTGTTGATCAAATCTCGCTTTAGTTTACAAAGCAGTCAATAAAGCTTATCTCGTAGCATACTCACCAGAAACGGGCAATTAACCCTTTTGTTTTAGGCGAATACAGTAACTTAATACGTAATCCGGTAAAGTGGACACCTTGCTCTCTACAAACGTAGTTGGTTAATAATCTGGATAAACCATTTAAACCGACCGTCGTTCCCACTCGTTATCCGCCGGAAGGAGTAATTGAGCTTCTATTTTTGACATTCTGGACAGTGCTGAATGAATTGTGATTTATCAAGAAATTCTACTCAGGGTCGACACCAGCTTGATATTTATCAACTATTTCTAATTAAATTACCTTTTTTTAATTGATATGCGCTTTTTAGTTTTTGCTTTGATCAGCTTGCTACTGGCTTCCCTGCTCACAGCTTGTATAGATCCTCTTGCGTTAACAACTATTCAGACAGTGGATATTCTGGTTGTTGATGGCACCATCACCAACCTACCCGAGCCCCAGATTATTCGACTTAACCGATCAAAATCAGACCCCCTGAGCGGCCGCTTTGGCGCCGTACCGATTACCAATGCATCTGTTAACGTTCTTGTTGATTCTGTTCAGCGCATCGCCTGCCATGAAACGGTGGCCGGCAGTTATCAACTACCCAGCGATTTTAAGGGACTAGTCGGCCATGCCTATCAGTTACAATTCACGCTGAGTGACGGAACGCACTATGTGTCAACGCAGCAAATTATGCAGCCGGTACCGACCATCGGCCGCGTATCGGCTAAGTTCAACGCCACCAGCCTACCCGTTGAACAGCAACTGACAGGTGGCTATCGAAGCGGGCATGATGTATCGATCGATTGGACAGACCCGGCAAATCAGCACAACTACTACCGCTGGGAATGGAAACTCTTCGAAAAACAGAAGTGGTGCCAAAGTTGTCATCAGGGCGTTTATGCGATCAATGCGATCCTGCCCCATGTCTATAAAGACAGGTCGTATTATGTTTCCAGCAATGACCCTTACGAAAGCTGTTTCGTGCCCACAAACTACGCCGAGGCTGGTCAGCCCCCGTTTTATACCGGCTTGTTTGTGTATGATTACCCCTGTCGTACGCAATGCTGGGAAATCATCTACAGTTCGTCACTCAATACCTTCGACGATCAGTACAGCAACGGCAGGCAGATTTCAGGACGAAAAATAGCCCAGGTTCCCTACTACGACAGCACGGCCGCGCTGGTCGAAATCAGACAGTTGTCTTTACCTTCGTCGGCCTATACCTATTTCAACCGATTTCAGAACCAGACCCAGAACACCCAGGGGCTGGCCGATCCGCTCCCATCCGCTCCCGTTGGCAACATTCAGAATACCGGCAATCAGCGGGAGGCCATTGTGGGTTATTTCACCGCTTCGGCGGTATCGGCTGTGCGGTACTGGCTGGATCGGAAAGATGTCATTGGCCTTCCTTTTGGCCAGACAGACCCAACCGGGCGCTCTACGTTGCCCGGCTCGGAACTGTTTTATTCGCTCACGCTACGACAACCCAATCCTGAACTCGCAGTCCCTTATGTTCAGCTGTGGGGTGGCCCTCCCCGACCCGTAACGGCCATTTGTGTTTCCAGCGATAACCGAACGCCGTTTAAGCCGGATGGCTGGCAGGATTGACTGATCTCAGGACCGCTGAATATCGATTTCGTAAAAACCAGTCCTGATTCTATCGTGCAGGTTTGGTTGGCGAAGGTGGAATTGTAATTTTGGCGAATTAACGAACGAATCGTATAGGAGTCATCAAGGCTATTTAGAACAGCGTTGATCTGTTACAACCGAGTGAAAAAGAAAACTATTTTTATCTATTGCCAACTCATTCCGTTCACTTAATAACCCGTATGCTAACCAAGTTAGCGTTTAAACTAACTCAAAATTATTACTCTTGACCAATGGAAGTAACCCTTGATTCCTCTACTCAGCAACGCGTTGACCAGTGGCTTAGTGGCAATTACGACGCTAATTCCAAAGAAGCCATTCAGCACCTGATCGACTCCGGCAATATCGCTGAGCTAACTGACTCGTTCTACCGGGACCTTGAATTTGGCACCGGCGGCCTGCGGGGCGTTTTGGGCGTAGGTTCGAATCGCATGAACCGCTACACGGTGGGAGCCGCTACACAGGGGCTGTCCAATTACATCAATGCGGCCTTTCCCGGCGAAGACATCAGTGTCGCCATTGCGCACGATAGCCGTCGGATGAGTCCGGAGTTCGCTCGTTTGGTGGCCGATATTTTTTCGGCAAACGGCATCAAAGTATACTTGTTCAGCAGCCTGCGCCCCACGCCCGAACTCTCCTTTGCTATCCGCCAATTGGGCTGCCAAAGCGGCATTGTCGTTACGGCCTCGCACAACCCGCCCGAATACAATGGGTACAAAGTGTACTGGAATGACGGCGGTCAGGTAGTAGCCCCCCACGACAAAGGCATCATTGCGGAGGTGAACAAGATCACCTCCGTCGATGATATCAAGTTTGAGGGTGTGCCGGAGAAGATCCACCTGATTGACGAAGAAATCGATGCGCCCTATGTGGAGCGGGTTAAATCGAATGCTGTTAACCCGGATGTCATCAAGCGGCAGGCCAACCTGAATATCGTTTACACACCTATTCACGGAACAGGAATTACCCTGGTACCCCGTGTACTCGACGCGCTGGGTTTCAACAATGTTCACATTGTGGAAGAGCAGGCTACGCCGGATGGTAACTTCCCGACGGTAAAATCGCCGAATCCTGAAGAACGGGCAGCCATGCAACTGGCCCTTGATCTGGCCAACAAACTAAACGCCGACTTGATTATGGCCACCGATCCCGACGCCGACCGTGTTGGGGCTGGGGCCCGCAATCATCATGGTGAATTTGAGTTGCTCAACGGCAACCAGATGGCCAGCCTGATTATTTATTACCTGCTCAATGCCTGGAAAGATGCGGGCAAACTGACTGGTAAGGAATTTGTAGCCAAGACCATCGTCACCACCGACCTCATCGACAAGATGTGCGCCCGGTACGGAGTAAACTGCTACAATACACTAACCGGTTTCAAATACATTGCCGAGGTAATCCGGGAGCTGGAAGGGAAAGAACAGTTTATCGGCGGGGGCGAAGAAAGCTACGGCTATCTAATCGGCGATTTCGTGCGCGACAAAGATGCCATCGCGTCCTGCGCTATTATTGCCGAGCTAACTGCTTATGCCAAAGATCAGGGCAAGAGCCTGTTCGACATGCTGATGGCGATGTATCAGGAAAATGGCTTTTACTATGAAGCATTGGTATCGCTGACAAAAAAGGGCCGGGAAGGCGCCGAGGCCATTCAACAGATGATGGCCGGTTTCCGGGCCAATCCGCCCAAATCAATTGCCGGATCGACGGTGGTTCGGGTGGACGATTACAAAGCCCTCACACGGCTGGATCCACAAAGTGGACAGACATCGGCCATCGAAGCGGGCAAGATGGGTATTGAGTCGTCAAACGTATTGCAGTTCTTCACGGAAGACGGCACCAAGGTGTCGGCTCGCCCATCGGGAACGGAACCCAAGATTAAGTTCTACGTCAGCGTAGTCGAGCCACTCGCCAGCAAAGAAGCCTTCGACGATACGTACGCTCAACTGAAAGCCAAAGTACAACGCGTTATCGACGAGTTGCAATTAACCTAATAATTGCTCGAAATCGGCATTCCTGGGTACCCCATTTACGTTTACATTGCGAAAAGATCCGTTGATCATAATCAGCGGATCTTTTTCATTATGGGTCATTTATGGCCATTGATCGCATGCTGGAACACACCCGACACGACCTCTGGGCCTCGTTTCATTAATGCCTGTAATCATAGAAAACACTGCTGTCATCATTGTACCTTTCCGCTCCCGGCCTCAGAAAGCGCACTCAATAAAGTCAGTGGGCTAACAAATCGGGAGTCAAGTTATCCCAGGCAGCGAAAATGGACAATCTAAAATCATATCTTTGCGGTTTATAGTTGAACCGCCTATGATGCTGCACCTTGACCATCTGGATGAACTGGATACCCTTGCCCGCCAACTACTGGCCAATGGCAGAGAGCAATCGGTCTGGCTATTTGAAGGCGATATGGGCGCGGGTAAAACAACGCTGATCAAGGCAATCTGCCGAACGTTGGGGGTTGTTAGTCTGGTGCAAAGTCCAACCTTTTCGATCGTCAATGAGTACACGACGCATGAGGGCCATTCGGTTTATCACTTCGATTGTTACCGGCTCCGAAATGAAGCCGAAGCCTTGGACATTGGACTGGAAGAGTACATGGATTCGGGTAATTATTGCTTCATCGAGTGGCCCGAGCGCATCACATCGCTATGGCCTGCCACTTATTACCAGGTTCACATTTCGGCAAAATCAGATGGCCGTAGACTAATCGAATCAAAATTGGTTGAATAGGTTATTGCCAAGCGATTTGCGGTATTCTGTTCATGCTAGCGCCGTTGGGTTCTACATAGCCCATCGCAACGAGTAGTTTAACACTGAATGCCGTAAACGAAAAACCGAGTACCCTAAAACTACAAACGCTTATAAAGTGACTGGATTTGAGGAATTGGCCAAACAAACGGCCTTATACCCGAAAGAATCTCCGCTGGCCGTGAAGACCAATCGGAACAGCCTGCTCATTGGTCTGCCTAAAGAAGTATCGCTTCAGGAAAACCGAATCGCCTTAACCCCCGAAGCCGTGGCAATTCTGGTGCGAAACGGGCATAACGTGATCGTTGAACAGGGCGCGGGGGAGAAAGCTAACTTCTCAGATACCGAATACAGCGAAGCCGGTGCTCAGATCGCCCGTTCACCCAAAGAAGTCTACGAAGCAAACCTGATTCTTAAAGTCGAGCCCCTGGTCGATGCCGAGTTTGAGCATGTTCAATCGGGCAGTACGGTTATTTCAGCCGTAAACTTACCGACTCATGACCGGGCTTATTTCGAGAAAATCAATAGCAAGAACCTAACCTCGTTTGGTTACGAATATATTGAAGATCAGGGCGGTAACTTACCCGTAATCCGTTCGATGAGTGAAATTGCGGGCAGTACCGTGATGCTTATCGCCGGAGAATACCTGAGCAATGCCGACAATGGCCGGGGCATTATTCTCGGCGGCATAACGGGGGTGCCACCCACCAAAGTAGTGATGCTCGGTGCCGGAACGGTTACCGAATATGCTACGCGTACGGCCATCGGCATGGGTGCCGATGTGAAAGTATTCGACAAGCATCTGTACAAACTGCAGCGACTCAAGTATGCCGTTGGGCATCACATTTACACCTCCATTATCGACTCCGATACCCTGGCCGAAGCCATCCAGCGGGCCGATGTCGTGATTGGTGCTATGCGGGCCGACGATGCTTTCAGCCCGGTCGTTGTAACCGAAGAAATGGTTGGACGAATGAAACCCGATTCGGTTATCATCGACGTGTCGATTGACCAGGGCGGCAATTTCGAAACCTCCCGCATGACAACCCATAAGCAGCCTACCTTCAAACACATGGGTGTCATTCATTACTGCGTACCCAACATAGCCGCGCGCGTTGCCTACACGGCCAGCATGGCGCTGAGTAATATTTTTCTCCCCTTTCTACTCGAAACGGGCACCACGGGCGGCATCGAACAGATGATGTATGCGAACCGTTGGTTTATGAAAGGTGTTTATAGTCATAAGGGAACGCTCACCAACGCCTATATCGCCCGCAAGTTCAACATGCGGTTTAAAGATCTGGACCTCTTGCTGGCTGCCCGATTTTAACCTTTCTTCTGATGATCAACCATAGCAACGAAAATACCCTGCTCGACGACGCGAACTCTTACGACGTCAACAAAGAACTCATGGGCATTATCTCGTCGGATTTCGTGAAGGTGGCCGACCAGCTAAAGGAGGCTTCTTATCAAATCCGGAAACGCGGCTTTTCAGAATTCCCCATTTTTGTGGCGTCACGTCGTGATGTGCCCATCGGTCAGATTCTGCTTGCCGCCAACGAGCTGGAAAATATCTGGAACTATAAAGCATCGTTCGTCGACGAGTTTATTCAACGTGAACTCATCAGTAACGAGTCGCTCGAACTCTGGAAAGAGAACTACAAAAAGCCTGATGAATACTGCTGCCTGTTTGTTGTTCACGGCGATTTTGCGGGCTTTGTTTACATTCCTTATCCAGAAGATTAGCCCCGTCTTTTCTGAAATTTCCTGCCAGGCCGGATCGTACTGATCCGGCTTTTGTTTTAGTAACCACTTTCTATTGCTGACACGCAATGAAAGGATTGATTTAGCTACGTTTCTACGCCAGCCTGAAGCGTTGAGGTACCGTAAGGAATCTTTCCCATTTGTCGATCGCAATGATACTTTTTCCAGAAATGGTTTAGCGACCGACAGCCCGTTAAAGGTCACCATTTCTGGGCT
This sequence comes from Spirosoma humi, assembly GCF_054776575.1. Lineage (NCBI taxonomy): Bacteria > Pseudomonadati > Bacteroidota > Cytophagia > Cytophagales > Cytophagaceae > Spirosoma > Spirosoma humi. The sequence goes on from NZ_BAAHBR010000015.1 coordinate 1,068,821, forward strand.
GAACAGATGATAGAGCTTTTGGCAAAAAAGAGACTTAAAAGGGCATAAAAACCAGCTCAGAGCCCTTAACTACTGTCGACATTATGGCGCTGAGTATTTTTTTATAGATTCAGCTAATCTTATAGGATACGGGTAGGAAAAAAACAAAAAAATTTGTATTTTTACAATCTGTTAGACCCATACAATCAGGCCCTTTTTAGGCCAGAAACAACATAATTCTGACACGCTCCCATTCTGATATGACCAACGAACTTATTGAAGCAGACGCCCCCATTGAAACTGCGTTAGGCAACTATGGCGCCGATAATATCCAGGTATTGGAAGGACTGGAAGCCGTACGCAAACGTCCATCCATGTACATTGGCGACGTTGGTACACGTGGTCTCCATCACCTTATCTGGGAGGTTGTCGATAATTCCATCGATGAAGCGTTGGCAGGTTACTGCGATAAGATTACGGTAACGATCAATCCCGATAATTCGATTACCGTGCAGGATAACGGCCGGGGTATCCCGACGGGCATCAACTCCAAGATGGGCGTTTCGGCCCTTCAGATGGCGATGACCATGCTGCACGCTGGCGGTAAATTTGATAAAGATACCTATAAAGTCTCGGGTGGTCTGCACGGCGTTGGGGTCTCCTGCGTAAACGCGCTGTCAACCGACCTACGCGTGGAAGTCCACCGTGAGGGCAAAATTTTTGAACAGGAATACAAAATCGGCATTCCGCTGTATGACGTTCGGATCATCGGCGATGCTGAAGACACCGGCACCCGCACACACTTCAAGCCCGACGGCAGCATCTTTACCGATACTGTTTACAAGTACGATACCATTGCCGGACGTCTGCGTGAGTTAGCTTATCTGAACAAAGGCATTCACGTTTTCCTGAACGATTTACGGGAACTGGACGAAAACGGCCAGCCCTTGCGTCAGGACGATTTCTTTTCGGAAGGTGGCCTGGTGGAGTTTGTCGAATACCTCGATCAAACCCGGCCTTCTCTGGATGGCATGAAACCCATCTACATGGAAAATATTAAGGGATCGACACCCGTTCAGGTCGCTCTGGTGTACAACTATGAGGCTGGTGAAAATGTCCTTTCCTACGTCAACAACATCAATACCCACGAAGGAGGCACGCACGTGCAGGGCTTTCGCTCTGCGTTGACCCGTGTTTTGAAAAACTACGCCGATAAGAATCCGGGAGTATTGCCTAAAAACTCGGGTAAGGTAGCCTTCAGTGGGGAGGATTTTCGCAAAGGTCTCACCGCCGTAATTTCGGTAAAAGTCGGCGAACCGCAGTTTGAAGGCCAAACCAAAACGAAACTGGGTAACCAGGAAGTGGTGAGCGCAGTGAGCCAGGCCATGGCTGATATGCTGGAAACCTGGCTGGAGGAAAATCCTAAAACAGCCCAGGGGATCGTCAAGAAAGTCCTGGTCTCAGCCCAGGCGCGCATCGCGGCCGATCTGGCCTACAAGCGCATCATGACTGAGCGCAAGGACTTCATGGGCGGCATGGGTCTTCCCGGCAAACTTGCCGACTGCTCCGATACCGATCCTGAAAAATGTGAACTGTATCTGGTTGAGGGTGACTCGGCGGGCGGAACGGCCAAGCAGGGGCGCAATCGGGCGTTTCAGGCCATTCTTCCCCTTCGTGGTAAGATCCTGAACGTGGAGAAAGCTATGGAGCACCGGATCTACGAAAACGAAGAGATCAAGAATATCTGGACTGCCCTCGGTGTACGCCTTGAAAAGAAAGATGATGAGACCATAATGAACCTGGATAAACTCCGGTATCACAAAATCATCATCATGACCGATGCCGACGTGGATGGCAGTCACATCCGTACGCTGATTCTAACGCTCTTTTATCGCAATATGAAAGCGCTGATCGACAACGGATACATTTACATTGCGCAACCTCCGCTTTACCTCATCAAAAAAGGGAAAGAGGAACGCTATTGCTGGACAGAAGCACAGCGCGAAGCTGCGGTGAAAGAGTTGGCCGGTGGCGGTAAGGAAGAGAGCGTAGGGGTTCAGCGCTACAAAGGTCTGGGCGAAATGAACGCCGAACAACTCTGGAGTACCACCATGAACCCCGACAGCCGAACCCTGAAAGTCGTCACGGTTGAGTCGGCGGCCGATGCGGATCACGTCTTCTCAACCCTAATGGGCGATGAAGTGGCCCCAAGGCGTGAATTTATTGAACGAAATGCAAAATACGCCCGAGTGGATGTTTAACCGAAAAATAACATAAAGCGGGCTTTTTAGTCCGCTTTTTTGTTGTACTTCAACCTTTCAAACGAGTATGCGTTATTCCCTCAACTCAAACCGCACCATATTGGGTAACCTGGTTTCCCGTTTTACGAACCGGCCGGCCAATGCGCCTGCCCAGGGAACAGATAAGCTGGCGAAGGTTAGCGAAAAAGTTATCAACGTCATTGACCAGAGCGACTATTTAAGCCGTGACTTGAGCTGGCTTAAATTTAATGAGCGTGTACTGGATCAGGCGCGCACAGTGCAGTCTCCGCTGAAGAACCGCACGCTCATGGAACGACTCAAGTTCCTGGCCATCTCGGCGTCAAACCTTGACGAGTTCTTTATGATTCGTGTGGGGAGTTTGTATAACTACCTCGACTATCATAAGCAACGGGTCGACTATTCAGGATTGCGCGAAGTACCCTTCCGGAAAGCTTTATACACAACGGCGCATCAGTTTTTTCAGGAGCAACAGGCTGTTTTTTCCGAGCAACTACTTCCCCTTTTTGCCGAAAACGGACTGCAACTCGTTACCTACGCCAGCATGGCACCTGAAGAGCAGGAAGAAGCGACGAACTACTTCGATCGGGCCATCTACCCAACGTTGACCCCCATGTTGTATGACTACACGCATACCTTCCCGGTCCTGTTGGCTAAGGTTCTCATTTTTGGTGTGGTTACCCAAAATCCTGACGAAGCAGAAGTAAAAAGCCTGCGGGCCGAAGATGAGGATGACCGCCAGCGTTTATCCTTTGTCCAGATTCCGGCTAACCTGCCTAGATTTATTTCGTTCGAGCGCGAAGACACCATCGTTTTCATACCCATTGAAGAAATCGTTCGGCAGAACATTAAAAAGCTGTATAGAAACGTCGAAATTCAATCGGTCAACCTGTTCCGCATCACGCGGAATGGTGACTTTACACTTGATGAGAATGACGACGATGAGGTCGATTTCATTGATGAAGTTCGGCAGAAGATCAAAAATCGGCGTCTGGGTCGCGTAACACGGGTTGAAATTGAAACCAAAGGCAGTGGAGCCGACAGCCAGTCGTCGGTAGGTTCGCCCTGGATGCTGAATCTGCTCAAGAAGCGGTGGGAAATTGATGACTTAAACATTTTCGAATCCCATACCCTGCTCGACTTTTCGTCTTTGTGGCAGATCATTGGCAACCCGGAATTTAAGGATGGCATGCCCGTTCCGCATGCACCCGTACCTCCGCTGGGAGTAGGACGCGATAAGACCGAAGACATCTTTGAGTTGATCAAACAGCGTGATCTGTTACTGCACCATCCCTACAACAATTTTGAACCGGTGCTGCAACTGCTGGAACAATCGGCTGAAGATCCGAATGTGCTGGCCATCAAAATTACCGTTTACCGGCTGGCCAAACGGTCCCGCATTACGGAGGCTCTGTTGAAAGCGGCCGAAAACGGCAAGCACGTATCGGTTCTGTTTGAGGTGAAGGCCCGTTTTGATGAGGAGAATAACATTCGGGAAGCCCAGCGATTACAGAAAGCAGGGTGCTTCGTTATCTACGGCATTAGCCGGTTCAAAACCCATACCAAGCTGTTGCTGGTTGTTCGCAATGAAGGGAGCCGCGTGGTGCGCTATGCCCACATGGCTACGGGTAACTACAATGAAGACACGTCGAAACTATACACGGATATTGGCCTGCTGACAACCAACGAGACGTACACGCATGACATTTCGGAGTTTTTCAATGTAATCACTGGTCATTCGGTTCCCAATCAATATCAATACCTGATAACGGCCCCACGTGACATGCGTGAACAGTTGCTTCGACTAATCCGGGTTGAAGCGGATAACGCCCAGCGCGGTTTACTGAGCGGCATTTGCATCAAGGTCAACTCCCTGGAAGACAAGCAGGTTATCGACGAGTTGTACAAGGCGTCGCAGGCGGGTGTCCCCATCCGGCTGATCGTCCGCAGCATCTGTTGCCTGCGTCCTCACCGGGACGGTTTAAGTGAGAACATTACGGTTCGTTCTATTGTCGGTGATTTCCTTGAGCACACGCGCATCTACTATTTCCATAACAACGGCGATCCAAAAGTATATGGCGGTAGCGCCGATGTGATGGTACGTAGTTTTGATCGACGTATTGAGTCGTTGTTCATTTTGGCCGATAAACGGGTAAAGCAGCAGGCTATCCTTATTTTGAAAGATAACCTGCGCGACAATGTCAATGCGTACGAGTTGAAGGAAGACGGTGATTTCAAGAAATGCGAAGTACCCGAAGGTGCCGAGCCGTTCAACATGCATCAGCGCTTCTTTGAAGTAACGGAAAAAGAAGCGATGGAAGCCCGACTGTTTGATCCCGAGATCAAACCAGCCGATGTGGCCCAGATTGAGGAAGAATACCAGGAGGGTGCCGAACGGGCCATTGCAAACATTTAGTAGACGGCTGTCGACAGTTACGCTTTGACGCCGTCGGATGCATACTAATTGACAACTTAACCGTCTGATTTAGCGAATATTCTTCGCTGGATCAGACGGTTTTCGTTTGGGGTCCTTTTTCAGAGGCACCTGGCATCCCTTCTTTTTGTATATTCGCCAACGTAACTGCAATTGTATCTTCACTGAATGGAGCGTTTTACTGGCCTCATAGGCATTGTTTTAATTCTGGGCATTGCTTATGCCCTTTCTGATAACCGGAAAGCAATCAATTATCGTACAGTCGGTGTTGGGCTTCTTCTTCAATTCAGTTTAGCCGTTTTCGTCCTGAAAACGGATATCGGACGCAATATTTTTCAGGGACTTGGCTACTACGTTGACCGGCTTTTACAAAAAGCTAATAAAGGCGCTGAATTTGTGTTTTCATCCCTGGTACGGCCTGATGAACTCTCAAAGGCTTTTGGCCCGCAGAACAGCTTCATTTTCTTCTTCAAAGTTATTCCAACCATCATTTTTGTGGCCGTACTGGTCAATATCTTCTACCATTTGGGTATTATGCAACGGGTCGTTGCTGTAATGGCGAAGGCGATGAAGTGGCTCATGGGCGTAAGCGGTGCTGAAGCTCTGTCCAATGTAGCCAGTACGTTTGTGGGTCAGGTTGAAGCGCAGATTATGATTAAGCCCTACCTGAACGGCATGACGAACTCTGAATTGCTGGCCAGTATGACCGGCTCGTTTGCCTGTATTGCAGGTGGTGTTCTGGCGGTATATATCTCACTTGGTGTTCCGGCCCCGTATTTGTTAGCGGCCAGCATCATGGCGGCACCGGGTGCCCTGGTCATCAGTAAAATTGTCATGCCCGAAACGCAGGTTTCAGAAACGCAGGGAACGGTTAAAGTCGAGATCAAGAAAATATACGCCAATTTGCTCGATGCCATTGCGGCTGGTGCCAGCGAAGGGCTTAAAGTAGGCTTTAATGTCATTGCCATGCTTATTGGTTTTATCGCGCTTATTGCCCTGATCGACAGTATTATGTTCCGGCTGGGCTATTATGTTTTCAGCATCGACTACCTAAGCATCAACTATCTCCTGGGTAAACTCTTTTCGCTTTTTGCATGGGCAATGGGCGTACCGGGTAAAGATATTGAAGCTGCCGGTGCGCTGATGGGGACCAAAATGGTGGTCAACGAGTTTGTGGCTTATCTGGACCTGGTAAAAATCAAGAACACGCTCGACCCTAAAACCATCGCTATTGTCAGCTTTGCGTTGTGCGGCTTTGCCAATTTTAGCTCCATTGCCATTCAGGTAGGTGGGATTGGCGAGCTGGCCCCCAAACGGCGCAGCGATCTGGCCCGAATCGGCTTCAAGGCGCTCATTTGCGGAACGCTGGCCAGTTACATGTCAGCGACGATTGCCGGTCTGCTCCTGTAACCCCGGCTACCGTGACAAACGGCTGGTAGCCATACGAATAGAATTACCATAAAATAAGCCCGATCATCCTACACTTGGTGATCGGGCTTATTTTATGCCGGGCTATTTTTTCTTTCCATTATTCAATAATACCTTCGATTTATCTGTTTTTGCGCAAATACCGTTAACTACCTATGATTCAGACAAAATTAATCCCGCGTACTGCCGAAGCACACGAACCACCCATGCTGATTAAAACGATGCTGGCGCAGTCGCTCAAGTATGAGCCTCAGCGCGAAATCGTTTATCGGGACTTGTTTCGGATAAACTATATCCAGTTTAACCAGCGGGTCCGGCAACTGGCAAACGTGCTGATAGATCTGGGCATTCAAGCAGGCGATATGGTTGCGGTATTTGATTGGGACAGCCATCGATACCTTGAATGTTTCTTTGGTGTTACCAGTCTCGGCGCTATTCTCCACACAGTCAACGTTCGGTTGTCGCCTGCACAGATTTTATACACGATGAATCATGCCAAGGATAAGATTGTGCTGATTCACGAGGATTTTCTGCCAATCTTAGCGGCTATAAAAGATCAGTTGACAACGGTTGAAACATTCGTTGTCCTGAGTGACAACGTTTATGTCAACAAGACTGAAACAACATCGCTAAAGGAAATACCGGCCGGTTTCTCGGGTGAGTATGAGGCCTTGCTAAAAGGCGCTTCGGACCAGTACGAGTTTCCGGATTTTGACGAAAATACCTGGGCTACTTCGTTCTACACAACGGGTACAACCGGAAATCCAAAAGGGGTTTACTTCTCCCATCGGCAATTGTTCATGCATACCATGGGTTTACTGACCTATATTATCGGCTACGAGGCTATGCCGTTCAAGGGTTCTACAGACGTATACATGCCCATAACACCGATGTTCCATGTGCATGCGTGGGGGTTTCCTTTTTTGGCAACTATGATGTCGGCCAAGCAGGTGTATCCGGGCCGCTATGATCCCGAACTACTGCTTAAACTCCTCATTACGGAAGGGGTTACCTTATCCCACTGTGTACCAACGATCCTCAATATGCTTGTCAACAGTCCGGCGGCACTAAAATTCCGCGATAATCTTAGCCGCTGGAAAGTGTTGATTGGCGGCTCTGCGCTGACGAGAGGGTTGGCAATTGCTGCAACAAATCTGGGAATTACGGTTATGTCCGGTTACGGGATGTCAGAAACGGCTCCAGTAATGGCGATCGGCTACCTGAATGAGGAGGAGAAAGGGCTATCGGCTGATGAGCAAATTGAACTTCGAACACGGGCCGGACGTATTTCGCCTTTTATTGAGATGCGTCTTATGGACGACAATGGAAACTTTGTTCCTCACGATGGCCATTCCCTTGGCGAAATCGTCGCGCGCGGTCCCTGGCTTACCCAAGGGTATTATGAGGATCCTGAGCGGGGCACTGACCTCTGGAAAGGTGGCTGGCTGCATACAGGTGATGTTGCCAGTATTACTGCGGACTATTGGGTCATTATTTCTGACCGGACCAAAGACGTTATCAAAACGGGGGGCGAATGGGTATCCTCTCTGGATATGGAAGATGTTTTGTCGCAGGTTGAGGGTGTGGCCGAATCAGCCGTTGTTGGGCTGCCCGATGATCGTTGGGGCGAGCGCCCTCATGCGCTCATTATCCAAAAACCGGGTTACACATTAACTGCTGCCGGTATAAAAGCAGAGTTACAAGCCAAAGTAGAGCGGGGGGAGCTACACAAATGGTATGTGCCCGACCGAATTTTGTTTGTATCAGAAATTCCGAAGACAAGCGTCGGTAAGATTGATAAGAAGAAGATTCGAAGCGAAATGAAAGAATTGATTCTTGCTGCCTAAGACACCTACTTCAGTATGACGCGAATAGGGCTATTGTCAGACACCCATAGCTACCTCGATCCACAGATTTTCACCCACTTCGAATCCTGCGATGAAATATGGCATGCGGGTGATGTAGGACTTCTGGCGGTTGCTGAACAACTACGGGCGTTCCGCCCCTTACGGGTTGTGAGCGGCAACATTGACAAGGTATCATCCGACTTACCCGCCAATCAGCGCTTTACACTCGAAGGACTGGATATCTGGATAACGCATATCGGCGGTACGCCACCCTCCTACAACCCAACAACACGACCTGCACTGACAGCCACTCCCCCCGACATATTTGTTTGTGGCCACTCCCACATTCTTAAGGTCGTACGGGATCCCACAAAAAACAATTTGCTATTCATTAATCCCGGCGCGGCTGGCAAAACTGGTTTCCACAAAATACGAACGGTGATCCGGTTCTCGCTTGATGCAGATAAGATTCTCGATATGCAGGTCATTGAGCTAGGTAAAAAATGACATAAAAAAAGGCGCTTCATTGAAGCGCCTTTTTTTATGTCATTCGAATTATATCGGTAACGATTCTGGCTCGGTTTCAGCCGGTTTAGAATCTAAACCAATTTCTTCCTTCACCTCTTCAGCTACCCCTTTGTTCTTGTAAGCCTGGTAAACCGTTTCCCGTTCGAACGGACGATTGCCAATCAGACGTACCAGATCATTTTGATACAAAATCTCTTTCTCAAGCAATTCCTTAGCCAGAATTTCCAGGGCATCCCGGTGTTCACTCAACAGGTTCTTCGTCCGATCGTATGCCGCACTGATGATTTTACGAACTTCTTCATCAATATGCTTAGCCGTCTCTTCGGAATAAGGCTTGTTGAAGTTGTAATCCGACTGTTTGGAATCGTAGAACGATACATTCCCGATTTTGTCGTTCATGCCATACATAGTCACCATGCTGTACGCTAACTTGGTGATTCGTTCCAGATCGCTCAGAGCGCCCGTCGATACCTTACCAAAGATAAGGTCTTCAGCAGCCCGGCCGCCCAAGGCCATACCCATCTCGTCCATAAGTTGTTCGGTACGATACAGATACTGTTCACGCGGCAGATACTGCGCATAGCCAAGAGCAGCTACCCCACGCGGCACAATCGACACTTTCACGAGCGGATCGGCATGTTCGAGATACCAGCCAGCTACGGCGTGACCTGCTTCATGGTAAGCAACAATTTCCTTTTCTTCCGGCGAAATGATTTTATTTTTCTTTTCCAGGCCACCGATCACACGATCCATCGCATCCTGAAAATCTTTCATATCGACCGACTCTTTGTCGCTACGGGCAGCGATTAAGGCAGCTTCATTACAAACGTTGGCGATTTCTGCTCCGGCAAAACCGGGTGTTTGGGCAGCCAGTTCTTTGGGCTCAACATCGGCTGACAATTTTATCGGCTTCAGGTGAACCCGGAAGATCGCTTCCCGACCAATAATATCCGGCTTATCAATGCTGATCTGACGGTCGAAACGGCCCGGACGCTGCAAGGCAGGATCCAATACATCAGGACGGTTTGTAGCAGCCAGGATAATGATCCCGGAATCAGTTGCAAATCCATCCATTTCGACCAATAAAGAGTTCAGTGTATTTTCACGTTCGTCGTTGGCACCGGGCATAGAGCCACGGCCTCGTGAACGACCAACCGCATCGATCTCGTCGATAAAGATGATACAGGGGGCTTTTTCTTTCGCCTGTTTGAACAAGTCACGTACCCGAGCGGCACCCACCCCAACAAACATTTCTACGAAATCAGACCCTGATAGTGAGAAGAATGGAACCCCTGCTTCGCCGGCTACGGCTTTGGCTAACAACGTCTTACCTGTACCCGGAGGGCCAATTAAAAGGGCTCCTTTAGGAATCTTCGCTCCGAGTTTGGTAAACTTGGTTGGATTTTTCAGGTAATCGACGATTTCCTTAATTTCTTCCTTGGCTTCATCCAGCCCGGCAACGTCGTTGAACGTAATCTTTACCTTATTGTCAGCATCAAACAACGCAGCCTTCGACTTGCCAATATTAAAGATCTGACCACCCGGACCACCGGCTCCCGACATACGTCCGAGTAGGAAGTACATCGCCAGAATCATCACAATGAGGAAACCCCATGTGCTAATAATACTGCCAAAATCGCTTCGTGTTTCGAATTTGAGGTCGATCTTCTCATTGTCAGGCATGCCCTGCTGCAACAAGTCCAAATCTTTCTTGAACGTTTCGCCGGATGCGATTTGAAATTGAAAATGTGGTCCCTGGTTATTGCCAAAATATGGTTTCTCAGCAAAGAGATTTCGGTATTTAGGGCTTTGGGCGGCCTGTTGCGTGAGTGTTACTTCGGCTATCTTGTCATTGACAACAATGGCTTCAGCAACCTCGTGGTCTTTAACCATACGCTCAAATCGCTTTTGCGTGATGTCGCGCGTAGCTGAACTTCGGTTAAAGAATGTAATGCCAAGAATGGCGGCAATCAGCAATGCAACAATCCAGCCCTGAAAGTTGGGCTTACGTGGCCCACCACGGGGTACTAACGGATTTTTATTATTTTCTGCCATTTCCTCAGGTTGTACTAACGGATTTCAAGGGTAACACCGTTTCGCGAATGATTGTTTCTACTACGAAATGGTTAGGACGAACGGTCTGTCAGCCCCATAAGCGGCCCAAAATGAGCCTGTTCACGATTACTATATTCAAAAGCAGCTGCGTCACAATTTCACCATAAAACACTAAAAATCAATATCTTACCAGCAAAATGCTTACAAACTGATTTTAAGACGCCACGGCAAAATCGTTATCTTCGATTACATGAATCTCGGCATCTCCCCAAAGCTGTTCAAGGTCGTAGAATGAGCGCCGATCTTTCTTGAAAACGTGAACAACTACGTCAACATAATCAAGCAAAATCCACTCTCGGTTCAATTTACCTTCCTTATGCCAGGGGTCTTGCTTGCTGGCTTTATAGACTTCTTCCTCTACGGAAGTCGATATAGCGTCAATCTGTGTGTCGGAGGTACCCGAGCAAAGAACGAAATAATCGCAAATAGCATTCTTAACTTTTCGCAGGTCCATCACGACAATATCTTGTCCTTTTTTTTCCTGCATGCCCCGAACAACAAAGTCACGTATCTGCTCGGCGGTAAATTCACTGTTTTTGTTAATTCTCATGCTTTCGGTTTAACATTGCACGATAAGCTAATCAGCGGGTGCATTGCCTATGGGTGTTTAGAAGCCCGCAGCACCATACATCAACTCTCTACTACTAAACTATACAATATTTTGTACAAAATCTATCCCAAAACGCTTTTTATTGGACAAATAATCCAATATCTGCCAAGCTGTCAGTCAACTAACGACGAAGCGGCTGCTTTGATTGCCCAATCGGCCCCAAATGAAGGACTACTTGTCATAACCGACAATCAAATGGCGGGTCGTGGACAACGTGGCAATCAATGGGAAGCAAAGCCTGGCGAAAACCTAACCTTCTCGCTGATTCTGAGCCCTTCCTTCTTAATGGCAACAGATCAATTCTGGCTCAATATGGCCATCTCACTGGGTATCTACGACGCGCTACAACCTTTGATCGGTCACTCATTACGCATAAAATGGCCCAATGATATTTACGTCGATGATCAGAAACTCGGCGGGATCTTGATTGAAAATACCTTGCATGGTTACAATATTGCCTGGTCGGTCGTGGGTATAGGGCTAAACGTAAATCAGACAGAATTCGGCTACGCAACGGCTACGTCGTTACAATGTCAGGCTCCCCTGCCAAATGCTTACGATTTATCCGGTCTGCTCAACCGGCTTTGTGAGACGCTGGAACAACGATACCTACAATTACTTTCCGGCCAGCGCCATACGCTCAAAACAGACTATTTACAGATTTTATACCGATACCAGGAAGAGCACACCTTTGAAAGCGAAGGTCGTTATTTCAGGGGGACAATTTGTGGTATAGACCCCAGCGGACGGCTAGCCATCAGCGTTGATGGCGAGGTGAAGCATTTCGGATTTAAAGAAGTAAGCTTCCTGATAGGCGAAAGAATGAAGGAGTGAAAGAGTGAACAGGCTCCATCCACTCTTTCACTGGTTGGTTATTTGAGCGCTTCCTCAACCGGGTTACCGATGCAGCCACTGGGTTCGAGCAGGCTAAGCAACGCGGTGATCGTTGGCGCAATGTCGTGAACGTGGGTTCGGCGGAGCGTCTGGCCTGGCTTGATACCCCAGCCATACAGTAAAAATGGCACGTGTGTGTCGTAAGCGTATGTTGTGCCGTGGGTTGTGCCCTTGTTGCGGCCTTCGAGCCAGCCGGGTTGTTGCATCACATAGAAATCGCCACTTCGGTTTGGATGATACACGTTCCGAAACAGATTTTCCTGCAAGCTTGGTATTGCTTCAGCACCCAGGTTATGCAAATTCACGACGTTCACAACCGCTTTTTGTTTGAGCAATACGGTTCGCAGCAACTCGTATACATCCTGCATGGCAATTTTTTTCTCCGTCATCAAGGCATGGTTGAGGTAGACCTGCTGGTTGAAGTACGACAGCATCCATTGACCGGGCCCGTACGCTTTTTCGAGTGTGGATTTTACGACCTCACCAATTTCACCATAACTGCGCACCCCTGCCGGAATCCGATTCTGCTGCAGGAAGCCCGGCGCGTCGACAACACCGTGGTCAGCGGACAAAAAAGCTACCCATTGTCCTTTCCCCACACTAGCATCCAACTGATTGAATAACTCAGCCAATTGCTGATCAAGCCGAATGTATTGGTCTTCCGTTTCAATGGCGTGTGTACCAAAGGCGTGACCAATGTAGTCGGGCGACGAGAAACTTACGCACAGCATATCCGTAATGCCTCGCTGCCCCAGTTGTTCATTTTTCAGGGCAGCCAGTGCAAACTCCTTCGTAATCTGATCACCATAAGGGCTTGTACGCAATGGCTCATATTTGCTTCCACCCGCCTGAATGGCAAATGTATGCGGGAAAACAGATTTGGTCTCCCCGGCTAGAATTGTCTCGTAAGGCTCATCGTCAATCGTACTTTCAGTGTATTTGTCCATTGGCAGGGAGGCTTCCCACTTCTGGCTTATGAACTGATCGGGCAGTTTACGGGCATTGAACTCCTGCACCCATTTGGGCAGTTCTTTCTGGTAAAATGTGCTACTGATAAAGTTACCATCTTTAGAATCGAACCAGTAGGCGGCATTGGCAGCATGGCCAGCCGGTAAAATAGCTCCTCTGTCTTTCAGGGCAATGCCAATAACCTTAGCTCGTCCGTCGGTAGCTAGTTTGAGTTGGTCACCGATGGTGGTTACCAGCAGGTTCCGGGGCGACATTTTACCAGCGACGCCCGTGTTGCCAACCGTACTAACCGTTGTATCTTCGGCGCAGTACATTAACCGACCAATGTTGCGTTCGTAAAAGTCGTTACCAACGATACCGTTCAGCGCCGGAGCCGATCCGGTATAAATAGCCGCATGACCAGGGCCCGTATACGTTGCGGCATAATGATAATGATTGTTGCGGGCGTTGAAACCGCCATCCATCATTCGGCGAAATCCACCCGCGCCAAATTTGTCGTAATAGCGGTACAAGTAATCATACCGCATCTGATCCACGACAATGCCGACAACTAATTTGGGCCTGGCCAACGTTTGGGTAGCTGCACTCGATTTAGCCGTTGTTACCGTGTTTTTCTTGGATTGAGCGAAGGACGCCGTGGTGAATACAGACACCACCAGAATTGAAATAAATAGGCGCATAAAGCCGGTTTCTGTTGTATGATTCAGGACTTACGGCAAATGTACAAACAAATTGACGGGTCAGCGAACTAACTAAATGAAGCGTGTGTAAAGTCATTTTGATCAAGACAAAGTTTTCTTGCTCATTATTGATAATAAGGAGACTATTTTTCTAACATTGCTGCCCGGCTCTGGTTGACTAACTAACAAATCGCTTCATCATTTCTATGATTGTTATTAACAGCCCGGCTACGTTTTGGCTAACAGCCTTCCTTTTCTTTGTCGCTGTTTTCGGGCGATACGTGCTGTTTTCGCTGGGTTTCTGGTGGCTATTCAAGGTATCTCTGAAAGACCAGTTTGCCCACCGGGCCGTACAAACGCGGCCGAGAAAGGCGGGGCAGGATTGGCGGGAAATCGGCTGGTCGGCCGTTACGTCGCTGATCTTTACAGGTATTGCCGTGGCTGTTATTCTGGCTTATCAAAACGGCTATACGGCCATTTATACGGACATAAACAGCTACCCATTGATCTGGTACCCGGCCAGTATCGTCATCGTGCTGTTCATTCACGAAACTTACTATTATTGGCTTCATCGCTGGATGCATCGCCCGGGCGTGTATCGATGGGTACACAAAACGCACCACGACAGTATTACGACTTCCCCCTGGACAGCCTTTTCGTTTCATCCGATCGAGAGCACATTGCAAGCCATCATCATACCAGCCCTGACATTCGTGTTGCCTCTGCATATTTCGGCGGTAGGTCTGATTTTGATGATTATGACGCTGTCAAGCGTCATTAATCACCTGAACACGGAAGTTTACCCCCATGATTTTGATCGGCATTGGCTGGGGCGCTGGCTAATTGGCGCTACGCACCACAGCCTCCATCACGCGCAGTTTCGCTTTAACTACGGTCTGTATTTCACGTTCTGGGACAAGTGGATGCGGACCGAGAGCCCGGATTTTCACCGGCTGTTTGGGGAGAAAACACAGAAGCAAGTGAAGAATGCAGAATAGCTAATTGATTAGTCTACATTCTTCACTTGCTTCGGTCAATCGTGTACTGAACTAACTGATGCAGCGATTGCCGGTAAGGAGAGTCGGGGAACACATTCAGCAGCGTTTGCGCTTCGGCAACGTACTGGTTCATCGCTTCGGTGGCGTATTCGATACCACCCGAGTTTTTGACGAAAGCGATTACCTCATTTACTTTTTTAGGCTTTTCGCTTTCATTCTTGATAATGTTAATGATCCGGCGCTTTTCCAGAAAACCACTTTTATTCAGCGCATAGATTAATGGAAGCGTCATTTTCTTCTCCTTAATGTCGATGCCCAACGGCTTCCCTACTTCGGCGGTCCCATAATCGAACAAATCATCCTTGATCTGAAAGGCAATCCCTACTTTTTCGCCGAAGTTATGTGCCTGCTCAACGAGTGCCTTGTCGGCCCCGACGGAACGCGCTCCCACGGCGCAGCAAGCCGCAATGAGCGAAGCCGTTTTCTGACGGATTATCTCGTAATAAATATCTTCGGTGATGTCTAATCGGCGGGCTTTGTAAAGCTGCAGTAACTCCCCTTCGCTTAATTCGCGAACGGCGGTTGAGACAATCCGGAGCAGGTCGAAATCGTTGTTATCCACGGAAAGCAACAAGCCACGGGAGAGCAGGTAATCGCCAACCAGCACCGCCACTTTGTTTTTCCACAGCGCATTGATGGAAAAAAATCCACGCCGGTAATTGGACTCATCGACCACATCGTCGTGAACAAGGGTGGCGGTATGCAGCAGTTCGATCAGTGAGGCACCCCGGTAGGTAGCTTCCGAAATGGGGCCGCAAACCCCTGCCATCAGGAAGACAAACATGGGACGCAACTGCTTGCCTTTCCGCTTCACGATATAATTCATGATTTGGTCCAGCAGCATAACATCGCTTTTCATTTGCCCCTTAAATTTCTGCTCAAACAATTCCATTTCAGCAGCAATCGGGGCTTGTATATCGGCGACGGTAAGAGGCATTGGTTCAGTTATGAGTGAGCGGCATTCAGGTAACAGCTTTCAATCCAGGATAGTTACCAATTGGCCAACGAAGCAGCACGAACATCCATTTGCTGGCATAAACGGTGCTGGCCCCTATTTTACGGCAAGTATAGTAAGGAAAGCCCAGACGCGGAAAAAGCCGTTCAGAAAACCAGGTATCCCTTTAGTAACTGTTACCTTACCCATTCGTTTTGTTTATTAAGCGAAAAGCATCAACTTTCCGCTCGTGTATGCGCCTAACATAACCTGCTATACTGCTGTATGATCGATAATCCAACTCCTCCCCTTCCCCATAAGGCAGCCATATCAGCCCCTACAGTTGTCCCCCAACGCGCTCTGGTACTTGGCGGAGGATCGCTGAAAGGGGCTTTTCAGGTTGGAGCGGTTATGGCCCTGTTCGAATCGGGGTTTGTTCCCGATCAACTCTACGGTATTTCGGTGGGGAGCCTCAATGCCACCTTTATTGCCAATGAAGCCGCCCGGCAGCACACCGAAACAGGCCAGGTTGACTGGGTAAAAGTGGGCAAATACTTGATCGAGTTCTGGATTAGAAACGTTACCAAACCCGCCGATGTTGCGGTTATCCGATCTCGTTTCCGGATGGGCTACAATACCATCATGAGTCGTTTTGATGGCTTACTGGACAACTCCCCTATTCAGACTCTGATTCGCAATCATGTGGATGTGGAAGCGATCAAGACAGGACCGGTAAAAATTAAAGTTGGTGCCGTTGATATTATTCAGGGCGACATGTTCTATGCCGATGCCCACGACCCTAACTTTCTGGACTTTGTGTATGCCAGTAGTTCACTGCCTTTTCTAATGCCTGCCGTACAGATCGGGGGCGACCATCGACGCGCTTTTCTGGATGGCGGTCTTCGGGAAGTGGCCCCTCTGCGCGTGGCTATCGAGGATCGTGCCACCGACATTGCCTGCGTAGCCTGCCATGCCAAAAAGATTTATAATGAGAAGTTTAACTACCGGAACCTGTTGAACCTGATGGACCGGGTGAAGGATATTACCGTCAACCAATTGGTCAACAACGACATTGCCTGGGCCGAACGATTTGCCAATCGGGAACATCTCAATGGCCGAGATCTGAACCTGATGATCGTCCGACCTACTGAGCCACTCTACCTCAACCTGATGAAATTCACCTCCGACGACATTGGCCGCATGATCGTTCAGGGCTACCAGGCTGGCACCGAAACGCTGAAACAAAAGCGTCTGAGCACGAACCCGACAACGTTACCCTGATTTTAGCGCGACCGGTAAGGTCCTTCAATAGTTTTTACCGTGTAGAATTCTGTGGTATCATCCAAAACCAGTACGTGGTATGATTCGCCACCGGGCTTAACCCGGATGACCACATGACCCGATTGACTTTTTAGCTTCGGCAGCCAATCGCCGATACCGGCTTTTGCTTCGTCAAGCAGATTCGTGGCGAATACATCGCGTGGACCGGTATAGATCTGTTCAGAAAAGAGACGCTCCAGAACATCGCGCCCCGGATGGGAAGATGCCCAGGCAGGAATAATAAAAACACGCGGCCGTAAACTGGCTACCAGCGCACCATTCTGCGAATCGGCATACCCATGATGGTCTACGAGTTGGACATCTACCGGCCTAACTACCCTGGCAATCGGCGTTTCTACGTCATGCCAGGCAGGTGCGCCAAACTGAAGAACGCCCTGAATATCACCGCCCGAAAAGTAGTCGAAGGCGCCATATCGGATCTGAAAGGCAATGCTACACATATTTTCGTTTGGGTAATCAGCGGCTTTTAAAGCGGTTAAATCGGGGAAAAGCGTTTGCGTAGCCGTTCCCTTTCCCGTCCATAGTTCTCCATTGACGGCTATATTCCTGACCTCCACCGCGTACTTTTCAGGGTGTGAAAGGAGGGTTACCTGATCGTTTCGTCCGGCTTTGAATGGTTCGACAACCATTCCTTTGTGCTGCACTTGCCAGGCCAGAAACCGACGATAATTGGCGACCATCGAATCTGTATCCTGAGAACGCGGGTAAGAATAAGTAGGCCAGCCACGGTCCAGAAGCTTGCGAATAGGCACATGGTCGCCTACCTCCGTTATGCCCGTCAGCACATATCCGCCCGCTCCCCGCTTCGTCCTGTTTAAGGGTGACCCCATATGATCGTCGTGGAAATGCGTAACGATCGCGTAGTCGATGGCTGGCTCATTTTGGAAACGTAATACATTCCGCACATACCGGGCAATCCATTCCCCCGCCTGCCGGGTAGCGTTGGGCTTGACTGGATTATTTCGTGGTTTGTTCGTTCGCCAATCTATTGGATTAATTCCTCCGGCATCCACCAGCAAACTGGTGCCATCGGGAAACACGATAAAGCTGGCGTTGCCCTGCCCCGTATTAATCTGATGAATATCGAGGTAACCGGATTGCCAGACAGAGAGCGGTTTTCCCACTTGCTGGGCTAAGCCCGTTATCGTAATGAACAGAGCAACGATGAGTGATACGAGTCGGGCGAATGGCATTCGGAATAAACGATTAAAATAAACCGGACACTTCCAGTGGGCGATCTGTTGTAATAATGTCACCGCCCTGCTTCACAACATCGCGGTAGGCAGCAGCTGCTTCCTGCAGAGGCTTTTCATCCGGCTGGCCCGGACCGTATGTGCCAACAGACGCCAAAACACCGAGTTTGTGCAGCCGTTCGTAAAAAGAAACCGGCTGCAGCTTCTGTGGCGTCAGAGCAATCAAACGTCCGGCAGCTAATGAACTGCTTTCGAGCCGCTCCAAACCAGCCATATCATTCACCCCAACAGCCAGCCAAAGCGATGGATACCGATCGCGAACCTTCTGGGCCTCGGCCATCGAATAGCAGATGACAAAAACAGAATGCACAGCTTTATATTTTTCAACTTCCGCCATCACCAGCAACGGGTCCGTGCCGGGTTTCACATCCAGCGCCAGCATATACCGGTTTTTGTTCCAGTTGAGTACGTCCGTAAAGGTTGGTATCGACTGATCGGTTAGCTTCCCATCCAGGGTTTTGAGCTTAACGGGCTTAAGCTCAGCCAGTGTTTTTTCTGCTACGGGTCCGGTAGCGTCCGATTCCCGATCCAAAGTAGGATCGTGTAATAAAACAAAGCCACCGTCGCTCGTCAGGCGAACGTCCAGTTCAATAATAGCATTGGGTAATGCTTTGGCGGTCTTACCGAAGGTAGTAATTGAGTTCTCCGTATCGGCCAATCCTGGCCCACCCCGATGCGCCAAAATGAGCGGCTGCTTACGGGTCGCGTTGTACTTGAAATAGGCATCAACGGTCTGGCTATCGTGAAACCGGTTCTGCGTTTGTGCTACTCCCGCATACGCCAGCAGGAAAGCTAATAAAAAGAGGTAGGTTGTTTTCATAAAAAATCCGTCAAAAAAAATCCCCCGTCACAAGCGTTGTGCGGGGGATTTACAGGCAATCAATTCATATTTTTAGAATGAGTAACGAACGCCAAGCTGTGCCTGCCAAACGTTATCAATCGTTACACTTTTAACAAATGAATCTTTCAACAAAGTTGTCGTACCGTTCACCGTTTGGGTAGCCAGACGATACGTTGGTAAACCTGCAGCGCTTACACCTACCAGAGCCAATGGGTTAGCTGTTGTCGGAATCCAGCCTACACCCCATTTGTTGTTGAGCAGGTTACCCGCATTCAGGATGTCGGCCCGGAACTGGATGCTGTGTCTTGTTCCTTTAGCTCCCGTTTTGATGTAAAACTCCTGGATAGCCGAGAAATCAAAACGAGTCAACCAGGGAGCAAATCCACCATTCCGTTCTGCGTACTGACCACGACGGGTTTTCAGATAATCGTTACCATTGATGTACGCATCGAAAGCAGCCTGTTGCTGCTCCGGCGAATAGGTTACAGCGGATGCTCCAGTTCCTACCGGGAGTGCAGAGAACGTCAACTCGGAGGCTGTCTTCGGAACATAGATCAGGTCATTGATCTGACCGTCGCCGTTTAGGTCACTACCGTATGTGTACGATTGCTTATACCCGCTGGTAGACGTACCACCCAGGGTGAAGGTCGTAGACCCACCAAATTTACCACCGTAATTGATCCGGTAATTGATGTACCCGATAATCCGGTGACGCAGGTCATTATCGCCATACGACAGGGTCAGGTAATTCTGGCCGGCAACCGTGGGCGTATTACCAACAACCGTGCTACCAACCGACATCAGATCCCTCGACAGGCCATACGTGTAGGCCAACATGCCACCGAAACCATTGCTGGCTGGCTTCTCAAGTTTAGCCGTAAACGTATAGGAACTACCCTGGTTTGTATTTTTCAGTACAAACGCGTTTGTATTGGTTGAATTGATATAACGGGCTGCGTTGATAGCGGCATTGCCTGTTATACCCGATGCAGGAAACCGGCTCCGGGTATCAGGTCCGCTCAACTGACGGTCTGGTGCTTTCAAGTTGGCATCGATGTACCGTAAAGCTTGTAACGTCTTGTTGTAAATCACTTCTACCGTTCCTACCAAACCCCAGGGCAAACGCTGGTCAATCGCAATATTTGTCTTCCAAACAGTAGGATACTTCAGGTTAGGATCCGTTGCGTTGACGGCATAGCCCGACAAACTCTGAACGTCTGACGTAATTGGCGGCAATACACCTGCTGGCAATTTACTTGGATCCGTAACGAATGGAACGTTTGCATTCAGGATATTGAACACACCGGTGTTTACACCATTGTTACCCAACTGGTTCGATACCAATACTTCCGGAATACGTGACACGAACAGACCACTACCACCGCGAATCTGAGTCGTTCTATCCCCTTTTACGTCCCAGTTGAAACCAACACGGGGAGAAACCAGCAGACGAGCTTTTGGAAACGCACCGGTATTGAGTTTGTAATCAGCCCCATTCTCGTCTTTGTAAGTAAGGCTAGCTACTTTAGCGTTGTTAAACGCTTCGGCAGTCGAATTATCGTAGGCAAAAATATCGGCCCGAACACCAGCTGTCAGTTTAAAGGACGGGTTGATCTGGAACTCATCCTGCACATAAGCACTGTAGGTAGTCCGGTGCAGCGTCTGCAGTGGTTCAGCCCCACCGGGTACCAGCGAGTAACGCAGGTTATAGCGATTCAATGTAACAGGCGATGTTGTTGCTGTCGGGTTGCTTATAGATGCCAGCGCTGCCGCTTTGAAATCAGCGATTGAGTTGTATACGTATACGCCGTTGGAAGCCGGGAAGAATACGTTATTGGACGTGTACTTCTCATACGACAACCCAAATGTAAGCGTGTGCTTACCCGCAAAATAGCTGAAGTTATCGGTAACGTTCAGTGTCGAATAATTCAGCTTGTTGTTAGGCGTAAACGGATCGAAACCGATAGAGGTGTATGTCGTTCCATCTTTCAGAATATCAATGGTCGGAAACACACTGGTTAGATACGTCCGGTCTTCAATTTGTTTGTTGTAGGTAGCAACCAGTTTGTTGGCAAATTTACCGCCAAATGTAGAGTTCAATTCGGCTGCTATCGACCGGGTATTATCGGCAATCTGATAGCCTGTATTTTGCGGAGAAAGGGCCAGGTTACCAGCATAACCAGAAGAAGCATAACCTGTCCGGTTGCCATTACCAGCGGTGTTGCTGCTGCTACTGTTACTGATTGCCTGATCTGATTTAGAATCGTGGTGAGAATAACGTACCGACAGTTTGTGATTGTCGTTGATGTTATAGTCAAGCCGAATCAGGCCCTTCGTACTCTTAACTTGGTTGTTGAAGTTGTCAATCGCACCGAGGTCGCGATTGAAGTTCGTCTTCATGAACGAGCTCAAGTCTTCCAGATCAGCTGCTGTTACACGCGATACGTTACCAGCAGTTCCCGTCCCACGATCAGCCACAAAATCCAGCGCGGGTACGCTGCTTTTGAATTGCTCCACGTTTACAAAGAAGAACAACTTGTTCTTGATGATCGGCCCGCCTAGGCGAAAACCCGTTGTTTTTTTATCGATAGTAACTGGTGCCAGGTCTCTGCCATCCGCCTTTTTACCAGCCAAGCTGCTGTTCTGGAACAGATAATAGGCCGATCCCGAAAAATCGTTCGTTCCTGAACGCGTTACAGCGTTGATGCCCGCTCCCGAAAAACCGGTTTGCCGAACATCATAAGGCGCTACGTTCAGTTGAATCTCGTCCAGAGCATCCAATGAAACGGCCGTTGTACCTGTCCGGCCACCCGCTATTGCGGAACTGCCCAAACCGAAACCGTTATTGAATACGGCTCCGTCAATGGTGATGTTGTTGAAGCGGGGATCCTGACCACCGAATGACTGGCCATTACCATAGGCGTTATATTTGGTGATGTCGTTCAGTGTACGGCCAATCGTTGGAATCGTGTTGATCGTTGCCCGACCATACGATGTAGCTGCACCCGTACGGTTCGAACTGATAATGCCGTTCTGGTTGCCCGAAACGACTACTTCTGACAACTGGTTGCTGTTGTCAGCCATTTTAAAGCTCACATCCGACGATGTACCCAAGTTGGTAAAAACCCCATCAACCACCTGATCTTTGAAGCCAACAAACGTGGCGGTTACTTTGAACGGTCCACCTACCCGCACACCTGGCAGCGTATAGCGACCCGATGCGTTTGTGGTTGTACCATAACGGCTACCCGACGGCTCGTGAATAGCCACTACTGTTGCACCCGGTAGAGCTCCGCCTTTATCGTCGGTCACAAGACCATCGATGACAGCAGTCGTTACCTGAGCTTTGGCTACGCTTCCACCAAGCACAGCCAGGAGAATACTGCCGATCAGCATCAATGCCACTCGAAATTGCAGTAGTTTTTTAGACATAGAAGTGTTTTTTTAGTTAGTACGCGTTGAGATGTTACCCTCTCAATCAGGTTATTAATTTAAAGACAAATATGCTTTATTTTTTTGATCTCCGAAGTACGTCTTCTTAAAAAAGTACCAACATACGAAAGGATGTAGGCAAATATCCACAAATAAGTCTATTTAAGACTGGATACATTCAATATCTTAGCATTATCATATTGTTATGCCCACGCAACCACATAGATAGCTTTACGCGCTCAATAGAACCATTCATCGGCCGACGATGTACTTACAAGACTGGTTTTTGGCCTTACTCCCGTTTTTCTATCTTAGTTTTGTCCCGTTATGACGTCAACCGAAACGACTGCCTTTAAACTAACTCAGTATAGCCACGGAGCGGGCTGCGGCTGTAAAATTTCGCCCAAAATTCTGGATCGGATTCTTCATGGGAAAACGAGTGGCCCCAACGGCTCAACGCTTGCTTCGGAACGTTTACCGATCAACACCCGGTTGCTCGTAGGAAATGATTCCCGCGACGATGCAGCTGTAATGGATATGGGCAATGGAGACGCCATTATCAGTACGACCGATTTTTTTATGCCCATCGTCGATGATGCTTTCGACTTCGGACGGATAGCATCGGCCAATGCCATTAGCGATGTGTATGCCATGGGGGGCGAACCCATTATGGCCATTGCGATTTTGGGCTGGCCGCTGGATAAACTGCCACCCGAAGTAGCCGGACAGGTGATGGAAGGTGCTCGGGCCATTTGCCAGGAAGCCGGCATTCCACTGGCTGGTGGACATAGCATCGACTCACCCGAACCCATTTTTGGGCTGGCTGTTACGGGGAAGGTTCGGCTCGACCACTTAAAGCAGAACAATACCGCTACCGTGGGCTGTAAATTATACCTAACCAAACCGCTTGGCGTCGGTATTCTGACAACTGCCCAGAAGAAAGGAATTTTAAAGCCCGAACACGCCGACATTGCTCCCGCGCAAATGGCCAAGCTAAATAGCTTTGGTGCCGTTCTGGGCAAGTTGCCCTATATAAAATCGTTGACGGATGTAACAGGCTTTGGCTTGCTGGGGCACCTCACCGAAATGGCCGAAGGGTCTGGTCTAAGTGCCGTTCTGACCGTTGAAGACGTACCGAAGCTGCCCATTATCGAGGAGTATCTGGCTCAGAAAAGCTTCCCCGGCGGCACCGTTCGTAACTGGGAGAGTTATGGTCATAAAATCAGCGAACTAACCGAAATACAGAAATACATTCTCGCGGATCCACAAACATCAGGCGGATTGCTCATTGCTGTTGAACCGGATAGTACAATAGAATTTGAGCGGGTAGCCCGCGAAAATGGCTTTGACCTGCACGCGTTTGGCGAACTGGTAGAGCCACGGGAAAAGGTCGTATACGTAATTTAAAAAGCGAAAGAATGAAAGAGTGAATAAGCGAAAAAGTGGCACTTGGTGTGAGCGCTTATTCACTCTTTCATTCTTTCGCTCTTTAATTTGCTCTTTTACTCTTTAAATCAATGAAATTATTCTTCCGCCAAACGGGCGAAACCGGACCGGCCATTGTCATTCTTCATGGCCTTTTTGGCTCCTCAGACAACTGGCTAACCAACAGCAAAGCTATTGCCGCTAAAGGATACCGGGTTTTTCTTCTCGATCAACGCAATCATGGGCAGTCGCCCCGGGCTGACGACCAGGATTACCAGAACATGGCCGCCGACCTGAGGGAATTCCTGACCGATCACCGTATTGATAAGCCCATTCTGGTAGGCCACTCTATGGGCGGAAAAACCGTGATGCAGTATGCAATGGCCTATCCGGGCACGTTCGAGAAACTTGTCGTCGTAGATATTGCCCCCAAATTTTACCCGATTCATCATGCCGAAATCATACGTGGCTTGAAAGCAGTCAACCTGCTGGGCATCAAGGGGCGTAATGAAGCCGACGCTGTTTTACAAGCGTACGAACCGATACTGGCCGTACGGCAATTTTTGTTAAAGAACCTGTACCGCAACGAACAGGGCGTATTCGACTGGCGGATCAATATTCCGGTTATCGAACGGGAATTGCATGGCATTGGCGAACAGCTAACCAATCCCAGCATCGTAACGACGCCGACCTTATTTATTCGCGGCAGCGAATCGCCGTACATTACAGACGAAGACCTCCCGGAAATCAAGCGAATTTTCCCAAACGCCCAAGTCCAGACGATTCAGGGTGCAGGCCACTGGGTACAGGCTGAAAAGCCGGTTGAGTTTGTTGACGTACTGATGAATTTTATAACGAGCTAATGCCAACTTTATACCTTATACCTACCCTCCTCGCCGACGACACGGCCGATAAAGTGCTGCCCCCCTATATCCGGGAAGTGATTGAAAAAACGGATGCCTACTTTGTCGAGAATGCCCGATCGGGCCGACGCTTTATCAGCGGACTGAAAACAAGTCGTGTCATTGATGAAACGA
The DNA here is from genome assembly GCF_054776575.1 of Spirosoma humi. Lineage (NCBI taxonomy): Bacteria > Pseudomonadati > Bacteroidota > Cytophagia > Cytophagales > Cytophagaceae > Spirosoma > Spirosoma humi. The sequence continues at coordinate 1,093,905 of NZ_BAAHBR010000015.1, forward strand.
CGTTTTTCGACCTCGACAAAGATACGCCCCCGGCCGATACCCGCCGTCAGATTCAGGAGTTGATGGAACGGAAGCGGAACGCGGGCGTCCTATCCGAAGCGGGTTGCCCCGGCGTGGCAGACCCCGGCTCGGTGGTGGTCAGCATGGCCCATACTTTGGGCTGGCGGGTCGAGCCGCTGGTGGGGCCATCGTCTATTTTACTGGCTCTGATGGCTTCGGGCATGAGTGGCCAGTCGTTCGTCTTTCATGGCTACCTCCCCATCGAACGGCAGGACCGAGCGCGGGCACTGCGTTTTCTCGAAAAAGAAGCTCAGCAACGGCAGCAAACCCAGATTTTCATGGAAACACCTTATCGCAACGATGCCCTATTTGCCGACACACTGGCTAACTGCCAGGGTAATACGCGCCTGTGTGTTGCCTGCAACATAACTGCCCCCGATGCCTTCATCCGCACAATGACCATCCGCGAATGGAAAACACAAGTGCCGGATTTACGTAAAAAACCAACAGTGTTTCTACTTTTGTAAGGAGACTGTGGCTGGGCCGATATTTTCACGTACCGTTCGCAGCCATAATGTGTTACACTATAGGCAGTATGCGGCAACGGCCGCCCGATTGTTTTACGACATGATTCAAATTTTCGAGTTCTCGCCTTTTCAGGAAAACACGTACGTCATCGCCGACGATGCGACGGGCGAAGCCGTTATTATCGATCCGGGTTGTTACGAACAAGCGGAAAAAGAGGCATTGGGTCGGTTTATAGACACGAATAAGCTCGATGTCAAGTATGTCCTTTTAACCCACTCTCACCTTGACCATGTGTTTGGGGTGGCTTACGTAAAGCGTAAGTTCAACGTGAAGGCTTTTTTGCACGAACTCGACATGGTTATTTTTAATGACGTACCGACCCGTTGTGCGCTTTATGGGCTGAGAGGCTTCGAACCATCGACAATTGATGCGTTTCTGAAAGAAGGGGACCAATTTCGATTCGGCAACACGGTTCTGGATGTCGTCTTCGTACCAGGTCATGCACCGGGCCATGTTGCCTTTATCAATCATGCAGAGCGATACGTAATTGGCGGGGATGTTCTGTTCAAAGAAAGCGTAGGCCGTACAGATTTTCCGTATTCGAACCATGCCGATCTAATCAATAGTATTCGAACGGAATTATTCACTTTACCAGACGATTACACTGTTTATCCGGGTCATATGGAGCCAACCACCATCGGCACGGAAAAACAAACCAACCCTTATGTCAAATGATCGTGGGAGGATGAGTAAAGATCAACGATAAAGCATTCTCTATTCATTCACGTCATATATCATCTGACAGGTTATACGTCTCATTTACCATTCACTCTTGGCTTCACTACTCAAACACCTTCCTAATGCCATGACCTGCGGCAACTTGCTGTGTGGGTGTATCGGCATGGTCATGGCCCTTCGTGGTCATCTGGATACAGCTTCCTGGTTAATTGGCCTGGCCGCCATTCTTGATTTTGGCGATGGGTTTGTGGCCCGTATGGTAAAGGTGTCGGGACCATTTGGCAAAGAGCTGGATTCACTGGCCGACGTGGTTACGTTTGGTGCCTTACCCGCCACCATCGTTTTCCAGTTATGCTGGTTCCAGGAGTTAGGCGCCATCTCGTACGGGGCCTTTCTGATTGCCGTTCTGTCGGCTTTGCGGCTGGCCAATTTCAATATCGACACGCGCCAGTCCGAGTCCTTTATCGGGCTACCCGTTCCGGCCAATGCCATGCTCCTGGCTGCGTTTCCGCTTATGGAGCGTTACCAGCCACAGTACGATGGCATTTGGAAAAATGATATAGCGCTGGGCATGATGATTGCCTTCTCGTTCATGCTCGTCTCCGAATTGCCGCTTTTCGCGCTCAAATTCAAGTCATTCGGCTGGGCCGAAAACCGGGTTAAATTTAGTTTCCTGATCGCTTCCGCGCTGCTCCTGCTATTTCTGCACTTTGCCGCTATTCCATTAATTATTCTGCTCTATATTCTTGTTTCACTTTTTTCTAAAAAGTGAAAGAGCGAAAGAGTAGAAGAGTGAAAAGCTACCGGATGACTTCGCTCTTTCATTCGTTCACTTTTTTACTCCTTACAGTGAAATACATCGCTGAAATTGACATCATGACCCGATCAGAAATTCTGGTTCCTCAAGATAAAGCCGTTAAACTGGGCCTCTATAACCTGCATTTGTACACCATCGACAACGTCCGCATCGGTAAGCACATCCGTCTGAATGTTGATGCGACCTGCTGTTGGCGAACCTGATTATAGAATAGTATTCGTTTGAGCCCTATACGGCATAATAACTGTTCATTCTCTGCTAGAGTAGCCTACTTTCATCAGGTGCAAACTGAACCGCAAAAAGTGCTATTTTTGCAGACTATTTTACCCGTATTTAATGACTACCGTGTACTCCAGTATAAAAGGGTTAGGTTTTTACGTTCCTGACAACGTTGTTACGAACGACGATTTAACGCAATACATGGATACCTCCGACGCCTGGATTCAGGAACGGACGGGTATCAAACAACGACGCTATTTTACGTACGGTAAAGATACCAATGCCAGCATGGCAACGGCCGCGTCGCGCATGGCTCTCGACCGGGCCGGACTGGACGCTTCGTCGGTTGATCTTATCGTCTACGCGACCATAACACCTGACTATTACTTTCCAGGATCGGCCTTTCTTATGCAGCGTGAGTTAGGATTAGAGGGCATTGGCGTCATTGATATCCGAAATCAGTGCTCCGGCTTTGTCTATGCGCTGTCTATTGCCGACCAGTTCATCAAAACAGGGATGTACAAAACCATCCTGGTCGTTGGTTCAGAGATCCAGTCATCCTTGCTCAATAAGAGTAATGAAGGCCGGGGAGTGGCAGTCATTTTTGGCGACGGTGCTGGTGCAGCCGTCCTGCAAGCCACCACCGATCCGGAACACCGGGTTTTATCGACGCACCTCCACGCCGATGGCCGCTACGCCGAAGACCTGTACATCCGGGATCCGGGCAGTAGTCGAGAGGGGCAATGGCTTACAGAAGCCACGCTGGCAGAAGGCCATTACAACGTAACGATGAATGGTAACGCGGTTTTCAAACACGCGGTCGTCCGGTTCATGGAGGTGATCAACGAGAGTTTGGTGGCCAATGGCTATCAGCCCCATGACCTTTCTTTACTGGTACCGCACCAAGCCAATATCCGTATTTCGGGCTATGTGCAACAACAGATGAATCTGCCCGATGAGAAAGTATTCAACAACATTCAGAAGTACGGCAATACCACAGCGGCTTCCATTCCCATTGCTTTGACAGAAGCGTTTGAACAGGGACGCATAAAGCCCGGCGATCTGGTCTGCCTGGCGGCCTTCGGCAGCGGCTTTACCTGGGCCTCCGCATTAATTAAGTGGTAGTTTGGCAGTATGTTACAGGCGTATGACTTGTTGCTTTCGCCTTGGTCCATACATCTTGTAGCCTACTGCCAATCAATACGTGCCCACAGAGAGCATGACCAGTGTACAGGCTTCAATGGGTTCAATGCCTTCCGCCTTTAACTGACGCTCGAACTCCGGATTTTCGGAGCCGGGGTTAAAAATAACCCGCTTGGGCTTCAGACTTTTGATATAGTCATAAAGTGGCGGCTGGTTTTGAGGGCCAACATACATCGTTACCGTTTCGATGTCCTCGAAATGAGGCTGGTCGGTGTGAATAGGGTGACCTTCTATATGCCCTTCCTGGCGACCAATCAATTCAATAGCATGCCCATGACGAAGCAGGCTGTAGGCTGCCAGATTGGCGTAACGGCCCGCTTTTTCTGTGGCGCCAACGACTACTGTTTTCCTTACGTTTGTATCCATGTCCTTGTCGGGCACCAACTACCCGCTTATTGCTAGTCCATTCTTAACTAAATCAGAGCTTTGGCGGTTTCGAATCCGGTCAATATAATAGGGTCTGCCAGGCCAGGTAGTTGTGCAGATTGTGCGTCCAGAATCTTCAATTCACCGATTTAACCTAAAAATAAGGCAACCATTTGACGTTATTCTTGTTAAGAATCAATACTCGTGTAAACGACAAAAAACATCGGACAGTCAGAACAGTCTATTTGAAATCAAGCGATCATCAATTGGTTTGCTTTTCTTTGACTAGTCGATTTTATTTATCCGGTTTCTGCTTAGTACGATTAAGTCAGTAGCTACGCGTAAAATTTGCTTTGTTCATGAACGCCAAAGAGAGCCAAAGTTTCTGGAATGAGAAGTGGGTGGTTATTGTGTTTGAGGGGATCGAAAACCCACCTCATTATGAGGTCTCAAATTACGGTCGGTTGCGTAGTTTTCAGTCGGCATCAGCGACACGCCTGGGTACCGGTGCCGACCAGACCAACAGCAAATTCATTAAAGGCTCCGTCATTCAGGGCTACCGGTCGTTGAACATCCGTTCGGGAGGAAAAACGCTCAACCGCTATGTACACAAACTGGTGGCCGAACATTTTGTCAAGCGCGAGCAGCCAGACCAGACGTTCGTTATTCACCTCGATCATGACAAGCAGAACAACTATCACCATAATCTGCGCTGGGTGACGAAAGATGAAATGATTGAACACAATCGGAACAATCCCAGTCTCAAAAACCGCCAGTTGCCCCGCCAAACCCGCAACTACAAGCTTACGGAGAGCAAGGTCCGGATTATCAAGAAACTGTTGCTGAATGAAAAGAACCGGCTGAAAATGATCGCCAAACAGTTTGGCATTACGCATACACAACTTAACCGCATTCGGTCGGGCGAGAACTGGAAACACGTTAAAATAGACTAGCTTACTCTTGACGTCCGACGATTGTAATTGGCCTTTTGAAACGCTCAATAAGTAAAGGTCTCATCCCGTAAGGGACCTAGAACACCGGCTAACGGGAGGGTAACAAAAAAAGTTGTACCTACGTTGTCGGTTGTTTCAAACCAGATAGTGCCTCCCGCATGTTCGACACCCCGCTTGGCAATTGCCAGGCCCAGGCCCGATCCCCCCCGCTTGGTGCTGAAATTTGGTAAAAACACTTTACTTCTGATTGCTTCGGGGATGCCCGCCCCGTTATCGTGAATCTCAATTTGTACGGTGTCCGTGTTGGTGTACAGCTTGAGGTCGATCTCAGGTTTACGCCCCGGCGGCACCGATTGAATGGCATTAATGAGCAAATTCGTCAGGATTCGCCCAATCAGTTGCCGGTCACCCACAGCCATAATAGGCCCATTGTTTATTTCCCGTCGGAGCGAAATGCGTTTGTCATCGGCATACAGATCCGCGGTTTTGTTGAAAACGCCCGTTACTTCAAATGTTTCCTTTTTGGGCAAAGGCATTTTGGCAAATTCAGAAAAAGACGTGGCAATATCACTCAGATTATCAATCTGGTCGAGCAGGGAGTCGAACGTTCGCAAAATAATACGCCGGGCTGGGTCTGGCGCCCCCGACCCTTCCTTCGGATTGGGAAATGTTCGTTGCAGGTGCTGAAGTGTGAGCTTCATGGGTGTTAGCGGGTTTTTGATTTCGTGCGCTACCTGTTTGGCCATCTCCCGCCAAGCCGACTGTTTCTCAGTCTGGGCCAGTGCCTGCTTACTCTCTTCCAGCTTAACCAGCATTCGGTTATACTCCCGGATCAACAAACCAATCTCGTCGTCTGATTGCCAGTGAACAGGATCGTTTGGTCGCTCAAGGTTTGTTTTTCTAATTTTTTGCGTCAGCAGCCGCAGCGGCTCTGTCAGCACATGGGAGGCAAAATAGGAAAGGATCAGAAAGAACAGGAACAGCGCCGTGAAGATGCTCAATGCCGACGCAATCACCTCGATGATCTGCCGGTCGAGTTCGGGACGGGCATAGAAATAAGGGATACTCAACACGCCCAGCAGGCGCCCATCATACGACTTGATACCCGCATAGGCCGTTCTGTACTGTTTTGTGCCCAGGGACTCGTTTAACAGGCGCTCATTCTCTTTATCCTCGATGATATGAATGTAAGCCTCCGGATTGATGTACTTGGACAAATAACCACTCTCGTAAATAAGGGGCCGCGTGGACGTATACAATCGCCCTTGTGTGTCAAACAGGTTAATGTCGATATCGGCGTCGCGAGCTATTTTGCCCAATTCTTCTTCCATCGACGCCTTACTACGCTTTTGCGCGTGTAAATGCTCATCCAGATAGGTTAGGAAATTGGCGGCAATGTTGCGTGTATTGCTGATATACGTACTTTCCTGATTCGCTATATAATTTGAACTGATCACATTAGCGATGATCACAATGACGAACAACAGGGGCAGAAAAAAAGCAACATTCAACAGGATTTGGATTCGGGTCGAATAGTTAATGCTGAATTCAGAGAATCTGTAATTGATGGCGTAGCCCAGAATTACGACGATCACCGATAAAACCAGCAGGAGATAAAGGAATGAGAAATTGGAAAATATATTCCGGAAGGGATACTCAGCCGACGACACGACGACAATTCGGCCATCCTGTCCTCGCTGCGCAACATGCTGATACCCATTGCTGGACAAGCCATTTTCAAACAAAGCCGCGTTATCCAGTAAGGCCAGATCGAACTTTCGGTCATAGTTATAGCTACCGGTGGTGTAAAGTAGCCGGTGCTGTGATGGTTGCCCTAAGGAATGAACGCCAGCGGTCGAACCACTGAAAAAAGCATAACTATAGGCCTGTACATCGGGCGTTTGCGTAAATTTTGTATCGACCAGCAGTTCAGGATAAACGCTTTTGGGGCGCTCGTTTCGTAGGCGCAGGTCGAGCACAACATACCCCAGGGTGTCCTTGGCAACCGTCGATCTGGGCTGGTCGGCTAACGCGTCCCGCCCTGTCTGCCGGATGGGAATGAAACATAAATACTGTTTTACAAACTTATTCTTGACTTCGTTGACAAAGTAGATACCGGGGTACTCCGTCTGATAATCCGGCTGCCGATAGCGGCTTGTAAAAGAGGCTAATGAACCCGCATTCGGGCTAATATCGAGCGGACGCCCGTTGGCTCGAAACGAAAACACTTCAATATCGTATTTATCGAAATATTTGTCGAGGTGTAAACTTTTTACCCGCTGCTGAATACGTTCCCGTACCAGCAATGTATCGGTCTGCAATGCCCGGCCGATATCGGCATCACGCTGGATAGACTCCTGCGCCTTGCTCATCAGAAACTCACCAAACTCATCGTTTTCAGCCAGGAGCTGCATAGCAAACTCCTGTTCGTGGACCAGTTGTTTCTTAACCTCTTGGTTATAAACGACATAAGCCGTCATTACAGCGTACACAAAAGCCGCCAGAAAAAAGTAGATGGACGTTTTATAGCGAAAACCGTAGAGGGTTTTTGTAAATCCACTGACGAATATGAGCAGGAAATAAACGCCGTTGAGAAGAAATATAACCTTGATTGGCCACCCTATCCCCGGCCAAAGTCCGGCACTGATTAATGTACCTACCAGAAGGAGCAGCGTGCCCTGGCCAACATTTTTTCGATTGTACCGTAAAAATAGACTCGCCAGCAGATGCGTAATCAAAAAGTAGATGAACGCAATGGTAATGAAAACAAGTAAACAAACGATTTTCAGAAATGAGAACCGAATGTTCAGTGTAATGTCCAGCGTGAACTGCGACTTTTCGTAAATATTGTTAAGCTCGATATAGCAAAGGGTGAAGACCCCATAACTGGCAATGACGCAAGCGACCGACAGAAGTCGCTGCAGCCATACGGGCAAATGCAGCAGAAAAGCGTAGCTACGCATGCGGTAGTAATGGCGAACGCCGTAAAAGGCCAGTGCTACAACAACCAGTGCATTTAATAATAGATCGCCCAAAGAAGGGACAAATATCGACGATGCGTAGAACTTAGGATTGAACAGATCTGATTCAAAAAACAAAAACGGTACGCCAAAATAAAGCATTACCGCCCGCAGCAGCAGTAGATAGGCCGCCAGACACATAAATGCCAGTTCGTATTTCCGATTCTGATTCAACCGAACCATAAGCTGAACGACATAAAGGCCCAGAAAAATTACGGCCAACGTGCCTAGGATAACCGTATTGACAGGCGTACTATGGTTACGGTACGCATCGACTCTGGGGGGTACTACCGAGAAAAGAAAGGCCGATGAATTATCATAAATAGCCTGAAACGTATTTGATCGTTGGCTCGATAGGGCAATGGGATCGAGCGAAAACAAATTTGGATTGTAGCCCGATTGCAGGTAGATATTGTTACTATGGTAATAGCGGTAAATATTGATCAACGAGAAAACGTCCACCTCCCCTGCCCCGCTAGCGACTCGCCTATGACTAACGATATACCGTTCCTTGTCGAAATCAACCAGTTTAGGCGAGGTTACGTAAGCCAGCCGGGCAAAATCAGGAATAAACCGATGATCGGACCAGTAGACCATCTGTTTATTACGAAACACGAAATAAGGATACCTCGTCGCTATGTTTAAGTCAGCGAAAGTGGGGGTTTGTTTCCGTTTCAGCAGAGCCGCCACGCTATCCAGTTCGGTTGCACTGACCAGTAACTCTTCTTTTACCCGTTGTTGAACAGCGCTCACGTATTGCTCATCTGTGGCCCCTGGTGCATTCTGCTCTAGTACGAAGAAGCATACAATGGACAAGGCCGCAGCCAGAACGGCTAACAGCAAAAAAACATGTTCTTCAATGCGTTTCACAAAAGGTAGGTGTTGGCTTTGACCAGAATAGCCCTAAAATCATGCCAGATTTCGAAATTAGCTACGCCTAAGCTACTATCAAATGGATAAGGAGATACTTATTTTTACTGAATTCGTATAAATTACTACTAATCACCCTTTCTCTACGGTAAAACCACCTGGCTCATAACCAATTTCGGCCCCCAGCACATAGAGTAAATGTTTGCGATCAATAATGACCTGCACGCCTTCCACGTTATACACTTCGTCGGAGGGGCCTGGTAGGTCGAAGCCTAACAGCCAGGATGAGCCACAGCCGCCCCCCCGGACGCCGACCCGCAGTCCGTAGTCACCAGGAATTTTATTCGCCTGCAACGTGTCCAGAATTTGCTGACGCGCTTCGGGTTTGACAAGAACGGGATTATCGAGCATGTCGTGTGTGCGTAAACAGTTGTCTGTTATCGACAAAATAGTTGGTAAATGATAATAGGTTAACGTAAAATTACCTTTTTCCGCTAAACAATGTTACCCTTGTATGAACCTATTGAGTGATTTCCTAAAGTTGCTTGTGCCAGCTGGCTTAGTCTTGTACGGCATGTATCTGACCGTTAAACTGTTGCTGGAGCGGGAAGCCGACCGGCACAAATTCGACGTTAAAAATCGGTATACCGACACCGTTGTGCCCATACGTCTGCAGGCCTACGAACGAATGGTTTTGTTTCTTGAGCGGATTAGCCCGAATAATTTATTACTGCGGCTGAGCGGTAGTTCAACCACGGTGCTGGAGTTTCAGCAGCGATTATTACAGGAAATCAGAGATGAGTATAACCATAATCTGTCCCAGCAGGTATACATGAGTCAGGCCACCTGGGATCAGATTCAGGCCGCGATGAATGATGTGATGACCCTCGTCAATCAGGCCTCGGGCGACACGCGTCCCGATGCCCCGGCTCTTGAACTTTCCAAACGAATTTTCGAGCGGATTATCCAGAAAGACAAACAGCCCACGGCCGATGCCCTCAAAGCTGTTAAGGAAGAAATTCAGGTGATGTTTATGTGAGGAGGCCGTTTAGAATATCCCCGCCGATAAGGTGAGGGCCTTTTGAAACGCTTCCTGATTGATGGCGAGTTTGACTCCCTGCTGAGTCAGCGTCTGAATGACTTCTTCGGTCGGCAAATTACCGGTGAGGGTGTCAGCCGCCATCGGGCAACCCCCAAAACCGCGCAAGGCCCCATCTATACGACGAACGCCCGCCCGCACAGCCGCCTGCACTTTAGCCGGGCCTTCACCGGGCTTGGCGTGCAGATGAGCCCCAAATTCGACCTCCGGAAATTGTTGAATCAGGTACGTAAATAGGAATTCGATCGCTTCGGGTGTAGAGGACCCGACCGTATCGGATGGTGCCATAATCCGAACCCCCGCCTGAACTAACTGATCCGTAAATTCACCGACCAGATCAGGACTGTAGGCATCTCCATAAGGATTCCCAAAGCCCATGGACAAATAAACAACCAGCTCTTTTCCCTGCTGATTGCACAATGCCTGAATGGCCGCTACCTCCGTAAAAGCCTGGCCAATAGACTTGTTGGTATTCCGCTGCTGAAACGTCTCGGATACAGATAATGGAAAGCCGACATAATCGAGTTGATGGTAAGCCAGGGCTTGTTCCGCCCCCCGAACATTCGCTATAATGGCGAGTAGCTTTGTTTTTGTGCCGGATAAGTCTAACTCCGCCAGCACCTCAGCGGTGTCACGCATTTGCGGTATGGCTTTAGGCGATACGAAACTACCGAAATCTAAGGTATCGAATCCAACCTGTAACAGCGCGTTGAGGTACCGTATTTTAAGATCTGTCGGTACAAAATGGGCCAGTCCCTGCATGGCATCGCGCGGACATTCAATGAGCTTCATCGGCGTATCGGTTGACGGACAAGCACGGCCAGCATTCCCATAATAACAGCGCAAATGGCGAGTCCGCCCGCTTCACGAGCCATTTCAATGTTCATGCTCCGCATACCTGTTTCGCTGAACATGAAGCCTTCAAAAACAGGTGGCCATTGATAAATAGCGGCAACAACGTACATAACGGCCATTCCGACGAAAAACCACCATTTCCCCAGACCGGCGTAGGCCATAAAACAGGCAATGGCGGCCAGCCCGTAAATAGGCACCCAAATTTCCGGGTCAGGGTCATTGTACTGAACAGCAGCAAACAGAATAAATAACAGGCCAAAGATGATTGAAATCGTCTTTCTCATAAAGTAAACGGGTAAAACGTGTCAGTCGTAAAAAGGGTAAGTCTCTGCAGCCTCTGTTTTACTTGACATGCTGCCCATTATCAGGGTTTCCCAACTGACAAGGACTTATTGACAATATTCTGCGACCGCATTGCCCGCATCGGCATAGCCTAAATTCTGCGCTTGTTTGAGACTCAGGCAACCACTCTCGCGCTCATTGTTTATCATTTGGGCAATGCCCAATCCATAAAAAGCCTTCCCGAACTTCGGGTCTGACTGAATGGCCTGCTGAAAATCGGCAATAGCGCCGGGCAGATTTTTTTCCGTAAACCGCAGATTGCCCCGATTATAGAGCGCCAACGCATTCTTTGGATTTAAGGAAATAGCTTTCGAGAAATCCGTGAGCGCTGGTTGAACCTGCCCTTGCGTGGCGAACAACTGTCCCCGGTTGAGAAACAACTCAGCAGCAATGTTCCGGCTGGTGTCAGGTACTAACCGAATAGCATCCGAGTAATCCTTCAAGGCCCCCGTTTGGTCATTTTGCGCGACTTTCAGTAACCCCCGATTGTAATAAGGCCGATAAAAATCGGGCTTTAATTTGATGGCCTGGTCATAGTCCAGGGCGGCATTTGCATATTCCTTTAACTCAAAATAAGCAACGCCCCGCGAGTTAAATGCTTCCACATTGGACGCATCCGACTCAATTGCTTCGTTCAACACTTGCACAGCCTCTCTGAATTTGCCTTCTTTTAAATAAATCCGGCCTTGTTCAACGTTTTTATCCGATGAGCTACACGCACTGATACTGAATACGATACCTAAAATTAATCCTACTGAATGCTTCATACTTACTTGATTTGGCCGTAAAGGTACGGGCGAAATTTGGTCGTTTGGCTAACATTTACTTAACTTTGCATCGGCAAATCGGTGCTACCAGCTCCTGCTGAATCCCCCAGGTCTTGACCGAAGCAAGGGTAGGTGGTCGTAGCGGTGAGACATTGGTTTGCCATTTTTTGTTTCCGTCCAATCTGGTATCGTTTTTCGGGACGGTTACGCTGTTTAGCGGGTTATGCGTTTAGCTGTAGTAAACCGCTAAATTTTCTGAACCCAACATGGACTTACTCGATCAGCTTACCCATTCCTTCCGACAAGCGTTCAACACTGAACCTATCCTGATTTGCTCCCCTGGTCGCGTTAATCTCATTGGCGAACATACTGATTATAATGAAGGATTTGTGCTGCCAGCAGCCATTGACAAGGCAATTTACCTGGCCGTAAGTCAGCGCGCGGACAGCGAACTCCATTTCATTGCGCATGATCTTGACAAAACCTATCAGGGTTCATTGACCAACCTGACGCCTACCCACACCTGGGCCGATTATCTGCTCGGTGTCGTGGCACAATTTCGGCTGGCAGGTCATGCCCTGAACGGCATCAACTGTGTGTTTGGTGGCACGATTCCCATGGGCTCAGGACTGTCGTCGTCAGCAGCCCTCGAAAATGGAGTAGGTTTCGCCCTGAATGAACTCTTTCAGTTAGGAGTCGATCGAATAGACATGGTGAAGTTGTCGCAACGGGCCGAGAACGAGTTTGTGGGCGCTAAAGTGGGGATCATGGACATGTTTGCCAGCATGATGGGCAGGGCCAATCATGTTATCAAACTCGATTGCCGGTCCCTCGATTATACGTACGCGCCTTTACGAATGGATGGCATAAGCGTTGTTCTGTGCGACTCACAGGTCAAGCACTCTCTGGTAACCTCGGAGTACAATACGCGCCGGGCCCAATGCGAAGCGGGCGTTCATTTTCTGCAAACGTTTTACCCCGAAATCAAGAGTCTGCGCGATGTGACCATGCCAATGCTCGATCAGCATTTGCGTGATGCGGAACCACTGATTTATCGTCGCTGTGCGTACGTTGTTCAGGAAAATCAACGACTACTCGATGGGGTAACGGCCCTTGAAGCCGATGATATTGCGGCATTTGGCCAACTGATGTATGGCTCGCACGAAGGGCTAAGCCATTGGTATGAAGTGAGTTGCCCCGAATTGGATATACTAGTGGATATTGCCCGGCAGCAACCCGGCGTGCTGGGTGCCCGGATGATGGGCGGAGGCTTTGGAGGCTGCACGATCAATCTGGTTCAGGAAGATGTGCTGGACGATTTCAGAAAGCTGATTACCAAACAATATAAAGCCCGAACGGGGAAAGATACGTACCTTCACGTCTGTAAAATCCAGGACGGGACGCATGTAATTAGTTAGAAGGGTCGTTCAGGCAGTCGATTTATCTGTCTACCAATTCCTTACTGACTAATGACTCGACTGTTTAACTGTTTAATTGTTTAACCATGAAATTTTTCATTGACACAGCCAATCTGGCTGACATTCGCGAAGCCCAGGATATGGGGATTCTCGACGGGGTTACTACCAACCCATCACTGATGGCGAAAGAAGGTATTACGGGCAAAGACAACGTAATGCGCCATTATAAGCAAATCTGCGAAATTGTACAGAGCGATGTTAGCGCTGAAGTTATCTCCGTCACCTACGACGAGATGATCAAAGAAGGTGAAGAATTGGCCGATATTGACGAAAATATCGTGGTAAAAGTGCCAATGAGTGGCGACAGCATCAAGGCAATCAAATATTTTTCTGAAAAAGGCATCCGCACCAACTGTACGCTGATTTTTTCGGCTGGTCAGGCACTACTGGCCGCTAAAGCAGGAGCTACCTACGTATCTCCCTTCGTTGGCCGGTTAGATGATATTTCAACTGACGGTATGGCCCTGATCGAGCAGATCGTGACCATCTTTACCAACTACGGTTACACCACCGAAGTACTGGCGGCATCCGTACGTCACCCGATGCACGTTATCCAATGTGCGGAGATTGGCGCCGATATCATGACAGCTCCTTTGAGCGTTATGAAAATGTTGCTTAGCCATCCCCTCACGGATAGCGGTCTGGCTAAATTCCTGGCTGACCACGAAAAAGCAAATCTGCCAGTAAAATAGTTTACGGTGACTGGTCTTTGAGTTTAGGTTTACAGTTGGTTGGCGCACGTTCGATTTTGTACCAGCCAACCGTAAACCTAAATTCCGGAACTGACTACCCGGAACCTAAACCATCCTTATGTTTTCTACGGAACCCGTTCTTACGCTCGATCATGCCGACATCTACCAGGAGAAGAAGTTGGTACTGGGCGACGTATCCTTTCAAATCAACAAAGGCGACTTTGCTTACCTCATCGGCCGAACGGGCAGTGGCAAAACCTCGCTTCTGAAAACGCTGTATGCCGACCTCTGGCTTCAAAATGGGAAAGGAACTGTCGCGGGTTATTCGCTCGACGCGCTGAAGCCCCGGGATATTCCGCAGCTACGCCGAAAAATTGGCATTGTCTTCCAAGATTTTCAGTTATTTTTTGATCGCTCGGTCGAAGATAATTTGAAGTTTGTGCTCAAGGCAACCGGCTGGAGCAATAAAACGGACATGAACAACCGTATTGCCGAGGTGCTCATGCAAGTTGGTCTGGGAACGGCCCAGAAAAAAATGCCCCATCAACTTTCGGGTGGCGAACAGCAACGGGTAGTTGTGGCCCGTGCGATGCTAAACGAACCGCAAATCCTCATTGCGGATGAGCCCACCGGTAATCTGGATCCGGCCGTTACGGACCAAATCATGAAAGTATTCCAAGCCATCAACAATGCCGGTACGGCTGTTCTGATGGCTACCCACAATTACGACCTTCTGCACAAATACCCCGCACGAGTGCTGCGCTGCCAGGATGGTCAGGTGATCGAACTGAAAGGGTAATTGGCTGTTATCATCTTACGATCACAACGGGATGACCCTGCTGAAAGAGGATTGTAGTCAAGTCAAGGTTCGTTGGATTCAAAATGAAGCGCGTATTATGACTTCTTCGTCCTGGATTTAGCGATCCTCTCTAATACAATTTTGGCATTTTCGCCCATAACCTTATCCACTTCGTCACTAGTCAGACCTTTCACTTTTAAAGCTTCTGCCACCTGGGGGTATTGCGTATAATTGGTTAAAACCGGCTGAAAGTTGGCACTCATATCAGTACCGATCCCTACGTGATCAATGCCGACCACATCAATCAGTCGCTTTATGTTATCGATATACTCATCAAAATTTTTATTGAACCCCGAAGGCCAAGCACCGATGACCCCGCTTGTATCGGCAACTAATTTTGCGTGCTCTTTGGAAATAGCCCTTAGTGCAATTGGACGATCGGCATCCAGTTGCAAAATACTATGCGATAAAATGATCGGGGCATTTGTCAGGTTGGCGACATCTTTAGTCGTTTGAAATGAAGCGTGGGCTACATCAATCACCATGCCTAATTCATTCATCTTTTTTACGACGTCTTTACCAAACGGCGACAATCCATTAAACGTTGTTTCAGACGTTTGAAGATCACCGAGATTATTAGGTGCGTAGTGCACCAATTGAATAGATCGAACCCCATCCTGATACGCTTCTTCAATCCGACTTAGCTGGTCATCTAAAAAATCACCCCCTTCTACCGCTAGATACCCAACTGGACCGCTGGTTTTAGCATTCAGTTCATTTAGGTCGCTCGAAAATGGAACGCCCATCTGCGCAAACACCTCTTTAAGGCGCTGTAGCTGGCGTTTATATTCTGCCCAGCCATCTCCCGGTGCATATTTTCGATTAATAATAATCCCTTTTGGGCCTGGTTTTATCAAAGGCGCATCAGCTACCAGAGCGAGAAACCCGCTGGTCAAATGGCCTTCCTTCATGTCCCTAACCGTTTGCGTTGTCTCCCCGTTATGCGCAAAGTTACGCTCGGTAAACGACCATCCCGGATGGCAATGAAAGTCAAAATAGATTGACTTTTTGGCCGCTGGTCTCGTAAAGGCTACCAGCTTATCTACAGGCAATAAAGAAGCACCAGCCGCTAGCGTACATACATTTTTCAGAAATCGCTTTCGTGTCTGCATAAGAAGGCTTTTTATAAAGAGGTTGTGTTCAACCGTGTAAAATAAGCACGATTGAAGCAAGTTCACTTATTTCGTCTCAATTATGCGTGCAAGGTATTCCTCCTGTTAAATCTCCTCAGCAGCATATCTCTTCTGGGCGATAATGTTCAAAACAAACGGGTCAAGGTAAAGGCAACAGAAGAAACAAAGGCGCTGTGTCATAATTTGCGGAAGATCAATCGAAAGCATATTCTGCTTGATCATCAACATGTCACTGAATACAACACAGTTGGGCTGGCGATGAAAACAGATTCGGTGCTGAATCAGTGACTGGCTCTCACCCGGCCATTGTTGGCGTCGACTTTAATGGTTCATCCGACCGTCCAGCCAAGGTTATTGAAAAGACTAAAGCTTACACTAAAAATTTATGTGAATAGTTGAATCTAAACAATCTATGCACCCTGAACCGTTAATTACCTTGATTACTATAGAGATCGTTTGAATGTGTGAGCAGTCTAATAAAGCATGTAACATCCATTGGATTACTATTTTTTTTAATATATAACAGTAGTTAATCCATCATGACTTCATAAACTTGCTGAGTTATTAAAATAATGAACTAAACGTACATAAGTAGTTTAACTATTTCAAATGCTTTGGCAATCAAACTCTGTGTTTCTGCAGAATAAGATCATCCGTTAAGACTACTCCCTGATTGTTTGATATGAATATACCGTTTACAATTGATGAAGAATCAACAATTTCGCAATCGGTCGTTGATTATAAGAAGAATCAAAAACAGCGAAAGGTATTAGCTCACTTATATACCGAAGGAACCTGTACACTTGCCCACCTCACAAAGACACTGCACAGCAGCGTGCCATCCGTTACGAGTCTCGTAGAAGAGCTTATTAATACGAAGTGGGTAACGCCAATCGGGACAGCCACCGGCAGCAATGGACGCCGACCCGTTTTATTCGGTCTAAACACACAACATAACTACGTGGCCGTGCTGGATGTCAGTACGCACGACACCAAAATTCTGTTCATGAACATTTACCGAAAAATTATTTTTCGGGGTGATTATGATTTACGGCTTCAGGATAATCCAACTTTTTTGTCCTCATTGGCTCATTATTTTACTAGCGCACTGGCCGATTCGGGCATCAAGCCAAAGGATATTCTCGCCGTTGGGGTGTCGATGCCGGGGTTGATCGATGCCCGCCGGGGCATAAACTTAACCTATATGAATCTCCAGCAAACCGGAGAATCGTTAACACATGGGTTATCTGAACTGCTAAACAAACCGGTTTATCTGATTAACGATACTAAAGCCACTGTACTTGGTGAAAGCCGATTTGGCGGAGCCCAAGGCAAAAAACAGGTTCTGGCCATCAATATCGACTGGGGTGTAGGACTCGGTATCGTCGTCAATGGCGACGTATTTCAGGGGGCCAGTGGATTTGCCGGCGAACTGGGACATATCCAGGTTGATCCGGAAGGCGAGCTTTGTTACTGTGGTAAAATCGGATGCCTCAACACCATTACCTCGGCATCGGCACTGGTTAAACGCGTGCAACGGGATATTTTGGCGGGACAGGTTTCTAAAATGGCTTCTTTCCGGGATCAGGTCGATCAAATTGACATCGACGAAATTATCAACGCAGCCCATCATGGCGATTCCTACGCGATTGATGTGCTGCATGAAACGGGCTTTCAATTGGGCAAAGGGTTGGCCGTGGCCATCAGTTTGTTCAATCCTGAGATCATTATTGTGGATGGCGTGCTGGCCAAAGCAGCTGCTTTTATTTTAAACACCATCGAGCAGGCGATCAGTAAGTATTGCTTGAGCGATTTCCGGAATGACATGACCATTGAACTCACCCAGTTGGAAGGAACCGCCAAATGGCTGGGCACGCATGCCTACATGATGGAAGACATTTTCGCGAACTATTGATCAGCAAAAAGGGTGAATTTCAGGATGTCAGTGCTGACTGGCCCTGGAATTCACCCGCTCTATATATACGTAACTGCGCCCCTATTTCGCCTTCAGGTAAGAAAAGGGAATAATCATCTCTTCGAGCGACACGCCACCATGCTGGAAGGTATTGCGATAATGGTTAACGTAATAGTTGTAGTTGTTTGGATACGCGAAGAAATAATCTTCCAGCGTAAACACGTAAGCGGTCGATACGTGTGGCTTCGGCAGGAATAACCGCTCTGGTTTACGGCCCACAAACAGGTGATTGTCATCAAAGCCAAGGTTTTTGCCCTGTTTGTAGCGCAAGTTCGTGTTGGTTTCGCGATAACCAACAATCTTGGCGGGTTTCTGCACCCGGATCATTCCGTGGTCGGTTGTAACAATTAACCGACCGCCTTTAGCCGCAACTTTCTGAATAAACTCCAGCAAAGGCGAGTGCAGGAACCAGGACCGGGTGATGGACCGATACGCTGACTCATCGGGAGCCAGTTCCTTGATCATCGCCATGTCCGTGCGGGCATGCGACAGCATATCCACGAAGTTGTAAACAATAACATTCAGTTGATTCTGCAGCAGGTTATTGAAGTTATCGACAAGCGATTTACCCTGGTTGACATTCAGAATCTTATGGTATGACATCTTGATATTCAGGCGACTTTGCTCAAGTTGCCGACGCAGAAACTCCTCTTCGTGGTTATTCAGCCCCTCGTCTTCGCTGTCGTCATTAACCCATAAATCAGGATGCTTCCGCTCCATTTCACTGGGCATCATGCCCGAGAAAATGGCGTTCCGGGCAAATCCGGTCGTCGTTGGCAAAATAGAGTAATAAGACGATTCCTCTTCAACAGTAAAGTATTCGGCCAGCAGAGGCTCGATAATTTTCCATTGATCGTAGCGTAGGTTATCGATCAGCAGAAAGAACAGGGGTGCCCCACCGGCCGGTGCTCCACCCGACGCGGCCGAGCTGCCACCGGCTTCCACCAACGGAAACACTTTCTTGCGCATCAGCTGATGCGACATGACAGGGCTTTCCATTTTTGGTTCGTTCAGCCAGTCTTCGTAATTGTCCATCACGAACTTACAGAATTCAGAGTTCGCTTCACTCTTCTGCATGTTCATCACCTCCGACATACTTTTATCCTGCGAGCTGTCGAGTTCTAACTCCCAATAGATGAGCTTTTTGTAGACATCTACCCATTCGTCAAAATCCATGCGATCATTGTACTGCATGGAAATGTTGCGAAAATCCTGCTGATAGCCAATGTTGGTACGTTCCGTTACGAGCCGTTTGTTATCCAGGATCTTTTTGACTGACAGCAGAATTTGATTAGGGTTGAGGGGCTTGATCAGGTAATCGGCGATTTTAGAGCCGATGGCCTCTTCCATGATGTGTTCTTCTTCACTCTTGGTAATCATAACCACCGGCAGGTTGGGGCGTATCTGCTTTATCTGCGACAGTGTTTCCAACCCGGTCATACCGGGCATCATTTCATCCAGAAATACAACGTCGTAGTTCGTCTGCTCAACCTGATCCAGCGCATCGGCACCACTATTGACAGGGGTAACGTCGTATCCCTTATTTTTCAGAAAAAGAATGTGGGGCTTGAGGAGGTCTATTTCGTCATCGGCCCAAAGTATCGAATAATTTTGCATAATAGTGTAAGGAGTGAGAAGGTAGGAGTTAGGAGAAGGACCTTACCGCCGGTAATGCTCCCTTTTTAACACCTCGCTCCTTCATAGTTAAACAGCAAACGACCGCTTCTGTTCAGGTGGTTCGGCGTTAAGGTTTTTTAACAGCAGAAAAAGGTATTTTTGTCAAAACTATAGCCAATAAAGTAAACCAAAACCGTTCTTTGAACCGGACAATCCTACAATTGATTGCCGGTTCTATATAAAAACAGACCTATTTTTCCCTAATTTTAGACGATATGCCGTTTATAGAGTTGGCCGTTGTGCATGACTTCGACTACTTCCCGGCTGATACTACTCCATGAAAAAAAATCCTGTTCCCACTGCATTATGGCTGGTAAGCGGCATATTATCCCTTCATGCTATTGAGGCTAAGCCAGTTATACCCGCAAAGGCAACTGTTGCTGATTCGATTGGCGTTGAAAAAAAAGAAGGTAAACGATTTATTATCCACCGTGTCGACGAGGGCCAGACGCTTTATGCCATCGCCCGTCGGTATGGTCGCTCAGTAGCAGATATAAGAGCGGCCAATCCAACGCTGACTAATACGGTCAAATACGCTGAACTGGTCAGAATTCCCATTCCCGATGGCACCCTGAGCCGGAAAGAAGAAAAAGTAATCGATAAAGCGATCAAGAAGCAGGAGAAATCGGAGAAAAAAGAAGCGAAAGCCGTTGAGAAGGAAAAAACGGTAGTCGAGCCTAAAGAGCCGTCAGTATCTAAAGAAGCAAAGTCTGAAAAGACGGCGGATAAAAAAACAGCTGAAAAACAAATTATCAGGGCCGATGATCCAGCGAAGGTGGGAATACACGTGGTTGAACCCCGGCAAACGCTGTATAGTCTGGCCAGCCGGTACGGGGTGTCGCAGGCCGATTTGCGCAAATGGAACAACTTACCCGGCAACAACGTCCTGATTGGTCAGGCATTGATTGTTTCTGAAAAAGCTTACGTGGATCGTATGCCATCGTCTCCGGCGCCAGCCACACCGGCAAAAGTAAACGAAACACCCGCAAAGCCAACCGAAACACCAAACCGACGGTCCGAACCGGAAACGACACCCCATGTACCAACCCGGCCGGCCGAGACGCATCCTACCGAACCAAAATCGGTAACACCCGCGGAGCCAAAACCCGAACGCTCACCCGTACCTACACCCGCCCCGGTCGCCACAAAACCCGTTGAACCGGAAGCCAGGCCAGCCGCGAAACCAGTCGAAAAAACAACCGACAAATTAACGGAGAAGTCATCCGAAAAGCCAGCCGAAGTAATTGAACCACCCCGGCCGGGCAATGATGCACCCATGCCAACACGCGGTCGGCGAATGTCAAGCAGCGGGGTAGCCGAGATGATCGAGGGCAACGATGGTTCAGGTAAATATCTGGCCTTGCACCGGACAGCCCCCATCGGCACGCTGGTTCAGGTACGAAATGAATTTAACAACCAGAGCCTGTGGGTAAAAGTAATTGGCCGGTTGCCCAACACTGGCGTGAATGATAAGATTCTAATTAAATTATCGACACAGGCCTTTGCGAAACTTTCGCCCGAGGATCGGCGTTTTCGGGCTGAGGTAAGTTACATTGTTCGATAACTCAAGTATGGAAACAAAAGAAGAACGGATTGCCCGACGTCACCGTGAACGCGACGAACAAATGAAAGCTTCGCCGGGCTATTTGACATTCAGCATTATGTTCACCCTGGCTTACCCGTTCATCGCGGTCTTCACGTTTGTCATGTCCGGACTGCTGGCTATTTTTTCGGGTATTTCGAAAGCAGCGGCCTGGGTGGTTAGTGGAGGAAGGAGTAAATGATGACCGATGAGCGTAAACACAGTTCTTCTTTAAAAGACTTTTTAGATGCGAAGGCCGATCAATACAATCGGCCTTCCTTTATTGAGCGCGATCCCATTAGTATTCCGCACCGCTTTAGCCGGAAGCAGGACATTGAAATTATGGGATTCTGGGCGGCCGTTCTGGCCTGGGGCCAACGCCCGGTTATTCTAAAAAAAACAACTGAATTGGTTGAGCTTATGGATGGGGACCCTTATGATTTCATCCGGAGTCATCAGGAAAGCGATCTGAAGCGTTTTTTGGCCTTCAAACATCGCACGTTCAACGCAACCGACGCGCTGTATTTTCTCCACTTTTTCCGCCAGTATTACCAGGAGCATGACTCCCTGGAAGATGCTTTTCTACCTAACGTATCATGGAAGCTGTCCGCCGAAACAAGCGATTCTCTGACGGAGCCATTCGCGGTCGAGCAGTCGCTGATTGCGTTTCATGACCGGTTTTGCGGACTTACCGATTTTTTCCCCGAACGCACGCGGAAACACATTGCGACCCCTGCGCGGAATTCGGCCTGCAAGCGATTGCTGATGTTTTTGCGCTGGATGGTACGACAGGATGACCGGGGCGTTGATTTTGGCATCTGGACACGTTTGCGCCCTGATCAGTTGGTCATACCGATCGATGTGCACGTCAACCGGGTAGCTCGTCAGTTGAAATTGCTTTCCCGCCCCCAAACCGATTGGAAAGCCGCTCTTGAGCTAACCGAAACCCTTCGGCAATTTGACCCGTCGGACCCGGTTCGGTACGACTTCGCCCTTTTTGGCCTGGGCGTGGAAGGCGAGATGTAAATTTTTTTTGGGGTTTACACTGGTTTTTTCGGACTTCTACAAAACAATACATAGTCTGGAAGGATTACAAAAGCACTGACCTGCATTTTTACAATATGCCCTTTCAGATAACGACCCAGGAATTTGGCACACTGCCAGACGCAACCGATCCACTAATTGAGTACGTACTCGAACATACCGAAACAGGCGAATTCATCACCATTGTTCCAGGATATGGGGGTATTCTCCGCCGGTTGGTGTTACGAAAAGGCCACGATCTGTTTGCCCTCTTACTGACGCCCGAGTCACCGCAAGCTCTTTTCAGTGATGAAGGCTACGCGGGTGCGCTGCTTTATCCATTTCCCAGCCGGATTCGGCATGGAATCTATCACTTCGAAGGGGCCGACTACACCCTGAAAATGAACGAGTCGAAGCGGGACAATGCCATTCATGGATTTGTTCATGGGCGGCCCTTTTCGGTCGTCAGTCAGGAAACAACAGCTACGTATGCTCAACTGGTGGTACGTTATGTGTATGAGGGCGACACAATCGGTTATCCGTTTCCGTTTACCCTGACAGTTACGTACAAATTAGTACAGGCCAATCAACTAAACTACGGAGACCATGCAGATGATGACCGTATGTGTGCCCTGCAAATCAGCTACTCAGCACTCAACACAGGCTCCACGCGTTGTCCGGCTGCCTTTGGCTGGCATCCGTATTTCACTCTTTCGGAAGAACCTGTCGATCAAATGAGCTTGTCGTTGCCAAACCGGTCACCTATCGTTCTTAATGAGAACATGATTCCGGAGGGTAGACAGGGGCTTGAGCCGGGTGGTACAATAATGTTGGAGGGACAGCAGCTCGATACGGCTTTTGCCATTGAGCCAACGAGCGAACCGGGTGCGCCAGATCCGTTTGCCGAAACGATTCTGACCTCTTTGGAAACGGGCGTCAAACTCGTTGTTGGCCAGCAAACTGGTGAGAACAAACTTAATTACCTTGTTTGTTACACACCGCCCCGGCGGGATAGCATTGCCATTGAGCCGCTCACAGCCAATGTTGACGCCTTCAATAACGGCGACGGTTTAACCATTCTGAACCCAGGCGAAACACTTTCCGGTACGATGTGGGTGAGGCTGTCGTAACAACTACGTGGCATTAAATTATTCGTTCGCCTATCGCTTTGGCCACGGCTTCGGTGCCGCACTGAACATGGAGCTTATGGTATATATTTTTTAGATGCCTGCGTACCGTTTCAACGGAAATGGTACCGTGAATGGCAATCATTCGATACGTATATCCCTGGGCGAGCCATTTTAAAATTTGCCGTTCACGCTCGGTAATATTATACGTTGGCCGAGCAGGCTGGGGTGCCTGCTGGAAAGTTTTCAATACCCGACGGGCAATCCCCGGCGACATGGGTCCTCCCCCATCGATTACTTCATGCAGGGCATTCAGAAGTTGAGTCGACGTGTCTTTTTTTAGCAGATACCCATCAGCGCCATTGCTCAGGCAGGCAAATAGCCGATCATCGTCATCAAAAACGGTGTGCATCAATACGGCAATATCGACACTGACTTCCTTTATTAACCGGACGCAGTCAATCCCGTTACGGCCCGGCATGTCGATATCCATCAGCACCACATCAGGCTTATCCTGACGCACCTGCTCCATAACCCGTCGCCCATTGCTGTAAGCCCCAACGACCGAAAAGTCCGCAACACTCTCAACCAGTAGTTTGAGTAACGCCCGCAAGTCGTCATTGTCTTCGTAGATAGAGATGGTCGTCATAGTTTACGGGCGTAAAAGTTGAACCCAACAAACATTTATTAACAAAGGACACACATTGAAAAGGGTTTGTCAATAACCCTTTCGGGTCAGTCCATTACCTTGGGCTGCACACATCGAACTCGAGGCTACAAAATGTCGGTTCGTTGTTCCCGTCGACGGACTCGTCATGGCTAAGTCCCCCAATTTCTCCCTTGTCATCAGTTCGCCACTTCTTGACTCAAGTGTACCGAACCGGTTGCTCAATGGGTGAAAAGGGTTATGGATAAGGCTACAGCTATTAGGGACATTTGACCAACCAAATTTAGCCTTAATAATACTATGAAAAGCCTCATTGTGAGCGGGTTGCTCTTATTTCCCGCATTTAGTTTCCAAACCACAGCCGTCAATTCACCGGATGTGACCGGCTCCTGGCGCATGATCGCTCATCGGGTAGACCCCGCCCAAAATGGGGTTACAGACATTTACACGCATTTCAAAGACCTTTATGGCGGCTGTCAGGAGGACATGGGCTTACTACTCAACGCCGATGGTACGTTGAAAATGACTCCCGTTAAGGGATGCCAAAATCCGCTGGGTAACCTGATCATGAAAGCGGCCAGCAAGTTTATGCCTTCCGGCAAAGCCTCGTGGGAAGCCACAGGGAACAAAATCGTCTTGCAGGATGGTAAGGGGCACCGTACGGAGTACGACCTACAACTGAGTGGTACAACCATGAAATGGGTGTTCGATGAAGCGCAAAAAGAGACAACAGTTCGGCACACCGTCGAATTCCAACGTAATTAAAGAACCCGCTGGTCCGGTAAGTTAATGCCATTGCAGGTTTACGGCGCCCTGCTTTTCCCAATTGAAATACGTAGTTCACCTAAATCAACCAATTATGAAAACTCCTTTTTTCATTTACTTTATTCTCATTGGGCTGACTATACTGGTTAGCTGTAGCAAGAAAAATGACGATCCGCAAGGCAGCGGTAGCCCAGGCTCCGGAACGATCAAGTTAAGCCAAAACGGGCAAGTCATTACCCAGTTTGAGACGACCAACACCGTTGGCGTTGGTGGAAATGGTTATGAGGTAGTCATTACAAGTCCCGATAACAAACACTCCCTTGTTTTAAGTTTGCAGGGAAATACCGCTGGTACCTATCCATTCATCACGGGTAGCCAACCATTAACGTCCGGAAAAGCTAATTTCATGTACCAAAGCGATGCCTTACCACCCATTTATGCTGGAACGGATGGCTTGTTACGACCTAGCGCAGGTGAAGCTGTTGTGAAAACGATAACTCAAACCCGGTGTAGTGGCACCTTTTCCGCAACGGGTAAAAATGAGCAGGACGGGAAAATATATACTCTTGAAGGCACTTTTGACGCGGCTATTTTTTGACAACTACGCTTAACGGTCAATCTTCGTATGAAAAATACATGAATGAACTAAGTAATTAAGTTAACCAAGTAGCGGCATTACCATACCTATAACACTCTCATTCATGTGTGATGAACAGACTACTGTTGCACTTAATACCGCCTTATACTAAAACATAAGAAGCACTTCTTGCACTATACCAATAAATGAAAACTATTTGGCCTTATCGACTAGTTACCTTGTTGCCGAATAGGAGTCTGAACAATGTTAAGGTTTGATTGTAAGCTAATTAGCCGATCATTAGGGTACTAACGATCGGCTAATTAGTTACTTAACCACACAGACACGAGCTCACGCTTATTCATTGTTAACTGTCTGCGTTAGCCTTGATCCGTGTCCTTGAACTTTATCTTATCAGATTAACAGCATGAATCGCTTTTCCGTTATCTATCTATTCAACCAGCAGTTTCATCATCTATACAGTAGTACACAGGCAGAAGCCGAAACGGCTTTGCAACACCTACTCACCCTGGAAGATCACGAACCAATTGGCATCTATGACGCCAAGACAGAGCTTTTCTATTGGGAGCCAAAGCGACAAATCAAGTACGACCGGGCTCCCATTGAAGAACAGGGCCCACTAGGCGATCAGATTACAGCAATTGCGAAGAACCTCCGGCAGCAAAACGACACTCGGCAACAGGAGGAAACTACTGTCCCGGAGGCAATCGCTACGGCGGATGCAACTAGCCGCTAACCACTACACACCAATTTTCTTCTGGTAAACTTATAGCCCTGCCCGACTTGCGGCAGTTAGCTTAGTGCAGGTCAAGTTGCTAACCGTAATACCGGCAGCCGATTTGATAAACAGCTTAGTCATCGACTTATCCGGGAAGAAGATGTCTGTCATCACGGTAAGCCCGTTATCGGCAAACAACTCGACAGAAGCCACATCGATCAGGAGAGTCATTGACATGTTGGTATCCGGCGACAGACGCGGGGCTGTATGACGCTTACCAAATCCCTTCTCAAAGTCTGTTTTACCCGAGTGGCTGCGGTCGATGTAGTAGCCTTTCTCCTGTTTATCGTAGCCGATCACCACCTCATTTCCCTGGTCATTAGCTAACACAATGGAGAAATCGTTCGTGTTCTGAGTAGTCAACTCCAGTTTGATTAAGCCTGCATCATTTTTCGTTTTGGCGGTCAGATCGACCTGTCCTTTCACGGACACATTCTTCATTGAGATCGCTGGGCCATTAAGCACGCTCAGCTCTTTAACGGGCGTCGACGTAAGGTAAAGCTCCTTGTTAGCTTCGCGCAGACCAAGCATCCGGGGCACGGTCATGGCGCTACGCCAGGGCGAGGTAGGCACAACGCCAGCATACTGCCAATTGCTCATCCATCCCATTAATATAGTCCGCTCACCCGTATTGGCGAAGGTTACACCCGCATAATTGTCTGTCCCATAATCCATCCATTTGGTTTTGGCGGAATACGGTTTAAAGCTTTTACCATCAAAATCGCCCACAAAATACTGCGTCGCTGAACCGCCATTCGGTCCGCCGGGATTGATACTCACCAGCAATACCCAGGCTTTCTGGCCCTTATACGTCAATGGAAACAAATCCGGGCACTCCCACACCCCGCCGTGCGCACCCAGATCGTGTCCGAAATCACTTTCTTTGGTCCAATCCTTAAGGTTTGGCGACGAATAAAAGGTGACACGATCTTTGGTAGCCAGTGTCATAATCCATTTTTTCTGCGGCTCAAACCAGCGAACTTTAGGATCCCGAAAATCGGTAATGCCCGGATTGGGCAAGACTGGGTTACCGGCATATTTAGTCCACGTCTTTCCCTCGTCAAGGCTATACGCCAGACTCTGGTATTGAAACTTATCCGATTTTTCTTTCTCTAACTTAGTGTTGTGATGCGTGAAAATAGCGACCAACGGTGTTTTTCCGTCTTTGCCAAAGCCGCTGGTATTCGCTACGTCAACGACCGCGCTACCCGAGAAAATCAGCCCTAAACTGTCTGGATACAAAGCAATTGGCTGTTCCTGCCAACGAACCATATCGTGGCTGGTGGCGTGCCCCCAGTGCATAGGCCCCCAAGTCGTGCCATCCGGGTAATACTGGAAAAACAGGTGGTACGTTCCGTTCAGATAAACCATCCCGTTCGGGTCATTCATCCAGTGTGCCTTGGGCGAAAAATGAAATAGAGGCCGATGTAACGCTGGCTTCAGAGCAGGCTGGCTCACTTGGCCATAGGAAACATGACTTAGTAAAACCAGCAGAAACGAATAAACGAGCAGCTTTCGCATGATATATACGTGAGTTAAGTCGAAGGCGATCGTGGCCAATATACGGTTCACTACCCTTCAGGCAGGCTATATAGCCGTAGTAGACAGGATATTGTTTCTAATTGTCTTTTCAGAAAATGAGGGAGTAGCTCCATGCTGCATAGCCACATAAGAACCTGTGGCACAGGCAAATTCTAATGTTTTCTGCGGAGAAGCTCCCTGCATGATTTGATAGAGAAAAGCCGCCAGAAAGGCATCACCACTACCAATGGTATCGGCAACGTCGACGGGGAAGCCTACCTGGCTATGCAGGCCTGCCTGATCCAGCAGAACAGCACCATGCTCCCCGAGCGTTACAATCAGTTTCTCGAGTTTAAATTGATTGCGCAATTGATGCATGGCCCGGTGCAGGTCATTTTCTTCACCATACCAGCTCGCCAGTTCCACCAACTCGTGTTCATTAAGTTTGGCAATACTAGCCTGACTAAGCAATTCCTCCACCGTAGCCCGCTTATAATGAGGTGCCCGTAGGTTTACATCGAATACTTTCCGGGGGGCAACGGCCAGTAGCGCCATTAATGTTTCGTGCGTTTGTGGGCTACGAGCCGCTAAACTGCCATATACGAAGAAAGCGCTGTTCCGAACGACATCGAGTAGCGCCGGTTCGAGTTGAATGTAATCCCAGGCAACCGGCTGGACAATCTTGTAGGTCACCTCGTTCAAATCCGATATGTTGGCTTTCGCTACGCCTGTCAGGTGTGTCTGGCCAATCTGGATCAGATTGAGGGGCAGCCCTTTCTGGTCCAGAAAGTCGAGGAGTTCGCGGCCCAGATCGTCACTACCGACACGACTCACCAGTTGAGAATTGATACCAAAGTTTCGCAGATCGGCCGCTACGTTCATGGGTGCCCCACCGGGCTGTTTGCTGGTTGGCAACACATCCCATAATATTTCGCCGAAACAGGTTATTGTCGATTTCATCCTTGATAAAGTTTAGGGTTGTGAACTAATGAACAGCGAACGTTTTTTCAATCTGCTCCAGACTGGTGCCCTTCGTTTCGGGCATGAGCCGGATAACGAACAGGAGCTGAAGGACCATCATGATCGTGAAGAATAGAAATGTATTTCCTCCGCCAAAATGTTCAGCCAGATACGGAAACGTGAATGTGATAATAGCGGCCATCAGCCAGTGCGTAAAACTGCCCAGAGCCTGCCCACTGGAGCGTACTTCGTTGGGAAAGATCTCAGAGATAAACACCCAGATTACCGCACCCTGTGAAAAACCGAAGAAGGCGATATAGGCGAACAGTAACAGGGGCACGGTCATACCGCTGAATTCTTCCAGGTAAAAAGCCCTGGCAACCAGGCCCAAAGTCACAATTAACCCCACGGATCCAATTTTCATTAGGGTTCGCCGACCATAGCGATCAATCAGATTCATGGAGATCATGGTAAAAATAAGGTTGATGACGCCAATGCCCGTCGACGAGAGGAGCGCCGAGCTTTTACCTAAGCCCGTCATTTCAAAAATTCGTGGGGCGTAATAAATAATGGCGTTGATGCCGGATACCTGATTGAAAACGGCGAACAGTACAGCCAACATAACCGGTGTTTTGTACTTACCCGAGAACAACCCGCTCGACGTTTTGGTCGACTGGTGGCTAGCCTGAATGTCAGCCAGCGTCTGTTCTGCCGTAGCAGGATCGATCATGTTCAACACGGCACGAGCTTCGTCCACTGAATCGCCGGACCGGTTTCTTTTTTCGAGCAGCAGCCAGCGTGGACTTTCGGGAATGTTGAGTACGGCAATCAGGAAAATCAGCGACGGCAACGCCTGAACACCCAGCATCCAGCGCCACGCATCGTCGCCAATACCCTGCAAAAGGTAATTGGACAAATAGGCGATCAGAATGCCAAGCACAACATTAAACTGAAAAAGGCCCACCAATTTACCCCGAGACTTGGCGGGCGAAATTTCCGTTATGTACATGGGCGCTGCTACCGAAGAAGCGCCAACGCCCAGTCCACCCAGAAACCGAAAGACGAGAAAAACGCCCCATTCTGTGGACAGAGCCGTCCCGATAGATGCCAGTAAGTACAGAATAGCGATCCAGAACAGCGTTTTTTTGCGGCCCAGCGTTTGGGTTGGTATGCCTCCCAGCATAGAGCCGATCACCGTACCGATAAGCGCAATGGAAACGGTGAGTCCGTGCTCCCACACATTGAGCTGCCACAACGATTGAAGCGACTGCTCGACGCCAGAGATAACGGCGGTGTCGAAGCCGAACAGAAAGCCGCCTAAAGCAGCGGTAATGGACCAAAAAAAGATTCGTTGTTTCTGACTCATAGGTTACCGTAGAACGAGTGATTTCCGGATTACTTCTACTCAAAACTAACGGATAATCAGAAGACTGACTTTCGGGAATCGTTCAAATAGTTTCGAAATGAGACAAGCGAATAAATCACTATAAATCAATCCATTAACTTAAATCCGACAAATCTTTTTTCAGTTATGATGCATTAAATTTCGATTTTGTTTCAGGAGAACTTTAATAGAAAAACCGACTCTGGTCGATGTCCCCAACAACTCACTTAAAAATTAAAACCTATTCCATGTTACGCTCGTTTTAACAGCAATGACGTCCCCAGGAATGATATATGATGCCGATGTACTGATTATTGGTGGAGGCCTGGCAGGTTTAACAGCGGGCATTCATTTAGCTAAATCAGATTTGCGCGTCATACTACTGGAAAAGCATACCTATCCCCAGCACAAAGTATGCGGGGAATATGTCTCGAATGAGGTCCTCCCCTATCTACACTACCTGGGTATCGAGATTGAGGAATTGAAGCCAACCCACATTCAGCGTTTTTTGTTGAGCACAGCCGCCGGAAAAACGATTGAGAGCCAACTTCCCTTAGGTGGATTCGGGATCAGTCGATACAGGCTGGATCATTTTTTAGCCACTACTGCCCGGCAGGCGGGCGTTGCGATCGAACAGCAGGCTGATGTAACGGACGTTACGTTTATTAAAGACGGCTTTACGGCCACAACCTCGGCGAAGAAGAGCTATACGGCTAAAGTTGTTATTGGGGCCTACGGAAAGCGCTCCCAATTGGACAAACGGCTGCAACGAGCGTTTTTTCAGCACGAATCGCCCTGGCTGGGCGTAAAAGCACACTACCGGGCCAACCTTCCGAATGACCAGGTAGCTCTTCATAACTTTGAGGGCGGCTATTGTGGACTGTCGCAGGTCGAGAACGGGGTTGTCAATGCCTGTTACTTAGCGAATTACCGGATCTTTAAACGGTTCAGGAACATCGACGCGTTTCAGAAACAGATCCTTGCCAAAAATCCGCTTCTCCATGAGTTTTTTACCGACGCTACTCCTTTGTTCGATAAACCACTGACGATTAGTCAGATTTCGTTTGACCGGAAAGAGCCGGTTGAAAACCACATGCTTATGTGTGGCGATACGGCCGGATTGATTCACCCTCTTTGCGGCAACGGCATGGCCATGGCCATTCATAGTGCCAAGCTGGTTTCTGAACTGATTATCCGGTTCTTCGAGGGGCAGATAGCCAATCGTTTAGCGTTGGAGACGCAATATGCCGCAGCCTGGTCGGCGGAGTTTAAAGGACGGCTCCTAACCGGTCGACTTGTGCAATCCATTTTGACCTCACCGAGCATCACGTCCGCTCTGCTAAAGGGCTTACATCTGGTCCCCGGTCTGCTGCCCCGTATTATTAGGCAAACGCACGGTCGACCGTTGTTGGTTGATCAAAATCCAATTTCGGTAATCAGCTCATTTAACCCTCAGTAAACGTAATCCGATGTTTTTAAGTACCGCACAGCGCACATCCAAAGAAGAGATTATGGATGACTTTTCGTTAGAAGGCGATGTGTTGCGCGACGCGTTGGATAAAATTGCGGTTATTAACCACTGGCTGGGCGGCAACAGCATTACGCTGGACGGTATCAGGGAGTTAATCAAGCACTGGCCCAAAGAGAACGTTCTCTCCGTAGTTGATGTAGGCTGCGGCAACGGGGATATGTGTCGGGCGGTGGCCAATTTCGCCAGACAGGAAGGACTTACAGTTCAGATTCTGGGGATTGATGCTAACGCCTATACCATCAATCATGCACGAGCTTGCTCCACGGGTTTTCCCGCCGTATCGTATGCGGTTAAAAACATTTTCGATGATGATTTTGCCACTATCGATTACGACATTGCCTTGTGCACCCTGACCCTGCACCATTTTAGCGATAAAGAGATTTTACACTTGATGAGTCTGTTCGCGAAAAAAGCTAAACTTGGCGTCGTCGTCAACGATTTGCAGCGTTCGGCACTGGCTTACCGTTTATTCCAACTCATTTGCTTTGTTTTTCGGCTCAATGCTATGTCGCGGGAAGATGGACTGACGTCTATTTTGCGTGGCTTTAAAAAACCGGAGCTAGTATCTTTTTCAAAACAATTACGGTTAAAAACCTATCGGGTCACCTGGCGATGGGCTTTCCGCTATCAATGGATTATTAAAACGATATGAGTGTACGAATAGCGGCCGTTGCAAAGTCATTACCCCAACACTGGCGGGATACCAGTGATATTTTACCGTTTCTGGACGCCTGGCTGGATGGACAGGAGAGCCGTTTTCAACGGAAAGTAAAAAAGATCTTCGAAAACGCGGCTGTCGATCGGCGATACTCCATCATGAGCCCAACAGAAGTGTTCGCGGAAACGTCTTTCGAAGAAAAAAACGCCATTTATACCCGCGAGTGCATCAAATTGGGCGAAGATGCCCTAACCAAAGCGTTGGCCAAAGTAAACTGGAAAACGACCGATATTGATTACCTCATCACCGTGAGCTGCACTGGCATCATGATTCCGTCGCTGGACGCGTATCTGATCAATAGCCTCCAGATGAAGCAGGACATCGTTCGGTTGCCGGTTACGGAAATGGGCTGTGTGGCGGGTGTCTCGGGCATCATTTACGCGAAGAATTTCCTGAAAGCAAATCCGGGAAAGCGAGCGGCCCTACTCGCGGTCGAGTCGCCGACAGCTACGTTTCAGCTAGATGATTTCTCGATGCCCAACATCGTTAGTGCGGCTATATTTGGCGACGGTGCAGCCTGTGTGCTGCTGTCCTCTCACGAGGATGACGGTGGGCCGGAGGTCGTTTCGGAAGAAATGTATCATTTTTATGATGCCACGCACATGATGGGCTTCAACCTGACAAACAGCGGGTTACAAATGGTACTCGATAAAACCGTTACGGATAACATTGCAGCCCATTTCCCGGCTATTGTTCATCCCTTCCTGGCGAAAAATGGCCTGGTCATCGGCGATATTGCCCACCTCATTTTTCACCCCGGCGGGCGCAAAATCGTTGACGTCATTCAGGAGTTATTCGGTAAGCTGGGGAAAAACATCGATGATACCAAAGAGGTCTTGAGGCTTTACGGAAATATGTCGAGCGCTACGGTACTGTATGTACTGGAGCGCTTTATGGATAAACCCCTGGCCAATGGCGACTATGGGCTTATGCTAAGTTTTGGTCCCGGATTTACAGCGCAACGCGTTTTGTTACAGTGGTAAACGAATTTAGAGACAAACACTATTGGGCGCTTATTCTGGGCGGCAGTACAGGATTAGGACTGGCCACAGCCAGAAAACTGGCCAGGCAGGGCATGAACCTCTGCCTTGTGCACCGCACACGAAAAACGGATTTACCCAATGTAAACCGCGCCTTTTCGGAACTGGAAGCCGAAGGAATTTTGCTCAAACAATACAACGTCGACGCGACCAATCCCGAGAAGCGGACGATTGTCATTGACACCCTGACCGAAACCCTGGGCGCAGAAGGAAAAATCAGAGCCCTGGTACATAGCATTGCCAAAGGAAATTTAAAACCCATTGTATCAACCGAGGCTCGACAACTTCAGCACGACGACTTTCAGTTAACGATCGATGCTATGGCGATCAGCTTATATGACTGGACCAAAGCGCTTTTTTCGGCGGGTTTGTTTGCGCCCGATGCTCGTGTCATCAGTTTTACCAGCGAGGGCAGCCAGAAAGCCTGGGCTAACTACGCAGCTGTTTCGACGGCTAAAGCCGCTCTGGAAGCCATATCCAGGAGCATTGCTCTGGAAATGGCTCCTTTTGGCATTCGCGCCAACTGCATCATGGCGGGCGTTACCGATACAGCTTCCTTACGCCTTATTCCGGGTGCCGATGTGTTACTGAGTCACAGCCTACTACGGAATCCCTTTTCAAGGC
The DNA here is from genome assembly GCF_054776575.1 of Spirosoma humi. Lineage (NCBI taxonomy): Bacteria > Pseudomonadati > Bacteroidota > Cytophagia > Cytophagales > Cytophagaceae > Spirosoma > Spirosoma humi. The sequence continues at coordinate 1,127,814 of NZ_BAAHBR010000015.1, forward strand.
TCACCACCCCTGAGGATGTGGCTGACGTGGTTTATTTGTTGTGCAAAGAAGAAGCTGCCTGGATTAACGGTACCGTCATTACGGTTAATGGCGGAGAACACCTTCAATAAACGGCTACCCTGTGCAGGACTTCACCCACATTCAGCAGAAATTACCCTACGCCGAGCCTTTTCTGTTTGTCGATACGCTGCACCGCGTCGATGAAAACGGCGTGGAAGGCAGTTACACATTCCCGGAAGATTCTTTTTTTTACGAAGGTCATTTCAAACAGGCTCCCGTAACACCTGGTGTCATTCTGACCGAAGTAATGGCGCAGATCGGCGTCGTTTGTCTGGGTATTTTTTTGCTCGATCAAACACGGACCGCTGCTATTGGTATTGCGATGACGAGTACACAAATCGACTTTTTCAAGCCCGTTTTCCCCACCGAAACCGTTATGGTTCGGTCGACGAAAGAATATTTCCGGTTTCATAAGTTAAAATGTAAAGTCGAGATGTGGAATAGCCGTGCTGAACTGGTCTGTCGGGGTACTATTTCGGGAATGATGAAACCAACCGATCATGCGTAACCGAGTTGTCATAACGGGTTTAGGCGTAGCCGCTCCTAACGCGGTGGGTATTCCTGCTTTTCTGGATGCTATCCAGGCAGGACGCAGCGGCATTGCGTTTCAGCAGAGTCTGGCTGACCTGGCATTCTCGTGCCAGATTGGCGGTATTCCTCCCGTTACGGAAGCTATCAAAAAGCAGTATTTCAGCGAGTTACAACTCCGTCAGCTTAATAGCAGCGGCATAATTTATGGCGTCGTCGCGGGTATGGAAGCCTGGCAGAACGCAGGACTTCCCATTGCCACCGATGAACCCGATTGGGACAGCGGCATTGTGTTCGGTACCGGCATTCTGGGCATTGACAAGTTCAGAGAATCAATTTATAAAGTCGACGACGGACAAGTCAGGCGGCTGGGCAGCACGGTTGTCGTTCAGACAATGACCAGTGGGGTTAGTGCTTTTTTGGGCGGTATGATTGGCTGCGGCAACCAGTTAACGGCCAATTCATCGGCCTGTGCAACAGGAACCGAAGCTTTATTGCTTGGTTATGAACGCATTGTCAGTGGGCGGGCAAAACGGGTGTTGGCTGGTAGTTGCAGCGATCATGGTCCTTACATCTGGGGAGGCTTCGACGCCATGCGCGTTATGCCCTACCAGTTCAACGATGCGCCCGAACGAGCATCGAGACCACTGAGCGCTACGGCCAGTGGGTTTGTACCCGGCAGCGGAGCCGGTGCGCTGGTTTTAGAATCGCTGGAATCGGCGCTGGAGCGAAAGGCTCCCATATATGCCGAAGTACTGGGGGGTCAATTGAATTCGGGTGGTCAGCGGGGCGGAGGTTCCATGACTGCCCCGAACGCGTCGGCCGTCAGACGGTGTATTCAACAGGCATTGGCAGCCGCCCATATTCGCCCCGAAGCGATCGATCTTATCGACGGGCATTTAACGGCTACCAGTAAAGACTCCGCCGAAGTAAGTGCCTGGTGCAACGCCCTGGGCCGGAAGGAAACCGACTTTCCCTACATCAACTCGTTGAAATCCATGGTAGGGCATTGCCTCAGCGCGGCTGGCAGTATCGAATGCGTAGCTGCTGTACTGGAGTTGCACCATGATTTTATTTACCCATCCATTAACTGCGAAGACGTGCACCCCGACATTGCAGCTATGATCGCGCCGGAGAAAATTCCTCACGAGCTAATCAGAAAAGATATTAATGTAATTGCGAAAGCTAACTTTGGCTTTGGCGACGTAAATGCGTGCGTTATTTTAACCAAGTTCCAGTCGTAATCAAGGAATATGCAAACCAAGGACGAATTAATCGATACACTTAAGAAAATTGTGAAGCCCTACGTGCAGGATGAACAGGCGTTTGCCCACGTTACGGAAACTACCGACTTCCTGAATGACCTGAAAATAAACTCAGCCAATCTGGTCGATATTGCACTGGATGTTGAGGAAGAATTCGACATTGTCATTGACAACGAAGCCATGGAACGGATGCTCACCGTCGGTTCATCCATCGACATTATCCTTGACAAACTGGCGGAAAAGATATGATCGGCAATGACATTGTCGATTTAGCACAGGCCAGGCAGGACAGTAACTGGCGTCGGAAAGGCTTTCTTGACAAAGTTTTTACGCACCACGAGCAGCAACTCATTCACGACGCAGCCGATCCTGATCGTATGGTCTGGCTGTTGTGGAGCATGAAGGAAAGTGCGTATAAAGTAGCCGTTCGAAGAACAAAAAAGCGGAACTTTGCCCCTGCAAAACTAGCCTGCTCTCTCAACGACGTTACCGAATCGACAGCCGAAGGGACTGTCTTTCATTTCGAAGGCTATCGAACCAGATCCCTGATCAGTTCGCAATACATCGCTACGGTGGCCTTGGCGGCTACTACAGCCCTACCCTATAGCCAGGCAATTATTCCTTTCAAAACAACTGACTATCAGAGCCATCACGATCTTATTCGACAGTCGATCAGGCAACATAGCTCGGCGTTCTTCCCGGCGTCCGGGCAAAAAATTCACATCGGCAAAGACAGTCTCGGCGTTCCCGTTCTGACTATCGGCGACTCGGCAACCGTACCAATCAGCATCAGTCACCACGGCCATTACGGCGCGTATGCCATTGGACTAGAATAGCCCTGAAACAAAGTCTCTTGTGGAACGGGTGAGAAAAGTCATTCATCACTTTATACCAATTATGTACTGCAGAAGCCACGTCAAGTAAGTAACCCCATTAACCTTAGACAGAATGAATACGATCAGACAACCCCAACCAGCTTCAGACGAGTATTACGGCGTGATTTACAAAGGCAGTCTGATTTTGCCAATCCTGGTGATCGTTGTTCTTGTCATAGCCCTTTGGTGGTTTCTAAGGAAACGCAAATCAACGAAGTGACCTTGATAAGATGTTGCCAAAGCCAGAACGGGGGCTGAAATGTCCTTTTCACACCCCTCTTACGTTTAGGGAAAGAAGCAGCCTTAAAGAAAAGTCCTTCTCATCCCCGACAACCTAAGGTAAGAACTGGCTAGGGGTCGTCTCCCGAAAATGAATCAGTACATCAAAGCGTCCTTTCAAAGAATAGGGGACGTAGTAATAATCGTCGGCTTTACTCGCGTCATAAATGGCACCCGGTTCAAACAGGAGATGTTCCTCTGTGAGCCAGTTCAGCAACAAATTCCCTAACAAAGGTTGATTTAAATTAAGGGCAAAGTTTGTATACTTTGTTTTACCCATCAGATAGTTATACGAGCGGGTAACCTTCTGACTCTGCTCCGAAAACACATCAAAGGAATGAGAGGTCGATAACGCATTGAACGACCCATTTGATGAACTCGTGCCTACAGCCAGATACTGTTGCTTGAATTGCTGTTTTAAATAGGCGCCCATCACGGAAGAGCCGCTACCACAAGCACCCGGCCAGTTTCCGATATGGTAATTATGCGCCCATAAACTTACTTTGCCCACATGCAGGGTGTTGATTAGCCACTGAGTATTTTCGGCCATGTACTGATCCCGCTTGCAGCCTCCGTACTTTGTGACACCCTGTTGCTGAACAAGGATTTGAGCTGCTTGTTTAGCTATTTCGTAATCCATGCGCCCACCAGCGGCTACCCACTTTCCTTCATTGGCCACAAACAGGTCATAAATCTCCCCAATTCGAGCCGGATTGTGGTATAACTCAGGGAGCTTATTATAGGTATCTACGTCTACCTTAGTCAAAAACTCGTTGATCAACGGGTAATTATCATTCAGGGTTTGGCAATCAAAGCCGTAGAAAGAAAGCTGCTCATCAGCGGGTTTGCCCGTATTGTACTGCCTCATCCACTCGATTAGGTCGCGTACTTCAGTGGTGCTCCAGGTCCAGTAGCCCATACTTTTTACGGCATCCGTGGCGTTTCTGAATGAAGTCGATTGGCCATGAATATAGCGGTTCACCAACACGCAGCTGCCAAAACTAGCCTCGAACGCCAGGGTTCGAAAGCCATGCTGCTCAACCAGATAGCGAAACAGCCGGGCTTTCATCTGAAAAAATTCGTGGGTGCCGTGGGTGGCCTCGCCCATGCCAACCAGTTGCACCTGGCTGAAAACCGAATCCAGGGGTGTCAATTCAGCGAAATTACGAGCGGGGTCGGCGTCTTTCAGCGGTAGAATAACCTGATTCAAGGCCTGCACTAAAGCAGTCTCCTCAGTGGATAAAGGGACGGTTGGCTCTGGCTGTTTACAGCTAACGGGGAGTAACAGGCAGCCCGTAAGCAGGCTATAAACGAAAAACCAGGTACACTTTTCTTTGCTAGGCCACATGATTGTACCCTTTAGTAGGTAGTACGGCTGACGATAGGTTTACGGGAGATTCTTTACCTGACAGGCTTTTTCCCTCGTCAATCAGCCGTCAAATAGATATCATCAAAGTAAGCCCCCCCCGTTGTCTTGGCTTCGTAGAATAGGGCAACGTAGATATAATCGACACCACCGGGATACTTGTCCTGCACGACAGTGTATTCAGTGAAGTCCGTGGTGCCTTTGGCAGGTATGGGTGTAAAGGAAGAAAAGACAACCTTTGACCCGGTGTTGTACGTTTTATAGCCAAAAAGCACCATTGTCAGGCCTGTTCCTTTCAAATTGACTGTTTTTATTTTTGTTTTCAAGGTCAACTTAGCGCCGGTAGCGAGCGAGCCTGGGGTTATCTGTTGCAATAAATAACAATGGGTGGTGTCATTCCGGATCGTATCACAGGAAATTTTAAGTGAATGCGTAGGTGAGGCCGAGGCTTCAGTAGAATACTCCGCTCTATACTTATTGGGATTACCAGTCAGGTTATCGCGGAAGTTTAAGGACCACTGTTTGGAAGGATCTTGCTCCAGATCACCATTGGGCAACAGTTGGGCCTGGGGTTGAACGTCTTTGGTGTTGCAGCTATTGAACAGTAGTGTTGTGAGCAATAGTATAGTAGCGAAAAAGCTGTATTTCATAAGGCTATTCTCTGGCGTGATCATTATATGATAGAAACTGCCTAAATGTACACGCTATATACCTAAAAGAATAAAAGTTTGTATTATAAATATTTCTCCTTGGTAGGCGGGCTTTTACGTCAGCGAACCGAATACCGAAATCCCAAAAATCCCTACACTCCCGTTGGTGATTTCCGGTATTCGGAGGGCGTTTTTTGGGTATGCTGTTTGAAAAATGTGGTGAAGTAAGCCGGTGAGCTAAAGCCGGTTTCGCTGGCAATTTCGGCCATTGACTTTGTACTTTCCGACAGCAACCGTCTGGCTTTTTTTAGCCGAATCTCGGCGATGTAATCAATTACGGTCATGTCGAGCAACGCCTGCACTTTTCGATACAACTGCACGCGAGAAAGCCCCATGTCGCGGCTGAGCCGTTCAACGCCGAAGGTCGCGTCGGTCAGGCCTTGTTCGATGAGGCCCGTCAGCTCATTCAGGAACTTCTTATCCTGCCGATTTCCTCCGGTCGATTGCGCCAGAAAATCAGATGCGTACCGCCGTTGCCATTTTTCGCGATTGGCCAGGGTTGTGCGGATAACTTCGAGCAGATAAGCCGTGTTGAATGGTTTTGTAAGGTAGGCGTCGGCACCAGCCCGAGTGCCCTCAATCCGCTGATCTATCTGGCCTTTGGCAGTCAGCAGCAAAACAGGAATGTGGGATGTTCGCAGGTCGGCCTTAACGCGCTGCGTCAGTTGCAGGCCATCCATTCCCGGCAACATCACATCACTGATAATTAAGTCTGGAATGAGTTCAAGTGCTCGTTCCCAGCCGCCCTCCCCCGTGTCTTCTGCTATAATATCGAATTCGTGACCCAAACGGGCAGTGAGAAACGTCCGTAAATCATCGTTGTCTTCCACAACCAGCAGGGTACCTAACTGCCCCGCTGAACCGACAGCGGGAGCCGTATCCTCGTCTTCGTCCAGATCAGCCAGCAGCCGCTGTGGCGTTGAACTGCCCGGCTTAAGCACATTCCGGGATGCCGAACCGCCCATTTCTTCGGGGGCTAAATGGGCGTTACCCAGCGGCAGCAGAATTGTGAATAGAGTCCCTTTATCCTTTTCGGACTGTACACTGATTTCACCCTGATGCAGTTGAATAAACTCCATCGATAGGGCGAGTCCAAGCCCCTTGGCGAGATTAAACGGCTTGGTTCCGCTGAAAAACAGGTCGAAGGCATGCGCCTGCTCATCGGGAGTCATGCCTTCGCCATTGTCCTGCACCTGAACGCGTACCTGCTGGTTCACCACATCCAGCCGGACATGGATAAGCCCCCCTTTTGGGGTGTATTTAAACGCATTCGACAACAGGTTGACGATTACCTTGTCTAGCTTTTCACTGTCGAACCAAACGGGTAAACTGACGTTTGCCGGGATAAACTGAAGATCGATGCGTTGTTTGTCGGCCTTCCGTTTGAAGTCCTGAACGATGTCATTAATGAAGGCGGTCAGGTCCTGCTCGGCCGCGTGTATCTGCTGCTTGCCGGCATCCGTTTTCCGAAGATCCAGCATCTGGTCGATGAGCCGCAGCAGTCGGTACGCATTTTTCTGAATCAATGTCAGATTGCTTTTCAGCTCGTGTGTGCTGACCGTTTTTTTGTTCAGCAAATCTTCGACAGGCGTCAGAATCAGGCTCAGGGGCGTGTTGAATTCGTGGGAAATGTAGGAGTAAAACCGAAGTTTTTCCTCGGTTGCCAGCCGAGCCTGCTGCGATACCGCTTCTATTTTGTCTTTCTGATTTCGAATTTCTTCATTCTGATTTTCGAGCGTTCGGTAGGCAGCTTGTTTTGACCGGAACAGGTATAAAGCCCAGCTACCCAGCAAGATAACCACCAGTAGACTAGCCAGCGTGAAGTACAAGGTATTCTTCTGCGATGTATACGTCTCTGTGAGTCTATCTATGCGCTGGCTTTGCCGCTCAATATCAGTTTGTTGGGCCAGGAGTTTGTCACTTTGTGCTTTGAGCGCCCGAATGTTCGATGCATCCACCTGAATCGAATTCAGGATTTGCTCGCGTTTAACAGATTTGCCTTCCAGAATTCGGGTAGCTGTTTCAATGGCTTCTTCACCACCGGTCGGGTACAGAAAACTAGCTTTCAGGATGCCATTCGTGATGGCCTGCATACCCGCATTCGAACCGGGGAGCGCGTCGATGCCCACGAAATCCAGTTGGTGCTGACGCTTGTTTTGCTTCCAGACTTCGTAAGCCCCGAGCGCCATCACATCGTTATGCGCAAACAGGACATCTGCTTCGGTCAGCGTGTTCAGCTCAGACGCTACGACCTGCCGGACGGTATCCCGCTCCCACTGCCCATTCAATTCTTTGACAACCCGTATGCCCGGAAACTTCTGTAGCTCCTCCCGAAAACCCCGGTGCCGTTCCTGCGCGGGCGACGAGCTGGGTAGGCCCCATACTTCCACCACCCGACCCTGTCCTTTCAGGTAATTACCGATAAAGGCTCCGGCCAGTCGGCCAATTTCGACATTATCACCACCGATGTACGCGTTGTAGGATTCGGTCCTGATTTTCCGATCCAGCAAAATAACGGGTATTCCTTTCCGGAAAACGGCTTCGACAATTTTGGTGAAAGGAGCCGCTTCGTTCGGAGAAATAATCAGCAAGTCGATGCCCTGATCCACCAGCGATTGAACCTGACTAAGTTGCCGGGCGGTACTGTTGCCGGCATCTTCATAGAGGAGCGTATAAGTAGGGTGAAACGTTAGCTCCCGCTTCATATCGTTGAGCATCGTCTTCCGCCACTCATCGCCCCCCGTACATTGTGAAAAGCCAATTTTATAGGTCTTAGGCTGCGTTTTCGACTGGCAACTTCCCACTAACAATAGCCCGCTCATCATCAGCACAACTAAACGCCCGCCCGACTGCCAGAAAGTGGATTTTATTGGACAAGCTAGCTGGACAGTTGCTAAACGACGGAACGGGTTGCGCATAGAGGAAAGGCCAAATTTCGGCACTGTCCAAAGATAATGTATAGTAAATTGGATATCAACGAGGTAGTACCGTACGCTTTGGGCCACCGGGTAACCGGATGCTCTGCAACGTTTACCTCCTCGTCAGGGCCGTTCGGCGGGAGTCGAGTTTGAGAAAAATAAACAGCAGGATGGAAAATGACCAGAGTGAGGAGCCTCCATAGCTGAAAAACGGGAGGGGAATTCCGATAACGGGCATCAATCCAATGGTCATCCCCACGTTGACCATTAAGTGAAAGAAGATAATACCCGCTACGCAGTATCCATACACGCGCGCGAATTTCGTTCGTTGTTTTTCGGCCAGAATAACAAGGCGGGAAATCAACCCCACAAACAACGCGATTACTACAAAAGCCCCCACGAAGCCGTGCTCTTCACCGATGGTACAGAAAATAAAATCGGTGCTTTGCTCGGGCACAAAGTCAAATTTTGTTTGGGTTCCTTCCAGAAATCCCTTTCCCTGAAGGCGGCCGGAGCCGATGGCGATTTTAGCCTGGGTTACATTCCAGCCCACGCCAAGGGGGTCAATCTTCGGATCGACCAGCACCTTGATCCGATTACGCTGGTGTTTTTGCAAGACGTTATTTACAAAAAAGTCGACGCCTGTCACGTACCCGACCATAACGATACCAACCAGGCCCATTGCCAGCATGTTAGGCAGCGTGCGATTGTATCGGGGCATCAACAGAATTACCAGCCCCAGCAACGCCCCAATACCAATGAAAATGTACAGCTTTGGAAAGATCAGTGCCAGTACAAACAGGGCAACGGCCGTAATACCCACTGCCGGAATCCAACTGGGCAGCCCTTCCCGATAGAGCATGATTACGAATGAGGCAAATACCAGCGTCGAGCCCGTTTCATTCGACGCCAGGATGAGAATACAGGGCAGTATGATAATGCCCCCGATAACCATCAGGTCTTTCCGCTTGGTCAGGTTGATCCCCGGAACATCCAGATACTTGGCCAGCGCCAGTGCGGTAGCCATCTTGGCAAACTCCGCAGGTTGAATTTGAAACCCACCAAATCTAAACCACGAACGAGAACCTTTGATGTTGGCTCCCGCAAAGAGAACCAGCACCAGCATTAGGATCATAAAGCCGTAAAAAACAAAAGCAAAGGTGTCGAAAAACGTATGGTTAACGACCAAAATACAAATAATCAGTATTACGGTCGTGCCAATCCACATCATCTGTTTCCCGGCATTTGTATTCATGTCGAAAAGACTGGTATGATCTTCCGGACTGTAGACAGCGGCATAGACATTCAGCCAGCCCATCGTTACACAACTCAGGTAGAGCAGTAACGTAAGCCAGTCGATGTTTTGCGAAAATGGGTCGTTATTACGGGCCAATGTGATGTATAATATAGGATGTATGATGTGGGCTGTATACGTATCACGGATTGTCACACCGTATACCCCACATCCTACTTCAGTTAGTTTGCGCTTAGAATAGCTGCTACGACTGGCCTGGACTTGGCCGCGGTCATCAGGGGTTTGGGAGCAGCCGGTTTTTGCCCTGTGGTATCTTTCTTAGGCACTACCGGCTTTTTGTAGACCGGCAATCCACCGGCGGGTGGCAGGTAATTGGACGCTTTCACCTGCTCGTCCAGTTTCTTGGCCTCTGTTTTCCGCTTCAGGTAGCGCTCGGCTACCAAAGCCGCGACAGAAGCAGCCGCTTTACCACCCCAACCCGCATTCTCGACGAACACCGCCACCGCAATTTTCGGGTTGTTCATTGGGGCGAACCCAATGAAAATAGAGTGGTCAAATTTATGTCCGAACTTGTTGTTCTGGGATGTACCCGTTTTACCACACAGGTCGATACCGGCAATATTGGCCAGCGGTGTTACCGTGCCGTGGGCAACAGCGCCCCGCATTCCGTCGATGACGGGCAGATAATATTTATACTCGATGCCCGTTTCGTGGCGCTCACGATACTCGGCTGGTACGCCAACGCCCGGTTTGTCGAAGCCTTTTATGAAATGGGGCGTAATGTACCAGCCCCGGTTGGCAATGATGGCAGCCAGATTAACCAGTTTCAGGGGGCTGATCAGGAGTTCACCTTCGCCAATACTTAACGAGTAAACGTTCGAGAACTTCCAGCGTAGCGCACCGCCATAGGCCTTGTCGTAGTATTCAGGGGTTGGCAAATTGCCCTTCCGTTCGGTTGGCAGGTCGATACCAAGCCGGTCGGCAATCCCGAATTTTTCGGCCATATCGTGCCACTGCCGTAAGCCTATTGCCGACGCTTTGAACGTGTTGTGCTCACCGTTGAAGTAAAGGAACTTCCGAAATACGTAGTAGAAATAAGGGTTGCAGGAATTCTGAACTGCTCCGCGCAGGTTATTCCCGCCACGGCAATGGCAGCGCATAGGCGAGCCAGCGTGTCCATAAACCGTTGATGGCAAAAGCGAACCCTGTTGCTGAGCGATCAAGGCCTGGATCAGCTTAAACGTTGAACCGGGGCGGTAACTCGCCATGACGGGCCGGTTGATCAGCGGCTTGTAGGGATTCTTGATCAAGGCCCGGTAATTTTTGGAGAAAAACCGACTCGACAACAGGTTGGGGTCATAGGTCGGTGCCGACACAGACACCAGAATTTCACCCGATGACGGCTCCACCGCCAGTACAGCCCCTACTTTGTTCTGCATCAGGCTGTCGGCATATTTCTGTACGTCGACGTCGATGCCTGTAATCAGGTTTTGTCCGGCTACAGCCAGCGTATCAAATTCACCATTTTTCCAGGAGCCCTTATTTACGCCCCGGACATTCTGCATCATGAATTTAACCCCGCGTTTCCCCCGCAGCTGCTCTTCGTACTGCTCTTCCAGCCCGTTGTGACCTATGTAATCTCCCTGCCGATAGTAAAGAATATCCTGATTTTCGAGTTGTTTTTTGCTGATTTCACTCACGTAGCCCAGTGCATTGGCCAGCGTATGGGCCGGATAGGTACGCGTTGAGCTGATTACGGGCTCAAAGCCCCGGTAATCGACCAGCGCATCCTGAATTCGGGCAAAATCTTCTTTGGAGAGCTGCCGCAGAAATAGCGACGGTTTCACCGGCGAGTAGTTCTTGGCCAGCCCCATGATGCTGTCAAATTCGGACAGATTCAGGTTCATCATCCGACAGAAAGCCAGCGTATCCGGAATACGAACCTGCTTGGGGGTCACATACAGATCGTAAACGGGCGTATTATAAACGATGAGCTGGTTGTTGCGGTCGTACACCTGCCCTCGGTAGGGCACTTCGACCACGCGCTTGATCGAGTTCTTCGAGGCTCCCAGCGAGTAGGTATCGTCCAGCACCTGCAAATAAAATAATCGGGCCAGATACGTTAATCCAACCAAACAAAAAACGCCAATAATAACCCACTTTCGATTCTCTAACATGAGAACAACCTCCTTTCAATCAAGCTACGTATTCTATACAAAGTTAGGTTAATAACGACGAGTTCAATTGTCCATGATAAATTATGAACGATAAATTATAAACGGAGGCTCCTGGCTGATGTCCGTATTTCTGCTCATCATTAATCATTCATAATTCATCCTTTTATATCACCAGCCTCTGGCCAATGTTCGAATCCGGCAAAGATACATATCGGCGGTTATGTATAGGGTTGAGCCGTCGTCACCCCAGGCACAGTTGGCCGTAGCAGCGCCAATTTTAATCTGCCCGAGGCATTCACCCGTTGCCGACAATACCAAGACACCACCGCCACCGGTTACCCATAAATTTCCATTACGATCCACTTTCATCCCATCGAAACCACCTTCCAGGCCCAGCTTCTTCATGCCATCGGCCCCGAAAACGATGCGCCCCTTCCCTACCGCACCATCAGCCTGCAAGGGGTACGCCATAACGACCGGCCGAAGGGGATCGGACTGGGCCACATACAATGTTTTCTCGTCGGGCGACAGCGCAATGCCATTGGGGCGAGTGAGGTCACTGACCACAATCGATACCGTGCCCGGCACCCCTGCCCGCTCGGGTCCAATGCGGTAAACACCCCAGCCGTCGGTTTCTTTTCCAGGATCTTTCTCTTTTTTGGGCATGCCGTAGGGCGGATCCGTAAAGTAGTAGCTCCCATTGGAATGAGCCACTACATCGTTGGGGCTGTTGAATCGCTTGCCATTAAAATTGTCGGCCAATGTGCGTTTGCCTCCGCTCCCGTCCAGCACCATGGCCGTTACGCGCCGGTCGCCGTGTTCGCAGGCAATAAGCCGTCCCTGCCGGTCAAGGGTCAGGCCGTTTGACCCAGGCTCTTCACTATAGGGGCCTACGCCCGTGTAGCCCGATGGCTTCAAGAACGGGGTAACGCCTTCCTTTTCGGTCCACTTGAATATTGTGTTCTGTGGTACATCTGAAAAAAGCAGACAGGCCTGATTTTTCACCCAAACGGGTCCTTCTGTCCAGGTAAAACCGCTCGCCAGTACTTCGACTTTAGCGTCAGCCGGAATAAGTATATCCAGACGGGGATCGACCCGCACAATCTGTCCAATGGTTGGAAACGGCGCTGGTTGAGCCAAAGCGGGGCCTACTAAACAGGCCATCATGCCCGTTCGTAAAATAGAGGGTAGGTTCATATAGATTTAGGAATAATGGCCAATGCTACAACGAATTTTAGCAGGTCACAAGGGGAAAAAGTGGTATGAGCAGACTTTTTAATTAATATTACGAATTCGCTTCTTTTTAAGTGGTTTTCCAATCCCCAATCCGATTTTATTATGAACGATAAAAAACGAGCGGCTTCATCGACTGCACCGGAAGGTAATTCCCGGCGGTCATTTCTGAAGACCCTTGGTCTGGCTGGAACAGCGGTGGCTACGGCACCGGCAGCACTGGCTGAAACCACCTCGGCCGGCATCCCTCAATACCTTAATTTAGTTCGAAGCCACTCGAGTACGGCCGCCAACGACAAGATTCGTCTTGCACTCATTGGTACGGGCGGTATGGGCATTGGCGATACGCAAACGGCGCTCATGGTCGACGGCATCGAAATGGTAGCCGCCTGTGATCTCTACGACGGTCGCCTGCGCCGGGCTAAAGAACTGTGGGGGGATCAGCTGCCGGTTACAAAAGATTATCGGGAGATTCTCGAACGCAAAGATGTCGACGCCGTGATTAACGCAACGACAGATCACTGGCACGAAAAAATATCGTCTGACGCCATGCGTAAAGGCAAACACGTGTATTGCGAAAAGCCGATGGTTCAGAAGGTGGAAGACGGTCATAAGCTCATTAAGGTTTCGAAAGAAACGGGCAAGGTTTTTCAGGTGGGCAGCCAGTTTGCCAGTTCGCTCCTGATCGCCAAAGCGCGCGAACTGATGAAGGCCGGTGATATTGGTGAGCTTGTTTTTGCCGAAGCGATCTACGATCGGCATAGCGCCATGGGTGCCTGGCAGTATTCGATTCCACCCGATGCCTCTCCACAAACCGTTGACTGGGATACGTATCTGGGCAGCGCACCCAAGCGGCCATGGGACCCGCTCCGGTTTTTCCGGTGGCGTAATTATCAGGATTATGGAACGGGTATTGCAGGCGACCTTTACGTTCACCTGCTCACGTCCCTGCACTGCATCACCGGCTCGAAAGGACCCAACCGCGTTTATTCAAGTGGTGGAACCCGTTACTGGAAAGATGGGCGTGATGTACCTGATATTCAACTCAGTATTTACGATTACCCAAAAACAGCCGAACATCCGGAATTCAATCTGACCACACGCTCCAACTTCGTGGATGGTGGTGGTGGCAATTACCTCGTTCGGATTGTGGGAACCGAAGGCGATTTATCCCTGGGCTTCGATAGCCTGACCGTTCACCGAAACAAATTTCCGAAGGCTCCGGGCATGTCGATCGACAATTTCCCGAAAGACCAGAAGGAATTGTATGTGAAGGAGTACAATAAATTGTATCCCCCACACCCCGAACTGGAAGGCCCCAAAGAGTTAAAGTATTCTTTCCCCAAAGATTACAAAGGCGATCGGTACGAGCACTTTGTTAACTTTTTCAATTCGATACGTACCAACGCGCCCAATGTGGAAGATGCCACGTTTGGTCTTCGCGCCTGCGGACCCACCCAGTGCGGCAATATGAGCTTTGCGCAAAAGAAAGCCGTTAGTTGGGACCCCATCAAAATGCAGATACTGGGCGCTTAAGCAGCCCCCAATTTATCAAAACGAAAAAGGGAGTCGGCTGGCCGACTCCCTTTTTTTACTCTACCCGCACGTTGCGCTTGCCTACGCCTGGCATTCCGGCAAACGTGGCTCCTTCCACCCGAATACGTACATCCGTTTTTGCATCGGAGGCAAAGAACGAAACGGTTGCTTTGCCCTCAGCATCCGTCTGAATCATGGGTGCCCAAAAGAGGGTCGTTCGATGATCGGGCCGGACATGTTCCGGTTTCTTAGTCTCGTAGCGTGGCGCATAGAACTGACGAACAGGCGCATAGCCCGGCAGTTTGGCCAGCAATGTACCCGGCGCAGCTTCTTTCGATAAGTCATAGTTGGGTTGCCCTCGTTTGGTCAGAATGGAAATGACGCCCCCCGACGCCCTCGACCCATAAATGGCAGCCGACGCCCCTTTCAGTACATCCACCCGATCCACATCCTGCACAGAAATACTCATAATACCCTGTAGGTCCATGGGCATTCCATCCAGCATAAACAGAGGCTCTACCGGTCCACTGAAATTGGCAGCTCCGCGAATCTGCACCCTGGCATTGAAGCCACTTCCCGTCACCTGCACCCCCGCAACTTTTCCCTGAATTACGTCCAGAATAGTCATTCGCCCGGCGGTATTCATCGGATCGAACTTAACTGTCGCATCGGGTCTACCATAGATAACCCGCGAGTCGCGCTCCTCCGTTTTTTTCGCCTTTACCGTAACTGTCTGTAACAGAACTTCACCATTGCGCTTAAGTTGACGTTCTATCTCCTGGTTTTCTTTCGTTCGCCGGATGAATTCGGCCAGCTCATCGGCCCGAAACTCCATTGGATTATACGGAGCCTGAACAAGCGTAACCGTTGGTGTCAGGAGTTGATCGAGCGTGATGACCAGATTTCGGTTGGCGTTTCCTTTCAGGCCCTGAATCAGTACGGTTGTGGTATCGGTAAAATCCAGATCGTAGGCCACGTAATTCCCGGACTCATCCGTCTCGCCCACAAGCACATCACGGGTACTGTCTTTTTTGGCGATGATAAACGTTAGCTTAACTTTTCCGCCAATGTCTTTCTGATTCGGGCGCATTACCCGCCCCGTTAGAGACAAGCCCCTTTCTATTGGGTATTTGGTTGGCGGTACCGCTCCTGCCAGCACGTCGGCCCAGGCAAACCGTCGCCATCCTTGAGTCAACAGTAACAAATCCAAATGCAACCACCGATCTTTATTGGCTGGGTTAAAGTACGCATCGGGCTGTTCGATGGTACCGGTCAGATCAGACGACAGCAGCAGATGCGACCGGATCGTTGCCCCCATGGAGTCAGCTTCGGGGGCTAGTCTGGCATCAACAGCCGCCAGCGACAGGTTGGCCGGGACTGGCTTGCCATCAGCACTACTGGTCGTAATGGTGAGATTAATCTGTTCACGGTTTTTATAAACGGCTTTGTCGGCAACCACTGCCACGTTGATTTGCTCATTTTTATTAATAAACACCAGCCGCTCACAAACCGGTTTGTGTGTCTCATCAAATACCGTTAGCTGCGCAACGCCCTCCGGGAAAGCGGCCCGGGGTAACCGGATCATCGCCGTTTTCCGCGATACGGGCACTTTGGCCACCTGGATAAGTTGTCCGCGAGTCTGCGCCACGAGCGTCAGCGTCGCCGACGAATCGGTTGCCGTTTTGTTATTCATCAGATACACCAGCACATTGTCTTTATTGGTCAGATTTTCAACCTGCATCACCACGCCCTGTTCCTGCACGGCTGGCATTGGATAGCTGGCAAGCGTCCCGTCGGCGAGGGTTACGTAGGCCGTGTACAGTTGAGTCGCTTCTGGTTTGAGCATCAGGTAACCCATGCCCAGATGAGTCGTTGTAAACCCAGTGACTGTATCTTTTTTCGTATCCAGCACGAATCCTTTCACAGCGAGCCCTTCCCCCGAGGAGTTAACCACTTTAAACGCAACACGACTCGTCAGCCCATTAACCAGATGTCCGCCTTCGGGCAAAAACTGCACATCGGGCTTAGGAATTACGGTTGGGTTTCGTGGTGTCGCGCCTGGCTCATCGGCCCGTAGAATCGTTACCCTTTTCGTAAAGAAATAGGCCTCCGGGTAGTTTCGCATGAAGTTCGTATAGCCCCGAAGTTGGTAAGAACCCGAAGGCAGCGAATCGGGCAGCAGAAGCTGGCCTGGTGCGTAACTATTGGTAGCTCTAAGCTGCGTTCGCAACCGAACTCGCCGGGCTTTTACATCGACCAGATCAACGTATAAAACCTTACTGAGTGTATCAGCTTCGTGGGTTTTACCGTCGAAAATATAGCCTTTTAACCAAACCGTTTCACCAATAAGGTACGCATCCCGGTCGATATGAATATACACTTTTTCAGTAGGATGCTGCCCCGTATAAACACGAAATTGTTCTACTAGTCGTTGGATGAATTCATCATCGTAAAGTCGAAAAGAAACAACCGAGCTAACTGTCAAAAAAAATAACAGCCCAGTCATGAATGAACCAATTGAACGCATAAAATAGAAATAGGCGATGTATACTTTATTTTCGATGAAGTGCCTAATTTAGCAAAAATCCCCTCTTTTAAACATGACTATACCTACTCAAAAAACAGCCTTGATACTCGGCGCAACGGGGCTGATCGGCAATTTTTTAACCAGACAGCTTGTTAACTCGCCGGTTTATACTAACATTAAAGTCTTGGTTCGCAAGCCGTTACCCTGGCAGCATCCTCGTTTGCAGGAAATTCAATTCGAATTTGACCACCCAAATGGACTAGTGACGCAGGCAGATGATATTTTTTGCTGTCTCGGCACAACGATGAAAAAAGCCGGTTCAAAAGAGGCTTTCCAGAAAGTAGATTACCGATATCCGCTGGAAATTGCTCGTTTGGGCCTGGAAAATGGCGCTCAGCAATTCGCCATCGTTACATCAATGGGGGCCGATCCGGCGTCATCATTTTTCTACAATCGGGTCAAAGGCGAAGTCGAGCGTGATCTGGACCGCCTGAATTACCCGACCTTACTTATTTACAGACCTTCTCTGTTGATTGGTAATCGGGGCGAAAACCGGTTGGGCGAACGGTTGGCGGAGAGCGCCATGCGCCTGTTCAAACCCCTGATTCCTGCTAAATACAGAGGCATTGATGCGGCTAAAGTGGCGACAGCTATGCTTAAAACGGCTCAACAGGGGCTGACAGGCAAGCATATTTTCGAATCGGACGCTTTGCAGAAGTTTTAAATTCTTTACTGCTTTTGTAATATACCAATGTCGCCAGCCGCAAATTCTATTACCAGCTTGTTTACGGACCTATAGGAGTAGCGCCAAATGGCCTCATCACAACCAGGACCGGCGCAGTCGATGCAACCATTGCTAACCAGCAATTCACCAGTGTTGCCAAACGTGTATGAGTAGCAATTTGACCAGTTTGATCCAATCGTACCCGTCGCTGAAAAGGTAAAATGGATGGGCTGTTTGACAGCGGCCTGTCTAATCAGCAAAGCCGAGCCATCGACCAAAAGCCACCGACCGTAAAGCCGTTCATGATCATCTATACCTTGTTGGCAACTTAGGCTAAGTACGAATAAAACGAGGAGTAAAAACGGTCTCATGGCGTAGGTCTTTAGTTGCCCATTAGACCCGGCAAGAATACAATAGGTTGCAGCCAGCGTAAAAGGGACTAGCTTTGTGCACGTTAATGTACGTAGCGAGGCAAAAAATGCCGAACTTGATCGCTTCTGGTCGTTATAAGGTGTATATAAATCCAGTGCTTACCCAATCTACTTTACCAACGGATGTCTATATCCGGCCCGCTACCGAACAGGATGCTCTTATCATTTACAACTTTGTCTGTTTGCTCGAAGATAGCGTCCTTGACGTGAATGCGTTCAAGGCTGTTTACCAGCGTAACCTTCGCAATCCAGATGTTTATTACCTGGTAGCCGAGCAGACTGGCTCCGTTCTTGGCTTTGTCAGTTGCCATGTTCAGCATTTATTACACCATACTGGCAAAGTAGGCGAAATACAGGAATTGTTTGTGGAGCCGGCTGTTCGAAGCCAGGGTATTGGCCATCAACTTGTTGCCGCGCTCAACACATTGGCGCAGCAGGAAAACTTCATCAATCTCGAAGTAACGACCAACCAGAAGCGTCTCGATACGATCCGGTTTTACGAACGTGAGCTATTTATCCGAACGCATGTTAAACTAGTTAAACCCCTACATACCTGATGCGCTTACCATTTTTATGCCTACTCTTCATCACGATCGCTCATCTCACAAATGGCCAGTCCTCAAAGCCAGATGCCGTACTCGAACGGCAACTACGATCAGTCTTGACCGGTTTTCGGGGCGATGTGGGGATTTACGTTCATAATTTTCGGACGGGAAAAACCGTCGCTATCAACGCCGACACGCTTTTCCCGACGGCCAGTACAATTAAAGTCCCCATCCAGTGCGGCCTCTTCGACAAGATTCACAAAGGCGAGCTGAAGTACGACGAACCCATCGTTTATAAAGACTCGCTTCACTATGATGACGGGATTGTAGGTTCTCTGAAAGATGGAGCTAAGATATCACTCAGTAAGGTAGTGATGCTCATGGAAACTGTCAGTGACAATACGGGCAGCCTCTGGTGCCAGGCACTTGCGGGAGGAGGCTCGGCAATTAATGCCTGGCTCGATGCCAATGGGTTTCATCAGACACGCGTCAACTCCCGAACACCCGGCCGGGAAGCCAACCGAACCCAGTACGGCTGGGGCCAAACGACACCCCGCGAGATGGCCGAGCTGATGACGTATATTCGACAAGGTCGTGCTGTTAGTCCCGATGCCAGTGAAGAAATGTACCGAAATCTGGGGCGTCAATTCTGGGATAATGACGGTTTATCCCAAATTCCGCCCGAAGTAAAAACGGCGTGTAAGAATGGGGCCGTCAATCAGGCCCGTTCGGAGGTGACATACGTGCACGCCCCTCATGGCGAATACGTCTACTGCATCATGACCAAAAACCAAAAAGATGAAACCTGGGAGCGGACAAACGAAGGCTACACGCTCTTGCGCACAGTATCGGCTCTCTTATGGCATCATTTTGAGCCAAAATCGACCTGGAAGCCAGCGCCAGGCTACGAAAAGTGGTGGTAGAAAAGTAATCGTTTAAACAAAATAGCCGGTTTCTCGTGAGAGAAACCGGCTATTTTACTAAGTGCTGAATATCTTCAGGCTATTTATTAATTCAAAAACTTCAAGCGTAACTCATTCAATTGATTACGGATGGAGCCATCGACCTGCCGATCGCCCAAACGCAGCACGTAGCCGCCGATCAGATTTGGGTCTAGTTTTTCATCTAACTCGACGGATTTACCACCTGTCGTTTGCATAACCATTGCCTTAAATTTATCCCGTTGGTCAGCGGTCAATGGCACAGTTGTAAAAACGGTTGCCCGCTCAATACTTTTCAGTTTATTGTATTGTTTAATAAACTGTTCAGCAACGGCATCCATGATTCCTTCCCGATTCTTCTTGGCAATGATCTCAAAGAACGCCATCGTAACTGGATTTACCCGGTTCGTAAAAGCCGCTTTGATGACAGCATTTTTTTTCTCCGCACGAACAATCGGGTTCTTCAGCATAAGCATCAGCGGACGGCTTTGGTCTACTGTGTTTTTAAAGAACTGCATGTCCTTGTACATCGTCTCGGTCAGGCCTTGCTCCTGCGCCAGATCTAACAACGACTTGGCGTAGCGGGCAGCTACTGTATCGATTGCCATGGTCGAATTAGTTTAAGCGTGAATTAGAGACCAGATCCGTTACCAATTTCTCCTGCGATGATTTATCGCTAAGTTCCTGACGAAGAACTTTTTCAGCAATATCAAGCGAGAGTGTAACAACTTCTTTTTTCATTTGGGCTACCAACGCCTGACGCTCGTTGTTCATCGATTCACGAGCCTGCTCCAGAATACGTTGTCCTTCGGCAGATGCTTTTTCGCGCGACTCAGCAATCATTTTGTCGGCGGCTTCTTTAGCACCACGAAGAATAGTGTCACGCTCAACGCGGGCCTGCGCCAGCAGTTTTTCGTTATCAGCTTTCAGAGCGGTCATTTCGAGCCGTGTTTTTTCGGCCAGATCGAGTGCACTCTGAATGTTGTTTTCGCGTTCGCTAAGACTTTCCGTAATGGGTTTCCAGGCGAAAGCACGAAGTATGAGAAACAGGCCGAGGAAAACCACTACCTGCCAGAATAAAAGACCTAAATCGGGGGTAAGTAAGTCCATGCGTGTGAATTATGGATAAGTCGAAAAGTTAGTTTTGAATCAATCTTTTGTTAGAGAACGTTCGCCCATCGGCAATCCCGCATGGGCGAACGTTTCCAGAAATCGGTTGAGCAGGGATGCCAGTGCCTAATGCAACCAGCCTGCCCGAATTTGGTGTCTGCCAGGGCCCGATTAAGCCGTAGCAACAAGCAGACAAATTACAGCTGCGAACAGAGCCACGGCTTCGATAAGAGCCGCGATGATCAGCATGGCGGTTTGGATACGACCGGCTGCTTCTGGCTGACGGGCGATACCTTCCATAGCGCTACCACCAATTTTGCCGATACCAAGACCAGCACCAATAGCCGCTAAACCAGCGCCGATAGCAGCACCCATAACCGAAACACTACCCGTAGCTTCTAACAGCATAGAAAACAACATTGCGAACATAGTAATCAAACGTATTTATTAGTAAAACAAAAGATTGCAAATTGGTTGTAAAACCAACTCTGTCGAGTTGACATTACGGTAACAGATACTAACCTAACTCTGACGTTGTCCCTTCGAAACCGATACCATGATCAGCTTCGTGGTGATCTTCTACAGCGCTACCGATGTACATGGCGGTGAGCAGGGTGAAAATAAACGCCTGCAGGAACGCAACAAGGAGTTCGATCAGGTTCAGGAACAGTGTAAAGAACAGGACGACGGGGCTAATTGCCACGCTTGTTCCCATACCACCCATCTGGTTCGCCATAAAGATCAGCCCCAGCAAACTCAGGATGATGATGTGACCAGCGGTGATGTTGGCGAATAACCGGATCATGAGCGATAAAGGCTTCATGAACACGCCAACAATTTCAACCGGAATCATAATGGGCAGCAACGCAACCGGAACACCGGTTGGTTTCAGGATGTGCATCCAGTAATGTTTGTTGCCACTAAACGTAACGATCAGGAATGTGATAACCGCCAGAACGAGTGTAACCGTAATGTTACCCGTCAGGTTGGCTGCGCCTGGAAGCAGGCCAAGCAGGTTGTTCACCAAAATGAAGAAGAACAACGTTAGCAGATAGGGCAGGTATTTGGTGTACCTGGGACCAATGCTTGGCTTGGCAATTTCATCGCGAACGAACAGAATGATCGGCTCCAGCAATGACTGAACACCCTTGGGCGCCTTGCCTTTGTTTTTGGCGTAACCGCGACTCACTGCCGAAAACAGCAATAACATAATAACGGCGCTCAACAACAGCGACGCTACGTTTTTGGTGATGGAAAAATTGTAAAACTTCGCTTCATGATCATCGGCTCCGGCTGCGTTCACACGATGAATCTTGCCATGTACATTTTTGTACCCGTTGTAAGTAGCTCCGTGCGCCAGGCGCGACGACGAAAATATTTCCAGACCCTGTTCTTTGGAATACAAGATTACTGGTAATGGGATGGTAACGCCGTGAGCAAGCTCCCAGCCATGATCATCCTTAATGTGGTGCATGATCATTTCGCCCACATTAAATTTCCCCTTTTCAGCGTGGCCTTCGCCTTCCTGTTTGGCATGCGCTTCACTCTCGTGGCCATGCTCCTGTGCCTGTGCACCTACTAACGAACTCAAAATGAGAGCCGTTGCTAACAAAACTTTCTTAATAGTCGAACGCATCATATGATGTGACAGATCCATTTTACGAATCGCGTCGCAAGTTACGAGTAACGGTCCAAATCTCAAAGCCTGTATAACATATATATAGTACAAGAAAGTCCAAAATAAAGGTTCTGCGCTGGTCAACGTGGTTGACTAGGAAAAAGCCAACGAAGACCAGTCCTAGTATCAGGCGGGCAACGGTTGCGGCCATGTAAAGGGGGATAAATCGTTCCTGATTATCCTGTAAACCAGTCTCTACCAGACGATGCGTTAAAAAGGAGACGCTCAAAAAAAAGAGTAGCAATACCTTCCAGCTCGGGTGTATCCAGACAGATGCCGAATATCGTTCGGCTACGAAAAATGCAATTGCCAGAAAGGCAGTAAACAAAATAATTCGAATCATGCAGGGCAATTAGATTCCTTTTTTGGTAAGTAGAAGTCAGTAGAAATACCCTATCTTTTCGTTAATTGGCGAATAAAGAGATAGAGAGAGGCACCAATAGCAGTTAATGACAGGACAATTGTCCAGACAGGCCGATGATTATTTTGCCAGTCATCCAGCTTCATACCCGCATAAACACCCAATCCAATGGTACCCAGCATCTGAAAGGCGATGCCGCTGAATTGAACAAACGAGGTCGTTTTTTCGGTAGCTTTTTTCAGAGGATCTTCTCCCCGATTAGGTTTATTTATAGGATGCTGATCAGATTGGTCGGGGGTGTTTTCCATAGAATTCCTGCCTGTCGTGTTATATACCATGCAAAATTCGTTAATTTGGGCTAAGGTTCCATATTATCAGGTCATCCGCCAACGTTTTAGTACGAGTGACCACGTGTTGTTTCCGAATGTCCCGCTATTTTCGCACCATCCCCCTTCTACTATTTCCAGCCGTTCTTTCACTAACTGCTGGGCTGGTGTCATGCTCGCAATACAGTACCAAACCCGTTAGTAAAGGGTATCATAACCTGACGGCTCATTTTAATGCCTATGTCATTGCGCGGGATCAGATCAACCAGGCCGAACAAATCATCTTCAAATCAAGACAGGAGAATTACAACCAGTTGATGCCCATCCTTTTACCCGTCGACTCTATGGGTATCCAGTCGGTAAAGCCCCAGATTGACGATGCCATCAAGAAAGCCTCCCTTATTCCCGAGCGACATCAGAACAGCAAATGGCTCGATGACGCCTATATTCTGATTGGTCGGGC
Organism: Spirosoma humi; assembly: GCF_054776575.1. Lineage (NCBI taxonomy): Bacteria > Pseudomonadati > Bacteroidota > Cytophagia > Cytophagales > Cytophagaceae > Spirosoma > Spirosoma humi. The sequence continues at coordinate 1,151,122 of NZ_BAAHBR010000015.1, forward strand.
ACGGCTGATCAAACAGGATTTACCCAATGCGATCGAAGTCTTCAAGTACGTCAACACCAAAGGAACTAACGAGGATGATAAACACACGGCACTGGTTGGCCTGATGCGAGCCTATATAGAAGGAAGTGACTACACGAATGCCCTGAATGTGGCCGAGTATCTGCGCAATCAACCTCTCAACAAGCCGAACACCCGCGACTTTTACTTGACTAAAGCTTATTTACACGAACGGCAGGGCGAGTACGCTATCGCTGCCGGTATTCTGGACGCTACATTTCCATTCCTGAAAAAAGGGGAGTCGACGGCACGGCTTCACCTGATTGCAGGCCAGTTATATGATCTGGTGGGTCAACCTGCCAAAGCCGTCGATCATTACCGGCGGGTGCTGAAATCCGGCCCTACCTACGATCAGTCGTTCTACGCAAACCTTTATGCTATCCAGAGCAATGGCCTGACGGGTGACCAGAAGCGAATTGCCCAATCGGCCGAAACGTTCGAGAATCTACTTAACGACCGAAAAAACGCTGATCTAAAAGACAAGGTTTATTACACCATGGGCTTGCTGGAAGCGCGTAGTGGCCGTACCGACAAAGCCATTACGTATTATAGCCAATCGATCCAGGCTGCCGGTGCCAATACGACTCAGGTTCCCTATACTTATCTAGAGATCGGTAAGTTGTATTTCGAAAAGAAAGCGGACTATAACCACGCGAAGGTGTATTACGACAGTGCGCTGGCTCTCCTGCCGAAACAATCGCCGGATTACGCAGCGCTGCTGAATCGCAAAAAAGTACTCGATGATTTTGTTCAGTACAAAACGACGATCCAGACCGACGATAGTTTGCTGGCTCTCTCCGCATTAGATGCCGCAGCGCTCGACCGGGTATTGGAAAAAGCCATTGCTCAACGCGAAAAAGAAGATAAAGCGCAGGCAGCTCTTGCGCAGCAGATCATAGATAAAGCAACGAACGGGACTGGTAGCACAATGCCGGGGGCAACGAATTCAAATCTACAACCGGCCGAACGCTGGGTTCTCTATAATCCAATTGCCCTGAGCCAGGGTAAGCAGGAATTTGCGGTACGTTGGGGAAACAGACCTCTCGAAGACAATTGGAGACGAAGTAACAAGGAAGCATCAGGAGCCATTGCGGCCGACAATAGCCCATTGAATGGAGTCTCACCCGCCAATTCGGTGAACCCAAACGCGCCTTTACAGCCCTCGGATGCAACGGTGGGTGGAATACCCGTAGCGTTGAATAGCCCTGCTGCTGGTCGGAAAACGCAGAAAGACGCGATGATGGCCAAAGTCCCTTTCACAAAAGAAGCCCAGGCACTGGCGAACCAACGTATCGAGAATGCGTTGTATAGGCTGGGTAAGCTGTACAAATTTGAACTCAATCAGCCTGCCGACGCGATTCCAACGTTTGAGCAACTGTTAACAAGATACCCGAATACGCTTCAGAAACCGGAAGTTTATTATCTGTTATACCTCTCCAATGAGCAGGTTGGTAAAACGTCTCCCTGGAAAGATAAGTTACTAGCCGAGTTTCCTAATACTTCCTATGCCCGTTTGACGGGAAAGGCAGCCGCTCATACAACCGATTCGGAAGCGCAGGTTCTGAAAACTTACACCGCTATTTATGAACTTTACAAGGCGAACAACAATGTCGAAGCACTTACCCGTGCGAATGCGGCTCTTGGCAGCTTTGCCGGAAGTCAGTTGGAGGACAAACTAGCTCTGTTACGACTCATGTTAGTCGGCAAGGTGAAAAGTGTAGACGACTACCGTCAGGCAATGAATGAATTTATTCGCGATTATCCGGGTAGCCAGTTGTTGCCCCACGTGAAGCAGATGCAGGCTGCCGCCGACCAGATGACGGCAAAAAGAAAATAAGTTTGTAGACTATAACCTCAAGGTTTCGGGTGCAACGTTTCATTACCGAAGGCGTGGCACGCATATAACTGATAAAAAAACGAATGATTGACTTTGCTCCTGGTCGTTACCGGAAGATAATCCGAAGCCTGTGGCGATTCTCGCTCCTAGGTGTTATTTTACTAGTCTTGTACATTCTGGCAGTTAGTTACAACTTTTTGTGGCTCTTTGGTGGCATGCCCAGTTTGAAAGCTCTCGAGAACCCGAAGAGCGAAGAAGCCTCTGAAGTATACACAGCCGATCACCAGTTACTTGGGAAATATTACGTCGAAAACCGGACACCCATTGAGATTTCGCAGGTATCGCCGAACGTAACCTCCGCGCTTCTGGCCACTGAAGACGCGCGTTTTATCAAACATTCCGGTATCGACCCACGATCGCTGTTTCGGGCGGTGAGCGGCTTCATTACCTTTAAGGATGCTTCCAGCTCGGGAGGAGGCAGTACACTGACCCAACAAACCGCAAAGAATCTGTTCGATACCCGTCAGGAGGAATTAAGGGGGGTGTTGGGCTATATACCTGTCGTTGGCCTGATCATCGCCAAAACGAAAGAATGGATTCTGGCAGTCCGTCTGGAACGAAATTACACCAAGCAGGAGGTGATGATGATGTATCTCAATACGGTTTCGTTTGGGAACAACACCTATGGGATCAAAACAGCGGCTAAAACTTACTTTAGCAAGGAACCCTGGAATCTGAATGTCGAGGAGGCCGCGCTTCTGGTGGGTATGCTCAAAAACCCTACCTTCTATAACCCACGCCTGTTCGAAGATCGTACGAGAGACCGGCGGAATGTAGTTTTGGGACAAATGAAAAAATATAAACTTCTGTCCCAGGAGCAGTTCCTTGCTTATAAGAACAAGCCGCTGAAACTTGACTTTAGTGTCGAGAATCAGAATACGGGTATGGCCGCTTATTTCAGATCTGTTATTCGGGATGATATCAAAAAATGGATCCGACAGTACAATGAAGAAAACCCAGGGGCCGATCTGGATCTGTATACCAGCGGTCTGAAAATTTATACCACCATCGACTCCCGCATGCAGGCTTATGCTGAAGAAGCCGTTATGACCAACATGCGCGATCAGCAGAAGAAGTTTTATGAGCACTGGCGGGGCCGGAATCCCTGGGTACAGAAAGACCCTCGAACCAAAAAATATAAAGAGATTCCTGGATTTATCGAGTCGGTAGCCCGCCGGACAATTCGGTATAAACAACTGAAGGCGGCTTACGGCGATGACGAGAAAGCAATCTGGCAGGAAATGCGAAAGCCTATTAAAATGAAGGTTTTTGTATACGGCGGCCGACGCAATGATAAAGATACGACAATGAGTCCGCTGGATTCCATTCGGTATTACAAGCGGCTGCTCAACACGGGCTTTATGTCTATGGACCCTCGCTATGGTTACGTAAAAGCCTGGGTCGGCGGCATCAATTTCAAGTACATGAAATTTGACCACGTTCGCCAGAGCCGACGCCAGCCGGGTTCTACCTTCAAGCCTTTTGTGTACCTGACGGCTATGGATCAGGGGTTTGTAACTCCCTGTAGCCATATAACGGATCAGCCAACCGTGTTTGCGCATGGTGAAGATAACAACAACGGGCCGCCTTGGATGCCCAAAAACTCGACAGGCCGTTATAGTGGCCAGAGTTTATCCCTTCGGGAAGCGTTGGGACAGTCGATCAACACGGTGAGCGCTCAATTGATTAAGAAGACCCGCGCAGCCGCCGTTATTAACTACGCTCACGACATGGGCATCGAAAGTAAGGATCTACCTGACAACCCAACGTTGTGCCTCGGCACGGGCGATGTATCAGTCTATGAGATGGTATCGGCTTATTGCGCTTTTGCCAATGGTGGTACCCGTGTTCGTCCTATGATGCTCATTCAAATCACGGATAAGAACGGAAATGTGCTGAAGAACTTCACTCCGGATGCTAAGCAGGTCATCAGCGCCAATCGAGCCTATGAAATGCTGCACCTGATGCGCGGAGCAGTCGAAGATCCGAATGGAACGGCCCAGCGGCTACGAACACAGTACAAGCTGCTGGAGGGTGGTAATGAGATTGCAGCCAAGACAGGAACCACATCCAATTATTCAGATGCCTGGTTTATGGGTATGACGCAGCACCTTGTTTCGGGGCTTTGGGTTGGTGGCGACGACAGACCCATCCACTTCAGAAACATCGAACTGGGGCAGGGTGGCCGACTTGCTATGCCCGCCTGGGCGATGTATATGCAGAAAATTTATAATGATCCGACCCTAACTCAATATAGACCGGAACCCTTCCGGAAGCCCAATAACTTTAAGATTGATTGTGGCGGCTACCATATCGATTCTTCGCAACGGTACATTCCGCCAAAGGTTGTACCGGAAGGAGAAGAAGAAATCTTACAATAAACAAAAAAGGCCAGCCAATCGCTGGCCTTTTTTGTTCGTCCTGGCAAGCAACCTTTAGCCTGTGTTGCTTGTTTTATAGTACTGAATCCTGGTAACAATAACACAATTAGTAGATGACCGATCAGGTCTATTTTATCGTATGCCCGAATTCGATTATAAGACGGAGTTAAGCAAGGTTCCTCACGAACCGGGCGTTTACCGGTACTTCGACGCCACTGGTGAAGTGATATATGTAGGGAAGGCAAAAGACCTTAAAAACCGCGTTAGCAGTTACTTCACAAATTCGAAAGGACACGATCGGAAAACGATACGATTGGTCAGTCAGATCCGAAAAATTGAGTTTACCATCGTCCATACTGAGTTTGACGCGCTGTTGCTCGAAAACCAGCTTATCAAACGATACCAGCCCAAGTTCAATATTCTGCTGCGGGATGATAAAACGTATCCATTCGTATGTGTCACCAATGAGCATTTCCCGCGTGTGATAACGACCCGGCGTATCGACCGGAAGCAAGGCACGTTTTATGGGCCCTTTGCCAATCTGAAGCCCATGTATACCGTGCTGGATATGTTTAGCCAACTATTTACGATTCGGACCTGCAACTATAACCTCGCGCCCGAAAACATCGAAGCGGGTAAATACAAAGTGTGTCTGGAATACCATATTGGCAACTGCAAAGGGCCATGTGAGGGTAAACAGGAAGAGGACGATTACAACAGCGACATAGAACAGATTCATCACATCCTGAAAGGTAACCTCAAGCCAGCGCAGGAATACTTCAAGGATCGAATGGTTGAAGCAGCCAACGACTTGGCGTTTGAACAGGCGCAGAAGTACAAGGAGAAAATGGACGTCCTGCAACGGTTTCAGAGTAAATCGACAGTCGTCAATCCTAAAATTGCGGACGCCGACGTGTTCTCAATTGCCTCCGATGAATCGGCGGCATACATCAATTTCATGAAAGTGGTGAATGGTACGATCGTTCAGGCGCATACCGTAGAAGTCAAGAAAAAGCTCGATGAGACTGATCCTGACTTACTGGCCATGATGATCATTGAATTTCGCAATCAGTATGGTAGCCCGGCAAAAGAAATTATTTCCAACATTCCCCTGGATGTCGATTTGAAGGCCGAAGTGACGGTTCCCCAGATCGGCGACAAGAAGAAGTTGTTGGACATGTCGTTGAAGAACGTGTTGTATTTCCGGCGCGAACGACAGGAACGAACAGCCGCTGAAGCAACCGCCAACGCCAGTAAAAAGGACCGTGTGCTCATTCGACTCAAGCAGGATTTACAACTAAAAACGCTGCCGAATCGAATCGAGTGTTTTGACAACTCCAACATTCAGGGTACGAATCCCGTATCAGCCATGGTCTGCTTTATCGGCGGAAAACCAGCGAACAAAGAATACCGGCACTTTTCCATAAAAACCGTTATTGGCCCCAACGACTTCGCCAGCATGTATGAAGTAGTCACCCGGCGTTATTCGCGCGTCTTGACCGAGGAAACAGGCCTACCCGATCTGATTGTCATTGACGGCGGTAAAGGCCAGTTGAGTGCCGCCTGCGACGCGCTCAAAGCACTGGATTTATACGGTAAAGTCCCGATTATAGGTATTGCCAAACGGCTAGAAGAAATCTACTTTCCGGAGGATAACCTTCCACTTTATATTGACAAAAAGTCGGAATCTCTCAAACTTATTCAACGCATCCGGGATGAAGCGCACCGCTTTGCCATTACTTACCACCGCGACAAACGCAGTCGTAACAGCCTGATTAGTGAGCTAGAAAATGTAGAAGGTGTGGGAAAGAAAACGGCGGCCAAATTGCTCAAGCATTTTAAAGGAGTAACGAAAATCCGGGAAGCCTCTCTCGACGAAGTTGCCGAAGTCGTTGGGAAAGATCGTGCGGATAAATTAAAACAGTATTTCGACACCATTGAGCAATAGTTAGAAATCCATTTTCTTCAACAACAAAAAGGCATCTGAGTTCTCAGATGCCTTTTGTGTTAGCCACTAACAGTGCTATTAATATTCCCAAAGACCATGCTCGGTTTCCATCAATTCGTATTCCGTCTGATACGATTTCAGCAAGCCTTCGCGGTCACCATACATTCCGACAAGATCCGTATCACCAGGGTTTGCCACTTTCGTAATCCGACCGTAAAATAACCGTAGGTCAAATGCATCGGCCAGGTTTTTGTGCTGGGCCTGATTTTGTGGGTTGTACCAGATAAACTTCTTCGGATCACTTCGGAACAGCTTATCCAGATCTTTGTACTTGAACGAAGCAATTGGTTTTTCGTAACCAGCCTGGTTTTTGTCGGCAGGTAGCAGCAAAGTCACTGTCTGCATATCATAGTACAAACGAGACCGTTTGCGATCAAAAATCCAGTCTTCTTTTACTTCAAGAATATTTAATTCTTTGGGAAAGTACTCATCACCAGAAAAAGCAGGAGCAGCAGCGACCGTGTCTTTTTTTACTTCCTCGATGACTGGAGCAGCAACGACTTTACCTTTTTTACCTTTCTTGGTACTGGCTACAGTCGATTTTTTCTTAGGCGCTCCCCAGCCATCGTCAGCTGGTTGAGCCGCTGCTTTCTTGGGTGTTCCCCAGCCATCATCAGCTGGTTTCTTCTTGTCTTTGGCAGGTGTACCCCAACCGTCGTCAGCACCAGCCGTTTTACCATCTTCCGTGAAACCGGCCGCTTTCTCCTCGGCAGATAACCCCCCGCCAGTGTTCGGAATCAGCATGTTTTCGTGAAATTTTTCCGCTGTAATCTTTGTCGTACACGAATCATTCGTATAGGCATCAATCAGTCCGGCTTTCACTGCATCGATCAGGTATTTGGATATCTCATTATTCTTTGAGAACATCGACTGATTCTGTTTCTCCTTCAGGTCAATTCGACGCCAAAGGGTCTTCTTCATCATAATGTCGTTGTCATTGATGGCACGAACAGAGTTTGCGTTTACACCCGTATTCGCCTTTTCCTGAGCCAGGGCTTCCCCCCCTGCCAGTGCCAGCGCAGCTACGGCGAGCACACCAGCATATCCTATCGATCTATTTTGTGTCATGGCTACTTGTTGTCAATTCAGATAGTTAACGGTCAATTAACCGCTTTAGTGCATCAATAAAGCGAAACCTGTACAAGCGTATTACCCATCGGTACGTCACTAACTTCACCTCTGAAATTTTGACGTTGTACACCTTCAACCTGAATCACAAGCCGGTCACCAGGCTGTGCCTCAGCCGCTAATGAAGCAATGGAACCACCACCTGGACCAACCGTTACGAAGGTTACCCGCTTTGTACCCCGTACCAGTGACACAGTAGCGCCCGTTGTACGGAATTTAGCGTCGTCTGGTGAGTAAGCCGCAAAGCTAGGATCAGGAATTGCCTGAATCCGCACGCTACGGGCAGACGATACAGGAACACCCCGTGGGTCACTGGCACGCGTACCACCGACAGCTACTTCTAAGGTTGGGCGAGGTACTTTATTGACCCGGAAACGCTCGGTGCCCAGCAAGCTACCTGAATTACTGATGTTCAATGAAACGTTCGCTGAACTTGGCACAACGGTAATCTTTCCTTTCTCTCCCGATGATACAACTGATGCACCATCTGCCGAGAAACTTGGATTCCATAAAGCCCCTAATTGAGGACTCTGAATGCTCAGTTTGTTTGCACAACCCAAATATAGAGGAGGCATCGTACCCGTTTCAATCTGATAAGATGGTTTAGCCACGTAATATTCAGCCGATAAAGGAACGGTTTTCAAACCTGCTGCTGTCTGGTAAGCAATGGATCCGGTCAATGTCCGGCGTGCCAGACCATTTTTATCATACGCACCACCCTGGGCCGTAAATTCAATAAGGCCCTGCCCATCCTGAACGCGAACCGCTCCCCCATTCAGGCTCATCCGGGGTTGAATACCCGACGATGAAGCAGCCAGGAACATTTGTCCTTTGAACTTCGTACCTGCAACAACAACCTTTGAGTCCATGCTTAACATGGCAATGATTTTGTCGAACTTAACATCCTGCGCACCGACTTTGCTAGCCAGTACGTCCAGCACTTCACCTTCCAGACGACGAACATCAGCTTGCTTTTGACTGAGTACGGCCAACGCTGCGGGTACAGGTGTTTGGGCGAAGTTTAATTCGGCAAAATCTTTTCGCTTCTGGTCTGGAGAAAGGCTGGCAATAGGATCATCTTTCCCATCAAGCGCCATCGGAGCGTATTTATTTCCTGAAAGCCGGGAAAGGTCCTCCGTATATTTGTTTAGCTGATCTTTCAGCTTGAAAGCAGCCCCGTTGCGGTTGGTACCGATCATGAGCTGAGCAACTGATTCCTCTTCGCTTAGATTCTTGATATTACCGGACTCATCACGCCCACCACTCTCCGCGACAATTTGGTCTTTAATCTTGTCAAGCTCACCGCTCATGTCAGCCGTTAGTTTCCGTACTTCATCGGCTTGCTTCACGATAGCTAAATCTGCGGCCCGGTTACCAGACTTTTCAACCGTTGCCCGGATGTTATCGAATGTAGATTGGTTTACCTTGCTGACAGCGCCGGTCGACTGCTCCAGACTGTTGTTAATTAAAACGAATTTTTCCAGAATGGCCGACGTGACTTGCAGAGCCAGTAATGCGGTCAAAACCAGATACATCATCCCGATCATCTTCTGACGGGGTGTCTCTCTTGTGCCTGCCATAAACTATGGTAGTATAATAAAAAAGTTGTGGAAAGGCCGCCGTAGCGGTTATATGTACAGTTGGGGCAATGTAAGGCTAACGTTGTCAGTTACGAACGTTAAATTCGGTATCTGACAACGTTAGACTCGACAACATATTCAGAGTTAGTTACCGCGCATGGCTGTCAGCATGCTGCCATAAACGCCGTTCAATGAAGCTAGATTACCCGTTAATTTAGCCAGCTCGTTTTTAAACTGCTGTGTATCACGGCTTGCGTCACTCATGTTTTCCATAGCAGCGGAGAGGCTACCATAAAACGCGTTCATTGCTTTCAGATGCTTATTGGTATCCTGTAATTCCAGTTCATAAACAGCATTCAGAGCACCCATATTTTTGGTTACTTTCTGGAACTGATCACGGTAATCTTTCGCATCCGTTGTGGCATCCGCCATCGAGTTCATAGCCGTTATAGCCGTGCCATAAGACTTATTCATTTCGCCAATCGAGTTGGATGCCGCTTTAACGTTACGGGCATAATCATTAGTAGCCACGGTAGCGTCTGTGAGATCGGTCAACTTCGATACGGTTTCATTTAAGTTGCGGAACCCAGAACCTAAACGCTCAAAAACGTCTGGTGTTACCTTAGCCTGAGCCAGCATTTGATCCATGTTTCCTGTCAGACCATTTGCCTGGGGAGCAGGCTTACGAGCTTCTCCCTTATAATCATCAGCTAATTCAGGATAAACACGTTCCCAAGCATAGCCGTCATCTGCCGTAGCAGGCATGGTGAAGCTTTGAATGGCATACAGAATAAAAATAACGACTTCCGTTAGAAGGCCAGCTGTTAAAAGCCAACCGAATTGTTCATTGTGGGTAATTTTTGCCCAGGCTCCGGCAATTACGACGGCCGCTCCGGCACTATAGATGGTTGGTACTAAACGATCCCAAAAAAAACTTGAGGACTTTGCTGCTGCCATGATAAACTATTGTTGGTTGGAATAGGTAATTAACTCGGGTGGTACTGCTTTATTGTACTCGAAATGCTGATTACGTTTGGCTATCGCGCCTACGCTTTTTTGGCCGATGCTTTTTTGGGAGCTTTACTCTTGCCACCACCAACTCGTCCGGAAGCCGTACGACCTTCCAGGTTGTCCATAACACAGCGGAAACCAATGTAAGAACGTTTCTGGTCTTCGTATTCGTAATAGCGTGTACCTGTTTCCAGATAATAAGCGATGTCTTTCCAGGAACCCCCGCGAACTACTTTTCGTGGTTCATCGGCGTTCTGATTATCTGGGTTCATGTCCCAGACAATGGCATTCGTATTATCAGCGTAGGCATCTCGGCACCATTCAGCTACGTTACCAGCCATGTTATACAACCCGTAATCGTTTGGATTATAGGCCGTTGCTGGTGCTGTGTAGGGATAGCCATCTGCATCGAAATTACCACGCTGTGGCTTGAAGTTGGCAAGGTAACAGCCTTTACCGTTTGCTACATATGGGTTACCCCAAGGATATTTCGCGCCGTTTTTACCACCCCGTGCAGCCCACTCCCATTCGGCTTCTGATGGAAGCCGGAAACCAAACGATTTATAACCACCATCTTTTGTCCGGAAATCGTCGAGCGTATTGGTGCGCCACTTACAGAAATGCTTGGCAGCAATCCAACTCACACCAACGACAGGATACGTATCAAAGGCGGGGTGTCCATAGTAATGCTCAAGCATCGGATCACCGTTGTGATAAGTAAAGTCGTTTTTCCATACAGTCGTATCGGGGTAATATTTCGACATAATCTCCTCCTCGCCCAGCGTCGAAACGGAGTCAGCCAGCAGGGCATTTACATATTGCCGATACTCGTGGTTCGAGATTTCAGCATCGTCCATGTAAAATGAACTAATCGTTACCTGCCGATTCATGTTAATTTGCGTAGCGGCCACATCTTCGTCGGCCTGCCCCATAATAAACGAACCTGAGGGCACCAGGACCATTCCGAAGGGAGTTGGTTGTTTCCAGCCTTTACGCCCGGTAGCTGTGATCTCACCGTTTGTAACGCCTACTTCTCCTCCTTTACTACCACTACCGCCAAATTTTGACTTCAGAAAGCCACAACCTTGCAAAAGCAGTACGACTGCCGCGCCCATCACTACCCGGGTTGCGTTGACTGTTAACCAGTTATACTTCATCATTGTCGAACTTTTACCTTCTTCTTGTGCGAGACCAGACTAAAAACGAAAATCTGTTTGGTTATTGTATGTTAAATTCAGGTTCGGCGTATTTTCTCTGCATGATTTTTGTTGAACCAGACAATTCAGACGAAAACTCCAGCGAATCCCCCAAAATTAAGTTTCTCGCTGCAAACTGCCTAACAAGAATATTGCCAAAAAGCCGCTTTACGCTAAACTTAACCAAGAAATTAATTACTCTATGGACTATCTAGTATCGGAAACGTGGAGTCCTGATAATAGGCTTTTTTCGTACATCCGGTGCGGGCAACGCATAGGATAAGAGGATCTCGTGCGATGTCGGGCTTTTTACCTGACTGCCACTCGTAACAATATCCAACGCGTAACCAACTCTCAACGCGTTGTTTCGCATTAAGTTTATGCCAGCTGTGACCATTACCGCATCTTTTAACCGGTACCCCAGACCCGCCCAGATGCGGTTATCGTATGTACCCAGCAGATTCAAGGCAACTGTAGATCCTGGAAGACCAGCAGCTGTACTATACTGTACCAATACGGACGGTTGTAAATCTATATTGTAACCCATACCAAGCCGATAACCAGCCGTGAGGTAAGCTTTACTATCTGACGGATCCGTTAAACGATCAGCTACATAACTGTATTTAGCCTTGTTCAAGTGTGTCATACTAACACCAAGCCAATAATCGGTCGTATTATAATATACGCCTGCGCCAATATCCGGTTTGAATTGATTGATCCGGCCGCTGGGAAGCAGCGGATCTCCTGGATCGCCGGGGCGAAACTGATTGAAATCATAACCCCGATTAAACATACCAGCCTGAACTCCCAAAGACAGGGTTCCGTTTTTCAACGCGAGCCGGTAAGCATATGACACTTGTACGGCTTGATTAATGGATGGTCCGTATTTATCGTTCAACGCATAAATACCAATACCGCTCTTGATTCGGGCCAGTGGCATATTGAACGACAGCATCTGGGTGCTTTGCGCGGCACTTTCGTCGCCTGTACCGCTGGTCTGATAACCCAGGTATTGTGTCCGTTGTATAATTTGAATGCGCGAAACCCCTTCCGACCCAGCTGCGGCCGGGTTGTAGTAAAGTGGGTTATACATGTATAGGCTGAATTGCGGATCCTGCTGGGCAAAGGCGGTGGGAGCCACAATCGTTAACAGGACAAAAGTAAAAACGTAGAGTGTGCGAATCATACGACCTGACCGAAATTCAGAACTACTGGCTGCAAATTAAACCAGCGCTCCGGTAAACAATATCACAGTTTACAACTAAACGCCTGCAAGGCCAAATTATTTGCCTTAAATAAAGGCTAAATGCCGGACGTGAGGCTATTACTCGCTTCCGGCATTTCGCTTTTCGTATAACGGCTACGGTTTACTGATTGTTAGCCTTTTTTAGATACAGGTCCAGGGCTCCTGTCATTGACGGCGCATTGGGCAAAGGAGCTTCAATATCGAGTGTCAAGCCTGCTTCTTTAATCGCTTTGGCCGTTGTCGGGCCGAAAGCAGCCATGCGTGTGCCGTTCTGGTTGAAGTCCGGAAAGTTGCTTAACAGTGAACTGACACCCGATGGGCTAAAGAAAGCTATGATGTCGTAACTCTGAATATCGAGGTCTGATAAATCGGTCGGTACGGTATCGTACATGACGGCCTCCGTGAAGTGAAGACCGCTCGTATCCATAAATTCTGGAATATCGTTCCGCCGGATGTTTGAGCAGGGAAACAGAAACTTTTCGTTCTTGTGTTTCTTGATCAAATCAAATAATTCGGAAGCCGTCTTTGTCCCATTGAAAATCTTGCGTTTCCGGATGACGATATACTTCTGAAGGTAGTTGGCCGTTTGCTCTGAAATACAGAAGTACTTCATGTCGGCAGGTACTTCGACGCGCCCTTCCTGGCAGATCCGGAAAAAGTGGTCGATAGCATTCCGGCTGGTGAAAATAATGGCCGTATGCGCCAATATATTAATTTTCTGCCGCCTGAAATCCTTAAACGACTCGCCCTGAATTTGAATAAAGGGCCGGAAGTCGATTTGAAGATTGTACTTGCTAACTAAATCAAAATAAGGAGATTTCTCGTCGGCTGGTCGGGATTGGGTCACTAACATCCGGTTTACTTTCGTGAGCCGGTTTTCGGTGGATTGCATACTGGGTTCGTTCATTGAATCTCTACTGGGTTCAACAGCTAATTTTCACTTTTCAAGCATCTGGCAATACTTAAAACCGAATCTAGCTTACTTATCACTGACCACTTTTCCTCAAAGCGCAAAGCGCAAACCGATTATGAGTGGAATCAATTCAACGATGCAAAGGTACGAAAATAAATAAAGATTCTTGATAGGCTCCAAGCTTCGGATCACAAGGTAAAGGAGGATCAGGCGCGCCAGATAGAACCCGATTAATGGTAAAAGTAGCATGTTGGGCACCCACATTAACGTAGGTGCATTCAACTGAATGATGGATAGCAGGAGCGCCAGCGCCGTAAAAAACAATAATGACGACTGCAATATCTTAAAGTAATGAACATGGATTATATCCTGTAGTTTGTATAAACCACCCATCACTTCCAGCAAAACATACTTCCCGATGAGGCTTAAAAAAGTCACGCCACTAACCAGGAAAAACTCACCGATGAGCCAGCCAAAATGCTGTTCACCAAGCAGTAATGTCCGCGAAGCAAACACATCGAGGTTACGACTCTGTACGAAAATGATCAGGTAACCAACAATAAAGCTCAGGTTGAGCGTGAAGAGCATGTTCGTACTACTCAGCGGTCTGTTTATTAAAAACGACTCTTCCTGGGCTCGAAAAGATACTAAATCCTGTAAGCTGTAAAAGCGTAAAAAAGCCCGGTGATAAAGAGCAAACAGAAAAGCATGCGTGGCCAGCAAAAACAATAGGCCCATACTCAGAAAATTATCGTAAATCGTCTGCGGACGAGGCCGAACGCTCAAGTTATCGTCTCCCAGCACCACCTGTTTTTGCGTAGTAGACTTTGGGTAGCCGATCAGTACGCGCTTGTCATCGAGGCCGGGCGCCCCGTAAATAGTGAGGAAAATCTCGGGCTGACGATACACCCGAAACAAACTGTCAATGCTGAGTACTTGCCACCGGTCAGCGATAAGTTTGCGCTTGAGCGCAGCATTGATGAATAAATAGCCATCCCGTCTAGTAGAAATCAGCAGGCTGTAGTGCCGGTTGCTTTCCAGATCAACATAGGCACTTAAGGCCGTCTGACCCGCGTGTTGTTCAATTATGTAAGGGATATACGCTTTAGCCCCCTCGTCATACACCTGAAAATCGTCGCGAAAATCGTGGATGGGGTAATACCGCCCTTCGGGACCAACGCCCGTGACGCGGGTCTGGGCCGTAGCGGGGAAAAACAGAAAGAGCGAAAGAGCGAAAGAATGAAAGAGCGTTGCTATGGCTATCCTGCTCATTACATATCTTTTTATTCTTTCACTCTTTTGCTCTTTCACTCTTTCGCGCTTTTATTTCCCTAATGCCTTAAGCATCGTGTCGCCAATCAACGCGGGTGACTCCACGACATGGATACCACATTCCTGCATGATCGCCATTTTAGCTGCGGCCGTATCGTCAGCTCCGCCAACGATGGCGCCTGCATGGCCCATCCGACGTCCTTTCGGGGCCGTCTGACCAGCAATAAAGCCCACAACCGGTTTCCGGTTACCATCGGCTTTGATCCAGCGGGCGGCTTCGGCTTCCATACCGCCACCAATTTCACCGATCATAACGATGGCTTCGGTATCGGGATCGTTCATCAGCAGTTCGACAGCTTCTTTCGTCGTTGTCCCAATGATTGGGTCGCCCCCGATACCAATCGCGGTCGATTGGCCTAAACCGGCTTTCGTCAGTTGGTCAACCGCTTCGTAAGTCAGCGTACCTGATTTAGAGACGATACCAATGGTCCCTTTCTTGAAGATGAAACCAGGCATAATTCCCACTTTGCACTCCTCAGCCGTCATAACACCGGGGCAGTTTGGCCCAATCAGCCGAACGTCTTTACCAGACAGGTAATTTTTTACAGCGACCATGTCTTCCGTGGGGATACCTTCGGTGATGCAGATGATCACGTTGATACCCGCTTCGGCGGCCTCCATAATGGCATCGGCCGCAAAAGCCGGTGGCACAAAAATAATGGAAACATTGGCGCCGGCCTGCTCGACAGCCTGCTGAACCGTGTTAAATACGGGCCGGTCAAGGTGCGTCTGACCACCTTTGCCAGGTGTTACACCCCCAACAACGTTGGTGCCGTATTCAATCATCTGCTGGGCATGGAAACTGCCTTCCGAGCCGGTAAAGCCCTGGACGATAACTTTGGAGTCTTTGTTGACTAAAACGCTCATGACGGTTTGTAAATCGTTGGCGATACGGTTAATTGTCGGAAGAAGCCTGCAAACCAAAGTAGAACGTATTCCGCGAGGAATCACCTTCTTTTCTATTTGGCTTAATAGGCCTATTCCGCTTAAAAAGTTGGGCAAAAGTAGCCGAAACTTCGTAAATTACGTGATGATTTTTTCGCACATCCTTTCCGGCTCTATTTTGGCCGGGGCGGGCGTCGGAGTGTTCTGGCACTTTTTTGGACGCATTTCCCTGTTTAACCGGTTACTCTGGGGTTTCTTTCTGCTGACAACCTCCGTAGCAGCCCTCATTGGCGTTCTCCATTTCGCCGGCAACGAATCACTGGAACCACTACATCGATCCATGATCGTATTGGCTGATTCACTGGGTGTTGTGTGTGTGGTCACGGCCGTTTACGCCCTGCTGAACCAGCAGACGCTTACCCTGATTTCCTTCGTGACCACGGTGCTTTTCGGCTTATTTCTGTTCATAATCCTGTTGTTACCTACGGTTCGCGTATTTACGCCTATTGTGCCCTCTATGGGAATTTTGATACTTATGCTACTGGCTGTTTTTTCGCTTCTTCAGCGAAACAAGCGAGGGCTTTGGGTCGTTCTGGCTGCCATGATGATGGGGTTGGCTACGAAAGCAGACTCATTTGATGGCTTCATTCACCCAACTGATTTTTACCATTATGCTACCACACTGGCGTTATGGTTCTTTGGGAAAGCATCTGACTGGCGGGCGGGCGCCCGTAAATAACGAACAAGCGAATGATCTGGGCCTGAGATAAGTGAAAAGTTGCCTGACCGGCTAACCAATCGCTTGTCAAACCAGTTACTCAATCACTTGTTTTACGACCTATACTCAACGAACGTGGATTTATTGGAATTAGCTCATGACCCCGTCGAAACGGCCAAGGTAGCCCGATTGGTTTATATGAGCGATACGATGCCGGGAATTAGCCGGCAAAAGTCAAAGGATCAGTTCAGCTATGCCGATGTGCATGGCAAGCCCATTGACAATCCCGAAATGCTGGCCCGTATCCGCAGCCTGATGTTGCCGCCCGCCTGGGAAAATGTATGGATCAGCCCCAGGGCGAATGGCCATTTACAGGCAACGGGCATCGACACCAAAAACCGGAAGCAATATCGGTATCATGCCAAATGGAATGCGATTCGGAGCCAGACAAAATTCTTTCGGATGGTGGCTTTTGGCGAAGCCCTGCCCCTGCTCCGTAAACGACTGGCAAGCGATTTGAAGAAACCCGAGCTTTCACGCGATAAAGTGATTGCCATCGCCCTCAGTGTGATGGAGCAAACCCTAATCCGGGTAGGAAACGCGGCTTATGAGAAAGAATATGGCTCTTACGGCTTAACGACGCTCAAAGACCGGCACGTGAAGCTGGATGGCACAGAAGTGCGCTTTAGCTTCAAAGGGAAAAAAGGCATTTATCACGACATCACGCTGCATGATCGGCGGTTATCCGGCCTGGTAAAAGCATGCCGCGATATTCCGGGCAAGGAGTTGTTTCAATATTTTGACGAGAATGGGGATCGGCATCCAATCGACTCCGGCATGGTAAACGCTTACCTGCATGAAACCATGGGCGACGATTTCTCCGCAAAAGATTTCCGCACCTGGGCGGGCACGGTCAACGCGCTACGGCTTCTGGCCGAACTGGAACCCTGCGAGACCGACAAAGAACTGAAGAAAAACGTTAATACCGTTCTAGACGAAGTGTCGCATAAACTGGGCAATACCCGTACCGTTTGCCGGAAACACTATGTACATCCCCAAATTCTGGAAGCCTACGAGTGCCAGGATTTAAATCCCTACATTAAGCAAAAGGCCCGATTCAGGCAAAGTAGCCCGTACGGACTCGACGGCATTGAGAAACTACTGCTCAAGTTTCTGAAAGACCAAATCAAAAAGACGGTTGAAAAGTAACGTAAAATGGCGGACCGGGCTAGGTAAGAACCCACACCTGCATCCGCCATTTTACGTTACTTTTTTGTCTCCGGGGCATTATCCTTACGGATTTTGATGCCCCGATTAGTGGCCCACTCTTCCGCCTTGGCCGTTGCAATGGCGATGGCGCGTTGTTCTTCTGTGTCTTCGGCCAATAGGGCGTTGGCAATAGCGATAGCTTTGTTTCGAACTGGCGCCATAAAATTCTTCAACGAGACAGGATAGTCTTTCTTTGTCCAGGGCATATCGATCAGGCGTTAATGAGTTCGTACCAATTGGCTTAGCCAATACCTACCTTAACCAATTGACGCCTAAACCGATTGGACGGGTTATCTAACGGCCAAGCTCCTGCGTGATGGAGCTACTTAAGCGCAACAGTTCGATCTCAGCCGTCTTGGCATTGAACTCGGCATCGATCAAGCGAAGCTGGGCATCCAGCAGGTTGCGCTGTACATCCCGAAAGCCAACGGCGGTCAGCGTTCCCAAGCGGTAGCGATCGTAGGCGATATCTACGTTCTGAGTGGTAATTTTGAAATTCTGAATTTCGAGCGATAGCAGTTGTAAATTGGTCCTATACTGCTGATAAGTTTGCGTTAGTGCGAGATCCAGCTGTACGCGCTGGTCGTTGGCCTGGTACTCGGCCGACAGGGCATTGACGGCTGCCACCTGATTTAGCCGCCGTTGGTTAAACCCGTTAAAAATGGGCACCGACGCCTGAACCCCGTACGTAAAGCCGTTGTTTCTGGCCGTCGCCACAATCGTGTTACCGCCCTGGTTATTGGTGCTGGTGTATGAATAGCCCGACAACAGATTTAACGTGGGGAGCTGTTGTGCTTTGGCTAATTTTATATTCAGGTCAGCCACGCGCCTGCTCAAAACGGCGGCTGCCAGCAGGGGGTTATTGTTGATCAGTGATTCCCGCAGTTGGCCAAGCTCTAAATTCGAACGCACCAGAATAGTATCCCGTACGGCAAATTCAGTAACCGGGTCGCGAACCAAAAGGGTATTTAGCAGGATTTTGGCATTTGACAAGGCTAACTGTTGCGCGATCAGAGCGGCACTATCCACATTGTAGTCAACCTGAGCTGTCAGGTAATCGACTTTGGAGAAGCTCCCAACTTCAAAATTAGTTTTGGCAAGATCAAGCCGGTACTGCGATATATCCAGCGCCTGTCGTACGGCCATTAGGCGTTGCAACTGACGCACCACGTCATAATAGGCCGTTGACACACTGGCTACCGTTCCTTCAATATTGGCTCGGGTGTTCACTTCGCTGATCCGCACGAGTTCTTTCAGTTGATCGAGCACATAGAACGTAGCAAAGCCGTTGAAAATAGTCCAGTTAAAATTGATACCAACCGTTGTATTGCGGCTAATGACACCCGGCCGGTCACCTGGCTGGGTGGTAGGCGTTAAGAATGTCTGCCGTAAGTGCTGATTGGAGTTATTGTTGTTCAGGTTACCGGTTAGGCTAGGCAACATACCCGCATTGCCCAACGTGTTGTTATACACCGCTATCTGCTGCTGCGCCTGTGTTAATTTAATTTGATAATTTTGGGCAAGTGCCGTTCGAATGGCATCTCCCAATGTAACTACTTCTCCTTGCTGTACAATCGTAGAGTTCCGAAGGGCACGTTGTATTGGGGTTTGGGCGGGTTGAGTTTGCTGTTGCGCAAGAGCCGTAAAAGGGAGGAAAGCTAAAAGAAGGTAACTGCTGAGTTTCATCGAATATAGGTTAACAACGACACGTATAACAAAAGTAAGAGAATCTGCGATTGACTCAGTAGCTTATTAACTTTGAGTTATCTTGCATTTTTCATTAAGTCTCCATTATGCATCGTTTACTACTGTTAATATCTTTTCTGACCGCTCTTTTGGGTTGTTCGTCAAAAAAAAAGGCTGATTTATTCGTAAAAAACGCCCGCATCTACACCGCCGATTCAAGCTTTACCATCGCCGACGCGTTCGTGATCAGGGACGGCAAATTTCTGGACGTTGGTCAGGCCAGCACACTGGCCGGCGAGTATGAGGCCGATAGTACGGCCGATCTGGGTGGGCAGCCCGTTTATCCCGGCTTCTACGATCCTCATTCCCACTTCCTGGGTCTTGGCCAGGTACTTACCCAGGCCGATTTGGTGGGTACAAGCTCGTACGACGAGTTGCTTGACCGTTTGAAGGCATTTCGCCAGAAGCACCCGGAGGCCATGTGGCTCACAGGTCGGGGTTGGGATCAGAATGACTGGCCTGAAAAAACCTTCCCTACCAAAGAAAAACTGGATGCAGCTTTCCCCGATGTTCCCGTTGCGCTCATGCGGGTAGACGGCCACGCTTTGTTCGTCAATTCAAAAGCCCTGCGGCTGGCACAGGTAACGGCTGGTTCAACCTTACCAGGGGGCGAGGTCATCGTCCAGAATGGCCAGCCGACGGGCGTTTTAGTGGACAACGCCATGCAATTTATCAAGCGCGTGATCCCCCAGCCTGATCTGGCTGATAAAGCAACTATGTTGCTGGAAGCGCAGAAAGTTTGCGTATCGCTGGGATTGACTACCGTTTCTGACGCGGGCATTAGCCCCGATGAAATCAATCTGATCGACAGTCTGCAGAAGGCCTCCAAGCTGAAAATCCGCGATTATGCAATGATCAGCCTCGGCGAACCGAATCTAAACTATTTCCTCAAACGGGGGCCTTTTCAGACCGACCGCCTAACGGTAAAATCGTTTAAGCTGTATGCCGATGGAGCACTGGGCTCACGCGGTGCCTGTCTGCGACGTCCCTACAGCGACCGGCCTCAAACGGGGGGCTTCCTACTGCTCAGTCCATCGGAGCTGGAGCGTGTGACCAAGCTATTGTATGCATCAGACTTTCAGGCCAATACGCACTGTATCGGCGACTCAGCCAATCACCTGATGCTTGACCTCTACGGAAAACTGTTGAAGGGATCGAATGATCGGCGCTGGCGCATTGAACATGCCCAGGTTGTATCGGCCGACGATTTCTGGAAGTTTGGTAAGTATTCCATTATTCCATCGGTTCAGCCGACACATGCCACCTCCGATATGTACTGGGCCAGCGAGCGCCTGGGTCCCGTTCGCGTAAAAGGGGCTTATGCCTTTAAGGACCTTATGAAACAGAACGGACTGATTGCCTTTGGCAGCGACTTCCCGGTCGAAGCAGTCAATCCACTCTTTGGTTTTCATTCTGCCGTAGCTCGTCAGGATGCCAAAAACTTTCCGGCGGGTGGCTATCAGATGGAAAACGCCGTCGACCGTAAATCAGCCCTGCTGGCCATGACCCGCTGGGCCGCCTACGCCTGTTTTGAGGATCATTTGCGAGGCAGTATAGCCGCTGGCAAACAAGCCGATTTTGTTATACTCGACCGCGACATCATGACCGCACCCAACCCACAGTTGCGCCAGACAACAGTAAAACAAACCTGGATTGGTGGAGAACGCGTGTATTAAGCGTGATAAGTCAACATGGATAATTTATTTCTGTCATCCCGACGCAGGAGGGATCTTCGGTAGGAGGATAGTTCAAGATCCCTCCTGCGTCGGGATGACAGAAATAAATTATCCGATCTAATGTACCGCCATTACCTGATACACGAGCTTGTTAAACAGTGCGGTATCGTTGGCCTTGCGGCCGACCAGTACCGAAGCAATGGGCGATGCCGCCGAAACAGCGAAGTAGTCCACACCATCGACAGTTAGTTTACCAGCGCCAACGCTGATAAAAAATTTCCCTCGATCGGTAATGACGAGACTTCCGGGCTGAACCGTCTCATACATTTTGTCGACGCTGAGCTGGGTTAACTCACGTTCGAGCTTCTGGGCTTCGGCAAGTAGCTGCGCGTGACGGTCACGTTCGAGTTGGGCCATAGCCCGCCCGGTTTCATACTTATCGCCCGCGCTACTCTTCGACTCAGAATTGGCCGCTTCCTGAGCGGCTTCCATTGCCTCTCGAGCCGTGTCGATGCGTTTCTGTACGTACGTCTGGCACAGAGCAAATAAAGCCGCTTTCGTTTGTTGGGGTGTAGTTGTCAACTCGAAGATGGGTTTGGGTAAATGTTGTCTTTCTTACAGATGGTAATGACAACGTTAACCCCAAACAGGTTCATTAACCATGCGTTCTGTTTCCTCAGGCCGTGTCCTCACGGTCCGAGGAAACCACTGGCCAGATCTTCCGCTTGTGCTAACTAGAACTCCCCTTCTCCGGGCTCTTTGGTTTTCTTTTTAGCCTGATGCAGACGATAATTGAACGTCAGATTTAGTTGCCGCAAACGTCCCTGCGAACTGCTTTCGGTGTAAAAGTTAGCCCCTTCGGTAATGGACCGATAACGCCGGGAGTTGAACACATCGATAACATTGAGCACCAGCGTGCCGTTGTTGTGAAGCACATCCTTGCTCAGCGATAAATCCAGCGTGGCAATGGCCTGACGGGTGCCCTGGGGCGTCTTCTGGGGCGCTTCGTAGTTTCCCCGCAACTGGAAATCCGTACTTTTCAGAATCGTAAAGCGCGACATTAATCGCGTAAACCAGCTATACGTATCACTTTGATAACTGGCATCGAGGTTACCGCCATTGGTAACCGCCCGAAAAAAGTTTACACTCCCATCCAGTTTCCACCATTTATAAAGCGCATACGAACCCGTGAATTCAGCCCCATACGAATCCTCGGTTGCCAGATTCTCGGGGCGGGTCGTCGAATTCCCCTGGTCATCGACCCGGCGAATCCGAATGATTTTCCCCGTCGTGTGCCGGTAATAAACGGACGAACTCATCGACCCTTTCTCAACATATTTGATATGACCGACTTCAAACGCATTGGTGAATTCGGGATTCAGATCAGGATTCCCGCTGAAAAAATTCCGGTTATCGCTGAAGGTCATGAAGGGGCTTAGGTCATTGTACTGCGGCCGACGCACCCGACGGCTGTAACTGATCTGCAACGCATGCTGGCGGGGCAAATCGTAGGTTGCATGGACACTCGGAAACAAATTGGCGTAGCTGCGCGGATTAACGTCGTTCGTTTGTTTAAGCGTTGTCGTTACGTTTGTCCACTCCGCCCGAAGCCCCATTTGATACGAGAACTTACGAACCTTGTTACCAACAATCCCATACAAAGCATTGATTTTTTCGACGTACAAAAAATCATTGGTCAGGCCGGGCAAGGGCGTCCAGGTGTTGTCCGTATTTTGCTGGGTAACCGAATAATCATTCGTCATGTTGCGGGAGCTAACCCGTAAGCCCCCTTCCAGCTTTCCATCTTTGGCAAATGGCTTCACATAATCGACCTGTACCAGCAGTTGCTTCTCGGTTTCATCGTTGAGCGCCCGTTGCAATGTACTTGGGATCGTCGACGAATTCCCATCGGGCAATGAGGTTTTCTGAGCAAAAAACTGGTCCGACTTTTCCCAGTTGTCCAGGTACCGGACATCGGCGGTAAGTTCATGGCCTTCACGGGCAAATGTCTTTTTATAACTCACGACATACTCCGAGTTGGGCTCGGTTTCGGTTTCGTCCTGCGTTCGGCTCGTGATACTTTGCAGCACATCGTTCGTGTTGGTTTTATAGTCAAGGTATTGAATATCCGAAAAGCGTTTGCCTTTGCTGAGACGCCAGGTGTACGAAGCCGTGAGTATACTTTTAGGGTTGAAATAATAGTCAATACCCGCGCGGGCATTATTATTTTGGCCTTTCAGACTACTGGTTGAATTCTGCCGGTACACGAAGGTGGTATCGTTGCTATACACTTCCTGATAGAGCGAACTCCGGCCGGGTGTGTTGCGGAAGGAAGCCGTGTAATTGACAAAAAAGTTTAAATTTTTGCGTCGGTAGTTGATGTTGGCCGCAGCCCCAAAGTTGGTGGGATAACCCGTAATGACATCGAACGAGCCATTGAACCCCTCCTTTCGTTCTTTCTTCAATACGATGTTGATTACACCACCCATTCCTTCGGCCTCGTAGCGAGCCGATGGGTTGGTGATAACCTCTACCCGTTCAATCATGCTCCCCTGCAATTGTTGCAGGCCGCTTCCGCCCTTAAAACTCACCAGCCCGGATGGCTTTCCATCAATCAGAATCCGAACACTGTTGCTGCCCCGAAGGCTCACATTGCCATCTCCATCCACAGCCACCGACGGAATATTTTTCAGGATGTCGGAAGCCGTCCCCCCGGCATTGGCCAAGTCTTTCCCGACATTGAATATTCGTTTGTCCAGCGCCAACTCCATCTGACTCTTTTCTCCTCTGACAACTACTTCATCCAGCCGTTTGGCGCTGGCCACAAGTACGAGTGAACCGAGTTGCTTATCCTGCTCATCCACGTCGATAGCCGGTACTATTTTCTCGCGATAGGAGACAGCACTAACTTTGAGGTAATAACGACCCGGCCTGATTTGCAGCGCAAATACCCCCGACTCGTCGGCCACAACTCCGGTTATCAGCACAGAATCAGCCGTTCGGTGCAGGGCAACGGTCGTAAACGGAATTGGGGCTTTTTTCTCATCCACCAGCTTACCGCGGATCCAGGCCTGGCGGGAAGGTGTCGTTTGGGCCAGTAGTGCTGCGGGAAACAAAAGAAAGGCAAACAAGAAACCAGTAGTAAAGGTCTTGGGCATAGTTGGGCGTTCAAAGCGGGTAGATAAGAGCGGGCGGCTTCATTAAAACCGTATTTACTACGCAAAGGCAGAACGGACAATCATCTACCAGCGCAGGATTAATTTTCTATCGTGATTTCAGCTTTTTGATGATCGGGCAATGACAGGCCGCCGTCCGTTCGCGCAGCATGGGTGGAGTAAGACAAACGGACATTTGTCAAATCGGTTGAGAGCAACGAACTACAGCTTAGGCACCTTCACGTTTAAGTACAATTTTTCTTTTGTCTGAGGTGACAACATGCGTATGAAATGTGTCACATAGAAGACCCCTTATGCCTTCTTTTTTTACAACTAAATCTAGCATTCATACTCTTCAATAACGTTACCGGCAACGTTTGCAGAAAAAAAGTGCGTAAATTGCTTCTTTATATCTGCTATTATTCGGAAGCTTATAAAGATTTCCAGCCATCGTAGTGTGGATTGGCTTTGCTCGCTCCCAGAATAGTACATAAAGATCGATTAGTATGATTGCTAAACTTACGTCTCCAGGTTCTAGTCGCCGTCAACTCTACGACGATCTTGACGATAGGTATAGCGACTCCTGTTCGCCTGCTTACAAACTTCAGTTCAATCCGAAGGATAAGACGCCTAAGTATAAGCAGATTGTCCAATCGGTCATTACCGACATTGAGCGGGGTGTCCTGAAAAACAAGGAGCAATTGCCGTCTATCAGTGAGTTAAGCGTGGAATATTACCTTGCCCGGGACACCGTAGAGAAAGCCTACCGTGAACTCCGGGAGCGAGGCTACCTTACTTCCGTGCAGGGTAAGGGCTATTATGTGCAGACGAATACGGACGCTAAGATAAAAATCCTCCTGGTCTTCAATAAGCTCAGTTCATACAAGAAAATCATCTACTATGCCTTTCTGAAAGCACTCGGCGAGAAGGCAACGGTCGATTTGCAGATTCACCACTACAACGCCTGCCATTTCCAGGAAATTATTGCCAAAAATCTGGGCAAGTACAACTATTACGTTGTCATGCCCCATTTTACCCAGGATCTGGACAAAGCCGATTACATGCGCGTGCTTGCCTCCATCCCGCCTAATGAACTGGTGCTGCTGGATAAAGACGTATCCGAACTGGCAGGATCTCCCCTGAGCGTTTATCAGAACTTCGATAAAGACATTTGCGGGGCGCTCGAGAACGCCCAGGATTTACTGGATAAGTATAGCCGGATGGTCCTTATTTTACCCAGTGACGGCAACTATCCCGTTGAAATTGCCCACGGGTTTCGTTCGTTTTGCGTTAACTACAACAAGGAATTCTCGATCAAGGAAAACGCCATTCACGAGCACTTGCAGGAAAGCACGGCCTACGTAGTCGTTGAAGAAACCGACTTGTCGGAAGTAGTAAAAAAGGCGAGGCAATCAAATCTCGAACTAGGCCATGACGTTGGCGTTATTTCGTTTAATGAGACTACGCTCAAGGAATTACTGAATATTACCGTTATCACAACCGACTTCGAGGCAATGGGCTATACGGCAGCTTCGCTCCTGCTGGACAACAAGCGGATAAAAGTCAAAAATCCGTTTTACATGATCCGGCGCGGGTCACTGTAATAAACCTGACCTACCAGATCGTGTAACAGGTCTACTTGTGCTGTCGGTTTCTTAAAACTGACGAGCGAGGTTTCTCAAAACCTAGGTCAATTGATATCCTTTTCAAAAGGTTTTAAGAAACCTATCGTGTCAGTTTTAAGAAACTGACAGCACCACTATGTATTTTTCTGTCACACTTACAAAAAGAGGAAGTAATCGTAAATGGTCCGGGTTACTTCGGCAATGGTTCGCTCCCGAACAGAGCCATCTTTAGGAGATGATTTGACGAAGACGGAGATAGCCACATGACCCGCGTTGCCCGGCAATGTAATAATACCGACATCACTGGCGGTCAGCCCAATCGTACCTGTTTTGTGCAGCACTTCCGTATCGGGCGGGAGAGCTCCTTTTAGTCGGGCAAGTCCCGTTTCGCAACGCTTCATAATATCGAGAATCAGTGCCTGACTGGCTGGTTTCAACAGGGGCTGCGTATACAGTTTCGTTAAAAGCAGCGTCATGGCTTCCGGGGTCGATGTATCACGCGGGTCCTTCTCGAAAGCTACATAACTGGCTTCGCGCGTCAACGCCGTACTGAATTTGGCCAGTGAATCGTAGCGAGCAGGTGCCCAGGGCTGATCGGCAGCCATAGGTATGCCCACACAATCGGCAATAAGCCAGGCAGTTGGCCGATCGACACGCAAGCCTTCAATGCCCATTCGCTTCATGCAGGCGTTTACGGCAGCAGGGCCACCCGCCAGCCGAAGGCAAATGTCCGTTGCACTGTTGTCGCTGATAAGCAGCATCAGTTCGAGCAGGCTTCTGACCGATAAGGAAAGATCAGAATTTGGTGAGTTGGGCCAGTTAAACCGATCCGATAGCATGCCACTACCCGGATGAAAATCGTTTTTTGTGATGGGTATGAGTTGAGCCAGCGTTAGGCTACCGCTGTCTACGCGGGTCAGCAACTGGGTGGCAATAGCGACCTTGTAGGAACTTGCCATCGGAAACCCTTCTTTCCCGTTTTGCGTGATTGTCTTTCCGGTTTCGATGTGTGTAGCGCAAATGCCTACTTTCCCACCCGACATATCGGATAGGCGCATCAGTTCCTGCGTGAGCCGGGCCGGGACCGCAAAAACGGCCGTGGATTGGGTTGGCTTGGTCGTTTTTTGTTTTTGAGCGACGGATAGGTTTGCCCAGAACAGGGGCACCAAGACAAGTAATCTTGTGTATTTATTCATTGAACCGTTTTGGGAAGAAGGGTTAATTTATTTTTTGGGCAGGGCAGCCGTCATGGTCATTTCAACACTGGACCCGAACACGAGCTTCGCGACGCCCACCGTTGTGCGAGCCGGGTACGTACCTTCTTTAAAAAACTGTTTGTAAATCGCGTTCATCTTCGGGAAGTCATCCATATCACTCAGATACACCGTTACACTCACGACATCATCCAGAGAAGCACCCGCAGCCTCAAGTACCGTTTTGATGTTTTGAATCGTTTGTCTGGTTTCCGCTTCTACTCCACCCGGCACCAGTTTGCCCGTTTGCGGATCGGTGCCCACCTGCCCCGACACAAACAGCAACCCATTGCTGATAACACCCGGACTGAACGGATAGGGATTGGCCGGTGCTTTCCCCGGCTGAACGATTTTTTTATGCTGACCAAATGCCGAAAAGCTGATGCTGAAAACCAGCAGACAAAGAAGTAGGTGTTTCATGAAGATTGGTTTAACGGATTGATTGTGAAGGATTAACTAAAATAATATCAACAAACACAGAGGCACAAAGAACACAGTGAATAATTGCCTGAATAGCGCTGTACTCGTTGTGTCTCCATGCTTACTCATTTTTCTGTGCACTTACTTCGATAGGAACGCCCGCAACACAGTATTGTACTCTTCGGGATCGTTCAGGTACGGAAAATGGCCTTTCCGATGGAACGTGTGCACCTGCGCTGTTGTGTAGTATTGTTTCAGCTTCGTGCGCAGTTCAGGGAGTATCAGTGGATCATTATCGGACTCCAGAATCAACAGCGGGACTGTCAATTGTTTCCCGTCAATTGGCTGGAATTGATCAATTACGCAGTGATACCGAGCCAGAAACTGCGCTTTCGACATGCGTCCGTAGGTATTCTCAAGCAGTTGCGCTCCCACCAGCGGATTATTCTCGGAGGTGGGTATCACCACCTTGGTCAGGTTTTGACGGAGCGCGTTCATCACCACCCACTCGGGCAGCCAGGTAGCTAGCGAAATCCGGCTTTGGTTCTGCTCTTCATAGATATCATTTTTCGGAAACGTATTGCCTAAAACGGCTTTGGTTACCCGCTCAGGATACGTTGCCAGTAAATACTGGGTCAGGTAGCCACCCAGCGAACTGCCAACAACAATCGTCGAATCGACCTTTTCTTTGTCGAGAATGGCCATGATGCCTTTGCCCAGGTCAGCCAGATTATCGACGGGCGGATAGGTGACACTGATTACTCTATACGAAACGCTAAAGGCGTTCATCTGTTGCCACCAGAAGTCATAGCCTCCCGTCATCCCGTGCAGAAACAAAATGGTTTGAGGGCCTTTTCCCAGGGCTATATACGTCCAGTTGTATCCCTGCGTTTCGATAGACTGTGTCGGTAGTTTCCGAAAAGCCGCCAGCCCGTTGATAGGTGTTTTGTCCGTACCCGTGTATAAATCGAGCGCGTCTTTCGTAGGTGTAGGATACAGGTAGACGGCAGCAATTAGAAGAACGGGAAGAAGCCAGAGTAATCGTTTATTCATGAAAGAGGGATAAGAAAAACGGGTACGTGGGTAAAAATAAGCACTTTAGCGGAATCCGCGCGGGTTTCTCCCTTTCGTTCATCTTTTGTTTCAGAAAGTTATATCGACGGGTAAAACGCAAAATGAGGACAGCGTTCATTGCCGTCCTCATTTTGATAAACGTGTTACATTCTGACTACTATTTCAGCCGCTTTGCCTTGGCATCAAACATATTCATCAGGCTGCCCTTGAGATTATCGTCATCCACTTTGGTTAGATCAAGGTTAACATCGTAGCCCTGAGCCGTAAAATACAGTGCCAGTTTATCTGTCCCTTCGTCAATCTTGGTGATTGGTATGGCTCCCTTGGTGGTATCGGCAGGCGTAGTTATTTCGCCCGTTAATTTACCGTCTTTTCGAACCAGGTTAGCCACCAATTGTGTATCGCCATTGGGTGTTCCTGCCACCACGATATCCCACTTACCGGCAAAGAAATCGGCTGGAACGGGCGCCTGAGCAATACTGTTTCCGGCAATAATCAGTAGCAAAAAGAAGAAAAAGGCACTTACTTTTTTCATGGCACTGGAGGGTTAAACGTGAATTGTTAGGAAAATTCTCACTTACGGTCGTTTCTTCACAGAGGCCATTATGCCCGGAAATTGCATTCTTCGTTGACCACTCAGCGACGCGTTACCGCCCATACAATTCTCCCCAACATTCACGTAAGCCGGTCCAATCGACGTTCTGTTCTGACGGATGCGTCACGTTAAATTTCCGAGTAGGCGGTTGGATGCAAGAGATAAATATCGGCCCTCAGAAAGTTATGCGCATATTCCGGAAGTGCATTCAAGGTTTTCCAGGCGGGGTCGGCACCAAATGCTTTCCAATGAGCATCACGCTCGGTTTTGTTTTCGAACGAGGTCATATACATCATGCTTGGCTGTTTGCCTCCCACTTTCACCTGACCACAGAGCACGGTGTTGAACCCCAACCGCTTGAAAATATCCAGCTCACCATTGTTGAACTGGCTGATCTTGTTCTCATGCAATTTTTCGGTGGCGGCTTCGTACCGGCGAAGTTCATAAATGCGCTCGGAGGCTGGCGCGTTTAACTTCGGCAGAACCATAGTAGGCATACCGGCAAATGACTCCATCAGAATCGACTCGAACCCTTTATAAACCGGCTTGTCAAATGCCGCTTCCAGATAGTCTTGTCCGGCCGACGCGTATTGTTTGTCCTTCGCCAGTGTTTCGGGAAGTCCCATGAACTGATCTACCGATTTGAACGGAATCAACAGATACACCAGTGAGTCGGCATCCGCTGGCGTAAAGACGCCAATTTTACCAACTCCTGCCCGATGCAGCGCGGGCAGATAAGCCTGCTTCAGATACGTTTCCAGCCGATCTTTCTGGTTGCTGTCTTTGAGGTGGTAGATTTTGACCTGGTAAAATTCCCGTTTGGGGGCGAAACCAAACCCCTGATTCAGGCTGAAGATGAGTGCCAACCAAAGGCCAATGAAACGAGTGCTTGTTGCTTTATGATTACTGAACATACTTAAATAGTTGTATTTAAAGCAAAAGCACCAAAGCCTGGAAAACTCACAATGCTAAACTTAAATTTTCGAAATTGACTTAAAAATTAACCTACCTCGTGAGCCGATAGATAAACAAAGCCGTACGCTGAATCAGCAAGGGGTATTCTTTCGTATTCATGGTTTCTTCAATGCTGTGCGCCCCTTTGCCCGATGCGCCCAACCCATCCAGACAGGGCATGTACTGCGCCACAAACGATACATCACCCGCCCCGCGCGACCCCGGGTCACCCGCCTGAACGGGGCCTATGCCCATATCGCGACTCAATTTATCCAGTTGTTTACGAAGTTCATCGTTAGCCGCGGATGGTTCCATGCCCGGAATGCCATCGGCAAATGAGATCGTTGCCTTGGTAAGGGGCAAGGATTTATCGACGATTTCGCGCATACGGGTTCGGGCACTTTCCTTCTGGACTTCGGTCAGAAACCGCAGGTCGCCTTTTACCAGCGCCGTTCCGGCCACAATATTCGTTTTGCCGATGGTTTCTGCTTTGGCCGTCTTGTCATCATAATGTACCTCCGAGCCACCTACAATCAAACCGGGATTGAAAGTCAGGTATTGTTCCTGGCCCAGCGTGCGCCGAAACTCATTCAGAATACGAACGGCTTCATAAATAGCCCCGTAACCCAAATCGCTGAAAATCCGGGATGAGTGCCCCGTTCGGGCTTTTACGTTGAGTGTCCAGCTACTGGCACCCCGCCGACCGGTGGTAACGCTGTGCAACCCCTGCGCCGTTTCGAAGGCCAGAGCGATGTCACATTTTTTGGCCCGTTCTACAAAATCGATCCGGCTGGCCGCTCCGCCCCCACTTTCTTCATCGCCGGTAAAATAAACCGTAATCGATGTGTCGTCGAGCAGTTTTTGCGCATTCAGGGCTTTCAGCGCGGCAATAACCAGCACGTCGCCCCCTTTAATGTCGTTAACGCCCTGCCCCGACGCCGTCGAATCATTAACCCGTGTAAAGGGCTCCATTGGCAGGCTCTTTTCAAAGACAGTGTCCAGATGACCGATTAGAAACAGCTTTTTCCCTTTCTTTCCCTGTCGGGTGGCCACCAGGTGCCCGGCTCGGTTAAGGGAATCGGGCAGCGTGATCCACTCCGTTTTAAAGCCCAGTTTATCGAGCTCATCCGACATCAACTTGCCAACCGTCCGTACGCCTTCCTTATTGAGCGAGCCACTATTGATATTGACGACCTTTTCGAGAAAGGCTTCGGTTTCCGGCATCTGCTTTCTGACGGTGGCAATAACGCTCGCTTCAGGTTTGGACAATGACTGGGCGTAGGCGCCCGAAGTAAGCAGCAAGAGACTTAAGAATATAGGCTTCATAAAAATACTTAATTTGGCAAACGGCCTGAACAACGGAATAATAAACCCTAAACGTACAACAAAATAGCATTATATAAGAAATCTTTATAGGAAGTCAGTACACCTACACTGGCCATTTTATAGAAATACGTCTTATCGAAATGCACGATTTACGCAGCTATTCTGCTTATCTTGGGCCGAAAATGGCACCCGGCCCAACCACCACTTACTACGTCAGTCACGTCACTAGTCATGAAACAGGTTTTCCTGATCCTATTCATCTGTTGCTACACATTTACCAACTCAGTTGCTCAAAAGCCAGCCAGCACTGAAAAACAAGCCCCTAAAGAAGACAAGGCCGGTGCAGCCTCCCGCACCCTGAACCTGGATTCGCAGGTTGTGACCAATGGGCAGGTCACGATCAAAGGCCAGCGGGTTCCCTATAAAGCGACCGTCGGAACCATCCCCGTTTGGGATGAGGAAGGCAAGCCCATTGCCGGGGTATTTTTCACCTACTTCGAACGTTCCGACGTAGCCGACCGCACCACCCGTCCGCTGGTCATTTCGTTCAATGGCGGGCCTGGTACGGCTTCCGTCTGGATGATGATTGGCTATACCGGCCCGCGCATCCTGAAAATCGATGATGAAGGTTACCCGACCCAGCCTTATGGCATTAAAGACAACCCCAACTCGATTCTGGACGTAGCCGATATTGTCTACGTTGATCCGGTCAACACGGGCTTTTCGCGCCCCGCCAACAAAGATGTTCCCGCAGGCAAACTATTCTTCGGCGTCAACGCCGACATCAAATACCTGGCCGACTGGCTCAACACCTTCGTCAGTCGGTATAATCGCTGGGCGTCACCTAAGTATCTGATTGGCGAGAGTTACGGCACGACCCGCGTATCAGGCCTGGCGCTGGAACTTCAGAATGCCCACTGGATGTACCTAAATGGTGTCATTCTGGTATCGCCTACGGACTTAGGTATCGAACGGGATGGCCCGGCAAAAGGAGCCCTTAAACTCCCTTACTTTGCGGCAACGGCCTGGTATCATAAAGCGTTACCGGCCGATTTGCAGAAGAAAGACTTAACGGATATTTTGCCCGAAGTAGAAGCGTTCACGATTTCGGAATACCTGCCTGCGCTGGCCCTCGGCGGTTCATTGAGCGATCAGAAACGGAAGGAGATAGCGACTAAAGTGGCCCGGTATTCGGGCTTATCCGAAACGGCCGTGATGCAGCAGAATCTGGATGTACCCGCTAACTTTTTCTGGAAAGAATTGCTCCGAAGCAAGAGCCAGACAGTGGGCCGACTTGACTCCCGGTACCTGGGTATGGACAGCAAAGATGCCGGTATCGGTCCCGACTACAATGCGGAGCTAACCTCCTGGCTGCACTCCTTTACACCCGCCATCAACATGTTTATGCGCGAAGAGTTGAACTACAAAACCGATCTGAAATATTACATGTTCGGCCCCACGTTCCCCTGGGACAATACCAACAACCACACGGGCGAAAACCTGCGTCAGGCAATGGCTCAGAATCCGTATCTGCACGTATTGGTGCAATCGGGCTATTACGACGGAGCCTGCGATTATTTTAATGCCAAATATAATATGTGGCAGATGGACGCCAGCGGCAAACTGAACAACCGAATGGAGTGGATTGGCTACCGGAGCGGCCACATGATGTATCTGCGCAAAGAAGACCTCGCTACCAGCAACGAACACCTGAGGAAGTTCATTCAGAAAAGCATTCCTCAAAATAGTGCACCCGCCAGGTATTCGGGAAGCCGGTAACAAGCTTATTTGTTCTGCAACGGCCCAACCGTTTTCTTCGTGTCTTTGCACTACTGCACTTAATATTCATCCAAATAAGCTATTCTATGACTGTCGATGCACCAGACATTTTTGTTCAATTCAGGCAGGAGCTTCACCAATTCCCCGAAGTGTCGAGTCAGGAGTTTGATACGCAGAGACGGATAAAATCCTTCGTCAGTCAGTTTGCACCAACCCGTATGATTGAGGTGGCCAATACCGGCTTGTTGCTACAGTATGGCCAAAACGACGAAGGACCCGTCACGTTGATCCGGGCGGATATCGATGCGTTACCAATACAGGAGACAAATACATTTGCCCATCGATCGAGAATCGATGGCGTTTCACACAAGTGCGGACACGATGGTCATGCGGCAATTCTGGCCCGGCTGGCATCGCTGCTGGACCAGAAACCCATAGCCAAAGGCCGGGTGTATTTACTATTTCAGCCCGCAGAAGAAAACGGGAAAGGGGCCGAGGCCGTTATGAACGACCCCGCCTTTGCTGGTATTCACCCCGATCGAAACTTTGCTCTGCACAATTTACCCGGCTACAAAACAGGGGTCATCGTGTGCAAACCGGGCTCGTTCACGTCATCCGTACTCACCCTGATCACCACCTTCGAAGGAAAGGTATCGCATTCGGCCGAACCAGAAAAGGGCCTGAATCCAGCCTACACAATGGCAGATTTCTTACTCAGAACCAGACCCTTACAAAACACAGACCCTGGGTCCGATAGCTTTGCGCTCGTAACGCCGGCTTACACGACGATGGGCGAAAAATCGTACGGCATATCGGCGGGTTATGGCGAAGTACATCTGACGTTAAGGACCCGGAATGCCAATCGGATGGAAGCCCTCACGACTCAGTTGCAGGCGCTGCTTTCTGAGTTGTCAACTGCCAGTGGCCTTTCGATAAAAACGAGCTATACCGAATCCTTTTTTGCCAACGAAAACGATACAGAAGCTTTTGACCAGATCAGGCGGAGCGCGTTGAAGCTGGACTATGCGTTTGTTGAGAAACAGGAACCGTTCAAATGGGGTGAAGATTTCGGGTTGTTTACCCAGCATTTTCCCGGCGCTATGTTTGGCATCGGCAATGGTGAAGATTCGCCAGCCCTGCACAACGACGACTACGATTTCAACGATAACCTGATCGAGCCAGCCGCCCGGCTATTTTTTGAGCTGATCGAGATGGCCCACTTCTGAGCTGAATGTAATTAACAATCAACCAGCGCCATTAGGTTTTATTTTGCATTGACACTAACTCTATCAACTATCCTTTTGAAAACACTCGTCACACTCCTGTTACTGATGCCTGTAGCTGTCGTTGCCCAAACGACGTCGTCGGCCAATCCATACCCGTTTACGCCTGCCCAGGATTCCGTTTATGTGCGGGAGAACTACCAGAAATCTGAGTTTATGGTGCCCATGCGCGATGGCACGAAACTGTTTACGCAGGTATATGCCCCGAAGGATCAGACGGCTAAACATCCGATCATTATGCAACGGACGCCCTACAGTTGTCAGCCTTACGGAGTCGATCGCATTCGTCGGCGGGTAGGCCCCAATGCGTTCATGCTTCGCGACAATTACATCGTTGTGTATCAGGATGTTCGGGGGCGCTGGGCTTCCGAAGGCACATTTGTGGAGATGACTCCTCACGTAGATGTAAAAAAAGGAAACGCTGATCATGACGAGGCTTCCGACACCTACGACACTATCGACTGGCTACTGAAAAACATCCCTAACAACAATGGCAACGTGGGTCAATGGGGCATTAGCTATCCCGGCTTTTTTACATCAGCGGGAGCCGTTTCCGGGCATCCGGCGCTGAAAGCATCTTCCCCACAAGCCCCGATGGCCGACCTCTGGCGCGATGATGCGTTCCACAACGGAGCCTTTATGATTGCCGCTAACTTTGGGTTCTATACGTTTTTTCAGGAGCACAAACAGCCAACCAAACAAAATCCACCCGCTCTCTTCGATATCAACGATCCCGACGGGTATCATTTTTACCTGAACATGGGGCCAACCGCCAATTCGGAAAGCGCGTACTACAAAGGGCGAAACAAGTATTATCACGAGAATTTCGAGCACCCGGATTACGACGAACACTGGAAAAAACGCAACATTCTACCGCACCTCAAGGGCATCAAGCAAGCCGTGATGGTCGTGGGCGGATGGTACGATGAGCAGGATTTGTTTGGTACGTTCAATACCTACAAGGCTATTGAAAAACAGAATCCCGGCATCCAGAACATTTTCGTGGTAGGTCCCTGGGTACATGGCGGCTGGGCGGGCCCGTCGGGGCAGACGCTCGCCGACCTGGATTTTGGCTCGAAAGTATCGCCCTACTATCAGGAAAATATCGAAGCTAAATTCTTTAAACATTACCTCTTCAATGAATCGAACGGTCAGACCGCGACTCCGCTGGCACTCCCCGAAGCTACGCTGTTTGAAACCGGGACAAATCGCTGGCGGTCCTTCGACACTTACCCACCAAAAGGTATTGTTCAGAAACAACTTTATTTGGCAGGCAACGGCAAACTTAGTTTTACCTCGTCAGCAACCGGTGCCGCCTTCTCCGAATTTCCGTCTGACCCAGCGCATCCCGTGCCGTTTTCCAGCAAAATCAACGATGGCTTCTCATCCGATTACATGGTGGAGGATCAGCGGTTTGCCTCGGCTCGCCCAGATGTACTGACGTTTCAAACCGATACGCTTACCGAAGACATGACGTTGGCCGGACCAATTTTGGCGCAGCTTACCGTGTCAACCACCGGCACCGATGCCGACTGGGTCGTTAAAGTCATTGACGTGTATCCGCCTAATGCTCCTCAGAATCCAAAGAAACCAGATGTTGTCTACGGCGATTATCAGCAGTTAGTACGGAGCGAAATTATCCGGGGACGCTACCGGAACAACATCAGCAAACCGGAACCGTTCAGCCCCAATCGGCCAACTCCGGTTGCGGTCGAGTTGCAGGATGTGCTGCATACGTTCAAAAAAGGGCATCGGCTTATGGTGCAGGTACAGAGTTCCTGTTTTCCCTGGAGTGACCTGAATCCGCAAACATTCGTCCCCGTCTTTAGCGCCAAAGAGTCTGATTACAAGAAAGCCACTCATCGGGTCTACCACGGCAAGCCGGGCGTTAGCTTCCTGAAAGTGGGCGTACTGGCTCCGTAAGGGGTATGGCTGCCGCAACTAAACATAAGTCGTTAACAAGCTTAAAATCTGCTTTCTGTAATGCCCAAACTTCTCTTAATGGATCACGATGGGGCCATTGATGATCTGTTATCACAACTGCTTGTTCTGACCATGCCCGACGTTGAGCTGATCGGCGTCACGGTTACGCCCGCCGATTGTTACATTGAACCCGCTCTAGAATCGACGTACAAGCTGCTCCAGCTGATGAAGCAGGAACATATCCCATTGGGACGAGGTGATTACTACGGCATTAACGCCTTTCCGGGCGAATGGCGGGCGCGGCCCGAAATTATCAATGCCTTACCACTGCTAATCAACCTGCCCAAATCGCCCGACCCGTACTCGTATCTGAGTGCACCCGAGCTGATCATGGAGACGTTGACGAAGACTACTGAAAAGGTTAGCATTCTGATGACGGGACCGTGTTCCAATCTGGTTATGGCCCTGGAACGAGCCCCCGAGTTAAAAGATAAAATCGCGGACATCGTCTGGATGGCCGGGGCGTTTCGTGTTCCTGGAAATGTACAGACCTATCAGCACGATGGCTCCGCCGAATGGAATGTTTTCTGGGACCCGATCAGTTCGCAAAAGCTGGTTTCGTATGAATTACCGTTGACCCTCATTCCACTGGATGTTACGAATCACGTGCCGGTCACCAAAGACTTTTTGTCTACGCTAGCCACGCAGATAGAGTACAGACTATCCAACCTTACGGGCCAGCTCTGGGCGCTGACCATCGACACCATTCCGAGTTATCAGTACACGTATTTCATGTGGGATATTCTGGCAACCAGTTATTTGGCCATGCCTGAGCACTTTACTACCGAACGGATAAAAGCGAACGTCAGTACCCGACCACCCAATGCCGGGCAAACCTACCTTGACGAAGCGGGCTACGAACTGACTATCGCGACCGATGTGAACGTGAATTATTTTTATGACTACCTGCTAGCCCAGTTTAAACGCTGATCTGTCAAATTTGGAAAAAGAAAGAGTCGGTTGGACAGCTAATGATATCACTGACTCTTTCTTTTTCTACTTACTTATGTTCGTAATTTATGTTATCGGCGTCCATAGAGTGGTGTCAGCTTCTTAAAACTGACTTGGTAGGTTTCTTAAAACCTACCGATTAATCTGGTTAACGCGGTTTTGAGAAACCGCGCTCGTCAGTTTTATGAAACTGACACCACTTTAACAAAATAAGTGAGACAGACGTCTGTCTCACTTATTTTGTTGTTTTCCTACTTTCCACCGCCCGACTTTGTGGATGACTGAACGGCGGTTTCTGCCGTAGCCGGACTGGCAGGTGTTTCCAGATGGTTCCAGTTGATCAGCACGTTCCACAGCAGGGGCGCATCATGATGATTCAGATACCGGTGTAGCGGATCGAACGTGAACGCAATGACACGACCGGCACCAACGGGTACGTTGAAAATACCGCCGTGCCCAATGATTGCCTGCTCATTGCGCACCATACCCGACAGCACATAAGGATCTTCTTTCTTAGAGGTCGCTTTGGCCGTTTCTTTAGCAAGTTTTTTGTCGGGCATCCCCATGATCAGGCCCTTATATTCCTCTTCATCCTTCAGCGGTTTGGTGCCATACTGCATCAGCATCATATCACGATTGTATTTCTTCGTTTGCAGCAACGGAGCAATACCCCGAAAG
This sequence comes from Spirosoma humi, assembly GCF_054776575.1. Lineage (NCBI taxonomy): Bacteria > Pseudomonadati > Bacteroidota > Cytophagia > Cytophagales > Cytophagaceae > Spirosoma > Spirosoma humi. Next base: position 1,189,241 of record NZ_BAAHBR010000015.1, read on the forward strand.
ATGGGAAAGGTTTCCGGAAAACCGTACATAACCGGGCTTTCTGGTTTCCGGTTTTTGACCGTTACGATGGAGCCGGGGTGAAACAACGTTGGCGCACTAACTTCGTCCAGATCACGGGCAATACCCATCTCGGCAACCATCAGCGATGAGTTGTCCAGGGTGACCAGCACACCGCCCTGTTCCACAAACTGCTTCAGTTTCTCGACACCTTCGAAACCCGGTCCTCCCGTCATATCCGTTGTTGCATCCGGAAAGCCGTGTGATTGGAACTCCGACGTTTTGGTATACGGAAGCGGCCCGAACTTCTTGTCGATTTCATGAATAAAATTGGTCGACGAGCCACGCATACGGGGAATAAGGATAACGTCGAACTTCTTCCGCAACTCGCCGGCTTTCAGATGGTCTTTGTTGATCGATGTATAGGGAATGCCGCGTTGTTCGAACGTGAATCGCGCCCAGCCTTCATCCTGCGTGTTGTACCAGCTGTGGTAAATGGCCACGCGGGGCAGGCTCACCTCGTGCTGTCGCAACGACGTTCCCAAACCCGTTGGCTCTGCTTTGGTAGCCTGTAAATCGAGGCTGAACTGCGAAGCAAGTTTCTTCGACTGTTCGGTTGTTAGCCCTTTAAACACGACGCTCCCCGCCGACAGCGTATCGTTCATCCCACTAATCGTCGATTTTGTATCCAGCACTACCGCTTTGGCCTGCTTGTTCTGCCCTTTGAGCCAGAGTAGCGCAGGCAGGACGTTGGTTTGGGCTTTGTAATTGAGGACATAGTTGGTTCCATCGCCACCAACGGAGCCAGCGTATTTGACAGGCTCATTCACTAACTTGAGTTCGCTGGAAACGTACTTGACGCTGTCTTCGGCTTTCACATCGACTCCGTACAGATAACTCATCGTCCAGGCAATGTCGTCGTAGGGTGGAAACTTGGCTTCCTTTGGGTAGTTCTGTTTGGTTAACAGCGAAACGGCCAGATTCCGGTACGGTTGATTCAGCAGCACGACATAATCGCCCTGATTCTTGCCCGATTCCGCCTTGTGCACCTCAATAGCCTGCGCCCGTAACTGGTTGACCAGGTAATCGGCCATGGCGGGGTCGCGCTGATTTTTGGGAATCACAAAGGCACGTGGCGTTTCTTCCATACCTTTTTTGATGTTATTAAGCCCTTTCTGGTAGAAGTTTTTCAGCATTAAGCGGCTGTTCGTTGCCCCGTACGACAGCGACGCCAGCACACCCGCCTGCATGTAGTTGATCCCGTTTCGATACGACCAGTACACCTTTTCGGTAGGCGGAACGGGACGGTACCATTCTTTGGTCGTGGCCGGATCACCCGCATACTTTTGCTCCGACAGATCGCGCAGGTACGTGTTCGCGCCAGCATTGCCGAAGGTTTCGTAGAAGCGGCCGACGGCGTTGTGGTTGTTGGAAATCCAGAGGGCATAACCCGGGTACCAGCCATCGTAGAATGCCCAGGTAAACACGCCCGGAATGCCCTGCGACGCCAGCGTCGTAATGTCATGATGGGCCATAATCTGCCATTCGCCAATGGTTATTGGATCAATGGTTTCGTTGTATGGGCCGGTTCCGGTCGATATATACAGCAGCGGTACCGATTCGTGCAGATCGAGGCTGGCGGTAGGATGCCAGTCGTAAAATACGTTGTAAAGCGCTTTTGTCAGCGCCTGAGAAATCTGCAAACCATCCCGGTTGTTGTCATGATACGTGTATTTCCCCCAATAGGGTGGCGATTTGGGGAAGCCGTCATCAAAGTCTTTCCGGGATTTCGTAAAGCGATAGTACCAGTCTACCTGCTTGTCCCACCCATCCGGCTCAGACACCGGATTGATCAGGACAATGATGTTATCCCGAATCGTTTTAATTTCCGCTTCCTGGCTGGTAATCAGCCGATAAGCTAGTTCCATCAACATTTCGGGAGAGCCCATTTCCGGCGAGTGCAGCCCACCATTCAGGTAATAAACCAGTTTGGTATCGCCCAGAATTTTATCGAGATTCTGGCCATTCATTTTGCGCGGATCGGCCAGGAGAGCGAGTTGCTTCTTGTAATGATCGAGCCGTTTCATAGCCTCCTCGCTCCCAATGGCCACCAACTGAACCGGCCTACCCTCTTCAGTCGTGCTTACCTGCTGAATCGTAATGTTGGGCGACGTTTGCGCCAGCTTTTTGTAGTATCCATAAATCTCGGGGGTCCGATGAATGACACCCGGCGTCCCGACGATTTGCCCAAAATGCTTGAGCGGTGATGGAATCCTGGCATCGTCCGGAAGATTGAGCACCGACGCGGGCAGAAACCGGGAATCTGTCGTGTATTCCTTAATCTTCTGATTGTACGTTTCGTCAATCTTCATCGGCCCGGTTTGCTGTGCCTGGATGGTCAGGCTACCGAGCGCCAGCCCGGCCAGTAGCATGGAACTCAGTCGTTTAGTAGTAAAGAGGTGCATAAAGTTAATGGTTAAGAAAGAGCGTATTTTGTGGCTTGAGGTTTATACGGTGAAGTCGGGTTCTTAAACCCGACCGCACCAAAAACCGTACTTACTGCTTGGGCTTCATCAGCTTGCGTTTGAAATACTCAGCCGTAGCGGCACTCATTTTCAAGGCGTTAGTGTGTTTCATCCAGTGGTGCGTATCGTCCACGATCACCAGCGTCTCCATGGGAACGCCCTGCTTGTCGAGACGCCGGACCAGATCCGTACTTTGATTGAAGCGTACATTGCGGTCATCGTCGCCATGAATGATGAGCACGGGCGATGTCCAGCTACTAACGGACGAGACCGGCGACGATTCCCAGACGACTTTAGCCGCTTTGTCGGCATCCGGAATTTTCTCAAACCGATCCGTCGAGCTAACACCGTACCGTTGCTGGCTCCAGTCATGGACGCCATGAATATCCACACCAGCCGCAAAAAGTTTGGAATCACGGGCAAGCGCCAGCGCCGTCAGGTAACCGCCATACGAACCACCGTAAATACCAATTTTGGTGGCATCGACCTGTGGCTGTTCCGCCAGCCATACGGCAGCTGCCCGCACGTCCTGGTATTCCGATGCACCGGTTGCCCCTCCATTCGCGGGCTGATGGAAATCATAGCCGTACCCAATACCCAGCCGGTAATTGACCGACAAAACCACGAACCCCTGACTGGCCAGGTACTGGTTGAGGGCGTAGGAGTTGGCGTAATAGTCAGAATAATTCCAGCCCAAAAGCATTTGACGAGGAGGGCCACCATGCACATAGATAAGCGCCGGACTGCGTTCGGTTGTTTTTTTCCCGCCCGCTGGTTCAAAGAGCTGACCATGAACGGTCATGCCATCCGGTGACTTGAAGGTAACTTGCTTAGGTAGCACCAACTGACTGGTCGGGAAATTTGCCGGTACCAGATTTTGGGCTAACACTTTAGGTGTTCCTTTGGTAAAGGCCATCACGGTTGGCAGTGGTGGGCGTTGGGCCGTGGCACTGATCATGGCGATGGTGGCCCCATCCCCCGTTACAACGGGTGTCCATTCCAGGCCCGCTCCTGGGGTAAGCACTTCCATAGCCGCTTTGTCGACCGGTACGCGAACGGCATGCCGACGATCAATATCCAGTTTATCAGGACCCGTATTGCCGCTGAACAATAGCCATTTTCGGTCGTGGCTCATGGTAATGTGTTCAGCCATAAACGGCCCGGATGTTAATAATAAAGGAGAGCCACCCGACGAGGGCATGGAATACAGGTGGGGCCAGCCATCCTGGTACGACAAAAAAACAATCCGCTCATTGGCGGTCCAGTGCAGGTTAAAGCCTCCATGCGTGGACGGTACCGAACCCGCCAGCGTTTTGGGAGCCTGCCAAATCTGGGATGCGTTGCCCGACGTTACATCGGCGGTCCAGATCGACCACGGACGATGTTTGCGGGCCAGCAGTGAATCGGGAGCCCCGCCCGAACCGGGGGTTCGTACAAAAACAAGCCGTTTGCCATCGGGAGACCAGCGTGGTGACTCATCCTGCGCGAACGACGGCGCTATCCACGCGATGGGTGTCGTTTCGTTGGTGAAAACGCCCACAAAGGCATGGTCTTTCCGATCACACACAAACGCCAGTTTCGACCCATCGGGTGCCCATTGAATAGAGCTATTCGTCCCCCGAACGGTAAACAGAACTTTGGCTGCGGAGGAAGCATCCAGCGGAGCCGCCCAAACCCGGCCACCTTTGATGAAGGCAACCCGGTCGCTTTTGGGCGAAATAGCGGGCGCATCGCCCTCCGCAATGGCTTTGGCTTCGCCACCCGCGAACGGAATGCTCCAGATCTGAACTTTGGGTGGCACCGGCGTCGACAGAGTGTTGACGGGCAGTTCATCATCCCAGTTGGCTCCATGATCGCCACCCCGCACATAGACGACCCACTTCCCGTCATCTGAAATGGACAAACTGGTAATTTCCTGTCCATCATCTTCCGTGTAATTAGTCAGCTTTCGGGGGGTAAAATCCGGTCCTTCGGCAACGTACACATTCCGTTTACCCTGCTCATTAAATGCCCACGCAATACGCGATCCCTTGGCCGAGCTGGTCAGTTCATTTGGAAAAGGATAACTCTTTACCGCTTCCAGCGAGAAGGTTTGAGCCTGAACGGATTGGTACAACCAGAGCCCCACGACCAGGCTCAGCAACGTAAACTTCTTCATGGGTTGATGTCTAAAATAAAAAGCTTATTTGAGTAGCTTATAAAACAAACCCAAATAAGCTTTTTTATTTCCTATTCTAATGAATAGACCAAATAAAATTCTAACAATCAGCCCAATAATACCATTAACAGAAACATATTGATTGTAATATCTTCCACAAACCAGTACCCCTAGGTAGGCTCCTCACTTTTTAGTTTAAAGATTGCCCCTTCGAGAGCTTCATCTACCCGAATCTGGCAGGCGAGTCGGCTATCCGAATCAGCGTCTGGCAGGGTGTCGAGCATGTCCAGTTCGAGATCCTGTGCGGATGGTAAGTTATCGAATCCGTTCAGTACCTGAACATGGCAGGTCGCACAGAGGGCCATGCCACCACAGGTCGCCAGGATGTTGTAGTCCGACGCTTTCAGTACTTCCATCAGGTTCAGACTAATTCCTTCGGGCACCTCTACCGGTTTCTGTTCGCCATTGCGGTCTTCGACGGTGAATGTAATCATATTAAAAAGTAGGAATACCGTTGACGGTCGTGTATTTGAAACTCAGTTTTTGATTCGGGTGAACGTGGTGAAAGGCACTCTGGCACATCAGCGCAGCCTCGTGAAAGCCACACAAAATCAGCTTTAGTTTTCCCGGATACGTATTGATATCGCCAATGGCGTAGATGCGCTCGACGTTTGTGGAGTAATCGGTCGTATTGACGCTAATGGCCGATTTGTCGATGTTCAGCCCCCAGTCGGCAATGGGCCCGAGTTTAGGCGTTAATCCGAATAGAGGAATCAGGTTATCGGCTTGCAGGGTTGTAGTGGATTTGTCTTTCGCCGTAATGGTAACCTCCTGCAAATGGCCAGTTCCATTGATGCTGGTGATGTTCGATTGAAGAACGAGGTTAACGCGCCCCTGCCTGGCCAGCTCCACCACTTTCTCGGCCGAGTCGGGTGCTCCCCGAAAACTGTCGCTACGGTGAACAAGCGTCACTTCCTGAGCTATCTCAGCCAGAAAAATGGTCCAGTCGAGGGCGGAGTCACCCCCGCCAGCCAGCACTACCCGCCGGTTGCGTAACTGCTCCGGATTTTTAACCATGTAACTAACCCCCTTTCCTTCAAAGTGTTCCAGGTTCAAAATGTCGGGTTTGCGGGGTTCGAAGCTACCCAGTCCACCCGCAATAACCACCACCTGACAATGTACGGTAGTCCCGTCGCTGGTCGTAATCAGGTACGAGCCGTCATCCTGACGGTCAAGCAATTCAACGCGTTCGCCCAGGGTGAATCCCGGATTGAAGGGCGCAATCTGCTCCATCAGATTGTCGACCAGCGTCTGTGCATTGATGGCCGGATAGCCAGGGATATCATAAATTGGTTTCTGTGGATAAATTTCCGAGAGTTGCCCACCCACCTGGGGCAACGCATCAATCAGGTGGCAGCGCATTTTCAATAAACCAGCCTCGAAAACAGCAAACAAGCCCACCGGGCCAGCGCCAATAATACAAATATCAGTTGTTATCATGTCTAGTGAACGAGTCGAATTTATCTACTCATCAATATCTTTTTGTTACTTAACTCAACCCTGACCGTCTACTCTACAAAAGTAGGTACATACCCGCCGATGGGGACCATCATTAGTTTTGATGATCTATTAACAAATGGAATAGGCGATGCCTTGATTTATACGCACGATAAATGAGCAAAATGGGCCCTTGGAACAGCCCCAAACACCTCCTTAACATTGGTTTGATTTTTACCTGAGCAGGTATAGCGCAGGATTTTTGTTTAACAAGACCCCTATCTTATAGTCAATCCTTTACCAGAACGCACGCTATGACTGCTCTGCCGAAAAAGACAGCCAATCAATTACAAACGATCAACACGTCCTTCACTATTCTGACGGAATGGGCTGAAGCGACCGCTCGTTTACACGAAAACTACAACAAGTTGCTGGCCTGTATCAGCCCGAATAAGCCGGAGCAAACGGTAAGTGCAGCCGCAACTCGTTCCTTCGTTGGACAATGTCCTGTCGATGTACTTATAACGCTGCTGGTGACGATGCAAAAGCAAATGGAAAGGCTGGTAATCGATATGGAGTCAGTAAGTTGCCCAAACAAGTCGTTACCAACCGAAAATTATAAAAAGCTGGCGGAGCATACCCGCATTATCAATAAACTAAACCAGCAGGCGCAGACAAAACTCCTACTGACTACGTCATTGCCTGCCTAGTCCGGAGTAACCAAAGGCAACCGTCTTCATTTACTCCCATATAGCCGTTTTCTGGCTACAGTACCTGCAACTCCTTTCGTCGGCAAACAGGTAGATTTAGAAACGAGGCCGCTTCAGTATCTGGCACCTAGTCAGGTCCTGTCTCCCCTTGTCCGTCATGAAACTGGTCTACAAAGCTGTTTTACTCAGCCCGCTGGTCTTTATCAGCCTGGGCAGTAAAACCGTCAATACCGAATCCCCCCATCACGCTCCATTAGCCCTTACACTCAACCTAAAAGAGGAATTTCAGACAATTCACAGCTTTGGCGCGTCCGATTGCTGGTCAGCGAAGTTTATTGGCACCTGGCAAAACGAAACCAAGAAGAATCAGATAGCTGATCTTCTCTTCAGCCTGGATACATTGTCGGATGGCCGACCTAAAGGAATAGGCCTCTCGCTGTGGCGAATGAACATCGGTGCTGGCAGCTATGAGCAGAAAGACAGCAGCTTAATTACGGATGAGTGGCGACGTGAAGCGTGTTTTCTGACGCCCGACGGACGCTACGACTGGAGCAAACAGGCCGGAAGTCAGTGGTTTTTAGCGGCTGCCCGCCGTCGGGGTGTTCGCTACGCGTTGGGTTTCACCAACTCGCCACCCGTGCAGATGACGCGCAATGGCAAAGCGTTTTCGGCAGGCGGAAAAGCCTTCAACCTCAAGCCCAATGCCCTGACGCCTTCCGCCGATTTTTTAACGACAGTTGCCAATCATTTTCACCTGGATTACCTAAGCCCCATCAACGAACCTCAATGGGACTGGACCGCCGGCAAAAACGGAAAAGCCAATCAGGAAGGTTCGCCCGCCGAAAACAAAGACATAGCTGACGTAGCGAGCGCTTTGTCGACGAAGCTGCTGACCAGTAAAGCCAAAACGATGGTCGTTACAGGTGAAGCGGGCCAATTGAATTACCTCTACGAAAAAGCAGAGAGCGGACGAGGCAATCAACTCGACTACTTTTTCACCACCCAATCTCCCCTGCCCAAGCTGCCCAATGTTGCGCCGATCTGGGCCTACCACAGTTATTTCACAACCTGTGCCGATTCAACATTAGTGGCGATTCGTCGGCGGGCCGCCCAACAGGCCAGAGCGGTTGGTAACCCCCTGTTATGGCAAAGTGAGTTTGGGGTGTTGGGTGATATCTGCGGGAAGTACAACGGGAGCCCACGCCATACCGACATAAACTACGGCTTATACGTGGCCAAAGTCATTCACAACGACCTGACGGTGGCCAATGTAACCTCATGGCAGTGGTGGCTGGCGATTAATCCATACAATTACAGCGATGGACTCGTCTACATTAACGCATCCGACGGTACCTATCAGCGGCCTGACAACGCCCGGCAGGATGGCCAGGTTCTGGACTCCAAACAGTTATGGGCGTTTGGAAACTATGCCCGTTTTGTCCGACCGGGGATGAAACGGATTGGCGTTCGCCTTGGTGCCGTCGGCAATCCGGTAGCCGAAGCCAGCCAATGCATGGTGTCGGCCTATAAAGACCCCATTCGCAAACAACTGGTACTCGTCTGCATCAACATGACACCCAATGCCGTAATGCTACCCATCAGCGGTGTGTCGATCAAGCACAACCGCTTCGCGAGTTACACCACAACGGAGGCTAAATCACTGGCAAAATCCATTGTCTCGGCTAACCAGATTCAGGTGGAGCCAAAATCAATAGTGACGCTGGTGGGGACGTATGAGTAGTTACCGGCAGGCTCAGCAACGAAAGTAGTTAACCTGAGTTGGCATCGGCAACATCCGGGAAAAATCCCAGTAAGGCCGTTGCCAACGAGCGGTTTGTCAAATTGTCCGGCAATTGTTATCATATATAATGAATAGATTCAACTATTTTTGATCTGTTTTTGGCCCATGCCATACGCTCCCTTGAGTGGTCGTATTGACTCAGTTGCGTACCCTCATTCCTGCTTATCATTTGTTTCTATTCAATTATGCGACGCAACGTCTGTTGTTCTCTTTTTTGCCTGTTGCTGGGCACCCTTGGGGTGTCGGCACAACCAAACCAAATACCTTACGCAACAATCAATCTTCAAAACCTCAACGATTTTAAACCTGCCGGTACTAATTGGAAGATCGTGGGCGATGTTTTTTACGACCTGACTAAACCAGGTAAAGGAACAACGAAATCGGGGACGGGTATTCTAGTCAATGATCCCTCTGGAAAAAACAAGGACCATCTTTTCACGAAGATGGACCACGGCGACCTGGAACTGGAACTCGATTTTATGCTGGAGAAAGGATCGAATTCCGGTATCTACCTCCAAAGCCGTTATGAAGTTCAATTATTCGATAGCTGGGGTGCCAAAATACCCAAAGCGAGCGATTGCGGAGCGATTTATGAACGCTGGGACGACAGCCGCCCCGAAGGCCGAAAAGGGTACGAAGGGCACCCACCCGCTCAGAATGTGACCAAAGCGCCGGGTCTGTGGCAGCATCTGAGCCTTGTGTTCAGAGCCCCCCGCTTTACGGAAAAAGGCGAAAAGACCGCCAATGCCCGGTTTATGAAGGTAATCCTTAATGGTGTAACGGTTCAGGAAAACGTCGAAGTACTAGGGCCAACGCGCGCGGCCGCTTTTCAGGACGAAAAACCTACTGGCTCACTCATGATCCAGGGCGATCATGGCCCGGTAGCCATTCGCAACATCCGATATAAGTCCTACGGAATTGAGCCAGTAACGCTCACCAACATGAAATTGAGTGCCTACGAAGGCAAGTTCGCGTCGGTAAATGATTTTAGTTCGCTCACGCCCAAACGGGAAATGGCCATCGACATGCTGGCGCATTCGGCCCCCGGCAGCCGGGATAAGTTTGGCGGTAAAATTACCGGAACATTACACATTCCCCGCTCAGGCCAGTATTCGCTGAACCTCAACCTGAACTGGATTCCGGCTGAAACCAACCCCGCAAATCCAAACGGCGCGGGTGAGTTGATGATCGATAACAAGCCCGTCTTAAGCATCAGCGGCAAAAATGGCGGCACGGCTTCGGCGATGGTGGCGCTGGAAGCAGGCGACCATCCGGTTGTGCTGGCTTATTACAAAAACTTCGGTCTGTGGTATGCCCGTCGAAACGATATTGTTCTGGGCGTCGAAGGCCCCGGCGTTCAATACACCACCCTGAATCAGGTAATCCGGGTCGAAGAACCCGTTGGAGAAATTTCCCTGCTGGCTAACGATGAGCCGGTTATGCAGCGTGGCTTTGTCAATCACCACGGTCAGAAACATACGCACACCATTTCCGTCGGCGAACCAGGTCAGGTAAACTACAGCGTCGATCTGCAGAAAGGCGAATTTCTGCAGATCTGGCGGGGCGACTTTCTGGAAACGACACCGATGTGGTACGGACGGGGCGAAACCCAGTTATCGGTTCCTTTGGGGAGTGTTATTGAGCTGTCGGGCAAACCCTCGCTGACGTACCTCGCGGACCAGAACGCAGCCTGGCCCGACTCCAATGCAACCTATATGAACATGGGCTATGATGTCGATGCCAAAGGGCGACCCATTTTCAAATACACCCTGGGTGCAGCACAGGTTCGGGAGTCATTTGCCGCTGAAGAAGAGGGGCATAAACTCTCCCACTCGTTTTCGGTAACGCCTTCTGCCGGAGCGTCCACTCCGGGAGCATCCACTCTGGGCGAAATCTGGTGCCGGGTTGCCGAAGGGAATGACATTACGGAATTACCGAATGGACTGTATGCCATTAATGACAAGCAGTATTTTATTGAGCTACCCGCTAAACAGAAGCCCGTTATCCGTACGACAGCGCAGAAAACAAAAGAAATGCTGCTGCCTATCAAGCCAGCCAATGCCGCGGCTACAGTGACTTACTCCATTATCTGGTAACGCTCAACTTTCTGACCGAACTTACTCATGAATATTAATCATCAGACCATACAACGTTTAGCCCGAACTGCCCTGTTGGCGTCAGGCCTTGCCTGCGTCAGCCATTTGTCGGCTCAGGCGCAAATTCAGTCTAAAACCGGCTTACCCGTCAGTTCCAGCAGCAAACAACCAGCGCCCGCCCCGAAAGGCCTGGCTAAAGTGGAAGCCGATCCCGAAAAAGAAGACGATTTTTATAAACTGATTTCGCTACCCGTTCCCGAAGATATTATTCTGGAGGTCGGTGGTATGGTTACCTTGCCGGATGGTAACCTGGCCGTTTGTACCCGCCGGGGCGAAGTCTGGATTGTATCGAACCCCTACGTCAGCGGGTCGATTCGGCCCACGTACAAACGGTTTGCCTATGGCTTGCACGAGCCGCTGGGACTGGCCTATAAAGACGGGGATATCTATGTTACCCAGCGCAGTGAGCTCACCCGCCTGCACGATGCCGACGGCGACGGTCGGGCCGACTCCTACGACAAAATTTATTCCTGGCCGTTGTCGGGCAATTACCACGAGTATTCATACGGTCCGACGTTTCTGCCGAACGGCAACATGCTCGTAACGCTGAACGTGGGCTGGAGCAACAGCCTGGGCCATGGCGTTAGTCTGGTTCCCTGGCGGGGCTGGACGCTGGAAATTACTCCGGACGGAAAAATGACTCCGTTTGCGGCCGGGATGCGTTCCCCGGCCGGTTACGGCATGAACGCGGCCGGTGATTATTTCTACACCGAAAACCAGGGCGACTGGGTTGGTTCAGGCCGTATTTCGCAGGTTGAAAAAGGAGATTTCCTGGGCAATGCCGAAAGTCTGCGGTGGACGGATATGCCGGGTTCACCGTTAAAAATCAAGCCGCAGGATGTACCGAACACGGGTGAACCCCTGTACGATGTATCCAAAAAATTTACGGCGCTGAAAGCGCCCGCGGTCTGGTTGCCCCACGGTATTCTGGGTATTTCGACATCCGGTCTACTGACAGATAACACGAAAGGAAAATTCGGTCCGTTCGAGAACCAGTTGTTTATTGGCGACCAGGGGCAAAGTATTCTCTCGCGGGTCGATTTCGAGAAGGTAAAAGGAGTCTACCAGGGAGTTGTGTTCCCCTTCCGGGAAGGTTTCTCGTCGGGCGTGCTACGCCTGGTCTGGGGTCACGATGCGTCCATGTTTGTGGGGATGACCAGTCGGGGCTGGTCATCGACGGGGAAAGAGCTATTCAGCCTGCAGCGGGTGGTCTGGACGGGGAAGATGCCCTTCGAGATGAAAACTATCCACGCGATGCCGGATGGTTTCGAAATTGAATTCACCGAGCCGGTCGATGCGGAACTAGCGGCTGACCCGGCGTCTTACAAAGTCACGGGCTTCAATTACAAATACCACGCCACGTATGGAAGCCCGGTCATCAATCGGGCTGGCTGCCCAATTCGGGGTATCGTTGTGTCGAAAGATGGCCTGAAAGCCCGGTTGGTGGTCGATAGTCTGCGTCTGGGCTATATTCACGAAATCACAACGCCCGGTATTCGGTCGAAAGCGGGTCGTGCATTGCTGCACAACGTTGGCTATTACACACTCAATACTATTCCCGATGGTGAAAAGCTGAGCATTGCCACTTCGACACCCGCCCATGACCACGCAGCCATGATGACGGCATCTACGGCGACGTCCCCCCCCGTAAGCCCCCGAGGAACGACAAAGAAAGTAACGGCGGCAAAACCAGCTACAGCTTCCAAAGCCACGGGCAGTACAATGGCTAAACGGATAACCGAAATGCCTTCATCCTGGACCGAGCCTGATTACACCATTAACATGGGCACAAAACCGGGCCTGAAGTTTGCGCCCGAACAGTTTCAGGTGAAAGCGGGCAGCAAAGTACGGGTGGTGTTCAACAACGAGGATGACATGCTTCACAACTTCGTGGTAGTCGCTCCTGGTTCGGCCATTCAGGTAGGCGAACTGGCCATGAAGCTCGGCCTGGAAGGACAGGAAAAGAATTACATTCCGCAGACAGACAAGGTTTTACACCATACCAATCTGCTCCAGCCAAACACCAACGAATCCATTTATTTTATCGCTCCCGAAAAGCCCGGCGATTACATGTACGAGTGCTCGGTACCCGGACATTTTTACGTCATGCAGGGCACAATGAAAGTAGTAAAGTAATTTCCTCAAGCCCGTAAGGTTTATTCGAGACCTTACGGGCTTCATTGATACGCATCATGAATTGTTCAGTCAAGGAACTTGCTACCCTTTCGTTAGGCCTATTGCTTGCTGTCGGAAACCTGGCGGCTCAACCACTTTCCGAGGCCATTCGATTAAATCAGATCGGATTCTACCCAAACAGTGCCAAAATTGCCGTGGTGGTTGGTGAAGCACAGGGGCCTTTTCAGGTAGCGACCTCCGATCTCAAAAAAGTTGTCTTTACCGGTACGCTGGGCAGCGCCCGAAAAAATACCATTTCCGGAAAAACGACCCACTCGGCTGAATTTTCGGCGGTGACCAAACCGGGTACGTATGTGGTAATCATTCCCGGTCTGGGCCACTCCTACCCGTTCGAAATTCGTCAGGATGTTCACCGAAACCTGGCCATCGGAGCGATCAAAGGCTTTTACTACCAACGGGCATCCATTGACTTACCAGCCAACTATGCCGGGCAGTGGGCACGTCCGGCTGGCCACCCCGATACGCGGGTACTTATTCACCCTTCGGCTGCCTCCGCAAATCGTCCGGCCGGAACGGTCATTTCCTCCCCGAAAGGGTGGTACGACGCCGGGGACTATAACAAATACATCGTCAATTCCGGTATCACGATGGGAACGCTGCTCTCCTTGTGTGAGGACTTCCCGGACTATGTCAAAACGTTAAACACGAACATTCCCGAAAGCACCAACAACGTGCCCGACGTGCTGGACGAAGTGCTCTGGAATCTGCGCTGGATGCTGACCATGCAGGACCCCGCCGACGGTGGCGTTTACCACAAATTGACCAACGCGAGTTTCGACGGGATGGTTATGCCGGATAAAGCGACTAAAGACCGTTATGTGGTTGCCAAAAGCATCACGGCAACCCTCGATTTTGCCGCTGTTCTGGCTCAGGCAAGCCGGGTTCTTAAACCGTACAACAAAGAGCTTCCCGGCCTGGCCGATTCCTGTTTATCGATGGCCGTAAAAGCGTGGGGCTGGGCCAAAGCGAACCCAACTAAGCTATACAACCAGCGGGCGATAAATGACACGTTTGATCCGGATATATCGACGGGTACCTACGAAGATCGCAGCGCCGATGATGAGTGGATTTGGGCCGCAGCCGAACTATACGCCACAACAAAAGACGATGCCTATTACACAGCCGTCAAGTTCTTTCCTGATAACAAGACCCCATTGCCTTCCTGGCCACAAGTTCGTACGCTGGCCTACTATACACTAGCCCGGACAGGGAACGGCCTGACCGCTCTTGGCAAAAAGGACCTGCCGAAGGTAAAGCATCAGCTAATCTCGCTGGCTGACTCGCTCATCAATGGCGCAGATCGGCAGGCATTTCAGACGGTAATGGGTAGATCATCGAAGGATTTCATTTGGGGCAGCAGTTCCGAAGCAGCCAATCAGGGCATTGCTCTTCTTCAGGCCTACCGACTTACCGATTCGCCAAACCGCAATCAGTACCTTTACTACGCACTGGCCAATCTGGATTATTTACTGGGCCGAAACGCCGTTGGCTACTCATTCGTGACGGGTTTCGGCGATAAATCGACCCTGCACCCTCACCATCGGCCGTCCGTAGCGGATGGCATCGAAGCTCCCGTACCGGGCCTGCTTTCGGGCGGTACCAACGCCAATGCGGCCCGGCAGGATAAATGTCCGGTTTACACGACCACCATTCCCGACGAAGTATACCTCGATGCCGATTGCTCCTATGCCTCCAACGAAATTGCGATCAATTGGAACGCTCCGCTCGTTTATCTGGCAGCCGCCCTCGAAGCCTTGCAGAGTAATCAGAAAACCCGTATAAACCGCTAGTAATGAACAAACCTGCCATACCTCAAATGCAGGTCAGCCCCCCCGTGGCATGACGGTTTTTTCTGAACAACCGGATCACTTCATATGAACTAATCCAATTGTTCAGAAAAAGCCGTTGTCTATAAAAAACAGATTCTATCTACTTACAAATCAGAATGCAAGCCCGTATCAACTAAGTCCATCTGATTTATTCCAGAATAAGTTGCATTCTCTACTGTTTCACTATACATACCGCTTAATAAATAAACTTTTGGTATTAACTTGCCCCTGTGAATAAAGCAGGCACTGGTTTATTCACACCTCCTAACTACGGTATATACCTATTCTTATTCCTACATGCTTCACTTTTCTAGCCGGAAGAACGGCCGGGCAGGTCGACTGTTTGCCCTTCGAGCAAACATGCTGGTTCTCTTGTGCGCAAGTTGGCAAGTTGCCCTAGCCCAGACAACCTACTACGTCGCTAATTCAGGAAATGACGCCAACAACGGCCGATCGGATGGCTCTCCGTTTCAGACCATTGCCAAAATCAATAGTTTATCTCTTCAGCCGGGCGACGCCATTCTGTTTCGGCGGGGCGATACCTTTCGGGGGACATTAGCCATCCGGCAATCCGGTACCTCGGGCAGTCCTATCGTAGTCGATGCCTATGGCTCGGGCAATAAACCCATTCTTGCCGGGTCGGTCCCGGTTTCCGGCTGGAACAATATCGGCAATAACGTGTGGCAGGCCGATTGCCCTTCGTGCGGAAGCCGGGTAACGGGCCTGTATCGAAACGGCTCCGTGCTTCCGCTGGGCCGGTACCCAAACCTGAGCGATGCCAACAAAGGCTACCTGACCATTCAGTCGCATAGCGGCAAAAACCAGTTAACCAGCCAGCAGGGATTATCTCAGAACTGGACGGGCGGAGAAGCGGTCGTGCGACCCACTCAGTGGATTCTGGACCGGGCCACCATCAGCCAGCAGAACGGAAATACGCTTTCGTTGAACAATTCCAGCAGTTACAACCTGGCCGATGGCTGGGGCTTTTTCATTCAGAATCACCCGGCTACGCTGGATCAGGTTGGCGAGTGGTATTATGACCCTGCCAGCAAAAAGATTCGTTTGTTCGACAATCAGAACAACCCCAATAACCAGCTCATCACAGCCACGGCGTTCAATGAGGGAATAAACCTGACAAATGTATCGTCCATTACGGTTCGGAATGTCAAGATTACGGAAACGCTGAGTACGGGACTGGCCGTGAATGGCGGGTCAAATTTTGTCTTTTCGGGCAATGACATTACGAACTCGGGCGAAGACGGAATTACCATCATCGGCTCGGGCAACAATGTAGTGGCGGAAAACAACCTGTTCGAAGATGCCAACAGCAGTGGACTGTACATTGGACCCTATCAGAATTTCACATTTCGGGGAAATACCCTCCGGCGTATCGGTCTGACACCAGGCCGGGGGAAAAGTGGCGATGGTACCTATTCGGCCGTACAAGCCCTCTGTACGGCCAATACCCTGATCGAAAATAACGTCGTCGATAACGTAGGGTACAACGGCATTGCCGTAGTTACGAATGCAACGGTCCGGTACAACCAGGTGTCCAATTTCTGCCTGACCAAAAGCGACGGGGGCGGCATTTACTCCTGGAATGGCGCGCGCAGCAATGTAGGCGATCTGCATATCGTGTCGAACATTGTCTACAGCGGCATTGGTGCACCGGAAGGAACGCCGGGTGGTGCCTATTCGGGTGCGAACGGAATTTTCCTGGACGACTGCTCTCAGAATGTCGAAGTTGCCAGTAACACGTCGTTCGGGTCGCGGGGAATGGGCATTTTCCTGCGGGGCGTGTCCAGTATAACCGTAAACGGGAACACCAGTTTTAACAACACAGAGGAACAACTCAAGCTTGCCTACAACGGTGCCTGCGCCTTGCGAAACAATGTAGTTCAGAACAATATATTATTCAGCAAATTACCCAATCAGGTCGTAGCGTCTTACGAGTCGAACGCCAATGACCTGGCGAGTTACGGTCAGTTCGACTATAACTATTACATACGCCCCTTCGAAGATCTGTTCAAAATCCGCACGGTTTACAACCCAGGATCAGGCATAACGGGTTCAGATAATACACTGACGGCCTGGCAGGCGATGTATAATAAAGATGCGCACTCGTTTAACAGCCCTGTCACGTACAAGAGCCAGGTTGTCAGCCAGACGGGGGCCAGCCTGCTCACGAATTCATTCAACAGCAACACCGAAGGCTGGAGTGTATGGTCGCCAAATGGCAACGGCCGGGCCGACTGGAACAACGCCAACCGGCTCGATGGCGGGTCACTTCAATTGTCATTTTCCAACAATCAGGCCAATTCTTACCTGCTCGCTACGGTGAATATCGGAGCCGTTTCGCGCGGTAAATCATATCAGTTGCTGTTCGATGGGATAGCGACCGGAAGCAACAAGCGGATTGAACTGTACCCCCGCCAGTTGTCCGGCAGCTACAGCGATCTGGCCCCCCGCAGCGTTCAGTTGATGGGGACGAGCCGGCAGCAGTACGAAGCCGTTTTTACGGCTACAGCCGATGAATCAAACGCCATTCTGGTGTTTCAGGTAACCGGCGACGGGCAAACCGCCTGGGTCGATAATATCCGGCTGAAAGAAGCAACGCTCTCAAGCCTTAATCCAGACGACTACATTAAACTGGTATACAATGCAACGGGTCAGCCCCAGACAACATCGCTGAGCGGCTCTTACCGGGATGCCAAAAACACCCAGTATACCAACCAGATAACCCTGCAGGCCTATACATCGGCGGTGCTGATGAAAGAAGTCAATGCAACGCCCACGCCCCCTCCTACCGTTTCCCTGCGCGACCCTGAAAATCCGGGCAATGCCGTTACAGGTCTTGATTACCAGTACTATGAAGGTTCCTGGAATACCATTCCTGATTTCAACTCGATCAATCCGACAAAGACAGGAACCATTTCCACGGTCGATTTATCCGTTCGCAACCGGGACGAGCAGTTCGGTATCCGCTACAAAGGCTACATCAGCGTACCCACCGACGGAACCTACACGTTCTACACCACGTCCGACGATGGCAGTAAACTCCTGATCGGCACAACCGAAGTGGTCAACAATGACGGTCTGCATGGATCCACGGAGAAATCGGGCACCATCGGGTTGAAAGCCGGAAAGCACGCCCTAACGTTGCCATTCATTCAGGGTGGTGGCGGCCAGAATTTTGTCGTTAGCTACGAAGGACCCGGCATCAGTAAACAAACTATTCCAACGGCCGCATTTTACCGGGTCCCCTCGACGACGACCACCCCAACGACACCCACCGCCGGAAATGGCAGCGGGCTGCTGGGCGAATACTACAATAATGCAACCCTCAATGCACCTGCCGTACTCTCCCGCACGGATGCAACCATTAACTTCGACTGGGGAACGGGCTCACCGGCATCCGGCATCAATGCAGATAATTTTTCCGTTCGCTGGACCGGCCAGGTGCAGGCTCCGGTTACGGGCAACTACGTATTTACGACAACATCGGACGATGGCGTTCGGCTGTGGGTGAACGGCACGATGCTTGTCAATAACTGGACAGTGCACGCGCCAACCAACAACGATGGAAGTGGAATAACCCTCACGGCAGGGCAACGCTACACGATTCAGATGGAGTATTACGACGGTGGTTCAGGTGCCGTTGCCAAACTGCTGTGGGCTTACCCTGGCCAGGGGCAGCAGGCGGTTCCTCAAAACTACTTATATCCGGCCACGGCAAGCACGACGACGCCAACAACGCCATCGGCAGGAACGGGCGTTTACCTGTCGGACCTCAATTGGGTGACTGCCTCAAACGGGCACGGACCGGCGGAGAAAGACCGCAGCAACGGCGAATCAGGCGCGGGCGATGGCCGAACGATTACGCTCAATGGTGTAACCTACCCGAAAGGACTGGGCGTACATGCCTCCTCCGAAATCACCTATAACCTGAATGGTCAGTACACTCATTTTCTGACGGATATGGGCATAGACGACGAGATGACCGACGCGGGCTGCGGAACGGTAAACTTCCAGATCTATGTCGACAATACCCTGGTTTATAGCAGCGGCATCATGACACCTGCTTCGACAACCAAGTCGGTTGACCTGAACGTAGCGGGCAAACAGACGTTGAAGCTGGTCGTTACAAACGGGGGCGACAACGTAACCTGCGACCATGCCGACTGGGCAGGCGCCCGGTTAACCCCCACCAGCGGTGGCCGGCTGGCCAGCCAGGAAACAAACGAGTTTTCGCCGGTACGCATCTTCCCGATACCTGCCCGCGACGAAGTCAGTATCCGGTACATAGCCGAGAGCGAAGGCGAAGTAAGTCTGCAACTGGTAACGGTATCGGCACTGCCCGTGATTGAAACCAGGCATCAGGTAGTAGTGGGCGAGAACCTGCTAAAATTACCCGTCGGTGCGCTTAGCCGCGGCTATTATGTGCTCACACTCGTTCAGGGTAATCAGCGCATTACCCGAAAAGTAATTCTGTCTGAATAACAGGAGCAGACTGCTTCTAGTCGAGCGGATTATGTGGAGTTCTATCCATATAATCCGCTTCTTTTGTTAACAGAAAATTTCCGAAGTCTATAGTTTATTTCTCACTTTAATATAAAATCAATACATTTATGAATTAATAATCTATTTATCAAAATAAAATTTTAGCTTCTCTATGAAATACACCTCTAGAGCACTGTTCTTTTTGTTTACCGTTCCGTCAATACTGTTCGCGCAGGGGACTAAACCCAAAAAGGCTGATAGTCGGTCGAGTGACAAGTTAGAGAAGCTGAAGCAGGAAGCAATTATAGCAATCGATCAGCGTAAAGATCAGGCACAGCAAATTAATGACATGCTGTTCAGCTTTTCTGAACTCGGTTTTCAGGAGGTCGAATCCTTTAATTACTTAACCAAACTCCTCGAAAAAGAAGGCTTTACTATTCAGAAAGGTATTGCCGGGATGCCTACCGCCTGGATTGCGACCTGGGGTTCGGGCAAACCCGTTATTGCCATTGGTTCCGATGTTGACTGCATCCCAAAAGCCAGTCAGAAACCCGGCGTGGCCTATAAAGACGCGATTGTGGAAGGAGCACCCGGCCATGGCGAAGGGCACAACTCAGGGCAGGCACTCAACATCGTAGCGGCCCTGAGCGTGAAGCAACTGATGGAGAAAAATAAATTATCGGGTACGCTGATGCTATGGCCCGGTGTGGCCGAGGAGTTACTCGGGGCCAAAGCATTCTACGTCCGCGATGGATATTTCAAGGATGTAGATGCCTGTATTTTCACCCATGTTGCCGATAATCTCAGCGTTAATTATGGCGATGCAGGCTACAACGGCATGATCTCGGTCAAGTTTTCATTTGAAGGGCAGGCAGCTCATGCAGCTGCGGCTCCCTGGCGCGGGCGAAGTGCGCTGGATGCCGTTGAACTAATGAACATCGGCTGGAACTTCCGGCGCGAACACCTGGAGTTGACCCAACGCTCGCATTATGTCGTGTCTGACGGTGGCGATCAGCCTAACGTTGTCCCCTCCAAAGCATCTGTCTGGTATTATTTTCGGGAGCGATCTTATCCCAAAATCAAAGCCCTGTTCGAGAAAGGCATCAAGGTAGCGGAAGGCGCTGCGCTGATGACCGACACAAAGTTCACCTACGAGATTCTGGGGTCGGCCTGGCCAGGACACTTTAACAAACCAATAGCCTCGGCAATGTATGATAACATCAAACGAATCGGTCTGCCAAGCTGGTCTCCGGATGATCAATTACTGGCCAGGGCCACCCAGAAAGAATTACAATCGCCCAAACGGGATGGATTAGCTATCAAGTTGGATACCATTGGCACGCCGGTTCCTACAGCGCCAACGGTGATGATGGGGGGCCAGTCGATGGTTCCGCTTACGGGTGGTTCGGATGATATTTCGGATATTTCGTGGGCCGTGCCAACGGTCGTGCTTTTGTATCCATCGAATATTCCGGGCTTGCCGGGGCATCACTGGTCCGATGCGATCTCAATGGCAACACCTATCGCCCACAAAGGCATCGTGGCCGGTGCGAAAGTAGAGGCCATGACATTGCTGGATATGCTGCTGAAACCCGAAGTTCTTCAGCAGGCTAAAGCCTATTACACCGATGAACAAACCAAAGACACTAAATATACGCCCCTGATCTCGGCAAAAGAAATCCCGGCCATCTACCTGAATCAGAAGATAATGACCGAGTTCAAGCCAAAACTTGAGAAGTTCTATTACGACCCAACCAAGTATAAAACTTACCTGGAACAACTCGGCATCAAATACCCAACCCTCCGCGACGATCAGCGGGCCGACCTGGAAAAGAAACCCGAAAGCAAGGGCAAGTAAAGCCCATTTGGGCCAATTTCAAAAGTCTCTTCCTGCGAAAAGTCACGCTCCTGGTGTGGCTTTTCGCATTATTCAGTATGTTAGCACACGTAAACCTGTTCCTCACGTCACTTATTCAATGAAACCAATTTTTCCTGTTCTGTTCCTTCTGGCTTCATCGGCACTAGCCCAGCAACCTAATCCAGCCCGCACGACCGCCCATGTGACTGCCTACCAACCACCGGTTTTTACGGACCCTGACCGAGTAAAAAAGCTGGAAGCGGCCTTCCCCACTGTTGAAAAGCTGTACAAAGATTTCGCTGAAAAACGGCACATACCTGGTCTGGCCTTTGGTATTGTGGTCGATGGCAAGCTCGTTTATTCGGGTGGTTTCGGCTACACAAACGTAGCGGCCAAAACACCAGCTACGCCCAAATCGATGTTTCGGATTGCCTCGATGACGAAGAGCCTGACGACGATGGCAATTCTTAAACTCCGTGATGAAGGCAAACTCCGGCTCGACGATCCTGCAGAACGGTACATTCCTGAGCTTAAGTCGCATAAATACCTCACCGCCGACGCCCCCCTCATTACGGTTCGCAACCTGATGACGCACTCGGCCGGTTTTCCCGAGGATAATCCCTGGGGCGACCGCCAGCTCGCCGACTCCGACGAGGATCTGACAAAGCTCATCAAAGGCGGCCTCTCGAACGCCAACGTACCGGGTTTCGCCTACGAATACAGCAACCTTGCTTTTGCCATGCTGGGCCGGATTATTACCGTTGTGTCGGGAAAGCCTTACCAGCAATACATCACCGGAAACATCCTGAAACCGCTGGGGATGAACGATACCCAATGGGAATACGCCAATGTCCCCGCCGACAAACTGGCCCTGGGGTATCGCTGGCAGGACGATGGTTCAGGAACCGAAAAATGGCTCGCCGAACCCCTGCTCCACGACGGTTCTCATGGTGCTATGGGCGGATTGATTACATCTATCGAAGACTTTAGTAAGTATGTAGCCGTGCATGAGGCTGCCTGGCCGCCACGCAATGACATTGACAACGGCCCGATCAAACGCAGCTCTATTCGTGAGATGCAGCAGCCCTGGACGTTTGCCGGCCTTTCCGCCCAGGCTAAAAATTCAGCCGGGCAACTGTGCCCGGTCACGAGTGGCTATGGCTACGGCCTACGCTGGAACAAGAACTGCATAGGGCAGGTCGACGTGGGCCATAGCGGGGGCTTGCCCGGCTTCGGCAGCCAGTGGCGTATTCTGCCCGACTATGGTATTGGCGTCATCGTTTACGGCAACCTGACCTACGCGGGCTTTGGCCCCGTCAACTCGGCGGTGCTCGATACGCTGGTGGCCATCGGCAAACTTCAACCCCGTCAACTCCCCGTATCCAGCATCCTGGCCCAGCGAAAAGCCGAGCTGCTTAAGCTATTGCCCAACTGGACAAACGCCGAACAAAGTGGCATTTTTGCGGAGAATTTCTTCCCCGACGAATCGGTAGCCCTGCGCCGGAAGGTGGTGCAGGACTTATACACGAAAGCGGGAGCCATCAAACGTATTGGTGACCTGATTCCCGAAAATCAGCTACGGGGCCATTTCCTACTGGAAGGCGACAAAGCCAACATCGACGTCTTTTTTACCTTAACGCCCGAAAACCCCGCCCTGATTCAGCAACTTGACTTTCAGGAGGTGCCTAAATAGCTTACGCACTTTGCATGGTCTATTCGTTGGATGGCGAGTCGGTACCGAGTTGGTTTACCCTATGTTGCCCTTACCTTTCCGTTCAACCCCTGGTAAACACAATAGTTTTTCGTCGATAGGGGTTGGCCAAACGGTTTGTCATACTCGTTGTATCACTAATGTGGCTTTTGCCAGGGCCATTCCTTGTACTTTACTTTTCTAACCGTGACCGCAACCCAACAAGATCCCATATCGACCGCTACGGAACAGGACATACCTGCTCTGGTCAGTTTAGTGAACAGTGCTTACCGGGGCGATAGCTCGCGTAAGGGATGGACTACCGAAGCGGACCTGCTGGGCGGTACCCGAACCAGTGAAGAGTCCTTGCGGGAGGTGTTTCAGACCCCAAACGCCCAGATCTTAAAATACGAAGACATGGGCACGCTGCTAGGCTGTGTTTATCTGGAAATAAAAGGGAACGACCTCTATTTGGGCATGCTGACCGTTTCGCCCGATGCGCAGGCCCAGGGCATTGGCAAACAATTACTAAACGCGGCTGAACAACTGGCGATCGACAGGAAATGCCGCGCGGTTACAATGACCGTCATCACGGTACGACACGAGTTGATTGCCTGGTATGAACGACGCGGTTATCAGCCAACCGGCAGCAGACAGCCTTTCCCCGACGATCCAAAGTTTGGCATCAAAAAACAGCCTCTGGAGTTTATGGTCATGGAAAAAATTCTATGACTTCGGCGAAGAGCAACCCGCCATTTGGTACACTACTGGCAGTCAATGCACATACCGTGCGTCTATCGACCAAAAAAATGAGTTTGGTACCAGCGGAATCCAAACCCTTTTTGCGTTTGCCGATTTAACTCTATAATTTCACCACAGTATAACGAATCACGATCTCTTAAGCCCTATGTCAGCTTCCAAACGCGTCCTGATTGCCGAAGATAGCTCTGTTATCCAGAATCTGGCCCGCAAAATTCTTGAGTTTCAGAATTACGACATCACCGCCGTAAAAAACGGAGAACAAGTCCTGCAAATTCTGGAAAAAGAAGATTTCAGCATTCTCCTCCTGGATATCAACATGCCGCTCATGGACGGTATGGAATGCGTTCGGCGGGTTAGGGCACTCCCCGAAAAAGAAAAAGCCAGTGTGCCCATCGTGGCCATCACCGGTAATGCTAAAAATTACACGGAAGAAGAATTCAAAACCGCCGGGTTTAACGACGTTTTGGTAAAACCCCTCAATTTCGACCGCCTGGTTGAAGTCGTTAATCAATTGACGGATAAATAATGTTGACTGAGTGAATGATAGAATGAGTGAATATTATCCAGCTACTTTTATTCACTCATTCTATCATTCACTCAGTCAACATTAACTCTTTATGCTGATCACGCTGCTCGGTACGGGAACATCGTCGGGAGTGCCGCTTATTGGCTGTACTTGCGAGGTATGCCGTTCGGTTGACTTTCGGGACAAACGACTCCGCACGTCCGTTCACCTGGCGATAGACGGTCGTAGTTTCGTCATTGATACGGGGCCTGATTTCCGCCAGCAAGTCCTGCGACTTAACCTGATGCAGCTCGACGCGGTTCTGTTCACGCACGAGCATAAAGACCATACGGCAGGTCTGGATGAAGTCAGAGCCTACAATTTCCGGTCTGGAAAAGATATTCCCGTTTATGGCCGGCCCAGCGTTCTGGCGCAGCTCCAACGCGAATTCGCCTATGTCTTCGCCGAAAAAAAATACCCCGGTACGCCCAGCGTTCAGCTTCATAATCTGCGTAATGAGTCATTCGATGTACTGGGAGTTCGGTTCACTCCCATCGAAGTGATGCACCATAAACTCCCTGTTTATGGCTACCGGGTGGGCGATTTCACGTACCTCACCGATCTGAATTACATTTCCGACGAGGAATTGACGAAAGTTCACGGCACTAAAGTCCTGGTGCTTGATGCGCTTCAGCGTCAGCCGCACATTTCCCACTTCACGCTGGATGAAGCCATTGCGCTCGCCAACCGCATTGGTGCCGACCGAACTTATTTCGTCCACATCAGCCATAAGTTAGGCCTGCATCGGGAAGTGGAACAGGAACTGCCCCCCAACATCCGGCTGGGCTACGACGGGCTGCAACTTACGATCTAGTCTGGGGCAATCTGCCAAAACCAATTCCGTCCACGCATCGTTACCCGTGTAGACTACAGTCATACGATGCCGACGCTCATAAAGCCTTCCCGCCCTTTTACGGACACGCTATTGGATCATTACCGCCAGCAGGGCGATCCACCTGCCGATGCGGTCATTGCTGCCGTTGTGGATGCCGAAACGATGGTCGGCCTACGAACCTTGATGCAGTGGCTGGCCGATACAACCGACTTTTCGTTGACAGCGCAGCATCCGGCAGTACAGGCTTTCTTTTCGGATTATGCCTCTATGCCTGACTGGGCGGATGCTGACCGGATGAAGCGGGGTATGGCCTTTTTTAAGAAACACGCCCAACAAATTGGGTTGACTCTGGGCTTCTTCTCCCTCCCCTTCTCCTATCTTGGTGCCAACGGAGCGCAGGTGCTGTGGCTGACCGAACGAATTAAGAACGACACCACACGCCGATTGCAGGAAACCGGCGAATGGGTCTCGGCGGTCAACGACCCGAAAGAATGGGTATCTCGAAAGGCAATTAGCCGAACCCAGAAAATCCGGTTGATTCATGCCGGGGCCCGGTGGTTTTCCCTGCACTCCAAACGCTGGGACATGGCCTGGGGCTACCCGGTCAATCAGGAAGATATGGCCGGAACCAATCTGGCGTTTTCGTATATCGTTCTGTTAGGTCTGCGCAAGCTAAACGTCTCCATGACCGAGCAGGAAGAAGAAGATTACCTGCATCACATCAATGTAGTGGGCTATATCAATGGCGTAGCGGAAGAGCTGATGCCTCAAAACCTGCGGGAAGCCTACAACCTGGGCAACGCGATTGCCCGGCGGCAGTTTGCGCCTTCTGAAGCAGGTGTGGGCCTGACCCGCTCGTTGTTGAACGCCGTAGCAACTGGTATCGGAGCGGCTCAATCGTCGCCAGCAGTAGCTAGCCAGCCAGGCGCCCGGAAGTCGACCTCAACGGGCTCAGAAACAATCCGGAACCTGGCAGCCGGTGAAATGCGTTTCTTTCTGGGCGACCAGTATGCCGATTGGCTCGGGATACCCAATACACCCGTCGAAAAGCGGCTGGCCGGACTCATAAACCGCCTGCCCATTTTTCCGAATACATTTAAATAGTTTGTCGATTGTGGTTAGTGATTATTCAGGAGCCAGCCAACGACAAGCCACAAACCACAACGAAACTTGTATCAGTTAGAACCCATCGCTGCGCTCGCTACTGCGCCCGGTATCGGTGCCATTGCCGTTTTGCGCGTGTCGGGCGAAGGAGCCATCGAGTTAACCAATCGCCTGTTCAAGGGAAAAGACCTCACACAGCAGGCCAGTCACACAGCTCATTTCGGCACGATTCGCACCCAAACCGGTGGCATCATCGACGAAGTATTGGTAACAATTTTTCGGGGGCCAAAGTCATTTACGAAAGAAGACGTTGTTGAAATTTCCTGTCATGGGTCGGAGTTTATTATCCAGCAGATTCTGCATCGGCTTATGCAGGAAGGCGTTCGGCTGGCGCGGCCAGGTGAGTTCACCCAACGGGCGTTTCTGAACGGCCAGTTCGACCTTGTTCAGGCCGAAGCCGTGGCCGACCTGATTGCGTCGGATTCAGATGCCAGTCACCGGGCCGCCCTGAATCAACTACGCGGTGGTTTTTCCCGGCAGTTGAAAGATTTGCGGCAGCAACTTATTGACTTTGTGGCCTTAGTGGAACTGGAGCTGGATTTTGGCGAAGAAGATGTTGAATTCGCCCACCGGGACAAGCTTCGCCAACTGATGCTCGACATACGCCGTGTACTCCACCCCCTGATCGACTCCTTTTCAACCGGCAACGCGATCAAAAATGGTGTTCCAACGGTCATCATCGGCAAACCTAATGCGGGAAAATCCACCCTGCTCAACGCACTCTTGAATGAAGAGAAGGCGATTGTTTCCGACATTCCCGGTACTACCCGCGATGTCATTGAGGACGAACTCTTTCTGGATGGGATTCGCTTCCGCCTGATCGATACGGCTGGGTTACGCCAAGCCACTGACCAGATCGAAGCCATCGGCATTGAACGTACACAGCAGAAAATGCGTGACGCATCCCTTGTCGTTTATTTGTTCGATGGACCCGCCATTGACGCGGCTAACCTGCATGAAGTCATCCGTGAGATACATCAATCAGGAAAACCCTACCTGCTGGTCGGCAATAAGGTCGATTTGATGACGGAAGCCAAACACGAAGCCTTAGCCCCTACCCTTGCCAACGAGCGGGTCATCTGGATCTCAGCGGCTAAACAAACGCACCTCGACGAATTGAAAGCGGCACTTTCGGCCCGCGTCCGTACGGATTCCGCCGTACAAACGGGCAGCGCCGTTGTAACAAACGCCCGTCACTACAATCACCTCACCGGCACGGATGATGCCCTCGCTCGTGCCATTGCCGGACTGGATTCCGGCGTTACCCCGGACTGGTTAGCCATGGATTTGCGGGTTGCCCTACAACATTTGGGCGAACTGACGGGAGAAATAACAACGGACGATTTACTCGACTCAATATTCAGCAAGTTCTGCATTGGGAAGTAATTACCCTCACAAACCCATTAAAAACGGTACCAATAAGGCACTCGAATACCCCCGTAAACGCTCCTGTCAATATCTTGGCGGCAGCTTGAAAATCTCCGAGCTAAGACATTCAAGAAATGTCAGGAATGCCGCACCTATCGGGCCATAAACAGGGTGTATCGCCCGAAAATCAGAAATAGTGCGGGCACTATCATTTGTTCAATATAAGGTTATTGATGAACCCAACAAACTGCTGAAGTGGTGCTTTGCTGTGGTTAACGGTTTCTATTTGTCAGACGGCCCAGATAAATCGCTAGCAAAAATGGCTAGCGTAGCCAGAGAAGAAGACTAATGTCCATAAATCGACGGACTAAAACCCGCCGATTTATGGACACTGAAACGTCGCTAAAATGTTGCTCGTACTGAAACAATCAAGTTTCGACCCGGAGCCACAAGCCCTGAGCTGTAGGGTCGATACCGTTGATCGGTCAGATTTTCAAGCCCTGCATTGAGTGACAGGTAATTCAACAGTTGGTACTGAGCTTTTACGTTGAGGGTATACCAACTTGGCGAATACGGTTTCCCGTCGGCATCAATGGCATACATGTAATCCTTGCTCTGTTCTTCCTGCGCTAATCCTTTGTTGGTCACACCGCCGTTATAAACGCCATATAGTTCAGCCCGTAGCCGTTTCGCGGTGTAGCTGAACCGGGTAATGCCAAAATAAGGAGCTGCGTGCCGGAGTGGACTGGTTGTACCATCGTCCAGTTCCTCGTCGCCTTTTTGATACGTAAATTGCGACGACAACCGAAAGCCATTTCGTAGGTTGATTTCCAGACCGGCCTGTAATCCATATACCCTGGCCTGGGCTGCATTCTGGATCGCCTGCACCTGACTGAGTTCGCCATTATACACAATACTGTCTCGGCCATTCAACGTAAAATTGCGACGTACCAGCGCATTATCCAGCAAGGTATAATAACCCGTTACATCCACTTTAACTGAATGGCCAATCGTTTTGGCAATGCCGATTTCGGCGTTATAGGCATACTCGGCCTTGAGCGATGGGTTTGGAATCACGACCGAACCCGGCGCCGAATCGAACACTTTACCGATATCATCCACATTGGGCGACCGGAAACCTGTCGACAAATTGGCACTCAGCATCCAGGATTCCGAAGGACTGTAAACAAGTCCGGCGCTACCGGTGAGTGCTCCATTATTGAGTTTCGCGGAGGTGAATGGGAACGGATAAAACGTAGTTTCGAACTGAGAATGCAGGACAAACTGGTTATAGCGGGCACCCGCCTGAAACGTCAACTGATCGCTGGCTTTCAACTGATAGGTTAGATAAGCGGCATAGGATGCCCAGTTCGATTTTGGGTAGCGGGGAGCGCCGGGTGTCGTAGCATTGGTGACGATATCCAGATTAGAAGCGGTAGAAACAACGTTGTTGTAGATTGCGTCAACGCCATAAAATACGCGCTGTTTCTGGTCAATCTGCTTGTTGAAATCGACGCTGGCTGAAAATGCATTGACTTTTTCCAGCGTAGTTCGGCGCTGAGGGGTGTTAAAATCCCGGTCTATCCGGCTTTCTTCAAAGAATTGATGCGCCAGCCGAATCGTCATTTGATCGTAGATGCCTGCCGATTTGGTGTGGGTCATCGTCAGATTATTCATCATCCACTCCTGCGGCCCGTACTTCCATTCGGCACTTCGGGGTAAATTACGCCGGTAGCGTAGCAACCGGTCATAACGTGCATAATCGGACGTGTTCGAGTAATGAAATCCATAATCGAAGGTCCATTTTTCGTTTGGCTTGACCCGTACTTTCTGGGTCAGATTAAGCTGTGAATACCCACTTGGACGTTGTATCTGGGGATCGGCATTCCTGATGACCACATCTTTCCCGTCGATTCGTTCCACATATTCCTTGCGGAGGTATTCATCCGGACCGTTCGTACCCATGCGCAAATCGCCAAAATTGTTGTGCGATATACTGGTAGCGATAGCCCACTTTTGCCAGCCGACATTCACATCAACATGACCCGTGAGTTCACCATTAGCCGATGAATAACGACCCACGGCCGAACCCGATACAAAGGTCTTGGCACTTGTGGACAGTTTGGGCGTCAGCGTATAGAAGCTCATCACACCCGCAATGGCATCGCTCCCGTACATAACCGATCCCGGACCAAACAGTACTTCGGTATTGCTGATCGCGAACGGGTCGAGCGAGATCACATTTTGCAGGTTTCCACTTCGAAAAATAGCCGTGTTCATGCGAACCCCATCGACGGTGATCAACAGCCGATTGGTCGAAAAGCCGCGAATCATAGGACTGCCCCCTCCCTGCTGACTTTTCTGGATAAACACCTCACCCGACATACCCAACAAATCAGCCGCTGTTTGCGGATTCTGGAAGGCTACATCTTTTGCCGAAATCGTGGTGATTTTGGCGGGAATATCGCGTCTTGACTGATTCCAGCGGTTGGCCGTTACAACCACCTGATCCAGCGAAATGTGAGCTGGTTTTACGTAAATAGTCCCATTTGTTTTGACCAACTCGTCGTAGGTCAGGATTTGTGTTTCGTAACCAACCGTCCGAACCTGAATTTGGGTAGCGCCTTTAAATGCCGAAATAGTCACTTTCCCGTTGGCATCTGTCATGGCTGATGCTTTCGGGTTTTCGCTCGAAAGCGTTGCCCGTTCGAGCGGTCTGTAATCCTGCTGATCTTTCACGGTTATCTCCTGGGCGTAGCTTGTGAGGCAAGTACCCAGCAGTAAGCCGAGAATTATAATTTTTTTCATTTCTCCTGAATTAGTGTCAAAGCATGCAGATAAATAGATTCTTAGCTAGCTTCATTTTCAGACGCTAGCCAGTGAAAATCCAGTACGTGACACTATGATTCCGGCGGGAGAAGGGGTGGGGACAGCGCGATACGTATTAGCGCAAGCTTGGTAAAATAGTATCTAGCGCGGGCAACATACACGCAAGACGGTCTTGCCTGCCAATGGGTGAGTTCCTGATAATAGAGCGGTTTTAAGAAAATGAACTGTTCATCCGAGTCACCTGCCTCCGCAGTGGAACCCACCACCCATGTCATTAACGTTTCGAGTTGCCTATTCAAGCGGGTTTCTTCCTTATCCCACAGGCATTTATACCGGATGCTATCGCCATTTACAGTCGTTTCGATCAGATCATACATCTGACCTTTGTACTCAAATTCCCAATCATGTTCCCAGTGCAGCTGCTTCTTGCTGTCTGAAATAGAAAATTTCAGCAGCACGATTTCATTTGCATCTATGCCTTTGCGAATCTGCTCGGCAACCTCCTCTTTAACCTCTTTTTTTTGGGATTGCAGGATCGTATACGTCCCCCAGAAAGGAACGCCAAGCGAGAACAATAGCAGTATAACAAGCAGGATTTTCAAACAGGTAAACCATATACCTTCGAACAGCCAACGCCAGGAGGCATTTTCTGTCCGAAGGCATTTTAATTGAGTGTTTACACGCAGTAGTTGGGCAAAATAGCCCCCTTATTTGTACCCATCGTTCTGAACCAATTTCTTGTTCGAGTCGATGTCGGCCAGGGGAATTGGGAAGATTTGCCGACCCGCATTGCTCAACGTAACGGGTGGCCCGTTTTTCCGGCTTACCTGCACCAGTTTCGTCAAGGCTTGGTTCGTGCGAACGAGGTCAAAGAAGCGGTGACCTTCAAACGCCAGTTCCAGTTTACGCTCCTGCCAGATGGCCTCCAAGGTTGGCTGTAGGCCCGTAACCGTCAGACTTTCTACACCCGCCCGGTTTCTGATTTTATTTAAATCGGCTAATGCCCCCGACAAGTCGCCCGACTGGGCACGCGCTTCGGCCCGGTTCAGGTAAATTTCCGCAATCCGAATGATATGGGCATTGTCGATATTACCCGGTTTCTGGTACTTGGTCGAATAATAGACGTTCACGGTATTATCTCGGGCTATCATTTTTCCCCGAACGTCCTTTGGATTGGCGATCAACTCCTGATAAAAGCTCTCGTGAATAGCAATGTCGCCCCGGCCGCCCAGACTTGATGGAAAATACCAGTTCCGCATACCACTCTGGTCAGTACTACCAAAGTTCAGTTCGAAGATGGACTCCGCCGTGAATTTTCCGGAGAAGATACTTTCATAGGACGTTTGCAATACGTATTTCGGGTCAGCAATCACGTCATTCGCGTATTGCAAAACCTTGGCAGGTTGTTTAAGGTATAAATAAAGCCGCGAGAGCAAGGCTTTGGCCGTGCCTTTAACCGCCTGTGCCCGTGTGGTGATATCCGACGGGTAAGACTCTGGTAATAATTCAAGCGATTTTACAAGATCGCTTTCTATCTGGTCGTAGGAGGCTTTTAAGGTAGGACGACTTGGATACAAGGTTTCATCGACCGTTTTGGAAGGCGTCAGCACAATGGGAATTCCCAACGTGCCCACTACATCGGGCACACCGGCATACACGCGAGTCAGGTCAAAATAAACCAGTCCTCTCAGGAAATACGCCTGGCCCAGTAATACATTCTTTTCGGCAGCGGTCAGGTCTGCCAGGTTTGGCACATTGGCGATCAGCGTATTGGCGATGTTGATGGCCCGATAGCCGCGTGTCCACAGGGCTGCGTTCTCCCGATTGGCGGGTGCTGTTACGTAGGTATCCATCTCCCGGTAAAAATCCCAGGTACCCACACTCTGCGAAATGTCGGATGCCACGTCGCTCATCAGTTGAAAATTACGGCCATAATAGTTGCCGTCCTGAAGCTGGTTATACAAGCCTGCCAAAGCTGCATTGGCGCCCTTCTTGTTTGTCACGGCAATGGATTCGGCTACTTCGGCCTGTGGCAACTGATCGAGTACGTTGCAGGCAGAAAACACGCTGACCAACCCGGCCAGTAAAAGTGTATTAATAGGTTTCATGATACAAAGTCGATTAGTGAATGCTCTGATAAAAAGGGCATTCATGAAAGAAAGTGTTAGCTGGCGTTAGAAACTAACATTGAGTCCGGCCATATACACCCTGGGCTGTGGCATCGTAAAGAACTCAATACCCTGGGTCAGATTGGTCGATGCGGTACCGGTCATTTCTGGGTCAAGGCCGGTGTATTTGGTGAACGTGAGCACGTTCTGACCCGACACGTAAATGCGCAAATTTGACAGGTGGAGTTTATCCAACAGTGGTTTAGGCAGCGTATAGCCGAGCGAAATATTCTTCAACCGCATGTATGAACCATCTTCCAGAAACCGCGACGGCCGGAGGTTGCCCGCGTAGTTTTCAGCGCTCATTTTAGGGATCATTGTCTGATCGCCCGATTTCTGCCAGCGATCGAGCTGGCTGGTCATAAAGTTTGTGTTCCGTGTTCCGCCGTGTTCACCGAAGAATCGGTTCCAGTGCAATTGCTTGTTGCCTGACGAATACTGAAAGAAAAACATCAGATCGAAACCTTTGAAATTCAACGTGTTCGTGATGCCGCCGAAGAATTTCGGATTGGCATTGCCCACAATTTTTCGGTCAACGTTCGCGTCAAATTTGCCATCGCCGTTTACATCGGTCCAGATGGGTGCACCCGTTTCCGGATTTACCCCTAGTTGCTCGTGCAGATAGAACGAGTACATCGAATAGCCTTCCTCGTAGCGGTAGATGTCCCGGTTATAAACCGTAAACGGGGCTGCCAGTTTGGTTAGTTTATTCGTGTTGGTGGCAATGTTGAAGTTGACATTCCAGCCAATTTTCTGGTCGTCGCCTTTTAAGATATCGGCGTTGATACCCAGTTCAACCCCTTTGTTTTGAACGGCACCGTAATTCTGCACCAACGTATTAAATCCGGACGTGCGCGGGACCGGAACAGCCAGCAACAGATCGGTGGTATTTTTAACGTAGTAATCGGCGGTAATTTTCACCCGGTTCTTAACGATACCCAAGTCTAAACCAACGTTGGTCTGGGTCGTTGTTTCCCATTTCAGATCCTGGTTGGCCAACTGAATGGGTGCTATGCCCGGCAGATCAACGTAAGCCGATGAACCAGACGGCGCACCCAGATCGTCCAGATTACCACCCCACAAGCCAATTGACTGGAAGTTGGTGATACCACTCTGGTTGCCCGTCAGCCCGTAGCTCCCCCGAATTTTAAGGATATTCACGAACGATATACCTTTCATGAATGACTCTTCGGAGAGTAACCAGCCCAGAGCCACCGACGGGAACGTACCCCAGCGGTTGTCGCGGCCAAAGCGGGACGAGCCATCGCGCCGGACATTGACCGTTGCCAAATACCGGCTTTTATAATCGTAAACGATACGTCCAAACAGTGAAGAAATCCCCCAACTGGTACCTTCGGATGTACCCCGTTGCACAGCCGCCGATATAATCCGGGTGAAGTCATTGCTTGGAAACTGCTCGCCAGTGGCCGTAGTACGATCAAATGTCGATTCCTGCATTGACGTACCAACCAGTGCATTGATGGAATGATCGCCAAACGAGCGCTGATACGTCAGGACGTTCTCCTGAATCCAATTGTTGTCCCGCGAGTTAAGCGATTGGCCGAACCCGTTCCGGGATGCGCCGTTATTCAGAAACGTATTGTCGTATAGATCTTCCTGAATATTCGAATAATCAAGACTAAAGGTGCTGCGTAAATTCAGACCGGGGAGAATATCATATTGCGCGTATACATTGGCCAGAAACCGATTTGTATTCATCTTGATATTGTTGTTCTCAACGGCGGCAATGGGGTTCTCGAAGGTACCAAACTTGGTATACGAGCCGTCGGCCTGGTAGAAAGGCAGATTTGGTGGTAGGAAAAACGCACCCGACAGCGCGCCGGAAATGTTATCGTCGCTCCGAATTAGATTGCGCCTGCTTCGGGCAAACAGGACGCTCGTTCCTACCTTGACTTTGTCGATCGGTGTAAAATCAAGATTGACGCGTCCACTGGTTCGTTTGAAGTCCGAACCTTTTATGACTGCTTCCTGAAGAAAATTATTTGCCGATACCAGGTACTGCACTTTCTCGCTGCCGCCCGCTATTGACAAATCATAATTGCGGATTGCGCCATCCTGAAAGATACGGTCACTCCAGTTGCTGTTTGTCGTACCGGCTGGATTCGCATAGGTGGGTTTCTGCCCGTTGTTTACATTCGCTTCGTTGATGAGCGTTTCGAACGTAGTGCCGTTGACAACAGCGGGTTTACGCCATAATTGTTGCGTGCCCTGATACGTACCAAAACTGATCTTCGCTTTTTTGTTAGCCCCCCGTTTGGTTGTGATCAGCACGACCCCGTTGGCTGCCCGTGCTCCATAAATAGCCGTTGCCGAAGCATCCTTAAGAATTTCCATGGAAGCAATATCGGCCGGATTGATATCCGCGATCGGATTGGTCGTACTACCACCCAAACCAATACCAGACAGGTTGTTCGACTGAATCGGGATGCCATCTACTACGTATAACGGGTCGCTGGAGCCGTTGATGGAGGTTGTTCCGCGTACGCGTACCTGCATACCACCACCCGGTGTACCGGAGTTAGCACTCACCTGAACACCGGCTGCCCGCCCTTGCAGGAGTTGATCGCTACTAGGAGCTGGGATATTTTCAATGGATTTGCCACTTACGGAGGCAATAGAACCCGTCAGCGTTTTCTGGGCTTGAGTACCATAGCCCGTGATGACCACTTCGGACAGTTGTTTGGTGTCAGGCAACAGCTTGATGGTGATTTTGCTTTGGTTGCCAATCAATACTTCCTGCGCCTGAAATCCGATCGATGAGAAGAGCAATGTTCCGCCCTGATCAGGTACCGACAGCTTAAACGCCCCGTTGGCATCGGTAGTTACCCCCGTACTTGTTCCTTTCAAAATCACGTTTACGCCCGGCAGATCAGTACCGTCTTCGCTATTGGTTACGTTGCCGGTAAGCGTGCGCGCCTGGCCAAACAGGGACATTGTCGACAGGCACAAGAGAAAGATGAGTAGAGATGTTTGTCTCATAATGTAGACGGCTGCCATAAGGCGGGTTTTATATTAAAAATAGATTAAAACTGGGTAATATGGGGCGGCAAATTCCAGCCTCTACTAATCACAGTTTGGAATTTGTCTAAAAAAGGATATGCATATTAGTAACAACTGGCATCGAGAGTAGCACGACACCATATCGCCGTATTCTTGGATAAGAATAGGTATAAAAGGAGAAAATACTATTTTATGCGTTTGCAAAATAGTATTTTGCTAAATGCGGGATTGCAAAAGATTTTCGCTTGCTAATGTAGGGATTCGCCATAGGCAACGCAAATATTACCCTATGAAATAGTTTAGCTTTTTTTAGAAATATTGATTGTATTCTTCGCTGACCATATCGTTAATAACAGTCTTAAACAATCTTACGGAAATAAATAGCTAAAACTATTTTAGAACTATTTTTTTAATTTATATTATTTTAACCATCCAATATTTTCAATATTACATTAAATTATAATTAAAATTGGATTTACTGAAAATAGTAATGAATATTTGAACCGGGTTTGCAGAAGATACAGCGTAACGCATTGGTATAAGCAAACTTTTCGAGTCCATTTCCCAAAAAGTATAATAACCGTTTCCAGGCAGGAGATGTCCGTCATGATGTTTCGCCTATTTAATTCTGGCTTGTGTGCTCTATGCACGATTTGTTAGACATACGGTTATACCAGCGACGGCAGAAATTCTGTAACTACGGCGATACGGCTGAGCTTGGTATGCTTGCCAATAGAAATACCCTTTACTTTTCTTGTACTATAAGCCAACCTACGCAGACCTGTACATGAACTCTCCCTAAAAATCCCTCAAAAGGAAGTCCTCTAGTACTCCAGGTATCAGAAAATTCAATTGCTAATCAAGCCCCCTGCCCTGCAGTGGGGAAATCACTTAACCCAATCTCTATGTCTCATTACTTTACTTCCCTTGCCGGAGCTATGGTAGCGGCCCTGCTGCTTACCGACCCTGCAGTGGCTCAACGAAAACCCAAATCGACGGCTGCGCCTGCTCAGCCATCCTCCGACAGTCTCTTTAATGGGTTGAAATGGCGGAACATCGGGCCGTTTCGAGGTGGACGTTCGCTAGCGGCAGCGGGGCATTCCGACCAGCCACTTACGTATTACTTTGGCGCAACAGGTGGTGGCGTCTGGAAAACTACCGACGGCGGGGCCAACTGGAACAGCATTTCCGACAGTACGTTTAAGTCCAGTTCGGTGGGCGCTATTGCCGTTGCCCAGTCTGATCCAAACATCATTTATGTAGGTATGGGCGAACCGGATATCCGTAGCAACATCGCCAACGGAGATGGTATTTACAAGTCGACGGACGCCGGAAAAACCTGGAAACACGTGGGGCTGAAACTGGCCGATGCCGTAAGTAATATCGAAATTCATCCTAAAAATCCTGATATCGCTTACGTGGGGGCGCTGGGAAACCCATTTGCGCCGAACAAGGAACGGGGTGTTTTCCGGACTATCGACGGGGGCAAAACCTGGAAACAAATTCTTGCCAAAGGTGACAGTATAGGCGCGGCCTGCATTGAACTTGACCCTAATAACCCGTCGATTCTATACGCATCTATGTGGAAAGCGTACCGCAACAGCTATATGATGAGCAGTGGTGGAACAGGCGGTGGCTTGTATAAATCAACCGACGGGGGCGACACGTGGATCAGCCTGCATGATAAGCCAGGTATGCCAAAAGGACTGCTAGGCAAAATCGGTATTACGGTTTCGCCGGTTAACTCCAATCGCCTGTATGCCATGATTGAAAATGCAAAAGGCGGTTTGTATCGCTCCGACGATGCGGGCGAGAACTGGCAGTTGATCAACGAAGACAAAAACCTGTGGCAGCGCCCCTGGTATTACATGATGCTGGCCGCCGATCCGCAGAACGAAAATGGACTTATTATCCTGAACGTGAATGCGCTGAAGTCATTTGACGGAGGCAAAACGTTCAAGAGCATAGAGGTTCACCACGGCGATACGCACGATATCTGGTGGAACCCCAAAAATGCCCAGAACTTCATTATTGCCGATGATGGTGGCGCAGAAGTGACCTACAATGGTGGGGCTACGTTCTCGAATATCGACATTCCGACGTCGCAGTTTTACCACGTCTCGCTCGATAATGATTTCCCGTATAATTTATATGGCGCTCAGCAGGATAACTCAGCAATTCGCATTGCCAGCCGGACAACGGATTTCTCAATCGGGCCAAGTGCCTGGTATACCGTGGCGGGTGGTGAATCGGGTTATATTACACCAGACCCCAACAACTCACAAATTACGTTTGGCGGTAGCTACGATGGGCTGATTACCCGCTACGACAAGGATACAGACCAGAATCAACGGATTAATGTATATCCTGATTACAGCATGGGGGCGCCTTCATCCGATCGGAAGTATCGCTTTCAGTGGACGTTTCCTATTGTATTTTCTCCGCACGACAGCAAAGCACTCTACGTTACGTCGCAGTATGTGCACCGGAGTATGGATTACGGGCATTCGTGGGAGGACCTCAGCCCCGACTTAACCCGCAACGACCCCAAAACGCAGGGTGATACGGGTGGCCCGATCACGAAAGACAATACGGGTGCCGAGACGTTTCCAACCATATTTACCTTCGCCGAATCACCGGTGGAGAAAGACATATTCTGGGCGGGTTCTGACGATGGACTGATGCATATTAGCCGTGATGGAGCCAAAAGCTGGCAGAAAATTACGCCCCCGACGTCCATGCTGCCGGAATGGGCCATCATGAGTATGGTACACCCATCTGATCACGTGAAGGGTAAGGCATATCTGGCGGCCAAACGCTACATGTCGGGCGACCGCAAGCCTTATATGTTTAAAACGACAGACTACGGCAAAACCTGGACATCAATTTCAGCGGGTATTCCGGCCGATGACTATTGTCACGTCGTGCGCGAAGATCCTAACAAAGCTGGCTTATTATATGCCGGTACCGAACGCGGTATTTACGTTTCCTTCAACGACGGAGCCTCCTGGCAGAAGCTGAGTTTGAATTTACCCGTTACGCCAGTCCGCGATTTGCAGATTCATAAACGTGATAAAGATCTGGTCATTGCTACGCACGGACGCTCGTTCTGGATTATGGATGACGTAACGCCGTTGCACGAAATCGCTGATCAGCAGCCCGCCTTACTTAAAAAGACGGCGCACTTGTATAAACCCCGCCCGGCTTATCGCATGGAAGGTGGGGCTGGTGGTGGTCGGGGCGGCCCAATTCTGGACGAGGGCGAAAATGCACCGAATGGCGTCATCGTTCGGTATTACCTAAAAAAGGCACCGACGAAAGAATTGAAATTGCTGTTCATGACCAGCACGAACGACACAATCATTACGTATTCGAGCACGAAAGACAAAAAAGGGCAACCCCTGAAAATTGCAAAAGAATTTTACAACGATCCGACTACGACGCGCCCCGGAACGGCTCCGGCGGTGGCAGGCATGAACGCCTTTGTGTGGGACATGCGCTACCCGGATGTAACGGCCGTCGATGGCATCAACGTTATGTGGACGGGTCGGGGCATTGGCGCGAAAGCCGTGCCAGGTAAATATAAAGTTCGGCTGTTGCTGGGCGACTCGCTAGTGGCTGAACAGCCAGTTGAAATTCTGAAAGATCCGCGCCTGAAACTGACCGACGCTGATTATAAGGAACAATTCGATTTATTGATGAAGATCAACAATAAGCTGTCGGAGACGCACAAGTCGATCAATCAATTGCGCCAGATTCGGAACCAGATCAATAGCTACATGAAAGAGGTCAAGGACTCGACCACAATCGCTAAGTTTAAGAAGGTAACACAGCCTATCCTGGACAAGCTGGATAAGCTGGAATCGACCATGATGCAGCCTAAGTCGAAAGCAGGTCAGGATGCGTTGGCGTATCCGATTCGGTTGAACGACAAAATGTCGGGTGTTAGCTCGGTGGTGTCCTCTGCTGATACGAAGCCAACCAAATCGTCTTATGTCGTCTATGAAACGCTGGAAAAGCAGGTCAATACATCGATTGGCCAATTGAAAGAGGTTATCGACCGAGATGTGCCGCAGTTTAATCGGCTGGTAACGGAGCAACATATACCGGCAATTATTCCGTAATAGACTTTTATGGGTTAAATGCGGCTGACTTAGCGCAAGATTTTGTTGAAACACCTAGCCTGTGCTAGCCCACCCGCAAACAAATACGATCACTAGAAAGCGATCCTCTATACCGACATTTGGTCAGTATGAAGGATCGCTTTCTAGTGATCGTATTTATGCCTGTGTTTTTCTCTTTAAAGGGGCGGTCAGTTCCGCTTTACAAGCCAGATAAGCAGACCTGTAATTGTAACAATGGCTGTCGCCAGAGCCAGAAGAATATAGACAATCTGAGATAGCCAGCCACCATAACGGCCAAAGTGCAGTTCCTCGAAAATGTGTTCGGCAATGTATTCCAGATCGGCGTCCCGCGCATTGAAGCCGCTCACATATTGACCCGTTCGAGCATTCATCGTAGCCGAAACGTTGTACTTGCCGAGCAAGCGGATACTACCCGGCATATTCCCGCGAATGACTAACGTCGTGTCGCCGGATTTGGGAAAGTCAATCTGCTCGGGCTCAAAACCGGCGATGGAAGCCCTGGCAGCAGCCAAGGAAGCATCGACCGCAAATCTGGCTGGCTTGACCAGCGTTGATTGGGTTTGTGGTGGTTTGGCACTGTCACCAAATTTCCGCTCGATTTGCTCCCAGTGAAAAAAAATACCCGTTGCGCTCATCATCAGCATAAAAAGCAGGGCGACAACACCCAGCCATTTATGAATGTCGGCGTACACGATACGGGCTGATTTATTCCATCGAACGCCGATTTTGAAAACGCTGAGCAGCGACCGCCGGTAATACCAGGTTCCCGTCAGAGCTGAACCCAGCAAACAAATGCCAGCCAGCCCCATGACGAAACCACCCACAGGTTCCAGCAATAAATTTTCGTGCAGTTCCCGCACCCGTCGGACCAGTGTGGCATCCGCATTGCGCGCACCGACCGTAGCCCCCGTGTATGGATTCAACACAACCCATTGCCAAATGCCCTGATCGATCAAATCAACTCGGGTAGCACTTGTTTTATCCATGCCGGCTATCTGAAGATTGAGCAGTTGAGCGGTGGGATACTGCTGATGCACCTTTGCCAGCAACTGGTCGTACGACAGGCGATTGCCGACAGGATTAACCTTAGTCAGATTCGGGTTCAGCAAGTTATCGACCTGTTTATCAATGACTAGGATTGAACCGGTAATGGTAATGATCAGAATGAATAGGCCACCTACCAAACCCGAAATTCGGTGCAGGCTATAAACGGTTTTGTCGGAAAGCGAAAACATAGAAAGAAAAGAAAAGTAACGATAGATAGACCGTTGTTAGGGGGTTGAACCGTCAACAGACCAATGAAACAGAATTGACTGACTTAGCAGGGCTAACTTAAACGGGTCCTGGCAGTTGCCAAATTTACTCTAAAAAAATCCTTACATTCAATATATTATTTCCCTTAGATGTCTTCCTATAACTCAAATTACCAATAAGCGAGAATTAGTTTAAATTAAAATTTGGCATATTTCAAAAAATCAGAATATATTTCTTTACGCATTCGTACTGTATTTAGTTTGGACTTCCCTAAGTTTGCTCAGTATACCCTACTTGATCTATACGCATCCGTCACCCGACAGGCTCATTCTGCCAAAGGCACAAAAGAATCAACGCATTGTCATAATAACCTTCTACTAATGAAGTATTTGTTCCTTATTATCTTCACTGTCATTGGCAGCGCACTCGCCAGTAGCCCGCTTTTGGCTCAGCAAAAGACGGTTGTCGATACAGCAAGCAATCTTGTATTCAAGGGAATGTCCTGGCGCAACATTGGCCCCACTCGGGGCGGGCGATCGCTGGGAGCCGCTGGTTCGCCGAGTCGTAAATTGGAGTATTATTTTGGTGCCGTAGGCGGAGGGTTATGGAAAACGACGGATGGCGGCCAAAGCTGGGGACCCGTCACGGACGGGCAGATAACTAGTTCATCGGTGGGCGCTGTGGCGGTGGCCGAATCCAACCCGGACATCGTTTATATCGGGACTGGCGAAACGCAGCTTCGGGGAAACATCATGCAGGGCGATGGGGTCTACAAAACAACAAACGCCGGGAAAACATGGACCAACATCGGCCTGAAAAATACCCAGGCAATTGCCCGTGTGCGTATCCACCCGACAAACCCGGATATTGTCTATGTAGCGGCTCTGGGCCATCCTTATGGGCCGAACGAAGAACGGGGAATTTTCCGAACGACCGATGGGGGTAAGAGCTGGAAAAAGGTGCTTTATAAAAGTGACAAGGCGGGGGGTGTTGATATTATCATCGACCGAAAAAACCCAAACGTCCTCTATGCCTCCATCTGGGAGGTCTATCGAAAACCCTGGAAAATGTGGGGCGGAGGTGGTGCATCAGGCCTGTTTAAATCCACGAATGGGGGCGACACCTGGACCGAACTAACCCGCAAACCCGGCATGCCCAAAGGGACGGTAGGTAAAATTGGCGTGACCGTTTCGCCGGTTGATCCAAACCGCGTCTGGGCCATTGTCGAAGCCGAAGACGGGGGCGTCTACCGATCCGATGATGCCGGCATGACCTGGAAGCATGTCAATGACGAACGAAAACTACGCCAGCGGGCTTTTTATTATTCCCGAATTTATGCCGATCCGCTCGACAAAAATGGCGTGTATTGCCTGAACGTTGGGTTCTACAAATCAACAGATGGCGGGGTGAAATTTAACAAAACCATTACCGTTCCTCATGGGGATAACCACGATCTATGGATAGACCCGGCTGACTCAACCCGTATGATTACATCAAATGATGGCGGTGGAGCGGTGTCAGTCAACAGTGGCAAAACCTGGACCGACGAAAACTTCCCGACAGCACAGTTATATCACATTACAACCACCAGCGATTTTCCCTATCACATTGCCGGTGCCCAACAGGATAACACAACGGTTGCGGTGGCCAGTGAGGACTGGACGAATCGGTTAGTAAAAAGCAACAGCATCAAGAAAAGCGAATGGGGATATGAAGTTGGCGGGGGCGAAAGCGGCTACATTGCCCAAGACCCGAAGAATCCCGACATTTTTTATGCTGGTAGCCAGGGAGCCCTGCTCACGCGCTATGACCGTTCGACAGGTCAAAATCGGGACGTACAGGTGTATCCTCGTTTCTTCTCGGGTGAACCGGCCAGTGCGCTACCCGAACGATGGCAGTGGACGTACCCCATTGTGTTCTCGCCCAAAGACCCAAACCGGTTGTACGTTTGTTCTCAACACGTTTGGGTATCGACCAATGAAGGTCAGAGCTGGGCAAAAATAAGTCCAGACCTAACCCTTGCCGATACCACGACGCTTGGAAAAAGCGGTGGCGTTATCACCATGGATATGAATGGCCCCGAAATCTACGCGACCGTTTTTGCCCTGGCTCCCTCCTACCACGACGTCAATACGATTTGGGCTGGTTCCGATGATGGACTCATCCACATCACCCGCGACCATGGAAAAACCTGGCAGAACATCACGCCACCGGATTTGCCCAAACACACCCGCGTGAGCATTATTGAAGCCTCACGGCACAAACCCGGCACAGCCTATGTAGCGGCTAAACGGTACCAGATGGACGACCGGGCGCCCTACATCTATAAAACGAATGATTACGGCAAAACCTGGAAAAAGATCATTACGGGCCTGCGATCAGACGATTATGCGCATTCGATTCGGGAAGATATTACCCGCCCCGGCCTGCTCTACGCGGGCATGGAACATGGTATTTGGGTATCCTTTACGGATGGTGAAACCTGGCAACCGCTGCAATTAAAGCTGCCCGATACTCAGATCGCAGACATACAGGTAACGGAAAAGGACGTGGTGGTCGGTACGCATGGCCGATCGATCTACGTACTGGACGACATCGCCCCTGTTCGGGAATTTACGCCCGAGTTGGCCAAGAAAAGCGTCCACCTATTCAAGCCCTACTATGCCGTTCGACGGGTACAACCGGCTGTTTTCCAGTATTATCTGGCGAAACAGGCCGACAGTGTGAAAGTCGAAATACTGGATGCAGCCGGAACCGTAATACAAACGTTTACCGGCAATAAGCCAACAAACCCAAAAATTGGGGAGGACGACGATGATGATGAACCGGGCAAGCCTCGGGTCAAGCTACCCACAACGGCTGCCGGGCTGAACCGCTACGAATGGGATCTTCGCTATCCCGGTGCCACGTATTTTAAAGGCATGATTATGTGGGGAGCACGTCCAACATCCGGTCCGTTGGCCTTACCCGGTCAATATCAGGTTCGCCTTACGGTGGGTGACCAGTCCTTTACGCAGCCATTTGAGATCCGACTCGATCCCCGGCTGAAGGGCGTTACGACGGCTGACGTGCAGGAGCAGTTTAAGATGGCCATGAAACTGAGAGATGAGACCAGTAAAGCCAACGACGCGGTCATTCAGATTCGGGCCATGAAGGAAAAACTGGCGAAGCAACCCGAAAATCCAGCCAGCAAGAAACTGAAGGACCAACTGAGCATCATCGAAGAAAATCTGTATCAGATCCGGAATCAGAGCGGGCAGGATCCGTTGAACTTCCCGATCAAACTGAATAACCGGCTGGCGGCTCTCTGGCGCAGCATAGAAAATGGGGATGCTAAACCAACGGATGGTTCCTACAAAGTATACGAGGAGTTAACGAATGATCTGACCAGGCAATTGACTGAGTTGGATAAGCTTACAAAAACGGCCAAAATTGGCATGTAATCCATTGCCAAACTAGTTCATCAACGTACGTCATGCCCATAATTAGCCCGCTTACTATCCTGATCGACAAGGTCTTCGTTAGCCTAAAGAATCCGTTTTGCCGGTTGTTTCACCTAGCTGGCCTAACCCTCACGTTGAGCCATTTCCAGGCGACGGCACAGTCTACACCCGTTAAAACAGCTCCGTCGCCAACGCCAGTCAATGTTTCGGTCATGAAAGCCATGCAATGGCGGAACATCGGCCCTTTTCGCGGAGGGCGTTCGGTAGCTGTCGCGGGTCATCCTACCGAACGGCTGGTGTTTTACATGGGCACAACCGGCGGGGGCGTCTGGAAAACCGAAAACGGGGGCATTACCTGGCAGAACATATCGGATGGTTTTTGCAAAACGGGTTCCGTGGGTGCCATCGCGCTGGCCAAGTCAAATCCCAATATCATGTACGTTGGGATGGGTGAACACACGCTGCGGGGCAATCTGGCCCACGGCGATGGCATGTATAAATCG
Source organism: Spirosoma humi (assembly GCF_054776575.1). NCBI lineage: Bacteria > Pseudomonadati > Bacteroidota > Cytophagia > Cytophagales > Cytophagaceae > Spirosoma > Spirosoma humi. The sequence continues at coordinate 1,234,215 of NZ_BAAHBR010000015.1, forward strand.
ACGGATGCGGGCAAGACCTGGACCCATATTGGGCTGAGCGATACGTATCACATTGGCTCGGTTATTATCGATCCGACGAATCCCGACATCGTTTACGTAGCTGCACTGGGACACGCCTTTGGACCGAACGATGAACGGGGTGTCTTCCGCACACAGGATGGTGGCAAAAGCTGGCAAAAAGTCTTGTACAAGAATCCGAACGTCGGTGCTATCGACCTGACAATCGATCCGGCAAACCCCAAAACCATTTATGCGTCTACGTTTGAATTCCGCCGGTTTCCTTGGGGCGTACGTAGCGCAGGACCGGGTGCGGGCATCCACAAATCGACGGATGGCGGCACTACCTGGACCGACATTACCCGTAATAAGGGGTTACCGACGGGCACCAACCGGGGCCGTATTGGTTTAGCACTTTCTCCGTCGAAACCCAACCGCATCTGGGCAATTATCGAAGCCGAAAATGAACAGACGGGCGTCTACCGAACCGATGATGCAGGGGCTACGTGGCAGGTAGTCAGTCAGTTTGCCGACCTGTTCCAACGGCCCTGGTATTACCATCACCTCGCGGCCGACCCCAAAGACCCTGAAACACTATGGGTGCTTAACATTGACATGTGGAAATCGGGCGACGGGGGGAAAACGTACAAAAAAGTCGACCCTCCGCACGGCGATAACCACCAGCTCTGGATTGATCCAAACGATACCAAACGGATGGTGCAGGCCAACGATGGAGGGGGAACCGTTACGTTCGATGGTGGAAACTCGTGGTCGACGATCTACAATCAGCCAACGGCCCAGATGTACCACGTCATTACCGATAATAAGTTTCCGTATCGGGTTTATGGCGCACAACAGGATAATTCAACCATTTCCGTTCCCAGCCGCTCGGATTACGGGGCTATTTATCCCAACGAAAATTACGACGTAGGCGGGGGCGAATCGGGTTATATCGCTTTCGACAAAAATGATCCGTCGATGATTTTTGCCGCTAATCACCATTGGCTTACCCGCCTGAATCAGAAGACCAGCCAGCTCAAGGATGTATCGGTCATTCCGGATGACATGTACGGCTACGGATCAGCGGATCTGGCTTATCGCTTTCAGTGGACGTACCCCGTTATGGTGTCGCCCCATAATCCAAAAGTACTGTATGCTACCTCGCAGTACGTTCATCGTTCAACCGATCAGGGAGCAAGCTGGCAGGTGATCAGCCCCAATTTGTCCCGGTCCGACCCGGCCACGCTCGAAAAAACACCGACGCTGGATGACCAATCGATTGGGAAAGATTGGGGGCCTATCAAACGGGACAATACAGGTGTAGAGTGGTATGGCACTATTTTCGCGCTGGCCGAATCGCCTAAAAAAGCGGGTATTTTGTGGTCAGGATCGGATGATGGGTACGTACAATTGTCGCAGGACAATGGCAAAACCTGGAAAAATGTTACACCGAAAGACATGCCGGCGTTTGCCCGGATCAGCATCATCGATCCCTCACCGCATGACCCGGCGACGGCTTACGTAGCCGCCTTGAAGTACAAGCAGGATGACTTTCAACCATACGTTTACAAGACCAGCGATTACGGCAAAACCTGGACTAAAATTACACAAGGAATTCCCAATGATGATTTCGTTCGGGTCGTTCGGGAAGACCCTAAACGGCGGGGGCTGCTCTATGCGGGGTCAGAAAAGGGCATGTATGTTTCCTTCAATGATGGAGCCAACTGGCAACCGCTTCAGTTGAACCTGCCGGTGGTACCTATTCACGATCTGGCGATTCAGGATAACGATCTGGTAGCGGCTACTCACGGCCGCTCGTTCTGGATTCTGGACGACCTGACCATTTTGCATCAACTGACCGATGAGGTACAAAAATCAGCCGTGCACTTGTTCAAACCCCGGCCAACGGTTCGGTTTAAAGCGGGCCTGGACCCAGCCATAAAACCAGTGCCGAATGGACCTACTGAATTAGGGAAAAACCCGCCCAATGGCGTTAAGGTCGTTTACTATTTACCGGAGAAGCCGAAGGGCCAGATTTCACTCGATTTCTTTGACGCCAGCGGACTGCTCATTAAATCCTACAAAAGCAACGCTTCTACTACGACACCTCGATCTGCCTCGGCAACGACCCCGAAAGATTCGTCCGGTTTAGCGGAAATGCGTCAGCCAAAAGCACCTGCCCGAAAAGAAACGATGTTGCCCGCTGAAGCAGGCGGCAATGCGTTCGTTTGGGAAGACATGCGCTACCCGGACCCGATTACACTACCCAATTCCGTGACACACGGACGTGCCAGAGGGCCCCTGGCCATGCCGGGTACGTACAAAGCCCAACTGATGGTAGACGGTAAAACATACGTCCAGAACTTCGAAATCATTAAAGATCCACGCATCGAGACAACACCGGCCGAGTTTAAAGAACAATTCGATATGCTCATCAAAATTCGGGAGCGGCTCAACGAACTACGGAACGGTGTTCTGACGATTCGGCAAATGCGACGACAGTTGGACAGCACGGGACGATCCGCCGATGATCAGTCGATCAAAGAATTAAAGGATAAACTACTCCGTATTGAAGACGCTTTGTACCAGTTTCGGGCGAAGGCTAATCAGGATTTGACGAATCACCCGGTTCGGCTGAATACGAAGTTCACGGCCTTGGCTGGGTTCGTTGAGTCTGATGATTCGAAACCGACTAAGCAGCAAAGTGACCAGTATAATAGCTTGTCAAAAAGCCTGGCAGAGCAGTTAAAAGCGTTAAACGCGCTAAAACCGGCGATTCAGAGCAAGAGTCGACCAAACTAAGATCCTGGTTTTCTGAATAACCCAGGATACGAACAAAGCAAATGTCTATCGGGCGTATGACAATAGTACGTGTGCTGTTGGTGGTGGTTGTATTGGCTCTTGTGGGCCTTTACGGCCATTTCTATGCCCGGGAGTTTCTGGCCAAATGGGCATTCACCCACCAAACGTATTTCGCTTCCGATAAACTGATACGTATCGCGGTTCCGAGGGCCGAGTTGTCCGATCAAACGGATTTTTTGGTAACCGAACGCGAATTTGAGTGGATGGGCCAGATGGTCGATGTACTCTACCGCGAGGTTCGCTCCGATACATTGTATGTGTATGGCTTTCGGGATGACGCCGAAACTGAGCTTAAGAAAGAGGCTCCCTGGCTGTATGAAGAAACGGCCCATGTCGATCAGACACTTAGCTCCAGGCCTACTAGTAGACGAAAGCAGATAAAATGGCGGACTACTTTTGACCTGCTTTATCTGGCCGAATCTAGCCAGCTTCCTCAGGCTACGTGGCACGGCCTTAAGCCGGTTTTCACGTACTGTTCGCTTCTGATTACACGTCCAGAACTAGACGTAATCTCTCCTCCGCCCAATTTATAGAACCCCTCTGTTTTCGACTGTCTGCTTTCCAGACATCAGGAGAGGTATGCCCTTTCCGGAAGGATTCTATGTCTACTTTTATTTAACTACTCATGAGGTTTATCTATAAAAAATACATTCTCACGCTGTTTCTGGCCCTATGCTACGGGCCGGCACTTTTTGCCCAGACGACCATAACGGGCCGAATAGTTGATCCGACTAATTTTCAACCCATTACCGGAGCATCTGTTCTGATTAGCGGCACAACGCGCGGCACGACAGCCGACGATAAGGGCCAATTTAGTCTGTCGGCGAATGAAGGGGATCAACTGCAATTTTCAGCGATTGGCTATCAGACCCTTACAGTTGGTGTTAAAGCGACTATGAGTCGCCTGACGATTGAGCTAGAGCCGTCAAATACTGACCTGAACGAAGTAATCGTGGCCGGTTACTCAGTCCCCCAAACGATCCAACGTACGGCCGGAGCGGTGGGGCTGGTAACCAGCCGCGATATTCAGCGAACCAACGGGATTCATCTTCAGAATTACGTGAACCTGATCCCTGGTGTGAAAGTAGAAATGCGGACAATTGCTGCCGGAAACCGGATCGTAATTCGTGGGTATGGCAACCAGACCAACTTCAACGGCGTTGGTTACAAAGCCTACCTGAACGACATTCCACTCACGGACGGCGACGGCACCACGTTCCTGGATGATGTTGATTTTACGACCCTGAGCCGGGTTGAAGTACTGAAAGGTCCAGGATCCAGTGCGTATGGGAATGCCATTGGTGGTGTCGTCAATTTATATACTGAACGGGCGCCAATTGGCAAAACGAGTATCAGTCAACAAGTTTTAGGGGGATCGTATGGCTTATTTCGGACCAACACATCCATCAAAACAGGCTCTGATAATACGAGTCTGAACATCAATTATGGCCATCAGAAATACGATGGTTTCCGGGTGCATGGCGGTTCACAAAAAGACTTTCTGAGTATCACCAGCGACACCTATATGAGTGCCAAACGGTCGATGTCAGTCTTTGTCGGCTATACCAATTCGTATGACTTGCTGGCCGGAGAAATAGACAGTGTAGCCATACGTGAACAACCGGAAAGCTCCGATCCGGCCTATGTCAGCAATAATGCCAGCATCAAAACAGAAAGTGCCCGGGTTGGCCTGAGCCATAGCTACCAGTTTACCGACCGATTCACGAACAAAACAACTATTTTCGTGGGGGGACAGGTTATTGATCAGCCGTTTGCGGCCGGCGTAAACAAAACGAACAAGTTCAAATTCGGTGGCCGTTCCGTGTTCACCTACAGCAACGACGCCAGTCCACTCCGACCAACGCTTAGCCTTGGTGGCGAGTTTTTGAAGAATTTCAACTACGCCAAAGGGTATGGTCTGTCTAATGGTATTCTGGGCGCCCTCCGTTCCGATCTGGAAGTACAGGCCATGCAGTACAGTGTGTTTGCTCAGGCGGCCCTACAAATAGCCCCCAAACTGACAGTGTCGGCGGGGGCAGGCCTCAATTATGTCGAGTATGGCATCACCGATATGCGGGCAGCCACAACAACGCCCCTTTACGTCAATGTGTCTGGCTATAAACGGTTCACCCCTATCGTGTCGCCAAGGGCTGCACTGGCCTACCAGATTACAAATAATGTGTCGCTATATGGCAGCGTTAGTCGGGGGTATTCCGCGCCGGGGACCAATCAGGTCGTTGTCGCACAAACGGGTGTCGTGAATTATAATCTTCGCCCCGAGTTAGGCACCAGTTACGAAATTGGCAGCAAAGGGAGCTTCCTGAATAAATCACTTACTTACGAAGTGGCTTACTTTACGATGGCCGTAACGGACAAACTCGTACCTCAGGGATTTGCGGCTACCTCGACCGTACCAGCGTATTCGATAACAACCAACGCCGGAAAAGTGCAGCACAACGGACTGGAACTGGCTATTCAGTACGCCTATCGCCCGAGTGCCGGGGCGGTTTCCCTGGTTCGTCCGTTCGTGTCGTACACCTACAGCGACTTTTACTACAAGGAGTACAGAAGCGACAATAACAACGACAACAGAACGGTCGATTATACAGGTAAGAAAGAGTCAGGTATTGCGCCAAACCTGCTGAATGCCGGTGTCGATCTGGAAATCCGATCGGGCTTCTACCTGAATGGAACCATGATGTATGTCGACAAGATGCCCATTAACCTGCCCAACAACCATTTCGCCCCGGCCTACACGCTTGTGAATGGAAAACTGGGCTATCGTAGTGGATTGGGGAATCATTTCAGTCTGGATGTGTACGTGGGTTCGGACAATATGCTGAGTAGTACGTATTCCTCATTGGTTTTCCTGAACCTGGCCAACCCGACCAACAACCGGCCCCTGGCCTACAATCCATCCCCGAAGATTACGGTCTACTCTGGAGCGATGCTGAAATACATATTTTGAGCCTGTGTAGAGACCGGTCCGCCGATGCGGCATAGTTGCGTCTCTACACAGTACAATACTAAACCAACTACGAATCAATGAAAATCATTAAAACAGCTCTTTTTCTAGCGCTCGCCACCCTTACCTTTGGGGCCTGTACATCTGATAAAAAAGACCAGACAGAAGCCACAACCAAACAGCGAATAGTCTGTGTCGCCAAGCAACTGACCGAATTGATTTACGCCCTCGGGGCTGGCGATCAGTTGGTGGGCGTTGATTTGTCGAGTACGTATCCACCGGCTGCGCAGAAACTCACCAAAGTAGGCTACCATCGTCTCCTGAATTCCGAAGGAATCATTGCCCTTAAACCCACGGTCGTTTACCACGATGGTAATGTAGCGCCGGAAGCCGTGATGGAGCAGTTGAAAAAAGTGGGTGTGCCGATGAAAGTATTCCCAGACGCGCACACGATTCCCGAAGTCAAAGCCCTGTTTGACTCACTGGCGGCCCAGTTTGGCGCTCAGAAACAAGCCGATAGTCTGAAAACAAAGCTGGATGCTGATCTGGCCAAAGCCGCTGAAGACGTGAAGCAGTACAAAACCACCCCTAAAGTGGCGATCATTCATTTTGGCCGGGTCATCAACAACTACCTGGTTATCGGAAAGGCCGGAACCGCTTCATACATGCTCGGTCTGGCAGGTGGCAAAAACGTAATGGACACCCTGAAGGGCATGAAACCGCTTAGTCCGGAAATCATCAGCAAAGCGCAACCCGATATTATTCTGGTGACGGATTTCGGTTACGACCGGTTGGGTAACGCCGAGAAGTTAGCGACGCTTCCGGGCATTGCCCTAACCCCCGCGGGCAAAAACAAGAAGATTTATCGCATCGAAGAACACGACCTGATTTATCTTGGACCGCGCACGGGCGAAAACGTACAGATGCTCATGAAGTTAATTCATCAGTAATGAAACTACCCTCCCTATCCCCTGCTCAGTGGTACGGACTACTCACGGGACTACTTATAATTTCCATCGTGGCTGCTTTGCGGATTGGTGCCGTCGACCTGTCGTTTGATGATATCGGACATATCCTGCAGAAGGGCATCGGCTTCTCAAACGCAACTGTCGACCCGATTTCGCAGGGGCTTTTTCTGCAGATCCGGTTGCCCCGCGTATTGCTGTGTGCTACTGTTGGAGCTGGGTTGTCGGTGTCAGGGGTCTTGATGCAGGCCTTATTTCGTAATCCCATCGTTGAGCCGGGACTGGTTGGAACCAGTTCCGGCGCAGCTTTAGGAGCCGCGTTGGTCTTTGTGCTTGGCAAGAACATCAACTGGGCCTTTACCGACGCGCTGGGGTTATTTTTGCTTCCGTGTGTTGCCTTTACATTTGCCTTTCTGGCGACATTTCTGGTATACCGAATTGCATCAATGAGCGGTAAAGTAAACGTAGCGACCATGATTCTGGCGGGTATCGCGATCAATGCGCTGGCAGCCGGTGGAACGGGTTTTCTGTCATACATTGCCCGCGACCCGCAGGCCCGTTCCATCACCTTCTGGAATTTAGGCACCTTTTCCGGAGCCGACTGGACCCAATTTGCCATTGTATTACCCGTTACGATGGTTGGTATTCTTCTGGCCCTTCGTTTCACCAAAGCGCTGAACATTCTTATTCTAGGGGAAGATGAAGTTCGCCATCTTGGCTATAACATTGACCGGCTCAAGATTCAGGTGTTGCTGTTAAATACGCTGCTGGTAGCTGTTGGAACAGCGATGGTTGGTGTGATTTCATTCGTTGGACTAGTGGTACCGCACGTACTTCGGTTACTAAAGACGTCGGACAATCGATTTCTGGTCATTGCTTCGGCCTTACTGGGCGGGTCTTTACTCACGATGGCGGATACCATTGCGCGCCGGCTGGTGGCACCCGCCGAATTTCCTATTGGTGTTATTACTGCCTTTGTTGGCGCGCCCGTATTTATCTGGCTGCTTGTCCGCAATGCCCGGTCCTTCCAAAAAGGAGGTTTTTATGCTTAGAGCCGAACATCTGTCTTTTCAAATTGGTGGAAATCGTCTGATTGACGACGTATCGCTGATGCTTATGCCCGGCGAGTTCACAATGGTATTAGGGCCGAATGGGGCCGGGAAAAGCACGTTACTGAAGCTATTGACGGGAACAGAAACACCCTCACAGGGCCAAGTTTGGTATGGCGATCAACTTCTGAAGTCGATACCCCTCGCTACATTGGCCCGACAGAAAGCGGTGCTCTCGCAATTAATATCGTTGCCATTCGACTTGCGTGTATCAGACGTCGTGATGATGGGTCGTTATCCGTATTTTGATCTCAGCCCAACCAGCCAGGATAAAAAAATTGCGGATGACTGTCTAGAAGCGGTAGGCATGTTTTCGTTCAAAACACGTGCGTTTGCCTCACTTTCGGGTGGAGAGAAGCAAAAGGTTCACCTGGCTCGGGTACTTGCTCAGTTGTACCGTCAACGGTCGGATAAATCGGTAAAGTATCTTTTTCTCGACGAACCTATTTCGGCGCTGGATATTCATTACCAACACCAAATCCTAAAGCTGGTACGTGACTTAGCGTCGCATAATATGGTCGTCTTTGTTATCGTTCACGACATCAATCTAGCCCTGCAATACGCTCAAAAGGTAATCCTGATCGACCAGGGGAACATTTATGGTATTGGTCATCCAGATGACGTACTTACCAAACATGCTATTGAAACGGTATTCAAGCTCACCCCCTATTTCATGACGCATCCTGAAACCGGCAGACGGGTTATGATTTGCTGATTTTTTCGTACTTAGGTAGATCATAGCTTATTGAGGCTGTTGTCACATACCAAGGACTTTAGTTCCCGTAAAATGGCATAATATGGGTCTGTTTAGTGGAGAGCTCTCGATCGCTCTTTTACAGGACTCATGTGTTTAATGTCCCATGCACCCTAATCAGAAATCGATTACTTAAGTGGATGCCCTTCGTACTACTATGCCAGCAGAATGGCCAGTACGTATACTGTACATCTGCGTGTAAACTGCCTAAACTTGATCCGTTCAATACAATGGTATTTATTCATATTAATTGATCGGATATCAACCTGAAAGCCAACATACTATTCTCAACTTGATCCGTATTCAAGATCGTTTATGAAAACGTCCGATTCCAATTAGGGCAAGACATCAGAAAGAAAAATAATTAACCTCATCCGCTCCTCACCTACACAGTTTAATCAACCAAACATTTACGGTTCAAAAGGCGGCTGCATACTGCCTTCTTCCAACAGCCTTACCAACTGACTATGCATAAACTGCACAATTGCTACCGTCGTTTTCTGCTGCCAACTGGCTTCCAGAGAACTCAGGTAGGCTACCCGCTGATCAACATAAACCAGACTCAGCGGCAGGTTATGGTAGCGCTCAACGTAGTTCATCAGCAGCCGGGCCATAGGGCCGTTACCTGCCCCAAAAGGATGGAGAGTCAATAACTGAAAATGAACCTCAAACGCGAAATCATACATCTGTCGGGGCGTTTTCAGCTGGCTGATGTGGGTATTGATGCCCTTGAGCAACTCGTCAAGAGCGGCAGGTAATTTGTGGGCGGCTAGTAAGGGGCGCTTGCCGATCAGCACACTATCGATTCGTAAGTCTCCTCGACGCGTATCGAACTGGCTCAATAAGGAGTAGACCGATTCTCCCGTCTGACGCATGAGTGTAGCGGCAATTTCTTGCAGGGCGATCCGGTTGATAGGTTGGCGCTGGCTGGCCATGGTCAGGATCTGCTCGAGTGCCTGATAATGGTCAAGGATACGCAACTGGTCAGGCAACCAATAGTCAGAAACCGGTTGGTCGTTTTGTATTAATTGGCAAGTTTGAGCGAAGGTCAAGCTTGCTCCTTCGAGGGCCGTCGCGTGGTAAGTAAGTCGAACCAACTCGTTAAGTTCATAGATGTTGCCATCGGCGAACGTACTTCGATAGCCATCCAGAAGTTGAGGCAGGGGTGGATACATGGATGGGTTTGGCATGGGATCGACGAAGGGCCGGTTTACATGCGGTAAGTGTAGTAAAAAAATCGCTTACCTGAAAAGCCGCGTTTGTTGACGCTAGGTACGGCGTTTAGCCGCTATTGATTGAGGGGTTACAGTCCCTCGTTCCTGTCGCACAAACTCATCTCAATTGTGAGAATAAGCGGTTGATTAATGAGACGGCAATTTGAGACTGCAGCTCAAACAGATTGACTTTGCCATAACAATTACTGTACCCATCGCTTAAAACGGGCGAAATTTGAGACGACCAGTTCAAGTGACAAATCGCTTATCGGACGGGTCTATGCGTGAATAGATAGCTCACTTTGTTTCCGGAATGCGCCCGGAGCAACACCAACCACCTTGTGAAATAAGCGGTTAAAATACTGAGCATCTTCAAAACCCAGCACCTCCGCTATTTCTTTGACGCTCAGATCAGAGTAGTAAAGTAACCGCTGAGCTTCCCGCATCAGTTCCTGCTGAATAAAGTAGGTGATCGGGAAACCAGTCACGGATCGGACGGTGTCAGTCAAGTGGCTAACGCTCATATGCAGGTGAGCGGCAAAGTGGGCGGGCCGTTTCATGGACTTGAAATTCCGACGCAACAGTTGCTTGAAGGCCTTCGTAATTTCGATGCTCCGGCTGGAGTGGCGAATCAACTGGGATTGCTCCATCGATAAATAAGCCGACACTAGCTGATACACAAAGGCAATCACCAGCGACTGAATAACGGGTTGGCGAAACAATTGAGCCGGATCGCCATAAACCGTATGGACATGACCGATAAATGAGAAAAAGTGGGTGGATTGACCGGGCGATAAGGGCAGAAAAATAACCTCGGACAGTCGTTGGTCCAGCAGGCTTCGTAGTCCCTCATCCAGCAGGGCCGGATCAAACGCCAAAAACCAGCCTCGCTCCACACGAGCCCAGTTGACCTGATGAATCTGGCCGGGATAGGACAGAAAAAGCGTTTGATCCGTCAGCTTGATAGGCTGAAAGTCAACTTCCAGCTCTAGCTCGCCTTTATCGATCAGCACACAATAATAGAAGTCATGGCGGTGAGGCTTTACGCGTTCGTAGGCTGAAGTCGCCTGTCCCCCACCGGCCGCTTTGAGGTATACCCCCGCCACCCAATCGTCCATCCGGTGAACCGGTATGCGTTGATCACTATTCATATAATTTATCAAGCTACCCAGATCGTTGACGTTTACTCACCAGGCCATCGTCACCCTGGGCCAGTCAGTCCTCTGAGCGTCGCCGTCATGACCGCTAGGGTCCTGAAGAAAAGGCAAGGATGCTGCTGTCTGGTATAGGTATGGTCTCTAGGATGGTTTAGTAAACGACCCAGGCATCGAAATTTGCCCTGAAAATAAGGCACAACGGCCAAATCAGCCAACGATGGATCGTTCTTAGACAATTATCTTAGGCTAATTTTACTTCCATTTTTAGGGTATTCCTCCGAATGAATCTTAGACTAGGCCTCGAAGAAAGTCGCTGTGCAAGCGAGCGGCTGTCGGTGAGCGGAACAAGGCGTCCAGGCGGGCGCGGGCTAGCTGCTGGCGAACCGCCCCGTGTTGAGTAGCATCCCCCGCGTCATGCATCGTGTCGGTCATCCAGGCACTGAACTCCTGGTAGGTCCAGACGTGAGTCAGAACTGTGTCGGAATACGTCTCCAGGCCTGTCCTATCACCATCCTGTACCGCCCTTACCAGCGCCTGGGCCAATACATCGACATCGTAGAGCGCCATATTCATGCCCTTCGCCCCGGTGGGGGGGACCAGGTGAGCCGCATCACCGACCAAGAACAGGTTACGATACTGCATCGGTGCATAGACCACTGACCGGAGGGGAATGAAATCTTTATCATGGACGATCACGTTTTGGAGAGTGTCATCCTTCATCCGGAGCCGAATCTCATCCCAGATTCGCTCATCGGGCCAGTCCTCAGGCCCATCACTGAGGGCGCATTGCAAATAGTAGCGGCTGCGGTGGGGACCACGGGGCAACTGAGCGACAAAGCCCTGGTCGCTGACGCCCATAATCGGATGCCCGGTAACAGGAGCCTCGACCAGGGCCGCTAGCCAGGCATAGCCGTACTCATAGCTGTACTTGGTCAGGATGCCAGGGGGAATCGATGAGCGGCTAACGCCCCGATCCGCATCACAACCGACGATATACTGGCAAGCGAGTTGGTGAGAACCGCTGGCATCCGAATAGGTGACCCTTGGAAAGAAGCCATCCTCGTTAGTGATGGTAACCTCCGATACCTCGAAGCGGACATCCCCGGCCCGAACGTCGATGAGTTCGCGCAGCAGATTGTTGACCAACATCTGCTGGGTGCAAAATCGGCTTTCGCTGCCGTCGTCGCCCAGGATCTCGAAAACGCGGCTGACCCCGTTGATCCGATAGTCAATGGTCTGGGCGAGGGGACCGCCCAAGAGCGAGTCAGCCAGCCCCCATCGCTCGAACATCTGAATGCCGCGCGTTTCAACGACACCGGCGCGTTGGCGCACCTGGACGTATGCCCGGTCGCGCCGTTCCAAGACCACGCAAGCGATGCCCGCTTGATGCAGGAAAGTCGCCAAGGTCAACCCGGATACCCAGCCCCCAATGATAACCACTTGGGTATCTTCAACGCTCTTGGTTTGCTCTGTTTCCATACTATTCAGTGCCTTTTATTAAATTTGGTACAAAGGTCGCTGACGAAGAAACGGGACCTGTTTAACAGATCACGGGTATAGATGGACGATTCGCGGATTAAACGATTGCCGTTGGTACTGGAAGTCTGATCAAAGGGGCAGGCTTGTCATTTTCAATTGACAAGGACCCCTGAATTATTTATTCTCAAGAAAGGCTCCTCCCTGAGACGAGGTCGTATCTATAATTTGGGCTTTTTAGTATAGCCTACCGCATCACGCATCACTCCACCGGACGGAATTAATGGAGTTGGCTTACAACACAAATTGACAGCTACCTCAGTTACCTAAGTTGTACACAATGACTCTGTCACTATGTTCACTACTTACTTTGCTCTAAGTTCATGGGGCTTTTTTTGGATTGGCTGGGCCATATGGGGGTATACAACACGCCGTCGAGTCCAGGTGCAGCAGCAAACTAAGACGAGTTGGTATCGGCCAATCCATGTGGGCCTTGTCGCGCTGTCCTTCATCCTGCTGCTCAATCCACTACCCATGGCGTTCACTAAACCGGTTTCCGGTTTGCCCCACTGGGTTCACTTACTAGGCATGGGGTTGATGCTGATGGGCATGCTGTTGGGGGGCTGGGCCCGCCAGGCGCTGGCTGATAACTGGAGTGGGGCCATTCAGCAAGTTGAAAACCAGACTTTAGTGACTAGTGGTCCCTATCGTTACGTTCGCAATCCGATGTATACGGGTTTCCTCTCGGCCGCGTTCGGGACGACCCTGTATCAACCCAGCCTGTCAAGCTTGATGGGCTTACTGATCTTGTGTGGAACCTATGCGGTAAAAATAAGCCGGGAAGAAGAGTTCTTATTGCAAGCACTTCCAGGCTACTCTGTCTATTGTCAGCATACTTGGCGTCTGATTCCGTTTCTTTACTGAGTTGGGAATCGGCGAGGGGTACAGGGATTGGGGTTTTCACAACTGAATTGCCGGTAAGAGAGCTTTACTTAAAAGATTTTTTAAGCGGATTGCCACCCCTTTGTGCAGACCTACTATACATCTGAGGAATGCGCACCATCTTAGTAAAGGCTCTTGCTTGAGATGAAGGAGCAAGCATGTAGCGGCTTTTAAATGGGGGCGTTTAGTTGGCCGATCATTTTTTTTAATCCAAAAGAAAGAATGATCTTAGCTACCTGCAACTCTGGGACAACTGTTTAGTAAACAACTTTTTTTACGATGACTCGATTGGCCTATGGTTAAGCCCCTACTGGATGTCATTGTGGTTGGCGCAGGGCATGCTGGCATTTGCGTTAGCTATTATCTAACCAAACAAGGTGTTCCCCATCTGGTCTTTGAGCAGGGACGAATCGGGGAAACCTGGCGTTCCCAACGCTGGGTTTCCTTTAGGATGAACTCGGCTAACAAATTAAATCTGCTGCCCCAACAGACCCCCTATTTTGAAGACCCCGATGCCTTTACCGGAGCAACTGAATTTGCGCTGGCGCTGGAAATCTATGCCTGCCAAGAACAGCTGCCCGTCAAAGAATACTGTCCGGTAGTGGCCGTACGTACTGACCAGGAACAAGCTATTTTTCGGGTTATCGTCTCGGAGCAGGGTAAAGAGACAGCCTATCTCAGCCGACGGCTCGTTATCGCTTCAGGTGGTCAAAATAGGATTCGGGTCCCTGACTTAGCCAATCACCTGACCAAGTCGGTGCTGCAACTACACGCCAGTGAATACAAAAATCCCCATCAACTCCCAGTTGGAAATGTGTTGGTGGTCGGGAGTGGCCAATCCGGAACTCAGATAACCCAGGATTTGATGGCTTCGGGGCGACACGTTTTTCTCTCGACAGCCCGGGTTGGCCGGATACCAAGACGCTACCGGGGCAAAGATATTTTTGACTGGCTGGTTGAGCTTGGGTTTTATAACACGCCTACTGAGGAGGTCACTGACCCGTCCTTGTTAAAGGTCAAAAACCCACAGGTGTCAGGAGCCGGTGATCGGGGAAAAACCTCGAGTTTACAGTCCCTGGCCCGAAGTGGAGCCATTATACTGGGTCGGGCGGACAGGGCCGAAGCCGATACTATTTTTTTTCAGCCCAGTGCCTCCTCGAACGTCAGGTACGCTGACGAATTTTCCCAGCATGTTAAACAGCTCATTGACGAGTATATTCAAACCCATCAGGTGTTGGCTCCGCTTGCCGACATTGATCTGGATGATAGGCCGGACGAAGAAGCCGCCTGCGCGTCTGATTTGACGCAACTGAATCTGGTAAAAGAGACAATCACCTCCATCATTTGGACGACCGGGTTTGGGGGTGACTTCAGCTACCTGCCCCTGTCGGTACTCAATGACGATCAGTTACCCAAGCATCGAAATGGGATTAGCCCAGTCGATGGACTTTATTTTATCGGTTTGCCTTGGTTAAGGAAACGGCAATCGGCCATTATATTGGGGATAAAGGAAGATGCCGAATTTATTGTTAGTCACATTGTAAAGAGTACCTTACCTGGCAGTAGGTAAATGAACCATCCAGCAGAATTCAATCTTTTTATTTAAGAGTTTGGGTCGTTTTGTAAGTGCTGATTCAACCTTAAATCCTGACTGCCCGAAATAGTAGTGACTTGATCGTATGCTACGCATAAAGTTGGACAGTGATTAAAATCCTCAATCCTCGTCTCATAATTCGCTTGTCTCCTAATCCACTTTAGCAATTTCCGCACATTTCCGCTTTCACCTTTACCCTATTTTTAAACAAACTATCAATGCGTTCAATTTATGAAATCCATCTCGCCAAACATCTTCGTCAATGACTTACAAGCAACCATCACCTTTTACACCAAACTTGGCTTTACTATAACGGATGAAGTGACTGCTGCCGAAGGCGAAAAGGTATTTGCCATGATGACCAACGGAAGTGTCACGTTCATGTTTCAGAGCTTTGCCAGCATTGAAGGCAAGCACCCGATGGTGAGTCGTGCCGACGGAGGGGCGCTTTTGTTGTACATCACTGTGGATAACATCCGTCAGTATTATGCCTATATCAACGAACGCGTAACCGTGCTCACCGGTCTGGAGAAAACGTTTTACGGGGCTACTGAATTTTCGCTCTGCGACAACAATAATTTCCTGCTAACTTTTGCCGAACATGACTAAAGAGGAACTCAATCCACTGAAAGTAACACCCGCAGAAGTGAAAAAGCTGCGCGCGCTGAAAATCAAAAAGAGTGAAATGCACCTGCACAACATAGAGGTACTGCAGACGTTGCTTGTTACCTCAAAAATCAGGGCGATGGAGCTGTTTGCGTTATCTGAGTTTCAAAGTCTTCCCTCAGTCGGCATACGCTTCGCGCATGACCTGATCTGGATGGGCTATTATTCCCTACACGAGCTGAAAGGAAAGGACCCCGCAAAGCTCACTGATCAATACGAGTTGGAAAAAGGGGTATGGACAGATCCCTGTGTGGAAGATCAGTTTCGGCTGGTAGTACATTTTGCCAATCACCCAACTAGTAAACTCAATTGGTGGGACTTCACCCCCGAGCGCAAAGCCTTCCGCGAAAAAAACGGCTATCCTTCCACGCGGCCAAAGAAGCCTTGGTTTGAGTTATCTCAGTACCAAACGGGCAACCAAATACCGGCCACGCAGGAGGCCACCCAAAAAGACCTGCATAAAAAACTGAAACTCGCCTTGGCCTACATGACCAAATATCCACAAGAAAAAATCACCATCGCTCAACTGGCTAATTTAGCCCACCTCTCCCCCTATCATTTCATCCGCCTATTCCACAGTGCCTATGAATTGACACCCCTGCAATACCTCACGCGATTACGACTAAAGAAAGCATCTTTATTATTAAAAAAATCAGATTCCACCGTGGCCAACATCGTTCCCCAATGTGGCTTTGAGAACGAGAGCGCTTTTATTCGCTTATTCAGAAAAGAATTCAGAATGACACCAATAGCGTACCGTAAGCAGTTTGGGCAGAAGAAGTAATCTTGCCTTCAACTCTGCGCACTTTTGTTCTCCTTTGAAGATTCTTTCTGATCAAATTGCATATATTATCGCAAAAAAGACTTTTTTAAGATAGGGGCTAAGGCGATTTATTTCTCATCAAAACGCTCATATTTGAAAAAACTATATGCATCTCCCCTTATGGTTTATCGCTATCCTGCTGATCCTGATCGGTAGCCTGTGGCTCCGACAGGGGATTCGCCAGCTGCTGAAGTGGGCCGGTAGCTCCCTGATCGGCAAGCTGCCCGGGATTCAGTCGATCAGCCCTTTTGTGGTAACTAAAGCTGGCAAGTACGCTATCTGGCAAAGCCGTAAAACCTATGGACAGACTCCCCTGAAGATGCCCCCGCCCATCATTGCCTCAGCGCCAACTGGTAAACGGCTGTTGATTCACAAAGCCTATTCCAATGTGATGGTCAGTAGTGTGGGGGAAACCCGTTTCCAGTTGTTCACCTTCTGGGCTGGGCCCGGAGATTACCAGCTCGAAATGCCGGACTCTGGCCAGGAGCGAACTTACGCCCTTGAGATCAGAGTCTATAAACCAACCTATCGAATGGTCCTGGCCATTCTGTTGACCATCTTAGGTGCGGGGGCTTTCATCGTGGGCATCGTTATGCTGATTCAAAGCGTACTGCCTGAAAGCAGCTCGTTACCCTAGAGTAACTGCCGTCAAAGTGTCTCTTATTGCTGTTTTACACCCAGTTCATCTCTTGAAAGGCGTCTGACTAGATGAGACGGGTAAAAATGTATAGTCAGCTATCGAAAACAAATTTCTCATCAAAGGCTCCGATAAGTGAATGATTAACCTTAATCATTTGTCAGACCCGTTCAACTGTCATTAGCCCCACCTCCATGAATATCCGTATTCGACAAGAAACGCCAGCCGACTACCCAGCGGTCTCAAGCCTGATCCAGGAGGCCTATCGCTCGGTGGCTTACAGTGACAAAAAAGAACACTTGATGGTCGAGCGACTGCGAAAATCCAGTGCGTTTATTGCGCAACTTTCCTTGGTGGCTCAGGCGGATACCGACGAACTGGTAGGCCATATTATGTTCACTAAACTTCACATTCAAGACGGGCATCAACGCTTTCCAGGACTGGCGTTGGCTCCTCTATCGATACCCCCTGCCTTTCAGCAGCAAGGCATCGGTAGTGAATTGATTAAGGCCAGCCATAGCATTGCTCATGACTTGGGCTACCCGTTCTGTGTGGTGTTGGGTCATGCCAACTACTATCCTAAGTTTGGCTACGAACGACTCAGTGGATATCCCATTGAGCTACCGATTCAGGTAGCCGACGAAAACAAAATGATCATTGCTTTTGTGGAAAACGGGTTAGCTGGCGTCAAGGGGGAGATTGTTTATGCGAACGATTTTTTTGGCGGGCCGTAGTGCTCCCATGTCCATCGGTCATTAACCCAATTTAGCAGGTAGAAAGCCAGTTTCAACAAATGCTCTTCCTTGAGACAAGTAATCGTTCTTAGAAAGGCTCCCGCCAGAGACAACGAATTACTGATGCATCTGCTTCTTAAAAGGGGCGTTTAAAGAGTCATAATGAAGGAACTCAGCATAGAAAGTGCATCACAATTTATTTGCCCACGGTTGTAGCTTTGTGATAATTGACTCCGTAGCTGGACTCAATTTGATATTGATCTTACTGGGTAACTCCTGATAGAGCCGGATGTACGTGCGGCAGAACTCAAGTGGGCTTTGGTTGACCAAAGCAGCTAGCACGGCTTTGCCCCGGTGCTCTTCAATTTCTTTAGCCATACGGTACCCCATATGGTAGCCCGTTTGGTCAAAAGCAGTGGTAAAAGCGATGTTGTATAACTGATTCGGACTAGCGGTCGAATCATAGTAAGCCGAATAAAGTAAGCTTTCAAATAATACAAAATTTTGCCGGGAACGCTGGCGGTTCTGTTGGTATTCACGCTGTTGGGCAGCCGCTAAAGGTTTAGCCCCCTTGATTTTAGAAAAATCGGCAACCAGAGTGGCCGTGCCTTCCAGCCATAAATTCTCCAGAAGCATATAGGCGGTTTCTACGGGCTTGGGTAATTGGCCGATCAACTTCTCTTTCTTTCTAGACCGCTGACCTACCTGCTGAACAGTGTGATAGAGTTCATGAGCCACTAGGTACACTAAGCCTTCATAGTCATCACCCACCTTTTGCAGCGCTACGTTAAAGGTGGGATCGTCCCCAATTGTGAAGCCCAGTGATCCGCCCCCTACTAGAAAACAAGCCCGAGCCGTCACTGGATTATTAGGAGGACAATAAGGAAGGATCAACGCCTTCACCTCATCTTGAAAAGAACCTTTAGCTTCTACCTGATCAATCAATTTAATCGTTGAAGCTAAATTTGTTTTGACCACTTGCCAGTTGAATGGATCGTCTCCTTTTATGGCACCCGTTTCAATGACCTCGCGCAGCGTCTGTTTAAAGACTACTTCGTTATTAGTTTTATTGTTGTAGCCTACTTTAGCAATCAATTGTTGGTTACCATATAGCTTAGCCACCTGCTCTAATTGCGTTGAGGCAACTGCGGTTTGACTCATCAAGTGAGTAATTGCTTTGGCACTCTCAAAATCGAGCTGGATGGTGATTTTTGCACTCGATGCCGTGGCCGTTAGCGACTGGCCAGTTGATGAGGAGTTGATAACGAAAAGCCAACACAGAACCAATAAGGGTGTCTTCATAAAGAGTATGGCAAACAGGTGGATTGGCAGTGGCCATTGGGATGGTAAGTCTAGCTACAACCAAACGTAAAAATAAGGCTCATTTTGCTTGGCTTACTGTACAAATCGGACACAGGTTGATCGCCCAAAGCAGGCGAGCCCTAGTCCGAGCTAGTAATAAGCACTTGTCCATCGACACTAATCAACTGCTGTCTAAGCGTGGTAGGCCGCTGCTGGGTAAATTGCCCAAAAGCGCGTACCAGGTGGCTCGTATCAAAATAGTTGTTCTGAAAAGCCACTTCATCCAGACTTAGCCGCGGATGAGCATTCATAAGGCACTCGCGAAATTGTAAGAGTCGTAAGTACTCTTTAGGCCCTATATCATAATAGGTGAGAAGAGTACGATACAGTTTTTTTTCGGAACAGTTGAAATAACGACTAAGCTGAGACAGCCGGGTAAACTGGTAATAATCAATACAGTCAATAACCTGTTCAGCCAAATGAAGCGGTTTTTCGTTGATGGCCTTAAGAAGAAATTGTTCAATGAGTTGACAGCGAACAAGTAGGTCATTTTGTCCAAAAACGGTTTCAAAGAATGGAATTGCACTTGGCCCAAATGCCTCCGAGAGTATATCCCCGTCAAGCACGAACTGTTTAGCAGGAAGTGAAAAGAAACGATAATATCCTGCTACCGTAAAATCAATGCAAATTTCATCCAGACAACCCGCTACGTAATGCGTATTAGGAATAGTGTGAAGTCCTGAAATGTAAGAACTAATCAGTTGACGTTGATGAAGAATCTTGTTGCCGTTGGGTTGGACCGTTAACTGTCCCTGAATGATGCCTAAACAAATATTACGGTTTGGATAAGACGTAAATGAGGTATAACCGTTGGCATCAAAGCCTTGGTTGAAAAGTATGTATTGAATGTACTTCTTTAGGGTTCTGTTTTGAGGTCTGATTGCCTTAAAGAGCATAGCAACAAATGGATAGTGTTCAGGAAAGTGTGTCAAGTTATGATTTACTAACTTGACACACTTTCCTGAACACTATCGAAATGGTAAAAGAATCGTGAGCTACTTTTTCTCAAGAAAGGCTCTTCCATAAGACGAAGAGGCCTTTGGCGCACTTTAAAATACGATTTAATTTAATTAATGGCAACGGCTATCCCTAACCAACTATCTGCTGTCCTTACTCATTTATTTAAAATTCTGTTTAGTTCGTGGATATAGATAGCACTTAATTGGTGCTTTAGATAGCTTGGTTGTATCCGGTGACCAGTTCCAACCCTTTTGTAATCCTCGGTAATCGAGCTGGCTGATATGCCCCGCTAAGACTTGTTGATAGATAAATTGATGGGTATTCAACCAGATATGACAAACCTGGGTATTACTCCACCGAGTTGGTATTCCTTTAACCTCACTGTATGTTTCAGCCCATAGTGGTGCATCTTTGCCGGAGTTATCGATTGGCGAAAAGCCAGGATGAAAAGGCCCGTAACCTTCGATGAGTTGGAGTGGCAAGAATCTAACCGTCCCAGTCTGCTCAGTCATTTGGTGGCATGCCATCAACGTACCAATCAGACATAGCAACCCGACTGATGTTTTCATGACGATTTGTATAAACTAGGTCTACTATAAATGTGCTTGTATAGTAGCCAATCTACCAAAATTTTGGACTCGACCATGAGATCTCACTAAATGCTCAATTAAAAAACATCAATAGATTGCTATTGGATATTCCTTCTTATTCGGCTCAGCGACGACTGGGTAATGCCCAAATAAGAGGCCAGATAAGATAACGGAATTCGATTCGCCAGGTTGGGAAACTCGGAGAGGAACTTAAGATAACGTCCTGTTGCATCATCAGCCATCATGGCGCTGATCCGATTCACCTTGTCGGCGTACCCCTTAGCCGTTATTTTGGCGATAATCGTCTCCCAGCCAACGATCGTCATCGATAACTCCTCCAGGGAACGCTTCGAGAGAGCCACATAGGTGCAGTCCGTAACAGCCTGTATGTATTCACTCGATGGCACACCGGCATTAAAACTGATCACATCGGCGATAAAATGATCCTCATCCAGAAAGTATTTGGTTATCTCAGTGCCATGATTGTTATAATAACAGATGCGCATGACTCCTTCAGTCAGAAAAATAACCTCGCGGGGGGTTTGACCGGCTTCCTGGTAAAAGGCCTCTTTTTTTATAGCTTTTACCGTGGCTTTGCTTTTGATGAGTTCGACCTGCATTGGGTTGAGATTTCCGAACTGTAACAGATAGTTGATCAGTGACTCCATCATCCAGTTAGCTCAATTGGGTCATCAACATTTTATCAAACAACTGATCAGATAAGAGCCATTTTAACATCATCATGGGCTTGGCCATTGCCCCACCCACATACCGTGCCTTAGGCTTTTTTTGCTCGATGCTCTTTTGAATAAGTTTGGCAATCTCCACCGGCTCCACGGCAGTCTTTTCCATGGTTTCATACGTTTTCTTCAGGGCTGCGGCCAGTTTATTGTAAACCGTATGGCCTGAAACGCGCATCAGATCCTGGCCACCGATTTCGATCATTTCCGATTTTGTGCCGCCCGGTTCAATGACGATGACGTCGATACCAAAGGGTTTTACTTCATTACGCAGGGCATCACTCAAGCCCTCAATGGCAAATTTACTGGCATGGTACCAACTGCCCATCGGCAGGCCTACCTTTCCGCCCACGGAGGAAATATTGACGATTTTACCATATCCGTTTTTACGCATACTGGGTAATACTAGCTGAATGAGTCTGGCTACCCCGAACAGATTAATCTCTACTTGATTTCTGGCTTCTGCCATCGGTACATCTTCAAGTGCACCGTAGGAACCAAGACCCGCTGAATTAACTAATATGTCGATGCGGCCCGCTTGGCTGACTATTTTATTCATCCCCTTTAAGATACTTTCATCATCGGTGACATCCATTTCAATGGCATGAACCCCATAGCTCTGTAAAGCTTGCAACTTATCTACCCGGCGTGCCGCACCATACACGTTATATCCATTTTGGGCCAGGTAAATAGCCGTTGCTTTACCAATGCCTGATGAGGCCCCTGTTACTAAAACTGTCTTTGCCATTTTGTTAATATTTTCGATTAAACAACCTGACAAAGGTCTCATTAAACAAAAAGAGGCCATTTGCCATTTGGCAAAAATGAACGATAAGCAGAAGAAATAACCACTGACTAGCCTAGTCTCAAATTACCCTTGTATTCTTGAACGATATGAGCCGCTCCACCACATGGGGACCGGGACGGGATAGTATACTTATGTATACCGTTTTCAGCTCTTCTTAACCCGAGAGGTAGCAGCAGCTGGCATCTTAGCCTGCTTCTGTAATCGTTCATCGAACTCATGAGTTACTACTTCCACTACCTTCACCTGACTCATTAGCGGGTGCAAAGGATTGATCAGGATGTTGCGCGAAGGTGTATTTTTGACAATCACCGAAGGAATGGCAAAGGCCAAGGCGGGATGGCTAGAAACTAACTTGGGTAGTAGAAACTGCGGTAGACTTTCGGGATACTTGAGCGCATCCCAACCGGCGGGCAGTTCAGATAAGTGAATCTCTTCAATGGCATCCGGTAGCTCGATGCTTACCCGGACAAACGGCGGTAGATCGCGCACCGGCGTACCATCTAAGTGCACCAGCGTTTCCAGTAAGGCCAGCTCCGGGGTCATTGACGTGTAGACTAAGGAAGTACCCGGTGGATTCCAGCGACCACCGTTTAATCGAGCCCCCTCCCCCGTAAGTACTGACTCAATGAACTGCTTTTTTTGAATACGGTAGACTAAAGGCATTGCTTAACTGTAAACGCCGTACTCAATGCGGCCTAAGATCTGATCCACTACCTGGAAGCCAGTAGCTGTGTCTAGCAGTTGTAGAGGAGATTGACTTTCCAGAATCTCCAAAGGCCGGCGTAACCAGCGATTAAACTTGCCTTGATCTTCAAACACGCGCAGGCCATGGGCCGCCAGGGCTTTGAGCAGTAAGAGCCGTTCTGATTCCACCTTATTTAAGGAGCCGCTCACTAAGCGACGGGCCATCGTCCGCTCATTCATTGATAGTAATATGGCTAACTCCCGAATCGTCAGCTCCAACAAAGAAGCCAGCTGTCGCACTTCGGCATGGGCCACCCCGGAGCGGGACTGAGCGATAAGCTCGAAGGGACCGGTTCTTTCGGGTAAGATGCGCAACATGATATTGGCTGGCTCAAAGATAAGTTGGTTTGTCGGGCTCTTCTTGGCATCTGACCTGGCTTTAGGAGCTTTCTCGGTAGTTGCTTTCATGAGTAACAATTTGTCAGCAACATTACTGACATTTTACGTAACTACAACCCGTATAGTCAAAAAAAAGTTTATGGGTTGTCTTAGACTACTTGACCATTTAATGATACTGAAGTAGACGCAAGAATTTATCATGCATCTGCTCCAAGAAATGGGCGTTAAAAGAGATAGCTATGATTGGCTAGAAACTGAAAATTTCTTGGGTTTGCTTCCAATATGCTTCTCAAAAATTCGACTAAAGTGACTCAGATTGGAGAAGCCAAGCTGGTATCCCGTCTGGGCGATGGATAAGCCTTGCTCCTTGATTAGGTAGGCCGCTTGGTTAAGCCGGTGAGTCTGGAAATACTGATAGATACTGACCCCAAAAATTTGCTTGAATAAGCGTTTCATTTTGCTTTCACTCATGCCCGCTAAGCGAGCCAGGTGGCTTACTTAAATCCACTAACAGCTGATCCCGAATCCCATACAGCTGCCTGACATCACCTGCATTGACTGGATAATGGCCAACGTCTTGCCGTTTGAGCAATTCCACCAATAACAGGTAGACCAGTTCCTCTACCTTAATTTGCAGATAAAAATCATGCACCATTGCCGGTGGGGTTGCGCTAAGAATCCCATCGGCCAGCTGTTGAATAGCCGGGGAGGCTACCTCATCGTACAAGTAGGGCTCTGTGGCCGACAGAATGGTTTGAATCAGCAGATGATCGGCTTGATGGTTAAGCCAACCTCTCAACACGCCTACCTCTACCGAAAGCAGTAGATTGTTGATCCTGGTTTTGGCGGGAAAAAGAAATCCAATTCCAGATTGCCCGAGCTGATTTGTACCGAAGGCAGGGCATTACGCTGGGTTGTCGCTGGGGAATCGGTACGATCGGGCGGTTGGCTGAAGATATTGCGAAAGCTAAAAACGATGCGGTCCTGCTGATCGGCGGCTGCCAGTCGCTCGAGCGTTACGTCCGCCACGACTTCGTATTGCTGGATCATCAGCTCAATCGATGATCCCAAGCTAATGCGTTTGATATACCCCACCCCGATATGCGCGGGGATTAGCTGGGCTTCGTCGGGTATTGACTGTTGCTTAGGTGCTGTTATCAACTGGGCTAAGGACTGACTATCTACCGATTCCGGAGGCATATCTGTACCGTTTTGGACTATTTTTTGACCTAATATCGGTATTTTATCGGAAAGACGACCGCCACCTTTGTCCTGTCAAATCATTAATTAATCATGCACAGCAATCAGCAACCCATTATATCTTACACCGTCGCCGTGGTAGGAGCCGGTCCAAGCGGACTCATGGTAGCCAATGAGTTAAAATTAGCGGGCGTAGATGTGGTTCTCCTCGAACGACGGGCCCATGGTTAATATTTTCAAGAGATAGTGAGTAAGCTAGGAAAACTTCAAATTCTCCTGAGAGTATGTTTTGGATAGAATAAAAACGAGAGTCTGTCTTATCTTGGAAGTTCTCAGGCTACCAAGATAAGACAGACTCTCAATGGCAAGTTATAGCGAAAATTGTAGATGACCAGCGTCAACGCTGGCATTCGCTCCGTACCATCGTCAATGCCATTCTATGGGTGAACTATACGGGCCTACAATGGCGGGAGTTGAACCGGCTTAAAGGATCACCACCTTGGCAGACTGTTCATTGTTATTTCCACCAATTCAAACGGCAGGGTGTTTGGGTGCAACTGTTGGACAGTCTGATGGTGAGCGAACGGAAGCGACAGCAACGAGAGGAAACGCCCAGTCTGGTAGCCATTGATAGTCAGAGTGTTCGCACTATGCAGTTTATTGACCAAGAAACGGGCTTGGATGTCAATAGGAAGGTCAATGGCCGCAAACGAAACATTGCCGTGGATCGCCTGGGTTTGCCTTGGGCGTTGGCTGTGACTTCAGCCTCCACTTCTGACAACGAAGCAGGCAAGTTGGTAATAGACCGGTTGCGGGGCAAAGCTCCTGGCTTGAAAGTGATTGCAGCCGATCACGGCTATAAAGTGAGTCTTGTCGAGCCTGTATAAGGCCAGCATGGCTGGCAAGTGGAAATAGCACAAAAGCCTGAAAGTGGCCGAGGTTTTGTGCCAGCAAAGAATCGCTGGTCTGTCGAGCGAAGTTTTAGTTGGCTCAATTTTCGTCGTCGGTTGTTTCGGGATGTGGAGAAAAGCATAGAAAGTTGGGAGGCTATGCTTCAGATCGCCTTCATTTCCATTTTATCCAACCAGCAGGCAGTATAATATTCCAAAATATACCCTAAGAAGTGGGTACAGGGATAATAATCTGTAGGTTACTAACTGGAACTGAGAGTTTCGAATAATAATCGTTCCATAAAAGGCTCCCGCGTGAGCGGTTATAGACTTTATGACTCGCACAAACAAAATGAGGATTTACCCCAATACCTCCCGCAATTAGGCACATAAGTCTCCAGTGTAGTCGTCTTAACCAGTCAAGCACAATCACTTGGCTTACCGATCAATAAAGAGAGATGAAACGGATTGCTTTTGCCCTTATCTTGTTGACTTGACCTCATCTTCATCCCTTGACTAACTCCTTCTCTACCTATTCGTGCGTGAGGCTCATCGCCGTAGGGGCCTTACTGATCGTTAGCGGGTGGCCCTTGTGGGCACAATCTGCCGCTAAACGCTTACCTATCATCGATATGCATCTGCATGCTATCCCCTTTACCGATCAGGGACCACCACCCGTGACTATTGGCGCTCCTTATCGTGATTGGTCGGCCCAAGACCCTAAACAGGGCGGGGGCATGGGCTATATGAACCAGTTGCTTAAATCCACCACCATGTGTGCTACCTGCTTAACGTCAGCTCCTTCCGACGACGCCTTACGCAACCAAACCCTCAACCTCCTCAAAAAGTATAACATCGTTGGGGTCGCCAGCGGTCCAATGGCCTATGTACGACGTTGGCAACAACAAGCCCCCGACCGGATCATACCGGGTATCTTGTTTACCATCGGTGATCCCACCCTCACCCTGGATTCCATGCGGCATTATTTTCAGACCGGAGCGGTCAAAGTGTTTGGTGAGCTGTGTTTGCAATATCAGGGTATTGCCCTGTCGGATTCGATTGTCGAGCCTTATCTGAAACTGGCGGAGGAATTTGATATACCCGTTAGTGTCCACATCGGCACAGGCCCGCCAGGGGTGGCTTATTTTGGTGCCCCCGCTTATCGCGCCCGTTTACATAGCGCTTTTACGGCGGAAGAAGCCATGCTGCGCCACCCTAAGCTACGGGTAGCCATCGCTCATGCTGGCTGGCCGCTGGGGGATGACCTGTTAGCCACACTCTATAGCCATCCTCAGGCATATGTGGATGTGGGGGTGATCTGTTATATTCTACCCCGAGTAGAATTTCATGCCTATCTGAAACGGATTATCGATGCTGGTTTTGGCAAACGGGTGATGTTTGGCTCCGATCAAATGGTTTGGCCCCAGGCTATTGAAGTGGGCATTAAGGCCATTGAGTCGGCTCCATTTTTAAGCCCGGCCCAAAAACGGGACATATTTTACAACAATGCAGTTCGGTTTTTGCGTCTGGATGATGGATCAAAGCAAAAGACCAAATAAGTAAGACTGCCAGTGAGCCAACAGCGAATTAAGTTTGTATGATTTGCTAGAAAAAGGCTTTTCTTAATGACATTCATTGATCTCACGATTCCCTCCTAAGCGAGACAAAGATTTCTTCAAGTATCTGTTTCAATAGCTGGTCCTTATTGAACAATGCTTTCCTGCATTACTTGAAGAAGCGTATGCTACTGGTTTCTGTGTACAGTAAACCAGTAGCATACGTTCTGTTGTATAAGTGGCATTATGTTAGGTAAAAGCTATTTGTTGGCTGTAGACAATAGGTTGGGATCATACCAAACATCCTCGTAATTCTCCTCCGGGTTAACCAGAAAACGCCAACCAGGTGCCAAACCTAAGTACTTCAGTAACTGAGGTTCCCAATCTGCTACGTGTGACACGTGTAAAGGGATAAAGAAGCTATCATCTTCTGAGTATTCCCCTGACCAAATGTACCATCCGGTCGTGTCTACCTCTGGTTCAAGTCGTAAGCCATGAATAGGTCTAGTTTTGTCTCTTACGCTTTGAGATATACCAACTTTGAGATTAGACGGACTATCAAGAAACGGAGCTTGATAACGTTTACACACTACTTGTTGAGAAACTTGCTCACTCATTTCTGTTGTATGATCTGCTTGATGTTAATAACCCAAGTTATCGAGGGCCATTTTTTTGCTGGCAAACTCTGACCAAGTATTGAAAAACTCAGTTAATGGATATTCGTCGTTACCTGGTCTCGACCAAGTCAAGTGGACAACTGCTAACTCACCTCCTTCTCTTACAAACAGTACCTCATCGCTTGCAAAGCTCCTTCCAATGGGTTCAAGTTGCTCGCCAAACAGAGTATGGTGAAAGCTTATCTCTGCTTGTAGCTGATTCTCAAGAGCTGCCTTTTGGTTTTCGGAAACAGCTCCCCAAGGCTCTAACCAAGTTTGGTTCATCGAGTACTTTTCTGTTATATAATCCTGTGGCTGTTGCAAAAGTCATGTAGGCCACCAGTAAGGCCAACAAAGGGGCCCCTACAGGCTACTTCTTTCGTCCAAAATTGGGTGTTCGAAAGGGCTTCCATACCTTGTTCCGACTTTTGCAACAGCCACTATCGTTATGTTATGAGAATAAACTTATAATCATCTTGATTTCCTTATCAAATATTTATTCAATAGATACCAGAATAATACAAATACAACTAGCTGAGTTGCGAGAGCAGTTAACCAAGCTTCTCTACCACCTCCATATAAAATGCCAAACCCCAAGAAACATACAGGCATGGTGGCGATATTTACAATTGAAATAATCCCAGAAATTAACTCATGTTGATTAAGAGTTTTGTTCCCCATTGCAAATAGTGCTATAGTTCCAACTCCTACATAAGCGAGTGAGATCTTAAATGATCTTGCTCTTATCTCATCCATATCTTTAGGAAAATCTTGTTATATAAGTGCTGTGGCTGTTGCAAAAGTCGAAAAGCAATTGATTTGGCCTAATTCATGCATCCAATTCGGTGAAATTCACCCTTGAAAACAGGAGATTGAAAAGGGAGTTTTGGCCCAAGGCCGACTTTTGCAACAGCCACGCCACTTATAAAACAGCGAAACTAGCTTATATATCCGAAGTCTTTTAGCTGCTGGACTGGATGCTCAAGCTGAATAGTACGACCACCCATGTTTAAGAAATAGATTTTGTCGCTAATCGTCAGCACATCCTGATAATAGTGATCTGTAATCAGAATCCCCTTTCTACTTTTCAGAGATACTAGCCAAGTCTTTAGCGTTTCAATGTGTACAGGCGTTACGTTTGAAAACGGCTCGTCCAGGATAACTAATGGCGATGGACTGGTAAGTACCATAACGGTTTCTACCAAGCGTTGCTGGCCACCGGACAGTTGCTTAAAACGGTAGGAGCTTAACTCGTTTAACTCAGGGAAATAGACGCTAGCCTCTGGTAAATCGGATTGATAAAGACCTAAAGCTTGTTGGACTGTCAAATGACTAGGGACAAAGTGTTTCTGGGGTAGATAAGCCAGTACTCCTCGATGCTGATATAACTTGCTGACATAAATGCCATCGATGCGAACGGAACTGTTTTGAGAAGACTTGCTACCATAAATGATCTCTAACAAAGATGATTTCCCGCTACCATTTCGGCCCAACAAGCCGACGATCTGGCCTTTATCGACTCGCAAATAGACGTTCTGTAAAATTTTATGGTTACCATATTCCAACCAAATGCTATCGGCCTCCAGTCTGGTTATGGAAGAATGAGGCTTGCTAGACAAATGCATAGACTAAATATCAGGAGGTCAATAATATACACGCCACCAGCTAATTGGATCTCAGATAGTCCAAAGTGATGATAGAAGATAAACCCTTTCCGGTTAGTTAGTCGAAAAAGGTACCAGATCAGGAGCTGAGTCAGGGTACGCAGCCAAAAGAATTTCGGAATAAAAGACACGAATTTGTCCGACCCAAGAGTAGGGTATCCCGCTATTAACCACATCATTAGAGATGTAGCTAGCGTCAACGGGCAGATCTGTCTGTACAAGATCAACAGGACACGAAGTTGTAGCATTTGAGAAATATAGACCCTTTGACCACAGGTAGAAAAAAATAAAGAAGCTTTAACACTGAAAGCAGTAGGTCAAAACTGTATTATTCCTATTCACTCGACTTAAGTATATCCCAATATACTCTTAAAGAAATTCATTAATATAATCCAGGTGGTTGTTGCAAAAGTCAATAGGACTACAAAAATCCCTATAAGGTAAGCAGGTTTTGCTCTGTAAATGGGGTGAAATTAACAACTTATTTAAGGCCATTACACCCGTTTCAGACTTTTGCAACAGTCACTGCCTTTATGTCAAGCTAGGCTACTGACCCTAAATATAATATTAAGTTCTCTTTGGTATTCTTCACTGATTGAGAACCCGCTCCTATACTCTTTGTAAATAGCTATCAGCTGAGAATGAAGATTCAGTAGTTTGAAAGGTAAGGTCGTTCGATAAAACTCATTAAGTGGAACATCAGCCGATTCAACTGGCTTATAGATCACGATCTCAGGTATTGAATGTTCTTCAACCAAGTCGAGTAACTCATCAATACTTCTAGGTGCCCCGCTCAACATAGTACTATCACTGATTAAGTCAATATGTAGATAAATACCCAGATTTCTGGTATCCTCTTGGGTTAAGATAGATGCTACTAAGTTGATGACTGAGCAAGCTTTCTCGAAGAGTTCCGTCTTGTTGGTAGGTTGATAGATCCCGAACTGATCAATGTGCCTGTCTAGGGCAATACCCTCTAAGTCTGTTTTGACAATTGCATCTAGAAGCCATTCTTCGATCTTACTTTCGGCCCTGTCCATATTTTGAGTTAGCACTTTATAGTAGGCTATTTAAGGACCTCAATCTACAGAAATTCCATTAACATAATACCAGTCTTTTGCTGCCCTTTCCAAGTTACAATCTAGCCTGTTTTCAGGGCATGTATAGGGCGTATGATCTAGGAATATTCTCTTAACATAAAATTACTTATTCAACTTCACTAAGAAAAGTACAAAACTGGTTCTTTTAATTTATCTCAGCAAACGCTCCCCCGCGAGACGAAATAGTTTACTGAATACAAATGGATGATTGATGATTCGGGTAAGCTTATCGATGATTTCTTCAGCTAGTGTAGTAGTTTAGTGATAAGATCTGCTTGATTACTTACTGACTATATACATCACCTTCTGTTGCTGACCGATGCACCCTCTCGCGAAAACAGAAACACGATCATTGGAATAAAGATTATGGTTCTCTAAAGAGACAGGACTTCCTATTTCACCCAACAAAAAGCAAATTTCACTAATTTTGAGAAAACGCCGATCGCCATCAAACATAAGAATAGAACCATAGGTATCAAGGATATTGCTGAACGGGCTAATGTCTCGATTGGCCCTGTCGACCGTGTTTTGCACAACCGGGGTGGCGTATCCAAAGAAACAACCGAACGTATTCTGAAAGCCATCGAAGAGCTGAATTATCAGCCCAATCTTATGGCCAGTCGCCTTAAATCGACAAAAGAGTATTTGCTTGCTGTGTTGCTCCCTAAGGCTACTGCTGATATACCATTCTGGAACGAGCACATTGTTGGTGTTACTCAGGCCGAAAAAGAAATCAGTTCATTCGACGTTTACACCAAAGTATTCTACTTTGATCAAAATAGTAAAACCTCTTTTCAGGAGCAGGTTGACGAGATCATAGGTGACACGTTTGATGGCGTGTTTATGGTACCCGTATTTTACGAGGAGTCGTTGAAATTAATTACAGACTGTAAGGAGCGAGGTGTGCCCTGCCTGTTGTTCGACACTAATATTCCAGATCAGAACACCACTTCCTTCATCGGGCAGAATGCCTACGACAGTGGGTTTCTGGCGGCTGAGCTGTTTAGTTACTGTTTACCCAGTGACTCCTGCGTGCTTATCGTCAATGTTGTTCAGGAGCACGACAACTATCTTCAGTTCGATCAGCGCGAAGAAGGGTTTAGAGCGTTCTTTGACCAACTTCCGCAACCCCATTCGTTTGAACTCGTCAAGATGGAATCCCGGCAGGGCATGAAGGAAGAGTTCGAAGAGCAGCTAATGAAACAGATCGCTGATAACCCGCGTTTGAAGGGCATTTTCACCGTCAACGGCGTTCAGCACATTGCTCCCATTGTTGAAAAACAGAACCTCACCGGTCTTACGCTTATTGGGTACGACATCATACCTCAAACGATTCACTATCTCCAAAACGGCATCATCAACTTTATCATCAGCCAACAGCCTAAGATTCAAGCGTATAATGGCATAAAACTGCTGTACGAAAACGTGCTTTTAAAAAAACAGCTCCATAAAAATTACTACCTCCCGATTGATATTGTCATGAAATCGAACCTGAAGTATTACACGAAATAAAGTCAACGTGTCTTGGCTTCAGTTCAGATACTGGTCGTTCAATACTTATCGCCAGAGCAGCAGATATGCTCGGCAACTATGCACTACCGAAAGCTGACCCTTACAGCGACAAAATCATTTCAGATACTCCTGAACCTGCTTATCGGTATAGAATGGTGATTCGACCCCACCGGCGGGTACTTGCCCCCCGGCAGCCCACACAATGGCATTCAGCAGCAGCTTTCTGTAGTTAGGCTCCTCCCAGTTGGCGTAAAAGTGACCACCCGTAAAACCAAATCCTCTCCCGCCGTTTTTGCGCTCCACGGCCCAGGCTACCGTTTGTTCGTCAACGCCCGACAGCTTGGCTGTTAGTACTGGTTTTAATCGTGTATCCTTCTCCTGAAAATGAATCTTGTAATAGAATTCCTCGCGAAGCTGAAAAGGGACTAGGCCCCGTGCAACGGGATGCACGGCAGGTTTACACAGAGCCGTCTCCGTAGTGATGGCCGAGTACCAGGCTTCTTTTCCCGAAGCGCCCGGCTTTCCGCTTTCGTAATCGAAATACCCCCCTACCCATTCCAAAAACATCTGGCTATGAGACTGTGGCGCAAAGGTAGAATAATGCATAAGCACCAGGCCACACCCTCGTTTCATCTGCTTCTCCAGGATGCGCCAATGGTCACCCACAAAAAGGGGATCATTAGCCATACCGAAATCGCTCCCGTCAGCATACATAAAAATAACGTCCGCATCGTCCAGCGTAGTCGGATCGGCGGGCCATCCGTCGGCGTGTATTTCGGTCGGCATACCGTTCAGGTTTGGCGCCTGGTCCAGCATCACTTTCAGTAACCGTACCGATTTGAGGTATTCGTGTTCTCCGGGATTGTGTGATTTCTTACCCGCGATCAAGACGATCTTTTTGGGCTGTTTCGCTGATTGAGCTAACGAGCTTTGCGCCAGTAAACCACACATCAACAATACCATAACTATCTTCCCCCAAGTTTGTAGAATGGCTTGAGTTCCTCGTTTTGCCGGGCTAATTTTCATGAATACTATCTTTTTAAGCATCACCTAAAGAATAGCGTTAGGGGATTTTATAGACAATAGGGTACATAAACGGACTCGCTTCGTTCTATAATCTGGTAAACCGCTGGCTGGCATCGTCCAGGATCAATACCCAGTCCTGATCGTTGCCTTGCGATGGTGGGGTGAATTTCTGAACACCCGTGTTTAGATACATTTTTCCCGCCATAGCTGCGCCAGTGCGTGGGTTGTACCAACTGGCTTTGACTTTCTTTCCCGATAGGATACCCATCTTTACCTCGAATGCTTGACCGGACGACGAGTAAATGAACGCATAGCCCTTGCCGCGTGTCGCCTGAATACGGTCTTTAGGGTTATCGTAGTTCGTCACAATCATCGACTGATCCGGAATACGCTCCAGAAAGGGTCGTGACTCCATCAGCTTCCGGACGTACGTCATCGAGACTGCCCCTGGCAAATCCAGCGATTCAAACCAGGGTTTGGCAGGGTCGATGTAGGGTTTTCGACCGGGCTCATACATTTGCCAGACGCTATTGCAACCGTACGTATGGCCGTGGGCGCCTGCAAATAAATCCTGATAAGCCTTGCGCCGTACGTCGTTTACATCGGCATAGCCATTCTTCTTCAGATCAAAGCACACCGGTATATCCTCGTACAAAGGCTCTCCGTCCATAGTCGGTTTGGTCGGCGATAAGCTGTAGTCGTGGCTTATTTTCTCCCAAACGTTCACATCCGGGCAATGGCCAGTCTGCAACATATTGAAATCCAGCCAGTCATCCTGGTGAAACCAGGTCGACGATCCAGTTTGTGGATGAAACGTCATCAACACGTTGTCTTTACCGCCAGCCGCTTCCGTGATTCCATTGGCCAGCGCCCGCCAAACCTGAACGTCATTCGAGCCCTTACGGGGGTTACGATCACCGCCGATTACCCAGATGATGTTTTTCTTTGTTTTGTAGCGATTGCCAATAAATTTACCGTATTCGTAGCTATTCTGTTCGTTAAAAACTTCTGGCCCTATTCCCCATTTATCCTTATTGATTTTATCACCCCAGGTTGGTAGCAAAGCCATGTGTAATCCAAGCTTTTCGGCTTGTTCAATTACATAATCGACATGCTTGAAGTAAGCTTCGTTCGGTTTTATCGGGTCTGTGTCCACGAAGGGCACCTGTCCATACGCGTTGGGGTCGCGCAGGCCGTCGTGTTCCGCCAGCACGACGGCCTGAATGACCGTAAAGCCTTTATCCGCCCGGTTCGTTAAGTATTTGACGGCATCTTCCCGGTTAAGGCGGTGGAGAAGTTCCCAGGCCGTATCGCCTAAATAAAAAAAGGGCTTGCCGTTGGTATACACCAGAAAACGACCGTTATCACTCACGCGCAGATCCGATTGCGCATGAGTGACCGTTGGCGTCAACGTAGCACCTACCATCAGGCTTAGTGCCAGTGCTACAATAAAGGGTGAAATGGAGACTTTCAAGTAGGGCGATTGGTTAACAGGTAAATCTAGTTGTACGTTTTAAGCGCTGCCGAATCCCCCATCTCCTTTAGTTCGCGTTTTAGGCCATCCATGTTCATACGTAAACCCACTTCGGCGTCGGGTGCAGTCTCTTCGTTGATAATGCCAATCGGACCACGGTACCCACTCGCCTTGACAATGCGCATCATGTTCAGCTCGGCGTCACCCTGACCAATGGGCACCACTTTGACCGGTGTACCCTTCTTCAGTCCAGAGAGATTTAGGGCCATCAGGTGTGGCAGCATCTTGGGCAGGAAAACAGGAAACCGGTCAATCTGCTCTTCGGCGTGGTGAAAGTTATAGACAATGCCAATGTTTGGCTTTTTGAGGAAATCGATAATCGCGAGTTGGTTCTCGGGTTCGCCAAACCAACCGCCGTGATTGTATAAACCGACAGTGCAGCCAATTTCGGCGGCTTTGTCAGCAATGTAGCGCACGGGTTTAGCCACGGCTTTTATCTTCTCCTCTTGCGTCATGGCGTCGAGTCCTTTTATACCACCGATCATGCACCAGATCTGCGTCTTCACGTTGTGCCGCTTCAATACGTCCAGTATCGCCACCAAGCCTTTATCGGTTTCGGGATTAGGACCCGAATAAAGCCAGAAAGCCTGCAAATCGATGTGGTGTTTTTTGAGCGCATCCAGTTCGGCGTCAAACGTAGGAATGTGCTTCTCGCGCCAATCGTAGGCCAGTTTCGTAATACCGAGGCTATTGAGCATCTGCGCCCGTTCCTCAGGTCCTCTTTCTTTGACGTCGAACGGGACAATGCACCAGGCGACCAGATTGTCACGCGCGTAGATGTTCTTCGTGCTGCTCTTTCCCTGTCCGTTGACGGTTCGACTGCCCATCGTTAGCAGGAAAAGGGCGACAATCAGGAATGAATTAATGTCAAACAATCGTCTCATACCCCTCATTTTAAGTAATTTACGCTAACTGCTCGTCCGGGAAATTATATTCTCGTTTCCAGGTCTGGCTCATGTCGGGATATTGCCGACGACAAGCCAGGTATTCTTCCATCATACCACGCATGGTAGGGCTGAGCGTTGCCATGTATTCCGGCGTGAGCAGATCGCCGTTCAGCAGGTAAAAATGCCACGTTGGTGGATACGCAGCACTGTGGTAACCCATGTGCAAGGTCCGTCGCGGAATTTTCATCTTCTCCGTAAAGCCTCGGTGAATCAGGTTGTTGTTGTACAATACGGCTTGCCCGGCTTTCAACGGGACCGCGATTCCACCCGGCATCTCGACGCCAACGGGGGCATAATGTTTGGAACCCTGGAAAGCCTGATTTTCGGCTTCCGTGTTCGGGCGATTATGACTACCCGGAACCACCCAGAGCGAATTTTCGTCCACCAAGGGTAGGTTGATCTGTACACTGTTGTGGAACCGTTCGGGCGAAAACAACCAGTCTTCGATTTCAGCTTGTGGAATCTGAATGATGTCCCGGTGCCACCCTAACGAGTATTCCGTACCCTCGTTGGCGGCCAGAATAGAGGCATTGTTAACGATGAGGTTCGGTCCAATTAGTTCTTCCACCGCTCTTAAAATGACCGGATGGTGGAAGGCGTGGTGGATGGTTTCGGTTCCGGGCTTGGTCAGTAGATGAAAATAATATTGACGCGCTTCTTTGCCAAAATCCCGGATCTCATCCCCTAAATGCTGAAAAGACGAACTTCGTTTTTCCGTATCAGTCGATTTAACTTTAGGACTGATCAACGCGTCCATCAACGCTCTAAATTCACCGATTTCAGTCTCGGTCAGTACGTCGATGATCACGTAGCCATCCGTTTCGAATTTCTCTTTGTTAGACACACTCATGGCATTGAGATTTAGTTAGTTTTAATTGAGTTTAACGCGCTGACCTGTCGCAGCTGATTCAAGACCCGCTTCAAGCACAGTGAGGATTCGTAAGCCATCCGAAAAATTCGGTTCAATCGGTTTATTGCCGTCGATAGCCCAAAGGAAGTCAACGACCGCATGCACAAACGTGTGTTCGTAGCCAATGATGTGCCCCGGCGGCCACCAGCCCTGCATATAGGCGTGGGTAGGATCGGTAGCCTGAATCGTCCGAAAGCCTTGCTCACCGGCCTCGTCGTTTAGCGAATAGTATTGTAGCTCGTTCATGCGTTCCAGATCGAATTTGACACTCCCTTTACTGCCGTAGATTTCGAAGGTGAGGCCGTTCTTTTTACCGGTGGCAAAACGCGTAGCTTCGAAGGAGCCAACCGCGCCGTTTTGAAACTGAACCAGCATCAAAGCCGCATCTTCAACCGTAACGGGACCTCTCTGGTCACCGAGCGTTTCAGCGGTCAGGTTGCCCGACGTTGATTCGTCGGCCAGTGGGCGTTCGGTAACGAAATTGGTGGTCAGGGCCGAAACCGTGTCGATGTCGCCGACCAGAAAATGGGCTAGATCGACAGCGTGCGAATTCAAATCCCACTGCGGACCGGCTTGTGCGGTTTCTTTTCGCAGTTGCCAGGTCAGCGGGAAGTTTGGATCAACAATCCAGTCCTGCTGATACGCACATCGCCAGTGAAAGAGTCGACCAAGCTTACCAGTCTGGATCATTTTCTTAGCCAGCAGAACCGCTGGCAAACGCCGGTAATTGTGGTTGAGATAATGCGTTACGTGATTTTCTTCGCACACCCGCAGCATTTCTTCCGCCTGTCGGGTGTTCATAGCCAGCGGTTTCTCGCAAAAAATGTGTTTTCCAGCCCGTGCCGCAGCTATAGCTACTTCGTAGTGAAGGTTCTGAGGAAGGGCCACGTCGACAATGTCAATATCGGGTCGGGCGATCATTTTCTTCCAGTCGGTTTCGGTTTCCTCCCAGCCCCATTTCTGCGCAAATTCCTGTAAAGACGCCTGATGCCGTCCGCAGGCCACTTTTAGCACCGGCTGGCTTGGTACGTCGAAAAATAAGGGCGCTTTTTTCCAGGCATTACTGTGGGCGCGGCCCATGAACTTGTAGCCGACGATACCAATGTTGAGTTGCTTGGCCATGTTTACAGTCCTGCCGTTATCGTTCTGAGTGCCTGAATACTTTGCCTGACCACATCCTCTTCCCGGTCTGTGTAATCGGGATGCAGAAAATCGACCTCCACCGCCAGAAAACCGGAGTAGTTGTGCTGACTCAATAGCTGCGCGAGCTTTTCATTCGGGATCAGACCCTCACCAGTGGGTACGCAGGAGAAGAAATACCACTCATTGACCGGAACGCCCTTGACGGGTCGTAAATCCTTGATGTGCGTCGCGTACACGTAAGGGGCCAGCTTTTCCATCGCCTGAATCGGGTCATCCAATACCCGCAGGAAATTACCGGAATCGAAGTTTACCCCGAAGTGCGGTGAGTTCACTCCTTTGACTAGCTGCAAGATTTCGTCGGAGTTATAGTCGATGTGATTTTCAACGGCTAGCTTCACGCCATTACGTTCGGCAATTTGGGTCGCTTCCGTAAACATTCGGGTCAACTTTTCTAGTTGCGGCTCGTGCGGCTCGAAGCGGAACATCAGGCTACTACCCACAACGCGCATCACATCGGCACCAATCAGCCGGGCGTATTCGATGTGCTGTACCATTTCGTCGAATGCCCGCTCATTGCTGCCTCCTTCCAGACCATCGGGGTGGCCCCAGGCGTACACCCGATCCATGCCGGACGCATCAAGATGCGCTTTGACCCCTTGCAGATACGAATCGTCAAACTGGGGTATAAAACAGGATTCCAGTGAAACACCATCGATGCCGAGGCCATTAATTTTCGTCAGAAAATCCTCAAACGAAAGGCGGTGCTCGGGTTGATTTTGTCCGGCGTACACCTCGCCAAACAAACGGTGATAGCAGTAACTATCGATGCCTACTTTCATACAATACGGGTTAATGATTAATCAAACATTCGTAGCCGTTGCCTTATGTTGGGGACGAAGGCAATGGCTCGCCAAAACTATGTTACTTACCAACCCGGATTGTTTTCATTTATACTCGTATTACCATTGATTTCATTCAGTGGTATCGGCAACAGCAAGTGTTTTTCCTGCCGACGCTTGATGATATTATTAGCGTCGATATCGATTTCGTTCATGGCTTGCAGGTAGATACCCCAACGCCGTAAGTCCCAGGCACGGTGACCTTCCAGCGCTAATTCCCGCTGACGTTCCTGGAGAATATAGGATCGCAATTGTTGCTGGTTCAGGGTTGGTGCGGGACTAGCGCCACTCCGGGTGCGTACGGCATTGAGTGCTTCATAAGCCGCTGACGTTGGACCGCTTACTTCGTTTTCAGCTTCGGCAAAAATTAACAGTGTCTCGGCGTAGCGGATGAACGGAAACGGCATATCAGCCCGCTGAACCGTGCGATCAGCAACCTGCGCGTACTTGCTGAGTTTGGCTATGTGAAACTGATCGGGCGAATAAATATCCGTTGGCAGATAGCCTTCACGCGTCGAAACGGTCGCGCTGTTTTTTACCTTCAGGCTGTCTTTACCCGGATAATAATGCCAGGCGGCATTGCTGAACATGCGCCAGCGGTGCTGAACCCCGTCCGTAATCCGCTGGTCGTTGTCTTCGAATAACTCGTACCAGTGGTCCGACATACCGTATAACGCACCGTCGATAGCTCCGTTGGCCATCAGAAACCCTACGTAATGATAGGACAGGAAATTGCCGAATTGCTCAGAACCCGAAATAGCGTTCATTTGCCAGAGATGCTCTCCCCGGTTGCGATTCGCGATGCTCCAGACATCCATGTATTTCGAAAAAAGACCGATGGGTGAACCAGCTTTCTGCATGTCGATCACTTCCTTGGCTTTCTGACGGGCCAGCTCGAAATACGTAGCGGCATTGAACGATTCATGGCCAGCTACCACCTGCTTGGTATAGGTATGCGCCGTTGGTGGAATCCGCCGTCTCACGTTACCAACGGTTTCATATTGTTTGCCACCCAATACGGTAACCTGTGCTCCCTTCAACGCCCCCGATGCCATCGTCAGGTACACTTTGGCTAACAGCGTCTTGGCGGCTTCCTGACTTAGTCGTCCCGCTTCGTATTTGGCATTCGTGCGGGTGTATAGCAGTTGCTCGGCCTGCTTCAGATTCTCAACGATATGCGTATACACGTCACTCACGGAAGCGCGGGGCTGGTTGGCATTCTCGCCTTCCGTAACCGACTTTTTGAAAATAGGTACAGGGCCAAAGGCTTTTACCAGTTGAGAATAAGCCCAGCCTTTTAGAAAGTATAGCTGACCGAGCGCATTGTTTTTCGCGCTCTCGTCAATCGTCATCTTATTGATCTTGGTGATGGCGTAGTTGCTCCGTTCGATCAGCGTGTAGGGGCCACCCCAGAACGTGTTGATGTCGGACGTAGACTGAAAGTTACCCGCTCCCATGGCCTGAAAAGCAAAATCTTTTCCGGTAATATCATCGGCATCAACTTCCAGTGGCCGATTGTACACGGCATAGGCAAAAAACGATCCGCTGTTCAGCGTATTCAGCACACCGTTGACCCACAGTTTCGCATCGGCTTCGGTAGTCGTGCCAATCTGGTCAGGGCCAACAAACGAGTAGGGTGTTTCTTCCAGGGCTTCTTTGCAGGAGGCACTGCTCAACAGGGCGATCAGCAAACTGGTGACTACTTGTATTTTTTTCATGGCGAGGTAAGGCTTAGGAGTTCGTTAGAAAGCGGCTTTTACGCCCAGGGTAAAGGTTCGGTTGTTGGGGTACGAGTTCATATCCACCCCCCGGCGCGACGCATCGGCGCCAAACGAATTGACATCCGGATCATACCAGCTGTAGTTGCTGATCGTGAATAAATTACCGACGCTCCCGTACACATTGATGCTTTCGACCGACTTAAACGGCGACCGGAACGTATAGCCCAGATTGACGGTCTTCAACCGCAGGTACGAAGCGTCCTCCAGATAGCGATCCGAGAACAGCATAACCCGAAGCTGTGACGCATCGGCTCTCGGCCATTTGGCGTTTTCTTTGTTTTCTTCCGTCCAGCGGGTGTCGTAAGCCCATTGGGGTGCGTTTCCGAGCTGGTTCATCCGAATTTTAAACAGGTTCGTATTGATGATACTCCCGCCCTGTACGCCCTGGAAAAAAATGCTGAGACTGAAATTTTTGTAGCTGAAATTGTTTGTAAAACCGTAGGTAAAATTCGGGTTTGTATTACCGATAATCGTTCGATCCGTGCTTTCACTGAGGCTGGACGGGTTGTTATCCATTTGTTTGTACCTGATTTCCCCAAGCTTGGCTCTGGCCTGTGTTTCACTGAGTTTAGAAAACTGCGGGTCGGCTCTCACTTCTTCCACCGTGTTGTAATATCCATCTTCGACTAGCCCGTACACAGCACCAATCGAGTGGCCGTTCCGCTGAATAAAGATGTTATCGTACTGGTAGTACAGTCGGGGGGCAAACTGGTCAGCTGGCAGATCTAAAATCTTGTTTCGGTTGAACGAGATGTTTCCGTTAAAATCCCACTTGAAGGCTGGCCCCTGAATAAGAGCCGCCGTAGCACTTATTTCCAACCCCCGGTTTTCAACCGTACCGTAGTTGGTTAGCATCGTTGAAAAGCCGTTGCTGGGTGCGATCTGGATGGTTTGCAGGAGGTCTTTCGTACGTTTGTAGTACAGATCGACCGTCAGATTCAGCCGGTTGTTAAGCAGTCCGATGTCAGCTCCTGCATCGTACTGAGACGTTGTTTCCCAGCGGATATTTGGATCGACGAGTCCGCGTCCGTTATCAACGGCGAAACCACTTTGCTCCACCCCGTTGAACGGTACGTTAGCAATGATAGTCGTGTACAGGCTTCCGTACGGACCGATGCCCTGATTACCCGTCTGTCCGTAGCTAGACCGGAATTTAAGGGTAGAGAAGATACCAAGATTTTTAATAAACGCTTCCTGATCGGCGTTCCAGGCCAGCGCGAACGATGCGAAATTAGCCCACTTGTTATTGGTGGCAAACTTACTTGAACCGTCCCGGCGGAACGAAGCAGTAAACAGGTATTTGCCGTTATAGCCGTAGTTAATCCGGCCCAGTACCGACATAAGCGAATTATCGCTCCGACCGTTTTGCAGCGGTGACGGACGAAGTCCCGCCCGTAAGTTGAAGTTCTGGTTGAGGTCGTTCGGAAAGCCGGTAGCCGACATCGTGTAAAAATCGGACACGCCTTTTTCGTACGTGAACGCGCCAACAGCATTGATACTGTGCTTTTGGGCTAACACCTTCTTGTAGGTCAGAATCGATTCGGTTGTAAACTGTGAGTAGTTATTATCACCGATCATACCATAGCCATTGACGGGTGCCCGGCCTTCATTCAGGTCACGACCGTAGTACACCTCACGCTTATTGAGGTTGTAGTTATAACCCATGCGCTGACGGAGGTTCAGGTTCGGCGTAAAATTGGCCTGTACGAACGCCGTTGTGTAGACGCGAGTCGAGTAGGTCATATCACGGGCCGACTGCGTCGTTTTGTACGGGTTAGCCAGGTTCGAGTTGTTGATCTGCGATTCACGCAGCACGGAGTTCGGATCATCGACCGGATACGTCGGTGGGAAGAAAATGGTCGAACTAATTAGGCTGGGTTGCGCGCCGGAGGTGTTGGTTTTACCAAACTGGTAGGTTGAGTAGGCAATGTTATTACTCGTCCCAATGGTCAGGAACCGCCCGATGTTCCGCTCCAGGTTGAACTGTATACCATACCGCTTAAACCCCGAGTTAAGAATGATGCCCTGCTGATCGAGGTAATTTCCCGAAATCGAATACGTACCCCGCTCATTACCCCCCGAAACGTTCAGCGTGTAATCCTGCGTCAGCGCCGTTCGAAAAATCTGATCCTGCCAGTTGGTTCCCTTAAACCCGGCGGGGTAGGATGTGCCTTGGGGCAGACCGTTCAGGTAATCGGCTGGACCGGGTAGGTATACGGTTTCTCCCGTTACGGGGTCTTTGCCCGTTTGCCCTGGAAACGGTACTTCCAGCGCCGTTCCAATGTATTTACTCGCATTGGCATAGGCTTCATTCTGCAACAAGGCATACTGATAGGCATCAAGCATCGGAATTTTCTTCGATACCTGAGCCGCGCTGGTATTGACCGTAAATTCCACGCGGTCTTTACCGGCCCGACCTTTTTTGGTATTGACCAGTACGACACCGTTGGCCCCCCGCGATCCGTAAATGGCGGTCGCTGAGGCATCTTTCAACACCTCGATACTTTCGATGTCCTGCGGGTTAAGGCTCGACAGTACGTTGATCGTCTGCATCGTACCTTCCGCACCGGCTGGCGTTCCGGCTGACGTGAACGGAATGCCGTCGACAACGTACAGGGGTTCGCTACCCGTAAACGAGTTGGCCCCGCGAATCAGCAGGCTGATACCACCGCCCGGCGCGCCATCCCCTTTGTTTACGTTTACCCCGGCAATCTGCCCTTGTAAGCTCTGGTTGACACTGATCGGAATATTTCGCAGCAGATCCTGTCCTTTAACGACGCCAACTGAACCGGTCAGGTCCCGCTTGTTAACCGTACCATACCCAATGACTACGACCTCATTCAGATTTTTGGCGTCAGGTAGTAATGACAGATCGATGGTGCTTTGTCCCGCCAGTTTAATCTCCTGAGGAGTGTAGCCGATAAACGAAAAAATCAGAACGGCGTCGGGCGACGGAGCCGTCAACGTATACTTCCCGTCCGCGTTCGTTATGGTACCGGTTGTGGTTCCTTTGATACCAATACTTACTCCGGGTAGGGGCTCACCCGTGTCGTTTGCTTTGACGGTCCCTCTAACCGTAACTGACTGCGCCCATCCGATTGATGAGACGAGCAAGAGTGGCAGGAGGAACCACAATACATAGTGTTGCTTCATAAAAAATCAAGGTTTAGAAGGTATGTACTAGAGATTAGGAAAAAGAAAGCAATAGCAACCCAGCCTGCTCGAAGCCGGATTAGTACGAAGGATCATTGGTTTATTGACAAGCTCTATTCGCTTGTTTGTACTTTTCAAGTACCTGCATCTGTGGCCGGTCTACCCCTTTCCTTGGCGTTACGGCCAGGGAATAATCACCCCAGCGCGAACCAGCTGCCCAGTACGTCCCACCCAAACAATTGGTCTGGATGTATTGCAGAAAGTTGTCGAGCGTTACCAGCCAACGCGGATCATTGTCGGGCACGCCGTATTCTCCAATGAATCCTTTTAACTGGTTTGTTTGTAGCCAGTTGACAAAAGGCTTGACGCGTTCAATGCCTGTCGTTGGGCTAGCTTTTTCGTCGTCGTAGTTATGTTTGTAGGCTCCGGATGCATCGTTGTCAAAATAGATATGCGCTTCGAACAATAGGTTATTTGCCGGGTCAACCAGGTTTTTCAGGTTGTCACTAACCCGTGGCCATCGCTCCGCCGAACTCCAGCTATCTCCTCCAACCAGTATAGCCGTTTTTGAATCTACGTTCCTGATCTGCCTGATACTGCTTTGCGCAATCGTAAACCAGGGCGTAGTCGTTAGCATATCGTGGGGCTCATTCATCAACCCATACCCCCAAATGTTGTCATACTCCTTGAACTCAATTGCCAGTTTTCTCCATACATCGCCCAGGTCGGCTACCGAAAGCTGGGGCGAGCCGATTAATTGTTCCGTTCCGCCAATGAACCGTCGGCCATAATTATGCAAATCCAGAATCACCCAAATTCCCCGTTGTTTGGCGTCTTCTACAAACTTTTTCATTCGAGCCAGTTCCGTAGCATCCAGATTACCATTTTTCTCGGGCTGGATTCGCTCCCATCGAAACGGCAATCGGATCAACGTCATACCCTTGGCCTCGCAATAGTCCAGGTCAGCAACTCCCGGATAGCTATACGTTTTTTCGTATCTACCTGGCATCTCGGCACCAAACTCAGCACCCGCTAAATTGAGACTGAAAGCGGCAGGCGGCCGTTTGGTCAACGTGGACATATCCGGCTCACGGGGCAAGTTTATGCCAAGAGAGACTAAAAACAGTAAGCTCGCGCTGAAGTATTGCTTCATCTGTGTATGGTCCGAATGTTTCGCATCTGTACAGGTTCAGATCGTTGCCCTTCAACAGTGTCAATAGAAAATACCAGTTTATAAAACTGAATTAGCAATTACTAACGGTATAGCATATACGTGTTACTTTACAAGCAGCTTGTACTGCCTGATTATTCAATACACGTACTATTACCAAGTGCATCTTTCAATGTACTGGTTAAAGGCGGTTTTATCCTCCTCCTGTTGATGGAGCTAGTCTATCAAACCCGTATTGCCTGAA
Organism: Spirosoma humi; assembly: GCF_054776575.1. NCBI lineage: Bacteria > Pseudomonadati > Bacteroidota > Cytophagia > Cytophagales > Cytophagaceae > Spirosoma > Spirosoma humi. The sequence continues at coordinate 1,279,039 of NZ_BAAHBR010000015.1, forward strand.
ATGTTGGCTTTGCCCCAATCCAATGTCTTTCAATGGTTATATCGGCGGGTGGGTGGTGTCGGTTTCTCAAAACCGACACCACCCACCCAGCACCCTATCACGCGTTTTACGAATTCCAGCCAATACTATCTGACGGTCAAACTTAATTATTGCTTAATACGATGTGAATAGAACCAGGGGCTTTCATAGTTAACGTACACTTTAAAATAGTGTACGTTAACTATGCTTGTCAAAAGTATAAACTATCAGGAAACAGACCAAATATTTTTGTACTTATTTTATTAAAAATTTGCACCTAACATCATCACCGTACTATTTAATGAATGTACGGTCAAAGCATAGGTTCCGAACAAGACGCAACGCAGCAAATCGTTACTTTATATCGAACTGATACGTACCGGATTGGAGCGTGTATGTCGAACTAGTGGCGTTCTGACCGCTTTGTGAAGCCTGGGTGAAAGGCTTGTTACCTTCAAACACTTTTTGTCCGCTGGCAACGGGAAGCTCAACGGTAGCGGTTGAGTTAGGCGGGACAACCACGGTATAAGCAATCCCTTTGCCTACCCGTTTCCAGCTTGAGCGAATGGTTCCATAAGGACTTTCATAAGTAGCGTCAAAATGATTTAGGCCGATAACGTACTGCGGTTTAAGGAGTATATGTTTAAAACCAGGTTGTTGCGGATCGGGCTTGATACCACCAATGCCTTTGAACAACCAGGCACCAATTTCCCCAAACATGATGTGGTTCATGGATATATCGCTCTTGGCATCAATCGGCCAGTTTTCGTAGAGCGTTGTCGCTCCGTTCACGATCCACCATCCCCAGGAAGGAAACGTTTCCTGCGAGGCTATCTTGTACGCTACATCGGCGTAGCCATTCTCGCTTAGCGCATTCAGGATCGCTTTCGTTCCGAGTAATCCAACGTCCAAATGAAAGTTATCGGCTTCAACCCGCTTGGCCAGATTAGCGGCTACTTTACTTTTTAGTTCTTCGGGAACCAGCCCCCAATACAGCGGAATGCTTAGTTCGGTTTGCAGACCTGTTCCGTATTGAGCGGTTTGCCGGTTCAGGTATTTAGCATTGATAGCGGACTTAATCTTATTGGCCAACGCGGAGTAATACGTATAATCGGCTTCTTTACCCAACAGCTTAGCGGTCTTGGCCAGAATAGAAACGTCTGTGTAATAATACGTTGACGAAGTAAGCTCTACTGGTGATTTTGATTTAACCGGAACCCAATCGCCCAGCCCCCACTCCGTTAGACCCGACGGACTTTGCTCATTGATGTGATCAACATAGCGTTTGATATTGTCGTAGCAATCCGCCAGCAACGTTGAATCGCCGTAGAACAGGTAGGCATTCCAGGGGATAATCGCAATGGTACTAGTCCAGTCAGGACCATTGGCCCATTCGTAGCCCCAGCCACCGGTTGGAATAATGGCGGGCAATACGCCGTTGGGCTGTTGCTCGTCGCGGTGATCAGCCAACCATTTCTCGTACACCGTAATACCATCGAAATTATAAAGACCCGTTTCAATGGCGATGTGTGCGTCGCCGGTCCAGCCATTTTTCTCCCGTTGCGGACAGTCCGTTGGGTAGCCGAACAGGTTTGATAAGTAAGCGTTGTTGGTGGCCCACCAGATCTTGTCAATGGTTGGGTTAGACGATTTTACCTGACCAATTGGGGGTACATCGCTGTGCATAAAGTAGCCCGTCAGACTCGAAGCCGTTAGCTCGACCGGCTTGTTGCTGGTCACCTCTACGTACTGAAAACCCTTGTAATTGAAAAACGGCATAAACGACTCGTCTCCCTTGCCGCTAAGGGTAAACAGATCCGTTTGAAATGGATCACTGGTACCGACAGGCCGGTAATGGACGTCGATGTTTGATTGGTCAACGTGTCCATTCGGGTAAAGTCGTTCGCCATGCTTTAAGCGAAGCACGGTTCCCGCCGATCCCTGTGCCCGAATATGGCTCACCCCGGCTATGTTACGCCCCAAGTCAAAGACATAGGTCGTATCGTTAAGCTTTTTAAACGTTTTCGTTGGAATCCGTTCGACGTTGCGGATGGGTTGAAGCGCCTGAGCAACAATCGTTTCGGACGGTGTTGCCCGATAAATAACGTCCTTCCAGTTGCGGTCATCAAAATTTGCCGTGTTCCAGCCGGGTTGCTCCAGTCGGGCGTCGTAATGCTCAGCGGTGTAAATACTGTTGAACAACAACGGGCTTAGCGCCGTCTTCCAGTCTTTACCGGACGTGATGGTTTCAACCGATCCATCGTCGTACGTGAGACGCAGGTCTAGACAGAAGGTAGGGCGACCGCGCCAGGGCGCTTCGTGAAAGTACCAGACCGCCGTCGATTGGTGGTTGTACCAACCGTTACCGAGCAGCACCCCGATGGCGTTTTTACCGGATTGTACAAGAGACGTAACATCATGAGTTACGTAAAGAGTCCGGCGATCAAAACGTGTGTACATGGGATCAAGGCGATGATTGCCCACTTTCTGCCCGTTTATGTATAGTTCATACAAGCCCGCTACGGCTATGTACGCCCTGGCTGATTTGATCTTCCTGGCGGCTTGAAAGCTCCTACGGAAATAAGGAGCCGGTTTAAGATTGATATCCCGGCTATCGCTGATCCATGACCCTTGCCAGTTTTTTTTATCCATCATGCCGGTTTCAAAGCTGGCTACGCTACTCGTTGCCAACTTTACGCCGTCCTGATCCCACACTTCTACCTGCCAATAGTACTTGGTGAAGGGACGTAACGGTTTCCCGGCATAGCGCACAAGCTGTTGTTTTGACGTTAGTTTACCCGAAGTCCACTCATTCGCCTGACCCTGGCTAACGGCTATTGAATCGGTGCCAACCGTGAGTTGGTAAGCCGATTGGGCTGCTCCCCGCCGACTGTCATCCAACCGCCAGGTCAATCGTGGTTGGGCCGCATCAATACCTAACGGATTGACCAGGTGTTCGCATTGTAAATGAACCGGCTTACCAGTCGTTTGTCCGTAAGCAGTGGTAGCCATAAGCAAAACACCAAGGCTTATACGAAGGATTTGAAAAACGGGCGTTAAAAAAATAGCGGTAAGGTTCAGAGCTGACATATTGAAGTAAAAAACGGGTTGTTGTATACCCGGTACGTATTGAACAAGCGAGAAACTAGGCTAAAAACGAGACGGTCAATCCAGGGCAAAAGCAACATAGGTGTCGCCCGTTTTTGTGCCGAGCTTTCCCCCGCCAGTTGCCGCAATAACGACGTACTGCTTGCCATTGACGGTGTACGTGCTGGGGGTAGCGTAACCACCAAAAGGCAATTGCGCTTCCCATAAAATGGTACCGGTGTCTTTGTCAAAAGCTCTGATTTTTTCGTCTCGTGTGGCAGAAATGAATACCAATCCGCCTTTGGTAACGATGCAGCCCCCAAAATTTTCGGTACCCGTTGGTGGAATTCCTTTTGCCACCAAGGCCGCGTATTCACCCAGCGGTTTCTTCCAGGCTATTTCCCCCGTATTCAGATTGACGGCATTGAGCGTACCCCAGGGCGGAGCCGTCGCCGGGTAGTTGTCTTTATCCAAAAACTTGGTGTAGTTAGCCGCTCGGTACACGGGTTGACGATTCTCTTTTTTTACTACCGTTTGGCTGTCCATGTTCAACAGAAATTCGGCGAGTGCCTGAATCTCGTCTTCTGGAATCTGGGAGAACGCGGGCATAGCTCCGCGACCGTTTTTCACCAGTTGCACGATGTCGGCTTTCTTGTATTTTCCTGTCAGACTGGTTAATGCGGGAATGCCACCGTTGCCCTGCCGCTCAGCGCCGTGGCATCCTACGCACCCTTTTTCAAGATAAACCCGCCGACCCGGATGCTGCTGCAATGCCCCGGCAACGCCTTCTTTTGCATTGATATCAATCATTTTGATATGCCAGGCTAATTCATTGGCATTCACGTACAGCATACCCGTAGTTGGATCGTAAGCTCCTCCGCTCCACTCGGCCCCACCATGTATTCCGTAATAAATAACCCCTTTTTGCGAAGGCGGCATGTACCAGCCCGTATCGGCGCTTCGAAAGCGAGCTAAAGCATCGGCATGCGCTTCGGGCGACAGATTAGTCAGATCAGCCTCCGTTACAACTTGTTTTGCGAAAGGTTTAGGCCATTTTACGTACGGCTGGGTTGGATAGGCACTTTCTCCGGCTAAACTGGACGCTGGAACCGGGCGTTCTTCCACGTCCGAAAGCAGCTCCCCTGTCAATCGATTAAACAGAAAAATAGCACCCGTCTTGGTTAATTGGACGACGCCGGGCACGTTCTTTCCCTTGTAATTGAAATCGGCCAGAATAGGTGCACTTGGCAAATCCAGATCCCACAGATCACGGTGAATCACCTGGTAATGCCAGACCCGTTTGCCAGTCGTTGCGTTTAGGGCAACGATGCTGTTGCCGTAGAGTTGGGAGCCTTTTTTTCCGGGACGGTAAAAATCATCCTTTGGCTGTCCGGTCGCGAAATAGACCATGCCTGCTTGTGGATCGACGGATAGTCCTCCCCACACATTTACCCCAGCCCCTGTTTTCCAGAATTGGGGGTTATCCCAGGTCTCATACCCGAACTCACCCGGCCTGGGTATGGTATAAAAGGTCCACAGTTTTTTACCCGTTCGACTATCAAATCCGCTGACGTTTGCCGGGGCACTCCAACTCATTGAACCTATGATGACAATATCCTTGTAAATAACGGGCGAAGCCGGCGAGGTGATCTTCATATCGGACGCTGGCCGGACCAGCCCTTCGTTCAAATCGACCCGGCCTCCTTGCCCAAAAGTGTCTACCGTTTTTCCGGTACGGGCATCAATAGCGCAGAGGTAGTTATTGGCGGTAAACAAAATGCGTTGATTTTCACCGTCCCGCCAGAAGGCAAGTCCCCGGTTTATCCCGCCCATTTTCTCATTGGGTCGAGCCGGATTATATTTCCAGATTTCCTGTCCCGTAGTTGCGTTCACGGCCACAACCTCGTGAGCCGGGGTCGTTACGTACATCACTCCGTTAATGATCAACGGGTTACATTGTACGTTTCCTTTGGCGTTTCCTGAATGGTACGTCCACACCGGCTTCAGCCGGGCAACGTTTTCTTTTGTAATCTGATCCGCTTGTGAATAACGCGTTACACCGGCATCCCCACTCGTAACCGCCCAATCCAAATTTTGAATGGTCTTACTACGATTGCCCATCATCCGCTGGCAACTAAAGACCAATACCGAAACGCTTAGAAAAGCTATGGTGTACTTGTACGGCGCAAGTTTTCGAAAGAGAACCGTGTGTGCCATTAGATGCTGTATGATGATGGTATATGATTGATAAACTATACAAGTCAGCGCATTGTCCAGGCAATCTCTCTCCTTCAGACATGAGCTTGACGCCGACAAATATACATAGTGTACGTACACTAAAGGATTGAGTAGTCGTATATCTACTGCTGGTTTGAATAAATTTAAGAATTAGTTTGTCTGAAATTGGTCAACGCTGTGAGCGGATTACACAGCACTACAATGACGCCACCTGCAAAACCAACTTTCAGACTTAATACTTTATATTGGTTGTCCAGACGTTGAGGTCCTCCCGAAAAGCGTACCGGTCAAAGATTGAGGATCGGACGTTCATTTGTTGGTTTTCTTTTTATCTTTCCAACCGCCCGGCGGCCCGGCTCATTTGGCGTTAGCCCACCGAGTGAGCTATGAGGTCGGAAGTTATTGTATTCCTGCCCGCACGGGCGGCCCCGGCCAGTGTTCAACTTTTTCCTGAGCATCTTCCAGCGACAAGAACCAATGAGCGTTCAAGCACTCATCCGCACCGGCGGCCCGGTTCCAATTGTAACAGGTAGCTTCGCTAATACCCATCGGCTTCGGCCGTCCGATTGCGACATACTTCGGCCACGGCTACTCCAGTCTCAGCTTGTTTGAGAGCAAAGACGATGGCTCGGGCCACCCCGTTGCGCTTCGGTGAATTTGTTCTTCTTCATGGCAATTGTCTGGTTGTTTAAGATGGCACAATTGCCCGATTTTCTCTACTTTATACTGGAACGCTTTTCCGGGAGGAGGTCAGTATCCATAAAGAAGTGGCAGAATAGCATTTCCACGAAGTCCCATAATCATTACCGAACCACCGAGCTTAGTAAAGCGTCCCAGCCCGTCTAGCGACACAGGCCATATAGGTATACGGAGAGTTTTTCAAACAATATCTTTCTGCTTCACATCTGTGAATCGAAAAAATATTGTCTGGTAGTTTACTAGATTATCAGTATTAAATTTTCCTCACGACGATGTTACCATGAATTAAAGTCTATTCAATGATATTTGGCGAAAATAGTAGCGAGAACGTTTCCGTTAACGTTCTCGAAAATCAACAATAATTATTGTACACAGAAAACGGCCCTTTCCTGGCCGTTTGAATAATAAAATAAGAAGCAGCTTATTTGAGAAATTTGTAGAATCCGGTCGTGGCTGTATCCGCCAACAGACCATCCATTTTTTTGTAAATGAAGTAAGCCTGCAAATGCCGGTGAGTAGTCAGAAATGCCAGTGATCTGTCCAAACCCATGGCGAGTAAGGCATTGTCATAGCCGTCCGCAGTGATTGCGTCGCTGGCGTAAACAGTAACACTTATCAAATTTGTTTGTGCTGAAAACCCCGATTTTGGATCAATTATATGCGAAATCTGTACCGAACCCGCCTTTCGAAATTTTCGATAACTTCCGGAAGTGGTAACCGCTCCATTTGTGATGCTGAAAACTTTTCGGATATCCGTTTGTTCGAATTCATTTTCAGAGGGCGTTTCAATACCAATGGACATAGGAATACTTTCGGGGTATTTCCTTCCTTTTACCCTGATTTCGCCACCCACTTCTACCAGGTAATTTTGGATTCCGCTGTATTCAAGGAAGTTGGCAATAACGTCGACGCTGTAACCTTGAGCGATACCATTCACATCGATTTTCACGCAGGGCAGTTTTTTGTTCAACCGGTTTTTATCCAATAAGATTTTTTCAGAACCAACGCAGGGTAACAGTGATTTTATGTAGGCAGAATCGGGCAAAGTATTCGTTTTTTGCGTTCCAAAACCCCAGGCGTTTATAAGCGGGTAAACGGTAATGTCGAAGATCCCGTTGGTTTCTTTACAAACTTCAAGTGATTTTCTTACGACTTTACTCAAATGCACATCGGTTTCAATGCCCCGCTCTGAATTGTTGAACTGACTGATAAGTGAATAGGGTTTGTAGATAGAAAGCGATTGATCGAGCTGGCTGAAAATGCTGTCAACAGAAGATTTCTTTATGCGCTCTTGGCCTGCATAATAGGTAATTACGTAAGTGGTTCCCTGTGTAGTCCCTTGGATGTAAAAGGGTTGCAAGGGAACGTTCACGCCAGTTCGCATACAGGAGCTGACCCAAATGGTGAGGGCCAAAACTGCTGGGGTTAATTGTTTTTTTCGCAAGAGAAAAAGGCTAATCGTACCATCAGATTGAATATTCAGGCTTCCATACCTGAACGGACTCCGTGTCCGCAGCGGCATTACCCATGTGTATGGCAATGGATCCGTCGCGCCCCGTTTCAACATTAGACACCGGCTTTTTATTTGTCTGGATACAGGTGAGAAAATCCAGCAGCGCAGCCATTGTAGGTTCCCTGTTCTCTTCGCCGGGTTTTAAATATTCCACTTCAATTCCCTGCCCTTGCGTGGTTAATGCGAGCGTTGCACCCGTTACACCATCAACGGTACCTTTAGCATTATTCGTGTTTTCGGGATAGATGAAGGCCTGGTCGCGCAGAATTTCTACCGTCGCTTTATCGCCGAGAATGCGGATGCTGTACCCATTATAAGCATTTGAAAGGACTGACGTAAAGCTCCCTTTTACTCCGTTTGCGTATTCGTAGACCGCTCTGATATTGTCATAGGTATCTCTACCGTCCTTCCAATAATTTATGCCTCCTAATCCAACAACTTTTAACGGATGACTTTCGAGCATGAAATTAACCACATCGATTTCATGCGCACAAAGTTCAGACAATGGTCCTCCACAATATTCTCGGTACATTCGCCAGTTGATTGTTCGTTCAAGCTTTGGATCCGAAACCGGCAGGCGCCAATTAGAATTTCGGTTGTACTGACATTCAAAATGCGTTATTTTTCCCAACCAGTTTTGGTTTATAATCTCTTTTACTCGGTGATACAAGCCGTAATAACGATATTGGTAACCTATCTGGAAAATCAGCCCCGATTTCTTCACTCGCTTAACCAGATCCATAGCTTGCGGAATGTCATAGGTCATTGATTTTTCCAAGTAAACATGCTTGCCCGCTTCCAGCGCTGCTACGGCCATCGGATAGTGTAGGTAAAGAGGTGTTGCAATAATAACGGCAGCAATGCTTGGATCATCGAGCAACTTACGGTAGTCCGTATACGCAGTGGCTTTTTTATCTGCCCATGCTATTCCATTTTGCAAATTTGTAGGAATTGTATCGCAACAGGCCATCAGCGAAAAGCCGGGTATTTGTTTAATCAAAGAAGCTAAACCAGTCCCCCGGGAACCTGTACCGATAATACCTACTCTGATTTTGTCCTGCGCTTTAAACCTTGCACCAAAACCAGGTTGTGAGATTACCGATAGTCCCGCCAGCGCCGTTAACCCTGATGTAATAAATTTTCTCCTTGGCGTATTTTGTGTAGATATCATTTTTCAAGTATTCATAGTAGATGAGTATAGAAAATTTTGTAGCTTTTACAAAATCACGTTTATTCTGAAGCTACTTCAGCCATTTGTCAAACCAATTGAAGGCGTCGGTTTGCATAGCAGCATCAAACTTGTGCGGACCATCGTAAAATTTGCCGACGTAGTTTTCTGAAGCGCCTGCTTTTTTAAAAACCTCTGCCAAAATTTTGTCAGCTTCTTTCATTTCCGACAGCGTGTAAAGTACATCCTGATTGTTGTTCTGAACAAGCGTGGGCAATGGAACCCGTAGCCCAAGAATTTCTGGAAAATCAATATAGTTGGGTAAAAGTGGGGTAAACGTCATCCAGGTATGCGTAACGGATTTGGTTAAAACCAGATCTTTCCAGGTACTCATAAACCCTACACAGACGGCGCATTTGATACGCGTATCCATACCTGCCAGATAGACCGTTCGTAGTCCTCCTCCTGACAAGCCGCCACATCCTATTTTGCCGGCTATCACATCTGTTCTGGCGGATAGAATATCGAGCGCACTCTGATCCTCGGAAAGAAAAACACCTGGCCACGTCGTTCCGGCACAAAACAGCGATTTGGCCATAATATGCTCATGTTCTGCTGCCCATGCATTGTACACCTCAATGTTTTTGCTTGTTTCCGGATCACCATCCGTCCGGCCAATGATATTGGCCGGACTGTCTTCGAGTCCCTGCAAATCTTCATAGAGTACCCGTCTGCTTCCAAAAGCGAATGTGTCGTGCACCATTACCAGGTATCCACGTTTGGCGATTTCATTGGCCCAGGCTATTCCACCATAATCAGAATCCCGATGTTCCTTTAAAAGTGGATGTTGCTCATCACCCGTTCTGACAATTTTCCTATACCCAAAATACTTTTTCCCGCCATGATCATGCAGTCCCAATATAGCTGGCAACGGCCTGGAAGTACCTTGTGGTTTCAAAACGATTGCTTTCGTTCTTCTTCCGTATGGCAATTGCCATGAGATTTCTTCAAACTCAAGCCCGTCATAAATGTACTGTTTGTCAACAGTCACTGTGGGTGGAATGGCGCTGCGGGCAGGGCTTGCTATTACTTCTGAGGCCTTTGCCGAAGCCAGTTTGTGCCAGGATGAAAGATCTTTCCACTTTGGATTTCGATACGACAACGTCGGCACAGGTTTTAAAAGTGACGCGGCCCAGTTTCCATAGCCTCCGATGATACTTTTTTCAGTAATGGGTACCTCTCTCATGATCACAGGTCTTGAGTTTGGGACAGAAGGCAGTAAATTTGTTTTGGAAGTAAACGAAAGAGCCAAGGCTGAAAAAGAGGTTTTAAAAAAGTCTCTTCGCGGATTTGGCATAGCATACTGGTCGGATTGCGGGGGTTTCATCACTTTCGAGATCGTATATCAGTGTTCTTCTATAACCCGGCTGGCATTTATGGTGAGCAAAAATCCGGCTTCCGATTATTAAGTATCTTACAGAATTTCTGCTAATAATTCACTCGACAACAGGGATGATGAACTTTTGTCTAGGAAAAATGTGCACGCCGGATGAGTCTGCAGAATACTCGCAGGATAATGGTTGCTTACCTGCTGCTGCAGACTATTGCTGACTGCCAATGCTTTTCGTTCATCGGGAACAGAACAAATAATATATTTCGATTTCATAATCTGACTCACGGACATGCTTATAGCCTGCCTGGGAACCTGATCAAAACTTGTGAACCACCCCTCGCCCAACTGTTGTTTGCGGCACAACTCATCCAGATTTACAAGCAGATATGGCGTCTGATTGTCAAAATCTGCCGGTGGGTCATTAAACGCTAGATGCCCGTTCTCGCCGATGCCCACAAGGGCTACGTCAATTGGATGCTGGCTGATGATATTATTTAAATTTTCGAGTTCAAGTGCAGTGTCACCTTCCCCGTTGATCAGGTGTACGGCTTTGAGCGGAGATACTTTTTCGATAAAACGCTCCGAGAGATATTTTCTAAAACTCGCTCGATGTGTCACTGGCAGATCAACATACTCGTCCAGATGGAACATCGTTACTTTTGACCAGTCTATATCTTCACTTGTTAATCGGTCAAGCGTTTCGAACTGGCTGGTTCCTGTCGCCAGTATAATATTAGCCTGGCCTTTTACTAAAATGGCCTCACGGATCAATTCAGAAGCATACTTCGCTGCTTCATTTCCCAACTCATACTTATCCGGAGTTATAATAACTTTCATTTTCACTAATCTATTAATATGAATACTGGTAAGTAGATTTATATCGTTACGCTTTTACTCCTGTATTCCCACCGTGTTGGAGAGTCGTATCTACTGGTTTGTTAGTCTTCCAGGCACCGCGGGTAAAGTCAGGAATATTAATCGAGTTGGAACGATGGGCTATGGACCATTCCGTTAACGGAGCAATTACACTCCAGGAGGCCGCATCGTATACATCCTGATCTAATGGCAAACCATTTCTCAAGCAATCAATTAAACGCCAGTCCATTAGAAAGTCCATACCGCCGTGCCCGCCGACTTTTCTGGCAAGCTCACCAATCCTTTTTATGATGTCAGGGGTGTATGTCTCCTCAATCGATTTATAACGCTCATCGCTCAGCCATTCATGACCCTGCGAAATGCGTCCCTTGTTTGTGTCAGATAATAACGGGTATTTCTGAGCAGAGCCCTTTGTGCCGCTAATCAGGTGCAGCCTTGAATAAACCCGGGGCGAAGTTACATCGTGCTGCAGCATAATGGTTTTACCTTTTGCTGTTCGGATCGTGGTTGTATTCATGTTTCCCCGGAAGGTTTTTCCCTCGAACTGTTTAAAATCAGGATCTTCCTTTGAAAGCTTATTAGCACGAGTTGACAGCATAAAATCATTACTGGACACGCTGACAAGATAGTCCATTTTATCTCCCCGGTTAATATCCAGGACTTGGGCCACAGGACCTAATCCGTGCGTCGGATACAGATTGCCATTTCTTTGGTTTTCTTTCAAGCGCCAAAGATTGTACCGTTTATTTTTATCAAAAAAAGAATCGTAAATATCATGAATGTATGCCCCTTCAGCGTGTATTATGTTGCCAAAATAGCCTTGCCGAGCCATATTCAGCGTCAGCAATTCAAAAAAATCATAGCAGCAGTTTTCGAGCATCATGCAGTGCTTTTTAGTGCGTTCCGACGTCTCAACCAGTTTCCAGCATTCGTCCACCGTCTTTGCCGCCGGAATTTCAACCGCCACATGCTTTCCGTGTTCCATGGCGTATAAGGCCATAGGCGTATGCAGGCTCCAGGGAGTACAAATGTAAATCAAGTCAATATCATCGCGCTCACACAGCTTCTTCCAGGCATCCGCCGAACCAGCGTAAACAGCGGGCTTTAGATCTTTGTTTATGAAATTATTGGCAGAAGCTTGAGCTATATCCGACCTTATGTCACAGATGGCTCTAACCTCTACATTTTCAAGACTTAGGATTCTTGTGACGGCTTGGGAACCCCGATTACCAAGCCCAATGTACCCTATACGTACGGTATCTATCTTGGGCGCTGCATACCCGCTCATGTTAAATTTTTGGGAACCCGCTAAGGCTTGAGACTGCTGCCGTCCGTTTGCCGTGTCGTAATTGAATATGCCAATGCTACCTAAGGCTGTAAGTTTTAAAAAATCTCTTTTTTTCATAAGTTCCTTTTCACTTCCTTCAGATTAATTCTTAGAATGAGGACATCGTTTACATGTATGTGTTGCATACAAAGTCATCTCTGCCAACCAGTAGGCTGCCAATGCTAGAGCTAACAAATCGCTAAATTTGGTCAATCCCGTTTGTTAGGTGAAGGCTGTAAATTGGTTCTTCATTTGCGTTTCCTTACTGACGGACACAATTTTACAATGAATTTGCTTGGTTATATGTCCGTCAACAGCTAAATATTAGCGAGAACGTTATCGCTAATTCAATTCCTGTATCTATTCCCAAAAAAGTACATGCGTCGATTTACTACGATTAAGGACATAGCGCACGCACTCGGAATATCAGTTGCCACTGTGTCCCGTGCACTTAGGGATGCCCATGATGTCAGCCCACAGACCAAGCAATTGGTTACTGATATGGCTACAAAAATGAACTATAAGCCAAATTTTAATGCAACAGGACTAGTCAAAAGGAGTACACATAAAATTGGGGTGATCATCCCTGCTATTACCAACTATTATTTCTCAACTGTCATTACCGGTATCCAGGAAGTAGCCCATCAGAATAATTACAATATCATTTTGTACATCACCAACGATTCAGAAGAACTAGAAAAGAAAATAATCAAGGATCTGTCGGTTAGCAGTCTGGATGGGCTTCTAGCCTGTATTTGCTCACCTGCCAATTTGTGTACGCATTTTCAAGAAATGATTGAGGATGGTTTGCCAGTCGTATTTTTCGACCGGGTGCCAAATACAATAAACGTTTCGAAAGTGATGCAGGATGATTACAACGGTGCTTATATGGCTGTAAAACACCTAATCGAGGGCGGATACAAAAACATTGCACACATCACTGGCCCAAAGGGAGGATTTCTTACAGAAAACCGGATGCAAGGCTATTTGAGTGCATTGGAAGATAACAATCTGGCAGTAAATGATGAATGGATAGTCTATTCGGACTTTTCACAAAAAGCGGGTGAAAGAGATATTGAAACTCTTTTTCGTGACAACGATTCAGTTCCAGATTCTATATTTGCGGTGAATGACAGGAAAGCAATTGGCGCGATTGTCGCCCTAAAAAGGAAAAATATAAAAGTTGGACAAGAGGTTGGCGTAATAGGTTTTACCAACGATCCAATCTGCGAAATTATTTCTCCCACCCTTTCAACGGTAGCAGAGCCAGCCTATGAAATTGGGATGAAATGTTGTGAACTGCTTATGAAACATATTGCTAAAAGTAATTTTAAAGGGAATGAAATCGTCCTACCAGGAGAATTAATCGTCAGGGAGTCGACATTTAAGGGTAAGAACTTTTAGCAGTAAGTACTCTTCCAAGTTAGTCCTTGTAGTGACGCCCTTGTTAGCAGGATTCACCTGTTCATACCACCGTTTGAGTTTGGTTTCGGCAGTGGTTACCATAAATCTCCAATGCACCTTGGCTGCGCGGTGATTGCGCTCAGTAACCCACGCATCCACCTGTCGGCGTAACTCCTCCGGCCTACTAATACGCCGGTTTAGAAGTTGTTTGAGTTATGGCCAAACTCGTTTAATGGTACGCCTGATGTGAGCGATCCAAATAAAAGCTTGGGCAGATAAGAGGGTACGCTCGTAGTCCTTAGCCAACCGTCGATTGTTGCCTAACCAAGAAATAGTTCGCTCCACTATCCATCGTCATTGGTAAATAATTAGCTTATTACTAGCAGGTTGATTGGTGATGGGAGACTTTGGAATGATGGCCCGCATATCATATATGGTTTCTAACTGCTCTTTAAAATGACCGCCAAACGTACTGTCAGCATACATCAACACTAAATCGTCCAGCACTATTGCTTTTTGGGGCAGACCACTTTCCGCTCGCCAAGACGAAACGACAAATCCGTCACTAAGCCCGAGGAGTTTCGGTTAAAGACAACCCCGAGTTGTTCACGGCCATCATCCAACAGAAAATAATCCTTCTTTTGGGCATAAAGCTCTTGTTTGCGCGTAGTGGTGGACTTCAGACGATTGCCTTCCAGACTTACTTTAATCCATTCCCCGGGCCGTAGCAGGTACTCCCCTACATACGCCTGCAACTGCCTGGTGCTAAGCTGAATTTTCGTGTGGGCAGGCCATTGGTAAGGTTGGTGATAAAGAATCGCCAGAATCTTGCGAGCGATGATATGCAAATCCACGTCTTCCATGTTGTTGAGCATGATGATACAGATGTCATCGGCGGGGACACGCGCTAACTCGGACTTGAAACCCCAGATATCACCACTGTGCCAAACCACTTTTGCCCTACTCACCGAATCAATCATCCAACCATAGCCATAGTCGTTCTTTACGGGGGTGTACGCCTGGTTGAGTAAGGATGAACTGACCAGTTTACCCTTCTGTAAGCCCTGGTGCCATTGGTAGAGATCACCGGTCGTGGAATAGATGGCTCCGGCGGCACGGGGGCCACGATAGTCAATCAGGGTGGCCGCACGAGCCGTATCGTTTTGGGGGAACTCCCAATAGCCCGTTGCCTTATTGGGACTCGACAGGCCAATAAAATCAAAACTACTGTGGTTCATCCCAAGTGGAGAAAACAGGTAGGTTTGGATTGCTTCATAGTAGCTCATGCCGGTTACATGCTCAATAAGGTACCCCAGCAAGATGTAGCCCGCATTACTATATTTCCAGTCCGTTCCGGGGCTAAAATCCAAGGCCCGATCTCGCAAGGCTGCCAAAAATTTAGCTTCCTCAGAACCTGAATAGATGTTCGTCCTGGTGTTCGAATCGTCGTCCGAAAGGCCGGATGTATGGGATAATAATTGGTCAATCGTGATGCGATCGCCTTGGGGGAAATCCGGATAAAACTGACTGACGTTATCGGTTAAGGCCAGGCGGTTTGATTCAACCAGCTTTAAGATTAGGGTAGCCGTAAAGGACTTGGTAAGGGAGGCAATCTGGTAAATCGTATGGGGATTATTGCGCGTTTTCCGTTTGATATCCTGGTAGCCATAGCCCTTATTGAGTAAGCGTTTACCCTGAGCAGCCACCAGGATGCTGCCGTTAAATTTGCCTAACGCAGCATAGGTATCGACTAGGTGTTTAATTTGTTGCCTGACGGGCTGAGCGTTAGCGGAAAGAACCACACTTATGACCAGGAGAAAAGTTATACGTTTGCTACTCATGAGCGATGATCGATTGCTGAACCGGATTCGGTTGGCAAATCTCGATTCTCCGCGCCCAATTCCCTAAACAAGAGGTATGCCATTTTCCCGCCAATTCTGTGACAAGGCTGATTCAGAGCACCCTAGGCAACTTATCGAGAAATGATGATGGGTTGGGCAATTGTAGGGCGATGCGAAAGATGAAGAATAGATTCACGCCCAGACCAATCCCATAGACGGGGATAAATAAGGGAAAGGGCATTCCTACCAGGAAAGACAATCCCGCCAATAGTAAGGGGATGACCAGCATCATCAACAGGGTACTCATCGTCCAGATAAGCTGGAAGCTAACGATCTGCGGCCCACGCTGCCTAACCAGTGGATCGTGTCGGTAGCGCCAAAGCAGGATGGCCGGTAGGATAATATTGGCCAGGGGCAGGATAATACCGATTAAGGCGCTCCAGTTTAGCCTAAGCAGGTAGTTTAAGCTGGCCGGGTTTGAGACAGTGTTGGGTGGTGATTGGGGAGCCGTCAAGTCTTCCGGACTTAGCTGTAAAGCGCTCGCCAAGGTGCGCAGCGTATAGGCGCTACCCACCGATTCCCCCTTTTCGATTCGCTGAATGGTGCGCAGGGAAAGCCCGGCTAAGTGGGCGAGCTCCTCCTGAGAAAGGTGGCGCTGTCGGCGATAGGTTTTGATCCGGCTGCTCATCTCCTCACGTTGAGTAGCGGCATTGTCGGTTGAGGTGGCACTACTTTCCATGGGCCGATAGAATTTAGGCCCAAAGCTATTCATAAGTGTGTGTCACTTCGCCTACTGCTGTGCCTTATTTTACCGTCGTCGCAGGGTGTTTGCATTGACCAGGCCGATGTCAAGCCCCTGATCAGTCAAGAAGCTGAACCGTGAATATCGTTTGTTTTAGGTAGGTTCGATTATTGAGAGAATGTGCCAATCACATCACCTGATACTTAGAGGCTTTCAGAACAGATGGTGGTAACTCATTTATATATTCTCCTAAAACGCTCGTATCGTTAAATTCTGAAATTAATTTACTTCTGAGCCGAGATAACTATACCTGCCGGAGAAGGAACATAGGTACTTTTTAGTGAGTCAACAAGCGGAATCAGCAATCCCGCATTTATACTTCGCTCCTTGAAAGTGTTTCCTTCTATAATTCCCTGATAACCCGAAGCAACATAGTTAGTAGCTGATAATTGAAACTTGCCATTGGTTTCAGTAACACGAACATCTTTTAGAAAACGAACGGGCAAGCGCTTGCGGGTGTAGAAGGTCCCTACTCGTACCGAATCTGGCCCCTTCCGGTCAACGACTATATAAAAGTCGCTCACGCCAATCTTATTGATACCGCTGGTTGAGTATACAGTGTCTCCGAACACACTGTATACTTGAACAATGTATTTGCCCGAAGCGCGAGCAGCCACGTCCGCGGGTTGATCGTCCGATTTACAACTAAAAAGCCCTAATAGCGGAAGAACCAGAAATAGTTTGTTCATGAGGTTGAGTGTTTATCAGGCAAACGAACATGTGCTTTTTTGGTGTATAAGTGGCGTGGCTGCGGTTGCAAAAATCGTTTGAATCATGGAAAATTCTACCCAACCCAGCATACTCACCCTTAAGTAAGCAAGAACAACAAACTATGTCCAATAATTATTTTTTATTTATTCTCATAAACGCTCCCACCTGAGACGAACAGTATTCGTGTATACGCTTCATCAGGAAACGATGAAGCCATATTCATCTGCTCCATAATCCGGGCGTTTACTGACTTACAGACATCAACCTAAGAATCTACGTACTATTTCTTACCACAAACCTGTCCTTTCCAGTACTAGCCCTCGCATTACTGACTCTTGTTTCCAAATTAGAAATGGGCCAAATCAATCCTTTCGAGACTTTTGCAACAGCCACGACACTTATGTTAGTGGAAATAAGAAAGATTATGTACGTCTTATTTAACCTCAGAAGGATCTCTTAGATATACAATAGACAATACTGATAGCAATGGAAAAAACGCCAAATGCACCAGCGAAAACGTAGCGGTAGAGTTTTACGCACTTTGTTTTTTGGGCATCCGTTAAGACAAAATCAAACCGGTTGATGACGAAACGCCTTAGAACTTGTCGGTAGAAAAAATAAGGGATAGCCCCCGTGAGTAGGGAGGCTTGTACAAAATCGAGATGCAAGGGGCCTACCAGTTTCGCCAATACCCCTCCTGACAGAATGAGTATTGCCATGTAGTACAAGTACAGTGCGGCCAAGAATCGCCAGAAACCAGTTTCTTCCGCTAATTTAGGTGGTATCTCTATAGCAGCATCCAAATAAGCTCCCTGCTGAATATCAATGAGAAAGTACTTAAGATTGACCATTACTGGTTGTTATATAAGTGCCGCATGGCCGGTCCCGCAACGGCACGGTCCGCCGTTGCGGGACCGTGCCGTTGCGGGACCGGCCATGCGGCCGCAAAAATCCAGGGGACAACAAAACGCTATAAATGAATAGCTCTTTACCAGTCAGTTAACGGCTAAGAATTGCTGGTTTTACTAGTCAGATCGTAGCCATATCGACTTTTACATCGGCTACTCCTTTTATGAGGCTCTAGGGCTTATATCGTAAATTAAGCCGTTTGTTATCTGTACTTGCTATTTCCTGGTAAGTGATCCTAATTGGATATTGTGCAGTCAGGGCATCCTCATCCAACACTCGGATTCGATTGGCGTTGGGAATGAACACGTAATCCTCATCGACCTGAAGCACTCGATCCCCCGAACTAAGTCGAACGGTCGTTTGATTAACACCGAGGGGTAGACGGATTTCATTGTCTGATCGACTCTTGGATGGATAGAAAAATACAGTCGCCCACGGCTGTTGCTTTGGGCTATTATTTGAAGCCAACTTAAAGTGATAGCGTTGTTGAGCGGGAACCGAATCCGGCTTACTACTTAGGGGCGTTGACTGACCGAATGCCGATAAACCGGAAAGGGTGATTAAGCACACTAAGGTCAAACTACTTTTCATATCAAGATTTGGAGCTATCAACTTCAGTGACTAACGTGAAGCATAAGTTTTCCTGTTATTTAATTTCTTACAGGATACCCAAAGAAAAAAACTCCGGTATAACTACTTGCTCATAAAACACCCCAATCATGAAGCAAACACATGATTGGGGTGTTTTATGAGCAAGTAGTAGCCTTTTGTGAGAATATTCTCAGTGTTTTACGAGAACTCCCCGTTGTGCCTGCTCAATTACCTGGCTTCAGTATGAGGTACTTAGAAGGCTGGAACGAATAAGACGGCATCCGCCACCACGGGGCCGTCGGGTTGTTTGGCAACGATTTCAACCGACGAAGTTTTGCCTTTAGGTAGTTCATATTCTCCCAATGAAACCCATTCACCGGAGGCTTGGCCGACAACCACAATACCGGCGGGTTTAATTGGGATAATTTTGTTTGTCTTACCATTCGAAACGGTGATGCCTAGTTCCGTTGCTGTCTTGGCCAGACGGGGGAAATAGGTGTAAATGTGGTACTTACCCGCTTTGACAACATCAGGCGTAAATTTAACAGATCCACCCGCAGATTCTTCATTCACCAGATACGACGGGCCGTAACCGCCTTTGCTCTTGGTTTCCAGTCGCCATGAACCTGTCGTTGCTACGTGGGTTTTGTCATCGTTATCGATCAGAATTTCAGCCGTACTACCATCAGACAATGGGTCGGATTTTAGCTTCTGCTGGAGTTTGGTAACGTCGATTTTCTGAACGCTGGTTTTCCCATCAATCGCCATCGAGGCTGCCAGTGCCGTCGATTGGCCCAGCACCATAAATACAGGTTCCATCCGAATAGAACCATACGCAATGTGCGTTGCCGACAGACAAACCGGAACTAGCAAATTCTGGCATTCGCTTTCCTTCGGAATCAGCGCACGATACGAAATAGGGTAAGGTCCCAAACCGCCAACCTCTACGTTGCCTTCGTTCTTCGCCATTTTCTTGCCATCTTTTTCGATGACAATGCGCTGAATATTATGCGAATCCATCTGATAAGCGGCCATACCAACGCCATCGGTCACCACTTCTTTTGCCTGGCAGTTCGCCTGCGTCATTACGTAAGCACCCACCATCCGACGGGCTTCGCGGATGTAGAGTTGTGGCGACCAGTTGCCATTGTCGGTGTATTCGTCCTTAGGATAACCCCACTTCAGCATCGACTGCCGAAGTTCTTCCGGTACCCGCGAATCATGACCGAAGAAATACAGCAGACTTTTGGTATACAGCTCGTGATCGCGGATAATTTGCGCCCGCTTTTCGTAACTACCGTCGGGGTAGTCATAATTCATCCCGATCATATCGGTCGAGAAGCCGTTCCGGTTGTTGATGTCGGTTTTTTTGTTAGGCATCCCGCTCCAGATGAAATAATCGTTGAGCGTTTTTTTATTGGGCTGAGCGGCAATCAGTCGGGCCAGCAAATCGAATTTAGTCGAATCATAACCCACCGGGCGCGTAATAGGCACCTGATTAGCGGGGTCCGACGACAAACAAATGCGGTAATTATACGCCTGCACTTTTTTGTCACCTGTACCGTTGGGTTCGAGTTTGGCCGGACTGACGCCCCAAACTAGCCCCGATTCGGAATTGCCGGGCGTTTTATACGGGTCGATGCCATCGGGAAGCTGGTGCCCGTGCATGAGCTGAACGCCACTGAGCGTTTCGTTGTACGCCGAATTGTCTTCGCGCCCAACCGTATAGGATACGCCCGCTTTCGCCATCAAATCGCCCTCATACGTAGCATCGATAAACATCTTGGCCCGAACGCTACGTTTCGCGGATGGATTATCGGAATTTTCGAGAACGATTTCCTGAATTTGGCCGCCGTTTTTCTTCACGCTCGCCAGCCGGTGCGAATACACTACGTTCACCTGGCCGCGCTTGACATATTCGTTGAATAAGTCCTCTGCTACGTGTGGCTCGAAAATCCATTGCTCAAACTTGCCGTAATGCTTTCCGATGCGTCGGTAATAATCGCGGGAGATGCCGGTGATGGCGTATTTATTGCCAATATCAGTGAGGCCAAGTCCGCCGGAGGTCATACCACCGAGGTGTTTGCCAGGTTCAATCAGCAGCACGGTTTTTCCGGCTTTTCGGGCTGTGTAAGCGGCTATAACCCCGCCCGACGTGCCGCCGTAAACACATATATCGACCTGCTGCTGGGCAGTGGCCGAATACGTTAAAAGAAAAGTAAGACAAATGATTGATACGTATCGCATGAGTTCAATTAATGATGATCACCTTATTTCGCTTGGAGAGCGGCTAACTGATTCGCTTCAAAATTGGCATCAGCCGTGTTGATGCTTTTGCTGTAAATGAGAATTGCCTTTTGCTGGAGCAGCGATTTCTGCAAGGCAGGAACGGATAACGTATGAACCGATTGCTTTTGCTGAACACAAAGAGCCGCTGCTGTTCCGGCAGCTTGCCCGAGGGCCATCCAGCAGGGTTCCATACGTAACGTGGAAAAACCGATGTGCGTAGCTGACGCCGGAACCGGAGCCAGCAGATTCTCAAGGGGCGAATCGGGCACAATTACCCGAAACGGAACGGTGTAGACTGCCGACGGGTAGCTGATAAAACCGTCCAGATGAATACGTCCTGGCTCCCGTTTCCGAACGGCGTGAGAGTCGAGGGCGTAGTGGCTGGCCGTGATACTGTCGGCGTGTAGCGGAGGGCGTTCACCGGGTTTTACGGGTATGGCATCCTGCGCTTTGAAGATGTATTTGCCTTTCATCCGGCGACCTTCGCGCACGTAGAGCTGCCGGGGGAAATGACCGTTGTCGGTATATTCGTCTTTGGCCCAACCCCATTCCGAACATTCGTTGCGAAACCAGTCGGGCAGTTCGGGGTCATTCTGAGCAAAATAAAACAAGCCTTCGGTGTATTCACGCAATCGTTGGGCAAAGCGGTCGCGCCAGTCCCAGCCAGAGGTTGGATAGGGCCAGTTTTCTTCGGGCAGATCAGTCGAGATGAAGGCGTGGTGCTGGTTGTTGCCGTCGTTTTTGCCGTTGGGCAGCTTCACCATGTTCGTTAACCAGGCAATGCCTTTGGGCATACCGGGCACCTCGGGGCGGATGCCTGCTTTGGCTTTCCGTTCGTTCTCGGCTAGCTGCGCATCGGTGAGTTTCGACATCGCCACACCTGTATAATGGCCCGTTTTGACGTCGTTAATCAACGATACGTACTCCGCCCGATTGTAATTGGCCGGTTTCTGAATTTTAACCCGGATTTTCGGGTCATTAGTCACGCAAAGGCGATAATTGTAGGATTGTACGGCATTGTCGCCCGCGAATGTCGAACCCGGCCCTTCCGGCCCGGCCCAATATTTGTACACTCGCCCGGCACCTATCTCGCCATACTCCGACTTGCCTTCCCGACCCAGAAAAAACGGCACGTCCGCAGCGGCTATCAGATCGCCCTCATACGTAGCGTCGATGAAAAAACGGCCCTGATACGTTTCCGGTTTTTTGGTGATACGGTTCAGTACACGAATGCCCTGAATTCGATGATTCTGAATGGTCAGATTTTCGGGTTCAAAGTCGAACTGCCGCATCGTCATAACCGTAACGTTGGGGCTTTCTGTCAGGAAGTCATTGAAGATTTTGGCTGCTACCGATGGTTCGAAATGATACCCATCAGCGCAATCTTTTGCCTGTTGTGAATCGGCACCGTATTTCGCTACGTAGTGCGCTTTGATCCGGTTCACAAATTCGAGAAACAGGCCGCCGGTTGCTCCCCGTGTAGCAATATCGGTCGCCCCGAGACCATTGGCCGGTAGGCCGCCTATATGCGCAGTACGTTCCAGAAGCAACGATCTTTTGCCCATTCGCGACGCTGATACGGCTGCCATGATGCCGCCGGGCGTACCACCAACAATAATCAAATCATAGTCGCTATCGGCTAAAGGTATAGTTGTATTCGTATACAATTCGGGCAGACCCGCAGAAAAAGCCAGACCGCTCAGGCCAGAGATTTTCAGAAAACGACGGCGTGTTGTAGGCATAAGGGTTTATAAAGAATGAATAGTCCATTTTTGTCATCCTGACGCAGGAAGGATCTTAATGTCCCCTACTGCACAAGTAAGGTAGCCTTAAGATCCTTCCTGCGTCAGGATGACAAAAATTAACCGACAATCAATTAGTTATCTTATTCTTCACTATCAATTAAATCAATAACCAGGGTTTTGGACGAGTGCTTTGTTTGTTACGGTTTCGATGAAGGGGATTGGCCACAAATAATCCCGATCAGCTTTGAAAATCCGGACTTCCACAACGCGCATGTCGGCTTTGTTCGGTACCGCGCTATAATCGGGCGTACCGTTGGCGTCGATGATGGGGGCCGTAGCCAGTAAACCTTTCGGAATACGACCCAGGAAATTGCCCGCCAGTAACTTATCGGCCAGCTTCCAGCGACGAATATCCATTAACCGAAAACCCTCATTCGTCAATTCATACTTGCGCTCTTTGCGAATAATCGAGCGCATTTCAGCCTGCGTTTTGCCGGTTTTAATGGCTGGCATATTCACCGAAGGCCGCTGACGGACCGCATTGATGGCATCGTAAACCGACTGGTCGATCTGGTTGGCTTCGATTTTGGCTTCGGCGTAAATGAGCAATACTTCGGCGTAGCGAATCAGGCTAATGTTCAGTTCTGAATTGCTACGATCGTTCGCATCGGTCAGGTCGGTGTATTTCCGCCAGCAATAGCCGGTATACGTAGCAAACGCGTGAATAGCGTCCTGATTATCAACACGGGCACCGGTAGCGTAGTTAATCGTTTTAACGCTGTCTTTGTGGGTTTCGAACTTGAAATTGAAGTAGTTAGAACCCGGAACTGCCACCGTGAAATCGAGCCGGGGGTCGCGGTTTTTGAACGGATCTTTCGGATTATATAAGGGCGATTTATCGATTGTTAACCCATCCGTACACTCATAGGCATCGATAAGTGCCTGGCCAGGAACCTTGTTGGACGCACCCTGCGCATTCCGCGACAGAAAATTCTGCGGAGTGCTGTGGACAACCGTACTGGTTTTCAGGTACTGAAGCGCGAAAATAATTTCGGTCGATGTCTGCCCGGCATACGAGAATAATTGACCGTAATTCGTGTGCAGTTTATGGTAATTCAGGTCCATAACCGCTTTGGCAGCGGTGGCTGCATCGGCCCATTTTTCGTTGTAGAGGGCAGTACGTGCTTTGGTGGCTAAAGCGGCTCCTCTTGTAGCCCGGCCTGCATTTATACCCGAATAACTAACAGGCAAATCCTTGGCGGCTGCGTCCAACTCGCTCATAATGAACGTAACGCATTCGGCTTTTGTACTTTGCGGAACCTGTGATTCTTCCAGACCTATCGTTTTGGTAATCAGTGGAACGCCACCGAACAGTTCGATCAGATAGTGATACATATACGCCCGAACGAAGCGGGTTTCGGCCCAGTAGCGAGCCTGCAACGTAGCATCCATCTTGCCGTCGAGTTTGCCTATGTTGTCGAGAATGAAGTTGCAACGACCGATAATTCTATACGAGTTATCCCATACCGATTTCGAAAATCCGTTGTTGCTGTCGTGGCTGCCTTTCCCGATCTGTTGCAGTGTACTGTTGTTGCGATCCCAGCCAAGGTCAGTACCGTCATCGAGCAATAGCTGCGTTGGCATACCGTCGAGCGGGTGGAAATTCATGCCTTTGTAGCAGCCATTGACGGCTAGTTCCAGTTCGCTGGCATTGGCAAAATAAGACTGGTCGGCTGGGCCTTCCAGCGGGTAGCGTTCGAGGTAATCTTCGCAGGACGTCGTACTGAGTGTCAACATAACTGCCAGAAACCAGTAGTGTATTTTTTTCATTTGTAAAGTCTTTAGGAATAGAATAATTGGCGCTGGTGCTTAAAAATTGACGTCGATCCCGAAACTGTACATTTTGACCTGCGGATAGCTACGTCCTGTGCCCACTGGCGATTCCACGTCGTACCCATTCCAGAATTTATCGAATGTGAGGATGTTCTGACCGTTGGCAAACACGCGAACGTTGTTGATACCAAGCCGTCGCGTCAGCGATGTAGGGATTGTATAGCCGAACTGAATATTTTTCAGACGCAGGTAAGCTGCGTTACGTAGCCAGAAGCTGGAGATTTTTTCATTGTTTGACTCGCTGAATGCCAGCCGGGGGAACGTAGCGTTCGGCGTTTCGGGCGTCCAGTGATCTTTGTGTTGCTCCTGAACGGTACCACCCAGAAAGAACGGCATAATGCCCTGCTCATACAGCATACCGTCGGCTTTGCCCACGCCCTGCAAAACGATGTTCAGGCTAAAGCCTTTGTAATAGCCATTCAACGTAGTGCCGTAAGTGAAGCGGGGAATGGTGTTGCCTAATACTACGTTGTCGTTGCCGTTGATGATGCCATCACCGTTCTGATCTTTGTACTTAATATCGCCGGGTTTGATAACGCCAAACTGCTGCGCGTGCGACGATACTTCGTCCACTGTCTGGAATAAGCCCTCAGCCTGTAATCCATAGATAGACTGGATGGGGTAGCCTTCGCGGTTGGCCAGGGTTCCTACACCATTCACGCCCCGCAAATCGACCACTTTGTTTTTAACATCCGAAATGTTGAAGCCGATATCGTAGCGGAAATCCCGGATCGATCCTTTGTAATTCAGTCCAAGCTCCCAGCCCTTGTTTTCGACAACACCAGCATTCTGATACGGCTTTCCTAACCCAATAATGGCCGGAATGTCCAGATCGAGCAGAATATCCCGCGTTTGTTTGTAGTAATAATCGGCAGTAACCGACAGGTTCGAAAACACCGTAGCGTCGATACCAATATCAGTCATTTCGGTGGTTTCCCAGGAGATAGCCGAGTTGGCCAACGTATTCAACGCCACTACGTTGACAATCTGTTTGCCGAGTGTATAAGGCCCAAATTGCAGCGCCGACATGAACGGGTAATTACCGCCCTGGATATTCTGGTTGCCCAACTGACCCCACGACGCTCTAAACTTTAACTCGTTGATTGTTCCCAAAAGCGGCTGCATGAACGATTCCTGCGAAATACGCCAGCCAGCCGAAACCGATGGAAAAAATCCGTATTTGTGTCCTTTCGAAAACCGCGACGAACCATCGTAACGCGCGTTGGCTTCGAAGAGATATTTCTGTTTGAAATCGTAGTTGATACGTCCGAAAACGGATTGGAGCGCCCATTCAGAAGCTCCACCCGACGATCGCTGAAGGTCTGACGCTCCGGCATTCAAGACTTGATAATCAGGCAATAAAAAGCCTTCGCGGTAGCCCGTTACGTTGTCGTTACGAAAATCCTCGCGCGAGAAACCACCCAGTATTTTCAATCCGTGATCGCCGTATACCTTGTCGTAGGTAAGCGTGGCCCGGAGCGTATTGTACATCGACCGGTTGGTGGTTTCGGTCAGACTGCTACGTGCTGGAGTCAGAAAGCTCACCGTACCATCGGGTTTATAAGTCTGTACCGATTTGTTGAAGTTTTTGTCGATAGAGAGCGCATATTTGGGCGAATAGACAAGTTCTGCCGTGATTCCGTCAACGGGTTTGTATACCAGAGCCGCGTTGAGCATAACGTACGGGCTGTCATTTTTCCGGGTGCCCCCATCGCGCGACATGGCAATTGGGTTGTCGCCGTTCCAGCCGTCGCCCCAGGTGCCGTTCGAGTTGATGCCAATCTGGTTGGCTGGAATCCGGTTCATCCAGTGAAACACATCTTCCGAACCCCGTCCCGGCTCGAATGTGGTGGCGGCAACAACCTGTAAGTCAGCGCGGGCGCTGAATTTTCTGGAAATCTGAATGTCCATGTTGTTCCGGAGTGTATACCGCCGGAAACTGGAATTTTCGATAACGCCTTTCTGATCAAGATAACCGGCAGAAGTCAGAAATCGGATTTTTTCGCTGCCACCGTTGATGCTGAAAAAATGACTTTGCTGCAAGCCGGAACCGGTCAATACTTCGCGCTGCCAGTCGGTGTCGGGATACAAATCGCGGTTGGTAGCCCCTTCGGTGCGGTATTTATTAATCAGACCGTCGGAATACAAGGGCGCGCGGCCAACGTTTACATACGCTTCGTTGGTCAGCAGCATATGGTCGATGGCGTTGGCCATTTTAGGCATATTGGTAGGCGTTTGCCAGCCGATGTAATTGTTGTAACTCATCGAAATTCGGTTCGCTTTGGCCCGTTTGGTCGTCACCAGAATAACCCCGTTGGCCGCCCGCGATCCATAAATCGACGCCGAAGCCGCATCTTTCAGCACCGTAATGGATTCGATCAGATTCGGATCGATACTATTCATGGAACCCTCGATATTGTCGATCAACACCAGTGGATCGGAGTTGCCTAGTGTACCAACGCCCCGAATCCGGATCGAACCCGCATCTCCGCCCGGACGGCCTGAACGCTGCGTTACGGTAACGCCGGGCATTAGACCCTGCAGGGCCGACGATGTTTGTCCAACAGGACGACGGGTGATTTCTTCGCTGGAAATGCTGGAAACAGCGCCCGTTACGTTTACTTTTTTCTGCGTTCCATACCCCACAACGACCACTTCAGATAGGGATTTCGTATCGTTTTCGAGCTTGATGCCAATCGTTGTGCGGTTGCCGACGGTGGTTTCCTGCGGCAGATAACCTACAAAGCTGAAGACCAATACAGCTTGCTCGTTAGGTACATTCAACTGATAAAATCCTTTACTGTCGGTGCTGGTGCCGCGCGTTGTCCCTTTTACCACAACGCTTACACCGGGCAAACTGGCGCCTGATTCGTCGATAACCGTACCGCTAACGCTGATGTCTGCTACGTCGATCTGGCGGGTGGCGGTAGCTTCTACTATGTGTACAGCGGATGCTTCACCAGACGAACCCGCGGTGGGAGTAGATTCAGTAACTTCTGCCGGCCGGCTCAATACGTTTGGTTTTTCGCGGACAACTTCGGTAATAATGTAGGTGTCTTTCCGAATTTTCTTTACACGTAGTCCGGTATTTTTCAGTAGCTGATTTAAATTTTTCTCCACCGATGCGTTGAGGTTCAGCGCGTCGGTGGAGACATTTTTACCGGCCATAATCCGGTCTTCGAACACAATTTCGACCCGGTAATGGCGCTGCAAATCGAGTAATACATTTTTGAGTTGGGTCTGTACGCTTCGATTCGCCTGACGTTGTACAACCTGAGCCGAAGCGAATGTCTGACCTGAACTCACAAGCGGAAATCCTGTCAGTGAAGCCGTCACCAAACCTAAATGGAGTAGGGTTTTCTTCATATTTAAGAAAAAGAGGGGGAATAATCAGTTATCTTTTAAAATGGGAGTTGCATCGGTCGAATCGACGCGTAGCGTGAACGTAGCCGTCAGTAGATCAAGGAGTTCGCTGGCCGTGCGGGCGTGAAAATTGCCAGAAATAGTCCGTTGCGCGAGCGAATCGTCTGCTACTTCTACTTTCTGGCCGAAGTGTTCATCAATCAGGTAGCAGGCTTCCCATAACGACGTATTGCGAAACTGAAAAAGATGCCCTTTTTCAGCGTCGATGGCTTTTACGGGGGCCAATGGGCGCAGGTGAATGTTGCCCTGTTTGGTCAGCATAACCATGTCGCCGGGCTTCATCACCAGTTGCTGTTTTTGCGTATCGGTTTTGTAATCGACCCGAATCTTACCCCGATCCAGTACGACGTTGGTGCCTTGATTGCGCGCGTAAACCGTAAACTCCGTGCCCAGTACTTCAACCTGAAACTGATCGGACGTTTTCACGACAAACCGCTGATTATCCTGCTTGTGCGTTACGGAAAAACGGGCCTCCCCAGCGAGTGCTATCTGCCGAATATCGTCGGCAAATCCAAAGCGTGGCACCTGAATCGATGAGTTGGGTTTCAACGTAACGTTGGTGCCGTCTTCGAGCCGGAGGTTTTGCGTCTGGCCGGCTGCCGTTTGGTACGTTTGATACAAGATTTTACTACGTAGTGGGCTGATAGCTACGCCGAGGACGAGCAGAACGGTGGCAGCTACCAGATACGGGCGCCAGCGCCACAGGCTGAAAGGCAATGTTGTTGCTGTTTCTTCCGGTGTGTTCGGGGTTACTGTCTGGTCCAGACGTAGCGACAATTTGGCAAAAGCCGCTTCCTGATCGGGCTGAAACTGGATAGCGCCCGATTCCCATTCCAGCAACCAGGCATGGAAGGTTTCGATATTGGCTGGGTTTTTCAGCCATTCTTCCACCATCTGGCGTTCGAGGGGGTTAGCCTGTCCGGCCAGATAGGCAAACAGATTTTGTTTCGAAAACGAATGAGTCATATTCGTAGCATTTGAACGGGAGACTTTATAAGCCGTTTTTCCCCTTAATCCATTAAGCAAAAAGATTGAAAACAAGCAGCAGTAAGGTCCACTCCTCACGCAGCGTCTGGCGCAGGTGTTTCAGCGCTCTGGAAATATGCACTTCCACCGTGCGGGGCGAAATCTGCAATTCGGTGGCTATCTCGTCGTATTTTTTATTCTCGAAGCGACTCAGCAGAAATACCCGTCGGCATTGCGCCGGAAGCTGGCCAATAGCCTCATTGACAGCCAGAAAGAGGTTATTGAAGTGAACCTCCGCATCGGGTTGCGGTTGGTTGCCCGACAAGTGATTTTCGGTAGTTGATTCAATAGAATCCGTTTTCCCGAATTCTTTCCGAAGATGCGTGCAGGCTTCGTTCCGAACCGCCGTAAACAAATAGCTGACGTACGACGAATGAATTTTTTTGTAAGCCTCCGACCGATAAAACTGGTAAAATACTTCGCTCACCAAGTCTTCCGCCAGTTGTCGGGAGTACACAAACCGGACGGCATGGCTGCACAACGGCGTGTAATACTGCCGAAACAGCAACTCGAAACCTTTGCGCGGGTCTTGCTCAAAGGTTTTCCGAAGAAAAAGTTCTGAATCGTATACCGTCGACATTGGCTTGGGCTCGTTTATGGATGGCGAGGGCCAGGGGTCGGGCGTGGCATTAGGGGACAATACTGTAAAGGTAGCCATTGACTCGATATTACTTAAACGAATCAAAGACTTAATTGCACAATTTTACCCTTACTGATTTTTCAAATTTATTTCGTAATCCCCATTATCCGTTTGTAAAGGGGGATTTTTTAACTGGGTTTTAAAGGGTACTTGCTATCATTTATTTCGGCAATATTGTGAATCAGTACAGGGAATTAGCTAACCACAACTCATTGATGCCAACCCGTTCGATCCCAGTGGCGAATGGCTTACAGATGCTTTTCGACAAGGCCGTGGCCCACGGAGGGAAACTGGTGGATGGCTATCTACAGTTGCCACCCAGCTTGGGTAATGGCTTTATTAAGCTGGTCTCCATCGAACCTGGTCTACTGCTGACCATTCACCGATACTGGCTGCAGGAAGAAACCGTCGTAGAACGCCTAGCCGAAGAGAATCAGTCGGAACGATTATTGGTTTCATTTCAATCCGTTGACCCTGCTCTAGCCGCTGCTGGTCACCTGTCGACCGCACAGCTCGCTTCCACAACCCTTACCGTCAGGACCGTCCTACCCGCACATACCCTCATTTTCTTCGTTGGACTAGTCGTGGAAAAAACCGTGTTAGCTTATTGGTTGGGCCACCCCCAGGCTGGACCATTAAGCCTATTCCCCAATCAGCAACCCCGGTTAGTGGAAGCCTTGCTCACGCCTGAAATCCAGACAGCCTTACAGCAGATAACTGCCCTACGCCCTGAGGATGAGTTGAATGGGTTATTTTATCGCATCAAGGTGCAGGAGTTGCTTTATTGGCTGTTTCGAGAACTGGGCCAGCGCTCGATTGGTAATTCCATGGTATTGCATTCGACGGATGTAGCGCGCATTTTTCAGGTGAAGGCTCTTCTGCTCGCTAAGCTAGACAAATCACCCAGCCTGGCTCAACTGGCTCAGACGGTGGGCTTGGGTGAAACTAAACTTAAGCAGTTATTCCATCAGGTATTCGGCACCAGTCCTTATGCCTACTATCAGGTAGCTCGCTTACAGCAAGCCAGGCGCTTACTAAGCCAGTGGTCGGTATCGGAAGTAGGTCACCAGCTTGGCTTTACTAATTTGGGCCATTTTGCGCAGCTATTCAAACGGCAGTATGGCCTCACCCCCAAACGCTACCAGGCGGCCTTATCAATAAAGAAAGAGCCATAGCTCCGCCGGATACGAACAGTAATGCGCCCAAAAGGGCTATTTTATCGGTAAAGACCGTCAGACCTTTGCGAAAAGAATAATTAATTCAATACACTTTTCACGCATGGACGCTACTAACCAAATGCCCCCTACTCAACTTCGTATTGGCATGATTTTAGGCAGCACTCGACCTGGTCGCCGAGGTGACAAGCTGGCTTCCTGGCTTCTGGAGAGGGCCAACGCCTACGGTGGAGCTGCTTACCAACTCATCGACCTGGCTGATTACGAGCTGGGTAACCTGGATGAGCCCAACAATCCGTCGCTGCAAAACTACCAACATGAGCACACGCGTCGATGGGGAAAATTAATTGACAGCTTCGATGGCTATGTTTTTATTACCCCAGAATACAACCACTCCATACCGGGAGCCTTAAAAAACGCGTTGGACTATGTCTACAAGGAGTGGAATGACAAGGCGGCCGGAATTGTCTGTTATGGGGGTTGGGCATCCGGCTCCCGAGCCGCTGAGACGCTCCGTATTATTTTACCAGAACTTCAAATTGCCACCGTACGGGCGCAGGTATGTGTGTCAACGCATGCAGTCTTTGGGACGGGTGACTTTGTTCCAACTGCCCCCCTAACGACTTCAGTCGAGTTGATGCTGGCCCAACTGTTAGCCTGGGCGAAGGGGATGCGCAACGTACGCGCGGAGAAGGCAAGTTTAGTAGCTTAGAACGAGTCTAGCCCTCACTCGGGCTAGACCTTCGAGCATTGTGAAACGCAAACTAACCTCACCGTCTGGTATAATCTCACGTAAGGCTCCTGCTTGAGACGAATAATCGTTATTAAATAGGCTTGTGCCGGGTAGACGAAGTTTTCATGGATCTGTTTATAAGATGGGGCGTTTTCTGAAACGGCTTATTTATAAGTAGTTAGCCTTGCGTCTCGTACTTTAGCTAACAGAACATTAATTATACAACAGAAAAGTACTCGATGAACCAAACTTGGTTAGAGCCTTGGGGAGCTGTTTCCGAAAGCCAGAAAGCAGTTCTTGAGAATCAGCTACAAGCAGAGATGACCTTTCGCCATCCTTTGTTTGGAGAGCAACTTGACCCCATTGGAATGAGCTTTGCAAGCGATGATGTACTGTTTGGCAGAGAAGGGGATACATTAGTCGTTGTCCATTTGACTTGGTCGGGACCAGGTGACGACGAATACCCATTGACTGAGTTTTTCGATACCTGGTCGGAGTTTACTAGCCAAAAAATGGCCCTCGATAACTTAGGCTATTAACATAGTGCCGCGGCTGTTGCAAAAGTCGAAATGGCGTTGCCGATTACTGCTCGACCCGTAGATCTAAGCAGAAAACGTAACTTGTAACACCCTCTTTTCTGAGCTTCTCAATGGTCTGCAAGACTTTTGCAACAGCCACGCCACTATACAACAGTTTAAATTATTTCAACTCTTTGTTGGAAGAGAGGTCATTATATGCATGAAGAAGATTTTGCCACTTTCACTTATCGTACTTAACAAGACCACCTTTCGCCCTACCGATGGAGTTCGGTAGTAAATCAATGAGTTTATCAGAGTTCCTATGCAACACTTTGTATAGGATTCAGTGTCTTCATTTTATAAAACTTGTTAGCCAATCTCTTTCATTATGCATTTATTTCGTCAGTTGAGCTTCATTATGTTAGCTATTACTCTGTTGCAGGCTTGCAAATCTGGTCAGCTAGAACCGTCAACAACAGATCCAACATCCACAAGGCCCAGCGCATTGGACGATTCACTGCTGAACGTCGTAATACCTGACTTTGCTAGTATTATCAAAGCCTCAGTTACACCTAAAGGAAAATTAGATCATATTACAACTACCTACGAGTATGGTAATCCCGGCAGTGAGAATGGCGTTACAATTAATCTGCTTTATAACGCTGATCAGCAAGTAAGTGGGTATACCAATTTTAGTTCGCCTTCTAAGGGAGTGGATAATGCATTCGTATACGAATACGAAAATAATAAGGTTGCTCGTGTTTTTTGTAAAGCGATCAATCCGAATCAACCTCCATTCTATTTTATGGAGCAATGGGTATATGGTACCCAAAATTATCCAAAAGCTCTCCTTTTATATCGAGTCGAGCTTGATGGTCGGGCTCAGTTACTATCGCGTGATAATTTCATATATAATTCACTAAATCAACTCGTTGAGATTAAAGATGCGAATGGTTATCATATGGGTCAGACATTCGAATATATAGGCGACAGCCTACAAGTAGTTCGCTCTCGGAATGCTAACGGTACCTTTTCAGGACTTTACACAGAATATCAATACGACAAACGGCCGAATATCTTGAAAGGGGTTTTCCTTAGATTTAGTCAGGAATATGTTGAGCATAGTTTAAATAACAATAACCTGATCAGAAGAACTTTCAAGGATAATCAAACCCTTTCTACATCGACTAATTACACCAATCAGTACGATAATCAAGATAGATTAATTCGTCGTCAATCAACTCAGGATGGCTTAGGTTTGGTGGTTGAGTACTACTCTTTCAAAGAATAGGCGTTTGCGACGCTGTTTTGCTGATTGACGGCTATTCCTCCTAACATAAGTGGCTGTTGCAAGAGTCTGAATGAAGTCAAATGAACCTAAATTATGGGTTTATTCGACTTCATGCACTAGCTAAAAATTGGCTGTTTAGACAGCGAGTTCGCGGTTGTCCCCAATTTTGCAACAGCCACTTATGTTATGTAATTAAGAAATACATACTAAAAGTGCCAACTTAATTGTGTTTGAACACCTAGAGTGTAATTGGTAAAATTGGAAAATTGTACTACCTCATTGCTACTTGGTCTATTGAACGAATAACTAGCTGTAGGCTGCAATAAGAGCGATAAGGCTGAACTAAATCGGTAGCTTAAGCCAACACCAACTAGGCCGCTTGTCCCAATAGACCCACTAGTAATCTTGGTGCTCTTGGCAAAAAGAGCGCCAATTGAACAATAGGGAGATAAACGACTGCTCGTCAGCTGGTAGTTTACTAAAACGGGAACTTGCCACCCCTCTTGGGTATAGGGAATACGCTCTCCCTGACCGCTTAATACAATCAAATTGGCTTTCCCTCGATAATAAAGTGCCCCAACAGATACATCCCATTTAGGGGCAAACTGATAGTGTGCGCTCAACCCAAACGATGAAGTTTGATTATGTTCATCGACATTGATTCGACTATTGGAGCCCAAAAATGCTACGTCGGCCTGATAAGAATTGGAATTATAATTATACCAATACGTGGGTGCTATTGAGATCCGGCTTTGAGCGGATAGGTAGGTAGTTGATGAACCAAATACCGCTAGAAAAAGTAGTAAGGATTTCATTTGATAAGTCAAAAGCTAAAAGGTACAGTTTCTTGAAAACCTGTTGTATGAGTGGCATTATGTAAAGCTACGTTAGATGATCTCAGAAAATTTGTCTTCGACATTGGCTAATACCTCACAGTCGCAATAGCCACCGTATTGAGCCAGCCAAGCTTTTGTTTGGTCAACGGGTAAACCCCTTTCTAGCAAAAAATCCTCAGTTAACGTTAGCGAATCATCACAACCTTCCTCTTGTCGTGAAGAATCCAAGTAGTCGAATAAGTCTCTCAAATCAGTTTTAGAGATAGGCATCTGCGCAATCTTAGCTTCTTGTTCCTGACTTTTGAACCCCTGCAAAAGCTGCTTTCTTCTCTGCTTATCTTCTTTTGAAGCCATTTTCTTGTTGTATAATCTGCTTTACGTTAACCTAAATCTATGTAAGTCACTTATAAGGCCGGTAGTAAAGCTTGATTTGATAGTGCTTAGTTTCTTCTCTTTTGCCTATACCAAAAGAGAAGAAACAGGCTCATCAATATAGATAACCACAAAGTTTTCCGCCACCCCCTTTGCAAAATGTTACCGATTACAGCCACGAAGCATATAACGGCTTGGAGTAACCAGAACCATTTTTTCAAAGGGTTGGGTAAGACGAAATAGATTAAGATGTCTATCGTAACCAGCAACAATTGAAACAGCGTTACAAGTATTGGCATTATACTGATGCGCTTAAAACGTAGCTATAGAATTGAGGGGTGAGCATTATTGAAGAGAGACTTTAAAGGCTTCCATGCTGCCTAACTCCTGTTGGTTGGTGAAATTAGCGTACATCATCAACTGAACCGTGCAACTGGCCACCAATAAATAAGCACTGACTCGGGCAAGCCCTTTGTAAGGGAGTGGATTGGTGGCAGATAGTTGAGTCAGTTCTTTGATATGGGCAAAAGTAGGCTCAATCGAAGACTTGCGTCGACTGTAGGTTAGCCGACCGATCACACTGCCAGCCATGTCATTATAGTACCTTTTGAAAGAACTCATCCGCTCACCGACCTTGAAGAAGCAAGGCGTAGTAACTAATACCGAAAACTGCTCGTAGATCGCTTGTAGGAAATATTGAGCGAAGTAGCCACTATCGATCGGCCACCACCACGATGCCAAGGCGTTGTTTCAAAGGCGCAATCAGCGTCTCCAGCAGTGTATAGTCTTTGGTGGAAGCCGTCGTTACGGTTGCCATCAGCGGAAACCGATAGCGATTACAAATCAGATGGAGGCCATAGCCAAAGCGCCAGCCATGATACTCGCTTTTGGCCCAAGATGCCTCCGTGTCAATACTGGGATGTGGAACCACCTTGAGGAGCCTGTGTTTTTTGTGCCACAGGTCGCCTAAAGCTCGAAACACGCTTTTATCAGCAAAACTACAGGCGTAGCCGAAAGTAGGGTGATGTAGTTGCTGACATTGGTGAGCAATGGCGGGCATAAGTTGCTGAATCAGATCAGGTAGAGCCAGAAAGCGTCTACGAATGGTTTTACGGTCTGGAGCCTGTTGCCAACCCAACAGTGCATAATTGGCTTTGGCTCATCGGTGCATGGCGGCAAAAGGGTGAATACGTTTGAGTAGCATGAGCATAAAAAATAGCAGAAATGACATCCTCGTACAGGTTTGAGGTTTCCCCCGTTTTGGCCGTTCGTCGGCTATTGGTTGCTAACAGATATTCAGAAAGTCAGACAAATACAGTAATTTGGCGTACATGGAACCGCGTGTGTAATTGGATTGATTTGGTCGTCAACCCTTTAACATTCGCGGGTTCCTATTTAGGCCCATCCCTCATGTATCTACTTCTCAAATGGGGAGTTTCAGGAAATATCAACACACATTATTTCTGATCCCCTTTACGTCTAGAATCCGTTTATCATCCCGGTCACCGCGTTAACAGAAAAACCAAACCTTTACGAGCTGCTTAGGGCTATCGACCTAGAATTCTTGTGGCCCTAAAACTAGTTGTTAGGCTGGGCCAAACGGAAGGGTGGAAATGACCGTCCTGCTCCACGATGGAATACTGTAAACCTGCTTGCTTGGCATGGGCAAAAAGCCGCTTGTAGTCAATGCTGCCCTGGCCAACTTCCGTATTGGCCGTGCGATCCTGTTTATCCATATCCTTGACATGCCAGATGGGAAAACGCCCAGGGTACTTTTGGATGTAGGTCAGGGGGTCTACCTTCATTCGGGCAAACCAATACAGTTCCATTTCCATCACCATCAGCTTGGGGTCAATCTGTTGCAGAAACAATTCATAGGGCACTACGCCCTCGAAGGTCTCAAAATCATACCCGTGATTGTGATAGCCAAATTGAATGCCGTGTTTTTGGCACAGCTCCCCCAACCGGCTATACTCATCTACCGCCCGCTTGGTAGTTTCCAAATTTGTAAGCTCATTATACGGAACGATCATATACTTAAGTCCCACGGCAGCGGCCTCGGTGATCGAGCGTTCTGCCGTTTTGCCCAAATTGAAATGAGAGGCAAACAGGCTCATGCCCAGGTCATGCGCAATTTTAGTAAACTCCGCTGGTTTCAACCCAAAATAAATGCCCTTATCCCCCTGGTAGGATTCGAGCAGCGTATAGCCAATAGCCGCCAGTTGCTTTAAGGTGCCTACGGGGTCCTGATTCATCCACTCCCGGACAGTATAAAGTTGAATACCGATGGGGTAGTTGTCCTTAGCCTCAGCAGAGAAAGTAGGAAGTCCGGCTGCCAGCACCCCAGTAGCCATGAGAAAATGTCGACGTGAAAGCATTCGGTAACGCACCGGGAAGAAGGGTGCTGTTGGGATAAAGCTCGGCTGCGCCCTATTTCTACCCGTGAAGACAAATCCAAACTGACGTAGGCACGCACCCGAATTCGTTGTTAGTCTCGGAACTAACCAAAATGCGCCCTACCTTTGCGCTATGAGATCCACGTTGGCGCTTTTTCTGGGCATCATCATGCTACTAGGTAGTCTGTTTCCGCAGACCGACGTGGAAGAGGTCTATAAAATTCCCGGTCTGCTTGTGCATTACCAGCTCCACAAGGAATCAGCGGGGAGCGATTTCGATTTCTGGCAGTTTCTGGATATGCACTACAATGCCTCCTCGAAGCACGCCAAACTGCCGCACAAAGGAGTGAAGATCCCCCTTTACAACCATCTCTCCGCTGGTTTCGTCTTTACCTTATCTCCCTTTTACCCCCAGCCAGCTCCCGCTCAACTGGTGACGCTGATTCCCTGGCCCCAGGTTCATTTCACCTACGAGAACCTGTACACCTATCAAAATACGTCGTTTTTGTTTCAACCGCCCCAGGTAGGATAACTCCGTTTTTGTGGTCTTGGCGAACTAGCTGAGCATGCGCACTTGCCCATGCACTCGGTTCGTTGGCTATTTTTTCTCAACGAGTTAATCCGATTATGCTCTATAAAATCATTCAGTTCTCTGTCCAGCATAAACTGGCCATTGGCTTATTTATGCTTGGGTGGGTTGTTTACGGCACCTACCAGGTTAGCCAGTTACCCATTGATGCCGTACCCGATATCACCAACAACCAGGTTCAGGTCATCACCACAGCCCCTTCGCTGGGGGCCGAAGACGTGGAACGCCTGATCACCTTTCCCATCGAGCAGGCCATCAGCAATATCCCGGGGCTGACCGAAAGCCGGAGCTTGTCGCGCTTTGGGTTATCCCTGATTACCATCGTCTTTGAGGATGGCTCAGATGTGTATTGGGCCCGCCAGCAGGTTACCGAGCGGCTGGGCCAGGTCGACATTGATGGCAATGCCAGCAAGCCCGAACTGGCACCCGTCACCACGGGTTTGGGTGAGATTTATCAGTACGTGGTCAAACCAAAAAAAGGATTTGAACACCGCTATTCGCTGGCGGATTTGCGCACCACTCAGGACTGGCTGGTGCGTCGGCAATTGCTCGGCACGCCGGGTGTGGCCGATGTCGCCACCTTTGGGGGCGAGCTAAAGCAGTACGAAGTGTCGGTCAACCCGGCCCGGCTAAAATCACTCGGACTTACCATCAGTGATGTCTTTACGGCGCTGAGCCGCAACAATCAGAACACGGGCGGAGCCTACATTGAAAAAGGACCATCAGTCTTATACATTCGCAGTGTCGGGCTGGCCAAAACGGGGGCTGATGTAGGCCAGATCGTCGTCAAAAACGCTACGGACGGCACTCCGATTCTGATTTCGCACGTAGCGGAGGTTCGACTGGGTTCGGCCATTCGGTACGGGGCGCTCACGATGGCCGGGCAGGGAGAGCTGACGGGGGGTATTGTCATGATGCTCAAGGGCGGTAACTCGTCGGCCGTCATTAAAAACGTAAAAAGCCGGATTCAGGCCATTCAGAAAACGTTGCCCCCCGGTCTGGAAATCGAGCCTTTTCTGGACCGCACCAAAATGGTCAATAATGCCATCGGCACCGTCGAGCATAACTTACTGGAAGGCGCGCTGATCGTGGTGCTCGTGCTGGTCCTGTTTCTGGGCAACTGGCGGGCCGGCCTGCTGGTGGCGTCGGTGATCCCCCTGTCCATGCTGTTTGCCATTACCCTGATGAACTGGTTTGGTGTTTCCGGGAATCTGATGAGCCTGGGCGCGTTGGACTTTGGTTTGATTGTCGATGGCGCGGTTATCATCGTGGAGGCTGTCCTGCATCACCTTCATTCGTCAAAAAAGTATACCACCGTTAAGCAGCTTTCGCAGGCTGATATGGACCAGGAAGTGACCAATTCGGCCTCCCGGATGATGAATGCGGCCGTCTTTGGCCAGATTATCATCCTGATCGTTTACCTGCCGATCTTATCGCTGTCGGGCATCGAAGGCAAAATGTTCAAACCCATGGCGCAGACCGTCGCCTTTGCCATCCTGGGTGCGTTTGTCCTTTCGATCACCTACGTACCCATGATCAGCGCCATCCTGATCAGCAAACAGCTTACTCACGCGCCAACCGGATCGGACCGGGTCATGAGCCGGATCGAAGCGGTCTATCAACGCCTTCTCATCAAGGCGTTACGCGTTCGAGTGCTTATTGTGGGGGCGGCCTTTGCGCTGCTGGCGGTGGCTGTTTTCCTATTTACCCGAATGGGCGGTGAGTTTATTCCCCAACTGGAAGAGGGTGATTTTGCGGTCGAAACCCGCCTGCTGGTGGGAACGAACCTGAGTACCACCATCGAGGCCATTAGCCGAATCTCCGACCACCTGAAAGCGACATATCCGGAAGTCGAAAAAATCGTTGCCCGCATCGGTAGCGCCGAGATCCCCACCGATCCCATGCCCATTGAAGGGGGGGATATGATTGTCGTGCTGAATGATAAAGCAAAGTGGACCAGCGCCCATTCGTTTCCCGAGCTGGCCAGTAAAATGGCCGCTACCACTCAGGAGATCATGCCAGGTGTAACGACGGGATTTCAATTTCCCGTGCAGATGCGCTTCAATGAACTGATGACCGGGGCCAAACAGGATGTGGTCTGCAAAATTTATGGCGAAGACCTGAGCAAACTAGCCGCTTATGCCCAACAACTGGGCACGATCAGCAAAACCGTTGTCGGCACGGCCGACTGGTACATTGAGAAGGTGACGGGTATGCCCCAGATCGTCATTGAGTTTAACCGACGCGAAATTGCCCGCTATGGTCTCTCCATCGAGGATGTTAACCGAACCATCAATGCCGCTTTTGCGGGGGCCGCAGCGGGGCAAATCTACGAGGGGGAGAAACGGTTCGATTTGGTGGTGCGGGTCGGCACAGAAGGTCGTAAGACCATCACGGATGTGCAGAATCTGCCCATCTCGACGGCAACGGGTGTCCAAATTCCGCTTTACCAGGTGGCCTTCATTCGGGAAATCGAGGGTCCTAACCAGATTCAACGGGAAAATACCCGCCGACGAATCATTGTCGGCTTCAACGTTCGAGGGCGGGATGTGCAGTCCATTGTGGACGAGTTACAACGTAAAGTAAGCATGGGCATTCGATTCGATCCCGGGTATAGCCTGACCTACGGAGGAGCCTTTGAAAACTTGCAACAGGCTAAAGCCCGGTTGAGCATCGCCGTTCCGGTAGCCCTGCTGCTCATCTTTGGGCTGCTGTATTTTACCTTTTCGTCCCTGAAGGAAGGGGCGCTGATCTTCACGGCCATCCCCCTATCGGCCATCGGGGGCGTGTTCGCGCTGGCCCTGCGGGGGATGCCCTTCAGTATCTCGGCGGGCGTCGGTTTTATTGCCCTTTTCGGCGTAGCCGTACTGAATGGGATCGTGCTGATTTCGGAATTTAACCGGCTTAAGCAGGAAGGGCGGATAACCAACCCGATTCAGTTGGTGCTGACCGGCACGCGCAATCGGCTTCGGCCTGTACTGATGACGGCTGCCGTGGCCTCCCTGGGCTTTTTGCCCATGGCTCTCAG
Source organism: Spirosoma humi (assembly GCF_054776575.1). Taxonomy (NCBI): domain Bacteria; kingdom Pseudomonadati; phylum Bacteroidota; class Cytophagia; order Cytophagales; family Cytophagaceae; genus Spirosoma; species Spirosoma humi. The sequence goes on from NZ_BAAHBR010000015.1 coordinate 1,319,570, forward strand.
CGACGGCGCTGGCGCGGAAGTGCAACGCCCCCTGGCAACGGTGGTCATCGGCGGTCTGCTGACGGCGACCCTGCTCACCTTGTTTGTTTTACCGGCGTTGTATTTACTGGTGGAGGGCAAGCCCAAACGGGTAGCGACCAAATCAGCAATGGCCGTGCTTCTGCTCACACTACTCATTAAAACGGGGCCGGTGAACGCTCAGTCTACGCCAATTACGCTGGCCAGCGCCCTGGAGCTGGCCCTGGCTAAAAACGGGCAAGTGCAGGGTGCTCGCCTGAACGAGCAGGTTAGCCAGCGTTGGCAGGCCACTGCGGTGGATGTTGCCAAAACGGTCTTTAGTACGGATGTGGGCAAGTTTAACAGCGTGAGCAACGATACCCGCCTGGGGGTAAGTCAGTCGTTTAGTTTCCCATCGGTCTATACCAACCAGCGCAAACAACTGGAAGCCAATTACCGGGTTGCTCAGGCCCAGCGCCAGCTAACCGAAGCCGACACGCGGGCATTGGTACGCCAGGCCTATTTTGAGTATGCTGTGCTCATCCAGCGTAAACAGCTATTGACCTACGCAGATAGCTTGTTCCGGCTTTTCGAAGCCAAATCCAGAGCCCGCTTTGAGAAAGGGGCCGCCAACGTACTGGAAAAAACGGCCGCCGAATCGCAACGGCAGCAAATTTCTAACCAGTTGACCATGTTGACCAGCGATATCCGGATCGTGCTGACGGAGTTCAATCGGCTTCTGCAGGCGGATCGCGTCTACGTTCCTCAGGCAACTCAGTTCCGAATGGATGAACCTCTAATCCAGCTCGATTCTGCCCAGACGGGACTACCAATCCTGGAAATGGCCCGCCAGCAGCAACGATCCGCCCAGTTCCGCTATCAAACGGAAAAGGCCCGGTTACTGCCCGATTTCACCCTTGGTTACAACAACCAAAGTTTCGTAGGTACGCAACTGGTCAACGGGGTGGAGCAGACCTACACCAGCCGCAGCCGATTTAACTACCTCAGCGCGGGAGTAGCCATTCCCCTGTTTTTTAAAGCACAATCAGCGCGCGTCTCGGCGGCCAAACTGGACTGGGAACGCAGCGGATGGCAGGCCGATTATATTCGGCGCCAGCTCCAGACCGAGCTGGCCAATGCGGTTCAGCAGGTTCAGAAATATAGCCAGAGTCTGGCTTATTACCAGAACCAGGGCCTGGTCAATGCCGATCTCATCCTGACCACGGCCGATCAGCAGTTTCAGGGTGGTGAGATCGACTACCTGCAATGGGTGATTCTGGTGAATCAGGCCATCAGCATCCGAAACGAATACGTCAACGCATTAAGCAACTACAATCAGGCGGTTATTCACTACCTGACGTTAATCAATTTATAGCCTATTTATGAAGCCATTTATCATCTGCAGTTTATGCTTGCTAGTGCTGGCATCCTGCAATAAGAACAAGCCCACCGAAACGATTCAGGTACCGGCCAAAGCCGATTCACCGACTCGGCAGAACGTCTCGTTTACGAGTCAGCAACTGCGTAGTGTGGGCATTGACGTGGGGCATCCCCAACGGCAAAGCGTCAGTGGGGTGTTAACCCTTCAGGGAACCGTGTCGATTCCCCCACAAGGCACCGTCAGCGTTAGTTTTCCCCTGGGGGGCTATCTCAAATCGACAGACATGCTAGCGGGTATGGCCGTGCACAAAGGGGAAGTGCTGGCCATCCTGGAAGATATGCAGTACATCCAGCTTCAGCAGGATTACCTGACGGCCAACGAACGCTTTTTACTGGCCCAGAGCGAATATAATCGCCAGCGGGATCTCAATGCGACCAAAGCGAGTAGTGACAAGGTGTACCAGCAGGCCAAAGCGGAGATGGAGAGTCAGCGCATTCTGATGAATGCGCTGGGCCAGAAGCTAACCCTGATTGGTATTAACCCAACCAACCTGCGGGCCGATAATATTTCCCGTAGCATCGCCATTCGCTCCCCTATTAACGGAGTCGTGGCCAAGATTAATGCGAATGTGGGCAAATACACGGCCCCAACCGATGTTTTATTTGAGCTGGTTGATCTTCGGGATATTCATTTGGTGCTGAATGTCTTTGAAAAAGACCTGGCTAAACTATCGGTAGGTCAGCCCATCATGGCCTACACCAACGGGGAATCCCGCCGACGCTTCCGAGCCGAAATCATCCTGATCAATAAAAACCTGAATGCTGACCGCATGGCCGAAATACAGTGCCACTTTAAGGATTACAGCGTCTCGCTGGTACCGGGTACCTTTATGAACGGGGAGGTTTCGGTGACGACAAAACAGGCGTTGACCGTGCCGGAAAGCGCCATTGTTCGCTGGGAAAACAAATCGTACGTGTTTACGGAGCAGGAATATGGTCACTTCACCATGGTTGAAGTGACTCCCGGTTTACTGAATCAGGGTAAACAACAGATTGAAGGGCCTGGCATTACCGACCAGACAAAGCTCGTCCTGAAAAATGCGTACGCACTGCTCATGAAAATTAAAAACACCGAAACAGAAGGCTAGGTGAACTACCCAATCACGGGTGCTCATCAGCCCGATTTTCAAGCCTGTTTCTTACCTTATTTATCTGTTTGCTCTTCGTATGACGCCCTTTCTCTCCATTGCCATTTATGCTCTATTACCTGCCCTGGCCCTCACGCTGAGTGGCATATGGGCCACCTATTATCAGTTAAGCCGGAAGGCCAAAAGTGCCATCCTGCACTTTGCCGCCGGGGTTATCTTTTCCGTGGTTGCGGTTGAGATCCTGCCGCAGGTGGTTGCGTATCATAATTATGTATTGACTACGGTCGGATTTGGTGGTGCTATTGTGCTCATGCTGCTGATCCGGCAAGTGACGGAAGGAGCCCACCAGCCGACCACCAGTGGGTCGACTAAGGCAATTCCGGTTACGTTTTTAGTCCTGCTCGCCATTGATGTGATCGTGGATGGCCTGTTACTGGGGGTGGGCTTTTCCGCTGGTGCCAAAGAAGGGAAGTTGCTCGCCTACGCGCTGGGGATTGAAAGTATTTCGTTGGGCCTGGCCACGACCACCACCCTGGGAAGCGCTGGTTTATCGCGGGGCCGTAGCATTAGCCTCCTGGGCGGCATCGCTCTGGTGTTCATGATTAGCGCCATTGGCGGGGCTACGCTGTTGCACAATCTGTCGCCCACGGGTCTGGATTTGGTGCTCTCGTTTGGCTTGGCAGCTCTTTTGTTTTTGGTGACCGAAGAGCTGCTGCAGGAAGCCCACCTAGCCAGTGAACCCGCTTGGCTGACGGCTACCTTTTACTTGGGGTTCCTGCTTTTCCTATTGTTAGGTATGCTTGTCTGAAAAACAGGCTAGGTTATAGAAGAAGTACTGTACATGACGTATGCTTCTAATCGGAGTTAACAATTAATCTTCTCATAAAATGCTCCTTGAAATGAGCCAAGAAACAAACGGGTAATTTTTCGCAGTATAAATTGGCGATTAGGCCGTATCTAACGCACCTCCTCACCCTACCCGATGAGTCATCTCGAAAAATGGATTCGCTGAATTTTACCCGGTACTTATCCGAGATTGCCTCCTTACCTGACTCGATTCGAAAACAGCACTATGCGGCCTATCGAACGGATACCCAAGCTTATTATATCGCGCTCGATCTAAGTGATATGGCGCGCATGTATTTAACCTATGCGCCAAATCGGGAGGATTTACGAGAATCGATCATCAAGCACATAAATACGCTTGGCCCTGTCAGCGATATATGAACCGTAAGGACACCGAGTTTCGTCGATTTACGGATTTCCCGATTTCTCTAATCCAGTTAGGAGACGCAACCCGTTCGCCTGAATACGCGTTAGATCACCAGGATAGATTGAGCAACGCACCCACTGACAACTGACCCCAGGCCGGATTAGCTGACCTGAGTTGAAAGGTCGCGGTCTGAATTACCCACTGCTGCTGAGTCTGATCAAACCAAATTCGCTCAATACGCTCGCCTAAGGAGTCTTGAGTGGCTTGCAGGAGATTTGGATAATCAGCCACGATCTGGCCCTGAGAAAGGCGAATGACGCGATCGGCTAAGGCTTGCACATCCTCCGATTGATGACTCACGATCAGCGTCGTCGTTTCCCAGGCACGATGCAACGCCAGCAGGACTTCTCGTAACTGGTGAGCAGATTCCGCGTCCAGGGCGGCAAAGGGTTCGTCCAGCAACAATAAACGGGGCCGACGCACCAGCGCACGAGCCAGGGCGACCCGTTGCTGTTGCCCCCCGGATAAAACCGGTGGTTTTTGGTGAACGAAAGGGCCTAATCCCGTGGCCCGAATGAGCTCGTCAGCCCGACCGGTTTCACCTTTAGGCGTGACAAACAGGATATTTTCCCGAACTGTCAGGTTGGGAAACAGCGCAGCATCCTGAAAGATGTAGCCCACTGAGCGCTGCTGCGGACGAAGATTGATCCGCTGCGCACTATCCAGCCATATCGTATCATCCACCTGGATGTATCCCTGAGTGGGCGTTTCCAGGCCCGCCAAAAGCCGAAGCAGCGTCGTCTTACCCGAACCCGATGGCCCCACCAGGGCTGTCAGGCTGCCCGTGGCCAGCTCGATCTGGACACGCAGTTCACCGGCTCCTTCGGCGAACCACCGGGCCATTTTTAGCTGAGCTGTGATCATAGGGTAACCCGTTTATTGAGGCTATAGACCAGCAGCAAAATCAAAAAAGATGAGCTCAGTAACAGGGCAGCATACACATGGGCCGTATCAAAATGCAACAGCTCGACTTCGTTGTAAATCGCAATCGAAGCCACCCGGGTCTGCCCTGGCAAGTTACCCCCAATCATCAGCACCAGCCCAAATTCGCCAATGGTATGGGCAAACGAAAGCACGACACCGGTTAGTAAAGCCGGTTTACAGTTGGGTAGCAAGACCCGCCACAGCGTACGCCGGGGGGACTGACCCAGCGTGTAAGCCGCTTCGCGCCAGGATATGGGTAAGTTTTCCAGCCCTGCCTGAATGGGATGGACCATAAAGGGTAAGCTGTAGAGCAGCGATGCAACGACCAGGCCCGGAAACGAAAAAACCAGTTGCAGATTAAACGTGTGCAGCAGCCAGCGGCCTACCGAACTCGTTGGACTAAAAGCCAACAGCAAATAGAAGCCAACGACCGAAGGGGGCAGGACCAGGGGTAGGCTAACCAGCGCTTCCAGCAAGGGTTTCGCCCGAAACCGGCTGAGGGCCAGCCAACCGGCCAGGGGTACCCCCACCAGTAGCAACAAAAGTGTGGTGACACTGGCTAAGCGCAGGGTCAGCCAGATGGGTTCCCAGTCAAGGGGCATATTGCAAAGGGGCATTACGGTTTGGGGGTGCGGTAGCCATACTGCTGCAACAGTCGTCGGGCAGCCGGAGTCCGCAAAAACTGAACAAATTGTTGGGCTGCCTTGGGCTGGTCCGTTCGCTTGAGCACGACCACTCCCTGGGCAATGGGCGAATAGCCCGGCGGGGGTAGATCAATCCAGTGCCCCCGCCCCTTCAGGGCCGGATCGAGCACAACCGATTTGGCGGTTATGCCCACCTCGGCGGCCCCCGACAGCACATACTGGTTTACCTGGGCGATGCTTTCGCCATAAACCAGGCGAGGCTGAATGGAGGCCAGCATCTTTCGGTGTTTCAACAGGGAAACGGCAGCCGCACCATAAGGAGCCGTTTCGGGGTTAGCCAGGGCGATGTGGCGAACCAGGGGATTCTGTAAGACGCGCAGATCTGCCGAAAGAGGCAACTCACTCAGTGTCCACAGTACCAGCGAGCCGTAGGCGTACACAATCGGTTGGCTGGTGGTAAGTCCCTGCTGGTGGAGGGCATTGGGGTACTCCATATCCGCCGACAGAAACACATCGAAGGGTGCTCCCTGCTGAATCTGGGTCGTCAGTTTCCCCGATGAGCTGACGATGGATTCGATCTGAATGCCGGACTGTTTTTGAAAGGCTTCCCGCAAGGGTTCCATCACAAACTGAGCGTTGGCGGCTACCGCTACCCGCAGCGTTTGAGCGAATGAACGGCTGGACCAAACCAGCAGCAGAAAGAAAAGGGTTTTCTTGATCATTCTTTAGTAGACGTTTTCTTGACGCTGGCCACTCGATTTCCACAGCCTTTCGATTGAGCCGCTTAATAATATCAGCGGATATAGTCGTACGGTCGGGGTCTGCCTGGCCAAGACCGACCAAAACCAGCGTGCAAAAAACCTATTTCTGGCCTGTAAACTGGTTTATTAGCGAACGACAGCGTAAAATCAGGGTTATCTATCGTTATGTTTACCCAAATATAGCGTTTGAATTGATTAGCGAGATCTATTTTTCGTCGTCTGCCTGCCAGAACGTCTTTTCTGAGACAGGGTAATGGCCAAGCCACCCTCACAACGAGCAGAGGCCGCCGAACGCCAATTCCAGCTATTTGGCTGCTCGACGTCAGCCGGACTCCTCAAGTAGTGCTTTAAAGGGTTATATTTGTTCGAAAATAACGCCCTTTATGAAATACATCTTCTTATTGTTTCTTTTCATTAATTCGACCCTACAGGCCGCCGTCAGGCCCGATAGTACGATAACGCCCAACGATTCGCTGCGCAACATTCAACTCCGTGAAACAGTCGTCTCCGCATCCCGAGTCGCGGAAAGCATCCTTAAATCGCCGGTCAGCATTGATGTCATTGATGCGCGACGTATCCGGCTTTCGGCTCAGCCCTCCTATTTCGATGCCATTGAAAATATCAAAGGGGTTCAATTGCTGACTTCCAGCTTGGGCTTCAAAGTCTATAACACACGCGGCTTTGCGGCTACCACCAACGTTCGCTTCGTTCAACTCGTCGATGGCCGCGATAACCAGGCACCCCATATTGGTGCCCCCATTGCCAGTGCCCTGGCCCCATCCGACCTGGACATTCAACAGGTCGAGTTGGTACCCGGCGTAGCATCCGCCCTGTATGGCATGAACGCACTGAACGGGCTGGTTAACATCTTAACGCGCAATCCCTTCGATTCGCAGGGCCTGAGCGTCGGCCAAAAAACCGGCGTAAACCACCTGAACGATGCCGCCGTATCGCCCAAGCTCTATTCCGAAACCAGTATCCGGTATGCCCGCCGACTGGGGAATCGGTTCGCGTTCAAAGTGAACCTGGTGTATCAGGGGGGCTACGATTGGGTGGCGGGTAACCGAGATGACCTGAACCCCAATGGCAACGCATCTCTGGGCCTGTTCGGGGCTGATAACCCCGCTTATGACCCCGTCAACGGGTACGGGAACGAAGCGGCCAACCGGCGAACGATTACCCTGGGCGGGAAACGGTACAGCATTAGCCGAACGGGGTACTACGAAGCGGAGGCTACCGATTACAGCTTACGAAATCTGCGGGGTGATCTATCCCTGCATTACCGCTTCTCCCCAACCGTTGAACTGGCCTATACGTACCAGGGGGCTACGCTCAACAATGTCTACCAGCGGACTAACCGCTTTCGACTGGAGAATTACCGGCTTGACCAGCACAGTCTGACCTTGACCACGCCCTCGGTGCAGGTGCGGGCCTACCAAACCCACGAAAACACAGGCGATTCTTACAATATTCGGTCCATGGCCGAAAACATCGACAAGTCGTTTAAGACCGATAACCAATGGTTTTCTGACTTTACCAACCAGTTCAATGCCGATACCCGGGTGGGTCTAGCGGTACCGGATGCCCTGCGGGATGCCCGCGTCATCGTCGACAAAGGGCGCCCGGTTCCGGGTACTCCCGCCTTTAACGACCTGGTTGCTAAACTTCGCGACATTAATAACTGGGACATCGGGGCTGCCCTTCGGGTGCAGTCCTGGATGTATCACGTCGAAGGCCAGGTCGAACCGACGAAAGTACTCTGGCAGCGGTTTCGTCAGCAAACGGGTATCAATATTCAGGCTGGTTTTGATTTCCGTCGGTATGTGGTGTTCCCGGATGGCAATTATTTTATCAACCCCACCGAGGCCGGAAAAAACCTTATTTACGGCAAAACCGGCGGCTTTGTGCAGCTAAATCGCCAGTTTTTTGATAACCGGCTCAAAGTGGCCGGGTCCCTGCGGGTTGACAAAAACTACTACTTCGACGCCCGGTTGAACCCCCGGGTATCGGTTGTTTACTCGCCCACGGAAGCGCACAACATTCGCCTGTCTTACCAGAATGGATACCGGTTTCCCTCCCTTTTCGAAGGCTTTACCAATATTAACTCCGGGGGCGTTAAACGCGTGGGTGGCCTGCCGATCATGTCGCAGGGCATTTATGAAAACGCTTACCTGGTCACGTCCATCAATGCCTTTCAGGCCGCCATTACCACCGATGTCAATACCAACAAACTCACGACCGATCAGGCCATTCAGAAGAATAAAGGACTTCTCAAACAGAGTCCTTACACCTATCTGAAGCCCGAACAGGTCAATAGTTTTGAGCTGGGTTACAAAGGATTGCTGTTCAAAAACCGGCTTTACGTGGATGCCGACGTGTATTATTCGGCTTATAAAAACTTTATCGCCCAAGTGAATGCCAACCTGGCGAAAGGCACAAATCAGGGTTCGCTGGCGTACTACTTTTCTTCTTCAACTACCCAGGATCGGTACCGGCTGTGAACCAATTCACAGACTCAGGTGTATAATTACGGAGCTAGCCTGGGGCTTCGCTACAGCCTGACCCAGACCTGGTCGGTGGGTGGCAATGCGGCCTACGCCAAACTCGACCGGGCCGATAATGGAGACGGCTTAGAGAGTTCCTTCAACACCCCCCGCTGGATTACCAACCTCAACGTTTCCAATGGGGATCTGTGGCGAGGTCTTGGCTTTTCGGTGAATTACAAACACCAGGACGCGTTTTTGTGGCAGTCGGAACTGGCCACGGGCAATGTGTCGGCCATCAATACACTGGATGCCCAAGTGAGTTACCGGCTCCCGAAGCTAAATCTGTTGGTGAAAGCGGGGGGGACCAATGTCCTCAACCAGGCGTATTATACCTTTATCGGTGGTCCAGCCGTGGGCGGCCTTTATTACACGAATCTGGTCTGGGAGCCCCGATTTTAGGCGGGTAACCAGTAGCCTGATGACTGATGCCGCTTCCGTAAACAGCCAACGTCTATACTATTCGACTGCTCCCAAAACCGATTTCTGTTCAAGAAAATAACCTTGTGTTACGGATTTTGGAGCGAAGACCTTGTATCAGCAAATGCTATGTTCGGCGGGCCAAATCGTTATATTTGTCAAAACATAACGATTTGACCCATCTCCTGAATGAAACATCGTATCTACGCTTTGTTACCTGGTCTACTTATCTCTTCCATCACCTTTCCTGCCGTTGCTCAACTGACTACGGCCCCTGATTCCAGCCGCGCGTTTCGTTTGGGGGAAGTAACCGTACTGGGGCGTCGCAGTCTGGACTCGACCAATACGGCCCTTAATCGGCAGATTGAAGCCTTCAACCGGCTCGATGTAGGCCGGGCTCTTAATCTATTACCTGGGGTGACGCTTTCCAACGTGGGCGCTCGCAACGAATCGATGGTTTACGTGCGCGGTTTTGATTTGCGGCAGGTACCGGTGTTCATTGATGGGATACCCGTCTATGTACCTTACGATGGATACGTGGATCTGGGCCGCTTTACGACCTTCGATCTGGCCGAGGTTAATGTCTCGAAAGGCTTCTCGTCCGTGACGTATGGTCCCAACACATTGGGAGGAGCCATCAACCTGGTGTCACGCCGACCCCGGAAAAAACTGGAGTTCGATGGCCGCGCGGGGTTGTTAAGTGGACAGGGCCACCGACTTAACCTGAACCTGGGGAGTAACCTCGGCAAGTTTTACGTGCAGGGTTCGGCCTCGCAGTTGAAACAGCAGACGTTTCCCTTATCGGCGGACTTTGTCCCCCAGACCCAGGAAGACGGCGGCAATCGGGAAAATGCCTACCGGAATGATCGGAAATACAGTGTCAAAGTTGGCTTTACGCCCAATGCGACGGATGAATACACCCTCAGTTACATCAATCAGCAGGGAACCAAGGGAACCCCACCCTACGTGGGGGCTGACTCCCGGCAGGTCGCCCGCTTCTGGCAGTGGCCCTACTGGAACAAGGAGAGCTGGTACTTTATCTCCCGAACGGCACTGACGACCAACAGCTACCTGAAGGTTCGCCTGTTCTACGACAAATTCAAAAACCTGCTGAGTGCTTTCGATAATAATACCTACACTACTCAGCAACGCGGGTCGTCTTTCAACAGCTACTACAACGATGACACCAAAGGCGGTTCGCTTGAATACGGCAATCGGATTGGCACGGTCCATACCCTGAAAGCGTCGGTTCATTACAAACAGGATCGTCACCGCGAAAACAACGCCGGAGAACCGGTACGTACGTTCATTGATCAGACGGTATCGGTCGGCGTAGAAGATGTGTGGGCATTAGGTAATCGGTTGTCGCTGGTTCCAGGCATCAGCTATAACCGTCGGCAAAGCCTGAGAGCGGAGAATTACGAAAGTGCCACCAAAACTATATCGGCCTTTCCTGGCAATAACAGCGACGCGCTGAACGCCCAGGTGGGTTTGTTTTACAATCCGAGCCAACAGCGGCAGCTCAGCCTAACGGTAGCCCGGAAGACCCGATTTGCGACGGTAAAAGACCGCTATTCGTACCGCATGGGCGCGGCTATTCCAAACCCGGACCTGAAAGCGGAGTCCGCGCTTCATCTGGAAGCGGCCTATGCCGATCAGCTTAGCCCATTGGTATCGCTCCAAGCCAGTGCATTTTACAGTCGCTTGACGGATGCCATCCAACAGGTCAATAATGTGCAGCCGGGCATTTATCAGTTTCAGAATACGGGACTAGCCCAATTCTACGGGGGTGATGTCTCCCTGAAGATACCCGTGAGTACGGCCTTTCAAGCCGGTGTGCAGTATTCATACATTCACCGCCAAAACTTGAGTAATCCCGATCTGAAGTTTGTAGACGTGCCTGATCACAAACTCTTCGTCTATGCCCAGGCCCAGCTTCTGCGTCGAGTGGTGTTGATTGGGAATGTCGAGTATGACTCGGATCGTTTCAGCACGAGTTACGGCACCCAAGCGGCCAGTTTTATGGTCGCCAACGCCAAAGCTTCCGTTCGCTTACACCGCTACGTAAGCCTGGAAGGGGGCATTAATAACCTGTTCGACCGGAATTATGCGCTGGCCGAAGGGTTCCCCGAGCCGGGCCGCAATTTCTTTATTAACCTAGCCATCAGTAATCTATAAAAAAGCCTCATGAAAAAGCTACACGCACGCATGACAACGACCTGGTTACTACCGTTCCTTTTTGCCTTTGGGCTTACCGGGCTGTCCAGTCAGGCACAGACGGTGCTGACCATTTCGGGAGAAGTGACCAAACCCTTGACGTTGCAAGGGGCCGATTTGAAAACGATGGCCCATACCCAGGTGAGCGCCAAAGACCGGGATGGCAAAGAACGTCAGTATACGGGCATTCTGCTTATCGACCTGCTCAAACAGGCCGGGGCTACGGTGGGTGGTGAACTGCGGGGCGAAAACCTGATGAAGTATGTAGTTGTCAAAGCCATCGACGGCTACGAAGTGCTGTTTGCGCTGCCCGAACTTGATCCCGAGTTTGCAACGCGGATGATCTTGCTGGCCGATCAGGTAGACGGCGCCCCTTTACCCGACGGTACCGGTCCGTATCGGATCATCGTCCCGGGGGAGAAAAAACCGGCTCGCTGGATTCGGCAGGTCAAAGGGATTGAGGTTCGATTTGCTAAATAAGAATAACTGATTATGCGGTCCTGGATGGGTTATTATATTGGCGCTGTGGTGATGGTTGGTGTATCTGCCTGGACATTGGTTGATGATCCCGTGCCAACCGGGCCGTACCCGTTACACTATCCTGCTTCCTTTGGTAGTCGATTCACCATTCCTGCCGACAATCCAACGACACGGGAAGGCGTTTATCTGGGTCGTCTTTTATTTTACGAACCAAAATTATCGTCCACCCAAACGATCTCCTGCGCGAGTTGCCACCAGCAGGCGCGGGCTTTCACCGATGGGCTAGCCCTCAGTGTGGGCGTGAGTGGGAAACGAACGAAGCGCAATTCAATGTCCCTGGCAAATTTATTATGGGTACGTCAATTATTCTGGGATGGGCGGTCCACGAGTCTGGAAGAACAAGCGCTAGTTCCGCTGGGGCATACGGATGAGATGGGTTCCAAACCCGGCCAGGCAGCCCGAGCGTTACAAAAAACCAACTCGTACCCCCCGCTATTTAAACAGGTTTTCGGTTCCGACACCATCACCGATGTTCGGATTAGTAAGGCCCTGGCTCAGTTCGAACGGACGCTGATATCGGCGGATTCCCGCTATGACCAGTACGTAGCAGGACAGTATGAGCTAACCGAATCGGAACAGCGGGGGATGCAGTTGTTCAACCGATCGCCTTCGCCCGAACGCAACGTTCGGGGTGGCAACTGTGCCCATTGTCATGGGGGAGCGAAACTCTACCAGGAATTATTTCATAATAACGGGCTGGATAAGCAAGCCACGGATTCAGGTCGGCAAGCGATAACGGGGCTAGCCCTCGATCAGGGCCGTTTTCGAGTGCCGACCTTACGGAATATTGCCCTAACCGCCCCCTACATGCACGATGGCCGGTTCGATAGTCTAGAAAAGGTGCTGGACCATTACAGTGAACACATTCAGCCCAGTCCCATGCTGGCTCCTGAATTAGCTGGCCAGCCCAACGGGTTTCATCTGACAAGTGGTGAGAAAACGGATTTAATTTCCTTTTTACGGTTGTTTACCGATAGTACCTTTATTCATAATCCCCAATTCGCCAACCCCCATTAGCGCAACCTTATCCTAGAGGGACAGCCGTTTTTGACACTGATCAGGCTTTTAAAGCACCCTCGTTATGCGCTGACGGACCATAACCCACTTACTAACCCTTTAAGGCTGGACAGACTACCACCGACGCTAAGCCTGTGAGAATTTTAGGCTTTTCTGCACGACACGCTTACTAATATAAGTATCTCTAAAAGGCTTCCAAATGAGACTGGGCGGTGTTCATGTATACGCTTCACCATGAGACGCCGAAGCCTTATTCATCTGCTCCATAATCCGGCCGTTTCTGGCGATACAGGTCATTGAAAATTTCATAAAAAGCAATTAAAAAATGGAAGGATGCAGCAAATCGATCAAAAATGAGTCTATAATATATACTCCTTATTAGCTCATAAACGACAACTAGCGCTTGTTACGCATGCGAACACTTGTTATACCCGTCTCGCATCCACGGTTAAAACCGTTTGTGCAATCCTTCTTATTCTTTTGTAAACGAGATCAGGCTTCGTTCAGCTATACGACCTTTCCCAATACCAACCTATGCTTAGCCATCTACAAAAATAACCAGGTTACTTACAGGCCGAATTCCGGCTTGAATCTGTGTGGGGTCAAGCCCGGCCAGCAGCAGAGTAGTAGCCGCTTATATGGCTTTCACCAACAGCCCTTTACCGTCGACATTCAGGGCGAGATAGATCAGGTTTGTATTTTGTTTCGTCCGGCAGCCTTACGAGCGTTTACCGCTGAAGCTTACGACCAGCTATTCCAATCCGAACACGTATTAAGCGATCTGTTCGGTTCCTCGTCAAGCTCACTGCTCGATCAGCTCTTCAGTCTAGACGAAGCGTCCCAACGCGCTAGCGTACTGGAAGCGTTCTTGGTGGCTCGACTTCAGTCTACTCGCTTAAATCCCCTGGCCACCGCTTCGTTGCAACTCATTGGTCAGCGGCCAACCGGTCAACCTATTGAGCACCTGGCCGCGACGCTCCGGATCAATCCCTCCACCTTGTATCGACTATTTATGGAACAGGTGGGCCAGAGTCCTAAACTGTTTGAACAGACGGTTCGATTCCGGCATGCCTTGACGGACTTACAGGCCCCTCTTCGTCCCAATTTGACCCAGGTAGCCTACAGCAGTGAGTACTATGACCAGGCGCATTGCATCAAACACATCAAACAGTTAACTGGCTACACCCCCAAGCAACTTCGACAAAAAGCAACGGTTGAACAAAACGAGCTCATCTGGATCACTACCCAGACCCGGGCTGCATGATTTTTACAATTTTAACCTTATTAGCGGACGTAGTTTTGCGGTCTGTTCACCTCAGCGGAGACATAAGGAGACGTGGTTTGCAGGGCCAACGCGCCTTGGCGACGGTCTTGACCTACTCGTCAATCTGCTGATGTATGAACTTCACCAGCACTCTGTTCATGAACCGTTTTCTTGCTTTGTCCTGCGTTGGTTGCCTACTCGCCCTGGTCACCCAGGCACAACCCCCCATCCCGGCTGAAACCAGCTTATTGACCCCCTACAATACGGCGGTTTGGAATGCACCGGCTACCCAACGAGTAGCCGACATCGGCAAGCTCTGGGGCACGCTCAAATACTTCCATCCCCAGTTGATGAAAGGCACGCTTCAGGCCGATGAGTTACTGCTCAAAACGCTCGACCCGCTGTTGGATAATCCATCCAAAGCCAACTTTGTTCGTACCATTCAGGGCATGCTGCGGCTGATAGGCGATACGACGACAACGATTGAGTCGACACCGGTCTTCATTCAATCCGCTCGTACTGAATCCGGTAAGTCTACCCGGCCATTACCCGCTACAATAGGCTATATCGCTCTGCCGCAAGAGCGGTTTACGGCCCCTTTCTCGCTGGACTCCTTTTTAACAGCCTCACGCCATAACCAACCGTACTGGATTGTTGACCTGCGCAATCAAGCCGAAAACGAACGGTTAGGTGTTCAACAATATACGGCTTTCGTGCAGCCGTTAGTCGCGGGCCTGATTGATCGTACCCTTATTTTACCCACGCTCCGGACGGCTTATTATCATGCCTACTTACGGCAAGACTTTTCCGATGACCTGGATGTCATCCCCGCCCGGGATCGGGGGGGCGACCCCAATTACTGGTATCAGGAACGCTTTGGGCTCAAGAATACCTCCCAGGGAGCGTATCTCTTAAAAGGCAAATCCCGTTTTAGCGGAAAGCGTTTCTGCTTTATCGTTAATCAATATACCAACGCCAATTCGCTAAAAGCACTGCTGGCCCTGCGCAACCGGAATGGTTGTTACCTGATCGTTGAGGGCGCCATGCCTGATTATCTCAAGGGGGACTATTACACCCTACCCCTGACGGATCAAGTCCGGGTGAAGATTAAGGTTGGCGAGCAAATCTATGAAGATGGGACGTTAGGTACCCCCCCTGACCGGGTGCTAGGGGTCGCCAATCCGTTGACAACCGATGAATTAATCCAGCACTGTCGGGTCCTTTTCCAGAAGCCCCCGCGCCGAAATCCCACCCCTGTTGCCAATACGGTTTATATACGACTCCCCCAACCCGCCTACCCCGATACCTTATATCCCAATCGCAAACTTCGTTTAGCGGCCTTGTTCAACTTTTGGAACGTGATCCACTACTTCTGTCCCAACAAACACTTGATCAAGGGGAATTGGGATACGCTGCTGAGCTACTTTGTCCCTCGTTTTCTCTTTGCCAGCGATTATAAAAGCTATTATTGGCTGTTGCGCGAATTGAGTGCTCGGCTCAACGATGGTCATGCTGAGGTGCTGTATCAGCATGGGGTCTTACCGCCCCCGGGGATTACGGAGTTCTATGCTCCCTTCTGCCTCAAATACATTGACGGCAAAACCGTCCTGGTCCAACTCATTGCTGACTCTACCCATCGAGCACCCAACCTACAGGTCGGCGATCAACTGGTAGCGATCGATGGCATCCCCATTGATACGCTCTATCAGCGATGGCACCAGTATGCCGGCAGTTCCAATGAGACCAGTTACCGCGATCTATTGCACAAGATTCCTCTGGTAAGCCGGTCGGGGCCACAGCCGTTTGCCATCACGATTGTGCGGTCGGGCCAACCCCTGACCATGCCCGTAACGCCGGTGGCTAAAAGCGCTTACCTGACCGCCTTCAGCCGCGTTTACTATCCGGCCGTCCCCAAGCCATATTGGCGCAGCCTGAACGACAGCACGGGTTACGTGCGCGTCAACAGTATTTACAGTACCCAGGTGGACAGCGTCTGGCAGGCCCTGAAGGGGCGAAAATATATTATTCTCGATGCCAGGGGCTATCCCCGCGATGCGGCCATCGTGGCCACCCTGGCGGCTCCTTTCATGACTAAAACCGATACGGTCTGTATCAATGCCTTTCCCGAGATTACGCATCCCGTATTGAGCCGCAATGCCGTAACCCTGGAAGCTGAAACGGTTTTACCCTTGGGTTCGGTCGTGAGCGTAGACCGAGATAAGCATTTCGTGTTGCTGTGTGGGCAAAATGCCAGCCAGGCGGAGACCAATATTATAGCCTGGCAAAAAATACTTCATCCCACGACGATTGGCTTACCTACCGTTGGCGCCAATGGGGTGTCGAACACGATTCTGATGGCTGGCGGTTACGAATCCCGCTATTCGGGTTTTGCAGTCTACTATCCCGACGGCACGCCGAATCAACGCCTGGGGGTGAAGATTGACGTTCCCGTTTCACTGACCATTCAAGGCGTTCTTAGTGGTCAAGACGAAGTCTTACAGCGGGCCTTACTCTTCATTGAGCAACAGGGGCGCTAGAGGTTGCTTACTCAACATCCTAACAGCTTTTCTTTTCGCTCTTTGCCAGGTCAACTTGCTGTTTGCCAGACACGTTTACTCACCAAGTTCCATACTCATTTGCTTCATCTCACGAAGCGGTCTCCAAAATGAGACAAAAGAAATTGCCCAGCACATAAATGGGCGTTCAAGAAGATAACCTGGCCAAAACGGTGATGGCTCCAGATAGCCAGCAGGCCTGATTGCTTAGGGAAAGCGCAGTTGCCGGACTAGGCCTTACTTATGACAACGGATGAACGAGTAGGATTCTTACCGATAAGGGCTACCGCTTACGTAGGAAGTAATCTACTCACTGTGTTCGTCCCTTTCAACAAAGCATAAATAGTGATCGGATTGGGGTTTGACAGGATGAGTAAGGGTGGATTAGCCAAGGCAAAAGTAGCCAACTAAAAGCAAACAGGATAAAAACATAAGGATACTGATTCTGCAATCAATGGGGGAACGTTAGCCAACATTGGCTGAATGGGTAGTCCGCTGCCATTCGGTAAGTACCTTGTTATCTGACGAACTCACAGAATCAGCACCAGCGTGCCACCAATAATCAAGATCGCCCCGATAGCGGTTTTCCAGGTTAGCATTTCGCCTAGAAATACAACCGATAGCACAATAGCAATGGCCACACTAAGCTTATCGACGGGTGCCACCTGCGAGACCTTCCCGAGTTGCAGCGCCTGAAAGTAGAAAATCCACGAGAGCCCGGTTGCTACGCCCGATAATACCAAAAACAGCCAGTTCTGGCGACTAAGCGTTGGTAATGTATCAATACCACCTCGCCAGAATACCAGTCCCCAGGCGACAAACAGAATAACGACAGTTCGAATGGCCGTTGCCAGATTCGTATCGACTCCTTTAATGCCCACTTTAGCCAGGATGGCGGTCAGGGCGGCAAACAAGGCCGAGAGTAATGCATACGTCCACCACATAGGCGTAGGATAGATTTAGTTAAGTAAAGTAGTAAGTGCCCTTACTAGTAGCAGAAATCCAACGCAATGCATTTAACTCATCTTTCTCTTAGGAGCCAACATGACACATTATGGGTGCCTTCACGTCTTGTGAATGCCTTCTTTATCCACGGGTAAACGCGATACGCGACTTCGGTCGAGAGTAGGCCAATCCCGGCTCCAATCAATACGTCCGATACCCAATGCTTATCATTGGTCATCCGTAAGATGCCGGTTGAGGTGGCCATCGCATAGCCACCGATGGGAATCCAGGGGCTGACTCCGCCAAATTCCCGATCCAATAAACTCGCTCCGGTAAAGGCATTGGCCGTATGTCCGGATGGGAAAGAGAGGTAATTGGACCCATCGGGCCGAAGCTCATGGGTCGTATGTTTCAGGCCCAGCACGACGCCTGTGCTGATCCCGTAGGCGAGTAAGCCCATCAATGCCCGGTCGAGGGGATGCGACCGGCCTTTCACACCCGCCAGACTCAAGCCAGCCCAGGCTATGGCTGGCCCATACTGTAAATAATCATCGGCATGGGTGCGAAAATGAATTTTAGCCAGAACCTCGCTGCGGATGTAAAAGCGGTCAAAATGGCTGTTGGGATAATCAGGCGATAAGGCTAATCCTGCCGATATGAGTACCGCTGGTGCGACCCATCGGAACGTAGTGGGGCGCGTCGGAAGGCTATCCGGAAACGTCTGTCGGGCATTCGTAGTCAGCGGTTGCCCAGTGGATACCGTCCCTGGAAGTAGCAACAGCCAACTAACTAGTATCCAGGATGGTAACGAGCCGAATCTCTGGCTTTTTTTCATACGTTGATAATGCATAACGTCTCTTATCTCCCCAGTACGTTTACCCGACAAAAAAAGGTATAGTTGATTGAAGCAACGTCACGTAGAATACGTTGGGGTGGGCAAAGTAAATGGGCAAACCTAGAGAGAATCTGTAGTTGATGCGACGGCCCTAGCATGATGGTAAAACGCAACTCATTTTCGGACTGATCGCGATGGTACCGGTCGAGATTTATTATCATCAACGAAGGCAATCCTTTGCTCTTCCGGGATGAGCAGATTTTTCACCGATTTGTCCCCAATAGGCCATGCGAGTAATCTGCAACCAGGCCCCGGCAATGCGTCGCCACCTGTTTCAGGTTAATTAGTAAACGAGCTTATTATCTGCTGAAACTTCAAAGTTGCTTCAGAATGCGGGGGTACTTTTGATGCCCAAACGAAACGGGTAGAAACCATGTATACCTTATTGATAATGGGAGAAAGAGGCCGGGAATTTTGAAGCGGCCCTGAACCATGTATTTACTACCCTTGTAAAGGCATTAGCCGCGTTTCTTTTCTATTCATCAATCATTAGGGGCAATTTTGCTCTATCAGGCAGCAGGTCAACTTTTTAGATCCGGTTATGTGGCTAAGAATTACCATTTACTTATTTTTCCTAACGACCATCGTTACGTTCGCTCAAACGCCGGGTGGTACAACAAATCCGACAGTTCCGGTTCAACCGGGCCAATCCAATACCCCTCCAGTGGGGGAAACGGCATCAAAAGGCAACGCAAAAATTTCGGGTTATGCCATTGATTCGACCATGACCAAAGCGGTCGAGTTTGCCAATGTGGCTTTATATGAAACGACAAGTGGTAAATTAGTGGATGGAACAGTTGCCGATGAAAAGGGTAAATTTTTGCTTACCCGTATTGCCCCCGGCTCGTATCGACTACTCATTTCGTTTCTGGGTTATAACACCAGGACCCTTGAGCCTATCGTTTTGGCGAAAGGTCAAACCAAAGACATTGGCGTTGTTCGATTAATAGCCAGTACCCGTACGTTGAATGAAGTAACTGTCGCGGGAAAGAAAGCCCTGGTGGAAGATAAAGTGGATCGGCTGGTCTACAATGCCGATAGCGACCTGGCGGCTAAAGGCGGTGATGCCACCGATATTCTTAAAAAAGTACCCATGCTCTCGGTTGACCTGCTGGGGAACGTAACATTACAGGGCAGTTCCAGTGTCCGGGTCTTAATTAACAACAAGCCGTCGTCCATTCTGGCCGGTAATCTGGCCGATGCCTTACGACAAATACCCGCCGATCTCATCAAAACGGTTGAAGTCATCACGTCTCCATCAGCCAAATATGATTCGGAAGGGAGCGGGGGGATTATCAATATCATTACGAAAAAGAACACGCTCCAGGGACTGCATCTCGATGTAGACAGCGGCTTGGGCAACCGCAATGCAACCCTGGGCCTGAATGGTAGTTTCCGAAAAGGCAGATTAGGGCTCAACCTCAATGGGAATGGCCGTGTAATTTATAATCCATCGGCATCCGATCTGACTCAAACGACCTATATGGCATCGGGAGCCGCACCAGTTCGCACCAATCAGCATATTGAGGCTTTCGACAAAGGGGTATTTGCGCAATATGCGCTGGGGCTGGATTATGATCTGGCGAAAAATCAATCGTTGACGGCTGGCGTGCGGCTGGGTATTCGGAACTTAAACCAGGATCAACACCAGGCAACAACCATCCTATCCAACGAGCCCATTACTGTTCCTTTAAAACGGGATGTGTATAGCCAAAATTTAGCCAATTCAATTGATGTCAACGTCGACTACCTGCATACGTACTCCGGTACCGGCGATGGACCTAAGAAAGAGTTTAGCCTATCGACGCAGTACAGCCAGAATAAGCTGACCAACAATTTCGACGCGAATCAACTGGATACGCTTGGTTTGATCAAAACCCGGCAGCGAAACTTAAACGATGCGACAAATAAGGAGTTTATCCTCCAGGCCGACTATCAGCTGTCTATCAGTCAGCGCTTTCAGCTGGAGTTCGGTGGAAAAAACACACTTCGTCAGGTCACCAGCCTCTACCAATATCTGCTGGCTACGCCTACCTCCGCCTTTGCTACTGACGACAGCCGTCCGTCTGGCTCGCTAACCTACGATCAGAATATTGCGGCTGCCTACCTATCGGCTACGTTCACCACACGTAGCAAATTAGCCATTATGACGGGCTTGCGGTATGAGTATACCAGCATTCAGGCCCAGACTGGAGGGCCCCGGATTGGTGGGTCGACCGCGGGTGGGCAAGGCCCAATTCTAATTCCCGATTACGGGCGACTATTACCCAGCATCAATCTGTCCAAGAAAATCGGGGAAAGTAGCACGGTTAAACTGGCCTATACCCGGCGTATTCGACGCCCGTTTATCGATGACCTAAATCCCAACTTCAATACAGTCAATCCGCTTACTATTCGGATTGGCAATCCGTATTTAAAGCCTGAAACGGTGGACCGGATTGAAGCTGGCTATAGTACCCAGATAAAGAAAACGTATTTGAATTTTACACTGTATACCCGACTCAACACGGATGATATTCAATCGATCAGTCAACGTTCGGATACGCTGGTGGGGGCTGTCGTGACGCGCGTTACCAACCTAGGAAAAGAATATAATTATGGGTCTAACTTGTTTGCCACGGTCAATATTACGCCCCGGTGGAGTGTAAATGGCAACCTAGACGTGATGTACCGTTTTATCCAGGGCTTAACGCTAGACGTCAACGGCCTGTCGACGATGATCAGCAACCAAGGTTTTCGGTGGGGTGGTCGCATGGATACCCAGTTGCAACTCGACAAAGGCTGGGCCGTTCAGGCGAACATCGGATATAGAGGAAAGGACATTAATTTACAAGGGTACCGGATTGGCTTTGCTCAGTATTCATTGGGTGTACGCAAAGATTTTAACAATAAACGAGGTAGTTTAGGACTCGCTGCTGAGAATTTTCTAACCCGGGGCATGGGCTTTACGTCGGTACTGAATTCGGCTCAGTTTGATCAGGATTTCCGGCAGTACATCTATAACGCCAGCGTTCGGGCAACATTCAGTTATAAGCTGGGTAGTTTGAATGGGGCAAAGGTGAAGAAAAATAAGTCCCTCGGTGACGAGAATTAATTTTAGGACTAGACAACACGTATGCTACTAACTGGAGTTGACATCTATTAAAAAAATAATCGTCTCACCAATCGCTCCTATCAGAGACCAAGTAGCTAACCGTCCCTTTTGTAAACTTATCTTAGTAACTCATTGGTTTACAAAGGGGAAAATACCAGTCAAGCAGTAACCTGCGCAAGCGATGTTACCTATGGAGATTATTCAGACGTTCAGTTTTCAGTAACTGACCAAGTGATAAGCGACAAGCTGCCGATTACCCATCCGTGAAACCAGCTCATTTGTATTGGCTGCTTAGGGGTTCGAGATGACTTCAGAGCCAACAAACCATCTGACGGCTACTCTGAAGCGGAAGTGGCATCAGTAATGGCTTGTTGTACGCTACGGTCTCGATTCCCCTATCCGACTGGTGGACGAATAAATATGCCGTCACGAAACAGAAGATCAAGGAGCAGATGGCCGAGAATACGCTGATCGATACGAAGGGCTTGTTGCGACTGCAAACCGAAAAAGCCTGGGTGGATGTGGTCGAGTCTTACCGTCAGATCAGCGTACTGGAACAGGCGAAACTTCAGGCGACCGAAAATGTAAAGGTAAGCCAGTCGAGTTACGCCAGTGGTCTGATCACCGTATCGGACTTGCTGGAAGCCCAGGCCCTGCTTACCGAAGCCACCGACAAATGGATCGAAGCCAAAACGCAGTATCAGTTCAACCGGGCAGCACATGCCCAGCTAACAAATCAGCAACCTTGAGCATTTTCCTGCACAACGGAGGGACTTAATTGTCAACCTGTCGTGCACTGAAGAGAGAAGGTATCCAGGTTCAATCAAACCTATTTCAGAGCATGGAATAGGTTTGCCGAAACCTACTCCACGGCCGGTCAGTCGTTGCTGGCGCCCCGATAATTCACGGTCGGCCGCTCCTATCTGAGACGACGAAAAATCACCTAACTATTATGAAAATACGTCCAAGAGTTAATTTTTTCACTTTTGGCTAGAAACTCCCTTAATGCAACATTGCTGCATCAAAGGAGTTTCTACTTACATTTGACGACCGCTTCTAACGTAAATTACCTGTAGCCCATTTAAAAGCAAGCGGCTTTCAGCTAATGGTTGAGCTACTTATCACCACTATAGAGAACCGCCGACAGGCCCAGCAAACGACAAATCTGTTGGTAAGCTGTTTGGCCAGCCTGCAATTCAGCTTTGATATGGAGAGCTCCTCAGTAGGAACTGATTTCCCGTGCCGGCATACCGTCCTGCGGGTCGAGAGCGTTGCCATTGACACGGACCGGATTATAGGCCTGGTGAACCGGCTAGGGTTCAGATGCAAAGTGCTAGCGGATAAAATTTGCAGATAGATGACTGAAATCTGGGAGCACACCTTCAGACAAAGACAGGCCATGTGGGGCTTTGAGCCTGCACGTTCTGCGGTATTGACCAACGACTTTTTTCGGGAAAAGGCGGTAAAAAATGTGCTTGTACCGGGCATCGGTTACGGACGTAATGCCCAGTTGTTCATCCAGAACGGCATGAGCGTGACAGGCATTGAGATTTCGGCAACAGCCATCGAACTGGGTCGTCAGCGGTTTGGAACCAGTATGAGAGTTTATCAGGGTTCAGTGACCGATATGCCTTTCGACACCGCCGTCTATGATGGCATCTTCTGTTACGGATTGGTTCATCTGCTGGCCAGAGAGGAACGGGCGAAACTGATTCAGGCCTGTTATGATCAACTCGCGGATGGGGGCTACATGGTGTTTACCGCCATTTCCAAACAAGCTCATACCTACGGCCAAGGTCGGTTCATCAGCCAAGATTACTATGAGGTATTTGACGGGATCAAGATGTTTTTTTACGATCAAGCCTCCATTGACGAGGAGTTCGGCCAGGTTGGGCTGTTTGACACTACACCCATTGAGGAAGAGTACCCCTTCTTTTTGATAAAATGCTCCAAAGGAAGCCCCCCTAGCCGTTGATGAAATTTGTTTTTGTTTGTGCCGGTTAAGCGAAACTGCCCCCGTGTACATGCTGAATGAACTGATAGGCGTTGCCCAGTTGGAACGGGCTCTTCCAGGCTTTTCCCCTGGTTGACACCGCCTTATTTACACCCGTTAACTGGGGGCCTTAACCTGTCCCGAATAAGCGGAACAGCCCATTCAGTTTTCCTGTTATGCTTGTTCAAAAGACGGGACTAGCCATGTTCGAAACCAAGGGACTACTTCAGCAAATTAAACACCATGATCGCTTGCCCATCACGGTGAACCGAAACTGTGCCATACCGCTCCCCGAATCGGTATGGCCCAAACTGCTACAACCTCATCAGCTCGCCTATTACTATCTTGTTTTTGTGGACCAGGGGACGGAGACCATTCAGATCGATGGGCAAGCGATGACCATTACCGATAGTCAGGCCGTGTTTGGCACGCCTAACCAGGTTTTTGCTCATCCCGCTCCTGATAAAGCCACACAACAGTATAAAATCAGCTTTGATGAGCATACCCTGGCCCTATTGCCACAGGCTTTCCCCTTTTTGCTGAATCCATTACAGACAAGCATCATCCGCTTTGAGCCAGATGCCAGGGAGCGGGTAAAGGCAGAACTGACGATGTTATTTGGCCTTCTGCATTCAACGGGTAAGCCAACGAAAGTAGACATCATTTTAGCCCATCTGAATGCCTTGTTAACCGAGGTGAACAGCGCTTACTTCGAGGGGCAGCCGCAGCCGATCCCCGTCAATCCCAAGTTGTCAAAATACGTAGCCTTTACCCTGGCGGTGGAAGCCCAGCTCAATCAGCAGCATGATGTGCATACGATTGCCGAACAACTAGCGATGAGCCCAAACAGCCTCTACGAAGTGGTTAAAGCCTTTTCTGGGCTCTCGCCCAAAGAATGGATTACCAACCGTCTCATTGAAGAAGCCCAACGCAAGCTGCACTACTCGCCCACTTCAGTGAAGGAACTCGCCTATGAACTCGGCTTTACTGACCCAGCTTACTTCTCCCGCTTGTTTAAGAAAAAGACAGGGAAGAATGTCAGTGAGTTTTTAGGGGATCGGCACAATTTGTCCAACAATTAAGGTGATTTGTCCCTATGAGTTGGTGTTGGGCGGACGAATTTTGTGCCGTTCAACAAGCAACGAAATAAGATGAAATCAGCCTTAGTAACCGGAGCCAACAAAGGCATTGGCTTCGAAGTGGCCAAACAACTCGCTCAGCAGGGGTACTTTGTGTATCTGGGTAGCCGTAATCTTGAGAATGGTTTGTCGGCCGTGGAAACGCTTCGTGCGGATGGTATTGCCAACGTGGAGGCCATTCAATTGGATGTTACCAATGACGAATCGGTTCAGAGAGCCCGCCAGTTCATTGGCAAAGCGACGCCAGTACTCGACGTACTGATTAATAATGCGGGTATTTCAGGTGCAGTGCCCCAATCAGCTTTGAGTACGTCAATTGATCAGTTCAAAGAAGTTTATGAGACGAACCTATTTGGCGTAATACGAGTAACCCAAGCGTTTATTGATCTGTTGAAGGGGTCGCCTGCGCCACGCATTGTGAACGTAACGACAGCCATGGCTTCGTTAAGCTTAGCCGCCGACCCAACGGGCATCAGCTATCATAATAAACTGGCCATTTATCAATCCAGCAAAGCGGCCCTCAACATGTACACCATCAATTTGGCCTACGAGCTACGGGATACTTCATTCAAAGTGAATGCGGTTTGCCCCGGCTGGACGCAGACCGATTTTACGGGGTATCAGGGCACCAGCACTGCCCAGCAGGCTGGCCAGCGCATCGTGAAGTATGCGCTGCTTGACCAAACTGGTCCAAGTGGACAATTTTTTAGTGCAGAGTACTTCCCCGCCCCGGCTACGTGTCCTTGGTAAAATTGGCTGATAGCGGCCTGGCTCTTTTCTCCCCCAGCGTTGTCTAGTTGGTAACAATGGGGGTTTATTGCTTATAGTGGCCTACCAGGCTTATTTATGTTGTCTGGAGTTGCTACATTTGACTTGCTACTTTTTCGGGCTCTCTTTGACGAGTAAACCTTATTTTGACCAAGGTTAAAAGACCACAACGGCGGACCAAGTGTGTTCGAACAAGTGGCCCATAACCGCCCCGGCGTACTACTCGGGTTTTCCCAGGCGAGAGGATCAATCCGGTAGGAATCCGTAATTTGGCGAATGACGCCGTGGCCCAGTCAAAGCACTTGTTTACGCTCCTCAATGAGTTGCCTGACCCCACGATTAGCCCGGTTGAAGGCGGGACGAATGTATTTACGTTGCAGTTGTCTTCCAGCATAAGCTTTTTGAAGCTTAAAGATACACTCTTGCAGAAGTTCAATATGGCCACCCCGGGTGCAAGACCCGACTGCACTCAAGTCCTGTTGGTAAACGACAGTATAGTAGGCTGGTCTAATGAGACTATCGTCGCTGCCTTCAAAGAGGCTTTAGCATTGAGTAAAGTTTAACATGTTGTGGCGTAGTACTCTCATTTGTGAACGCTCAAAATACCCTCCCGCTTGAGACGAAGATGCCTTCTACCATCAGCTCATGAGCACCCTTTGATCAGGATTCAGGGGACGAGACGTTACCAGTGCTCTTCTGCAATTTCGTTAGCAAGCCGACTCCTAATATTTACTTTGGCCTTTTCGAAAACATAAATGGTGGTACCACGCTCCCTGGCAAACGGATTCCTAATCGAATCGGATACATAGCCAGTTGAAAAGAAAGGGCTGCTCTCCTTCAGTTCACTGGCGTTTTCTTCAACGCTTTTAACTCGGATGAGATGCCTGTATGTTTTCGTTAGATCGAACCAGTCAATATAATCCGCATTGAAGCTAACAGCCTTAATGTGCTCACGAGTGTAATAGTTAATCGCTCCAGCCTGCCCATAATTATCACAGAGGACCAAGGTATGCTCTGGATCAGCCAGTCGGGTATAAGCGGTATCCACTTTAGCAGCTAATTCCTGCCAGCCTAGCATATCCGCAAAATCCTGGGGTAAGGCATGATCCTGGCCGTCTTCCCAGTGTAAAAGGCCTAATTTCTTATACCGCTCAGGATGTTGGGCGATTTCTTGTGGTGGCTTATTGGGAAAAGCTACCTGATACATTGGAATAAAACACAGGATTGGAATGGCTATTAACGAAGCCCGTCCCCACCCCGATTGTATTTTTACCGCCAGATAAACGGCACCAAAGGCAATATAAATCGGGTAAATACCGATGGCATAATATCCCTTAGCTTTCAGAATGGTGAAGGTCGCTAAGGTAAAAATCAAGGCATAAAAAAATGAACGATACTTCTCGAAAGGCTTATAAACCAGCAGACCATATAATCCGGCTCCTATGATAAGTAGGGAGCCGAAGAAGAAGAGGAGTTGTTCCTTCAGAAAATCGATTCGGTCTACATGAACCAACTGAGTTTGAGCTAGTAGCTTCATATGGTGAACGACCGGAAAATTATGCAGGTATTGCCAGATCAGGTTGGGTGAAATCAGCAATAAGCCAAGCAGTAACGCCTGGTAAAGATGGCGATTGAGCAATAGCCTGCGTTGTGGAGTAAGGAGGATGGCCGGTAGAAATCCAGTCAGTAGAAAAACAATATTGTACTTATTAAGAAACCCAACGGCAATGATAACCGAAAACCCGTAAAGCCACCGTTTGTTGTTGGACTGAAGGTACTTAATGACAATAAAGTACAAGGTTGTCCAGCATAAGACATCCAACGAATTCGGTTGAAAAAGCTGATTTAATCGTAACAGCACTGAAAATAACACGCCGGTGGCTGCCAGTGCGCAGGCAAATAGGTTGCCTTTTAAGGCTTCGACTGCTTTCCAAACTACGAGCAGCGTCAAGGCACCAAAGAAGGCGGGGAAAAAACGAACAACCAACGGTGAGTTGCCAAGCCCTTTACTGATCAAAGCAACCCAGGAAGTAGCTGGTGGAACAGACAGGTATCCCCAGGCCAGATGATTAGCTTGATCAAGATGCAGATATTCATCCCGCTGTAAATCATACTCAGGACTCATGAGGAGATATTGCAGGACGAACTTGGCAAGGATAAAACTAAATAAGTACAACGATTTCTTTGGCATCGAAACAATATAGTTTACAATCGATCGCCTGGGCTGACGTGACGTGATCATCAGGTTGATGCACAATTGCATTGGATGGTTGCGTCCGATCAACTAGACTCTCAGCTATTAGCTAAGGTTTACAGCTACGGCGTTTCACAAAAGGCTCCCGCGTGAGAGAAAGGGGCGTTTAAACAAGGGCATCTTAATCAGGGCATGTTAGCTCAAAGCCCTAACTTGTCCATCAACGGTTTTTCATACTCGCCATCTTCAGCAGGATAACGCAACACCGATTCAAACTGGCCGGATTCTTTGGCTAAGGCCCAAATTAAGCTTTCGCCAGCGGGAATCGTAGTGGGCACGGCTGCATAGATCTTGTCTTTATAGGCTTGATCGGCGTCGATAACCTCCCAACCATTGGCTTTAAAATGCCTGATCAAATCGTCCAGGAAAAGGGCTGCAGCTAGATTATGATGCAGCAACAGCACGTGATTGATGTGCCGCTTAGTGAGCTGGTAGGCCAGAGAATCATAGTAAAGAGCCCGGCTCAATAAGTGATTTTTATAATAGGTTCGATAGCCGCTTAGATCCGCATTAGGGCTTTCTTTTAGCCGCTCGGTTAAGCGAGCGTCGATGTACCAATCCGAAGCGTCGATGGTGACGTGGCCATTTTTATAGCCTTCCTGCTTCATGAAGGCTCTGAACCCATCCACTTTTTCTTTAGTGTCGCCTTCCTTAAGGTAGGGAAATCGAAAGTAAGGGGCATAATTGGCGTACCCCTTAATGAGACGGTCATTTTTAGTTAGCTCAAGCTTGAAATCCTCCAGACTGACCTGTTTACGGTTAAAGCTGACATGCGAGAAGGTATGGTTGGCGATGAGATGTCCAGCCTTGTTCCAGGAGTTGAGCACGTATTTTCCTTTAGGGCCAGACTTGTTAGCACCCGCCGAAAATAAGATGGCTTTGAGCTTGTTTTTTTTCAGATGGTCCAGCAGTCGTTGATTCCAGGTTTCCAATTTATACGCACCAAAATCCTGGATTGAGCCATCATCGAAGGTAAAGGCTAGCACGGGCTTAACGGCTGGTATGGATTGAGCCTGGAACTTCACATCAACTGGATTAATGAGGCCACAAACCGTCGCCAGCAGCAGGAGAATAATGGGTTTTGTCATAGCGCTATCGTTTTGAAGAAAGGTAGTTGATTGAAGCAGACTGACTCTTAAAGCTTCAATGCTCGTGAAAAATAGCCATTTGTCTTATAAAACAGTTGCGTGCCTTCTCATCATGCCCTCCTGCGTGAGAAGAAGAGAGCTTCATGGAGCGAATCCTGGCATCGAGCTGGACAAAAAGCTAAGTACCATTTGTCTGGTATATTAATAAATCAAATCTCACAAAACCCTCCTCCCGGAGATGTAAGCGATTCACCTGTTTATAAACTGAGCGATTGCTGAAGTATATATTCCACAAAAAGTTCGCTTTAAGTTCCGTCCTTTGGCTGCCTAATAGCCCAGCGTACTAGGCCGCTTAGCTGGAACGTTTAGGTGATACTTACCCTGTTGATCGCTAACCCCATGTACCATCGCATCGTCAAACAGATCGTCCAAAAAAATTTTGAGCGCTTAAGCCAGGGCGACTATGAATCCATGCTCGGGGGAATGTCGCCCTCAATCACGCATACCTTCAGCGGCCAGCACGCCTTAGGCGGAACCCGCCATAGCGTTCCCGCCATGCGGCAATGGTTTGCTCGCTTATTTCGGCTTTTTCCGGGGCTCAACTTTGAGATTCGTAGTATAGCCGTTAGCGGTTGGCCCTGGATGACGACGATCGCCGTGGAATGGACCGACCGGGCTACCCCCGCAGACGGATCAAGCTATGTTAATGAGGGAATGCACCTGATCAAAATGCGCTGGGGCAAAGTGGTGTACTTGCGGGCCTATCTGGATACGGCCGTTCTGCTGGCTACGTTTGAGGGCTTAGCCGCTCATGGCCTCAGCGAAGCACTAGCCGCTCCCATCGAAGACTAATGGGATTATCTTCTGTATCAAAATACCCTCCCTCCTGAGACGAAGGGACAGTCGTCACCAACACGATTCGAAAACTGGGCGTTTTTTGAAACGGTAAAGCAATGGACTAGATAAACGAATTAGCGTCAACGCTACTCAGCCCTTAACTCCCGTTTTCTCGAAATACAGATTGCGCACCGGATCGGTTGTCAGATAAAAACCCGTGATTCGCTTCTTTTTATTTCTGGTGAAGCGAACCACCATCCCATCCGCAAAAACATCCTTTATGAACGGAGCAAGCTCTATGGCCTCATTTTTAGGCATTTGCAACACTAAATAACCCTCTTTCATCGATAAACTGTAGGTAGTGTTTAGTTCGGCACTGAAAAAGGTTCCTCTGTACTCCTGGAGCTTTACCGCTGAGGGGGTAATCCGTTTAACCTTGTCGTATACCTGAACCTTCGAGCCGGGCAGGCTGACCTGTAGTTTCGTATGAGTGGCATTCCCGCTAAAGCTAAACCCATACGACTGGACCCTAAACTCCGTATTCGTCGTTGCCAGCAAGTCGGTGTTGCCCAGGCGCAATGTCCCCGCTTGAGCGCTGACCTTTAAGATCGAATGCGTGCGCGAATCGAAGTAATCGCCCGCCCAGGCTCCTACAACAAGACTATCGGCTTTAAAAACCGGCGTTTGAGACAAGCTGTCTGGCAAAAAAATATCGACGACTTTGTCCGTCAGGTCCCTGACGCTAATGTTGGCTAGATTAGCCAGTAAAATAACGGAGAAGTGTTGATCGGGAAATCGGATCATATTGCACCGATAACCAGCATCGGCACCACCATGCCCTTCGGTTCGGTAGCCCTTATAGGTGCCCATGACCAAGCCAGCCGCATACGTCTGTGGAGTCCCGTCAGTCAATTCGGCCGTATGCCGCATTAAGTCTATCAGAGCATCTCCCCCAATTTTCTTACTATAGAAATTCTCGTCCCATCGAGCTAAGTCTTCCACGGTGGTAAACAGGCTCGTTGGGCCGTAGGTATCAAAAACGGGCAGGCTAATTTTCCAATTTCCTTTTCGATCTCGTCGGTAAGCTGAAGTCCGGTTGGGAACGACTTCGGCGTGATCACTATGAAAATGCGTATGGCTCATGCCCAGGGGCTTAAAGAAAACCGAATCGGCATAGGCCCGTAACGAAAGACCCGTAATTCGTTTGACGGCAATAGCCGCTAAGGTGTAGCCCGTATTACAGTAGGCGTATTCCTCACCCGGTACAAAGTTTAACGCTTTCTGTCGGCTCAGCATGGTCAGTATGTCGTTTTCAGTAATCAAATCGTCATCCCGCCACCCGGCCAGCCATTGCAAATCCCACTGATCTCGGATTCCACTGGAATGATGGATGAGGTGGTTCAACGTAATGGTATGCCCAAAATCGGGCACCTCCGGGATATATTTTCGGATATCATCGGTTAACGAAAGCTTGCCATCGAGGGATAATTGGAGCAATGCTGCGGCCGTAAACTGCTTGGAGAGGGATGCGGTGTGAAAAATGGAGGCAGGACTGATGCCGATGTTGTATTCTAAATTGGCCATGCCGTAAGCCCTTTGGCAGATAATTTTACCGTCTTTGAGGATGGCTAAAGCGCAGCCAGGCGTGTTGGTTTTGTCGTACTCAGCAAAAACGGCATCTATTTTTTTGGTTAGCGAATCGGGCAGTTGTCCATAGGTTGATGAGCAGAGACTAATTAATAAGAAGCTAAAAAAGAATCGCATGTGCTGTGTTGGTTGTTTGCAGTAAAGCATTAAAATCGGAAGAGTTGGCCAAGATCATACTTCTCCTGACCAAGAACTACTATCATCCGGTACAGGCATAAAACGGCCTTCTGTTTGTTGAATCAAACTTAATTGCTATATATAGTACTATGTATAGCAAAGTAGCCAAGCGGCCTAATAAATGGATAAGCGGTAAGCGAAACAACGAGTATAAGTAGATAGATGGGGCTATGTCAAATGGCTTTCTAGCTCAGTAGTTTCGTATTCTATGATTCACCATGTTCTTCCTTGGCATCGTTGAGAACAATACTCCATGAACGCTTCTACTTAAGACAAATCCGTATTCGTGTATACGCTTCACCAGGAAACAACGAAGCCTTAATCAATTGCTCCATAATCCGGGCGTTCAAAGAGACTACTAATAAGCTTACTGCTATAAACTCTTCTTCTATTCCTTAGTTAAGCCATCAAGCCCTCATAATCAATCGAATGGCCAACTCAGACGATCAGTTCCAGCCGCTTAACAACCAGCCCGAGGATGGGCATCAGCCGCAAAAGCCCATCCCGCAGGCAGACAGTCAATCCAGCCTTGACCAGCAATCGGAAGCCAAATATCGAACTCTTTTCAATGCCATTGATGAAGGCTTCAGCCTCCTGGAAGTCATCCTTGATCAGACCGGTAAGGTGGTCGATTACTGGCATCGTGATCATAATCCAGCCTTTACTCGGATGACGGGCCTCAAAGAGGTCATCGGCAAACGAATGAGCGAACTGGTACCCAATTTGGAACCCGAGTGGCATCGGACGCTGGAAAAGGTGTATCGCACGGGTGAGCCAATCCGAATGGAATACCCGGTCCAACAACTGGGTCAATGGTACAGTGCTTACCTATCCAGGCTAGGGTCTAAAGGCAGTCCATTCATTGCCTGCATCTACGATGATATCACCGAGCGCAAACGACTAGAAGAACGGCAGGCGTACTTGCTCAAACTGAGCGACGCCATGCGGCCCTTGACCGATGCTATTGCTATCCAGGAGACCGCAGCACGCGTCTTGGGCGAGCATATGGGCGTTGACCGCGCCTATTATGGAAGTTACGATTGGGAGCGTGGGGTTGCCGTGGTCGAGCGGGACTTCTTTCGGGGTGAGGTGCCCAGCATCGTCGGCGAACACCCCCTGGCGAGTTACGACGGCTCGTTGCAGTCTCATCGCGACGGGGTGCTGGTGGTGGACGACGTGGAGGCCGAGCGCTCGTTGCCCCCATCCGATGTGGTCGCCTATCGGGCGTTGTCGGTTCGCTCGGTGCTCAACGTGGTCTTGGTCAAACAGGGTGTGTGGGTGGCCAGCATGACGGTGCTCAAGGCCGTTCCCCATCACTGGACCAATCAAGAGATTTCGCTTCTAAAAGCCACGGCCGAACAAACCTGGGATGCCGTTGCACGGGCGAAAGCCGAAGAGGCCCTTCGGCAAGCGGATCAACGCAAGGATGAGTTTCTGGCCATGCTGGGCCATGAACTGCGCAACCCCCTGGCGTCGCTGTCCAACACCTTGCTGGTGCTGCAACTAACCAAAGGTGCCGATCAGAGCCTGTCCTATCCACAGGCCGTCGAGCAGATGAGTCGGGAAGTGGCCCACATGAGCCGCATGATGGATGATCTATTGGATGTAGGCCGCATCCGGTATGGCCTGATCCATCTCCGCAAGAAACCCCTCGATCTGGTAACGATTGTGCGGCAAACGGTCGATACCGCTAAGCCATTTTATGACCAGCAGCATCGGCAGTTAAGCCTATCCTTACCGGCTTACGCGCTGCCGATACTGGGCGATGAGACGCGGCTTGCGCAGGTGGTGATGAATCTACTGACCAATGGACTCAAGTATACCCATCCAGGGGGGCATGTCTGGGTAAGCCTCCAGGGGTTGAAAGATGACGCGCAAAACCAGCAGGCGCTGCTGCGGGTGAAGGATGATGGTATTGCCCCTGACCAGCAGGGAGCCATCTTTGACATTTTCGTGCAGGGCGCAACCACCCTGGACCGACCTCAGGGTGGACTGGGCTTAGGCTTAGCCGTGGTGAAACAACTGGTCGGGTTGCATGAAGGCAGCCTTGAGGTGCACAGTCCAGGCCTCGGCGAGGGCAGTGAATTTGTGGTTCGCTTGCCGTTGCAGCCGGAATCGGTACCGTTGGGATCAACCCGAGAGCCGATACTCCATACGCCTAAGGCGAAGGGTCGGATCCTGGTGATCGAGGATAATCAGACATTAGGCGATATGACGGCCCGGTTGGTGGCGTTAAACGGGTATGAAGCCCGTGTTAGCTACAGTGGGGCGGATGGCCTTGCGTTGGCCGAGCAGTGGCGACCGGATGTCATCCTTTTGGATCTGGGCTTACCCCATATGGATGGCTTTGAGGTGAGTCGGCGCTTGCGTGAGCAGTCCTGGGGGCATTCCCTGCCAATCGTGGCCCTAACAGGCTACAGCCCCCAGTCGTTCCAGGCCCGCACCGAACAGGCTGGTTTTGCGGCTTATCTAATCAAACCGCTTAACTTGCTACAGCTTCGAGAGGTACTGAAGAATTTGATCAACCCGCCGTTTGCTCAACCGCCTGACTAAGCCTGGCTGGGCAAGGACTACTGGCATTTTTGACACCATTGCCATTCATGCTAAAGCAGCGGTTGATTTCGCTTTATCTAACTGACGACAGCGCAGGAGTCGATAGGCGGTTTTGTGCCAGTGAGGCATGGGGTTGCTCATTCGGCAATAGGCAACGGTCAACCCCATGTTCAGCTTGTCAAATGCGGAAGATTGTATCGTCAGCGTTGATTTCGACATTCAGAGTAGACTGAATCAGCATCTGTAACCCAGGTTTCGGCGATAGGGCGGGCGTCACGTAGCCAACTATTCGTCTTTTAAAAACGCTCCCTCTCGAGGCAGACGAAAACCAGCCCTTAACAAAACTAGCTACCTCCCTCCTCCTGTCCACTCATTCAACTTACAAGGCGTAGACAATCCCTGTTTTAGAGTGGCTTCTTTCTTAGGATTGCGCTACTGAATCCAGTTCGCTTTCTTTACGTTTGTAGATTAGTTACGAGCTGAAAACTGATGAGTTTTTCCGATTGCCTAACCAACGCTGAGAGCGGATCACCCATACATCCGTTTATTATTCAGCTTCCCAAAGCCGAACTGCACATGCATCTGGAAGGAAGCCTTGAACCTGATTTGAT
The DNA here is from genome assembly GCF_054776575.1 of Spirosoma humi. Taxonomy (NCBI): domain Bacteria; kingdom Pseudomonadati; phylum Bacteroidota; class Cytophagia; order Cytophagales; family Cytophagaceae; genus Spirosoma; species Spirosoma humi. The sequence continues at coordinate 1,354,254 of NZ_BAAHBR010000015.1, forward strand.
GTTTGAGCTGGCTGAACGCAACCAAATCAAGCTTCCCTGGAATTCGCCACTGGCCCTTCAGCAAGCCTTCCGGTTTACCAATCTTCAGTCCTTTCTGGACGTCTATTTTGAGGGATGTCGGGTACTGCGTCGCGAGCAGGACTTCTATGAGCTTACACTGGCTTATTTAACCCGAGTCCGCCAGGATGGTGTTCGTCACGCTGAAGTCTTTTTAGGCCCTCAAAGCTTCACCCAAACGGGCGTGCCCATTGAGGTGATCATGAATGGGGTGTTGAGTGCGCTGCGTGAAGGAGAAAAGTTGTTCCACATGACAACCGGCTTCCTGGTCAGCGCGCATCGACACCGCCAGGAAGCCGATGCGTTAGCCCTGCTGGAATCAGTTCGACCTTGGTATGAGCAAATTGCAGGGTTTGGGCTGGGAGGAGCCGAACGAGGCAATCCTCCAACTAAGTTTCGCTCGTATTTTGCCCAGGCTCAGCGACTAGGCTTCAAGACCACAATTCATGCCGGCGAAGAGGGGCCAGCTGACTATATAAAGCAGGGACTTCATCTGTTGACCGTTGACCGTATCGACCACGGCAATGCAGCCCTGGATGACCCTCAGCTAATGCACGATCTAGCCCAAACGAAGATTCCTCTGACGCTGTGTCCCTTATCGAACGTACTGCTGAAGGTGGTACCCCAGCTTGAGCAACATCCATTAAAGAAAATGCTCCAAGGGGGCTTGTTGGTATCAATCAATTCGGATGATCCTTCTTACTTTGGCGGCTATCTGGCTGCCAACTGGCAGGCGTGTCAGCAAGCCCTTGCATTGAGCCAGTCAGAGCTGGTGCAACTGGCCAAAAACAGCTTTGAGAGTGCTTTCTTACCAGCGGATCAAAAGAAACACTACGTTGCCGCCGTGGATGAGTTTGTTCAGCATTGGCAGGAATAATCTTATGTGCCTGGGGAATCGGCACCGGCAGGAACCTGCGGTCAATTTTAGGGCGTATGCTATTGATTGAGGTTGACAAATCGTAAAAAATAATCGTCTCTATAAACCCTCCCAACGGAGACGAATAATAGCCACGAGTAAAGCGAGTAACAAGCTTGTAAATTTCTTGACCGGCGCTAATAGACCCATGCTAGGTCTGACAGAATCGTTGAGAAGGTACGTGTCGACGCAGTCGATAATTGCCCTGGTAATATCAATAGCACCAAACGCTCCTGCGTGAGACGTGAGGACTTTAACGAGCAGGCGACGGATTTTGCAGACAGCCGCAGCGGTACAAAACGGCAAACAAAGCCACCATCCCAAAACGTCGTATTGTTGTCGTTGATACATACTTTGAACTACAACAATACGACTTTAGACTACATCTGTTTTTTATTGGCTGTCCACCTTTGCATCAACAAAAAACAGTAGATGCAGACGGAAATGAATAATTGGACAGCCGCTAATATTCCGCAAAGAAACAGTGGTTTAGCGATCATTACAGGCAGTACCGAAGGAATCGGGTATGAAGATGCACTGGCTCTATCATCGGCAGGATGGCCTGTCCTATTGATGGGACGTAATCCTCAAAAAGGGGCGGAATCAATAGCCAGGATTCAACAGATCAACCCCAACGCCAACGTGAGTTTCGAGAAAATAGACCTTGCCGACCTGTCATCAATCAAATCCTTTGCGTCGAAAATGATGTCAAAAGGGCAAGCCATTGATCTTCTCATCAATAACGCTGGCGTCATGACACCGCCAAAACGACTCGAAACGGCCGATGGCTTTGAGTTGCAGTTCGGCACAAACCATATTGGCCACTTTGCTCTGACAGCACGACTTCTTCCCTTATTACGCCAATCACCCGATGCTCGTGTTGTTACCGTGTCAAGTATAGCCAATCGTGAAGCAGTAATCAATTTTGATGACCTTCAGTCAACCTCTTCGTATGCGCCAGGGAAAGCATACAGCCAATCAAAACTGGCCAACCTGATGTTTGCTTTAGAACTTCAGCGACAAAGTGAAAAGCACGGTTGGGGTATCGTGAGTATGGCTGCCCATCCAGGTGTTTCTCGAACAAATCTGCTTATTACTGGCGCAGGACGATGGAGTGTCGCAGGCATGGCGAGAACTTTTTTTCCGTTTTTGTTCCAGCCATCTGCTCAAGGAGCCTTGCCAACCTTATATGCAGCTACTGCTCCAGAGGCTAAAGGAGGTGCATATTATGGACCCAATAAAATGATTGAGACTCGAGGATTTCCATCTGTGGCAAAAATACCTGCACAAGCAGAGGATGTAAATGTTTCTTTGAAATTATGGGAGATCTCGCAAGAGTTAGCTAAAGTTGAATTTTAGCCCTTACGCTTTCAAGCTCCTATTTCATTGTATAGAAACCTTTTCGATCCACCCAATGATCTACTATGTACTTTTCGGTAGCCATACTCCCCTTGTGAAACCTCTCTTTTTGCCCCATTCCAACCCGGTTGAACTGGCCTGGTACGGGAACGAGGTGTTGGCAAAGGCAGGCTCCCAAATGAGACGAAGGGGCGTATACATATCGCTGCCACTTAACTTACTCGTAGGCCAAAATCGTGACGCGTATCCACCACACGCTTAATAAGCCCGATCTGGCCACAGTGGTACATGGTGTGCTTGATATTCCAATCAATGGCCTCCCGTTTTGTGGTGGCGATGGGGTGAGCAGTTGGGGTGGGCTCCAACGGATCATCTAGTTCCGAAGCCTGCACCGTCGCCAGGATTGCTAACGACTTTTGCTGCATGAAGAGCAAATCCTCTTTCAATTTAGCGGAATCTACTTTGCCTACGGATTGGAAAGGAGCGGCTATGGTAAACCATTCACTGTATTCTCGAATGGGAAGCTGCTGGAGGATGTCCATTTGGTGTCCCCGAATGACCATAATGGAATGGAAATAATGACTGATAAGTAAATGACCAATCTGCCAATCGATACTGGATTCTACGGTCGCAGGAATGATGTGCCACTTGTCAGGCGGCAGGGTCTCCACCAGTCTATTAATCCATTGATAGGCATTGGCAGTTTGGTCAACCAAGATCTGGGTTTCAGTCATCCGTAGTGAGCGAGTTTTACGTAGCAGAAATGCTGTTATTTTTTAGTGGGCTAAGTTATGATAACTCGTTCAAAAGATAGTGTGTACCCGTTTAGGAATACCGCTTTGGGCTTATTTACAGAACTTGTTTATTCTAAACTTGTCTTCCGAAACGCTCGTGCTTAAATTACTTACATTCTGTATCGGAAAGTAGGCACAGGAAGCTAGCTTCATTATACACAATCACTTAGTGACCTATTTCGTAGTTTACTGAGCCATTGTGCCTAACTTGGTGCTTTTCCCTTCAGTTGCTCATGCGCCATTTATTACGGACTCGTTGCCTGTGTTCCCTTGTGTTCTTATTTGCCCTAAGCGGTACGCTCCAAGCGCAGGGCCAATCAACACCCGATTCTACGAAGACAGCTTTTAATTTTAAACAGGCTCCCTGGTATGTCCGATCGGTCCCTTTTTCCATCTATACAGGGGCGGGCAAAACCAGCGATCGGGTAGCGCAGAATATTGAGATCGGCAAGACGTTCGATGTCATTGACCTGGGCATTGCTTTCGGCCGCAACTCCCTCAGACCCGACACCACGTTGTTCCTGGAAGCCAGAGTAACGATGGATGTGGCCAACTACGGCATCTTCGCCAATGAAATGGCCATTGGCGCAGGCCGCGTTTTCGACTCGAAGGGGAGTTTGATGCTGGAACTCAGCTACAACATTTTCGCCCAGATTGCTCCCAAAGTTGGCTTCGGCATCACGACCGGCTACTACGACTTCAGCAACGACTCCTTTGATAGCTCCAAAACGTTTTATGGATTTATTCTTCGTTATGGGCTACAACGTACTGATTCGGGTGGCATTGTTGGTCTTGGTCGGGGCGGACGCCGGATTCGCGCGAGACACGTACATCGATAGCCGTTTGCCCAGCTAGCCTTTAGACGTGAATAGTCCACCATAAACCGTCATTTGTCGGACAAATCACCGATGTGGACGGGCTACTTTTGCCAGGCAAATCAACTGATAGCTATGGCAAATATTATTAAACGAGCCTTCAAGCTGATCGAAAAAACATTGGCCGCCCCAGCCAACGTATTGGATGTCAGACCATGGAACCCCGCTTCTATGTACGAAATCGATCTACACTTGCCCACCGTCGATATGGGCAAATGGAAAAGCATCCATCGACTTAAGTGTAAGGTAGATGAGTTTGAATACCGGGACTACACCCCTGCCTGGTGGGAGGCCGAAAAGGGAATTTGTACCCTCTACGTAGAAACCGGGCATAACGGCGCGGGTAGCCGCTGGGCACAACGCATTCGGCCAGGCGACCAGGTTCTGGTAGGGCCTGCTCATGCCGCTCCCCTACCGGCCAGACAAGGTAAAGTGCTGGCCCTGGTCGACGGCAGTGCACTTGGTCATGTGTTGGGGTTGAAACAGCTGACTTACCCGGAAGAACACCCGCTGGAGGTGGCCGTGTTCCTGCCCGAAGACTACCAGATTCCAACGGCATTGATCCGTGAAAATCCGGAATTTGACTTTATTGTCCAGCCCGACGGCAGCAGTCTGGAAAGTTTGGAAAAATGGACAGGCACCAAAGACCTACGTGAGTATAGCTCCATTTATATTGCAGGGTATATTCCTATGGTTCGGGAACTACGAAAAAAGCTAAAAAGTAGCGTCGATCCTAACACGACTATTTATGCACACGGATTCTGGCGATAAACCGCCAATGACGGTTATGTCTAAAGGCCCGATACAGGTCTACCAGATGAATGAAATATCGGAAGGCGTAGTCCTTTTCCAGTTGCCTCATCCAATACTCCAGCACTATCAGAATGAACTGACGAATCCGCACCGGCATGATCATTACACCTGCTTCTTCCTGGAAGAAGGCACCATAACGACTCACATTGATTTCAAGCAGGTTACCATCGACAAAACAGCCTTCCTGCTATCCCAGCCGGGTCAAATTCACCAGGTACGTTCTGCCCACCAGTGCAAAGGCTGGGTTCTGGGATTCGATGCCAAACTGATCGACGAAGCCGTACGAGATTTACTGGAGCAGTCTTTGTCAACCGTTATGTTATTAACCCTGAATGAAAGTGAACAGGCGTGGTTCAAAGCCATGCTTTTGCTGATTGACAGGTCTTTGTATGAAAACAAATCGGCCATTTTTCACCATAAGCTTGTTCAGACCTTGCTCAATGGGTTTATCTACCGCGTAGCGGCTATTTTTCAGGCACAGCTTCACGACCGGCTTCGGGACTACTCCGTACGTAGCCTGGAGATGACCCGGAAATTTCGTCAGTTACTGACTCAGCAAATTCTTACGTGTAAAAAACCATCGGACTATGCCCAACAATTGAATGTATCGGCCAGTCACTTAAATGACACGATCAAAGCCGTGACAGGCTTTTCGGTTACGTATCATATCCAGCAGGCCGTTTTGGCTGAAGCGCAGCGGTTGCTGGTCTACACCGACTTAAGTGTCCAGGAAATTGCCACACGGCTGGGTTACGAAGACCCTAAATACTTTATCCGTTTATTTGGGAAAGGGGTCGGTTTATCACCAGCCAGATTCAGGAAGAACAACCTGTAAAGGCTTTAAATGAGGCACAAGTTCGGCCTTTAGGTATATAGCGTATGTACATGAATGCACACCTAGACCTTAGGGACAAAATGCCAGCCCCACTCTGACTGCGAATGGATGCGATTGTTTACTTAACTCCGTCTGTATAAGCCCCTTTCTTTTCATCCTTTTCCCATACTCCACTTTTTGGGCTTGCTGCCAAGGTGCTCTTCAAACAAGCGGGTAAAGTGGCTCAGGTTGGAAAAGCCAAGTCGATAGCCGGTTTCCGATACCGTGAGCTTTTCGTCACGGAGTAGTCGGGCGGCTTCCTGCATCCGGATGCGCTGGAAATAATCGTATAAACCCATTCCAAAAACTTGGGTAAATAACTTACGCAGTTTTAGCTCGTTCATACCCGCTATGCGTACCAGTTCTTTTACGGGAGTAGGTTCGTTAAGTTTTACCATCAGACTATCACGCACTTTATACAGGGCCTTTAACTCATCAATGGTTACCTGTTCGTGCGCGGCCTCTTTTCGTTTCGTCAAATCGCGAAATAAAAAGTACAACAACTCCAACGTCTTTACCCGGTAATAAAGAGCGGGCAACGCGGGCTGAGTACTGGTCCTGCTGATCTCATTCGCCACCCGGACAATATCGGCCGACATGAATTCGTCAATAAAAAACTGGTTTTCCTGCCCCAGTAAAAAATCGAAACGAGCATGCTCTTCGCTTAGAAGCAACTGCAGATAATCCAGACTCACGATAATTGAAATCAGCTTCCGGTGCGAATGGCTGGGCAGTTGAATGCTCGCCCCTACCTGCAAGGGCATTATTTGTATACTGGGCAGTTCTTCACTCAAAACCATTTTTCGGGGGGCGGTTTCTTCGAGCCCATCATTAAAAAAATTATTGAAGGCAATCAAGACTCCGCGCTCAATAGCTCTAATCGCCCCTCGCCTGAACGTAAACTCCTTTTTGGAGACCATGCTCCGAATCATCAGGGCGAACTCGGGTAGAAAATCAAAAATCTGAACGTTGGTGAACTCAAAACTCTGCAAAAAATCATCCCGAACGTCTCTGGACAGTTCTACACCCAGGCGTTCTGCCATGGCCGCCATTTTGTCAAAGTGCTGCTGATTATCGACTTTTGATTTCATGTTTACGACTAGTTTTAGTAGCGATCGCGCTATTTTAACCCTAAAAACTGACATTCCTTTGCATACGAATTAAGTAAGAAGACCAACCATGCAAAAGTCAGTTTTGATTTCAGGGGCCAGTATTGCGGGCCTAACAATGGCGTACTGGATGAACCAGTATGGCTACCGGGTAACCGTCGTAGAAACCGGTTCTGCACCCAGAATGGGTGGCTCCCCCATCGATGTGCGGGGTGACTCGTTGGACACGGCCCAGCGAATGGGCATACTCGACGCGATAAAAGCAGCTAAAGTGCCAACCAAAGGGCTTGAGTTTATGAATGCCGCTGGCGACGTACAGGGAACGATGCAGGTCGAGGAAATCGGGGCTATCCGGCCGGGCGACGATACGGAAATTCGCCGGGACGATCTGGTGAACATTTTATACGCCAAGGCCAAAGACGGCATTACGTATCGTTTCAACAATCGGCTGGTCGCGTTAACACAAAGCGAAGACGCGGTAACGGTTACGTTTAAAGACGGAACGGTCGACGCTTATGACTTCGTCATTGGGGCTGATGGCATTCACTCGGGGGTTAGAAAGCTCACCTTTGGCCCGGAAGAGCAGTTTACGCATTTCCTGAATTTTTATTTTTCTGTTTTTCCAGTCGACGGATCCCTGGGCAAGAAAAATTATGGGCAGATGTACAATACGCCCACCAATCTGGCCGTGATCTACTATTACAACGAGGCTTGTGCGGATGGCTTTTTAACATTCAGAGCCAACCAGAAAGTCGACTACGACCGGTACGATATCGACGGCCAGAAACGAATCATCATTGAAGCTTTTCAGGGCGTAGGCTGGAAAGTACCCCAACTCATTGACGAATTAAAAAAAGCCGATACGTTTTATTTTGACCAGGGATGCCAAATAAAAATGCCCACGTGGACCAGTGGCCGAGTGGCTTTAGTTGGCGATGCAGGCTATGCACCCGCTTTTCCGACCGGAATGGGAAGCACGTTGGCCATGCAGGGCGCTACTGTTCTGGCCGATGCGATGGCTGAAGAGGCTGATTATAAAGTGGCTTTTCAGAAATACAATGAACGCTTCCGGCCAATGGTGGAAGCCTTACAAGCCACGGTTCATGACGGCCTTTCCTTTTTGTTGCCCCCAACCCAGGAAGCCATTGATAGTAGAAATAAAGGCACTAGATAAAGAAACTCGATGGATGCGGAGAGGTGTTAGCAATTCCCGCATCCATCGGCCTTTGCTGACCAACAAAACTACTTCGTAGGAACACCAACGCAGGCTGCCCGCAAAGCTCCAGACAATACGAAAAAAGGTTGTAATCAACTCTGGGGTTATTGCCGATGTGACGAATGCTTCAAACTCAATTAGTTTTTCATAAAAGTACTATCCATTTCTAGATATCGAGAAAAGTCGATATATTTGTTATATGGAACAGGTTGATCTATTCAAAGCGCTGTCTAACAAGACGCGCCTGCAAATGCTGGAATGGCTTAAAGAACCGGAAATTAATTTTCCGGGGCAGAAAGAATATGGCTATGACCAGGGAGTATGTGTCGGTCAGCTTCAGGCGAAGGCTAACCTCACCCAGTCAACTGTTTCCGAATACCTCTCAATCCTGCAGCGTGCCGGGTTTGTCAAAGCCACCCGCAAGGGGCAATGGACCTACTACAAACGCGACGAAGCGGCCTTTGAGCGGTTAAGTAAACTTATTTCTTCTTCGCTCTAATACAACCCCAGAAAAAGATGAGTACTCAGAGTTTGTTCAGGCCTTTTCAGTTAAAAACACTGGATTTAAGAAACCGCATCGTCATGGCACCAATGACGCGCTCGTTTTCACCTGGTGGCATACCCACTGAAAAGGTAGCCGCTTATTATCAGAAAAGAGCAGAAGGTGAAGTAGGCCTGATTTTGTCGGAAGGCACCGTCATTGACCGCCCCTCGGCCTCCAATGATGCAAACATACCCCATTTTTACGGCGAGCAGGCGCTAGAAGGCTGGCAACGCGTTATCGATCAGGTTCACGCTACCGGTGGGCAAATGGGCCCGCAAATCTGGCACATGGGCATTATGGATAACCACCAGTCGGGGTGGGTGCCGCCTGTTCCCTTCGAAGGACCGTCGGGACTCAACCGGCCGGGTTTCGCCAATGGCTCGACCATGTCTCAAAAAGACATTGACGACACGATACAGGCTTTTGGTAAAGCCGCAGCCGATGCCCAAAAAGTAGGGTTTGACTGTATCGAACTTCATGGAGCACATGGCTACCTGATCGACCAGTTCTTCTGGGAGGCAACCAACTTGCGTACTGACGGGTATGGCGGCAAAACCCTGGCTGAGCGTACGCGTTTTGCTACGGATGTGATAAAAGAAGTCAGAAAACAGGTAGGCGAAGATTTTGCCATCATCATCAGACTATCTCAGTTTAAACCCGCAGAGTACACGCATAAACTGGCTAAAACACCGCAGGAAATGGAAGCCTGGCTTCAGCCGTTGGTGGATGCTGGCGTCGATGTGCTTCACTGTTCACAACGTCGTTTCTGGGAACCTGAATTCGAGGGATCTGATCTCAACTTTGCCGGTTGGGCCAAAAAGGTGACGGGCAAAACCACCATTACGGTCGGTTCAGTGGGCCTTACGGGTGAGTTCTTCGGGGCTTTTGCGGGCGAAAGCTCACAACCCGCTTCCCTGGATGAGCTGAACAGACGAATGGACCGGGGCGATTTTGACCTGGTCGCTGTAGGCAGGCCGCTCCTGGCCGATCCTAATTGGGTAGCCAAAATAAAAGCAGGCCGGACCGGTGAGTTGAAAGGCTTTAGTAAAGAGGCTTTCGCCGAACTGATACTGGACTAAGGCTGCAACAAATCGGTCTTTGTGTGTTCAGTCCCACTATAGAAAAAGCTCCGTTGGGAGCTTTTTCTGGTTCAATACCTTTAAGGTCCAGGATAAGATTGGCGCAATCAGACTTCAGCCAGCAGCCACTGGGCAATCAAAAAATAAACGCCGATGCCAATCAGGTCATTGGCCGTTGTAATAAACGGCCCTGAGGCTACAGCCGGGTTGATGCCGACTTTATTGAGCAACAATGGCGTTACGGTCCCCATAAAGGAGGCCAGCAAGACAACAGCCAACAGCGAGGTGGCGACGACGAAAAACAAACGGGGCTCACCAATGATGAACGTGTAAGTTCCCGCAATCAAACCCACGACCAGACCATTGATGACGGCAACCATCAGCGTTCGTAATAACCGGCGGCCAAGGGTTGTGCTCAGACCCGACGTATCCGCCAGGCTTTGCAGAATCAGCGATGAGGTCTGAATCCCGACATTGCCCCCCGTTGACCCAATAATGGGAATGAAAGCGGCCAGAGCGGCAATCTTGCCTAGTTCCGTCTGAAAACCGTTGATAACGGTTGCTGCCATCAGGCTGCCTATCGCCCCGGCTACAAGCCAGGGCAATTGTACTTTTGACCGTCGCCAAATGTTGTCATCCTCCTCGACTTCTCCCGACAGACCGGAAATTACCTGGATGTCTTCTTCGGCCTGCTCGGTAATGACGTCGACTACATCATCGATGGTGATCCGGCCCAACAATCGTTGCTGAACATTCACGACCGGAATGGCATCCAGGTCATACCGCTGCATCACTTCGGCCACTTCATCGACGGGCCGGTAGGTTTCGACAAACACAATGTCGTCGTCGTAAATGTCCGCAATTTTGGCATTCTTCCGGGCGAGCACAATTTTCTTCAGCGATACCAGTCCCAGCAACTTCCCCACGTCGTCGACAACGTAAACGGCGTATACATTCTCAACGTCTTCGGCTTGCTGGCGAATCTCTTCAATGCAGGCATTTACCGTCAGATTGACATTGATTCGGATGAGTTCCTTCTGCATCAGACTACCCGCTACCCCATCCTCGTAATGCAGCAAATCCAGAATGAACCGCGCCTGCTCCCGGTCTTCGAGCAGACCGATTACTTCCTCCCGTACCTGAATGGGTTGCTGATTGAGCACGTCCACGGCATCGTCGGAGTCCATCTGGTTGATAAACGGGGCAATTTCAGCAGACGTAAACAACTTGAGCAACGTGGTTCGCTCGGTCTGATCGAGGTTAGCCAGAATTTCGGCACCGACCGTTTTGTCGAGCAGGCTAAGCAGGTAATGCGCCGATTCAGGCGCTAGCTCGTCCAGAACACCCGAAATATCGGCCGGATACAGCTCCTCCATCTCCGTTCGAAGCAAGGCATCATCACCCGCGTCGATGGCCGCCTGAATAGTATCGAGGTAATCTTTAGTAAGTTCGAACGTCATGGTTTTAAAAGCGAAACCGGTCCACCAAAGTGGCGTGAATGAGCGAGAGAGGATGACCTGTGTTTTGTAGTCCAGGTGACGCGTGTTTACTCCTGCGCGCGCTCGTCCATTAACAAAGTCAACTCCACGAACTCCGCTACGCCTAGCTGCTCGGCTCGTTTGTCCATGAATGGGCTGGCAAGAGCAGCTTCCGACGGAGCGAGTGGTTTGAGTGCGTTACGAAGTGTTTTCCGGCGCTGGCTAAAGCCGTGCTTCACCACCTGCGTAAACTTTTTCACGTCGCAACCCAGGTCAGTGGTGCTGTTGCGACGAAGGGAGATCACGCCCGAAAAGACCTTTGGGGGCGGATTGAATACGTCCGGTTCGACCGTGAATTCGTATTTAATGTCATACCAAGCCTGTAGCAACACGCTCAGAATTCCATAATCTTTATTACCGGGTCCGGAGGCTACCCGCTGGGCTACTTCGCGCTGAAACATGCCCACCACCTCGGGTACCCGATCGCGCATGTCAAGCACTTTAAATAAAATCTGGGTCGAGATGTTATAGGGAAAGTTGCCGATTACGGCAAATGGCTCGGTGCTATCCGCTTGCTTGGTTGGCAGCAGATCGGGGCGAATGTTCAGAAAATCAGCCCCTAATATTCGACCTTCGAGCGCAGGAACGTGCTGTTTCAGGTAATCGACTGACTCGCGGTCAATTTCGATAACATAGGTGTCAACGTTTGTCTTCTGAAGTAGAAATTGGGTCAACACACCCATTCCCGGCCCAATTTCAAGAACTTTCGTGTAGGGCACTCCATCGACGCCCGCATGCATCGTCAGCAAGTCGGCAATACGTTGAGCAATACTCAGGTCTTTCAAAAAGTGCTGACCGAGTTCTTTTTTAGGTTTAACGTACATAATTCCGGCGGATTGGGACTGATTTTGTTACCCAGCGCAAAGGTACGGGCCAAGGGCTGAATAATCAGCGGCCATCTGGCGCTGTGCTGTTTATTATTCAGCCAGTAAAAGAACTATACCCGGAATTCCTAGTGCGATCTGATACTATTCTTTTGTGATATATTGCTGAAGATCACGAAGAACCTGACTCATGTTATCCATTACCGCTGCATTCGGAAAGCGAATGACACGGACATCCAGCGTTTCAATGGCCTTTTGCCGCTCTTCATCATGCAGTTGAACTTCGCTGGTTTGGTGTATTTCTCCATCTAATTCGATAGCCAGACGTTCTGAAGGACAGTAGAAATCTAATACGAACAAGCCAATACTATGCTGCCTCCTGAACTTCAAACCAGTTAACTGACCACCTTTTAACCGTTGCCAAAGCACCTTTTCGGCTTCCGTAGCGCCGTTACGTAGTTCCTTTCGGATAGATTTCAGCGAGGAGAGATTATTGAGTTGTCCGTTTCTCATTGGCTTGTTGTTTTTACCACCCCCAACCCCCTCAAAAGTCGAGATCGGTCAGTTCGAAATCCTGCTTGACCCGGATGGTTCCGTTCTCTTCGGTGCCGGGGTTGTAAATGATACGTTCGGGCTGAATTCCTTTCTGCACATTACCGATGTCCCGCCGTCGATTGTTATTGGCGTCGATGATCAGCCGAAGGCGATAAAGTCCGGGCTTGAGTCGACCAAAACTAAAACTTGTTGTGCTGTAGGCCGTTCGAACAACCTGGTATTTATCGTCCAGTAGCTCAACGATGAAGTTGGTACCAGCGGGTCCAACGGTGGCCGGATTCACTTTCCCGGCAATAAGACCGTAACTATCGTCCTTGGCGATCAGGTACCGGGCCGAGTAACGGGGCAACGTGTCGCCCTGAACACTGACAAAGGCGCCTTTCTGAAGTCGGAAAAACAGGGTATCGCGTAGAGTAGTCTTTTCCCGAATAATCAGTCGGGAGAAATTATTACTCCATGTCAGGTTAGCAGGTGTCAGTTTAATGGGTTTCGTACTGTCCGCCCCAATAATCATCAACTGCGTACTAAACCGTAAAATGGGCTTATTGAAGACCAGCGTAAATTCCAGGTTATTATCGATCGGCTCACCCGAAGGAGGATTTACCTGTACCGCCAGCGCTGTCCGGTTTTTGGCCCGTGTTTTCAATGGCGAAAAATAAACCCGCTCTCGCAGTTCCGTCACGTTGCCCACCGAATCTTCGGCCATAATGGTTAAGTGCAGGGTATCGTCGGCGGCCCGATTAGCCGGTCGGTAAAGCCGAATCATTTTGGGATTCTCCAAAGCCGAGACGAGTGTATCAGCCGATGCATTCTGCGCTGGTGCCGTCGTGGATACAGCCGTCGTGGACACAGCCGTCGTGGATACGGGTTTGCCGAAACGTAATTTATAGCTGGCTATGCCACTACTGAGTTCAAGGCCGAGGGTTTCGTCGGTGCGTTCGCGTCGGCTGATGCGCGGCTTCCCGTAGCCCCGAAACGCGACCATATTGACATCCGAATAGTTGCGGTTCAAGTTCAAGACGCTATCCCGAAAAGCCACCCGCTCGCCTGGCGTGTTGTTCACCAGGTTTAAATCTTTATCATCGAAACCATAGACCTTATACTGGCCAGCCTTCACGTTTTCGATGCGGTAATTGCCACTGCTGTCCGTTCGGGCAAAATACTGAGGGCGTTTTCGATTGATAGGCAGTGTATCCGTCGGTGCAAATAAGCCGACGACAAATCCCAGCAGTGGCTGCCGACTTTCATCGTCCACCACATTGCCGGTCAGGTAAAGCGAATCGATACTGGACCCCGTACTGAAAACGATTTTGGTGTTTTTAGCGATGTTACGCTCGGTAATGTCTTTGATACCATCGGCAAAATCAATGGTGTAGGTCGTGTTGGGTAAAAAGGGTTTGGCAAAGGTAAGCCGGATACCAAGCGGCAATGACTTCACCACGAACGTATTGCTGTCCTGGGGTGTAATCGTTATTTTTTGCTGCAGATTCTCACTGTTTACGTATTCATCAAATTCCAGTTCAACCGTCTTGCCCTTGTAGTTGAGTTGGCGGGCGGTGGGCAGGCTACTCACTAGTTTCGGGGCCAGGGTGTCTTTCTTACCACCAGGCGGTTGGGCTACCTGTGCGCAGTTTTGGAGAAGAATGGGAAGAACCAGTAAAAAACTCAGTACTAGATGGCGGAGCGTCATGTTGGGTGTAATCAGAACTACAAAGGTAAACGTCCGTTCATCGTTAATCCGTACCGATTGACATAAAATGGCCCGATGGTTCGTTACGTTCTATAGTAATTTAAGAAAATTTAAGGTCACGCAGGTTCATGACGGGTTAACGTATAGCCAGATGCCTACTTTTGCGACAGGTCCGGCCGCAAATAGCGGATTGGCAGCAGAAACCCTACCCATTCATAAACTCAATAACTATTCATGATTCACCCCCGTTTTTGTTTATTGCCACTGCTTGTGCTGTCGATAGGTTATCTATCCGGCTGCTCCAGTTCAGGCGATAAATTAGATGACCAGATCAGCGACGCCCTGAGTAACGACAACACCTTAGACGTGACAGAAGCCGATGCGCTACGGGTATATATCGGGCAGGAAAGCAAAGAACTGGGTGCCGACAAAAAAACAAAGGCGCTCCTGACACCCGATGGAAAAATCGACGAGTCGGCCCTGGCAGCGTATATTAAGCGGAATCGCACGTACCGTAAACTGGCCAAAGAAGGCAAAGAGCCGACTCTGGCTATGTCGGGAGCCGTCACAGCCGGCAAACCGTTGCGCCTGAAAGTTTACCTTGAAGCCAGCGCCAGCATGTTTCCCTACGATGCGCCAAACGGAAACGGTGCCTTCAAACGGACAATCAACGATGTGCTCACGGAGTTCGATGCCGTTAATCCTGGCCAGGGGAAATTATTCGTCGTGAATACGGAGGTGAATGATCTGGGCTTAACGCTACCTCAGTTCTTCAAGCAAAAAGATATTTTCACCGTCGCCAAAACGAAAGGAAAAACCACCAGCACCGATTTCGAAGGTATTTTCAGCGAAATTCTGCGGAACACCACCGGCGACGACCTGAGTGTACTGGTCTCCGATCTGATTTATTCGGACCCGAATCTGGCGGGTATGAGCGCCCAGAAAACGCTCGACGCGGCCAGTTCGCTGCTTACCACGGTCTTCAACCCATACGCCAGTACTCATTCGATGCTGGTGATCAAGCTTACCTCCGACTTCGACGGAACGTATTATAGCTGGAACAACGCCAAGAAACCCTACAAGGGTGAGCGGCCTTATTACCTCTGCCTCGTTGGCCGGAATGAAACCATGCAGCGGCTTTACCAGGATCAGACGTACCAGACGATTCGCCGGTTCGATCAGTTGCCCGGTTACGCCGATTCCTGGTTCTTCGGAAGGGACACCAAAAACATTACCCCATTTTACAGTATTCTGGTAACGGACCCGGCTCGCAAAGGCCGCTTCAAACGATCCGGCGAAGAAGTCCGCAGCCACGCCAAAGCCATTCACGCCCTCGAAGATGTACAACCTGATGTGGCCGACAAAAATCTAACCATCCCGGTAGCCGTCGACTTATCAGCCCTGCGCGTACCAGCGTCGTTACTTACCGATGCCAGCCAGTATGTCGTTGACGGAAAAGATAACTTCAAGGTGTCGGCGATTCAGTCCTATTCGGGAGCCAACGGCACAACGCACAAGCTATTATTGACCACCGATAAACCCGCGCGTGGCGAACGGACGGCAACAATCCGACTTCGGCGGCAGTTTCCACCTCGTTGGATTGCCAATACCAATACCACCAACGATGCCTCACCAGATGCTAACTCGACTTTTGGCATTCAAAATCTGTTACAAGGCGTCGAACGAGCGTACAACCCTACTAATCAAACTGAATATTTCACGCTAACCATCAAATTAGAATGAGTGAACGAGTTAAAAAGAGCGAAAGAATGAATGAGCGAAAGAGCGCAAAGCTAACGCGAGTTCCCTTCCGCTCTTTCACTCTTTCGCTCTTTCACCTTTTCAAAAATGGAAGAATCGCTTTATAATTTTTACAACCTGTTCGTTAACGGCAGCCTGCTGGAAGATTTGTATCAGGAAGAACTCCTGTCACCGCTCACCTGGACGGCCGTCGGGCTGGCCTTCGTTGTGGCATTTGCCTTTTATATCTGGCCCTTCAACAAGGTCAGTTTTAGTGGTTTCGGAAGCTGGCTCCTGATGACGGGCGTAAGCGCCCTGTTCCTGTTCGTTATTACACTGGTTACCTGTTATCAGAAAGCGAATCAGGACATCCCCCGCGATGAAGCCGACCCAAATCAGGGAACTCTCTTCGATCAGGGCGTCAGCGTATTCTTGAGCTATGCCTTCGAAATGGCCTTGCTTACGGCTTTCATTTTCTTTATTATATCCATGGTGCTGAAAAACTTCAGCAAGAACGCCAAACATCGGCCAATGCTCTGGCCGTCAAAGTAACCTGTACCAGACAGCCTCTGGCTGTTAGGCACAACACAAACCTCAGAAAGCATGGCTAAATTATTTGTGTTCGCCATTGGCGGTACCGGCTCGCGGGTGTTGAAAGCACTCACTTTTTTGCTGGCATCGGGCGTTAAAATGAACAATACCGACGAGGTGATCCCCATTATACTGGACCCCCACGCCACCAACGACGATCTCCTCCGGACCAAAGACCTGTTGCGTGAATACGGCAACATCCGGGCGGGGCTGCAAACCAAACCCACATCGGGTTTTTTCAGCACCGAAATCAAAACACTCAACCGGGCTATCGGCGGCAACGCAACCATTGCCGATACGTACGTCTTTGAGCTACAGGGCGTTCAGCAGGAAAAATTTCGGGATTATATCAATTACGAAGGATTAGACGCGCCCAGCAAAGCCTTCGCTAGTCTGCTATTTTCGGAAGAAAACCTGGAAACCAAGATGGACATCGGCTTCGTTGGCAACCCCAATATTGGCAGCACGGTACTAAACCAGTTCCGCTACTCGGATGTATTTCAAGCCTTTGCCGAGAACTTCGGGGCCAACGACCGAATCTTTATTGTCAGTTCAATTTTTGGCGGTACGGGTGCCGCCGGTTTCCCGATTTTGCTCAAGAACATTCGGGGGGCGCAGGCACTTGGCCAGATTCCGAATCCGGCCTTTTTAACGAACGCCAAAATCGGTGCCGTCACCGTGATGCCGTATTTCAGCCTGACCACCAACGAGAACAAACTGATTGACCCGGCCTCGTTTATTGCCAAAACCAAAGCCGCCCTGAGTTATTACCAGAAGGGCGTTAACCCCTCGGTCAATGCCCTGTATTATATCGGCGACGATCAGACGAAAGCCTACACTTACGACCCCGGCGCAGGCGGACAGAAAAACGAAGCCCACTTTGTCGAGATGGCGTCGGCATTGGCCATTGTCGATTTCATGAACACCGACGACAGCAGCTTAGCGGTATCCAATGGCAAACCAGTCAGCCCGGTTTATAAGGAATTTGGCATCGAGCAGGATGGCTTAAGTATTCAGCTTGGTAATCTGGCTGGAGCCACGAAGCAGATCATCAGCTTGCCGCTTTCCAAAATGGCGTTGTTCAGCACCTACCTGAGCCAGCGGCTGCGGCTGGCGGCTGGCACGGTCCAGTGGTCCAAAGCTAACCCGACCATTTCCACTTCGTTCCTGAACTCGGGCTTCTTTACCAGCGTCAAAAATTTCGATGCGTCGTTCCGGCAGTGGCTGAGTGAGATGCGGGGCAACAAACGGTCGTTCGAGCCTTTTCTGCTCGACGCGGCTAATCTGGGCCATACCGTACGGGGATTCGAGCCAAAAAAGAAAGGCATTTTTGGCGGTGAGTCGGATGTAAAACTGGACATCGTGGATGATCTGGATCAAACGCTCAACAAAACGGCCGAAGGGAAAGCCTACGGCAGCGAAGCCGATAAGTTTATACAGTTATTTTCAGAAGGCACCGAGCAGTTCGTCCGCGACCGGTTGCCGAAAGTGATGGATTACTAGGAAAAACATGCCAACAACATTCAGCCTACATAACCCTACCCCCGGTCTTCACTGGTACGTCAGTAAACCACTGGGTACCGATCAGATTGCGGCAATTCGTGACCCGCAGGGTGGTCAGACCGTAAAGCAGCCAACCTCTATTCCGAGCCCGTTTGCCCGGATGGATCTGGTCCGGTCGGCCTTCCTGAACCTGGCGATCAAACCGGACCTCAGCGGCACCATAAACGACCAGCGCATCGTTTCGGACTGCCTGGATGTGGGTGAGTTGTTCTTTAATTACGACAAGCTTAAAACGTTCGTTACCATTACACCATTCGATATCCGCACCGATCTCGAACGGTTGCGGCAGTCGAGCAGCCAGGGCCACAAACGACTTGGCGACGCCCTGAAACTGTTTCTGGATCAGGATGCAGCCGAATACAATTTCGACGCCATCAATCGGCTATTCGTCCTCAGCTACCGGGGACGGGTGGTGGGTGGCACATCGCCAAAAACATTGTTTTTCAGCTCGGGAAATGATCTGAGCTGGGTCGATGTGTCGATGGGTAACGATCGACTGTTCGATGCATCGGTTTGCCCTTTGCACCAGCGCGATATCGAATACCAGAAATTCTGGTACGCCATCAAGCTGTTCATGCCCAACTTCAGGGATCGGTTTCGGGAGGTCGATGATTACCTGAACCGCAGCCGTGCCCTGTTGCAGCAGCAGAATCCAGCCATGTTCTACGAACATATCGAATCGCATAACGGCCAGCCCTTACTGACCCGCGAAAAGTTCGATCAGGATTTTGACGAGTTAACGACCGGGCCGGGCGATGTCGTTGAAGTGCTGGGCTTCCCGCTGCGCAAGAAAAAATCCGATGTCCGCGCCATCGATACGGTGAGCGACTTCATTATCAAGTCGGACAAATACGCACGGCTGAATCCGAACCAGCCACGCCCGATGGCGTTGCAAAACCGTTTTTTCCGGCAGTTCACCTATGTACCGCAGGCGCAGTGGAATTCGAATACGCCGGTTCCCTACTACGCCCGCGAGTCGTGGCGCGACAACCAGCGGCCCTTGCCGGGCCAGCCGGGCAACTATCCCTGGCTTACGGTTAGCGATTTGCTGGAGCCATATTTGATCCGGTTGCCTTTCCCCACAGACCGGGGTCGGTTCTTTGACGGCAATCTGCAAACGTCGGCTACCGACAAAGGATTTCTGTTACCGCTTAAAAAGGACTTCTTTGATTTTTTCGATGTAGAGGATCTGTTGCAGGGTCGTGTACGGTTGAAGATGACCCCGCAGGGTAACGGCATCAATGTCACCCTCGATATTCCCGTTACGGCTCCAAATCAACCGGGGAATCAGTTTGTGACCTTCGAGCGCGTATACAATCCAACCGTGGGTACGTCGAATGCACCAAACGAGACGACCAATGAGGGAATTATCGTCGAGAATTCGTTTACGGTCAATATTTATCCCTTCGTGCGCTCGGGTGCCGTTTCGGTGCCCGCCGACTATCGGGTTCAGTTGATCGAGTCTGGCTTCGATAGCCAGAATCAGTATGAACTGACCTATTTCCGGCAGCAGGCCAACGCCGAAGTAAAACCCGAATCGAAACACCAGCGCACCGTTCGGCAGCAGAACACCGATGGATCGAGCGTCTACTATGTTTTGCGGGAGGAGTTCGACTACCTGCAAACGCACATACGCGCCGACGGTCGGGATATGAACGGCATTATTCTCCCCCGCTGGCAGGAATACAATGGCGGCAGCAAGCAGTTTGAATTTTCGGTGGACTTCGGCACGACCAACACGCACGTCGAGTACAAAGTAGATGGCGGATCGCCCCGCCCCTTCGATGTGGCCGAATTGACCCCGCAAGTGGCAACGCTGGTGGCTCCGGCGCAGTACAATCCAGCGCTGTTCGAGCTGTTCCTCTTGTACGATCTGGAGTTTGTACCGCCCACCATAGGTCCCGGTCGGCCGGATAGTTTCCCGACGCGCACGGCCATTGCCGAACCCATGAACCTGAGCTACAACCAGCAGACCCAGGCACTCGCCGACTTCAATATTCCGTTCTACGTCGAGCGGCAACCGGCGGGTTCCAATCGCATCACCACCAACCTGAAGTGGGCCAAAAACAACGACCAGACCGAACGGCGGGTAGAGGCTTTTCTGGAAGAATTGCTGATGCTGATCAAAAACAAGGTTCTGACCGAAGGGGGCAATCTGACCCAAACGACCGTTTACTGGTTTTTCCCGGCCAGTATGACGCCCGGTCGCGTAAGCCAGCTCCGCACCGACTGGCAGGAACTGTATGATCGCTACATTGGTGGGGCACCGGGTCGCCTGCGCGAAGTGTCGGAATCCGTGGCACCGTTCTATTATTACAAACAAAACCCAACGTTAAGCGCGTCAGCCCGCCCCGTCATCAACGTCGATATTGGGGGTGGCACCTCCGACGTCGTGGTTTATGAGCGCAATGAACCTAAATTACTGACTTCGTTCCGGTTTGCGGGAAATGCGATCTATGGCGATGCCTTCAGTGAGTACGGAGCTGCGAGCCACAACGGATTCATCCGCAAATATGCCGACCGGATTCAAACTCTTCTGGAAAGCCAAAGCCTTGGCAACCTGAGTGATAACAACCGGCGTATGCTGGATACGAATCGTTCAGAAGACATTATGGCATTCTGGTTCTCCATTGAAAAGAGCAACGATGTGAAGGCCAAGAGCATGCTGTCGTTCAATGGCATGCTGGCAAAAGATGAGGACATGAAGATTGTCTTCGTCCTGTTCTATACGGCCCTGCTGTATCATATTGCCCGCCTGATGAAGCACCGGGGCATCAATTTGCCAGGCGCCATTACGTTCAGCGGAACGGGCTCGAAGCTGCTGACGATTATCAGCACCGACGATCAGATGCTGGGGAAACTGGCGCGGGCTATCTTCGAAAAAGTATATGAACAGCCATATGATACAAGTGGCCTTACACTCTTCTACGAGCGCAAAGGGCCTAAAGAAGTAACCTGCAAGGGTGCGCTGATGCAGCCCGCCAACAACCGGCCCGTCGATACAGAAGCGATCAATTATGTGTATCCGGCTACGTTTAACGATGAATTTTCGACGCTAACCTACGCCGACCTGCGGAAGCCGGAAGTCGTGAACTCGCTGCTGAAAGAGACCAACGAGTTTATCGATTTTTTCTTCGCTATTAATCAGCAGTTTAGCTTCGTCAGGAACCTGAACGTGTCCTCCCGATCGTTGGTCGTGGCGCAACAGGAGCTGCGGACACATCTGGACACTTCGCTCATGGATGGTATTCAGCGGAAAGAAAGCGAAGTAGCTGCCGAATACAGTGGTATGATCGATACGCTCAGCTCGCCAATCGAGGAAACACTATTTTTCTACCCGCTCATTGGGGCAATCAACAAGCTGGCCAATGCTCTGGCGTAGTGACTATTTTTCCGACTACTAAACCTACTCGTATGCCCAAAGTAGCTTACATAGGCGTTGTCTCGTTGTGTCTGTCGGCGTCGCTCACGCTGGCACAGAATGCCAATCAGGCAGCCGTCGATACGTTGACAAAAGATGTGGCGGTGGCGGTTTTCGCGGGAATCAACCAGCCGAAAGCACAGGAAATCTATACGCAATTGCTGGACTGTGGAGAGGGTTGTGATCCACAGCAGGTCATTCGGGGCGTGGGTAGCTGGGACCAGGTTGGGGCAAAAATGCAGGAACTGGCTATGCTGAAGAATACAGCAGCCTTCGTCGGCATGTCACCCGCCGATGCCAACACCGCCATCCGCAAACAACTGGCCCAGTTCTACGCGAAATACAAGAGCGACAAGAATTACGGCAAGCCCTTGAGCCCGGCGGTTCAGGCCCAGATACTCGCCAAACTGGATGGCATGCTTCCGCCCGCCGTGGCCCCCGAGCCATCGTCCCAAGCCGAAAAAACAGCTGCGGCCGAAGCAGCCACAGACGACGAAACGAGCATAAGCCCGGAAGCGCTCCAGCTCAGTCAACTGGAACGTCAGAAAAAGGAGGCAGAAGAAAAACAACTTTGGATGATGATACTAGGTGCCCTCGCAGGACTGGTCGTTGGGGCCGGTGCCGTTTACCTACTGGCCTATCGGTCGCTCAAACATGAAGTTGACCGACTAACCGAAGAGAATGGAAAACTGAGCAAGCAGAATGATGGTTTGTTGCGCAGTAAGCCAGCCAATGAACCCCGGCCGACGAACGAACCCCGGCAGCCACAAGGTGATCTGCGGCAGAAAGCCAGCGCCTACGACGCCATTATAACCGAATTAGGCACTAATAGTCCGTTGGTGGCTATCCAACAACTTAAACAACAGGCCAATAAACCAGCACCAGCCTCTGCACCGGCACCGGTAGTCCGCTCGGGAGAACCAGTCATTCCAACGGGGTCGATCAATGACCCCATGCCTGCTCTGACGCAACCCGTAGCTCCCATTCAGGTGCCGACAGCATCGGTGGAGCCCCCCGCTCCAGCCAGGTCAGAGGTCTTTTACTTTCCGCCCCCTGACCCTACGGGACAGTTTGACAGTCAGCAAAAAAGCGGTGTTCTTTCGCCCGAGTCGGCGTATCGGTTTAGCATCAACGCCAGCAATCCGGCAGTGGCTTCGTTTCGGTTCGAGGCTGAACCAAGTCGGGTGGCCCGTTTTCTGACCTACCGAAACTACATGATCGAACCCGCCTGCGACAGCGAAAATAGCTATACGACTTCGCACACCCGCATTGTTATGCGCCGGGATGGGGAGGCTGTTCTGGAAAACGGCACCTGGCGCGTGAAGGCAAAAGCACTGATCCGGTATGAATAAAGTCCTCATTAGTCTACTGATCGTCGGTCATGTACTTTACCTATCCGGTTGTTCGGGCTGTTCCCGATCGGGCAGCCATCAACCCCGCCGAAGCAAGCGTAGTACCGCCGATAAAACGGAACAGCCTTCGACCCAAACGTCCGTTCCGGCTCCTAAGCCAACGCTGACGAAAATGGGTAATGGCCCAACGGAAGTGGTTATGGAGAAGGCGAATGGGGTTTATAAAGTGCCCGTGACGATCAATGGGACCCCCATGAAGTTTATCCTGGATACGGGGGCCAGCCTGATTTCGATCACCGCGACCGAAGCTGCCTTCATGGAAAAGAACGGCACGATTACGGACGACGATATCGTCGGGCAATCGCGCTTTCAGGATGCCAGTGGGGCTATTTCTCCCGGCGCCGTTATTCGGCTCAAGTCCGTACAGATTGGCGATCGCGTGCTGGAAAATGTTAACGCCAACGTCGTTGCCAATGCCAAAGCACCCTTGTTGCTCGGCCAGTCAGCCTTATCTCAGTTTGGTAAAATTTCTGTCGATTATCGACGTAATGTTGTGACGTTCGACTGAAATTCGGTGTTTTGTAAGTTGTAAAGGTGGTAAGTGTATGACGTACTGCCTTGATTTTTCTTTTCTACAACCTGTCACCATGACCGAAACTGAACTGACCGACCGACTCCGTGAAGCCATTGTACTCGACGGCCCTGACGTCTGGCGTACAAACGGGTATCTCGGAGATGCCCGGCAGGCCGGTCTGTCAGAAGCCGATGCGCAGAAACGGGCAGCCGCCATCAGCCAGGAAGTTGCCAACAACAATCTGCTGTTTCAGAATATTCGGGCGCGCATTGCCCGGTTAGCGCAGCCATCCCGCATACATTTGTACGATCAGGATTTGAACCAGATCGTCAACGCAGCCAGCTCATTAAAGCTTTCGCCCGATTTTGTGCGGCATCAGTGGGTGCCAACGGTCCTGAAACGGTTAGGCCCTGAGTCTGAAGCGCAGCAGCCCCAACCTGTAGCAGAAACGACCGTACGGACCCCGCCGGTAACTGCCGAACCCGCCATTGACGCGTTTGTTGACAGGACGCCGGAAGCCCCAAAGCCTGCCGTTGTTTCTCCCGAACCTGTCCAACCTAGTATCCCGGTAGTTGAGCCACCAGTTTACGTAACACCAACGGTAGCGCCCGTTGAGCGACCCGTGAAGCCGCCCGCCCCGCCAGAGCCTGCACCCGTTGTCCGGTCGTTTACGGCTACGCCCGCCCGTGTCAGTAAAGGCCAACCGGTTACCCTGGCCTGGGAAGTGGACAACCTGCTGGCCGTGACGATCGATGATTTGGGCGAAGGCCTGTCCCCCACGAATCGGGGCTGGGTAAAGCCCACCAAAACAACGGAGTATACGCTCTTTGATGCAAACAATAATCCATTAAGTACGGTACGTGTAGAAGTCATTAAACCCGACCGTAGTGGCTTATATGGTGTTTTATTCGCGCTGGCTCTACTGGCGGTGATCTACTGGTTCATCAAAAGCAACAATAAAAACGACGGAAACGCAACCATCGATCGTAAGGTGGAACAGACAACGAGCGCTTCGAGCGAGCGCTCGTCAAGCCGAAAAAAAAAAGTAAGACGGGAGAAACGCCCGCCAAAAACAGAAATAGATGAAGCGGCATCTTCCCCCGCCAAACCAGCCACCGAATCGGTAGCAACACGGCAGGAACCCGCCCAAAAAGCAGACCCATCCGTCAGCAAACCTATTCCGGAAGAAAAGACGGCTTCGGTCAAACCAGTGACCAAGCCAGCAACCCCCGCCGATGCTCGTCAGGGTAAATACGAAGAAGCCTTCGGTGATAAACCGTATGATAAGATTGAACTGGGGACTGATGAGCGAGGCTGGCGTCGGGCCCGAAGCAATGGCCGTTGGGGCTACGTTAATGAGAAGGACGAATGGGTAATTCAGCCAGAATTTGAGGCCGTCACTCCTTTTCGGGGCAACACAGCCGCCGTGTTCCTGAACGGCCAGCTTATGACCATCAACCGGTCAGGTGAGCAGATCAAAAAGTAGGGGATTTACGATGCCCGACTAATTCGGATTTTACATAAATAATAAGCGCAAGCAGTTGGTTTAAGCCTATAAGATTTTAGAAACCTTATAGGCTTAACCAGACCACTACTCCTTCTTGGCTTTCTTCTCCCGTTTCTCTTCTTTTTTCTCCTTTGGGGTTTTCGCCGGTTCTTTCTTGACGCTTTTCCTGGCGTCCTGACTCTTTGCCATAACAGTCTATTTTTTAGGAATTAGTTTTTCATTTTACGATCCTCCGGCATAAGCAAAGCCCGGCAGGGAGTCGCCGGGGCGACTTCTACCTTGTAACGACTTATAGATTTTTTTATTTTCTTACGGTCCCAGCGTTACGGTAAGCTTCTGAAAAGATGTCCAGTAGCCTGAGGAAGTTAGTCCAATTCCATTACCGGCCAGTAGTCGGAATGGATACGGGCTACTGCGAATTTCCTGAGCATTCACATAAAAATGCAGCTCCTCCCCTTTGCGCTGTATGCTGAGCCGATTACGGTTCTTTTCAACCGATACGCCCGGCGAGAAAAAATCGGCTGGCATATAGTCACTGGCCGTTTTTCCATTCGATACGCGCACCACTGACACTTCTCCCTTCTCGTTCATCGTGAAGGCATTGTAGTTTAACGAATCGACGACTCCGAACAGCACGCCCCCCATGGGAACACGACCTGAGTCAGCCAGTACGTCCACTTTTATGGTGAAAAAATCAGCGTTATTCAGGTTGATATCTCTTGGTAGTTCAACGGCGCTGAACGCCACTTGCTGGGTAGTTGTATTCCGCTTACGAATACTGTATCGACCAAGGCCAATCTGGTAATAATAATCCCCCTTGTTACCGGCTTTCCAGCCATTTCGATTGGTTGCAAAGTCGCCCGCGAATGCCGGCCGATAATCCGATGTGCTGTTCGCTAACGTCGATGGGCGGGCCGGTACTACGGGCGTCGAGGCAGTGCCGGTTTGTGTCCGCTCGGTGGGTGTACCCGTGGCCGGACTCATTGAGGTATTGAGGGACGAGTTGGTTTGTAAGCGAGCTGTCGGCTTCAGCGTCACTTTCTGCCATTCGCTGGAAGCTGAATATACGGCCGACTTTTCCCGTCGCCCAGCCGACTGGGCAAAACTGCTCGTTACCGAAAGGGTTGTAAAGGCAATGATTAAATATAAACGCATCGTTGGTTTGGTAAACCTATTTGGCTGTTGAGCCCTATAGGGAAGTAAGTTTGTCAAAGTCAACTAAAACGAATACCGCACTAAAGCCGTTGGCCGTCCAGCCTGAAGACTGGGACTGATCGTAACCGATTGATACCGTCGGGCTTCTTTCTGGTTATTGCGAACACCCTTAATAAACGTCAGAATAACATCGGCCGCGGCAACGACGAGCGCCCCCCGCGTAGCCATAAAGTAGGCATGGTGGTGATCGTTGGCCGTCTGGTAATAAGGCTCACCAGCCACCATGTTTTTCTGCTGTTCATAGACCGCGTACGCATCGTTCGCCTTTTGCCGTTCCATAAATCCGTAAATCAGCAAACCATAACACCCAACCGTGACCAGAGGGCGCAACCCTACTTTGGGCCGGGGTGTTTGCACAAAAATATTTCCAATTCCGGGTGCGACAGCGGATACCAACGCCCAGGCAGGTCCGGCGTAACGTCTTCGGGCCGGACCAGGCTCGTCGGCGGGTACCGTTACCGGGCTGGACGGGGTTGGTTGCCCGGAAGGCTCAACCCTTGGCACCGTGGCCTGCGGAGCCGGAGTCGACACAACGGTGGGTTCAGGTACCGCTTGCCGGGGTATGGAATCTGCCAGAACAACTGTGGCTCGCCCCCGCTTCGTTTTCTTGACCGGTAACGCTGGTGCCGACGTTTGTGGAACGGGCTGAGGATCCGTCACCGCTACGGGTTCACGTTTGGGTACAACCGTAGCGGGTGCCGGTGTGGTTACGGCTGGTTTCTGAACGACAACGGGTTCGGGCTCTATTGGCTGACCCGGAGACAGCCCAGTCCTGACAAAAACCTTCGCCTGGATTTCCTCATTCAGCGAGTATCCATTCGCCAGCGCATTCCAGATGATGCGTCGATCGGAGCCCGCCGTTACTCGAAAGCCGACGTCACCCCGAACAAATTCCGGCGAAATACGCAGGGCACCACGGATACGACTACGGACTTCGAAATAAACGGAATCGCCATAGCGGGTATTGATCAGGTCATAGCGAATTTCGAGTTGCGACGAATCGGCCACCCGAATCCGGACATTCCGAATGCGCTCCTGCGCCCGCCCCGACAAGGCCATAGCAAAACAAAATAAAAGCGTAAAAACGAAGCGCATGGTGGGTTAGTTACTGACGATGATTTGTCGGGTGGTAGTAAAGCGGTCGTCGCACGCGTTAGCCAGTGTCAGGATAATGACATAGGTGCCCGCTTTCTGGTAATTATAGGTTACCCGCGTTCCAACGCGGCTTTTACCACTGCCATCGCCGGGATCCCACCCAGTAGCCCCAATGTCGCCCTGGGGGTTTTCGAGGAAAAATGTTACGTCTAGATGGCCGGCGGTGTATCCGATACCGGCAGTCGGTTTAGCACATGTCGGAAACGTTTTTTTTGTTAAATCAAATGGCTCACAGGCCATTGTAGCCAGCAATACCAACAAATAAATAGACCGTTTATTCATACTTACTGTAAGGATTGTCGGCAAAGTAAACAATACTTGGGAAATGAGCGAACGCGTTAAAAACTAAATCCGTTTCTTGCATTCATTTCGGCAGTAGCCAACATTTTTCGTAAATTTAAAGAGTCCAACGACACTTAACTCACCGACTTACCCATGCGCTGGTCTGCCAAAACGAAAGATGAACTAGTAGCCGAGATTCAACGGCTACAACACGAACGCAGCGACGTAGCCGTAACGGATGTGCTGCCTGCTTTCGATGTTCGGCATACGGTTGACCAACTGAATCTGGTTGGTCTCACCATCGAACGCGATGGAACGCTCAGTTATGCCAACCCCTATACCTACCGGGTGACGGCCTGGCAACCCGAGCACATTATCGGCAAAAACTTTTTCGACGTCTTTATTCTTCCCGCCGACCGGGCCAAGCTCGAAAATGAGTTTGATGAAGCCGTGACCAAAGGCGGATTTCCTGAACAGAAAGAAATTACGATTCTGGCCCGAAGTGGCGCGCTGCGCAGTGTGCAGGTCAATTCGTTTATCGTCAATGGTACCGATGGGCAGGTATCTTCGTTCACTATCATTGGCGAAGACGTAACGAACAAGCGACGGGTTGCCTCGGCTCTTTCCAATACCAATGCCCAATTGCAGGATCTGGTGGATAACACCTCCGACCTGATTCAACTGCTCACGCTTGACGGAAAATTCATCTTTGTCAATCGGGCCTGGCGTGAAGCTCTTGGCTACAGTTCCGACGAAATTTCGGCCCTCAACCTGCGCGACGTACTTCATCCCGATTATGCCGAAAGTACCCTCGGCCTGCTCAAACGCATTCAGGAAGGCGATAAACTCCCTTATATAGAAACCGTTTTTCGGGACAAGTCCGGGAAAACCCTCTTTCTGTCGGGAAGTGTAAACTGCCGTTTCGACAATGGACGTCCTACGGCGTTTCGCTGCATCATGCACGATACGACGGGCAAGCTCCGGGCCGAGAAATCGCAGAAGCTTTACTACAGCATCGCCAACTGGACCATCAACACACCCAATCTCGGCGAACTGTATCACAAAATTCACGAAGAGCTGGGCAACATCATGGACGCCCGAAATTTCTTTATTGCCCTGTATGACGCGAGCAAAACCTATTTATCGTTTCCCTACTACGTCGATGAATATTTTGGCGGCAACATGCGGTTTACGAAGCGCAAACTGGGCAATGGCCTGATCGAGTACACGATTCTGGCGAACAAACCCTTATTTCTGTACGAAAAAGACATCCGGAAACTCGCCGACCGTGAACACGTCGATCTGTATGGCCAGCTTCAGCCGCAGGTAATGCTGACGGCACCGCTTCGTATTGGCGACGAGATTACGGGCATTATTGGCGTAAAATCATACGATGATGCGCAGACCTACGGTCCGCGCGACCTCGAACTGCTGGAATTTATTTCGGGACAGGTAGCCCTGGCCATTGCCCGGAAGCAATCGGAAGCCCGGCTGGACAAACAGAATGCCCGACTGAATGCTATTTTCGACAGTAGCACGTACCTGATCTGGTCGGTGAACAAGGCGTTGAAGCTGACCTCCTTCAATAAAAATTACGTCCGGCTCATGGAAGACCAGTTGAGCGAAGCGCCGTCTCTTCAGACCAGCACCCCCGATCTGGGCTGGCGGATGATTGGGATTGACAATCGAAGACTTCTGGAAGAACGCTATCGACAGGCATTCCGGGGCTTTGCCCAAAACTTTGAGTTATATTTTGAAACACCCAAGGGAGAAACGTATCTCGAATTTCACCTGAACCCAATTTTGCTGGCCGGGGGCGTCATCGAGGAAGTATCGGGTATTGCCCGCGATATCACCAACCGCAAACGAGCCGAAATTGCCACCCGTCAGAGCGAAGAGAAATTCCGGGGTATTTTCGAAAACCTGCAGGACATCTACGCGCGTGTCGATCGGAAGGGGCGCATTACAATGATCAGTCCGTCCGTATTTAAACGGATGGGTTACACGCCTGACGAAGTGCTGGGGCAGGATATTACCCAGTATTTTATCGACGCCAACGAGATTCGTCATGCCATGTTTAAGCTGGCCCGCAACCGCAGCCTTCGGAACTTTGAGGCCAGCATGCGCCGTAAGGACGGCAGCGAACGCCAATTCATGTTTAACATGCTGATGCTCAACGACGGTTCGGGTAGCAACTCGGTCGTGGCCGTGCTGGCCCGCGACATTACCGAGCTGAAGCGGCAATCGGCGGAACTGGTGAAAGCGAAAAACGAGGCCGAGCGATCCCTGAAAGTGAAAGAGCAGTTTCTGGCCAATATGAGCCACGAGATCCGGACGCCGATGAACGGCATTATCGGCATGATCGACCTGCTAAACGACACGCAGTTAGACGAGGAACAGCGCAGTTATGTCAAAACCGTCAAGCGATCGTCGGAGACGTTGCTCAATATTCTGAACGACATTCTGGACCTGTCCAAGATCGAGGCTGGGAAAATGGTGCTTCATGAGTCACCAGTAGCCTTCAAGGAGATTTTCGAGAAGTTGATTGCGCTATTCGGGCAACAGGCTAACTCGAAGAACAATGAGCTGACCTACCACCTCGGTTCTGATTTACCCATGTTCGTTATCGCCGATCAGACCCGGCTGCTGCAAGTACTGTCTAATTTAACCTCGAATGCCATAAAATTCACCGAAAACGGCACCATTCGGATCGAGGCAACGCTACTCAGCAAACACGGGAAGTTCAACCGAATCCGGGTGGCGGTGAAGGACTCAGGCATTGGCATCTCCCCACAAAACATCAACCTGCTCTTCAACTCGTTTAGTCAGGTCGATACATCTTCCCGCAAATCGTTTGGCGGTACGGGTCTGGGACTAGCCATCTCGAAAGAACTGGCGACGCTGATGAAAGGCGAGATTGGGGTCGATTCCACCGTGGGAATGGGTAGTTCGTTCTGGTTTACCATCGAACTGAAAGAAACCAGCATTAGTCCCACGCAACAAACGACGGAAGTTGCCGAAATTGCCCTGGCCAACTTCTTCAGCGACTACCATCCCAAGGTGCTGCTGGTCGATGACAACGCCGTAAACCGCAAAGTGGCCAGCGAAATTCTGCGCAAATCGGGGTGCGTCGTAACCACGGCCGATAGTGGGCCAGCCGCCATTAGTGAAGTCCAGAAAACATACGATAGCGCAACGGAAGCAAGTTTCGATGTTATTTTCATGGACATTCAGATGCCCGATATGGATGGCGTGGAAACGACAAAAAATCTGCGCAAATTGTTTGGTAATCAACTACCAACGATTGTGGCGATGACAGCCTATTCAATGCGTGAAGATCGTGAGCGGTTCATTAGCCAGGGACTCGACGACTATATTGCCAAGCCGATCCGCGCCCAGAGCCTGATCGCTAAAGTAAAGGAACTCACCGATACGAAACGGGCGAAGCAGGTCACAACTCCGGCTAAACCGGCCCGACCAGCCCAACCCACCGCCGACCTCAAACTACCGATTATCGATGAAGAGATTGTTGGGCAGCTTCGTGACATTGGTGGGCAGGAGTTAGTTGACAGCATCATGGAAGAGTTCGTGACGGAAGCCACCGACCTGGTGAATGGCGCCTTGGCGGCTTACGACCTGGGCGATATTCCTACCGTGAAGAGCCATCTGCACACGTTAAAAGGAAGTGCGGGCACCATTGGCGTAGCCCGTATGGCCGACATTGCCCGAACGGCCGAAGGGAAATTAAAAGTCAATGACACCAGTGGCTTGCTGGATGCGCTCCATGCCCTGGAAGAGTCGTTCAACGAGTTTCTGACAACCTGGAAAAGCTGATGGATTAGTTCGTCCGGCGCCTTCACCCGATCCAGCCAGCGACCAGTAATTGATTCGATTAAAGTTAAACGGTCCTGTATCCCATTAGTAAGCAATGGGATACAGGACCGTTTAACTTTAATCAGGAATGTTGAACGCCTTCCGAACCGCCTGATAATCGGCATAATCGATGGCGGCCCGGCGACCGCCAACAGCTACCGCACCCGGTATAATGACGTATCTGAATTGTTGGGTAGTAAGCGCATAAGAGGCTCTGAGTTCAATACGCCCTACATAAATTCGTTGGTGAACCGTAAAGGTAGTGGTGCCGAAAGTCTCTGCGTATGGCAGGCTTAATATACGGCCACCTTCATTCCAGTACACCCGAACATCGGCCTTATCCAGGACGGCCTGTGTGATGGGGGTCGCCGTTATATTCGCCGTAAACAACGTGCCACTTCCCGAGAATGTAGTACTGATCCAGGGCGAATACTGCACATCAGCGGTGCCGGTTGGGCCCTGCGGACCTGTAGCGCCCGTTGGTCCGGCTGGCCCGGTTGCGCCCGTGTCACCTTTAGGGCCAGGGTCGCCGGCTTTAGGCTGACATTGTTGAAAACAGATTGAAACGATAAAGAGACAGGCAGCGATGCCTGTGAATTGTAAACGATTCATAAAGCTAGTGATTAGTAGTTTGACCTTACTTTGCGAAGAGAAAGGTCGAAAGCAAGCTGTTCTTTTTCAAGAATTGCCCCCCAAACCAGGTAATAGTACGCTTACTATCAGTAGTTTACCTTCCTCTCCTGACCGTTAACTCAGCCTTTTTCAGGAATGGCAGCTGATTCAGGGATAGTCGAATCAACCGGCCTCCAGGCGAAGTTGGCTCTAGGTACTCTTGCCAACTTCCGGATCGTCGCCACCAGGCCCGTTAAATGGGTTCGTTTCTCTCGACCAGCTGTCCACAAACGTACTTTCCTTGTCCGATTCTGGACAGCCAATTGATTTTATGGATAAGATTATAGGCCTGGATTGGCTAGAATCAATCTTTTTCTTCTTTGGCAGGGCATTTGTTTAACAAATAACAAGGAAATAAAACCGGAACGTAGCGGACGGGTATGAACAGAGCCTATTTGGGGGAATTCGAAGAACTAGTTTTATTGACAGTCGCTGTACTGGAAGGACAGGCTTACGGGGTAGCGGTGGCGAATGAACTGAAGCAGCGGACCAACCGCATCATCAGCCTGAGTGGGGTGCATATCGCTTTGTACCGGCTGGAAGAGAAGGGTTTTGTTTTATCTGAGCTTGGGGGTGCAACCAATGAACGGGGCGGACGTCGGAAACGATTCTTTACCGTTACCGCTGCAGGCAAACAAACTCTGAGCGAAATGAGAGACGTACGCAACCAACTCTGGGACGCTATTCCAACGACTTCGCTAATCTAATCATGGCTAACCGCGCTCCTACTCCCCCCGCCTGGGCCGATCGACTACTAACCTGGCTCTGTCCGCCTGCCTTGCAGGAAGAGCTATTGGGCGATCTGCACGAGCAGTTTGCCGATCAGGTTGCCCAGTTTGGTGAACGAAAGGCGCGCCAGTTTTACAGTCTGGAAGTTTTGCGATTCATACGCCCTTACTTCCTCCGCCGACGGGCGACCCGTTTTACGAAGCCATCAGCTAATACGAAACTAACCATTACTTCCCGCTACGGACCCAGCGCGTATTCTCAACCTTCATTTTTACATCCTGCTATGCTCAGTAATTATATCAAAATCGCTTTTCGGAACCTCTGGAAAAGTAAAGGCTATGCGGCTATCAACGTAGTTGGCTTATCGGTCGCCTTCGTCATCAGCATTTTTCTCTTTCTAACCGCTTATTTCCACCTCAGCTACGATTCATTTCATACGGACGGTGACCGCATTTACAAAGCGAATCTCTTTTTCAATAACCCTGATAAAGCGATTTACTCGGGCACATTGCCCCTGCCCTTCACGCCAACCCTAAAAGCAGAATACCCCGAGATAGAAGCCGCAGCGCGCCTGATGAACGGCAGCAATGTGGTCGGGTACAAGGGAAAATACGTCGATAAAAATGTCATGTTCACCGATCCTGACTTTTTGAAGATATTTTCCTTTCCTTTACTTAAAGGGAACAGGGCAACGGCACTCAATGACCGGAGCAGTATCGTTATCAGCCAGAGCATGGCAAAGGCTGTTTTCGGTAACGAAGATCCGATTGGGAAACGGGTAATGCTGGGCCGGGACAATAACGCAAAAGAATTTACGGTCAGTGGCGTACTAGCCGATTACCCGGATAACTCGTCTATTCAATATGACGCGTTTATTCAAATAGTCAATGCCGATAACTATCAGACAGATAAGGACAAATGGGATGCCATGTCGCATGCTGCCTACGTCAAATTGTCCCCCAGGGTGAGTCAGGCAACGGCTGAAAACCGGTTTAAATCCTTTGCCGCAAAATATTTCTCCGGCGACATCAATAAGCTGAAAAAGCAAGGGGCCAAGCCTGACGAGCGGGGTGACCTGTTCGCCATACGATTACAGCACTTATCTGATGTTCATTTTGGCACGGAGATAGGAGGTAAATCGGGGTCATCAATTACGCTGGTATACGCCCTGGCGGGTATTGGCTTTTTCATTCTGCTGATTGCCTGTATCAACTTCATTAACCTAAGCATTGCCCGGTCGTTTATCCGGGCCAAAGAGGTAGGCGTCCGGAAGTCGCTGGGGGCGCTTAAAACGCAGTTGTTCGCGCAAATATGGGGGGAGGCTGCTCTTATCTGCTTTATTGGATTTCTGGTTGGAATGATCCTCACCTATCTTTTCCTACCCGCTTTCAATACGACGTTTCAGGGGAAAATCACCCTCGACTACATGCTGCAACCCGACAAACTGGCAATCATACTGGGCCTCTTTGGTCTGGTAACGTTGGTAGCGGGTGGGTATCCGGCCTTGCAGATGTCGAAGTTTAACGCCGTTGATGTATTAAAAGGAAAGATAACCGTAAAGCGGCCTGGCTTCCTGCGTAACTCACTCATCGTTACCCAGTTCACCTTATCGACCTTACTCATTTGCTGTACCATCATTGCCGTGCAGCAAGTACGCCATATGCGTGAGCAGCCCCTCGGCTTTAAGAAAGAGGAAGTTATCAGCATTCCCGTGGGCAATCAGGAAGATGGCCAGCAGGTCCTCAGACGCATGCGCAATCGGCTGGCCAGCGACCCAACCATTGTCGCCATAACCGGCAGCAGTGTGAACCTTGGCCTTGGCAAGGATAGAAGTACCTCGCGATCGGTTATGGGCTTCACGTATAAGGAAAAAGAAATTTCGACCGACTGGCTGCAAATCGATTACGATTACCTCAAGACACTCAATATTAAGCTATTGGCGGGTCGTGAATTTAGTCCAGCCTACCCGTCAGATACACTGGATCGGGTGGTCATTACGGAAAGTATGGCCAAAATGATCGGCGAGAAAGATCCAGTAGGCAAGTACTTCCAGACCGACACCGCGGGTGTGAAATACCAGATTATCGGCCTGATTCCGGATTTCCATTTGTATTCGTCGAAAAGCGAGAAAAAGCCGATCACCATGTACCTGGCCCATTCGCAACCTGTCAGCTACATCTTTGTTCGGGTAGCCCCGCACAGTCTGGCAGGCTCGATGGATAAGTTGAAAGCCGTATGGAAAGAAGTGGCTCCCAAGTCGGAATTCATTGGATCGTTTATGGACGAGAATACCAATGCCTGGTACAAAGGGGAAGAACAGCTCTCGAAGATTTTCAGCCTTGCGTCGAGCATAGCGGTTTTACTGTCCTGCCTGGGCCTATTTGCCGTTGCGCTGATGGTGATTGAGCAGCGCACCAAAGAGATCGGCGTTCGTAAAGTACTGGGAGCCAGCATACCCAACATCGTTTTCATTCTCTCGCAGGACTTTGTGAAACTCGTTGTTCTGGCCATCGTTATCGCAACACCCCTGGCCTGGTTTTTTATGCAAAAATGGCTGGATGACTATTCCTACCGCATCGAAATAAGCGCCTGGGTGTTTATTCTGGTGGGCCTGTCAGCCATTTTTATTGCCCTCGCTACGGTCAGCTTTCACAGCATCAAAGCGGCCCTGATGAACCCCGTGAAGAGTTTACGAAGTGAATAAACAAATTCAGTTTTGTATGAAATACCTGTTTAGTTGCTTGCTTATCTGCATTGGCTTAACCACAGTGCCCCAGCGTTCAGTAGCGTCGAACCTGCGAACGCGGATTTCTGACGATACCAAAACCCTTTCCATTCAGTTGGATGGAAATCAGGATGGCCGTAAAATTCAGTTTAGCCAAACGTTCAATGTGGCCGGCATGAACCCCGTTCAGAAAGAATTGCTCCTATATCGCGCCTTCAGATCGGCTGGTGTTCCTGTGCCTATTCACGAGATACCCTGGCTGGTTTTGGTCCTCTTTGCCTGATTGTTTTCAGTACGTCGTTGCTCATCGTGCGTTACCAGACCAGGCAACGCAAATTAATCAAGACCAAACTGGTGTAGGTTTCAGGCAGCATCCGGTTCATTCGTTATGCATAAAAAAGCCGGTCCACATCTGGACCGGCTGTACTAATAAAGCATGCTTTCTCTACTGTAAGTTGGCGTCTTCGCGGCTATTGAAGGTATCGCCCTGATTAATATCGCCGGTTTTAAATCCCTTTGAAAACCAGTAGACCCTCTGGGCTGATGTTCCATGCGTGAACGCATCGGGCACTACCGTTCCGCGGGTTTCCTTTTGAATACGATCATCACCAATGGCGTTGGCTGCCGTTAAGGCACTCTCGATATCATTCTTATCCAGCTCAATCGATTTCCCCTGCGCCTTGTTAGCCCACACGCCCGCAAAAAAGTCAGCCTGCAATTCCAACCGAACCGACAGTTTGTTTTGCTCCCGCTCACTTAGCTGCCCTCTTAGCCCGTCTACTTTGTCCATAATACCCAGTTGCTTCTGTACATGGTGCCCGATCTCGTGGGCAATAACGTAGGACATGGCAAAATCACCGGGCACATTGAACCGATCACGAAGTTCATTATAAAAGGACAGGTCAATGTAAACTTTCTGGTCGGCCGGGCAGTAAAAGGGCCCCGATGCTTCAGAAGCCGTACCACAACCTGATGTCGTCGCCTGATTAAACATAACCAGCGTTGGTTTGCGGTACTGAGATCCCTGATCGGCAAAAATTTTAGTCCAGACGTCTTCTGTACTGGCCAGTGTCTTCCGGGTGAAACTGGCGGCTTCTCCTTCAGCCTGCTGGTCGGCAGGTGATGTTGCCTGAGTGGGTGAAGCCTGATTCAGTACTTCTGTTGGGTCGCCACCCAGCAGCATCACGATTACAGCAATGACAACTGAGCCAATGCCGCCCCCAACAAGTAAGCCGCCACCACCGCTTCCCCGGCGATCTTCGACATTATCACTTTCACGTCCTCCTAACCAACGCATGATTTTTTTTAGTTAAATGGTGATTATGCAAATTGACTTCCGCTGGCAAGACTACTGTTTCCAGTGGCAAAATGTTTAGCCCGTGCTAGGTAGTCACCGGGGTTTGGCTCGCTCATACTGTACAGGCCACTCGATTTTGTCATCCAAATGATGGGCGGCATGCAACGGAAAATACGGATCGCGCAGAAACTCGCGGGCTAATAAAATTAAATCAGCCTGTCCGGTTGTCAGGATTTGCTCGGCCTGGCTGGCCGTTGTGATCATGCCAACGGCCGCTGTCATAATGCCGGTTTCCTGCTTGATACGCTCAGCGAAAGACACTTGATAGCCGGGGCCGACCGGAATTTTTGCGTTTGCGACGTTGCCGCCCGTCGACGCATCAACCACGTCGACGCCTTTATTTTTTAGAATACCCGACAACGTTACAGAGTCCTCAATAGTCCAGCCACCTTCGGTCCAATCCGTTGCCGATAATCGGACAAACAGCGGTAGCGTGGATGGCCACACCGATTGGACGCGCTCAATAACCTCGAGTAACAAACGAATACGATTTTCGAATGAACCACCATAAGCATCGGTACGCTGATTGCTCAACGGCGACAAGAACTGGTGGAGCAGATAGCCATGAGCCGCATGAAGCTCAATAACCTGAAAACCGGCCGCTAACGAACGTTGCGCAGCGGACGCAAAGTCGTTCCGCACTTTTTCAAGACCTTCTTCAGTGAGGGCTAGCGGTTCGGGCGCATCGGCCACGAACGGAACAGCGCTGGGGGCAACGGTCTGCCAACCGTTTTCTTCGGTCGGGAAAATCGCCTTCCCTCCCTCCCACGGGCGTGGCGTACTAGCCTTACGACCGGCGTGGGCCAGTTGAATACCCGCAACGGAGCCATTCTGCTGAATAAACTGAGTAATTCGTCTTAATCCGGGGATGTGCTCATCTTTCCAGATACCCAGATCATTTGGGGAGATCCGCCCTTCGGGGGATACGGCTGCGGCCTCGGTTATAATCAGCCCGGCTCCCCCAATGGCGCGGCTGCCTAAATGCACCAGGTGCCAGTCGGTGGAGAATCCGTCCTCACTGGAGTACTGACACATGGGCGAAACAACAAGGCGATTTTTGAGCTGGATACTACGGATAGAAAGCGGACTGAACAGAACAGACATACTCGTTTTGAAAGATGTTACTAGCTATAAACATTCAATCTCGATTATCGTTAGAAATAGCCCAACAAAACCTCGACAAGGATGGCTACTGATTCAAAAATTGATCAACGGGATGAGGTTAACTCCAAAGAAGGCGAGCGTACATACAGTGATGCGAACGGTCCGGCGCTCCGGTTCGCTGACCGTACGAATAAGAAATATCCAATCGACACGCCCGAACACGTTCGGGCTGCGTGGAACTATTGCACCGGCGACCCGGATCAATCACAAAGACAACACGGCTAAATACGATGAGGTTGATGTGATTATAGAGTGCATCAGAAAAGCGGCCAGAAAGCATGACGTAACCATTGACGAAGACTGACTTATCTATGCCAACAAAAAACGCCCGGCTCTGAAAAGCCGGGCGTTTTTTGTTGTAAAGAAACAGGATTGATTAAATCTTTTCTTTCACAACTTTAACGTCTTTTTTGGCGCGGTCTTTTATCAGTTCACCTTCTTTTTTCACCCGATCTTTGCGGGCTGCCTTGAGGGCTTCCTTATCGCCAGTCATTTTAGCGGCTTCCCGTTCTGCTTTATTGGCTTTCAAAGCGGCTTTGTCGCCAGCAACTTCTGCTTTCGCTTCAACAACGTCTGCCTTCTTTTTCAGTTTGCTGTCCTGCGCCTGAGCAACGCTAAAGGTCAGGGCAAGTGCAGCGAATGCAATAAGTACTTTTTTCATAATCGTAGTGGCCTGTGGCCTTTAGTGAGTGATTATTCCTGGTAATTTCCTAGTCTAATCAGGAATATACTACTTAACGAATCTTGAGTAGTCTTGTTTAAATCAACCCATTCTTTAATCTAACCTTAATCTATAACCTCGTTGTTTCGTTCGGCGGCCTGATCGGTCAGTGTGGTTAATACAGACTCCGACAGGGTCGTTTCGCTATCTTTTCCCAGGGCCTTTTTTTCACCGATTCCACCGGGGTCAGGCAACATCCCGTTCACGATAGCCATTGTTTCGGCTACCAGGTTGGGAGCCAGTCCCTGGAGGGCCACCCCTATTTTAGCCGGTAAGGTAATAACGCGCACAGCTTCACCATACCGACAGGCTTCTACGATTTCGCGGGCGGCCTCCGTTGATCCCATCGTCAGGAACGGAATTGAATCACTGACCTTGAAAGCCGCGTATTCTTTTTCATTCTGCCCTTTAAAAATAGCATTGCGCGGACTACCCGTTCGCATCAGGCCCGGAGAGACGGTTGTTACATAAATGCCTTTGTTCTGCAACTCAGCCCTCAACCCTTCCGAATAGCCTACCTGCGCAAATTTACTGGTTGAGTAAGGCATCAGATGAGGAACCGACACCTTACCGCCAATCGATGTAATATTCACAATTCGCCCCGCTGACGTTGATTGGCCCGACGCCCCCCGGCCAGGCTGCTCAGCACGGGCCAGCATATGTGGCAGCACGGCATTGGTCATGTAGAAGGTTGCCCAGAAGTGAGTCTCCATGGCATACCGGAAATCATCTTCTGTCGCGTGTTCGTAGGGAGTCACGATGATTGTACCTGCGTTATTGATAAGCACATCAACCGGTCCGATGGCCTGCCGGACGTTTTCGGCAAAACGTTCCACCTGAATTTTATTTGTCACATCGCACACTTCCGTATAAACAGCAGTGCCGAATTGAGCAAGTTCATCTTCAGCCCGATCGAGTTCATCGGCATCCCGGGAACAGATTGCCAGGTTGGCCCCTTCCTTTGCCAGGAGTCGGGCCAATTCCAGACCCAATCCCCGAGACCCGCCGGTGATCAGGACGGTTTTATTGCGAAAATCGATTTTACGTTTCTGAGCCAATGCGGCTTTAATGGCGGTCCACGCGCCTATACCGGCAAGTCCCCAAAGTAAGGCTTTCGTTTGAATTGATGCATTCATGATTCATTCCTATCGTTGAACTACCATAACTGCGGTTTGGCCATAAGGTTATGTCTAAATGGCAACATCTCCCTTACTAATCATTTTTATAAATTGTATAACTATCTATATTTATCAAATCAAAAGACTAGCTTACTAAATGCGCTCTAAACGATGAAACATCTTTCCTCCTCTATACTGGTTGTCTTTTATATTTTTATTGCCCAAACTGGCGTCTTTGGTCAGTGTACGATACCCACACTACCCAGTTGTGCAGGCTGTTCAAACCTCACCGGCAGCAATCTGAATATCACTTCCGGGACTTACTGCGTCACTACATCCATAAGTAATCTGAATCTGAGCGGATCAGCCGTGATATGCGTATCGGGAGCCGGTCAAATTAATGGAGGCAATGTGAATGGCGGTACCGTTATTTACAATGGCAGCTCGGCGACCAACCCATTAAACGTTAACATTGGAGGGGGCACGCTACGAATTAGAAACAATCTTACACTGACCAATTTGACATCTATAAACGGATCATCCTCTGTCATTGTTGAAAACAGTGCTACCCTGACTGTCAGTAATATAGACATAAACGGCACCCTATACGTTGATCAGGGGTCAACCCTGTACTCAACGGGTAATTTTGGCATTAATGGCAATGGACGTGTGTGTTTGAACAATGGCATTGTCAACACGAACCAGTTCACTAAAAATGATCAGGTCAACTCTACGACTACCTCCAGCAGAGGCTGTTATACTGTTCGCGGCAGTGTTGGCAATTTCAATCAGGTACTGACAAACAACAGCAACATAAGCGTTTGTCTGCCCGGCGCTGCTCCTACCCCCAATAAGTTTGGTAGCGCTACGGTCAATCCTAATTGTTCAGGCTCGTCGGCGGGTGGGGGCTGCTTCGCGGCATTACCCGTTCGTCTGACAATGTTTCAGGCGCAATCGTTTGGTGAGGGAATACGTCTGAACTGGACTAGTTCATCAGAGCAAAATTTCGATTATTATCAGGTTGAGCGTAGCACCGATGCCATTGGCTTCGAGGTCGTGAGCCCCCGTATTGCCTCGCTTGCCGAGCAGCCAGGTGCCCGTCGGTATGAATGGACAGATATTGATGCCCGAAGTAATACGTTTTATTATCGCCTGAAACAGGTTGACCTGGACAACACGTATACCTATTCAAAAATTATCAGTGTTGCCTTTACCAGTGATGATAAACTAGCCAGCATACAGCCGAATCCGTTTTCCGATGAATTGACGATTACCCTGAGTACGCCGATAAACGGAACGTGCACCATTGAGCTATACTCGGCTGAAGGCAAACGATACGCATCACTTTCGGGTGAAAAAAGCGAACCTACCCTTGTTCGCACGATAGCGACCGCTGGATTCCCAACAGGTTTTTATTTCACAAACATTCGCATTGGTAATCAGCATTTTATGCATAAAGTGATCAAACAGTAAGTACAAAAACAGATCACTTGCTCAATCCCAGCGCCAATTCCGTTCTGCTGTTGGTTCGAATTGCAGGCGAGCAGAGGTCATGTCGAAACGAGTAAGAAGTATTCATTCCCGTTTCTTGACTTTAACCGGTTAAAGTCAACCCGTTTGGTCATGATCCTACGCATCGCCTGCTTTACTATTCTTGTGCTGACAGCCCGATTTGCCTTTCCGCAATCCGTCGAATCGGGTGTGTATTTATGGGCGCAGACAACGGTGACGAAGAAACCTACTGCTGAACAGCGAGTTATCCTCGACGGCTCTTCGATTGACTTTAGCCATATCAACATACACGCAACAACGCTTCTGCCCAGGCAGGATCCTCACCCGGCCCATAAACATGA
The DNA here is from genome assembly GCF_054776575.1 of Spirosoma humi. NCBI lineage: Bacteria > Pseudomonadati > Bacteroidota > Cytophagia > Cytophagales > Cytophagaceae > Spirosoma > Spirosoma humi. The sequence goes on from NZ_BAAHBR010000015.1 coordinate 1,396,109, forward strand.
TGATGAGGAATTGATCATTGTCAAAGAAGGTAAGTTAACGATAACCATTGCCGGAGAATCGAAAACGCTGGGAGCAGGAAGTGTTGCGCTTTTTATGCCGGGCGATGAACATGGTTTCGAAAATAAGGAAGACGCCCCGGCAACTTATTACGTGATGCGTTATACAGCCAAAGAACCGGTGGACAGCGAGCGGGGCCAGAAGGCGGGCGGTTCATTCTGGATCGAGTGGAACGATGTAGTTTTTCAACCACATGACAAGGGCGGCATCCGCCGAATGTTCGACCGGGCAACGGCTATGACAAAACGGTTTGAGATGCATGTGACAACTCTTAATAAAGACCTGTGGAGCCACCCACCACATACGCACCGGGCAGCCGAGATCCTACTGATGATCGATGGTTCGGCTCAGGAAAGCATCGATGGCAAGCGGTATCCGGCAACCGTTGGCGACCTCATCTTCCTCGAATCCAATATTCCGCACGCGATTCAGAATACGAGTCGGGGAAGTTGCACTTATTTCGCCTTTCAGTTTGAGTGAAAAAGCTTACAAGTTTGGCATTCAATATCAAGCAATTACCTTTTCACCGCCCCAACAAAGTTCAGCAAGTCCTGGTAAATGACATTGTGCTGCCAGAATAACTGGGTCACCATGGCGATGTGCTTTTTACCGGGCAAAACCTTGTACTCATGCTTTACCTGATGCGTTAAAAGCAACTGATGAAACCGTTGCGAACTGCCGGTGATACTTGGGTAGGTACGTCCACCCGAGTACATCAACATAGGGGGCGTCTGGTTATTAACGTGATACATGGGCGACACAGTCCGCCAAACGGCCGGGTCTTTTCCATACGGAATCAAGTACTGCTGGTCGTTGGGATATTCCATTTTAGTCAGGTAATCGAACATATCCAGTCCGGCCGCATCGTCCAGAATAGCGCCTTTCACCGGATTCGTAGCCATACCAAGCTTCGTGAACAGTTGGTTATCGGTAGCCAGCAAAGCGGCCAGCCCACCACCCGCCGAATGCCCCATCACGAAAATACGATCCGGATCTCCACCGAAATCGGTAATGTGCTGGCTAACCCAACGAACAGCCAGAGCACAATCATCGGCCATAGCAGGAACCAAAACAGCGGGCGAAAGCTGGTAGTTGATAATGACCGCTACAACGCCCTGCTTTGCCAGCCGACGTCCAATAAAGGAGTAGATATTTTTGTTGCCACTATTCCAGTTGCCTCCGTGAATAAACACAACTACGGGAAGCCTGGTCGTGGCAGCTACCTTTTTCGGCGCATAAACGTCCAACAAATGCCGTTCGCGATCGCCACCCGGCGCGTTTGTCGTTACATAGGCGATGTCTTTGGTACGTCGGCTAGGGCGGGCGATGGCATACTCGTTAACCAGCAGCAGCACGGTAACGACAAGAAACAAACCGGTTGGGATCTGCCAGAGCAGTCGAAGAAAAAGCATGGTAATAAATCTCATCCGTAAGGCTGTAAACTAGCCAATTTTGATCAAACTGTGTGTATCGTTGAAACGGAAGAACAGCCTCCGTTCGGCAGTGAAACGAATAGCACTACGCGCGGGCCGGAACGGAAAAAACCTGCGCTCCCACAGGTTTTTTCTTCAATTAGAATCAGCTGTTCCGTTCCCTTAATTTTTTACCTGTACGGGCAGGTCTTCTAACTGCGCGTAACTGAGTTTCCAGTTGCCATCATCGCCTTTTTTCCAGAGAAGGATAAAATTTCCCTCCCCAAAGCCCCGTGGCTGATTTGGAACATCCGTGATTACGTCGACCGCAAATGTGCCTGCCTCGTAAGCCGTACGCGTATCGGTTGCCGAACTGACAACGTTGGTCTTCAGATTAGCTAATGTCGGCAGCGTGGCCTGTACCCATTGCTTGGCTACATCAGACTTCCCTTTGTAATGAACGTTGCCCTGAAGAAAATCGACGTCTTCGGCGAGCATAGACGTTATCTTGTCGGCATTTTTATTGTTCCAGGCATCGATGAACTGCCGGTTAAGATCCTGAACATTAACGGCTTCGCCGGATGGCGAGCAGGCACTAAAAAGCACAGAAATGAGTGCTATTCCAATGAACGATTTCATACTTGTAGTTAATAACGTTGGTGAGAGAAAAAGGGCTACCTGCCGGGCAGCGTATCTACAGAAACGCGCCCGGCAACTAGTATAAAATTTGTTTGCTGATTATTTACCAGCTTTTACGTCTGTATTCAGACGTGCCATACGGCGCAGAAGGGTCGCCATAGGTTTCATTTTCCAGATAGCCTGCACTGATCGTAGCGGCCGCCATGTTTGGGTGAGCGGCCAGCATCGCTACGGGCTGGACAACACTTGGTTCTTTAATGGAGGTTGCCGAAGTTGCCCCAGCGGACGTTGCCGCCACAGCGGGTCTGCTTTCAGCGACTCTGGTCTGTCCGGCGGCTCTGGCAGCAGCATTACGTTCGGCTTCAGCTCTGTTCGCGGCAGCAATACGAGCTGCTTCTTTATTTTTGTTGTCTTTGATCTTACCAATGGCATAGCCAGCCGCGCCACCAGCTACCCCCCCAATGACACCCCCGACGACACGATTTCGTTTGTTGATAATGGCCCCGGCCGCCCCGCCAACGCCCGCGCCGATAGCAGTACCTTTCGCTTGGGGGCTCCAGCGTTTTTTACCCTGTTTGCCAATGGCATAACCGCCAGCTCCTCCTACTACGCCACCGATTACACCGCCGACGGCCCGGTTCCGTTTATTGATGATAGCGCCCACGGCAGCACCGGTACCCGCACCGATTACGGCTCCTTTTGCTTGTGGACTCCATGATTGTGCGTGCACTGATTGGCCAAGTATACTGGTCACCAGGAGCAGTAAGGCCATATTTCGAATCGTTTTCATCGCGTTTCTTTTTTGGTGAGAAATAAATGTATATACATCTTGTATACATCTTGCAATCAACTTAGCTTGTCAAGCTATTGTTTGTTCTCAGACCAATCTGCATGCTTTTAGTTTAATTTATCAGTCAATTCCAGTTTACATTTTCTTTTGGTGTTTGGCCAAAAACCCTTCATTACAAAACGCTTAAACAGCTTTTCCCCATCAATTCGGGCAGCAAAAATTCGTGAATGACTGCTGACATAGGGCTGTCAATGCCTGGCTTTTACGTTGCATCCTCCCCTAAACCCAAAAGGCTATGTCACTGATTCAAATGCTGGTAGAAGAAATGCAACAGGACGCGCAGATAATGCAGAAAATGCTCGAAAGAGTACCGAATGACAAGTATGGCTGGCAGCCGCATCCTAAAAGCATGACCATCCGGCAACTGACAACGCACATTGCCGAACTGCCTTCCTGGGTTACACTGGCCCTGCCAACTGAGGAACTCGATTTTGCGACGAGCCCCTATTCGCCCCAAACGGTCAACGACACAACCGAAGTGCTCAATCTGTTTGACCAGTCGCTGGCTGCTGGCAAGTCGTCACTTAGTCAGACTACAGACGATCAACTGGAGCCTGTCTGGACGCTCCGAAATGGGGATGAGATGCACAGCCAGACAACTAAAGGCGAAATGATTAGAATAACGTTTTCCCAAATTGTTCATCACCGGGCACAATTGGGCGTTTACCTGCGGTTGCTGACTATTCCGATTCCGGGCAGCTATGGCCCCAGCGCTGACGAAATGACCGTTTAAGGATGGCGCCAACCTGCCTCTAACCCATAAGGCGTGTCTAGACTTTAAGCCTGGGCACGCCTTATATATAGGAAGCCACTTTCCGTAAAAGACCTTTCAGTTGATCAGAACTTTGCGTTTTTCCCCCTTTATGTCCAGGAAATAGATACCCGGCGGCAACGAGGCATTGGTGGAAATGTCAAGCTTTTGACGACTCTCCCTTTCGACTGCGTGAATAGGCATTTCAAGGCCAGAAGGCGCGTAAAAACGAATATCAGCCTTATCTAAATTCTGTCCGGAAATTGTAAATGTACCCTTGTTCGGGTTGGGAAAAATAGCGAGTACTTCCTCCTGCCCGTCAGACCAGGTACGAACACTTATTAATTGAGAGGTAGTTGTCTCGCCATTCCGATCTTTTTGCTTTAACCGGTAATAATACGTTAGGCCCGGTAGCACCTCTTTATCGGTGAACTCGTAAACCGCCTGCGTTTTCGAGCTGCTCCTTCCATCAACAAACCCAACCCCTTCGAAACTTTCGGCATTCAGACTTTTCTGTACCTCAAACCCCAGATTTTCCTTTTCCCAGGCGGTAATCCAAGTCAATGTAACGCCATTTTTGCTGGCCTTTCCCGTAAACGATACCAGGTTGACGGGTAAGGGCGAGGTGCCGTTCAGCGTGACATTGTCAACGCTGAACGTTCCCGTTGTCCCCGAAGCCGGCCCTGTTCCCAGGTCGGCCCGTTGCGTGCCGTATGGATAAAAACGAAAGGTTAAGGTCGTGCCGGGCGGTACCGAAAAATCGGTAAAATCCCACGTTGTGGACGCTCCGGATGTTGGCGTTTTTGGGGCAGCTCCCCAGCTCGTAGACGTAGCAAACCCGTCTGTACTATAACGAACTTCTAGCTGGTTAGGCGCACTGTTACTGGCATCCCGTACAAAGCTCAGCGAAGCCACAGTCAACTGGGCGTTCGCATTAGCGGTTACGGAAAACTCAATGTAGGAGGAGTTATTGATGCTGGCGGTATTGTTGAGCGTTGCCGAATTGAACACACCCATTGAAGAACTACACGTCACCATACTTCGGGTGAAAGGCGTGCCCGTAGCATTGGTTGATACAACCGGCGTATTGCCTTGGGTTGGACAGGCTCCGGCTCCCGTAAATGTATTACTGTAAATAACCTGACCAAAGCTTACGGCTGATATGGCAAGCAGCAACCCTGATAAAATCCAACCTTTGTAGAATGATCTCATACTGAAAGACAAGTTACATTAATTACGATTAGGTGTAATAATATGAAACTTGTTTTAGTAATCAAAAGACTTTAGGCGTTTCTATGAATCGGTCGATATACTGCTGAATTGCCGTAGACTGCCCTAAATACGTTTCGTTCAATAGCCCATCAAATCCAGGCCTTCGGTGTCAAGTAGCGCAACGCGTTTTCCCATCTTTTTCTGGATGATTTTAAAATGGTGTTCATCGTCCGGACCAATCAGCGAAATAGCTTCGCCTTCCGCTTCAGCGCGGCCAGTTCGACCAATACGGTGAATGTAATCTTTGGGCGAGCGGGGCAACTCGAAATTGATCACATACGGCAATAACTGAATATCGATTCCCCTGGAAATCAAATCCGTAGCAACAAGAACGGTTAACCTGCCCGCTTTAAACTTAGTCAAGGCATCCGTTCGGGCACCCTGTGTTTTGCCGCTGTGGATGGCGGCTGCCTGAATTCCATTTTTCGTCAGCTTTACAACCAGATTATCCGCCGTTCGGGTAGAAGAAACAAACACCAGGACCTGCTTCATCTGTCCCGATTTGATTAAGTAGCGCAGAAGGGGACCTTTCCGCTCGGGGTCAACCCGGTAAGCGATCTGCCTGATTGAATCAAGATTCTGTTCTTCCTCTACGACTTCGATTTTGACGGGATTTCGCAGCAAAGCCGCGTTGATATCCTGAATCGCGTCACCCAGGGTCGCCGAGAACAAAATCGTCTGTCGACGACGCGGTAAGCGATCGAAAATACGCTCCATCTCCTCTTCAAAACCAAGGTCCAGCATCTTGTCGGCTTCATCCAGCACGAGTATGTCGACTTCCGTCAGTTGCAGCGCGTTTGAGGCCATTAGGTCCAGCAAACGGCCGGGGGTGGCCACCACGATTTCAGCATCCCGCAAGGCTATCATCTGAGGATTGATGGATACGCCACCATAAACCGCCACCGTTTTTACCGGCCGCGGCAACGTCTCGCCGAAAACGTGAAAAACCTCGGCAACCTGAACGGCTAATTCACGCGTTGGAACAAGTACCAGTGCGTTGACAAACCGGTTCCGGGCAACGCTTTTTCGCTGAAACAGTTCCAGAATGGGCCATACGAAGCTTGCTGTTTTACCAGATCCCGTCTTGGCAATACCCAGAATATCCTTGCCCTGCAAAATAGCCGGTATGGCCTCTGCCTGAATGGGATACGGTTTCGTATAACTCTGGGCGCTGATTGCTTTTAGAAGTGGCTTCGACAACCCAAGCGATGAAAATGGCATAATTGATTTGTGAATAGGGAGGAGCCTGTATTCCCCGGCTTGTGTCCTCACAAACCCTGGGGCAATTCAATTCGACTGAAAATTTACCTTAATCCCGTTTCTTTTTGCCGCTCCGCTTGATGGGACGGCCGTATTTCAGCATCTTTTCGGCAGCAATATCACGCCGGACATTGACCTTTTTATTTTTGTCGATCTTCTCGTGAAAAGCCGGACCCACGTCGTCGCGACGGGGCGGTTTAACCTCGATGGTCTTCATGTAAACCTTAGGCTTTTCGTCGGCCGTCAGTTCATCGGAGATCACCAGATTTTCGGGTAAAGGCAGTACAGGTATCGGCTGATTCATCAGTTGTTCGATAGCTGCCCGCTGTTCGTTGGCACTCTCGGTGATAAACGAAATCGCAATGCCGGTTCGGTCAGCCCGCCCCGTTCGCCCAATCCGATGGATGTAGTTTTCGGGTACGTCGGGCAGGTCGAAGTTGATCACATGCGAAACGTCGTCGACATCAATACCCCTGGCAATAATATCGGTGGCAACCAGAATACGGTACGCTCCGGCTTTGAATTTATTGACTGTTTCGAAGCGGTAATTCTGCGCTTTGTTGGAGTGAATAACGCCCACCTGATCAGGGAAGCCCGACTCCAGCTGCTCATACAGCTGATCGGCTAAGTGCTTGGTGGCCACAAAAACCAGCACCTTCGTCATCACCGCATTCCGGTTCAGGAGGTTGGTCAGCAGGTTGATCTTCGTGTAGAAATTGGGAACGAGGTAGGCCGACTGGTCAATCTTATCGAGCGGAGTACCCGTCGGCGCGGCTTCTACCCGAACCGGTCGGTTAAAATAGGCATTCACCAGTTGATCGACGTCGTCCGTAAGCGTAGCCGAAAACAGCAGATTCTGCCGTTTGGGCGGCAATAAGTCCAGTATGATTTTTAGCTGCGTCCGAAATCCCAGATTCAGCATTTCGTCGAATTCATCGATGACCAGTTTCTTGATCGCTTTGGTTTTCAGTATTCCATTCAGCATCAGATCAGCCAGCCGGCCGGGGGTGGCTACCAGTACATCCAGCCCTTGCTGAATCTCCACCGTCTGTGCTTTCATGTTCACACCACCATACACGCCCACAACGGTCAAATTCATATAGGAGGTCAGCTTCTTAACGGCTTCGACCACCTGAACGACCAGTTCGCGCGTGGGCACAATGATGAGCAGTTGGGGGAGCCGGTCTTTGGAAAACTGAACCTGCCGGAGAGTAGGTAATAGATAGGCAAATGTTTTACCAGTTCCGGTTTGCGCGATTCCGCACACATCCTGACCGGACATGACGACCGAGAATACCTTTTGCTGAATAGTTGTGGGCGTTGTATAACCCAGATCATTCAATGCATTCAGCAGGGGTTTGTTTAAATTCAGTTCGTCAAATGTCATAGCCTTTCCCATCAAATAGAATACGAAGGTAAGTCTAAGTTTAGTAGCCCCCGCATTTTGAGTTACTTTTACAGGATGATAAGCCCTCAGCAACAAGCACAAATTCTGACAAGCCTCGGCATTTCGGCCCTGAATCCCATGCAGGAAGCCGCTCAAAAAGCGATTCGGCAAGACAACGATACTTTCTTGATTGCGCCCACTGGCTCGGGGAAAACGGTGGGCTTTCTGCTGCCGCTGCTCGACTTGCTCAAGCCCGATCAAACGAAGGTACAGTGTCTGATTCTGGCCCCTTCGCGTGAACTGGCGATGCAGATCGAGCAGGTATGGAGAAAAATGTCGACCGGCTACAAAGTGAATGTGTGTTATGGCGGGCATCCGGTCGAAACCGAAATTAAAAATCTGAGCAATCCCCCCGCGGTGCTGATTGGTACGCCCGGCCGCATTGCCGATCACATCACCCGGCGCAGTTTTTCGCTGGACGGTATTCACACGCTGGTGCTGGATGAATTCGATAAATCGCTGGCGCTGGGCTTCCACGATGAGATGGATTTCATTGTTCACGGACTGCGAAACCTTCGCAAACGCGTACTCGTCTCGGCGACTTCGGGCATCAGCATTCCTGACTTTATCCGACTTAAGTCCCCTACGAAACTTACATTCTCGGCTGAAACCGACGAACAAACCGGACTGACAACCAAGCTGGTTTACTCCGCGTCGAAGGATAAGATCGACGCCTTGTTTACGCTGCTCTGTTCCCTGCATTCGGAGTCCGCTCTGGTTTTCTGCAATCACCGGGACGCATCTGAACGAACCAGCGAGATGCTGGCCGAACGGGGTATCCACTCGCTCGTGTATCATGGCGGCATGGAGCAGGCCGACCGGGAACGGGCGCTGATTCAATTTCGGAACGGCAGTACCCGCTATCTGGTCACGACGGATTTAGCCGCCCGTGGGCTGGACATTCCCGAAATGAAGCACGTCATTCACTACCATTTGCCTTTGCAGGAACACGAGTTTACGCACCGCAATGGCCGAACCGCCCGAATGCACGCCACCGGAACGGCCTATATTATTCTCTCCCGAGATGAAACGCCACCAGCTTATCTGGCAACCGACGCGCTCGAAGAGCTTCAGCTGCCCGCTGCAGCCAAGCTACCGGAGCCACCCGACTTTGTGACCCTTTACATTAGTGGGGGCAAGAAAAATAAACTAAACAAAGTCGACATCGTTGGCTTCTTCGCTCAGAAAGGCGGCCTCGAGAAAGGTGATTTAGGGCGTATCGACGTGCAGGATTTCATCTCTTTTGCCGCCGTAAAACAGGAGAAAGTCCAGTCGCTACTGGCTAGAATCAGTCAGGAGAAGATGAAAGGCAAGAAGTACAAGATTGAGGTCGCCCGCTAATCGAAGACCGTCATTTTACGCTCTCTTTGCGAGGAGCCTGCTTTAGCTATGAACAAATTACTATGAATTAGGTAGGTATTGTCCCCTTCACGGTACGGCTGATCGTCTTTTTCTGTAATATTACCTTCTTGTCAATTTCTGGCCTTAGCGTATCAAGTTATGCGCCAACAACATACAACCTACACAGTCTATAATGGATTTTTCAGCTTACCAAAAAAGCACAGCCTCGGTATGGGCTGGTGAAACCGATCACTACAACGACGGTGCCGTAACAACCCCTATCGTAAAGAGCGTCGCCTTTTCCTACAATGACCTGGACGAATGGCACAACGTGGCAACCGGGAAAGCAGAGGGCTATATTTACAGCCGCAATACCAATCCCACCGTACACGTACTGGAAGAGAAAATCCGTATTCTGGAAGGTGCCGAAGCGGCTACGTCGTTCGCCACAGGTATGGGCGCCATTAGCAATACCTTATTTGCCCTGCTGGGACCGGGCAAACGAGTGGTGTCACTCAATGATACCTACGGCGGTACCAGCCGACTCTTCCTCGATTTTCTTCCCCGGTATCAGGTGAACGTCACCCTCTGCAACACCACCGACTTCGATAACCTCGAAACTGAAATTGCGAAAGGTTGCGATGTTCTTTACCTGGAAACGCCCACCAATCCTACTCTGAAAATTGTCGACATAGCCCGCTTGGCAGCGGCCGCGAAGAAAGTAGGGGCGATCACTGTTGTCGATAATACGTTTGCTACGCCTATAAACCAAAATCCGCTGGCACTGGGCGCCGATCTGGTTGTGCACAGCGCGACCAAGTTTCTCGGGGGGCATTCCGATGCCATGGGCGGTGTGTTATGCGGGACCAAAGCCCTGGTTGAGAAGGTATTTCAGTTTCGGGAAATCAACGGGGCCAGCCTGCAGGCCGATGCGGCTTATATGATTGCCCGAGGCATGAAAACGCTGGAACTACGGATTGAGCGGCAGAACGCATCGGCCCTCACCATCGCCAAACACCTGAAAGCGCATCCAAAAGTGAGCGACGTCTTTTACCCCGGTCTGGAGACTCACCCAGGCCATGCGATCGCCAAAGCGCAAATGTCGGGCTTCGGTGGTATCATGAGCTTTTCATTGCATGGCAGCTATGATAATGTAAAGAAATTTCTGCCAAAACTCCAGTTCGTGCATCTGGCCGCTAGCCTGGGCTCCGTCAGTACCCTGGCCGGACCGCCAAGAACCACGAGTCATGTCGAACTAACCGAAGAACAGCGTCGGCTACTCGGTATCCCGGAAAGCCTGATTCGGTATTCTGTTGGCATTGAAAATGTCAGCGATCTTCTCTCTGATTTAGATAATGCACTGGCCATTTTGTAAAACTCACCTAGCTTTCATAACCCAGCAGATGAAATCAACTCTCTCAAAACTCTTCTTCCTCTTTATCGGGCTTTCGCTGCTCATCAACCAGTCAGCAACTGCCCAAACTAAAACCAGCACAAACGCGAAAACGGATATAGCCACGCAACGACTGCAGCAGGAGCTGGAGCGTATTGCCGGGCTGGCGAAGGGAAAGGTTGGCATTTGTGCTCTCCATCTCGAATCGGGCAAACAGGTTAGCCTGAATTTACAGGAACGCTTCCCGATGGCCAGTACCATCAAAGTGGCCATTGCCGTTCAGCTTTTTACGATGATCGAGAAAGGCCAGCTTTCCCTGATGACCATGGTCGATCTGCAACCATCGGACCTGCATCCGGGCAGCGGTACGCTGGATGTTCTGTTCGCGAAACCCGGTGTTCAGTTATCCGTCCAGAATCTGCTGGAACTCATGATGGTTATCAGCGACAACTCCGCTACGGACATTTTGCTTCGTCTGGTGGGTGGTCCGCAAGCGGTTCAGAACCGGGTGAAAGCACTGGGCATTCAGGGTATGTCGGTTGACCGTACCATCATCCAGCTATTGGCCGACCTCGACGGCATCATCCTTCCGCCATCCGACAAATGGACGCTCGGTTTCTACGCTAAATTAGACAGCGCCACCACACCAGACATGAAACGGGCAGCTGCTATCAAACTAAAAACCGACCCGCGCGATACATCGACTCCGGAGGCTATGGTCAATTTGTTGACGCAAATCTACCGGGGAACGGCCCTCAAGCCCGAGAGCCGGGCCTTATTACTGGGCGTCATGGAACGGTGCCGGGGTGGAGCCGCCCGACTGAAAGGCTATCTACCACCGTCTACGGTTATCGCCCATAAAACCGGTTCGCTGGATGGCAGCGCTACAGACGACGTGGGGATTATTACGCTACCCGACAATGCCGGTCACATAGCCATTGCCGTTTTTGTGGGTGATTCGCCCATGCCGCTGGCCGAACGCGAGCAAACAATAGCCCATGCCGCCCGGAGTATCTATGACTATTTCTTGTACCAATCGCCAGCCATCGCGACCTCAGTCCGGTAACATCGTCATTGAATTTTGTTAAGAGTAACAAAACTCAATGACGATGAAGCAAGTACAATGGTTTATGGGGGCGATGTACATCCTTATGGCACTGGCCATCATCGTGCATACGGGCGGAATAACGGATAGCAGTGGGTCGAGTACGTCACTTGTTCTGTTATTGATCTGCGGCATCATGGTGCTGCCTCCCATCACCGAACGGTTTCCTTTTCTGAAATGGTTGATATGGTTCGCGTTCATTGGCGGCTTCTTTTTCATGCTGGGTGCTTATCCAAATGGTAAAAGGAGCCCCCATTGAAATCAACGACACGCCGATACTGACGATGATACATTCGTCAGTATCGGCTCTGGCCTATTTTAACCATTTCAGCGCCTGGCCTTTTACCTGTATCTCAGCCTGGGGCGAAACGGTCTTGGTGAAGGCATCAACCTGACTGTTATTGAGCTGCAATCCGCTCGAATCAGCTACTACGGCCTGTAACGATTTATACTGATCGTTACCAAGCATGGCAAAGCTATTTTGAGCAACAGTTAGCCTAAAGTGCTCCGAAACAGTTACTTTATGCGTGCGTAAACGGCTTTGAGTCAGTGCAATAGTGAGCGAATCGGCAGAGAAATCAGATAACGTTAGCCGTGCATTTTCAACGGTTAACGTTTGAAAGCTCGGTACTCTCAACACCAACCGAACCCCTAATTCGCGACTGGCATCAGCCTGTGGCGAATTATGATAGCCACTATAATCGGGCGTAAAGGAAACAAAAGCGGTATCGCCCTGCAATCGGACCCGATAAAACTTGACTTCATCGGGCGCAATCAATGCCTGCGGTTTACTGGTCGTTCTGGCAACGATAACTTCGCTGGCTGGTGTGCCTGTCACTACCCAGTGGTGGGCGTCCGGCAAATCCCGTTTTCCGAAATCCTGATAGGCGTTATGCCAATCCATTCCATCATATTGCTGCTTGAGCAATAGATCTGTCGCCACCATTCCGGTTAGGGTTACGACCGCAATCAGGGCGAATAGTATATGACTTACTTTCATAATTTGGGTTGATAGTGGTTTGCAATGAACTGTTGGTAACGCGTCTCGATCTCCGATAAGTCGATCCCCAACAGGTACAGGTTTTTGAAGAAAACAGGCAGATCATTTTCCAGAAATTGTTCGCGCCGATACAACTTGATCTGTTCTTCAGCACCATCCGTCGGAAAATAGCCAATACCCCGTTTGTTGCTGATGACGCCTTTCTGACTCAGGAAATCGTAGGTCCGCATCACCGTGTTGGGGTTCACTTCCAGTTCAGCGGCCAGTTCCCGTACCGACGGAATCTTCTCCCCCACTGGCCAGCGCCCTAGCAGCACCTGCTCGCTGACATGCTCGGCAATTTGCAGGTATATGGCTTGTTTATCTCGAAAATCCATCGTTATACCTCCCGTTCTTTAAGCCGAAAATAGGCCATGATGTATAAAAAGACCACGACCATACTACCCACTGCGTAGCTAATTTGATTACCAATCGGCTGAGTCATTCTAATTTTTCGATAGTGGTACTGATCCGTAGGTGACTGGGCGATAGCATCCGAAAAAGGTGTATTACTCCGAATACTGCCGGAATCGGTCAATACTTGTAAAAAATAGTTGTTGGCTAAGAAGCCAAAGATTAGCAGGGCAAAAGCTATTATAACCACCAATGGCATTGTATACCGACGAATAAACAAGGCAAACGATAGTGTGAACGAATGTAGCAGGGCCGTAAATACCCATAACTGGGTCGGGACGCTACCAATATTCTTTTCGCTGAAAATCGATTGTATTGTGTAAAGGCCACCCTGCATTCGAATCATAGCGACTTGCTCTGGTGTCCAGTGGCGATTATTGACAATCGAAATGCTTATGGCATCCATTACACCAAAAGCTGATAAATACACAACCACAAACCCAAGCCCTGAAATAAGCCAGATCAGCGCAATTTTTTCAACCTGTGATGCTGGTTGCATCAGATAAGTAATCGCTCGTTCTTTTTGATTCAACACCGCCGTTTGCTGTACGGTGAACACATACCAGCAAGGCCAAACGAATAAAAAGAACAATAAATTACGCTGCCTGTCAACGGCAGCCGGGGAACCCTGATACGCAAATACACAGGCAACAAATAAAGCACTGACAAGCAACCCAATGTTTGCCAGCAACTGCCCTCGATTGTCGGTAAAGTACGTTCGCAACAACCGTCCAAAGCGGCTTACTGAAAAGGTCTGGTTCATACGTTTGATAAAGCTGAGATGGAGGAAAACAATTGACTAATGCGCGCTGGCTCAGCCTGTACGGTATTAAATAACCGCTCCAGATCCAGTCGGCTCGATTCGCCCAGTGGATTTTCAGCGACGATAGCATAGCCGCCCACGGCTCGTTCGGAATATAGGATTGACCTGTTTTTCTCCAGTTCAGGCACCAGGCTAAACCAGAGCCGGGCCGTAATTTCCTCCACACTTGCTTTGAGTGCCACGGTCATGTGTGAACGCGAGCGCTCGGCCAAAATGATGATGGGATCGATCAGGGTTTCGAGATCACGAACCTGGTGGGTTGAAATTAGGACCGTGCGGTTCTCATCGACCGCACCAGCTACCATTCGCCGAAACTGACTTTTTGAAGGAATATCCAGCCCATTCGTTGGCTCATCCATCAGGAGTACGGCGGTGTTGGTAGCCAGGCCAAACCCGATGAGTATTTTCTTTTTCTGACCATACGACAGCTCGTTTAGTTTCTGATTGCCGGTCAGGCCAAACTCGTGGATGTAACCCGTCATCTGCATGCGATCGAAGCGCGGGTAAAAAGACGCGTTCGACTCCACAAACTGCCGAATCCGTACCGGAGGCATATAAAACTCCTCCGGCACTAGAAATAGATCTTCCAGAAAAGCAGGCTGGCGATTCTCCGGCGTATAGGGGCCAACCTGAATAGCGCCCGATTTGGGGTACAACAAGCCAGATAACAACTTCAGTAAGGTTGACTTACCAGCACCATTCGGCCCCAGCAAGCCATAAATGGAACCCGGCGTCAGCGTTAAATTCAACCCTTCATACAACGGCTTACCTCGCTGGTAGCCGAACGACACATCGCGAAACTCGATCATAAAATTAAGGCGCTGTAGTGTATTAGATTAATAGTACACTACAATGCTGAGATTTTTATCGATATGAGTCAAGCGTTTACTCAATTTTATTTTCGGGCATAAAAAAAACCTCCCACAAGGAGAGGCTTCTTTATTTCTGACGGTCGACCTGTTGACCCATTATTGATTCGACGACTTAGGCGTTTTTTTCTTTGCTTTCACATTCGATGGCCCAGTGCGCACGCTGCTGTTGGCATCTACTTTGGTTGTACCCCGGTTAGAACCAGCGCCATTCGCCTGAAGTTGGTCGTTAGTCAGCCCAGTCCCGGTCGATGCGCCGTTAGTTCCATCGTGGGTATTGGCTGCCGATGGATTTGAGCGAGCGGCATCGGTAGATGAGATGGTACCGCTAGACGATTTGTTCGTGGTCGAGCGGCTGGGTTGTTTCTGCTGAGCGGCCGCGGTTCCGGCCAGTACCAGCGTTAAGGCAAGGGTTGCGAGTGAGTTAATCATTAGTTATCTCGTTAACGTGAGTTTATACTACCAATAACTCGCTCGCTGTCCATGAGTTTTCGATATATCAACTTTTCTACATTAATAATGCCCGAACGGCTTACACGGCTACCTTAAATTCCGACGTGAGGTGGAAAGTAACGTCGGGATTATTCTGTTCATTCATGCGCAGCATCCAGTCCGATTCGGCCAGAAACACCGGATTCTGATCTTTGTCGTACGCAATTTGGTTGCCTTTCAAGCGGATGAACTCAGTCAGCTTGGCCGGATTTTCGGACGTAATCCAGCAGGCTTTCGTGTAATTCAGCGGTACCCAGCGGCACTTAGCGCCGTATTCATTTTCCAGTCGATACTGAATAACTTCAAACTGAAGCTCTCCAACGGTACCAACAATTTTCCGGTTACCCAGTTCAAGCGTAAATAATTGGGCTACCCCTTCGTCAGTTAACTGCTGAATACCTTTATCCAACTGTTTTGACTTCATCGGGTCAAGGTTGACCAGTTCTTTAAAAATTTCCGGTGAGAAACTCGGAATTCCCTGAAACTGCAATTCTTCTCCTTCGGTCAGGGTATCACCAATTTTAAACGTGCCGGTGTCATAAAGACCCACCACGTCGCCGGGGAAACCCTCCTCCACCACGCTTTTACTGTCAGCCATAAAACTGAACGGACTGGCAAACCGCACGTTTTTATCCAGACGCGTGTGGTGGTAAAATTTATTGCGTTCGAACACGCCCGAACAAATCCGTAGAAACGCAATCCGATCGCGGTGGCGCGGATCCAGGTTGGCGTGAATTTTAAAGACAAACCCGCTGAAGTTTTTCTCTCCGGGCTCTACTTCCCGCTTATCGGTCGGGCGGGCAATGGGCTCCGGCGATATGTCGCAAAAGCCTTCGAGCAATTCTTTTACCCCAAAGTTATTGACCGCCGATCCGAAGAACACGGGGGCCAATTTACCATCCAGATACGCCTGCCGGTCGAAGCTGTCATAAACACCATCGATCAATTCGACGTCTTCGCGAAGCTGCCCAGCATCGCGTGGACCAACCTTCGTATCGAGTAAATCATCGGCCAGGTCGATGGGCAGCACATCAGCCTCAACCTTCGTTTTGTTGGCCTTAAAGAAATATAATTTTTTCTCGATCAGGCTGTAAACGCCCTTGAAGTCGGAGCCCATGTTAACGGGCCACGTCATTGGCCGAACGCGAATGTTCAGCTTTTCCTCCAGTTCGTCCAGCAAATCGAATGGATTTCGGCCTTCGCGGTCAAGCTTGTTGATGAAGATAATAACGGGTGTATCGCGCATCCGGCAAACTTCCATCAACCGCTCGGTTTGTTCCTCTACGCCCTTTACGCAGTCGATAACCAGGATAACGCTATCGACAGCCGTGAGTGTCCGGTAGGTGTCTTCAGCAAAGTCTTTGTGGCCAGGTGTATCGAGGATATTAATTTTCAGATTATCGTACTCAAACGTCATTACGGAAGTAGCCACCGAGATACCCCGTTGTTTCTCAATCTCCATAAAATCGGACGTAGCCGTCTTCTTGATTTTATTGGATTTGACCGCCCCAGCCGTTTGAATAGCCCCCCCAAAAAGCAGCAGTTTCTCAGTCAATGTCGTTTTACCAGCATCGGGGTGACTTATGATGGCGAACGTCCGTCGACGGGCCGTTTCGGCCTGTATATTCGTTTGCATTATTCTCAGAATCAAGGTACAAAGATACGGATTCAACGATGAATTATTCATGATGACCCATGAATAAGCTCCATAGCAGCGCTTCGCTATTCATCATCCATCCTTTTATAAGAACGCCCACAGCAGTAGAGCCCAGCCCGCAATCATTCCCAGCCCACCAAGTGGTGTGATGGCACCGAGCCAGGTAATACCGGTGAAACACAATACATAGAGTGAGCCCGAAAAAATGAGTACGCCACCCAGAAACGAGTAACCCGACCAGCTAAGCAGCTTCACCGTCGTCGGATTACTCCCGAACAAGTGCAGCAGCATGCCAATCAGAATGAGCGCAACCGCATGGTAAAACTGGTATTTAACGGCCGTTTCGAACGTGGCCGCCCGCCCCGACGCGTCGAGCATAGCCCGCAAGGCATGCGCCCCAAAAGCGCCGATCGCAACGCCTAACAGCCCTAAAACGGCTCCGGCCTGAATAAAGAACTTCATAGTGTCTGAACCTCCGGGTAGCCCGCAGGATTTAATTTATTGTTGATACTCAAATGCGGCTTCCGAAAATAGCGCTCCCAACGCGAACCATCGTACTGCCCTCGTCAACCGCAATCCGGTAATCACCGCTCATCCCCATCGACAGCTCGTGAAAATGAACCATGGGTCGTTGAGTTTTCGCCAATTGGTCGTACAGCCGCTTAAGACCCCGAAATTCCTGACGGATCTGTGCTTCATTCTCCGTATTGGTCGCCAGGCCCATTAGTCCTACGATACGTATGTAGGGCAAGTCGTCCAGTTCAGGTGCTTTCAGCAGCGCTTCAGCCTCTTGGGCCGACAAACCGAATTTGGTTTCCTCATCGGCAATGTAAATTTGCAGCAGGCAGTCAATAACCCGATTGTGCTTAGCGGCCTGCTTATTCACTTCCTGCAAGAGTTTCAGGCTATCGATCGACTGAATCATCGTTACAAACGACGCGATGTACTTAACTTTATTCGTCTGCAGATGCCCAATCAGGTGCCACTCAATATCAGCCGGTAACTGGGGGTATTTGTCAGCCATTTCCTGCACTTTATTTTCCCCAAACCGCCGACAACCAGCCTCATACGCTTCGCGCAGCAACTCGACCGGCTTCGTTTTCGTAACAGCAATTAGTTTGGCTTTATTCTGTAATTCACTCTCAATCAGGCGAATTGAATCAGCAATCATACAATATCAGGTGGTTGTCTTCTACCAGCGGTTTGTTAATATTGTGCAAATATAGGGTTGATAGCTGCGCCGGAAGGCGTAGTTTTCACCCATAAACCAGTTAATGGAAGCAATAAATAACTCTTTGGTGTAGTTTTGGTAAAGATTTTAACCTTTGCTCTTCAGCCTAACATATGACCCCAATGGAACCCAGACCACAACCCCAGAATAACAGTCGTAGCTACTTACTGGCTGCACTACTCATTCTGGCTGCACTCAATGTCCTGCTACTCTACTTCTATTACCAGGAGCGGCAGGACAATAAAACCAAGGATGCCACCATTGCCGCTAAGACGGAGGAGGTTCTTGTTGCTAAAACAAAACTCGATTCGATTTCGGCACAACTTGACACGAAAATTGCCGAAATTCAGCGGTTAGGTGGTAGCATCGACTCATTAATGAAAGTAAAAGCTCAATTGGAGGTCGACAAGCGGGAGCTGAAGAACGTAGGTTCCTTTGACAGCAAGAAGTACGATCAGAAGATTAGAAATTACCAGGCTATTCTGGTTCAGAAAGATCAGGAAATTGCTCGTTTGAAAGAAGAGAATGGCGTTCTGGCTCAGCAGAACGAATCGCTCACGCAGGAAAACAATGGCCTTAAAGCCGAAAAACAATCGTTGAGTGATTCTGTCGTCTCAGTGACCATCAAGAACCAGGAATTAGCCGAGAAAGTAACCATCGCTGCGGCCCTACACGCCGAGTCTGTTACGATCAATGGCGTGAACGCAAGGGGAAAAGAAACGGATGGGGGTACATACAAAGCTAAAAAAACCGATAAAATTCACATATCGATTCAATTGTCTCCCAACGGATTAGCCAAAAAAGACGAGAAACTGCTTTATGTTCGGGTAATTGACCCTTCGGGAGCCGTTGTTTCTGATCTGGCAACGGGATCGGGTGAGTTTATGTACAACAACCAGGGCATGATTTATACCGCCATGCAAAAGTTCACGTTTGACAATAGCCGCCAGCGACTTGACTTCTTTTACGGGCGTGCTGGTCAGCCATTTAAAGAAGGAAAGCACACGGTCGAAGTGTACTGCGAAGGGTTCCGAATTGGCGAAGGCGAATTTACCATCCGGTAGGCATCGACCCAGCATTCATCCCTAAAAAGTAAGGGCCGCTCTCCAGTAGGGAGCGGCCCTTACTTTTTAGCACTTACTTCCCTTTATTCCCCCGTTTGCCTTTGCGATTGTCAGTTTATTTCTTACCTTTGCGGCCTCATTTCAAACAAATTACAAAAAAATGTTTCCTAATAACTACGAAACGGTGTTCATTTTAACTCCCGTTTTATCTGATGCTCAGATGAAGGACGCCGTTGACAAGTTTCGCAAAGTGCTGACCGATAACGGTGCGGAACTGGTCCATGAAGACCATATGGGTTTGCGCAAGCTGGCCTATCCAATTCAGCATAAGAACACGGGTTACTACCAACTCTTCGAGTTTAAGGCCCCCGGCACGATCATCGAGAAACTCAACACCGAGTATCTCCGTGACGAGCGCATCATCCGCCACCTGACGGTTTCGCTCGACAAGCACGCTGTTGCCTACAACGACCGTAAACGCAATGGCTTAGTGGGTAAGAAAAAACAAACCGAAAACGCCGGGGAGGCCAAGTAATCATGAGCTTGCAAAACGAATCCGTCTCGAAAACCGAGAACCGCAAAAAATACGACCGCTTCAAGAAAGCCGGTATCAAATACATCGATTATAAGGATGGCAACTTCCTGCTGAAACTGCTGAACGAGCAAGGTAAAATCCTGCCACGGCGGTTAACGGGAACGACCCTGAAAAACCAGCGCAAAGTGGCCCAGGCTGTCAAACGCGCTCGTCATCTGGCCATCCTGCCTTACGTAGGCGATTCACTGAAATAACGTTTGTAGTTCGTTGTCTATAGTTATTGAATACTGATTTCAGAAAAACTACAGACCGCCAACCACAAACTACAAACCTTTTTCAAAAAATGGATATCATTTTAAAAACCGATATTGCCGGCCTGGGCTATAAGAACGACACCGTTGTGGTGAAGCCCGGTTACGGTCGCAATTACCTGATTCCTCAGGGATTTGCCATGATGGCAACCGATTCTAACAAAAAGATCGTTGCTGAAAATATTCGTCAGGCAGCTCACAAAGCCGAAAAAATCAAAACCGAAGCCCAAACCATTGCCGACGGCATTGGTGATATGACGTTGACCATTCCAGCAAAAGCAGGTGACAGCGGCAAAATTTTCGGCCGGGTTACCAATACGCAGGTAGCTGAAGCGCTGCGTGAGAAAGGCTTCGACATCGACCGGAAGAAAATTACGGTTGAAGATGTTAAAGTGCTTGGTACCTACGAGGCTTCTCTTGATCTGCACAAGGATGTGAAGCACAAAGTAAAATTCGAAGTAGTATCGGCTGAATAAGCAGGGCTATTTTTTGACAAACCGACCTGTCTCGCGGCAGGTCGGTTTTTTGTTATATTTGAGTTAAATAACTGAAATATGGCTGCTCTTGATCTTGAACAACTTTTAGAAGCTCCGAATTTACCTCAATTGATTCAGCAGGCAGAACTGGCCCTTCGCCAGGAAGCCAGCCGTCGGAATGAGTTCTATGCCTGGTTGAAGGAAGATGTAAAAGCTGAATTTATCAATGGCCATATTGTCATGCACTCACCTGTTAAAGAACGGCACTGGACAACAGTGGGTAATATTTATCGGTTGATGAGTTGGTACGCCCTCAAAAGAAAGCTGGGCCGAGTTGCTTCCGAGAAAGCGCTGATTTCCTTGATCCGCAATGACTACGAACCTGACGTTTGCTTTTGGAAACAGGAGAAAGCAAGTCAGTTTACAGCAGATCAAATGAAGCTTCCGGCTCCCGATCTGGTTATTGAAGTGTTGTCGAAAGGAACAGCCCGTCGGGACAGAGGTGTTAAATTTACGGACTACGCAGCCAATGGTATAGCTGAATACTGGATTATCAACCCAGGTAAACAAACGGTTGAGCAATATGAGTTGGACCCCGACATTGAAGAATATGCTCACGTGGGTACCTTCCTGAAAACTCAGGATATTGAATCTAAACAGGTCGCAGGTTTTCGCGTACCTGTCTTAGCGTTGTTCGATGAACAAGCTAATATGAAAGCGCACGAAATCTTGTTTAATAACTAATAATCAGGCAATTATCAATGTAAATCTTTTACTCAGAACGGACCTAATCAGTCCGTTCTTTTGTTGGTAAGGTATGCAGTTTCATACCGAATTTTCGCCCGAACCACTTCCCCATCGCATGGGTCTGAACAGCCGAATTGTAACCATCGGATCGTGCTTTGCCGATGTTATGGGACGTCGCTTAAGTGAGTATAAATTGCCGGTACTGAACAATCCATTCGGAACGATTTTCAATCCGGTTTCGATCGCCAAATTAGTAACGATGGCACTGCGGGGTACGGCCCCTGATGAAGACGGCTATCTGGAGCGCAATGGTGTGTGGTTTCATTATGACTTCCACTCGTCTCTTTGGGCCAACAGTCAGGATGAACTACGCCATAAGCTTGCGTCCAGCCTGGCGCTCACGGCGGCGGCTATTCGGAAAGCCGATTTTCTGTTTATCACGCTCGGTTCTGCCATTGTTTATCGGCATATCGAGACGGGTAAGGTCGTCGCCAATTGCCATAAAATGCCCGGTTCACTGTTTGAGAAATACCTGTATCAGATCGATCATGTACGCGAAGATTTGGCACAGCTCTTAAAAACAGTATACAGGGCAAACCCGAAACTTAACGTGTTGCTGACGGTTAGCCCGGTACGTCACACGCGGGATACTTTACCGCTGAATAGCGTAAGTAAGTCGACATTACGGGTGCTTACACACGAATTGACCACCTGGAACGATCGGGTCGCTTACTTTCCGGCCTACGAGATAATGATGGATGATCTGCGCGACTATCGTTTCTATGAAGCCGATATGATCCATCCTAATGCACAGGCCCACGAGTACATTTTTGCCAAATTTGCTGCGTGTGCGTTTGACAGCGAACTTTGTCAGTTTGTGGCCGACTGGTCCCAAATCAGTAAATCATTAGCCCATAGACCGCTCTACGGGCAAGAGAGCCCGGCGTATTATCAGTTTCTGACTAAATTATTAGCACAATTGAAGACTGTTGCGACACAGGTAGACGTGTCAGCGGAACTGGCAGAGGTGCAAAGTCGTTTAAAACAGAGAGAAACGGTTGAACGGCAGGAGGGCGAAAAAGAGTTCGCTTAAGTTTACCTTTCTCTTTTTCCCATTTTTATGTCTGATTACCGATTATCTACAGAAGCTGTTCTACGGGCATTGAGCACCGTAGAAGAACCTGATTTAAAACGCGACATCGTTTCGCTGAACATGGTTAAGGATGTCGTGCTGGGCATCGGTTCGGTGCGCTTCACCGTCGTCTTGACGACACCAGCCTGTCCGCTCAAGGAAGTTATTCGCAAACGATGTGAAGATGCCATTCATGCCCACATAGGGGCCGACATTCTGATTACGATCGACATGACGTCGGACGTAACCTCGACACGCGTTAACGCGCCTACGCTGCCCGGTGTAAAGAACATTATTGCGGTTTCATCCGGGAAAGGGGGCGTTGGCAAATCTACGGTAACGGCTAATCTGGCCATTGCACTGCACAAATCCGGGGCTAAAGTAGGCATTATTGATGCGGACATTTACGGTCCTTCCATGCCAACGATGTTCGGCGCTGAAAACATTCAGCCGCGTATTTTTCAGGTGGATGGGCAAACTCGTATGGAGCCTATCCAACAGTTCGGCATCAAACTATTGTCGATGGGTTTCCTGGTGGCACCGGGACAGGCTATTATCTGGCGGGGCACAATGGCTGGTCGGGCATTGCAACAATTTTTTTCTGATGCTGATTGGGGAGAACTGGATTACCTGCTCATCGATCTCCCACCAGGCACCGGTGATATTCACTTAACGCTTGTGCAGACGGTACCGGTCACGGGTGCCATCATCGTGACTACGCCCCAGAAAGTAGCGCTGGCCGACGCCACAAAAGGGCTGGCCATGTTTCGCCAGCCACAAATCAACGTGCCGGTGTTAGGGGTGATTGAGAACATGTCGTATTTCACCCCGACC
Organism: Spirosoma humi; assembly: GCF_054776575.1. Lineage (NCBI taxonomy): Bacteria > Pseudomonadati > Bacteroidota > Cytophagia > Cytophagales > Cytophagaceae > Spirosoma > Spirosoma humi. The sequence goes on from NZ_BAAHBR010000015.1 coordinate 1,419,261, forward strand.
GAATTGCCAGATCATCAATATTATATATTTGGCAAGGGAGGTGGTCAATTGTTAGCCGATCAGTTCAATGTACCGATGCTGGGCCAGATTCCGCTGGTACAAAGCATCCGTGAAGCAGGCGACGAAGGTCGCCCGGCGATTAGTGTCGGTGAACCTGTTGCGTCAGAAGCTTTCAAGGCAACCGCCGAGGCCCTCGCTCAACAAGTAGCCATCCGAAATGCCAGCCTTGACCGTACGGAACGTGTTCAGGTTGCATAAACAACCTAGAAAGTATAAATTTACCGTAAATCAATCAATCAATGGAGACGGTAGTCAATAACGACCAGCTGATAAGTAAAATAGAACGGGCTCTCGACAATATGCGGCCCTATCTGGCAGCCGATGGCGGCAATGTGAAGATATTGGAAGTTACAGAAGATAAAACGGTTCGGCTCGAACTGATGGGTTCTTGTGGCTCCTGTCCCATGTCAGCTATGACCTTCAAAGGCGGTCTGGAAGAAGCGATTCTGAAAGCGGTGCCCGAAATTACAAAAGTTGAAGCGGTGAATATAACGCCTGCTTTTTAACTGGATCAGGGTTCATAACAGAGTAGATAGCTTACTCTGAGTGAGAAACCACGAAGTCCTTATGTGTTTCTTAACCATCAAAACGCCGAATCAGGCGTTTTTTTGTTTCTTTGCAGTTCGTATTATTCCTCAATTCAGTGAAAATAGGCATTTTTTTCGGTGGACCTGCGCGGGAGCGGGAGGTCTCGTTTGCTGGTGGGCGTACTGCCCTGGCTAATTTAGATAAAGGGCTGTTCGAACCGGTTCTGGTATTTGTTGATGGACGCGGACGGTTTCGGCTTGTATCTCCCCAGTTTCTGCAATCGCCATCACTACGCGATGCCCTACCGCAGGATAATTCTGGTTTTTCGGTTTACGATGAGTCACTGGCTATCGATGCACTCGACGCAACCTTACCCGAACTACGCCCCGAACAGTTTCGTGAGCATTTCGACCTGGCCTTTCTGGCTATGCATGGCCCCGACTGTGAGGATGGTGCCATCCAGGGCCTACTGGAGTGGCACAAAATGCCTTATACAGGACCAGGGTTGCTTGGATCCGCAGTAGGCATTAATAAGATTCTGCAAAATGAGCTGATTGCTCTGGCAAATGGTCAGCAGAAGAAAACGGCTACCATTAGCCGGGATGCCTACGAACAGGCGGACAAAGCTCAGTTTTTCCAATCACTGGTTGACCATCTGGGTCTGCCGATTGTGGTAAAGGCCCCTCATCAGGGTTCCTCCATCGGCGTAGCTATCGTCCGTGAAGCGGATTTAACGCTATTTTGCCGCTCCGTAGAACAGTGCTTTTTCACCATGAGCGTGCAACCCGATGGCTGGAGTAAACTAAGTGAATGGTCGGGTTTATCAACTGACGAGAAAAACGAACTGGCTCAGAAAATGGTCAGTTTAGACTCGGGCATCAGTTTTCCCGTCGTTATTGAGCAAACGGGTGAAGTGATCAACCACCCGGCCGATTTCGTCACGAAACTGGATGCGATCGCCCAACAGGGCCAGCCAGTGTCATTGGCTTCGTTAAATGCCGAAGACGAAGTTCTTTTTGAGGAGTTTATTACGGGGCAGGAGTTTTCCTGTGGTGTTATTCAGGACGACGACCAGGTTGCGATTGCCTTGCCGCCTACAGAAATTTATAATGTAACAAGCTTCGATTTCGATTCCAAGTACAAGCTGAATACAACCAAAAAGCGGATACCGGTTGATACAAGCCTGGAAAACAACCGTAAAATTCAGTTGGCCGTAGCGGAGGTGTTCAGCCGACTGGGCATCAATGTTTATTCGCGAATCGACGGTTTCCTGACTCCTGCCGGAGATGTTCTGTTGCATGACCCAAACACCATTCCGGGCATGTCGCCCTCATCGCTGATCTTTAAGCAGATGGCTGAAATTGGGCTGAATTTATCGAATTCACTGACGTATCTTATTCGTCAGTCGCTACGGGAACGTATTCGGACCGGTAAAGATACGTATCATCTTAAACGGCTGCTGACCTCCCTGGATGCACAACTAGCCGCCCGTAAAGCCAATCCATTACCCGAGCGTGTCATTTCATTTGGTCCTACCGATGAAGAGTTTGTGGTCGCCAAACAGCAGTATAATGAGCTGGCAGCGTCGGGTAAGGTCTTCCCATCCTTGATGTACATCAAGAGTAAGCTAGAGTCGCATGAGATTCCGGTCAACTTACTTTTCAAAGATACGATTGATGAATTGGAGACAGCACTGAGCCAGCCGCGTCATCCGCTCTTGATTGAGACAGCCGAGCGTGCCCGACACATTGCCGAACGATACGTATAGCTTTTCGTAAAAACAGCAAGGCGTGCCATGATCGAGAATCGTGGCACGCCTTGCTGTTTTTACGATACATTATAACATAACCGGCTGTCCCGTCCGAACGGATTCATCACAGGCGAAAGCAATCTCCAGACTGCTGACGGCATCCTGCATATGGTCGGTCAGGTCGCGATCCTCCCGAATAGATTCCAGGAAATACCGTTGTTCGCGGTTGCAGAGCTCCTGATGATCTGGCTCATCCTGCATATCGATCCAGGTATCGGATTCAACAAACTGATCATTTGCATCGAGCGCGGCCCGGTGCACGCGCAGCGACTCCGTTTTGGTGTGCGAGTCTACGTTATCGGACTTGCCGGCAGCTCCCGCATTCTTGGCGACGATGGACACGCAGCCATCCGGCCCGATAACGTCTTTCACAAAGAACGCCGTTTCGCTCATCATAGGGCCCCAACCAGCTTCGTACCAGCCTACAGAGCCGTCTTCAAACCGAATCTGTAGCTGACCGTAGTTGTAGTTGCCAACGGGAATATCATTACTCAGCCGAGCGCCGATCGCGTTGACCTGTAGTGGTTTCGAGCGGGTCATCTGGCACATTACATCAATGTAATGTACACCACAATCGACGATTGGGCTAAGGCTTTTCATCAGGTTCCGGTGAACAGTCCACATCGTTCCGTGACTTTGCTGATTAAGGTTCATCCGCATTACCAGCGGCTTACCTAGCCCCTGCGCGACCTCAACAAATTTGGCCCAGGATGGATGATGCCGCAAAATGTAGCCAATAACCAATTTTTTATTTGCTTTCTGAGCGGCCGCCATCACGCGCTTTGCTCCTTCGACCGTGTCAGCAATTGGTTTTTCCATGAATACATGACACCCCTGCTCAAAGGCCATCAGGGCAAAGGCTTCATGGGTGTCGGGGTACGTGGAAATACAAACGGCATCGGGTTGGGTTTCTTTCAACGCCGTTTCATAGTCACTAAATAGGGCATACCCACCGCCCAGGCGTTCATTCAAAACGACTTTACTGTTTCCGGTCGAGACAATACCACAAATTTCGAAACCGTCTGTAGTCTGGTAGGCAATAGCGTGCGATGCGCCCATGTTGCCACATCCAACAACGAGTACCCGTATGGGTTGAATAGTGCTTGACATACTTAATTTGATACAGATTTAAGAGTAGTCTGAATTCAGTTGAGTATTCGATTCAGGCTACAAACTTAACACATCCAGTCAGGACTGCGTGCTTACATTTTCTTAGCAGGATACGGATTAATTGGCTCAATGGTTCCGTCTGCGTTATGCCTCAGTTCAGCCACCTTTATATTCCGCAGGTGTGTTTTGCTCGACAATTCGGTATCGTGGTAAAAAATATACCATTTCCCCTTGAACTCCACAATCGAGTGGTGGGTTGTCCAGCCTTTCACGGGCGTCATAAAAACTCCTTGATAGGTAAATGGCCCCTCCGGTGAGTTACCAAGGGCGTAGGCCAGAAAATGCGTATCGCCGGTTGAGTAGGAGAAATAATATTTACCGTTGTATTTATGCATCCAGCCACCTTCAAAAAACCGCCGGTCATGGTCACCGGTTAGCAGCGGTTTTCCTGCTTTGTCCAGAATTTTTACGTCCTTGGCGGGTGCGTCAAAGTGCAGCATGTCTTTGCTCATCCGGGCCACTTTAGGGGCCAGGGCTGGCTCTTTGTCGTTGCCGGAATCCGTTTTAGACTCATTGGCTGCATACTTACCAGTTGACCAGCGCTGCAACTGGCCACCCCAAATTCCGCCAAAATACATATACGACTGCCCGTCTGTATCCGTAAAAACAGCTGGATCAATACTAAAGCTGCCCTTTATCGGCGTCGGTTCTGCTTTGAATGGTCCGCTTGGTGATTTGCTGGTAGCAACGCCCATTCGGAACACATCTTTCTTATCCTTAACCGGGAAGTAGAGAAAGTAAGTACCATTTTTATAAGCCGCATCAGGTGCCCATAATTGACGCCCCGCCCAGGGAATGTCGTTGATATCCAACCCCACGCCATGATCGGTCACCTTTCCATTGATACTATCCATTGATAAAATGTGGTAGTCGCGCATGGCAAAATGAGCTCCTTCATCGTCTTCTTTTATTCCAGCATCAATGTCGTGGGAGGGATAAATATAAATTTTACCGTTGAAAACATGGGCCGATGGATCGGCGGTATATATATGGCTCACCAATGGTTTGGAGAGCGCCTGTGTACTGGACGCTGAATCCGTAGCGGCACTACTGCTCTCTTTGTTTTCCTGTTTAGCCTTATTGCTCTGGCAGGCACCGAGGTATACACCCGACACAAGGCATACAAGCATCAGATTCCTGAGCTTATTGACACTGATCATGCTTCTTTGACTAATTTTTTGAATACCATACAGAAAGGTAGAGCTACTCCTATTTTACTGAATTGATGAAAATAGAGGACTTATCTCGCTCATCGAAACAGGCCTCGCTATTGTCCGCAAGTGAACAGGAAACGTCCAGTTACGGACAGAGTAAATCCCAAATACCGAAGATAACCTATTGATAATCAAAGCATACTATTAGTTGGCACAGCCTTTGGCTTATTGCGTATGAACAGTAAACAACTAATCAATACTAAACAACTACGACAATGTTTTCACTAGTAAGCAATTTGGCAGGCTCTCTTCTTTTAAGCGCTACGACCTTAACAAACCCAACCAATCCCCATGTATTGTCCTTCGATGCCAGTGCCTATGTCACGGTCGATAAGCGAATACGGGTAGCGGTTCAAAAAACTACTGATGTACCGGTGCTTGTTCTGCTCCGGAATAAAGACAATGAAATCCTGTTCCGGCAGTACATCAGCAAAAAAGAGTCGAAATATGTTGTGAAATTGAATGTCAATGAGTTGGGCGATGGGCAGTATGATCTGGAAGTTTCGTCTAAAGAAGGCAGCATACGGAAACAGGTCAATCTGTCAACCACGCCTAAAAGCGAGTTAAGTCGGGTCGTTGCCATGCAATAGGAAAGTCCTTAAAAAGATAGGGGCCAGATGAATATCTGGCCCCTATCTTTTTAAGCTACCTGAACATTCACTTCGTAATAATCAACGCTTGGCGGACCATCGAAATAGCTGCTCATGTGCTTCAGAATATCAGTCAGAAAACCGCTGGATTCGGCAGCCTGTCGTTGTGCTTCTGACGCCCATATGGTTACCATCAGCCCCCGATTGGTTGTTGAATTGGTAAGCATACGACTATTCTTAAACCCATCGAGTTCCTTCAGGGCGGGCCCGACTGTATTCTCAAAGTAATTTATTGCGTCAGCAATATGTTCAGCCTTCAACGGGAATTGAATTACGCGAGCGTACATAGAGTAAAATAGTGAGGTTATAAATAGATGAACTACAATCCAAAGCCTGTATGCTACGATACACCTTTAAATTCTTCCTGTTCCACAAATGGCTGACTTCTTAATCGTTTACCCGTTGCTTTAAAAATAGCATTGGCAACGGCTCCACCCGCTGGCGGAAGCGAGGGCTCTCCTAAACCGGTTGGATCGATTTCGTTCTGGACAAAATGGACATCGATTTCAGGGATTTCATTAAGTCGAATCAGTCGGTATTCGTTAAAGTTCTTTTGCTCAGGCACACCATCTTTAAATGTGATATTGCCATACATGGCATGCCCAATACCGTCTACGATACAACCCCTTACCTGTTGCTGCGATCCACTTTGGTTAATAACCACTCCACAGTCGGCTGCCGAGTACACTTTCTGCAAAACGGGTTTGCCTTTTACCACAACGACTTCGCCAACTTGCGCCACGTAAGAGCGATGGGAAAAATAAACACTGAAACCCTGTGCTACAGGCTTTCCGCTGGCATCCTTCTTCTTACCCCAGCCTGATTTCTCAACAGCCAGATTGATAACGCCTTTCATACGGTCAATGTCGTACTTGATGGCTCCGGCGGGCTTCTGTTTCGCTTTGTCTAACAGTTCCAATCTAAACTGAACAGGATCTTTGCCAGCGGCCTGGGCCACTTCATCAATAAACGACTGTTCGGCAAAAGCAAGGAAGTTTGTGATTGGTGCTCGCCAGGGGCCGGTTGTAATCGGCGATTTATGGTCTACACTATCGATCAATAGGTTATCGACAGCACCCGCCGGAAAATTGTCCTCCCGTGTCGAATTACCAGCGTTAATACTGGCCCCCCGAAGCTTGTACCCAATCATAGTACCCTGGGCGTCCAGAGCCGCTTCAAAACGGTAGCGAACAGCCGGGCGGTAGCTTCCACCCATCATGTCATCTTCCCGCGTCCAGATTACTTTAACCGGCGCATTCACTAACTTCGATACCTGTACGGCTTCAACGACATAGTCAGCTTTTAACCGACGGCCAAATCCCCCCCCCATGCGGGTCAATTGCACTGATACCTTATCGGGCGCGATCCCAAGCAGCTTAGCGGTTTCATTTCGGGCCAGTTCGGGGGTTTGGGTAGGCCCCACTAACTCTACTCCATCCGGCCGGACGTGGGCGAAGAAGTTCATAGGCTCCATAGGCGCGTGAGAAAGGAACGGACATTGATATTCCGCCTTGACCACTTTGGCCGCATTTTTAAACGCCGTGTCAACGTCACCATCTTTCCGACGCACTGTTGCGCCTGAGCCGTCCAGTAATTCTTTAAATAGTCGATTGTGGTCGGCTGTGCTTTCCAGAGCATCTGCCTTCTCCCATTCGATTTTTAACGCATCTTTTGCTTTTTTCACCTGCCAGGTTGACTTACCAACAACGGCTACGTTATTGTCGAACGTTACGACGTTGACGATACCAGGCATAGCTTTGGCTGTATCGGCGTTGAGCGATTTCAACTTGTAGCCAAATGCCGGACGCTGAATCATGGCGAACAACATGCCTTCACGATAGAAGTCAAGCCCAAATAACGGCTTTCCTGTAATAATTTTAGGGTTATCGACATTCTTGATCGAACTACCGATAAGGCTAAAGTCTTTGACCGCTTTTAATTTAACGTTATTTGGAACCGACAATTGAGCCGCTTCAGTAGCTAGCTCGCCGTAGCTCAGCTTTCGGCTACTTGCTGAATGCTGCACAAACCCACTACTGGTCGTGCACTCAGTTGCGGGGACATTCCACCGCTTTGCGGCCGCTTCCATGAGCATCTGACGAGCCGTGGCACCCGCTTTACGTAAGCGCTCCCAGGAGTGCGGAATCGAGCCGCTACCGCCAGCGACCTGGCGTTCAAATTTTTTCGTGTCAAGGGGGGCTTGCTCAACGACAACCTTTGTCCAGTCAGCGTCCAGTTCTTCCGCGACAACTATTGGGAAGGCCGTTTTTATGCCCTGTCCCACTTCAGGATTGGGCGATAGTATGGTGACGGTACCCTGTGGGCTGATCGATAGATAGCTATTAAAATCGATACCCGTGGGAGCAACACGGCTAGTAGCTGTTGCAGCCTCCGAGTCGACCCAGTTGAACCCCAATACCAGGCCCCCACCAGCCGTTGCTACTACCTTCAGAAAGTTTCTCCGGCTCGAATGCGTTGATGTCTGCATCGCTATTTCGTTTTTGAGGATTTAGTAGCACCCGTCGATGTAGTTGACATGGAGGCAAGCTTCACGGCCTCCCGAATGCGGTGATACGTTCCACAACGGCATAGGTTGCCGGTCATCGTCTCATCAATTTCGGATTGCGACGGCTTTGGATTACGTTTAAGCAATGCAGCCGCTGTCATAATCTGCCCAGCCTGGCAATAGCCACACTGGGGCACATCAACTTTATCCCACGCCTGCTGAACAGGATGATTTCCAGTAGGGGATAAACCTTCAATTGTCGTCACTTTGGATTTACCTACTGCCGAGACGGGCAGTACACAGGCACGGGCAGCCTCACCATTCAAATGCACAGTACAGGCACCACACTGTGCAATACCACAACCATACTTTGTGCCTAACAGCCCGAAATTATCGCGTAATACCCATAGTAAAGGTGTATCAGGATCAACATCGGCCTGATAACTACGGCCGTTGATTTGGAGTTTATAAATAGCCATTTACCAAACAGGATGAAATGCAAGATTGAATATACTATAAGTAAGTTCATTGACTATTCTACCATCCTAAACCCGCTTAAAAGGCAAAAAGGCCTGTCCCACAAGGACAGGCCTTCGCTGTTTCAATAGGTGGCATCTTCCTACTCTCCCGCTTGTGACAGCAGTACCATCGGCAGTACGGGGCTTAACGACTCTGTTCGAAATGGAAGAGGTGAACACCCGCCTTAACTACACCAACCTAATTGACTCGTTCGACTTGTGCCAGCTCCGCTGGTTAGTCAATTCCTTCTTGTGTCTTTTTTCCTACAGAGAGAGATGCTAATGACTGCTTACCAAGATCACTACCCTACCTACCGACCAATACCTACCCGCTCCCGTAAAACCATGAACAAACTCGCGTCCGGGGCCATTAGTACGGCTCAGCTTAGCGACTCTCACCGCGTACACCTGCCGCC